>CANQTF010000006.1 GCA_947626745.1 uncultured Lachnospiraceae bacterium
CACCACCTTCCCGTCAAAGCTGTTTTCCACCTTGATAAAAAACATCTTCCCTTTTGCAAATGAGGACAGACGGATAAACGGTTCTCTGCCGCCTCCTTTCATCTTCCCGCAGGCTTCCGCCGCATTGTCCAACGCATTCCCAACAATCACACCGATGTCATAGCTCCCGATCACGATATTGTCCGTAAAAAGCAGCTTATCCGCATACAGCTTTACGTCAGGCATGGTGCGCATCATTTCATGATATTTTACGTTCAGAAGCGTATCCACCACCGCGTTCCCTGTTTTATACGGTAATTCCAGTCTGTCAAAGGTCCTGTTCAGCTCCGACAGATACTGCTGCAGCTCTGCGGTTTTTCCGCCTTCCTCGGCGAGCTGTGTGATAACGGCGATCGTGTTCCCCATGTCATGCTTCATGCCCCGTATGCCGGAATAGATATGCTCCAGCTCCGCTATCTGCCCCTGCATATCAGCCACCTGCTTTTCCAGCACCGCCTTGCTGTTTTTCTCCCGATTCAGCGAGACCATATCCTGAAACAGCTTCACACTGTATATGACCGACAGCAGGTTCAGCCCTAAGATCGCAGGGATCACCAACAGCAGCACCGGGTGGCTTCCATACAGCACCTGCGGCATGCCGTTTTCCGCCCGTACCACGATCAGCCGCAGCAGCATACATACAAGCAGTCCCGCCGCGCTCGGCGCAAGCAGAAAATATAATTCCGTTCTGCTTATGAGATGATCCTTTTCCCGAAAGCCGTCTGCTATGCTCCGCAGAGAGCGGAAGCAAAGAACGGAGAATACGGCACACAGTATCATCTGCTGCCCTATGGCGGTCACGTCGAATATGGCTGTGATCCCGGTCTTATTTCTGATATATCCCCTTTCTATGCACCAGATCCACACATCGTACAGTACGCCTCCGGCTCTCGATACGCTGTGCGCCGCAAAAAAACCTGTCTGCATGACCATCATAAACGTGACGGCCAAGTAACCTGTGATCGGCCTTGCCGCCCTGTAAAAAGCGAAGACAAACAGGAGTAAGACCGCAAAGGAGACGAGCCGGCTGCAGACTGCACGCATATCCTCATATCCGCCGGTCAGGAGCCTGTTGGCGCATAAAATAAATACGGCGTATAAGACCGCCACATACAGCGGCTTTTTTCTTCCTCTGTATTCCAAAAAGTTTCCCATGAAATACTGCAGACAGAACCCTTGGAATGCCGCGCAATATATTTCAAAGAGAAGATTTGACCCCTTAAGCATCTGCCGCGCCTCCGCCGCCGATATAGCGCACATATGCCTTTACAAACTCCGGATATCTGTCCTTCGCCAGATAGATCCTGTCGGCATTGTCCAGCTCTATCATATCGTTTGTGTATTCCGCTATATGTGCCATATTCACAATATATCCTCTGTGGCAGCGGTAAAAACCGTCTCCCAATTTTTCCTCCAGTCTGCGCATGGCGTACCATGCCTCTATCTCGCCCTTGACCGTGTGTACCACGACCCTGTTGGCTCTGCTTTCGATATACAGGATATCCCTCTGTTTCAGCGTATAGCTGCGCTTCTTCCCTTTGATAAGAAGCGCCGGCTCCGCCCTCTTATCACGTCTTCTTTCCGCCTCTCTCTGCGCATTGGCGAAGACTTCCCCGAATCTCTGTTCCTCAATGGGCTTTAAGAGATAGTGGAACGCGCCTACGTCAAAGGCGTCAAACACATACTCCTTCACCACCGTCACAAAGATGATGACTGCACGCTCGTCATACCTTCGTATGGCTCTCGCTGTCTCTATCCCGTTTCTTCCTTTCATCTGTATGTCAAGAAAGATCATGTCAAAGCGCCTGTCTTGGGCGAGCAGCTCCTCTCCGGAGGCAAACTGCCAAGTCCTGCAGTCCGCGCCCTGTCTGCCGATCAGGCGGACAAGCTGCTCCCTTATGGCCTTTTCATCATCACATACCGCTATCTCTGTCAGACCGCTCACTTCCCCTCTTTTCCGTAATCGGCTCCCGCTGCCAAGCTTCTTTGCAGCGATTCCGTCTCTTCTGTAGCTTATATCGGCAGATTTTTCCGCGAAATGGGCAAAATTATATAAAACCCCCTTTTTTTGGTACGAAACCCTTCCGATCTTACCGGAAAAGCCTCATGACCTGATAAAGCAAGGGGGTTTTATCAAAAAAATAAGAAACATATTAGAAATAGGCGTAGCTACCGCGTTCCCGCTGCGAGCTCCTCCGCAAACGCCGCGATCTTTTCGGCTGCGGACGGATCCACCGCCTTGCGCTGCGCCTCTGTCATTTTGACGACTGTCTCCCTGTCAGTCGATCGCCGTACCGCCTGCAGCAGCTCTTTTTTCAGATCGGAAACGCCTATGCTCATCCCGCATGCGGCGAAAAAGGCCGCGTTTCTTGTCTCGCATCCGGGTATCGGCGAGATGTGGATCAGCGGGATATTGGCGACGGCTGCCTCCGTTGAAGAGATCCCGCCCGGTTTTGAGATGTATAGCTCGCAGACCTGCAAATACGCCGCGATACGCTCCGTATTCTTTAACAAAAGAAGCTGCGGCTCGTCGTGATATTTCTCCGCCATTTTTCTATACAGCTTTTGATTGGTACCGCAGACAACGATCAGGACGACTTCCCTGTGTTCCTGCAGATAGCCCTGCAGAATGCGGACTGCCTTATAGATCTCTCCCGCTCCGATACTTCCTCCCGCTAACAGGATATAGCGGTTTTGGGGATCTAAGCCCAGACGCGCCAGCGTCCTTTCCCGATCCGCCTTCTCACGAAATCCCCGTTTCACAGGAATCCCTATGGGGATTATCTTTTCCGGCGGGATGCCCCATGAACAAAATTCCTGTTTCTGCATCGTAGAGGGTATGACGAAATAATCACATGCTATCTCTTCCGTGAACGGGATGCAGGTGTAATCCGTGGCGATAAAGATGAGCTTCGGCAGCGGTACGCCCCGTCTGCGCAGATGCGTCAATATCTCGCCCGGAAACAGATGCGTCGTCAGGATCACGTCATAGGAATGCGCTCTCAGATACTCCTGCATACGGTCCGCCGCCTTTTTGTTCGCCCAGTATACAGGCGACTTTCCGGGCAGACGCCTGCACAGATCGCCAAGCCTGTATATGCCGCCGAACAGTCCGGGCGCCTTTTGGGCGCACTGTACATAGCAGCCGCCGACCCGTGCAGCCGCAGCTTTGCCGAACAGGGTATACGGATCCAAGATATCCGCCCTATGGCCTCTGCGCACCAATTCCTCATGCATGGCCTGAGCCGCCGCATTATGCCCGCCTCCCGTGGCGCACGATAAGATCAACGCTTCCATAGTATCCTCACCCGACATTTTTCTTCTTTAGCGTTATCGCAGCGCAGATTCAGATTGACCGCGAGGGAAATGATCCAAAACGCCGCTATGATATAAATATCGTCCACGAACAGGAGCATGCCGACCGCCGCGCATCTGTATGCCCATATGGTCCTGTCGCAGTGCGGCGTGATCCGTACCACCAGCGAAAAGAAGAGAAACATAAACGCCAGAATGAACGCCGGGTGCAGATCCGGAAAAAGTCCCAGCAGACAGCCGAAGGTGACGGCTATGCCTTTCCCGCCCCGAAATCCGTGAAAGATCGGGAACATGTGCCCCATCACCGGCGCGACGACGACAAAAAGCAGCCCGAGCCCTTCGCGCTCCGCTCCTTGCAGATACAGCTGCACCGGCAGGAAGCCCTTAAGCAGATCGCCGCACAGTGTCAGGATACCGCACCAGAAGCCCCCGTAAAGAAAGGCGTTCGCCGTTCCCGGATTGCCGTCCGGGCTCTGCGCCGCGATATCTCCCTTCTGCAGGATCGCTGCGGCGGCTCTGGCAAACAGGACGCTGCCGCACAGATAGCCCATAACAATATAGATACCGCTTCTCAGCATGTCATTCACTCCGTTCGTTGGGTCTTTCGTATTTCTCTGTCCCGGATCATCTTCCGTTACCGATACCCATGATTATCATTTTATTTTTGTATGTGGGGAACGTCAATAGGGAATTGAAAAAGTTTCCCGCCCCTTGAATCCGCATGCTTTTTCCCGTATAATAATAAAAGTCATACTCGGGAGCGCCGTCGCCCCGGACAAAGGAGAAAACTTTCAATGAGGAAAATACGCCCGCTGTGCCTCGCACTGAGCGCACTTCTACTGCTGTCATCCCGCTTCACCGCATACGCCGCGGCTCCGGCCGCAGAACAGCCGGAGGTCCTTCGGGTGGGCTTCTTCGCTTTCTCCGGCTACCACACGATAGCGGAGGACGGACACCGGAGCGGCTACGGCTATGAATTTCTGCAGCGTCTGGCTATCCACGGCGGCTGGTCCTACGAATATGTGGGCTACGAAAGCTCTTACGCGGATTCCCTCGACATGCTCCGTTCCGGCGAGGTGGATCTGGTCACTTCCGTCTCCAAGACGCCGGAGCGGGAAGCGGAATTTCTGTTCTCCGCGCAGGACATCGGCGTCAATTCCACCATTTTCACCGTCAAAGCCGGCAACGCGGATATCGTGGAAGGGGACTATGCCACTTACGACGGCATCCGGGTCGGCATGCTGGAGGGCAATTCCAAGAACGCCAATTTTGAACGCTTCGCGGCGGAGCACGCGTTTACCTATCAGCCGGTCTATTTCGCCGAACAGGACGACCTGACGGCCGCTCTTCAGGACGGCAGCATAGACGCCGCCGTCACCGGGAGTCTGCGGCTCTTGGAGAACGAGTGGCTGTTGGAATCCTTCGACGCCAGCCCGTTCTATGTCTGCACCCGCAAAGACCGGCCCGATCTGATGGCCCGGATCGACACGGCCATCAATGAGATGGATCTGCACGACCCCAACTGGCGGGCCACCCTGCACGAGATCTACTACGCCACCGCTCAGGACGGCTCCGTTATCCTGAACGCGGGAGAGCGGGCATTTCTGGAAGAGCATCGGGCGTCCGGCGTTCCCCTGAAGCTGCTCATCAACCCCGACCGGAAACCTTACTGCTACTTTCGGGACGGTCAGGCGCAGGGGATCCTGCCCGCCCTGTTCGAGCTTCTCGCCGAGCGTCTCGGCCTGAACTATGAATATATCCCCGTGCGGGACCGCCGCGAGTATTATGCGCTCCGGGCGTCCGGCGCGGCCGATGTGGTCTTAGATTTCGCCGGCGATTACTATCTGGCGGAGGAAGAGGGCTACAAGATCACCGTGCCCTACTTTCAGACCAGCTTTGCCCGTCTGACCCTGAACGGCTTCGACGGGACGGTGGAGCATCTGGCTGCGACGGAGCGGGCAGACGCCATCGACCGCTACATAGCGTCCCGGTACGCCGAGGAGGCCGTGACGCGGTATCCCTCCAACGGCGACTGCGTACAGGCGGTGCTTGACGGCGAGGCGGACGCCGTTATCCTTTACTCTTACGCCGCCGAGATGTATGTCCAGCAGGACGTGCGTAACCGGCTGTCTTCCGTCACCCTTTGGGATACCTCTTTCTCCTATGCCGTGAAGAACGACGTAAAGGGCGGGCGCTATCTGCTCTCGCTGTTGGACAAAGGCTCCGACAGCTTTACCGACGCGGAGCTGGACGCCGTCATGACCGACGAGGTCGACGCCGGACGGGAACAGAACGTCAGCCTGACCGCGTTCCTCTATCGGAATCCGATCTACAGCGTGCTGGGCGTGGCTCTCGTACTGCTGCTCCTCTTTGCGTTTGTCATGCTCGCGGTGCGCACCCGCAATCAGCGGCAGTTACAGAAAAAGATCGATCTGGCCACGGGCGAACTGCGGAAAAAGACGCAGGAGCTGACGGAAGCGCTTCAGGCTGCCGATGCCGCCAACCGTGCCAAGACGACCTTTCTCAACAATATGTCGCACGATATCCGCACGCCCATGAACGCTATCATCGGGTATACCGCCCTGACGACCGCTCATCTGAACGACCGCGACCGGGCGGAGGACTATCTGTCCAAGATCGCACAGGCCTCCAATCATCTGCTCTCTCTCATCAACGATGTGTTGGATATGAGCCGCATCGAATCCGGCAAGGTCACCATCAACGAACGGCCGGAAAACCTCGCGGATATCCTGCAGGGTCTGCGGAATATCATTCAGGCGGACATTCACGCCAAGCATCTGGAGCTGTACATCGACACCGTGGACGTGACGGACGAGGAGATCTGCTGCGACAAGCTGCGTCTGAATCAGATCCTGCTGAACCTGACCTCCAACGCTATCAAATTTACCCCTGTCGGCGGCACAGTCGCCGTCCGCGTGACACAGCGGGCCGCTTCCGCCCCCGACCGAGGGCTTTATGAATTTCAGGTGAGCGATACCGGCATCGGCATGAGCGAAGAATTTGCGCGCACCGTATTCGATCCCTTTACCAGAGAGCAGACGTCCACCGTCAGCGGTATTCAGGGAACGGGGCTGGGCATGGCCATTACCAAGAATATCATAGATATGATGGGCGGCACTATCAGTGTGGAGAGCGTACACGGCCAAGGCACTACCTTTACCGTCAGGCTGGAGCTGCGTTTCAGCGCCGCACATAAGGAGATGAGCCCTATCGCGGAGCTGAAAGGGTTCCGCGGTCTGGTGGTGGACGACGATATGGTCTGCTGCCAGAGCGTGTCCAAGATGCTCAGGCAGATCGGTATGCGGGCTGAGTGGGCGCTGTCCGGCCGCGAGGCGATCGCGCGCACCACGGAGGCCGTGGAGCTTGCCGATCCCTTTGAAGTCTACATCGTGGATTGGTCCATGCCGGAGCTGAGCGGCATCGAAACCGTCAGTGCGATCCGTAAGATCGTGGGTGCGGACTCTCCGATCATCCTCATGTCAGCCTATGACTGGTCTGACATCGCGCCGGAGGCCAAAGAGGCCGGCGTCACAGGCTTCATCAGCAAGCCGCTCTTTGCTTCCGATCTGCACCGTACGCTGGAACGCAGCCTCGGACAGGGCAAGGCCGAAACGGAGCCGTCTCTCAGAGCCAGTGCGCTTCCGCGGGAAGCTTCCTTCACAGGAAAACGCATCCTTCTCGCCGAGGACAATGAACTCAACCGGGAGATCGCCGTGGAGATCCTGAAAGAGGCCGGCTTCCTGGTGGAGTGCGCCGAGAACGGCAGGGAAGCCTGTGATATGCTCGGCGCGGCCGGGCCGGGATATTATGATCTGATCCTGATGGATATCCAGATGCCTGTCATGGACGGTTACGCCGCCACGCAGACGATCCGCGCTATGGAAGATCCGGCGCTTGCCGCAATCCCGATCATCGCCATGACCGCCAACGCCTTCGAGGAAGACCGCGAACAGGCGCTGACCGCGGGCATGAACGGCCATTTGGCCAAGCCGATCGATCTGGACAAGATGCTTGCGCTTTTGCGGGAGCTGTTTCAAAGGAGGGATATACTGTGAATCTGACTCAGCCGCTTCGCAGGAACTGCTTGACGCGGGCTACTTTCATATCTATCGCTTTACCGGGTGAGCCGTGAGAGCGCCTTTAGGACAGAAGCGCTCTGTAGATCTCTTCGTCCGTGTCCTTGAACACGTTAAATATCACCTTGATGCGGCTGCCTGTCCTCTCCTTGTAGTCCTTCACCGCAGACACCGCTATCTGAGCGGCTCTCCTGTTCGGAAACATGAACACGCCCGTAGAGATGCAGCAGAACGCAACGGAAGCCGCTCCGTTCTCATCGGCGGCCGCAAGGCAGTTTGTGTAACAGGAGGCGAGCAGCCTCTCGTGCTCTTGGGTCAGGCTCCCCTGTACGACCGGGCCGACCGTATGGATCACGTAGGTGCAGGGGAGATTGTAGGCCGGCGTGACCTTGGCCCTTCCCACGGGTTCTTCATATCCCTGCTCCTGCATGATCTTGGCGCACCTGTTTCTGAGCTGCACGCCCGCATAGGTGTGGATACAGTTGTCGATACAGCTGTGGCACGGCTGATAACAGCCCGTCATACCGCTGTTTGCGGCATTCACGATGGCGTCTGTCTTTAGTCTGGTGATATCCCCTTTCCAGAGATAGAGATCCGGACAAAGTTCTTCCATATCCGCAACGGATACCGGCCCCTTCTCTGCATTGACCTCCTGCAGATATTCGTCTTGGATCCGTAAGAACTCCTCGGAGATATCGCCCGGCAGCCTGACATTCATAAGCGAGCGGAGCAGCGTCCGCTGCCCGCTGCGGTCGGCCGGGATCTTCATCTTCGCATATCCCGACTGTTCCTGCAGCAGATATTCTATCAGATACATCCGTCTTTCATCTTGATCCATGATACCGCCTTACTTCCTTCAGTTCCTGATAGAGCGTCCTGTAATTCTCGTAGCGCACCCTGCTGATCTTTCCGGTCTCCACGGCGGCCTTGACGCCGCAGTCCGGCTCGCTTATGTGCGCGCACCCGCTGAATCTGCAGCTTGGCTCGTACTGCGAGAACTCCGGATAATACTGCCCCAGCTCCTCCTTGGTGATCTCGGAGATGTCCAGAGACGTAAAGCCCGGGGTATCCATGATAAAGGTCTCTCCTCCGAGCGCGATGATCTCGGAGTGGCGTGTCGTATGTCTTCCCCGCTCGATCTTCCTGCTGATCTCGCCTGTCTCCATGTGCGCCGCCGGCGCCAGCCGGTTGATCAGAGACGATTTTCCCACGCCGCTCGGCCCGGCCACCGTGGTAGTCTTGCCCTCCAACAGCTCCCGGACCTTTTCCAGACCTTCGTCCTCCAATGCGCTGATGAACAGCACCTGACAGCCGCACGTCTCGTACGCGCAGCGCAGCGCCTCTTTCTCTCCGTCCGAGGCGATGTCCTGTTTGTTGAAGCATACGATAGCCGGCAGCTGCTGCCGCTCCATGCGGATCAGAAATCGGTCAAGCAGATTGAAGTTGGGATCGGGCCTTACGATAGCGAAGACGATCATCGCCTGATCCACGTTCGCGACCGCAGGACGGAGCAGCGCGTTGGTCCTCGGAAGGATCTCCAGAATGTTCCCTTCCTTCTCCTTTTCGTCCAGCACTTCAAGCCTGACGTTGTCTCCCACGAGCGGTTTTATCTTCTCGTTGCGGAAAATCCCCTTTGCCTTACATTCATAGACGCCTCTGCCCTCTGCATGGACATAGTAAAATCCCGCAATGCCTTTGATAATCTTTCCAGTCATCCGTCCTCCGTGTCAGCTTCCGTCCTACTCCTGCGTAAAATTGACCTCTCTCGTCACGGTCTTCTCCTCAGTGCTGGCCTCACCCGGGATCAGCTCTCCCGTCTCCGGATTCGGTGTGGCCGCCGCCTCATGCTCTACCGTAAAACGGAACGTCACAGTGCCGCTTGGCGACTTGATCCCCGTATAATTCACCACGACGGGGAAGGTGGACGTCTGTGTACTGAGAAGCTGCGTGCCGTCCGCCGTCGTCACCGTGACGTTCACAGACATGCCGCCGCGGTAATCGGGATCCTCCGTCGGGGCTGCGATCCCCTCGGAATAGCGGTATGTCACCTCTTCCGGCCCGGTACTGATCTTCAGATCCACGGCCGTTCCCTGTTCCACATAAGAGCCGACGGAATAACTCTGGTAGCACACCTTGTCGGTCAGAGACGCGTCCTCGTTGCTCACCGTCGTGACCGTGCCGACGCTCAGTCCGCTCTCCACCAGATTGACAGTGGCGTCCTCCTCCGTAAGCCCGACCACGTTCGGCACTCTGACTTTCGTGTCTTCCGTTCCCTGACTCACGCGGAGCGTGACGGAGGAACCGCTGGGCGCCGTCGTGTCCGCCTCAGGCGACTGCGAGATGACGTAGCCGCTCTCCACAGAGGCGTCATAACTCTGTGTCACGCTGACCACGAAGCCTTCCTTTTCCAGCATGGAGACGGCCTCCTCTTCGGACTTGCCCGTCACCGCCGGAACGGTCACGCCGTCCTCGCCCTGTGCAACGGTCATCACGATCACCGTATTCTTGTCTATCATCAGACCGTCCTGCACGCTCGCGCGAAGAACGGTACCCTCCGCGTAGTTGGTGTTCACCTCATACTGGATCTCCGGCGTCAGCCCAAGCTCCAGCAGGGCGCGCTTCGCATCGTCCACGTTCATGCCGACGACCCGGATCATCTCCACCTGCTCGGCGGACGCCTCCTGTCCGTCGCCGTCCGCATCCGCGCCAAACCGGAATACGCCGAATGCCCTTCCCACGAAAAAGATCACGATGCAGCCGATCAGGAGAGCCGCCACAACTGCGAGGATCGTCGTGATCTTCTCCATTTTGGGATCGTAATCCTCATCGTCCTCATCCTCGTCCCAATCCTCGTCCTCGTCATCTTCCTCCTCATCCTCGTCATCTTCATAGACATGGCTGTTGTCCTTTTTCAGACGCATCACCTCGTCCATCGAATCGCGTCTGTCGGACTGTCTCTTGATCCGCGCCATATCCCTGTCCGTGATCATGCGGGTGGACGCTTCCTCGTCGGGATCGATCACCTTGACGAAATCCCCGTCGGGATCGATCAGCGACTGCTTCAGATCGGCAATCAGCTCACCCATCGACTGATATCTCCTGTCGGGACTCTTCTGGCAGCATTTACACACGATCTGCTCCACGCTGACCGGGATCTCGGAAACATACTCCCTGGGAGACGGCATCTCCTCCTGTATATGCTTGATAGCGATCGCCACCGTGGTCTCCCCGTTGAAGGGCACTCTGCCCGTGAGCATTTCAAACATGGTGATGCCGAGCGAGTAGATATCGCTCTTCTCGTCACTGTAACCGCCTCTCGCCTGTTCCGGCGAAGTGTAGTGTACCGATCCCATGACATTGGACGTGATCGTATTGCTGGTAGCGGCCTTCGCAATGCCGAAATCCGTCACCTTGACCTTGCCCTCTTTGGAGATAATGATGTTCTGCGGTTTGATGTCACGGTGTATGATATGGTGGTTATGCGCCGCCTCGATACCCATGGACACTTGGATCGCGATGCTGACTGCCTCCTTGACGGACAGTCTCGCCTTCTTCTCGATATATTTCTTCAGGGTGATGCCCTCCACCAGCTCCATTACGATATAGTGGATCCCGCCCTCCTCGCCGACGTCGTATACGTTGACGATGTTCGGATGCATCAGTCCCGCCGCCGCCTGTGCCTCGATCCGGAATTTGGACACAAAATTCGCGTTCTCCCCGAACTCCTGCTTCAGCACCTTGACCGCAACGGACCGGTTCAGCTTGTGATCTTTTGCTTTATATACATCCGACATACCGCCGGTACCGATCTTTTCCAGTATCTCGTACCGGTCCCCTATCATCATTCCTATCTTAATCATGTTCCACCTCATCTGCCAACGGCTCGATAACGATCACGGAAATATTGTCTTTACCGCCGTTTTGGTTGGCTGTTTCCACCAGTTTCTCCACTCTGCTCTCAAGGCTTCCCTCTCCTGTCAGGATTCGACGGATCGCCTCGTCCTCCACCATGTTTGTCAGGCCGTCGGAGCACAGCATCACCAGATCGCCGGGCTTCAGTTCCCTGCTGAAAAAGTCCGCGTCAATGTAATCCCTCGCACCGATCGCCCTTGTGATAATGTTCTTATCCGGGTGGTTTTTCGCCGCCGAGCGGTCCAGACCGCCCATCCGCACCATCTCTGCCACTAGGGAATGATCCTCCGTGATCTGCTCGATCCCGTCGCCTATGACGTACAGTCTGCTGTCTCCCACATTGGCCACTTCCAGATATTTTCCGATGCATGTGGCCGCCACCAGAGTCGTCCCCATACCGTTGTAGGCTATGTTCTCCTGCGCCCTCTGCCGTATGCGGGCGTTCGCCTTGCCGATCGCCGCTCCCATGATCCTGACGGGATTCTTCTCGAACGACGCGCCGATCTCGTCCACAATAGTCTCCACCGCATAGCGGGACGCATAATCTCCCGCCTTATGTCCGCCCATGCCGTCCGCAACGATAAACAGATTCGGCAGATTGCCTATCGGTGTCTCTGACAGATAGATGAAATCCTGATTCAGTTGTCTTTTCCGTCCGATATCCGTTATCGCATAGGATCTTAGCACCGTAACTTCCTCCTATTGTCGTCTCCTACACTTACCATATATATCCATAACCCTGAACATTTTAACACACTGTTCCCAAAAGGTCAAAAGATATCAGAAGTCCGCCTCTCTTCCATGTATCTTCTCCGGAGCTGTCCGCAGGCGCCGTCGATATCCCGCCCCAGTTCTCTTCTGACCGTCACGTTGATGCCCCTGCGCCGCAGCTTCTCCTGAAATGCGTCCACCGCCCGACGGTCCGACTGCACATAGTCCCGCTCCTTGACGGGATTGACTGGTATCAGATTGACATGGCAGTTGAGGCGGCCGATGAGCCCGGCAAGCTGCTCCGCGTCCCTGTCCGAATCGTTGACGCCCTTCACCAGACTGTACTCGAAGGTGATCCGTCTGCCCGTCTGCTCGAAATAGTAGGCACACGCCTCCGTCAGCTCCTGCAGGGAGTACCTTTTTGCGATCGGCATCAACTGCCTTCTCTTTTCGTCCGTCGCCGCGTGCAGTGACAGCGCCAGTGTGATCTGCAGCTTCCTGTCCGCAAGCTGCCGCATCTTAGGCACGATCCCGCAGGTGGATACCGTGATGTTCCGCTGACTGATATGCTGCCCGTTTTCGTCCGTCAGCAGTTCGATAAACCGCAGCAGATTGTCATAGTTGTCTAACGGCTCGCCGCTTCCCATGACGACCACATGGGACACCCGCTCCCCGGTATGCCGCATGACGGCGTACACCTGCTCCAGCATCTCCGACGAAAGAAGGCTCCGCTCCAGTCCGTCCAGCGTCGAGGCGCAGAACCGGCAGCCCATGCGGCAGCCCACCTGTGAGGAGATGCAGACGGAATTGCCGTGTCTGTAGCGCATCAGAACGCTCTCCACCGTGTTGCCGTCCGCCAGCGCAAAGAGATATTTCCGTGTGCCGTCGAGTGCGGACTCCTGCACGCGCACCGGCCTGAGCACGGTATAGTCGTACCGTTCTCTGCATTTATCCCTGAGCGTCTTCGGAAGGTTCGTCATTTCCTCATAGCAGACGGCGAGCCTTTGGTGCATCCAGCCGTACAGCTGCTTCGCGCGAAAGGGCTTCTCGCCCATAGCCTTCATCTCTTCCTCAAGCTCTGTCAGCGTAAGCGATCTGAGATCCGTCATACCTGTCCTCTCCTGCGCAGCTTCGCTATGAAAAAGCCGTCCGTGCCGTGTATGCCGGGCAGAAGCTGCACATATCCCCTATCCGCGGTCTCCCGCACGGCCTCCGGCAGCTCCCGCGCCATGCTCACCGTCTCCAGGCCGCATGTCCGGCAGAGCCACTCCACCGTCTCCTCGTTCTCCGCCGGATTCATGGTACACGTGCTGTACATCAGCGTACCCGTCGGTTTCAGATACCGTACCACGTTCTGCAGGATATCTCTCTGCAGCCGCTGCACCTCCTGCATAGCTGCGGGTGTCACACGGTATTTGATGTCCTGCTTCTTGCCGATCACGCCAAGTCCCGAGCAGGGAACGTCGGCGAGAAGCACATCCGCCCGGCCCACCAGTCCGCTGTCCTCCTCGCGGGCGTCGCGCACCCTGACGGTTACATTCGTCAGGCGCAGTCTGCGCATATTTTCCTCTATCCTGTCAGTCTTATAAGACGTCAGGTCACAGGCGATGACCTGCCCTGTTCCCGCCAGCTTGGAGGCCGCGTGCAGGGCCTTGCCGCCGGGTGCGGCGCAGACGTCGATCACGGTGTCGCCCGGCCTGATGCCCGCAGCCTCGACCACCAGCATGGAGCTGACGTCCTGCACCGCAAAAGCCCCCTCCGCGTAACCCGCGAGGCTGCGTATGCCCTCCGCATTTTCCACGGTCGCGGCATAGGGCAGATACGGACTCAGCTTTGCCGCAGCGCCCTGTCTGCGCCACGCCTCGAGCAGACGCCCGCGCTCCTTGTCATCGACCGTCTCCTGAAATCTGACGCTGACCGCCCCGCGCCGCAGAAAGGACTGTAAGATCTTCTCGCACCGCTCTTCGCCGTAAGCGCCGCAGAAATGGTCCACCAGCCAGGGCGGCATGGAGTAACATACCGACAGGTATTCCCGATATGCCGTCTGTCTGTCCGGGTAAACGATCCGGTCCCTGCCTCTTGCGACGGCGCGCAGCACGCCGTTGACATAGCCCTGCAGAGGCTGAAAATGCCGTTTCCCCGCGAGCTTGACCGCCTCGTTGCATGCCGCCGCGTCAGGGATATTGTCCATAAAAAGGATCTGATAGCAGCTCATGCGGAGCAGCTCCCGGATAAGCGGCTTCATCTTGTCCACGGGCGTTTTGGAGAACTGCCCGAGCACATAGTCGATCTGGATCCTGCGCTCTGTCGTGCCCTCGGCGACCCGCTTGATAAATGCCTTCTCCCTGCCGTCCAGATAATCGTATTTCTCCAGAACGGCTGCGATCAGAACGTTGCTGTATTCATTTTCTTTTGACAGTTCCAGCAGGATATCCAGAACGATCTCCCGTACATTCATCTCTTCTCCACCCCGAAACGCTTCCGCGCGGCCCGGCCGCCGGCCGCTCAGTCATCTCGTCTGCCCCGGCCGCCAAACAGCAGGATCAGCCTAAGAAGCTGTAAGATCGCGGTCGCCGCAGCCGCCACATAGGTGAGGGCAGCAGCGGACAGCACCTTGCGGCAGCCCTGCACTTCTCCCTGCTCCAGCATACCGTAATCACCGAGCATCGCAAGGGCTCGCGAGGAGGCGTTGAACTCCACCGGAAGCGTCACGATCTGGAAGAGCACCGACAGCGCAAACACCCAGATGCCGATTTGGATCAGCGTCTGGCTCATACCCATGAGGACGCCGAGCAGAATGATCGGCACACCTGCCATCGACCCAATATTCGCCACCGGGACAAGCGCCGTCCTGAACGTCAGCGGCGCGTATCCCCTGTGATGCTGCACCGCGTGCCCGCACTCGTGCGCCGCCACACCGATCGCAGCCACGGAATCCGAGCCGTACACGGAATCCGACAGGCGCAGCACCTTGTTCGACGGGTCATAGTGATCCGTCAGGCTGCCGGCCACGTGCTCTATGCGCACATCGCAGATACCCGACATCTGCAGAATCCGCTGCGCCGCCTGTGCGCCTGTCATACCGCTCCTGCTCCTGACCCGGGAATACTTCCGATAGGTGGAGTTGACGCGCGTCTGCGCCCAGATGCACAGCACCGCCCCGATCAGCACCAGAAAATAGGTGGGATCAAAATAGTAACCGTAATAACCGCCGTAGTAACCCATACTTTTCCTTCCTTTCTTCCTATGCGCCCAAACGCTCCCCCGCCTTCATCGGATAGCCCAACAGGAAATCCTTCACCGCCATACGCTTCTTTCCCTCCGGCTGTACGGCCAGGATCTTGAGAAATCCGTTCCCGGCCCGCACATAGAAGGCATCGCGCTCCACAAGCGCCACCGTGCCCGCCGTGACGTCCAAGTCCTCCGGTCCTAGCTTTGTCTGCATCTGTTCACGCGTCACCGGCTCCTCCTCCCAGATCTTGAGCGTTTTGCCGGCTCTGACGGTATATGCGCCCGGCCACGAGATCAGCCCGCGGATCAGGCGGTCCAGCGTCTCGGCATCCTGCTGCCAGTCGAGCCTTCCCATGCTCTTGTGCAGCATCTTGGCATAGCACGAAGCCTCGTCGTCCTGTTTCACCGGGGTCACGTCGCCTCTCTCTATCCTGACAAGCGCTTCCACGATCAGCCCGGCGCCCGCGGCCGCCAGTTTGTCATGCAGACTGTCCCCGGTCTCCCGCGCGTCGATAGGGATCTCCGTCTTCATGAGCATATCGCCCGTGTCGATGCCCTTGTCCATCTGCATAATGGTGACGCCGCTGGTCTTCTCCCCGTTTATGACGGCCCACTGGATCGGCCCCGCGCCTCTGTATTTCGGCAGCAGAGAGGCGTGGATATTCACGCAGCCGTACTTCGGCATGGCGAGTATCTCCTCCGTCAGGATCTGCCCGAATGCCGCCACCACGAAGATGTCCGCCCCATAGGCGCGCAGCGTCTCCACGGCATCGGCCTCCCTGACTCTGACAGGCTGGAACACCGGTATGCCGTGTGCGAGCGCACACTGCTTCACCGGCGTCATCTGTACCTCTTTGCCCCTTCCTTTCGGCTTATCCGGCTGCGTCACCACGGCCGCCACCTCATGTCCCGCAGCTATGATCGCCTGAAGCGCGCTCACCGCGAAATCAGGCGTTCCCATGAACACGACTTTCATACCGTTCTCCCTCTCTACTCTTCCTCCGCTTCCGCCAGATCCGCCGTGTTCACAAGCGGCCCGTCCACCTTTTCCACGTACAGATGACCGTCCAGATGATCCAGCTCATGGCACAGCGCGCGCGCCAGAAGCTCCGTTCCCTCCAGTTCAAACGCCCGCATATCCTCATCGTAGGCGAGCACCTTGACATAGTTGGGTCTCGTCACTATCCCGCTCTTGCCGGGCACGCTCAGACAGCCCTCGTATCCCTCCTGCTCCCCGCTCGTCTCCATGATCTTCGGGTTGATGAGCAGGATCGGATCTTCCCCTGTGACGTCGATCACCACGATCCTTTTCAGGACGCCCACCTGCGGCGCCGCAAGTCCGACGCCCTCCGCCTCGTACAGCGTCTCAAACATATCGTCTATCAGCTCCTGCACTCTCGGCGTGATCTCCGTCACCTCCTTGCACCGCTTTTCCAAGACCGGATCTCCCATCTCTCTGATCTTTCTGATCGCCATGTCTATCCTCTCCTTTTTCCTTTCCCTGTTAATATGTATTCATCGGGTCAAAATCATACTGCACCGTCACGTTTTTTACCTCATTTTCCCGGCAGAAGAGCTCCAGTGTATCCACGATCTCCACCAACACCTGATAATCCCCGTGCTTCACATAGAAAACATGCCGGTAGAGATCGTTGATCTTACCGACCGCGGCCTGTGCCGGCCCGATCACCTGCAGCCTTCTGCCGCCCCGCTCGTACCGATCCGCGCTGTCGTTTACCAGTGCCGCCAGCCGCTCGCACAACGCACGCCCCGCCTCCTGCTGCGCGGAAATGAACAACACGGCGAGCATATGCGCCACCGGCGGATACTGCATGAGATCGCGGTAGAGGATCTCCTCCTCGTAGAAGCCGCGGTAATCCTGTTTTGCCGCATACACGATACTGTAATGCTCCGGCTGATAGGTCTGGATCACCACCTCGCCCGCTTTGTCCCCTCTGCCGGCCCTGCCCGCAGCCTGTGTAAGGAGCTGAAAAGTCCGCTCTCCCGCCCGGTAATCGTTCCGGTTCAGGGACAGATCCGCCGCCAGTATCCCGACCAGCGTGACATTCGGGAAGTCGTGGCCCTTGACGATCATCTGCGTGCCCACCAGAATGTCCGCCTTCTCGTCCGCAAATGCCGCCAGTATCTTCTCGTAGCTCTCCTTCGTCCGGGTCGTATCGGCGTCCATGCGCAGCACTCTCGCCGTCGGAAATTCCCGGCGCACCGCCTCCACGATCTGCTCCGTGCCGGCCTTGAAGCCCATCAGATACTTGGAGCCGCAGGAGGGACAGACAGGGCGGCGCGGTTCCTCGTAACCGCAGTAATGGCACACCAGCTTTCCGTTTCCGTGCTCCGAGAGCGAGACATCGCAGTGCGGGCAGCGCATCACATGTCCGCACGCCCTGCAGGACACAAATCCGGCGTAGCCCCGCCTGTTTAAAAACAGCATCGTCTGCTCGCCGGCCGCCAGTCTCTGCTCTATCAGCGCGCGCAGTCTGCCGCTGAAAACAGAGCGGTTGCCGCATTTCAGCTCTTCCCGCAGATCCACGATATGTACGTCCGGCAGTCTGCTGTTCCCGTGTCTGCCGTTCATTTCGTACAGCTTATATTCCCCCGTCCGGGCGCGGTAATACGCCTCCATGGACGGGGTCGCCGATCCGAGCACCACAGCCGCGCCGTGCATCGACGCGATCTGTATCGCAGTCTCCCTTGCATGGTATTTGGGCGCGGATTCGCTCTTGTAGCTTCCCTCGTGCTCCTCGTCCACGACGATCACGCCCAGATCGGGAAAAGGCGTAAACAGTGCAGAGCGCGGACCGATGATCACGTCGATATCGCCCTCCGCCGCACGCCGGATCTGATCGTATTTTTCCCCCTGAGAGAGGGTGGAGTTCATCACGGATACCCTGTCGCCGAACCGCTTGTAGAAGCGCAGCAGCGTCTGGTAGGTGAGGGCAATCTCCGGTATGAGCACGATCGCCTGTTTTCCCAGCGCGATCATCTGCTCTATGATCCCCAGATACACCTCCGTCTTGCCGCTCCCGGTCACGCCGTGCAGCAAATAGGTATGGGGCGTGCCCGCCCGGTAATCCCGCATGACGTCCTCGATGACGGTCCGCTGCACATCGCTCAGAACGATGCGCTTTTCCTCTCCCGCCACGTGCTTCACGGGATTCCTGTAGATGCTCTCCGTCTCGATCTTTAAGAAGCCCTGCCGTTCGAGCGTCTGCAGGGTCGCCGGCGCGATATTGAGCTTGCGGCGGATCAGCTCATAGGGAAGCTCTTCGTCGTCCGCCAGCGCCCGCAGGACTCTGGCTTTTGCCGTCTGGCGCTTCTCTTCGCACGCCGCCGCCGCCTCGCGCAGCTTCTCGGCCGCAAGGCAGCCCGTCACTTTCTTCTGTTCCAGCTGCCGCAGCTTCTGCTTCACGGGCAGGACCGTCTTGAGCGCGGCGATCATGGTTGAGCCGTACTGCCGTTTCAGCCAGTACGCGATCCGGATCTGGGCGCTCTGCGCAGTGATGCCCTTTGCGTCCACCGAGGTGATATCCTTGATCTTTCCGATCGGATAGTCCGCCCGCTCGCTGATGTCCACCACATACCCGACTTTATCCCGATTGCCGCTCCCGAACGGCACATGCACGCGCACGCCCGGATATACGGCCTCTGCCAGCTCCTGCGGGATCCTGTACTGAAAGGGACGGTCCACCTTCTCGTGGGAGATATCCACGATGATGTCCGCATATTTTTCCGCCATGCCGCCTCTACCTTCCTTCGAGTATCTCCCGGATCAACACTCTCTCGTCCATCGGATATTTCACGCCGTTGATCTCCTGATAATCTTCATGCCCCTTGCCGGCCAGCACGATGATGTCTCCCGGCTCCCCGTGCGCGATCGCGTAGGCGATCGCCTCTTTTCTGTCACAGATCTCCACATACCTGCCGTCCGTCCTGCCGATGCCGGTCTTGATGTCGTCAATGATCGCCTGCGGCTCTTCGGTACGCGGGTTGTCTGAGGTGATGATCGTCAGATCCGCCAGTCTGCCGCTCACTTCTCCCATCTCATACCTTCTGGATCTGGCGCGGTTGCCGCCGCAGCCAAAGAGACAGATCAGTCTGTGGGGCTGATACTCCCGCAGTGTGGTGAGCAGGTTCTCGAGCGCCATCGCGTTGTGGGCGTAGTCTATGATCAGCGTGAACTCGTCTGACACTTTGACGGGTTCGATCCTGCCCTTCACCTTCGCGGAGAAGAGCGCCGCCTTGACCGCTTCCTCCCCGACATTGAAATGTCTACAGATTGCGATCGCCGTCAGCGCATTGTAAACGCTGAATTTGCCGGGCGTGGCGATCTGTACGTGCATCTGTGACAGCCCCGTCACGTCGAAGGACATGCCAAGATTGCCGGCCTCTTTCAGAAAAGCGATATTGACTGCCCGAAGATCCGCCTCCGTATCGATGCCGTATGTCTCCAAAACACATGTGTGCCCCGCAGTGACCGCTTCCCAGTGTACGTCGTCGTGATTGACGATGCCGACCCTGCACTGCTTGAACAGCAGCCCTTTACAGTGCAGATAATCGTCGAAGTCCTTGTGTTCTCCCTTGCCGATATGGTCGGGCTCCAGATTCGTAAAGATGCCGTAGTCAAAGACGAAGCCCTGCGTCCTGTGGAGCATCAGACCCTGAGACGACACCTCCATCACTACCGTATCGCAGCCGGCATCCGCCATCTGCCTGAAATACTTCTGGATCAGATAAGACTCCGGCGTCGTGTGGTCCGCATGAATGTGGGTATCCCCTATGATGATCTCTATCGTGCCGATCAGTCCCACTTTTCTGCCGGCATGTTCCAGAATGGATTTCACAAGATAGGTCGTGGTCGTCTTGCCCTTCGTTCCGGTGATCCCGATGATCTTCAGCTCCTCGGCCGGATGCCCGAAAAAAGCCGCCGACAGGAATGCCAGCGCATAGTGCGTATCCGGCACTCTGATCACCGTCACATCCGCCTCCGCGGGCAGCTCCACAGCCTGTTCCGCCACGATCACGGCCGCACCCGCCCTGACGGCGTCGGCTGCAAATGTGTGCCCGTCCACGACCGCGCCCGCGATACAGACGAACATACACCCCGGCCCGGCCTTGCGGGAGTCATACACGATATCCGTAACCTCCCTGTCAAGCGTACCGCGAACACATTCATGATCCACTTTCTCCAACAAATTTTTCAGCGCTGCCATGATTTCCCCCTATGCTCTTTTCTCATACCATAGCACGAAACCCGCTCTTTTTCAACTTACGCAGTACTTTCGTCCTACTTTTTACGATCACTTTAAGATTATTTTAGAAATATTAAATAAAGTAAACACATTTTGGACACAATTAGCTTTTAAAGTAAAAGACAAGATAGTTGAATGCTCACTATCTCCCCCCCCCTCATAAGAAATGCAGAAAAGTCCGGATCCCCCGGACTTTTTTGTATTGCTCCTATACGTCTGCGTCCATCTTCTCCACCACTATTCTATTCATCAGCTCCTCGGCTGTTTCCAACGGGATCTCGGCGCTCTCCGCGGTGGTCGCGTTCGCCGCGGCAACGGCACAGGCGCGCCGCAGCGCCTCCTCCTCCGTCTCGCCCGTCATATGCGACATGGCATAGGAGGCTACGACGCTGTCCCCGCAGCCCACCGTATTGACGGGAACGATCCCTTTTACGTTGGCATACAGCACACCGTCTCCGGTAACGCTCATAAGCCCTCTGTGTCCCATGGACACGATCACCCTGGCGATCCCCTGTCCGCAGAGGGATCGCGCCGCCTCCGCGATCCCTCGCCGGTCCGTGATCCTGTGTCCCATGACATACTCCAGCTCTTTCCAGTTGGGCTTGATTGTCTGCGGTTTCGCGCGCATACCGAGCCGAAGCGGCTCCCCGCTGGAATCCAGCCAGATCGGCACACCCGCGCCCTGTGCGCGCACGATCAGCTCCGCATAGACGGCATCTTCGATCCCCTGCGCCACAGACCCGGACAGGATCACCAACGCACACTCCGCCAGCAGACTGTCATATTGTTCGAAAAAGGCTTCCTTCTCCTGCGCCGAGATGACCGGGCCGGGTTCAAGGATCTCCGTGACGAATCCGTCGTCCGCCAGAATGTTCATATTGCTCCGCGTCTCGCCCGCCACATGGACGAAACGGCATTCGGCCCCGCGCTTTGCGAGCTCCTCCTCGATAAACCTGCCGCTGTAACCGCCCAGAAATCCGGTCGCCGCAGTCTCATAGCCGTACTGCCTGAGTATCTTTGTCACGTTGACGCCCTTGCCGCCCGCTATCTTCACGGCGGTGCGCATCCTGTTCACCTGACCCACGATGACGCCCTGCGTCGTGTAAGTCTTGTCCACCGCGGGATTCAACGTCACGGTCATGATTTTCTGCATCGTCTTAATCTCCTTTGCAATAGTCCTGCATGATCATCTGCAGCCGTTCCCTGCCCTGATAGACGTCCAGCTCCGGATAGTAGATCACATGGATCCGCATACTGCCGCCGCTCCCTCCGTACAGCCTTTCACATGCGTCCTGTCCGAAGTTTGCCCGCAAAAAGGCATGCCATACCTCCAGATCGCCGAAATACAGCATTTCAAACCGTCTGCCTTCCTGATCCTCCACGGTATATCTGCCCACGCTGCCGTTCTTCCCCAGTATCCTTCCCCTGACAAGCCTAAGATTCTTCTGCGCAAAGACCGGCTTCGGATTGCCGTTGCCGAAGGGCTCGAGCACGGACAGCTGCCGCACAAGCTCCGGCGTCACGTAGGACATCGGCATGGGCACGTCGATATGTATCTTCTCCTCGAGATCTTCCTCGGACAGACCGCAGTGTTCGTTCAGATACCGGCGGAAGCGCTCCACATTCTCCCGCGGCATGGAGACGCCCGCCGCCATTTTGTGCCCGCCGTACTTCGTGTACAGCTCCTTGCACTCGCTCATCCTGTCATACATGTGGTACGTCTCTATGGAGCGCCCCGATCCCTTGACGCCGTCCTCCGCGTCCGTGAGCACGAAGACAGGCTTCCCGTACCGCTCTCTGATACGCCCTGCGATGATCCCCGCCAGACTCTCATGACAGTCGGGCAGGTACACGACCAACACCTTATCGCCGCGCAGATCGCTCTCCTCGATCAGCCGGACGGCGCGCTGCGTTCCCTGCAGCGTCATATTCTTCCTGCTGTCGTTCAGTTCCTTCAGTTCACCCGCGATCCGCACGGCCTCGGCGCCGTCTTCGGCCGCAAACATCTGCAGGGCCCTGTCCGCGGTGTCCAGTCTGCCCGTGGCATTGAGGCACGGCCCCAGAACGAAGCCGATGTGGTACGCCGAGAGCGGCCTGTCCCGCAGTCCGCACACGGTCAGCAGCGCCTGCATACCCCTGTTGGCGGATCCGGCGATCCGGCGTAGCCCGTACTTGACGATGACTCGGTTTTCGTCCACCAGCTCCATCACATCGCCCACAGTGGCAAACGCCGCGAAAGCAAGCAGTTCCTGCAAAAGCGTCTGCCCTTCCCCGCCCGGCTTTTCGCCTAACATCACCTGCATCAGCTTGTAGGCCACCACCGCGCCGCAGATGCCGTCAAAGGGATAACCGCACGCCTCCTGTTTCGGATCGATGACCGCGTCCGCAGCCGGCAGAAGCTCTCTTCTTGTGCCGTCGCTCTTAGTCTCGTAGGGCACTTCGTGATGATCCGTCACCACCACCGTCATGCCGAGGGATCTCGCAAGCGCTATCTGCGCGCCTGCGGCGATGCCGTTGTCGCAGGTCAGGATCATATCGACGCCGGCCTCCTGCGCTTCCTCGATCATGTGATCGTTCATGCCATAGCCGTCATGGATCCGATGCGGTATCACCACATCCGCATCCGCGCCCAGAAAACGCAGACCGGCAAGCAGGATATACGAAGCGCAGATACCGTCGATGTCATAGTCGCCGATCACGCGTATCCTTCTGCGATCCCGGATCTTGTCCATGAGTATCTCCGCAGCGCGCTCTGCGTCCTTTAAAAGGCGCGGCGGGTGCATATCCGCCAGCGTGCCGTTCAGGAACCTGTCGATATTCTCATCGCCGACGATATCCCTGTTGCGTATGATCCTCGCAATCACCTGATCGATATGAAATTTTTCCGCTGTCGCGGCAAAATCCGCTCTCTTCGCGGAGACGACCCATTTTGCCATATTCGCTCCGGCCGTACCGGCCCTCTACTTTCAGAAAGGCGTTCTGCGACAAACAGAACGCCTTCCGTCTTCTCCGTACGCTTTTCGCCGTACGGGATCTATTTTGCAGCTTTCTTCACAAATTTTGTGCGGAACACAAACCACATCGCGCCCGTCAGGCAGATAGACGAGTAGGTACCGCATATGATGCCCGCGATCAGCGGCAGCGCAAACTCCCTGATAGACGACACGCCGAACACCTCCAGCGCCGCCACCATGAAGAAGGTCGTCAGGGAAGTGAAGATACTTCTGGACAAGGTCTGTGTGATGCTCCTGTTCACCAGTTCCTGCAAGTCATCTCTGTCCCGTCTGCCGCGCAGATTCTCACGGATCCGGTCGAAGATAACGATCGTCGCGTTGATAGAGTAACCCACGATCGTCAGCATACACGCAATAAACGTATTGCCGACGGACACTCTCACCGCCGCATAGAAAGCGAGCACGACGAGCACATCGTGTAACAGCGCGAGCACGGAGCTTGCGCCGAAGCGGATATCCTTGAACCGGAACCAGATATATAACAGCATGAGGATCGTGGAGACGATGATCGCTTTGACCGCATCCGACTGCATCTCGGAGCTGATCGTCGCACTGATCGTCTCCGCGGTGATGCCGGTCTTATCCACGCCGAAGTTTGCAGCCATCGTGTCGGCGAACCGTTCACGTTCCTCCACATTCAGCGTCCTCGTCTTGATGATGACCTGATTGGAGCCAGCGACCTTAGTCGTCTGCACATTGGCGTCGCCCGTGATATCCTCGATCAGCGGCACGATCTGCGCGTCGATCTCCTCTATGCTCATATCCTCATTCAGCGTCATGGTCGTGGAAGTACCGCCCACAAAGTCAAGACTGTAGTTGAGCGGCATACCCGTCCTTGCCTTATTGACACCCATCACGACGAAGCCCGCCACGATGACCGCCGCCGAAAGCCCGAAGAACAGATATTTCTTGGAGAGGAAATCGATCGTCTTTCTCTCCTTGCCCACGCCGTACGCCTTCTCGCTCTGGATACCCAGCGCATACAGCACATTGATCAGGAACTTCGTCACAAACAGCGCCGTGAACATGGAAATGATGATACCTAACATCAAGGTGACGGAGAATCCCCGGATCGTTCCGCTTCCCATAAAATAGAGCACCACAGCCGCGATCAGGGTCGTGATATTGCCGTCCAGAATGGCGGACAGCGCCTTGTTAAAACCGATCTTAATGGACGACTGCACCGTCTTGCCGGTGGCCAGCTCCTCTCTGATACGCGCAAAGATGATGACATTGGCATCCACCGCCATACCGACGGAGAGAATGATACCTGCGATACCGGGCAGCGTCAGCGTCGCCTCGAACGCGTAAAGCAGTATCACCGTCAGTTCCGCGTACAGGCACAGCGCCAGTGACGCCGCAAAGCCGGCTATATAGTAGACTGCGATCATGAATACGACCACCAGCGCGAAACCGACCGCCGCCGCGATCAGACTCGTGTGGATCGCCTCCGAGCCGAGCTGTGCGCCGACCACATTGGAGCGCAGCTCCTCCAGTTCCAGCTTCAGGCCGCCGATGCGGATAGTAGATGCGAGCCGCTGCGCTTCCTCCGCGCCGCCCTGACCCATCGTGATGACGGCGTTGCCGTCCGTAATGACGGCGTTGACAGTGGGTGCGCTGACAATGGCATCGTCATAATAGATCGCAATCGATTCGCCGTTGTTGTACGCCTTCTCGGTCGCTTCCGCAAAAGCCGCCGCGCCTGTATCGTTCAGCGTCAGTGTCACCACATTCTCCACGTTGCCCATCTGCTGGTCCTGCTGTGCCCTCGCCTGTGCGTCCACCACTTCCGTACCTGTGATGATAACGGAGCCGTCGGCAAGCAGCTCGTCGATCGTCTTGTTGAGCACATACTGCGTGACAAGATTGCCGTCCGCGTCGATCGTGAGACCGCCCGTGTAGTTCTCGTTGCCCTCGCTGTCCGTCTGTGAGATAAAGTACAGGCTGCCCGGCTTGCCGAGTTCCTCCAAGATCGCGTTGGCGTCCGTCACACCGGGGATCTCGATGTTGATACGATCGTCCCCTTCCTGATAGACCTGTGCCTCCGTGCTGTAGCCCTGCACACGCTGCTGCAGCTTATAGATCGTATCGCTCATATCCTCGGAGCTGGGATTCTCGTCTCCCACCACCTGATAGGTGATGCTGACGCCGCCCGCCAGGTCAAGTCCCAGCTTGATGCTCGACGCCGAGCCGGACTTGTCCGATCCGATGCCGAAGATCGCCGTATAACCAAGCAGTCCGAGTATCAGGACATACACAATCAGACTTATAACCGCTCTGCTCTTTTTCATAATATCTTCTCCTTTTCCTCATCGGCAAGCGCCGCTTTTATCATGATCGCGCACTCAACGCGCTTCCTCTGCAGTTCACAGCCAAGATCGTAGGAACCGTTGATATCTTTGCTGAAGTTGTACGCATTGGCGGCGCACCCGCCGCTGCAGTAGTACTTTGCAAAGCATTCCCTGCACTTCTCCTTGGAATACACATTGCAGGTCTTAAAAGCGTCTCTGATATCCGTCCGGACGATGCCGTCCTCCACGTTCCCCATCAGGAACTCTTCCTGTCCGACAAACTGATGACACGGATACAGATCGCCCCATGGGGTGACGGAGAGATATTCCGTCCCCGACCCGCAGCCCGACAGTCTCTTGGCGACACACGGGCCACCCTCTAAATCTATCATAAAATGGAAAAATTGAAAACCTTTTCCTGCTTTTTTTCTGCGGATATACTCGAGCGCCAGTTTATCGTACTCCGCGAGCAGCGCCGGGATATCCTCTTCCCGCAGCGCGTACTCCTCCTCCGGCAGCGCCACCACCGGTTCCATGGAGATCTGCTCGAAACCCTCGTCGGCAAGATGTTTGACGTCCTCGGCGAAGTCCAGATTGTGCCTCGTGAACGTGCCGCGCACATAATAGTTCATCTGATGTCTGCTCTCGGCCACCTTCTTATACTTAGGCACGACTTCGTCATAACTTCCCTGCCCGCCCCTGTGCGGACGCATCAGGTCATGTATCTCCTTTCGCCCGTCGATGCTTAAGACGATGTTCGCCATCTCCCTGTTGGCAAACTCCATGACTTCATCGTCAAGCAGCACGCCGTTGGTCGTCAGCGTAAAGCGGAACTTCTTGTTGTGCGGTTTCTCCAGACTCCTGCCGTAAGCCACCAGATCCTTGACGACCTGCCAGTTCATGAGCGGCTCTCCGCCGAAGAAATCCACCTCCAGATTGACCCTGTTCCCCGAGTTCGCCACGAGAAAATCAAGCGCCTTCTTTCCCACCTCATAGCTCATGAGCGCCCGTCTGCCGTGGTACTCTCCCTCCTTTGCGAAGCAGTATCTGCAGGCCAGATTGCAGTCATGCGCGATATGGAGACACAGCGCTTTCACCACCGTCTCCCTGTTCTTAAAGCTGTCGATATACTTCTCGTAGATGTCCTCCGTATACAGCATGCCGGCGTCCCGCAGAGCGAGGATCTCCGCAACCGTCTCGGCGATCTCTTCGTCCGTCATATCCGACAGCTCCGGCGCCACGTAAGCGCCGATCTCCTCCGCCGTCTCTTTTCCTGCGCCAAGCGCCTTCTCCACGGCCGGGATCGCGCGGTACGCTGCCTCGTCCACCACGTGTACGCTGCCGCTGTTGACGTCCAGCACGATATGATATCCGTTATTGATGTATTGATGTATCACTTCTGTTCTCCTAAACCCGGATATATAAACGCATAATAAGCAGCGATACCGGATCGCTGCTTATGATTCGTATATAATTCCTCTCTCTTCAGCTGAAACCCGCCGGCCCGTTATCTGGCCTTCTCGCAGGTCTGGTTGCCTACCGTGCAGGACGTCTTGCATGCGGACTGGCAGGAAGTCTGGCACTCGCCGCAGCCGCCCTTCTTCATGGACTCTTTCATATCTCTTGTGCTCAATGTCTTAATATGCTTCATAATACCGTATCCTCCGTTTATCGCTCGTCGCGTATTCTGCTTTTCGCCTATTGTACCATACTTTTTTCAATAGGAAAAGCATTTTTCTAATTTTTTGTCCTCCTAACTCACCATGCCGCCTAACATGCCGCTTCCCGCGCACAGGAAAAAGACCGTCACCATGCTGTTCGACACATCCTGCAGACCTCTGTTGACAATGAGGGAGACGATCACCAGTATCGCATAGTACGCGACGCCCATGGCAAGCCCCCACAGAAATTTCTTCCGTCCGGCACGTTTGCCGGCGAGAAGACCGGCCGCAAAAGTGACCGCTATGTAGATGCCGATGATGCACAGGGACACCGTCTTTTCGGACAGGCCGAACCTGTACAGCAGAAAGGCAAGCAGCAAAAGAAGCCCCGCCGTCAGGACGTATGCCGCCAGCATACACTTTGTGATAAAGACTACTTTCTCCAGATAGATCTCCTTTTTCCCCATCTTATTCTCCTTCTTCGTTTCTCCGCCGCCCGATCCCGCCGGAAGGCCCTGCGCCGCCTCCGCAGGATCTACGTCTATACGAATGTATATTCATCATACCCGAAAAACTTGACACCTTCTCGCATTCCATAGTAATATTTCTGTAACTGTCCGTTTCCGTTCACACGAAAACGGCCCGGATACATCATCACACAAACAAGGAGTGAATCTTTCATTGGATACCACAGGTGTCATACAACTCGTAACACTGCTTTCTCTCGTTTTTTTATCGGGATTTTTCTCATCTGCCGAGACGGCGTTCTCGACAGTCAATCGCGTGCGGATACGCACGCTCGTTCAGGAGGGGAATAAGCGGGCTGCCAGAGTGCAGACCATATTGGATCACTACGGCAAGATGCTCAGCGCCGTGCTGATCGGCAACAACATCGTGAACCTCTCCGCCTCCTCGGTCACGACCACATTCGCCATCAGGCTCTGGGGCAATTACGCCGTCGGCATCGCAACCGGCGTCCTGACCTTCCTCGTGCTCATGTTCGGCGAGATCATACCCAAGACCTGGGCGATGCAGCGGTCCGAAAGGATCACCCTGATGTACGGCGGCCCGATCCGCGCGCTGACAATCGTGCTGACGCCCGTCATCTTCCTTATCGACAAGCTGTCCAACTGGATCCTGCGCTTCTTACATATCAGCTCGGACGGCAACACCTTCAGCATCACCGAGAAAGAATTGAAGACCTATGTGGACGTAAGCCACGAGGACGGCGTCATCGAGTCCGAGGAGCGGGAACTGATCTACAACGTGTTCGACTTCGGCGACACGGTCGCCAAGGACATCATGATCCCCCGCATACAGATGACCACCGTTCCGATCGACGCGACCTATCAGGAACTGCTGTCCACCTTTCAGGATTCGATGTTCACAAGGATCCCCGTCTACGACGAAGACCCCGATCATATCATCGGCGTGGTCAACATCAAGGATTTTATTCTCGTCAAAGACAAGGAAAAATTCCAGCTTAAGAAGATCCTGCGCGAAGCCTACTACACCTACGAGTATAAGAGGGTGGCGGATCTGCTCATGGAGATTCGCGAGAGATCGCTGAGCATCGCTTTCGTGCTGAGCGAATACGGCGCAACGATCGGCATGATCACAATGGAAGACATGATAGAGGAGCTGGTCGGGGAGATCCGCGACGAGTACGATGAGGACGAGGAAGAACTGATCCAAGAGCTCGAGGACGGCCGATATCTCGTGGAGGCGCAGATGAAACTCAGCGACATCAACGACGCGCTGGATATCGAACTGGACTCCGAGGACTATGACTCCGTGGGCGGACTCATGATAGACAAACTGGAGCGTCTGCCGCAGGACGACGAAACCATAGAGCTGGACAACGGTATCACACTGCAGGCCAAAGGCGTACAGGATAACCGTATCGTGAAAGTGCTGATCATGCTTCCGGCGGCAGATACTTCACCAGAAGCCGTTCCAGCGCAGCCCCCTCAATAGGCTTGGCCAGATAATCGTCAAACCCCTTTTCGAGATACATCTCGCGGACTCCCGCGATCGCATTGGCGGTCAGCACGATCACCTTCGCATCTCTGCTCCTGTTGTCCGGCATCCTGTTAAGCTCCTCGAGCGTCTCGATGCCGTCCATCACGGGCATCATGTGATCCAACAGGATCACGTCATACCGTTCTTTCGCTGCGGCCTCCAGACACTCTCTGCCGCTCGTGACACAGGTGACCTGCACCTTGGTCTTGCGCAGGAGTCCTCTGATCACGGCAAGATTGACCTTGTTGTCATCGACCGCCAGCACCTTGGCGTTCGGCGCGACAAACAGCGGCCCGGCCGACACCTGTTCCCCGCGCGGCTCCGGCTGCTCCTTCAGCGAGCCGACGGTCGCCTCGCCGTTCAGCTTCTGCTGCAGGATAACGGTAAATACGGAGCCCTTGCCATACTCGCTCTCGACCGTCACCGTGCCGTTCATCAGGGTCACAAGCTTATCCACGATGCTCAGCCCCAGCCCTGTGCCCTCTATGGCGTGTACCTGTTCCTCGTTGACCCGGTCAAACTTGCCGAACAGTCTGCCGATATTCTCCTGTTTGATGCCGATGCCGGTATCCGCCACGGCAAAAGACAGCTTCACCAAGCCCTGCGCCTGTTTCTCATAGGCGACGGTCAGGGTCACGCTTCCCTTCATCGTATATTTGATTGCATTGGTCAGAATATTGAGGATCACCTGACGGACCCTCACCTCGTCGCCAAACAGGTCGTCCGGCGTGTCCTCCGGCACGTTGAATGTGAGCGCGAGCCCCTTGTCCTTCGCGCGCGCGATGCACTCTGTCCAGAGATCCTTCAGCAGCGTTTTCAGGGAGTACGGCTCCTCCACCAGCTCCATCATGCCCGATTCGATCTTGGAGAAATCCAAGATATCGTTGATGATCACCAGAAGCGTTTTGCTGGCGCTCTGAATGTTTTTCGCATATTCCAGCGTGGCCGGCTCCGCGCTCTCCCTGAGGATCATCTCGTTCATGCCCATCACGGCGTTGATCGGCGTCCTGATCTCGTGCGACATATTGGCAAGGAACGTGCTCTTCGCCTCATTCGCCTTGTCCGCGCGCTGTTTTTCCCGCTCCAGACGCTCCAGCATACGGACGCGCTCCGTCACGTCATGCACGATAACGATATAGCCGATGATATCCTGATAGTCGTCATAGATCTTATCGATGCTGATGCTGCAGATATTGTTCCTCTGCCAGCAGCGCGCCTCCACCCGGTTCTTGTTCCCGCGGAACTAAACGCGTCGCGCTCCAGCACAAAGATATCCTCCAGCCGCAGCTTGCAGCACTCCTCCGCGCTCAGCCCCAGAAAGATCGTGGCGCCGTTGTTCACGATGCAGAGCCGCTCTGCCTCGTCGAACAGAAACACCGGCTCGTCCACGGAATAGTAGACAAACTTTGACATATTCTCTAGCGTCACCCGCGAACCGTTGTAGAACAGATAGGTCCTGCACAGGACCACCTGTGCCGCAAACTGCCCCAGCGTGCTCGCCGGCAAAGCAGAAAACCCGAGGATCTGTAAGAACGTGTCCAGCGCGCACCCGAAGCCCACGATCACGACGCACAATAGCAGCCAGTATGCGATGTCCTTCTCTCTTCTCTTGACGGACCTGCGCACCATATAGACGCTCAGACAGAACAGATCGACCGCGACGACCGCGCAGAATACCACATAGGCGACACTGAAAAAGCCCGGCCGGATCCGATAGGACATGCCGTAGGCCGTCATCTCAAAGACCACGTTCTCCCGCCGTACCACGAAAGGATAGAGGAGCACGCTCAGCCACACGAAGCCCGCCGACCACCGCTTCATCCGGCCGCCGATATTTGACCAGAAGATCATCATATCGGTAAAGCAGATCAGCAGCCCGAAGATATGTATCATGCCGACCGCCCGAAACAGCGCCGCCAGATCCTTGTCGGTCTGTATCAGCACCAGCCCGATAAAGAGGCCCCAGCCCCCGCTGAACATCGTGGAAAGAAAATAGAGCCTGTCTATCACGCCCCTCCTGCCGGTCTTCCTGATAGAACTCAGACCGACAAAATAGGTAATGGAAGACAGGGCAAATATCAGATAAAAAAGAACGTCCTTCATACGCTGTTTCTCCTACGTGCGCGCGGCAAGCGCCATCACCGCCTCGATCTCCGCCCCGTTCTCCGGCGCGGGCGCAACCGTCTCATGCCGCAGATCCGGCATCACTCTGCCGATCTGATCGCCCTGCCCGCTCCGCTCCAGCGTATAGTAGCGCACCTCTTTCGTATCCTGCATGCGGGTCACGTATATGCGGTAACATGCGCCCTGCTTGTCCTTCTCTTCCGGCATGTCCACCCGAATAAGCTGCATATTTTCCGTGACGTTCATCGTCATCACCGAGAAGTCCTCCGCCGTGACCGCAGCGGCCTCCTTCCGCTCTGCGGGATAACATTCCCTGCACAAGTTCAGAAGGAGCTGTCCGGCCTCGCCCTGCAGCTTCCCGATCCCTTCCTCGCCCTGCGCAAACAGATATTGCGGAAGAAGCTGAAATGCCACCCGGTCGTACACCAGCTTCGCGAACTGCTTCTCCGTCACCCGGATCGTCTGCGGCTGTCCCGCCGCGTCCCTGCGCTTCACCGCCACCTCCAGTATCTCTTTCGGTATCACCATATTGTGGCTGAAAGGGTTTAAGACCATCGTCGTCACCTGCGCCTGACCGGACATCACCATGGACAGGCACACCTGAAAAGGCATGGAAAGCACGCCTGTATTCCGGCGCTCCGGCGGAATCTGCGCTGCGGATGTAAAGATCGGAAACAGCTGTTCCCCCGACTCCTTGCGCAGAAGGCAGGGGGTGATCTTCGCATTTTGCGGAAGCCGCACGGGCTTTCCCTCCCGCATCAGCCGTTTTGTCTCCTCGTCCAGTCCCTGCAGCGGCATGATCGGCACCAGCACCGTGGAGCTTTCCAAAACTCCCATAACCGCGGCATACTTTTCCTTCTGCCTGTCCTTCGCAAATTCTTCCGCCAGCGCTTCCAGCTGCGCATTACCCAAATTCTGACCCGCCATAACCCGCTTTCTCCTTCTTCGCCTCAGTCCTTCCGGGACTGCTTCTTGCCTGCGCCGACCTTTCCGGCCAGCCCGATCAGCTTCCTGTCGATCAGGTGCAGCAGCACGGCCGCGGCAGCGGACGCGGCGTAGCACGCTATGATATAGCCGACCCTGTTCTTGATCGGCATGTACGTCAGGAACAGATTGTGGATCAGGTACAACTCCAGCGCGATACTTCCCAGAAGATCCATGGCCTTATTGCCAAGCCTGATCTTCTGCGTCACAAGAATGACCGTGAGCACCACGAAGAACACAAACGGCGTCTGTACCGCCAGTGTCTGCCACTTCTCTTTGTAGCCGGGATAGCCTGTCCACTCATGCCAGTATCCGGCCGTCTGCAGCATATACATCGTTCTGTTGTAGAAAAATGCCGTACACAGCACGGAAAGGATCAGCGAGATCCCATAGAATTTCCGAAAGAAGCCGAGGAGCTGTTTCTCCCATCTGGCAAAAAGCACGCCGACAAACATCAAGAACGTCGTGTTGTACCACCACTCTCCGTGAAACCACAGCCCCTGCGTTGGCGTCTTCGTGTCATGACCGAGGAACAGGCTGCCCGCGATCAGCAAAACGACGCAGACGCCGTACACCAGACAGGCGGCGTCGCGGTTTTTGACCAAGCGGAACACCAGATAAAACAGCAGGTACAGGAAAAATATCTCCACCACATACCACATCTGGTTGTTCATCAGGATCACGCCCGTCAGATAGGGAAGCAGCTCCTTCCCCTCCATTTTGAAGCCCCACAGACAGGAGCCGATGATAAACGCAAAATTGCAGATATAGAACGGGATCAGGATCGCCGGAAGCCTGTGCCGCAGAAACCCTTTCAGATAGTCCGGCTTATCCCGCAGACTGCTGTACAGCCCGTAGCCGGAGAAAAAGAAGAACATTCCCACGAAGCAGACGCCGATATCCACCATAAAGAGCAGGATACCGGGATCTTCCTTGGCAAAATAGATCGTCTGCGACATATGGTGCAGCATGATCGCCGCAGCGCAGAAGCCCAGAAGCCCCTTCGATACTTTCAGAGAAAGCGCCTCCTCATGCCATGTACCCTTTGCGGCCGGCCTTACGCCGGTCAGAAGGAGCACCGCCAGCGCGCTGTAAAAGATAAAATAATAGTCCTTCGCCATACTGTGATCCCCCGATCTGTCATTCTGCGGCTTCTTCCGGCAGGATCGCGATACGAAGCTCGTTTAGCTGCTCCGCATCCACCGTCCCCGGCGCTTCCGTCATGAGACAGGAGGCGTCCTTGACCTTCGGGAAAGCGATGACTTCACGGATATTCTCCGCGCCCACTAAAAGCATCACGAAACGATCAAGCCCGTACGCCAGCCCCGCGTGCGGCGGCACGCCGTACCGGAACGCGTTCAGCAGAAAGCCGAACCGCTCCCAGGCCTGCTCTTTCGTGAAGCCCAGCACCTCAAACATTTTTTCCTGTATGTCGTTCTGGTGGATCCTGACGGAGCCGCCGCCCAGCTCCACGCCGTTCAGCACGATATCGTACGCCTTGGCACGGACGCGCCCCGGATCGGAGTCGATATACTGCCAGTCCTCCTCCATCGGCATGGTAAAAGGGTGGTGCATCGCCATGTAACGGTTCTCCTCGTCGCTCCACTCCAGCAGCGGGAACTCCACCACCCAGAGGAAATTGAACTTGGATTCGTCGATCAGGCCAAGCTGTCTTCCCAGTTCCACCCGCAGAGCGCCGAGCACGCTGTATACGATATTCTTCTTATCGGCCGCAAAGAGGAGCAGATCGCCCTTCTCGCCCTGCATCGCCTGTACCAGACGATCTGTTTCCTCCTCTGTCATGAACTTGGTGAAGGAGGATTTGTAACTGCCGTCCTCCTGTATGCTCAGATAGGCAAGTCCCTTCGCGCCGTATCCCTTGGCGAAGTCCACCAACGCATCGATCTTCTTGCGGGGCATGGCTGCCTGTCCCTTCACATTCAGCCCGCGGACGGAGCCGCCGCTTGCCAGCGCAGACGTAAATACGCCGAAGCCGCAGTCTGCCACCACGTCGGAGACGTCCGTAAGCTCCATTTCAAAACGCGTGTCCGGCTTGTCGGAGCCGTACCGGTCCATAGCCTCCTGCCACTTGAGTCTGGGCAGCGGGAGCTGCACATCCAGACCGATCGCCTCCTTGCATATGTGCTTGATCAGTCTTTCGTTGACATCGATCACATCGTCCACGTCCACGAAGGCAAGCTCCATATCCGCCTGTGTGAACTCCGGCTGTCTGTCGGCGCGCAGATCCTCGTCGCGGAAGCACCGCGCGATCTGAAAATACCGGTCATAGCCGGCGCACATCAGAAGCTGCTTGTAGAGCTGCGGCGACTGCGGCAGCGCATAGAAGCTGCCGGGATGCACACGGCTCGGCACGAGATAATCGCGCGCGCCCTCCGGCGTGGATTTGCACAGGATCGGGGTCTCGATCTCCAGAAATCCTTCTTTCGCCATAAAGGAGCGCATCTCGGAAGCGATCTTACTGCGCAGCATCAGCTTTTCCTGCAGATCCGGTCTGCGCAGATCCAGATACCGGTATTTCAGGCGGATCTCCTCCTTCGTCTTGGAGTCGTTCTCCACCGGAAACGGCGGTGTCTCCGCCTCGGACAGGATACGCACCTGCGCGGCGCGCACCTCGATCTCTCCGGTCTTCAGATTCTCGTTCACTGCACCGGAACGTCTCTCCACCCTGCCGACAACGGCGATGACGAACTCGCTCCGCATCTTCTCCGCCTTGGCAAAGGCTTCCGCGCCGCAGTCGCTCTCCTCGAAAATGATCTGTAATATGCCGGATCGATCCCGCAGATCCACAAAGATGATACCGCCCTTATTCCTCTGTTTCTGCACCCAGCCCATCACGGTGACCTCTTCCCCCACATTCGCGGTGGAGAGCTCCGCACACCTGCAGGTTCTCTTCCAGCCTTTCATAGACTCCGCCATTTTCCTATCCTCCTCATGTGTCGATGCTTCTCTATGCAACCGGTCCCGTCTTCAACGGTTCCCTGTAAAATTCCTTGAAATCCTCATATCCCTGCGCCGCAAGCTGTTCCTTCTGAAACTTCTTGTTCTTGTTCATCCGCGCCACCAGCACTTGGTCGCCCTGCTCCCGCTGTGTCTGCGCCTGTGCCATGATCTCGGACAGCCGCCCGCCGTCTATCCCCTTCTCGATGAGATAGGCGATCTTTCGCCCTGCGGAGGGCACCTGAAAGCCGCTCTCCATGAGCAGCAGGATGATCCGCTCGAAGCCGATAGAAAACCCGCAGGCCGGCACATCGTGTCCCGTAAAGCGCCCCACCATGCCGTCATATCTTCCGCCGCCCCCGCAGCTGCCGCCGAACTGCGGCATGGCGATCTCGAAGATCGTGCCCGTATAGTAGGACATGCCCCGCACGAGCGTCGGATCGAATACCAGCTCGAAGAAATCTCCCTTGACGGCAGCCACGCTCGCAAGGATCTCCCGAAAGCCCGCCTTGACTTCCTCGTCCAGACCGTCTTTCAGCTTGTCGAACAGGAAGCCCACCGCGTCATCGGCTGACTCCATATCCTGAAACAGCGCCAGATACCTGTCCACCTGCTCCTTCGCGTAACCGGCGCTTACCAGCTCTTCCTCCACGCCAAGGCTGCCGATCTTGTCCATCTTGTCCAGCGTGATGAACACCGTATCGTAATCTTCCTCGGCGAAGCCGCAGTGTGCGGCCATTGCCTTCAGTATCCTCCTGTCATTGATGCGAACCTGAAAATCCCGAAAGCCAAGCTTGCCGAGCGTCGTGGTCGTGGCCAAGATCAGCTCGATCTCCGCCAGATTGGAGGCCTCGCCCAGTATGTCGATATCGCACTGCATGAACTGGCGGTACCGTCCTCTCTGGGGCCTGTCCGCGCGCCACACGTTGCCCATCTGCAGCGCCTTGAAGGGCGACGGCAGCTCCGATGCGTGATTGGAATAATACCGCACGAGCGGCACGGTCAGATCGTAGCGCAGTCCGCCGTCCACCAGATCATCTTCCGTCTGCGCCTCGCCGAGCCGCAGCTTCTCGCCGCGCTTCAGGATCTTGAAGATCAGCTTCTCGTTCTCCCCGCCCGCCTTGCAGTTCAGGTTGGCGAGATTCTCCACGCAGGGCGTCTCGATCGACGTAAAGCCGAATTTTCCGTAGGTCTCCTTGATGATCCGTATCACGTAGTCACGGATCTCCATCTCCTCCGGCAGGATATCTTTCATGCCCGTCACGGGCTTTTTGCTGAGTGTCATAATGTTCTCCTATGTCCGCTTCATTTTACTGCTACGATTCTACACTGTTTTACGGTGTTTTTCAAGAACGTATAGCGAAATCTTTGCAAAAAGCCGTCGTGCGGCCCGCGCCCTTGTGCTGACAGCCGGATTATGCTACAATCAGACTGGTTTCTTGCAGTGCATACGAAAGAAGAGCACCGGCATATACGATGAGAGATCGAAAGAAGGGATCGATTGTGAAGATAAGGGGAATATGCAGAGCAGCGGCGGTCATTTTGTCCGCTGCGGTGGCGTGCGGCGCCGCCGGGCTGACGGCACGTGCAGCGGAAACGCCGCCTGCCGCTTTTACGGAGGAAGAACGCGCCTACATTGCACAGGCCAAGCCGCTGAAGGTGGGCTATGTCCGCGACCGCAGACCCGTGTCGTTCTGTGACGGAAACGGTGAACTTGCCGGCATCTCCAGACCGATCTTCGACAGGATCGCCGAGATCAGCGGACTGACCTTTCAGTATGTGGAGCTCCCCGAAGGACAGGTGACCTATGATTATCTGCTGCAGGAAGGGTTCGATCTCGTCACCGGCGTGGAATACAACAGCGAAAACCAGCATGCACGGGGGATCCTGATCAGCGATCCCTATCTGTCCAGCCGGAAGGTCATCGTCGCGAAGGAGGGTCTGAACTTCGCTTCCGACGCTCCCCTGACCGTCGCCATCTCCACAGGCTCCCAGACGATCAAGAAAGTGCTCTCCGGCCAGTACCCGAATTTTCGGTTTACGGACTATCCGACGATGGAAGCCTGTCTCGACGCCGTCAAAAACGGCGAGGCGGATCTGCTGATCCAAAACCAGTACGTCACGGAATACTGGCTCTACAAACCCATATACAACGATCTGATGGTGATCCCCGTCATGGAGATGGGCGACCAGCTCTGTTTTTCCGCGGTGACGCCCCTGATAGAGGATTCTTCCCCGGAATGGCGCGAAAAGGAACTCCTGATCTCTGTCATCAACAAGTCGATCGCGCAGATACCGGGCAGCGAGATATCCGCCTACGTGGTGTCCGGCACACTGGAAAACATGTATGAGTACACGGCGGCCGATTTTATGTATCAGCACCGCTACACGCTCGTTCTGCTCGGCATCGCCCTCCTCATCATCTGCCTTCTGGGATATACGGCCCTGCGCGCCCGCTTCCGCTCGATCAGCGCCCAGGCGGACGCCAAGGCGAAGAGCGATTTCCTGTCCACCATGAGCCACGAGATCCGCACGCCGTTAAACGGCCTCATCAGCCTGAATTATCTGATGCAGCAAAACGCGGACGACCGTGACAAGATCACCTCCTACCTGAAACAATCCTCCAATATCTCCCAGTATCTTCTCTCCCTGCTGAACAATATTCTGGATATGTCCAAGCTGCAGGACCGGGAGGTGACGCTGGAGCAAAAACCTCTGGATCTCGATCTGCTGTTGGAGACAGTGGAATCCGTGGAGCGCGGCGGACTGGAGCGCAAGGGGCTGCACTTCACCGTCACGGCGGACTTTCCTTATCCGGGCATTCTCGGTGACACCGTGCGCATCCAGCAGATCCTCTTACATCTGTTAGACAACGCCCGCAAGTACACGCAGCCGGGAGACACCGTCACCGTGTCCGGCAGCCAGACCAAAGACGCTCACGGGGATATCCTGACACAGATCAGGGTGCGCGACACCGGCCGCGGCATGAGCGAAGATTTCTGCAAACAGATCTTTCAGCCCTTCACGCAGGAGCGCGACACTGTCTCGCAGGGCAACGGGGGAACGGGCCTCGGCCTGTCCATCTGCTCTCTTCTGGCCAAACGTATGGGCGGCAGCCTGACCGTCGAAAGCGCGCTCGGAGAGGGAAGCTGCTTTACCTTTACTTTCACGGCCAAGCCGGCCGCGCCGGTCTTAGAAGCTGCGGCGGCAAAAGACGCCGAAACAGGCAGCGCGGCACAGTCCGGCAGCCCCCGCATCCTGATCGCAGAGGACAATGAACTGAACGGCCAGATCCTGACGGAGCTGCTGGAAGAGGAAGGCTTTCAGGTCCTGCGCACGGAGAACGGCAGGAAGGCCGTGGAAGCCTTCGAGAGATCTTCGCCGGGCGAATACGGCGTGATCCTGATGGATCTGCTGATGCCGGAGATGAACGGCTTTGAGGCCGCCGAAGCGATCCGCGCGCTGAACCGTCCCGACGCCGGAACGGTAAAGATCTATGCGTGTACCGCCAACACCTCGCAGGAGGACAGAGACAGGGCGTTTCGCAGCGGCATGGACGACTTTATCGCCAAACCCATCAATGTCACCGAGCTGATCCGGAAATTGCGCGGCTGAACATTTGCGTTCTCTTTCGTTTTTCGGTATAATAACATTGTTATCGTTTGAAATCTAATCGGAAAGAAGGAAGTGTCATTATGTTTGAACAGAATCTGAGTATGTTTTCCCTATCGGGCAGAACAGCCCTCGTGACCGGCGCTAACACCGGCTTGGGACAAGGCATCTGCGTGGCGTTTGCACAGGCGGGCGCAAACGTGATCGGCGTGGCGCGCCGGAGCTGTGCGGAGACCGCCGAAAAGATCGCCGCTTTTTCCGGCTCTTTCACGGAGCTGATCGCCGATCTGTCGGATATCGGCGTGATCCCCCATATCGTCGAAGAGGCCAAAGCCGCATTCGGACGCGTAGACATTCTCGTAAACAATGCGGGCATCATCAAGCGATGTGATGCGGTCGATGTCACCGTGGACGACTGGGATGCCGTGATCGACCTGAATGAAAAAATGGTATTTTTCCTCTGCCAGACTTTCGCAAAGGACTGGATTGCCGACGGCAAAGGCGGCAAGATCATCAACATCGCCTCCATGCTCAGCTATCAGGGCGGCATCAGAGTACCCGCTTACACCTCCAGCAAGAGCGCCGTTATGGGGCTTACCAGAGCGCTGGCGAACGAGTGGGCGTCTCACAACATCAACGTCAATGCCATAGCCCCGGGCTATATGGCTACCCACAATACGGACAATCTGCGCAGTGACGACCAGCGCAGCGCCGAGATACTCGGACGTATCCCCGCAGGGCGCTGGGGTACACCGGAGGATATTGCCGGCGCGGCCGTCTTCCTCGCTTCCGATGCCGCTGCGTATGTTCACGGCTTTACGATCGCCGTAGACGGCGGCTGGCTGGCGAGATAGTCCGGCTTTAGCAAAATCTCGGATAAGAGCGGAAGGGACGGCCCCGTTCACAGGAACGGGGCTGTCCCTTCACTGGCTTCGTCGATCTTATAAACGGGGCTTCTCCTTCCCCATTGCCTTTTCCATATATATACAGACAAATCTCGAATCTCCTGCCGGCTCCTCCCCGCCCTCCTTTTTGGGCGCAAGGGTCTTAGGATCCATGTCGTACCTTGCTCTATATCCCAGCTTTTCATAAAAGGGAACTGCTTCCTCACGACTCGTAATGACTATCCTTTGATAGCCCTTCTCCGAGATCCATTCCTCGGCCGCCTCTATGCCAAGCCTTCCGGCTCCCAGCCTTCTTGCCGTGCTTATCGTTGCCACTCTCTCAATTTTGGCAAAGCCCTGATCGGGCATGAGATGGATCCTGTTGGTACTCAGCGGTCTGCCCTCCTCGTCCACCACCAGAATATATTCCGACTCTCTGGTGTCATCTGCAAATTCGCCTTCCAGAGGAACGTGAAAGCCCAAGACCATGGCTTCCGTGCGCACATAATATACCCCGGCCCTGGCCCATTCCGAATCTTCTACTCTGATCGCCCGCATGCCTATACTTCCCATTTGATCACCATTCTTTCCACCTTATTCACGGCAATGTCGATCACCGTGGTAATGACGCCGACTACCACGATGCCGGCGAGTATACACCTGTAGTCGGCAAAGCCCTTATATTTCTCGATAAAATATCCGATACCCAGATTCATGCCGAGCATTTCCGCACCCGACAGGCACATGAACGCTCCCCGGAGACTCTTCGAGATACTCCTGATGATCCCGGGCAGACAATAGGGAAATATCACCTTGGCCAGCATTCCCAAGGTCCCGACTCCCATTGTCCTGGCGGCCTCAATGATGGACTTATCGATCTGCCCGACCCTGGCGATCGTTCCCTGCAGGGTCGGCCAGAACACGGCGAAGAAAATTACCGCAACCGCCGCCTGCCTGAACGTGGAGAGCAGCATGATCATATACGCCGAAAACATCAGCGGCGGGATCAGCGTGATCGCATTGGAGATCGGAAGCAGTACTTCCCTCACTCTGGGTATCCAGCCCGCCAACAGGCCAAGCAGCGTCCCGAGGACGACCGCCAATAAAAAGCCCCAGAACAAAAGCTGCAGGGAGCCCAATACGTCCGCGCCGATCTCCTGCGGTTTATCCACAAAAACATGAAACAAGCCCTCAGGTGACGGGATCAGCAGATCGTTCCTGACTGCCCCCGTTTTGTAAGCCACCTCCCAAAAGGCAAAAAATGCGTAGATGACTACCGCGATATCCGACGTGCTTTTCTTTTTGTTCATATGCACGCTCACCGCGTAGATCAAAAAGATCAGGCTCAGGGCAGCGATGTAGGCCGCGCTGTCATAGTACGCCTTATGCACGGTAAAATAAGGCAGCGCGAGCGTCAGAACGATATTGATGACAAAAAGCAGGGTGGCGATCCCGAATTCGATATACATGCCGGGCGCAAGCAGGAACTTCTTCATAATATCACCTCTGAATCAATGTTATCCTCCACATGGGCATAGAAGCTCGCTATCAGCTTTCTGTGAAGGTTTTCATACGCGGCGGTTCCGATCAGATCCTCTCTTCTTCTGGGATGGGGAAGGCCTACGTTCAAGATCGTCCGTATCTTTCCCGGCTCCATTACCACGATCCTGTCAGAAAGCAAAATGGCTTCGTCGATGTCATGGGTCACAAATACAACCGTCTTTTTGTGCTCCGTGCAGAGCCTTGAGACAAGCTCCTGAAGTTCGAGCCTAAGCTTGGGATCCACCGCCCCGAAGGGCTCGTCCAAAAGAAGGACATCCGATTCCAGCGCAAGAGCCCTTGCGACCGCAACTCTCTGTTTCATGCCGCCTGAGAGCTGGCCGGGGTACTTATTTGCCGCCCCTGCAAGGCCCACGTTCGCAAGATACTCCTCCGCCTTCACTTTCCGCTGCTTCCCGGTATATTTCCTGCCGCTCTGCCGGATCCCAAACTCCACGTTTCCCTTGGCCGTGAGCCACGGGAACAGGGAATATTGCTGAAATACGACCGCCCTGTCAGGGCCGGGCTCCGTAATTCTCTTTCCGTCCAAAAGGATCTCCCCCGACTTTGCCTTGTGCAGTCCGCTCAAAAGGCTGAGCAGCGTTGATTTACCGCACCCCGACAATCCCAGGATACATACGAACTCACCCTCTTTGATAGCAAGACTCACATGCTCCAGAGCGGAAAATCTGCTTTTCTTGTCTATGTAGTCAAAAGACACATCTCTTATTTCCAGTTTATTGGGACTGTCCGACAGATCCCTCATGTTCTCGCCCATGTCTCCCTCTCATTTCAGTCAAACAGCGTTCCGGATAAATATTTTTCTCCGCTGTCCGGTATGATCACCACAATGTTCTTCTCTCTGTTCTCAGGTCTTTTTGCCGCTATTTCGGCCGCATACAGGGCGGCTCCGGAGGAGATCCCCGCCAGCACGCCGTCCTCTCTCGCAAGGATCTTCGCGGTTTCAAAGGCTTCTTCTGTGGTAACGGCGATCACTTCGTCGTATACATCCAAATCCAGCGTATACGGTATAAATCCAGCGCCGATCCCCTGCAGCTTGTGAGATCCCGGCCGGCCTCCGGACAGAACGGGAGAATCCGCCGGTTCGACCGCGATCACCCGGATATCCGGATTCTGCTCCTTCAGATATTTGCCCGCGCCGGAAAGCGTTCCTCCGGTTCCCACACCGGCCACCAGAATATCGACTGCCCCATCCGTATCCCGCCAGATCTCAGGCCCTGTTGTCCTGTAATGCGCAAGCGGATTCGCCTCGTTCGTAAACTGGCCCGGAATGAAGCTGTGCGGGATCTCCTCCGCCAATTCATTGGCCTTTGCGATGGCGCCCTTCATGCCCTTTGCTCCTTCCGTCAGCACGAGCTCCGCCCCATAAGCCTTCAGGATATTCCTTCTTTCAACGCTCATGGTGTCCGGCATGGTAAGTATGGTTCGATATCCCTTTGCCGCCGCGATCGAGGCAATACCGATCCCCGTGTTTCCGCTCGTCGGCTCGATGATCACGGAAGCCTTGTTGAGGAGTCCCTTCTCTTCCGCCTCTTCCAGCATCGCAAGTCCGATCCTGTCCTTGATGCTGCCCGCAGGATTAAAATATTCCAGCTTCGCCAAAATATGAGCGCTGAAGCCTTTCCTTTCCCTGTAGCCCGTCAGCCTGACAAGCGGTGTGTTTCCCACTAAATCTGCCACATTCTCATATACCTTCATGGTAGTTACCTCGCTCCCTGCCGATCAATCCCTGAGCTTTGACTCGATCGCGTTGACTGCCGCATCCTTGGACAACGTTCTGTTCATGGGATCTCTGTCCTCCCAAGCCCTGGCATTCCACTTTGACGCAGAGATGACCGACTGGTAAGCTTCCGCGGTCTCGCCCGCCGGATGCTTTTTGTACACGTTATCGGGATCCGCCGAAAGCGCTTTTCTGGAGCCGTCCGACGCCCACAGCTCATCATAGGGGACCTGCGCGGCGATCCTCTTCGGATAGCTTGCAAAAAGCCCTTTCGTGTCATTCTTGGGAAATTCAAAGAAGGTGTACTTCTTGAAAACTGCCAGGCTGTACAGATCCTTCACATATCCCCAGAGATTCTTGTATTCCGTAATGCGCTTCTTCATCGGCCCTATGTTGTGGTAGTAACTCGTCTCCCAGCGGACCAAGGTAACGTAAAGCCGGATATCCGAATCGGTTATGTAATCGCCAAACAGAAATCTGTTCGTCTCCAGTCTGCGATCGAGCTTCTCGACCGACTCAAAAAAGTCACGATACGCTTCGTCATAAGCCTCCCATGACTGGCAGAAGGCCATCCGATAATGTCCGTTGTTGACGGTAGGGAACAGCCAGTCGTTAAACTCGTCGATCTCTCTTCTGTACTTCACCGGATAAAGATCCGGGGCATCCGCCGGCTGAAATTTCCGAAACTGGACTTCGATATAGTTTGTCAGCCGATGATAGTCGTTATTGACTGCCTTCTTCTCCTTTATGTCCACGAAGGTAGGCGTCGTAGCCCGCCCCGTGAAACCGGGATCTGCGTTTTTATAAAATTCACTCAGAAAATAGGCGCCGCAGAGAGGATCCTTGTGATCCTTTCTATCCGCAAAGCCGTGTCCGTATACGTTTGTCTCGCCAGTATGAGTCGTCGCCACATCGAGGATCACATCGGTAAGTCCCAAGATGTCGCGCACGATCACGGGGCGGTTCGACCAGTGGCAGCCGTGCGCCCAATATATGGCATAGCGTCCCGCCTCCGCCCTGTTGTCATCTTCCCCGTCTCCGAACGGCTTGATGAAGGCATTGGGCTGCCTGATGAAAGCGCCTCTGTCATCGATCTCCGATCTCGTTTCCTTCGGTCTCGGATCTACGCCGACCTCCTCGGCGTGCTGTCTTGCCTCTTCGTCCGTGTAGGGTACTCCTGCGAGTGCGTCCGATATGTTACATGTGTTTCCCATTTTATCCTCCATTCTGGAGCGTGCTCGCGACAGGGCGACGCGAATCTCAAATTCGCGTCTGCCATCAGGGGAATTTGTGACGCTCCGGCACAAACTCCCGTGTGAAAAATCAGCACATCAGTGTGATTTTTCACACTATCCTTCCTCAAATAAATCGCTCGATAAATATTTGTTTCCGCCGTCAGGGAAGAGCACAACTATGTTCTTCCCTTTATTTTCGGGCCTTTTTGCAACAGTGACCGCCGCCCAGAGAGCTGCGCCGGCAGATATGCCGATCAGCAGCCCTTCCTTCTTCGGGCAGAGTCTTGTGTATCGGTAGGCGTCCTCATCCGTACAGAGCAGGATCTCCCTGTACAGCGCAAGGTCTGTGATCGGGCAGACAGCGCCGCCGCCGATGCCTTGGATCTTATGAGGGCCTGGCTCTCCGCCGTTCAACACGGGGCAGCCTGCCGGCTCTACCCCATATACCTCAATATTCGGATTCTGCCTCTTTAAATAGTGGCCGATCCCGCCGGATGTGCCGCTGGTTCCCACCGCTGCCACAAAAATGTCCACTTTACCGTCCATGTCGTTCCATATCTCCGGGCCGGTATGCTTTTCGTGAGCCTCCGGGTGATGAGGGTTCTCTCCCTGTGCGGGTCGAAACGCCCCCTCTTTTTCTTCCAGCTCCTTTGCCTTAGATCCCGCCTGTGCAAAGCCGGAATTCTTCGGCGTGAGCGCAACCTCCGCTCCAAAGGCTTTCAGGATCTTAATTTTCTCCCTGCCGGCCCCTTCCTGCATACAGATGACCGCATGGTACTTTTTCACCGCCGCCACAAGCGCGATCCCGATTCCGGTATTGCCGGAGGTCCCCTCGGCGATCGTTCCGCCGGCTTTCAGCTTTCCCTCGGCCTCTGCGGCCTCGATCATATTCAGGGCGGCCCTGTCCTTTACGCTGCCGCCGGGATTCAGTCCCTCGATCTTGGCATAGAGCTTTGCCTCCAGCTTCTCTTCCTCTTCGATCTTGTTCAAATGCAGCAGCGGCGTATTGCCGATCAGTTGTAACACATTGTCATATATTTTTCCCATGCCGTTTTCCTCTGCAAACTTTAATTGTCCGAATGGAACTGTTCCAAAAGCGCCGCATAAAATGCATTTTCCGGCTCTCTTGCCACCAGCGCATCGAGCGCCTGCTCGTACGCCGACACATCAATATTCTGCTTTATGTCATAGGTCGCGAAATCCGTTCCCGCGCTTGCAAGAAGGCCCGAGTTCGCCGCTGCCTCCACATACTTGACGATTCCATTCGTGTTGGGATCCGTCGCATACTTTGTGACCCCTCCGTAGAGGTAGGTCTCCACATAATCGGCTTCCTTGCCGGAATATGCCGCTACCGTCTTTACGACGTCATCCTTGATCGCCTCATCCGTCTCGCCCTGCTTGTAATACGCAAAGGCTCTGATCCTCGCCGTCTCATACGCCACAAACGCATCGAACTTTTCGGCCAGCCTTGCCGACGACGTGACCTCACGGCAGCACACATAATTCTCCTGCAGCGCGCCGGCCGGCGTAACCACCTCCAGATCATAGGCATCTCCGTAGAGGAGCGCATATTCCATGGGCAGGAATCCGAGATCCACCGTGCCCTTCTGGACTGCCTGTGCCAAGGCCGTCTCATCCGCGAAATAGGAAACATTGCCCGTGGCTTCGTCCTCGATCGCCGCTATCGTCTGCGCATCCACGCCATTGTCCAGCAGATATTGGCGGGTGATGACCCATGCCGATTCGTTTCTCTGGTATCCCAGCTTTGCGGACGTAACGGCGTCGATGTCAAGGATCGTCGAAGCATTCCGATACTTTTCCGCATTTCCTTTTTGGGTGATCACTGCGCCGCCCTCAACCGCCGTACCGGCGATCACCGTGATATCCAAGCCCGAGCCGATCGCCTGAAGATCCGGTACAAAACCCGCGCATAAAATATCAAGCTGGTCATTGTCCCCGGCGATCGCCGTCAGCGCATCCTGGCCGGCGATATTGACAGGCTCGACCGTTACGCCCTCTTCCTCAAAGTAGCCCTTTTCAAGCGCCAGGATATTGATCGCGACCCGGATATTCCCCGTGGGATAGGACACCTTTAACGTTCCGTTGTCCTCTGCCGTCTTGTCGTCCGCCGCCTTATCTTCTGCCGCCTTGTCCTCCGCCGGGGCGGCCGCCGAGGTCTCCGGCGTCTCCTCCTCAGCGGGAGCCTGGGATATGGCTGCTGTCTGTCCGCAGCCTGTAAGGGTGACAGCCGCAAGCGCTGCGGCAAACCATAAACTTAAAAATTTCTTTTTCATGTGATATCCTCCGTTTTGTGTCGTTTTATATCGTCATAAGCGTCAGTGCAAGCTCTGCCGCTCTTTCCAACTCTTTTATGACGGTGTACTCTCCGGTCGTATGTACGTTTTCCATTGCGCAGGCCAAAACCATTGTCTGAATGCCGTTCTCCCAAAGCCTGTTGCCGTCGCTTCCGCCCATGGTGGCAACGAGCTTTGGACTGCTGATACCAATGCTTTCTGCCGCCTTCAGGAATCTTTCTACGACCGCTTCCTCTCTGTTTGTTTTGAATGCCCTGATGTGGTCGTTCCTGCAACAATGTGCGATCCCGCCGGCCTTCCTCGCGTTTTGTTGAAATCTGTGCAGGATCCTGTCCGCCTCGTCAGCGGCTTTTTGATGACTCAGGCTTCTGACTTCCCCTGTGATCCTCACGTTTTCCGGAACGATGTTTTTGGCGATCCCGCCGGCGATCGTTCCGAAATTAACGGTGGTTTCCTCATCGACGTGGCCGGTCTTCATATCTTTCAGGCTCTCCACCGCAATATTTAACGCATTGACGCCTTGCTCCGGCGCGAAGCCGGCATGGGCGCCCCTGCCCGCAATATCGATCTCAAATGAAATGATCGACGGCGCCGATATTGCGGCCCGCCCTACCGGACCGCTCAGATCAAACACATACGCATTCCTGGACTTTAAAATGCCGTAATCAAAATATCTCGATCCCTCGCAAAACGGCTCCTCCGCAACGGTAAAGAGAATCTCTATGTCAGAATGCTTGCGGCCTTCCTCTCTTAACCGCTCCAGTCCCTCCAAAACGGCAACGACCCCTGACAGGTCATCTGCCCCAAGCACGGTGTCTCCGCCCGAGACGATCTTTCCATCCTCCGTTACATATGCCCTCTTGCCGTTCCCGGGAGCCACCGTATCCAAATGGGCCGAAAATAGGAGCGGCGTCCCCTCTCTGTTCCCCCGCAGAAAACCGTATATATTCGGGAAGCTGTCGGGATGCGCCTTTAAGTAGGCCGCATCCGTCGTATCCGTTCTGACCTCGACGCCCAGGGAAACCAATCTGTCAACGATGTATCTTGCTATCGCCTGTTCATGGAACGATTCGCTGTCAAAACCCGAAAGCTCTATGAAATTCTCTACGATTCTGTTTGCTCCCATGCCCCGATCCTTTCAACCCTCTATACCTATCTTTTTTATAGGTTTTGTATGTTTGACATTGTAACCATTATAGTTCCTCACCCTATACCTGTCAATCATTTTTTTTATTTATTTCATTGATCCTTTTATCTTCTTATCGGATCGCCCTTTTTAGCTGTTCCAGCGCTTTCTCCAAAGTGACTCTCGGACAGGCCACATTAAACCGTTCAAACCCTTCCCCCGCTTTTCCGAATATGGCGCCGGAATCCAGCCACAGGTTTGCCTTCCTCACGATCAGTCTTTCCAATTCTGTTTCGGACAGGCCGAGCCCTCTGAAATCTACCCAGACAAGATAGGTCCCCTCCGGCTCCGTCATGACAAGCTGCGGCAGTTCTTTTTCCAGATAAGCTTTCATGAACCGGATATTTTCTGACACATACGTCATCATTTCCTCATACCAGTCATCTCCATAAAGGTACGCGGCCTCACAGGCGGTCAGCCCCATGGCGTTCAACTGGCTGTATCCCGCTGCCGCGATCTGCTTTTTGAACTGTCTGCGGAGCTCCGCATTGGGAATCAGGATATTGGATACCTGCAGCCCCGCAAGGTTAAATGTCTTTGCCGGAGAGGTACAGGTAACGGATATGTCTGCAAACTCCTGCCGCAGATCGGCGAAAACCGTATGCTTCCTGTTTCCCCACACAAAATCCTCATGGATCTCGTCACTCAGGACGATCACATGATATTTCCGGCATATTTCTCCTATTTTCAACAGCTCTTCCTCTGTCCACACCCTGCCTACCGGATTGTGCGGGCTGCACAGCAGAAAGAGGGTCACTTTCTCCTTGGCCGCTTTTCTCTCAAAATCTGCAAAATCAATATGATACTTCCCGTCTTCTCCCAACACCAGATCGCTGCTGACCACTTTTCTGCCGTTATCCTCTATTACCTCCGTAAACGGATAATAGACCGGCTGCTGGATCAGGACCCCATCGCCCGCCTTCGTGTACGCTTTTACCGCCATGGCAAGCGCAAATACCACGCCCGGCGTCTTTACGAGCCAGTTCTCCTTTATCTCCCAGCCATGCCGCCTGTTCATCCAGCCGGCCACAGCGCCAAAATAGCTTTCACCGCTCTCGGTATAGCCAAAGATCCCGTGCTCCGCTCTTCTGCGAATGGCGTCGATGATCTTCTCCGACGTCTTAAAATCCATATCCGCCACCCAGAGAGGCAGGACATTCTCAGGCCGTCCGCGCCTTACGGCAAAATCATATTTCAGGCAGCCGGTGCCCCTTCTTTCTATCGGCGTATCAAAATCAAATTTTTCTTCCCGCATACAAACACCCTCTTTATCCGAAAGCTTCTATTGCCTGTCTTAGATCCGCGATCAGGTCATTCTTATCTTCAATGCCGGCGGAAAGCCGCAGTATCCGGTCCGTAAGCCCGTTCTTGATCCGTACCTCTTCCGGCACGTCCGCATGCGTCTGCGTTGTCGGATAGGTGAGAAGGGTCTCCGTCCCGCCCAGACTCTCCGCAAAAGGAATGAGCTTGGTAGATCGCAGGATATGAAGCGCCAACTCCCTGCTTTCCACTTCAAAAGTCAGCATACTGCCAAACCCGCTTGCCTGAGCTTTACATATTTCATATCCCCTGCTGCCCGGTATCCCCGGGTAATAGACCTTTTTCACCTTCGGCTCGTGCAAAAGATATTCCGCCAAAGCCTTTGCGTTCTCCTGCGCCTTTTCCATGCGGATCGGCAGCGTTTTGATCCCTCTGATGATCAGCCAGCTGTCAAAGGGCGAAAGCCCCGAGCCCACAGTCTTGATCAGGAACCGGAGCCTGTCGGATATCTCCTTGGAATTCGTCACAAGAAAACCCGCCAGCGTATCATTGTGCCCGCCAAGGAATTTGGTACCGCTGTGGACGATGATATCCGCGCCAAGGGCAAAAGGCTTTTGAAAATAAGGAGACATAAATGTATTGTCTACGATCAAAAGAAGGCCATGCTCCTTTGCGATTTTGGAGATCTTGCGGATATCCACCACATTCATCATCGGGTTTGTGGGCGTTTCAATGAAGATCGCTTTTGTATTCTCCTGTATGTAATCTTCCACATTCTCCGCAGAACAATCTATGTGGCTGAATAAAATGCCGTTCTTCTTATTCACATGATCAAACAGCCTGATACTGCCGCCATACATATCCGTGTCCGTGATCAGATGATCCCCCGGCTCAAACAGCTCCATCATCGCCGTGATCGCTGCCATGCCGGTAGAAAATGCCAGCGCATCGATGCCGCCCTCAAGGGAGGCCACTATCTTCTCCGCCTGCTGCCGCGTGGGATTCTGCAGTCTGCTGTAATCAAACCCCGTGCTCTGTCCTACTTCCGGGTGCGCATAGGTCGCCGTCTGATAGATCGGAAAGCTGATCGCCCCCGTTTTATCCTTGTCGTAATCCTTTCCGTTCCCATAAATACATCTTGTTGCAAAACCATAATCCATTGCTTTCTCCTTTCTTCGCCCCAATTTATCGGAACCGGGGTATCCTTGTTAAAATATTTTCCTTTTCTTTTTGTTCTTGATTGCCTACCGTTCCTGTGGTAAGATAAGTTTTGAAACAGCAAACCACATGATACTGCATTTTGGAGGCGATCACTTTGAAGATTTCCACCCGCGGAAGGTATGCTTTCCGCATGATGATAGACTTGGCCCAGCATTACAATGAAGGCTTTATCGCACTGAAGGATATATCCGCCAGACAGCATATTTCCAAAAAATATCTGGAACAGATTATCCCGTTCTTCAACCGCAGCAATCTGCTCCTCGCCAACAAAGGGCACATGGGCGGTTATCAGCTGGCAAAGCACCCCAGCCAGATCACTGTCCGGGAGATTCTGGAGAGCGCGGAAGGCAGCCTCACTCCTGTAAGCTGTATGGACAATGTTCCCAACCGATGCGAAAATGCATGCAGCTGTATCGTCCTGCCCGTCTATCAGGGCCTTTATGAAGTCATACTTGACTACCTGAACGGTATCACGCTTGCAGATGTCATCAGCAGGGAGAATGACAGCTGCGAATACTATATCTAGGAGCGTGCCGGGTAAGAGGCATTTTTTTGTCTCCCTTTTACTTAGTATATCTATCAATTTGATAGGTTTTATGACAAAAATATGATTCTTTCTGATATCAAAAACAAGAAATCCTGTCCGACCGCATGCCCGTTCCATTTCCTACCAAACTAATAGGATTTATTATACATATAAGACGGGCTTTTGTCAAATCATTTTTCTCTGGGCTGTCGGTCACGTTTTGGCTGCTTACCGTTCCTCCTCTAACCGTCAGGGGCTTTATCGCAAGGATAAAATATCCCAACAGTTTCTTGCTTCCACTGAAAAGGCAAGGTATGTTACCGACTGGTTCTTCTTTGCAAATTCTATGGCGCTTTTTTCAAAAGCCGCTCCACATCCGGGTTTTCGGACAGAAAAAAACTTATCCTTTTCCGGCATTTTTCCTCTCCTTCATTTTCCGTAACCGCATCATTTCTCTTAATTCTGTTTCTCCTTTTATCTCTCTTGAGGATACAGGTATCTGAACAGGGCGGTTTTTGGCAGATTCCTCAATCGCATCGGCGAACATCTCCACCTGCCTCTTGCCCGATATAACAAAATTCTTCGTGATGCTTGAAGTTGCCATAAGAAACACCTCCTTTGTCAGTATGGCGCATTCTAAACATAGTTATTCTGAAAACAACGGCTTCCATGTCTGTTGGCACTTTGCTTACTCATACTTCCTTAACTAGATTTTATGATGTCTCCGCCGCTTTTGCAATAAATTTTTTATGAATTGAATCGTTTGCGGCAGCCTCATATAAAATATAAAAAAAGACGATCTGTTGCAATCGCTTTCCCTGAAAACAGAAAAAGCAGCGGATTGTTCCCATATGCAGAAACAAATTCGCTGCTTTACTGTTTGTGTTGTTAAGTTGCTGTAATTATGCCATTACAGGCTCTTTTTTTCAATGATAGTTCGCACTTCTTCTGCGGTTTTTCCAACAGTCCTTGCTATCTTTTCTAGTGAATCACCATCTCTGTGCATGTTCATTATCACTTTTGCTAAAGTGTCATCTCTAATTCCCTGACTCAGATTGCACATAACTTTCACATCCTTTCTTAATTTATCCTCTGCCGGAATATCATACTCTGTTTCGATAATGTTTAGTTTCTCATCAGAAGTAAGTTGTTTTGACAGCAGCGCCCCTAACAATCGGTGCAGTTCATATTTATCATCATGCACCGGAAGTTCATTGGCTATACCAATCAGGACAATATTCAGCAGGTCAAGTCTGCCTTTCCACGGATAATCACCGATCAGTTTGTCATTCGATAGATGAATATAATCCATGCAGTTTTCTTCTGTTCCCATGCAAATCCAAATTGAGAATACACGCCTTATGTCATTATAATTGGTATTGACAAAATCCCTCTCCTTCTGTGAAGAAATCAGTCTACTCACATAGAATACTGCCCGATTTAAGATATGGTAGCCTGTCGGCTCATCTTTCTGCGCCTCTACATTTATGATCACCTGTGAGATGCCGTCTTTCATCCGCACATAAAAAATAATGTCAAACCGCAAAAGCCCTTCGTTGATCTCCGCATTTTCCGTGTTCAGCCCGACAATGCACTGCCCGTTTTCTTTACGTTCTGCATTTGTCAGCCCCGGCTCTACCGGCACAATGCCGATAAGCGGCTCGCCCTCTATATAAGGCACTACATCTTTGGGGTTCATGCCGTGAAATTCATCAACCGTTTTTACTAAGATATGCGCCAGAATGATCTTATTTCCAAGCAGACGTTTTGCCCTGTCATCATATTGGGCATCCTGATCTGCAGCGCAGACTGCATTTTTTATTTCCGCATCCTTCAGCCATAAACCTCCTTTTTGTGATAGGAAATGCAAAAGCCATTCCCTAAAAAGGTATATGACCTCGGAGATATTATAACCCGGAATGGCTGTTAAATCAACGGAATTTTTTCAGCAGACCGTATATGCAACCGTATTTATATTTATTTATATCACTCACTGAATAACACACGTTTCCGCTCGACCATCTCCTCGATCCGCTCTATATACTGGGCCACCTCTTTCACATTCTCGCACCGCTCGATCAGGGTATTTTCGCTGCCGTCCGCCGACGTTCTTCTCGTGACTTTCTTCGTGATACTCCCGGCTCCCAATGCCACGATGGTCTGTTTCTCCTCCATGATGAGGATATTGTAGATGCCGTATTTCCCCTCCGCGCAGTAGCCCACATTCTCGAAATTGCCGGACATATTTTTCTGGCGGTAGAGATAGTAGGGAGACATACCCATAGACCGCGCGCCGAGCGCCGCGATCCGCATGGTCTCCTCCGTATTGTTATAGGCGGTGACCCCGTTCTCCGCGATCCATTTGTTGAGCGCCGAAGCTCTCTTGACCGCTAACGAGTGTACCGTCAGGGAATCCGGCGTCAGTACGAGGATCTGCTCGATCGTCGCCTGTACGTCCTCCTCCGTCTCTCCCGGCAGTCCTAAGATGATGTCCATATTGATATTGTCGAAACCGGCTTTGCGCGCCATGAGAAAGGCGTCCGTCACCTGTTTGACGGTATGCCGTCTGCCGATCAGATCGAGCGTTTTCTGCCGCATCGTCTGCGGATTCACGGAGATCCTCGTCACGCCGTGCTTTTTCATCACTTTCAGCTTCTCGTCGGTAATGCTGTCGGCGCGCCCCGCCTCCACGGTAAATTCCTGCACGGCGCCAAAGTCGAATATGCGCCTGAGCGCCGTGAGCAGTCTGTCCAGCTCCGCCGCAGAGAGGGACGTGGGCGTGCCCCCTCCTATGTATACCGTATCCAGGATCTTACCCTGACAGAGCTTGGCCGTCTCCTCCATTTCATACTCCAGCGCGTCAAGGTACTCTCCCACGCGCCCGCGCCACGCGCTGATCGGATAGGAAGTGAAGGAGCAGTACAGGCATGTGGTCGGGCAGAAGGGTATGCCTATGTAGAGGCTGTAGCCGTTCTCATAGTGGAGTGTTCGCAGGATCTCGGCCTCCCTTTTTGCGATCTCCATGCCGAGAGCGATCTTCTCCCGGCTGACAAAATGCTGCTCCTCGAGGTACGAAGCGATATCCTGCTCACTTTTTCCTTCCTCCAGCATGCTCATGATGAGCTTCGTCGGCCTGACGCCCGTCAGATTGCCCCAGGGAAGTGAGATCCCCGTCTCCTCACGCAGGGACGTGTAGAGAAAACGCCCGAACGTATTCTTGTACGCGGCCGCGTCGGCCTGGCCGACGTCCCAGCATGTGTAGGTGTTTTCAATGTTATGTAAACTATTATAGACAGTGAACTTCACGCAGTCGTCCAGAAATTCCAGCTCCATCGAAGGCGGAAGCGCCGATATCTTTCTGTCCTTAACCACAGACTCCGGCGTCAGGATCTTCAGATCCCACGCCGGATAGAAGGATTTCACCAGTGCATGTGTCTCATATACAAACTGTGCTCTGTTGCTCTTTAGGATCTGCAAGCCGCCACCACACCTTTCACCGTATTTCGCATGTGTCACTTTCATGTTACTACAGATCGGGCGGGTTGTCTAATTCTAAAGTTTATTGAACGGCTCTTTGTAGCACGCGACGTTCCCCAGCTCCTCCTCTATGCGCAGGAGCTGATTGTACTTCGCCACGCGGTCGCTGCGGCAGGGCGCTCCGGTCTTGATCTGCCCCGCGTTGACCGCCACCGCCAGATCGGCGATAAAGGTGTCCTCCGTCTCGCCGGAACGGTGGGATATGACCGCCTTGTAGCCGTTCTTCTGCGCCATTTCCACGGCCTCCATCGCCTCGCTGACCGTGCCGATCTGATTCACCTTGACGAGGATCGCATTGGCCGCACGGAGCTTGATGCCGGCATCGAGCCGCTTCGTGTTCGTCACAAAAAGATCGTCCCCCACAAGCTGTATCTTCTCCCCCAGCTTCCGGGTCATCATCTGCCAGCCGTCCCAGTCGTCCTCCGCCAGACCGTCCTCGATAGAGACGATAGGATAGCGCTCCACCAGCTCCTCATAGTACGCCACCATCTCCTCCGTGCTTCTGGTGATCTCCTGCACCTGCGCCTCACTGTCAAAGCCGCTGCCGGCCTCATAGCACTCCGTCACATGGCTGCCCGCCACCGCGCTCCGCCTCTTCTTGATCTCCGTCTCTCCCGCGAAGTGATACACGCCGTCGGCTTCGCTGTACAGCTCCGAGGCCGCAACGTCGAGCGCGATCTTGATGTCCTGCCCCGGGGTGTAACCGGAAGCCTTGATCGACTCCACGATCAGATCCAGCACCGCAAAAGCGTCCGGCAGGGAAGGGGCAAAGCCGCCCTCGTCGCCCACACCCGTAGACAGACCCCTGTCGCTGCATATCTTTTTCAGATTATGATAGATCTCGGCACAGATGCGCAGACCGTCGGCAAAGCTCTCCGCCTGCACCGGCATGATCATAAATTCCTGAAAATCCACCGTGTTGTCCGCGTGTCTGCCGCCGTTTAAGATATTCATCATCGGCACGGGCATCAGTCTCGTGTACGCGCCGCCGAGATACCGGTACAGCGGGATATCCATAGCCTGTGTACACGCCTTTGCACATGCCATGGAGACGCTCAGCGTGGCGTTTGCCCCAAGATTGCTCTTGTTGTCCGTACCGTCCTGCTCGATCAGTATCCTGTCGATCATTCCCTGATCGAAGGCGTTCATTCCCATAAGCGCCTCTCTGATCTTCGTGTTGACGTTATGCACCGCCTTGGTCGTCCCAAGCCCGAAATACCGCGTCTCGCCGTCTCTCAGCTCCACCGCCTCGAAACGCCCCGTGCTGGCGCCGCTGGGGACCGCCGCGCGGCCCGTGTACTGTGTGCCGCCCACCTCGCGCTCCACCGTCACCTCGGCCTCTATTGTCGGATTCCCGCGGGAATCCAGAATCTCCCTCGCATGTACATCCACGATCCGCAACTTCATACCCATAAAAAAACCTCCTGTGCGCAACTTTTTGCTTAGTATGCGCACGGGAGGCTTCTATTATGCATCAGGACACGCATCGCTCACTCGTTGCGGATCGCGGCAAGCGGACTCAAGCGCATGGCCCTTCTCGCCGGGAAGAAGCCCGCTATCATGCCGACGAGGACCGCGAAGGCAAGGGCAAGGATCACCAGCCAGAAAGGAATATAAGAGATGCTGACCGCATACTCCTGTCCTCCCTGCGCCGCCTGTGCCACCTTGTTGATAACGCCCGATATGATAAAGCTGAGGATCAGGCCGATAAAGCCGCCGATCAGGCCGATAAAGCCCGCCTCCATCAGGAACAGCGTCCTGATATTGCGCAGGTCGCAGCCGAGCACCTTCATGACGCCGATCTCCTTCGTCCGCTCGTAGATAGACATCATCATCGTGTTGGTGATGCCGATGGCAGCCACAAAGAGAGACACCGCGCCGATACCGCCCAACACGAGCTGTATCATGCCCATCGTCTTCTGTTCGGCCTCCACCCACTCCGCCTGGCTGTATGTCTGATAGCCCAGATTCGTCAGGTAAGTCTGCACCTCCGCGACGTGGCTCATGTCGTCCACGTTGACATAGAGGGTGTTATAGAATATCTCCTTGTAGGGTTTTCCCGACTTGGTGGTCGGCTGCCCCGGTATGACCTTGTTCTTGAAGATCTTCTTCAGCTCCGGTATGAGCTGATCGATATCGCACTGGGTCTGCCAGCCGTACTGCGACCACACTTCCTCGTTCGACGCCTCCACACCGCAGGCGGGGATCAGGTATTTCTTCGGCATCGGCTGCGTCTGCCCGTTCTCGTCCGTCGTGCCCGCCGCATAGTATGCGCTCGTGTCGAAGATGATAAAGATCGGATCGCGCATCAGGTCGATGTCCGGCGTCTCCCACATCTGTCCCGACGAGCCCTTGGCATTGTAGAAATTCTGCAGGACCTGATTTCCGTAGAAGAAGGTCAGCTCCTTATCCTGACCGGGCAGACGGCCTTCCCCCACATCGATCCTCATCTCCGCAAAGGCTTCCTTCGGCATCGCATACAGCTGCAGATACCCCTCGTAGCCGCCGTATTTGGCGAGCACCGACATCTGCAGGGAGGGCCACACGGACTCCACATGCTCCAGCCCTTCCAGCTCTCCTATCAGCGCATCGTCCAGATGCATATCCTCGCCGGTCTCGCTGCTCCAAGAATACACTTCGATCTGGGTCAGACTGCCGTAGGACTCATATTGCTCCATCATGGAGCGGCTGAGTCCCAAGCCCAAGGACACCATGACGACGATGGACGCCACGCCGATGACGACGCCGAGGACCGTCAGTATCGTCCGCACTTTTCTTTTCCACAGATTACCGCTGCTCATGCGCAGCAAGTCAAGGAATTTCATAGCTCACACCACTACGCCCTTTGGCGTTACTCCTTATCTTCGCCCTCGGAGGAGATCTCTTCCTCCAGATCGAGCAGGTCGTCCGTCAAAAGCTTCGCCGCTTTTTTCTTCCTTCGGATCGTCAGGAACACGCCAAGCCCTGCGCCCGCGGCGACGATCACCGCGGCAATGATGCCGATGATCAGACCGGCCTTCGATCCGCCTTCCTCCTCGGGCATCATCTCGCCGCCCAGCATCATATCATCGCCCGCCATCATATCGTCATAGACTTCCTCGGACACGTAGAGCGTGATCGTCTTCTCCGTCGTGCTCACGTTGCCCGCTTCATCTTCGTAGGAGATCTCCATCGTGACCGTGCCGTCGTCCATCGTCGCGGCGATCCCCGTCAGCATCACATCCACATTGCCGGTCGCGCCGGACTGCAGATTTCCCACGAAAGCCGACGCCTCATCGACGGAATCCGCATGGAACTTCACCTGCACGTTATAGAGGGTCGTCTTGCCCGTATTGTAAATGCTGAACATGACATTGGACTGCGAGCCCACCGTGATATCGGCAGGAACGACCTCCGGAATGCTCGTGTCAAAACGGCTCTCCTGCATGATCGGGATCGAGACGCTGGCCTTGTCCGTCAGGTCGAACATCGTGCCCGCGTCATACTTCATATTCACGTCCAGGACGTACGGCTTCTGCGCCAGATCGGCCTTGGCCGTCATCTCGATCACAATGTCCGCAGAGGTGTCCGCCCCTATCCTGTCCATGTAGACCGAACTGGAGCCGCTGGTCGGCAGGAATGCCGAGTATGTGTTTGTCTTGTCGTCACCCTCCTGCGCCGCCTGCATATCAAAGAGCACATTCGTCACTTCCGTGTCCTTGGAGGTGTTCTGCACATGGATCGTCAGTGTGAACGTATCCCCCGCAAACACATCCGCCGGATCCGTCTCGAAGCCTGTCACCACGATGCGGGGCTTCGCGCCGCTCGTCTCCTGCCCGCTGCCGCCGATGATGCCGCTGCCCGGCTTACCCACCGTCTTGACATACACCGTCAGTTCGGCGGGCTCTTCACAGCGCACGCCCGCTTTCGTGTAGGAGACATTGAATTTCAGGGGATAATAGCCCGTCATCACATCGCTTCTGGCCGTAAAGTGGAAGGTGAACTCCCTTCTGTTCGCCATCGCCTGTTCCTTCGTGCTGTTGCCCGGAATATAAGACTCCGTCTGGATATAACTCGTCGCATCGGGGGCAAACGGCCACTCCGTCACCACCGCGGACACCTGCGGCTCCACGACCAGATCGTTCAGCTCCTCCGTGCCGAAGTTGATGACCGGAAGGACGATGTCCACCTTCTGCCCGTAACTCACCGTCGGCGTCGCCCAGTTGTCGCCCACCTGCAGAAACTCGCTGGTGGTCATGGAGACCTTCTCAACGGCGGTGGACTCCATCGTGGATTTCGTCTGCGCGACATACGCCCACAGCTCGGTGACGGACATCTCGGTATTGGCTATGTAGTACACCGCGCTGTCAAATACCTTGTGAAGATTTTCCATGGCCGTCTCGTCGAGCCGGTAACGGACTTCAAGGCTCTGCATATAGTAGAGCATATCCGCATCCGCGTCCGACCTGTCCTGATCGGTGATCCGGCTGTCGGACGTGCGGATGACCGCCCCCGTCGAATTGCTGCTGATGCTGCCGCCAGCGGTGGCTTCCACATAGGGCATCGCAGACGCAAAGCCGCCGGCAGCCAGCGCTGCGGCGATGACCGCCCCCGCCAGAACGCCAAACAGCAGCCTACCCAGTCCGCGCACGCTGCCCCTTCTTCCATGTTCTGTTTTCTCTCTCTTATTCATGCTTCTCCCGATCCTTCCCCGGTACGCTTATGATCTCATCCGAGACACCTGTGCCGCGTTTATCTTCTATCTCAATGATCTTACCGTCCTTGATGCGCAGAATGATGTCCGCAAAGCCGGCCAGATAATTGTCGTGCGTCACCATGACGAGCGTCTGGTTCTTCTCCCGCACGACCTTTTTCATCAGATTCATCACCTCCACCGAGGTGTTGGAATCCAGATTGCCGGTGGGCTCGTCCGCAAAGATGATCTCCGGCTCGACGACCAGCGCTCTGGCCACGCCGACCCGCTGCTGCTGTCCGCCGGACATCTGGTTCGGCCTGTGCTTTTTGTATTTTGTCAGGCCGACCAGCTCCAGCATCTCCTCCGCCTTGGCGTTCCGCTTCTTCTTGTCCATTCCCTGAAAAGTGAGCGGCAGCGCCACATTCTCGACGGCGTTCATCGTTCCCAGCAGGTTGAAGGACTGAAAAATAAAGCCGATGTGCTCCCGCCTGAACGCCACAAGCTGATTCTCCGTCTTCGTCTCCATGTGCTCGCCCGCGATCACGATCTCGCCCTTGGTGGGGCGCTCCAGACCCGCAAGCATGTTGAGGAGCGTGGATTTGCCCGAGCCGGAGGCGCCGACGATGGAACAGAAATTCCCTCTGTCAATGGTGAAGCTGACGCCGTTTAAGGCCCGCACCTTCGTCTCTCCGACCCGATAGATCTTATATAGATCCCTGACACTGATCACAGGTTCTGCTGCCCCCATCTCGCATCATGCCTTTCTCATAATTTCCATGCGCCGGCCGACGGCTTCGTCTCCGGCCCGATACCCGGTATCATGCCCGCGCCGCCGGCCGGTGTACGCACACTCTGCCCCGGCAGCGCCCGGCATACCGCCTTCGGTTCGGACAGCGGGAGTCGACACCTCACGGCGTCTGCTACTTCTCCGCCTCCTTCTCGACGGCCTCGGCCACGAACGCCGGCACCTGTCCCGCGTAGAAGCGGTAATTGAAACTGCGCATGTAGGGATCTCCCGGATAGTCCGTGCCGCGCTTTAAGTAGATCGTGACCTCGTAATCCTGATCCAGCTCATACGTCATGTTGTGCCAGTTGCCCGAGAACTTCTCATGCGGGTATATGGCCGCCAGGATCTGTGCCATCTCGTCAGGATCGGAGAAGTCCACCGCGTACAGTTCCGCCGCCACGGCCTCCGCCTGCGGATCGTCGACAAACACCTTCGTGCCGTCCGACGTCTGGCGGTATCGGTACTCTCCGGTCACCTCGATCTCCTCCACATCCGATACATCCAGCTGCAGCGGATAGTAAGCGCCCCGCTCTTTCAGGTAATCGATGGTGTTCGTGAAGCTCTCGTAGACCTCCAGTTCGCAGCCATAGGCGTAACCCTGATATCCGAACGACACCTCCAGCCAGCCGCAGGGCCACTGACGTCTGCCGGCCGTAAAATCGAAATGCTCCAGATCGGCCACGAGAGCCTCCCGCAGCTTTTGCGCCTCCTCGGGTGGCAGCCAGGCCAGACTCGAGCCGTTGCTGTAGGTAATGTTCTCCACATAGTCGTAGGAGCGCCGATCCGTCAGGATCTGCATACAGCCTTCCTTATATTCCCGCGACCCGACGATGCGGTTTAAGAGTTCCTCGTTGGCGGGATCGCTGAAATTCACGAGGAACGTCCTGCCGATCTCTCTGCCGGATCTCAGGCGGTACAGCACATAGACCGAACGCACCAGATCCGTCTCGCCGTACGCATACTTGTCCGTCTCTGCCGCCTTCGCCGCCAGCGCAAGCACAGGCGCCGTGTCGGTTAAGAACATATGCTCCCGCTCGTACTCATCCGCGCTGATATAGGTGAAATCCTCATCCCAGAAGGAGTTGGCGTAACCGCTGCCCAGATCGACGGCGACGCTCTCCACCTCGTCCTGCTTTGGCACATACTTATCATACCCGAAAAAGTCAAATTTATAGTTCAGGCACAGCAGCGCAAGCGCCGCCAGCGCCACGCCGCCGGAGACCGGATGCCTGAAGGCGCTCTTGATGTCAAAGTCGTAAATGACTTCCATGAACGCGCAGACCACCGCGCCACCGATCAAAACGCCCGCCGCCGTCAGAATATCGTTCTGGTAGGAGGCGTCATACAGGATGATGCCGAGTAACAGCGCGCCCGGCACGGCCACAGCCACCTTGAGCACCGGCTTCAGCGCCGGAAAAGCGATCGCCCTGCCCGCCGCCTCGGAGGGCCGTCTGCGGTAGCAGAACCAGGCGAGCGCCGTCGCCGCTACTGCAAGTATAATCCATTTGATACCGTATGGCAATACCCGTTGTGCCAGCGCGCCGATCCCCTGCTTCCAGCCTGTCCGCAACAGGACGCCGGCCGTGTCAAAATAGTCGTACAGCACGGACACCTTCGGGTGCCGATCCACGAAGAACGCGGTATAAGTATCATAGAAATAGAATCGCAGCTGATCGTTCACCTCGAACCACACGATCTCATAGAGCAGGAGTGTGCCCGTCATGCAGACTGTGACGAACAGGTTGCCCGTCAGCATGACCGCCAGCGCCGCCGCACTGTAGATCGCCAGGAAAAACAAAAACTGCCACACGAAGGCGATCCCGATCTCGGCCATCGCCAAGCCGTTCAACGCGCCTCTTGCTGCCGCCGGGACAAGCCCCAGCAGGATATTCACGATATAAGCTGTCAGGAACAGGAACACGCCGTTCACATAGACCACCGCGAACCGCCGGTTCTTATCCACGGGAACGCTGTGGTACAGATCCACCTTGCGCCTGTCGCACAGATAAGAGAAGCCCTGCATGGCGATGATCACCGCCATCCCCGCCGAGAAGACCGCCAGCACATCGTTGAAGCCCAGCATCTCCGCGGACAGACGGTGCAGCGCATCCACGTACTCCTCACGGGTGCTGATGACCCTGCCCTCCCTGTACCACTGATCGACACGGCTAAAGTTCACGAGCAGTCTGCCCATGACGGATACGAACATGCCTAAGAAGGTGACGATCCACACCCACGCGCGGCGTCTCTGATTTTCTCTGCTGTTAGCCCAGAATGAGTTTTTTGATGTCATAGCCCACTACCTCCGTTTCACTGATAAAGATCTCCTCCAACGAGAGAGGGAGCACCTCATAGAATACCGTGTCCACCGTGGCGAACCGCGCCTCGATCTCCTCTCTGGTGCTGCGCACGGTGTAGGTGCAAAGCGAACCCCTCTGCTCCTTCTTAAGCATCTCCAGGCCGCCTAACGCCTTCCTCTCCTCGTCCGCGTTCGTGAACACGCACTGCACCTTCTGGATATTGTACTTCATGTCCTCCAGCTCCTTGGACAGCAGCACGCCGCCCTTGTGCAGAAGTCCCACGTGATCGCAGATGTCCTCCAGCTCCCGCAGGTTGTGGGAGGCGATCACCGGCGTCAGCCCTCTCTCATCCATCTCCTTGGCGAAGATGGATTTCACGCCCTGACGCATCACCGGATCGAGGCCATCCAGCACCTCGTCGCACAGCAGGTATTTGGTGTGTGTACACACGCCGAGCAGAAACGCCAGCTGTTTTTTCATGCCCTTGGAAAAGGTATTGATCTTCCTGTTTTTGTCCAGATCGAACTTCTCCAGATATTGATAGAACTCCTCCCTGTCAAATCCCTCGTAGACGCCGCTGTAGTAGCGCTCCATCGTCTGCGCGTCGGCGTTGGCGAAGAAGTACGGTTCGTCCGCGATGAAGAACAGCTTCCGCTTTGCCTCCACATTGTCGTACACGGGCAGATCGTCGATCGTCACCGTGCCGCTGTCGGCCTTAAGCACGCCCGCCAGCATCCGCAGCACGGTGCTCTTGCCCGCTCCGTTGGTGCCGATCAGACCGAACACGGTATTCTCCCTGATCGTCACGCTGATATTGTCCACCGCCCGTATCTTCTCGAAGTTCTTGGTCAGATCATGTATCTCTATCATCGTCTGTCTCCTTTCTCTCCCTCTACATTCCCTCTATCATGCGTATGAGATCTTCCTTCGTCACGCCGATCTCCATGGCCTCCCTGACTAAGGCGCGTATCTGCTCCGCGTACTCCTGTCTGCGCTGCCTGACCAGCCCGTCGTCGCCGGAGACAAAGCTGCCTCTGCCCCGCACCGTGTAGGTAAAGCCCTGGCGCTCCAATTCCGCATATGCCTTCTGGATCGTATTCGGGTTGATGGACAACTCCATCGCCAGACTGCGCACCGACGGCATCTGCTCGTCCGCCCGCAGCGCTCCCGTTAAGATCAGCTTCTTGCATTTCTCCACGATCTGTTCGTAGATCGGACGTGTGTCCTTGTAATCTATGATGATCACCGGACTTATCCCTCCTTTCCCTGTCTCTGCCTAACTCCTGTCTCTATCCCGTCTGCACCCTCAAGTGTTCTATCCGCGCCAACTGTATTATTTATGTTAGTACACTAAGTATGCCATGAAGCCTTGACTTTGTCAAGGCTTCAACGAAAATTTTTACTTGATGAGCAGGGACTGACCCGTCATCTCCGCCGGCTTCTCCATCTCCATCAGCTCGATCAGCGTCGGCACGATGTCCGCCAGACAGCCGCCCTCCCGCAGCCTGTAGGAGGGATCTGCGTTGACGAGGATAAACGGCACGGGGTTTGTGGTGTGCGCCGTGAAGGGCGCTCCCGTCTCGTAGTCTACGAGCTGCTCCGCATTACCGTGGTCTGCGCAGATGAACAGGAAGCCGTCCGCCTCCTTCACCGCCTCGACGGCGCGTCCCACGCACTCGTCCACCGCCTCGACAGCCTTGATCGCCGCCGCCTCGACGCCCGTGTGCCCCACCATGTCGGGATTCGCAAAGTTGATGATGATCACGTCGTACTTGCCGGACTTGATGCAGTCCACCAGCTTATCGCACACCTCGTAGGCGCTCATCTGCGGCTTCAGATCATAGGTCGCAACATCCTTCGGGGAATTTACAAGGATCCTTTCCTCGTCCGGATTCGGCTCTTCCACGCCGCCGTTGAAGAAGAACGTCACATGCGCGTACTTCTCCGTCTCCGCAAGCCGCACCTGCTTCATGTGGTTGGCCGCGATCCACTCGCCGAAGGTGTTCGTCACCGCGATCTTTTGGAACGCCACCTCCTTATTCGGGATCGTGGGGTCATAGTCGGAGAAGCATACATAGGTGAGCTGCAGCCTCTTCCCCCTGTCAAAGCCCTTGAAATCATCGTCGCAGAAGCTTCTGGTGATCTCTCTCGCCCGGTCGGGACGGAAGTTGAAGAAGATCACGGAGTCGCCGTCCTTGATCGTCGCCACGGGCGCGCCGTCCTTCATCACAACGGTCGGCTTCACGAACTCGTCCGTCTCATCTCTGTCGTAAGACGCCTGAATGCCGGCAGGGCCGCTCTCTGCCTGAAGACCCTCGCCCTTCGTCAGCGCCACATACGCCTTCTGCACCCTGTCGTAGTTGTTATCCCTGTCCATCGCGTAGTAACGGCCCGTCACGGAAGCGACCTCGCCCACGCCGATCTTCTTCATCTCGGCCTCTAAGTCCTCCACGTAACCCTTGCCGCTCTTCGGGGGCGTGTCGCGCCCGTCCAGAAAAGCGTGTACATACACCTTGCGCAGACCGTTTCGCTTCGCCAGCTCCAAAAGCCCGTAGAGGTGCGTGTTGTGGCTGTGTACGCCGCCATCCGACAAAAGCCCGAACATGTGCAGGGAAGAATCGTTCTTCTTGCAGTTATTGACCGCGTCGAGCAGGGCGGGATTCTCAAAGAACGTGCCGTCCTGTATCTCCTTGGTAATCCTCGTGAGCTCCTGATACACGATACGGCCCGCGCCCATGTTCAGGTGGCCCACCTCAGAGTTGCCCATCTGTCCGTCGGGAAGTCCGACCGCCATGCCGCTGGCGTTGCCCTTGACAAAGGGATACTCCGCCATCAGCTTATCCATCACGGGCGTCTTAGCCTGCGCCACCGCGTTTCCCTCTGTCTTTTCGTTCAGGCCGTAGCCGTCCAAGATCATTAAAACTGCAGGTTTCTTTCTCATTGTTAGCCTCCTCATTCTCTTTGTTCTGTATGATGATAGGATACCTTCCTTGATCCGCCGAAAGCTCTAGTAGTCGATCTCCCACTCATGCTCGCCGCCCCAGTCGCCGATCGCGTTGGTGGTGATGCCCTCGTCCGTGGTGACCTTCGTATCGAAGCGGAAATTCATCTGCGGCACATACGCGCCGTTTATCTTAACGTTGCTGTACAGATACTCTATCGTGTACTCGGTCTCGTCCGCTCCGTCCTCGACGGCGGGTTCGTAGGAGACCGCGCTTCGCTGCACGCCGTCGTCCTCCTGCCTGGTCCCCCACACGGTGATGATACCGTATCGGTTATCGTAATCCTCCTGATCCGGGAAGAGGAACGTGACCCTGCCTTCCTCCCTGTGCAGCGCAAGCAGTTCCCTGTTGACGGGGATATAGACGCTCCCCTCCCAGTAACCGGAAGCCTCGTTGATAAAATCATCTCTGATCTGCTGATAGGCATCCGAAGCCACCAGCTCTCTCGCGTAGGCGTAATCGCCCTGCTCAAACTCCGTAAAAGCCTCCGCAAAATAGTCGCGGATCTCGTCCGCGCGCGCAAGACACTGCAGTGTCTCCGTGATGCCGGCATCGTCCGCCCCGGCATTGACCTTCTCCAACAGCGCCTCATACTGCTCCACGTGAGGCATGCTGATGCGGACATAGGGCATATCGATCAGCGCATACCGGACTAACGCATCTCTCAGGCCGGAGGTCTTGTTATCCTGATACAAGGCAAGCAGCCTCGTCACCAGTTTTTCATATTCTGCATAACTGCATGTGTCCTGTGACACATCTTCGTCGAAGAAAAGCTTGCACGTGTCGTTTTCTTCCGTGACCTCGAAGATCTTGTCATAGCAGTGGGTGGTCAGCGTCGTCAGCGCGTCGCTGTTGTCCGGTTCAAGCTCCAATACCTGAATGCACTTGTCCGCCGTGGCAAGCGTGCAGTTTCCGGAATTGATCTCTCCCACCGCCTCGTTGTACAGTTCCACGCAGTAATAGTGCAGAAGCCCCTCGTCCTGCGTCTTCTCCCAGCCGTCATACAGGATCTGCTCCGTCTCGGCCACCCTGCCCTGCGCGAGATAGCTGTCCGCCATACCGCGGTATGCCTGTACCGACAGGGGGTCTATCTCCAGCGCTTTCCTGTAGGCCGCCTCCGCACTGTCAAATTCTTCCTTCGCCGCGCACTTGTCGCCCTTCGCCAGACTGCGCGACAGCCGCAGCGAGGGTGTCAGCAAGAGAACGAGGGCAGCCGCGGCAGCCACGATAACGCCGGTCAGCACGGCGATCATGATCTTCTGCCTTCTCACCTTGCGTCTGCGCTCCTCGCGCCTTCTCGCACGCTCCGCATCGCGCTTCTCCATGCGCTTCTCGAAGTCCTCCCTGCTCTCGTCATTTGTGCTTTTGGGCTTTGCGCCCGTCGGCTTCACGCTCCTGATACGCTCCGTTTTATGATCTGCCGAGCCGGCATGTCCGGCCTTCGTTCTCCCTGTCTTTCCGGCGGTCTTAGCCTTGGCTCTCTTTTTCTTCTTTTTCCTGACATTGCCCTCGATCACTGTCATCTTTGGTCTTGTCTGCTTTTTCACCGAATTGCTCCCGTTTTGACTCATTATGGCTGCACTCCCGCTATCATCTCAGTGTCTCCCCCTATGCGCGTCTCATAAGTCCTCATACATTCAACATACTAGCATACTTCATGGGAATTTGTCCAGCTTCTCCTTATTTGTTTTTCGCCGTCGTTGTGTTACAATAGATACCGGCGAAAATACAGCAGAAAGGAGGCGGCGCGATATGCGGGCACCGACAGACGGACCGACCGAGAACACATTCCGTATCCAATACCAGAGCAGACTCTACGAGCTGCCCTACACGCTCGTGCGCAGCGACCGCCGCAGCTGCTCTATCAGCATCGATCCGGACGGCGCCGTCACCGTGCGCGTTCCGCTCCGCATCTCCGAAAAAGAAGTAAACCGCCTTCTTATCGAAAAGCGGCTTTGGATCATCAAAAAATATTTGGAAACCGAAAAGCGGCGGGCCGAGCAGCCCGTCTCCGACCTGACCGACGCGCAGCGCGCCGCTCTCACGCAGCGCTACATCGCCGCCGCAAAAGAATATTTCCCGAAGCGGGTCGAGCACTACATACGCTCGACCGGCGGTTCCTACAAGCGCATCTCCATTCGGGATCAGAAGACCCGGTGGGGCAGCTGCAGCGGACGCGGCACGCTCTCCTTCAACTGGCGGCTCATGCTGGCGCCGCCGGCGGTCTTGGACTATGTGGTCGTGCATGAGCTGTGCCACCTGACTTACATGGACCACTCCGCCGCTTTCTGGGACAAGGTAGGCTCCGTATATCCGGACTACCGCGCCGCCCGCCAATGGCTCAAAGACCACGGACACGAACTGACGCTGTGACGTGACGGTGCTTTCCTCACGCCATATAGATCCTGCGCAGCTTGCTCACGGCCCTGCCCTCGATCAGCCGCTCCCCGTGCTCTTCCAGATACTGCATCCTCTCCTCGGACACGGCGATCATCGTGCCGAACTCCATCGCCTGTGCGCTGATCTTATTGAACATCTTATAGGACAGCCGATTCTTCTCGATCACAAGATAATACACCTCGTCCGCCTTGTAGAGATGACTCTTCACGGACAGGTTCGCGGGAACGGAGGCCGCGTACTGCATCGCCTGATGAAGCGCCGAGAAGACAAACATGCGGCGGTTTTCGTCAAACTCCTGCGCCGCCCGCTGCTGCACGGCCTCGTTCTGCCTGTTGAGCTCCGCGCTGACCCCCTGCAGCACATCCTTCAGATGCTGCAGGATATCCCTGAAGCCCGCGGGGCTCTCGTTGGTAAACGTAACGACAAGCCCTTGGTTCTGCATGGGCGTGATCTGCATGGCTATGTTTTCCCCGTTGATCATGTAGCCGACCTCGTCGTGGGCGCGCTCAATGATATCGCGCAGAAAGCCTTCGCCTTTCTCGTTCCTTTCAAATATATCCGACAGCGTCAGCCCGTATGCAGACATATCCTCCGCCGAGATAAAACACTGTACCGTTGCATCATTGATCTTCCTATATTTCATACGACTCGCTATCCTCTGTTTCCTTACTGTCGTCCCCTGTTATCTATTCCAGCTTAAACTTTCCTACCTCATCGTTGAGCTGTCCGGCTATGTGCAGATTGGAATTTGCCTCCGCCCCGATATCGTGGACGCTTCCCGTCAGGGCAGACGTCATATCCGACACGTTGGTGATGCCGAGCGTGCTCTCGTCGATAGCGGTCTTCAGCCCTTCCACCATATCCTTGATGGTATCCATGCTCGCCCGCACTTCCCCGCTCTCCGAGGCGAATCTCTGCATCATCTCGTTCATGCTTCCCACGTCGTTCTGGTAGTCCTCGCTGGTCTTTAACAGCTTCTCATAGCCGTCCATGGCAGTCTCGTTCATGAAGCCCAGCATCTCTTCCGACTCCGCCGCCAACTCATCTACGGAGGCGATCACATCGTCCGTCACCTTGCGGATCTCCGTGGCTGCTCCCGCGGAATTGGACGCCAGCTTACCGATCTCGTCTGCGACGACCGCAAAGCCTCTTCCCGCTTCGCCGGCTCTCGCCGCCTCGATGCTCGCGTTCAGCGCCAGCAGATTCGTCTCCTCCGTGATGCTGATGATATTTCTGGTCAGTTCCCTGATCTGTTCCACTTCTCTCGACTTCTCTATCTTCTCCTGCACGGTCTGCGCCATCTGCGCCGCCTGTGCCGCAGCGTTCTCCCTGCTTGCGACCGCGTCGTCATATACCTGCGAGGCGTTCTGCCTGATCTGTTCCGAGGAGCGGCTTCCGTCCTCGGACTGCTGATAGATCTTGTCGATCGCCGCATAGGCCAGCTTGATAGAATCATTGACCTGCTCCAAGGCCGCGTTGGATTCTTCCATCGCCGCGCTCATCTGCTCCATCGTCGCGGACACGTCCGATATGCTCACCTCGGCATCCGTCAGATTCCGCGCCATCGTGCGGGAGGAATCGCTCAGCCGTCCCGAGTTGGACGAGATGTTCGTCATGATCCCGCGTATGAATCCCAACAGCTCGTTGACGTTGCCCGCGATCTGCTCCATCTCGTCGCCCGTATGTACGTCCAGCGTCTGCGTCAGATCGCCCTCGCTGTTCACCAGTTCATATATCTTGCCGTCCACAGTGCGCAGACTCTTGATGATCCGCCCCACGATAAAGTTGACGATGATCAGGACCACCGCCAGACAGATCACCGTGATCAGGATCGTCTGGCGAAGGATCTCGCTCAGACGCGCCACGACGTTCGACGCGTCATAGTCGCAGCCGACGACGCCGACCACCTTGCCGGTGCTGTCCGTAAGCGGCATATACGCCGAGATCAGATCCCCGTCCGCCGTGCTGTCGATGTAATCCTGCACGTAGGCTTCCCCTTGGAAAACGCCCTGCAGCTCCTCGTAGGACACCTCAAAGGGTTCGCCGAACGCGCTGTGGTTTTCCGTGCTGTCAGTGTCGATGCCGTAATATACCTGTGTGCCGTCCGTATACAGGGTATACAGGTATTGTATCCCGCAGTCCTGCCTGATTCCTTCCATCGCATCGCGCAGCGCGGTATACGCCTCGTTTCCTTCCGACTCCGGCGTCAGCGCCGCCAGCGCGTCCACATCTATGACTCTCGCCGAGATCACCGCGGCCATGCGCGCCTCCTCGACCCCCATCTGCACCAGACCGTTCTTCGTCCTGCTGTAAGAATTGACCCCCATGACGATACAGAGAATGATGATCAGGATACTGGTCGGCAGGACGATCTTAAACCGAATGCCCATGCCTCTTGTCTTTTCGTTTTTCATTTGCTGCGCCCCTCTTTGTACACAAAACGGCGATGCCGTACCGTGAGACGGCATCCCGGCAGTGCGGACGGCAGACCGTCCGGCACACTTCTACTACGCCATTTACAGTATAGCATAAAGTCCGCGCCGTGCCAACGCAAATATTTTCATAATTATTCTTCCGTTTCCTCTCGTTGTCTGAAAATTATGCCAATTTTGGTATAATTTTATATTTTTTTACTTTCATTTTATATCATTATCTGCTAAAATGATATTAAGAAACAGGGGATCCTGCCGATATTATTAACAGAACAAGAGGTTCTACAAAAAATATCCAAGGAGGGATCACAGCAATCTATGCAGCAGACAGGAAGTATAAAGTGGAAGCGGTTATGGCGATAACTCCGCTCAGGAAGGTTTCTTCCAACGACAAAAAACGCCAGTCCAAACAGAATCCGTCCCAAACCTTTGCAAAGACATTCTTTGCCAGAGTTTTGGACGAGGCATGTGAAAAGGAGCAGGAGCGGAACATCAACATCTGCACCAACGGTTACACGAAGGACGCCCTGCCTTTTTACAATCATATCCATATGCGGGAATATTGTTAGACAGAACGAAAGCCGGTGAAATCAGATTTCATCGGCTTTGCGTTTTATCCCTGTTCTCTCCCGTTCATCTGCCGCCGGAAGGTCTCCACATACTCTTTCGCGACGTCCGCGCTGTAACCGTTCTCCTCCATGAGATTGATAAAATGAGAGCCGACGATACAGCCGTCGATAGTGTGCTTCATCGGCACAACGTCCGCCGCCGTGCGGATGCCAAAGCCCATCATCACGGGAATCTTCGACACGCTCTTGACCTGCTCCAAGTAGTTGATGACGTTTCGGTGGAAATCGGCCGCCTGTCCCGTCACACCCATCGAGGACACACAGTAGACGAAGCCCCTCGCGTGCTCCAAGATCATCGGGACGCGATCGCCGGACACCGGCGTCACGAGCTGTATGAGGATCGGCGCTCCCTCCCTCGCGTCGAGCACGTCCTGAAGCTGTTTCTGTTCCTCGTAGGGCAGATCCGGTATGATCAGCCCGTCCACGCCCACCTCGATGCACTTGTCGGCAAACGCTTCCATGCCATAGTGGGTGACCGTGTTGAAATACATCATGAAGACAAGCGGGACGCCGCAGCCGTCCGCGCGGATCCCGGCCACCATGTCAAACACCTTCCGCAGATTGACGCCCTGCCGGATCGCCTTGTAGGACGCCGCCTGGATCACCGGGCCGTCCGCCACCGGATCGGAGAACGGGATCCCCAGCTCCACCACGTCGATCTGCGCCTCCTCCAACGCCTTCACCAGCCCTGCGCAGCCCTGCATATCGGGCAGCCCGGCGGTCATATAGGTGATGAACGCCTTGTCGCCGCGCTCCTTTACCTGCCGTAATCTCTCCTCTATCCTGTTCATGTCATTGTTCCTCCCGCATATCTGTCAGTTTAAATACCCTTTCCCGCTGAAATAAGATTCGATCGTGTGTACATCCTTGTCGCCGCGCCCCGACAGACAAAGTACGATCGCCTGATCCGGCGTCATCGTCTTGGCTTTCTTGAAAGCGTACGCAAGCGCATGCGCGCTCTCAATGGCCGGAATGATGCCTTCAAGTTTACATAACTCTGCCAGCGCCTCCATCGCCTCATCGTCCGTGATCGACACATACTGCGCCCGTCCGCTGTCACGCAGATAAGCGTGCTCCGGCCCTACGCCGGGGTAGTCGAGTCCGGCCGAAATGGAATGCGCAAGCTGTACATTGCCGTCCTCGTCCTGCAGAAGATAGGAGCGCATACCGTGCAGCGTGCCGGGTCTGCCGAGCGCCATGGCGGAAGCATGCTTGCCGCTCTCGATCCCCATGCCAGCCGCTTCCACGCCGATCAGCTCCACCGACGGCTCGTCGATGAAATCCGCAAACATGCCGATCGAGTTGGAGCCGCCGCCCACACAGGCCATGACGACGTCGGGCAGTCTTCCCTCTTTCTCCCGGAACTGTCTCTTCGCCTCCACACTGATGCACTTCTGAAACTCCTTGACCATTCTCGGATAAGGGTGCGGGCCTACTGCGGAACCGATCACATAGAAAGTATCCTCGGCCTCCTTTGCCCAAGTGCGGATCGCCTCGTTGGTGGCGTCCTTTAACGTGTTGCTTCCCGACTGCACGCTCACCACCTCCGCGCCGAGCAGCTCCATGCGCATCACGTTCAGGCGCTGCCGCTCGATATCCTCGGATCCCATATAGACCTTGCACTCCATATTGAAGAGCGCCGCGCCCGTGGCCGTCGCCACGCCGTGCTGCCCCGCGCCCGTCTCCGCGATGACCTTCGTCTTGCCCATCCGTCTCGCCAGAAGGATCTGTCCGATGACGTTGTTGATCTTGTGCGCTCCCGTATGGTTCAGATCCTCGCGTTTGAGATAGATCTTCGTGCCGTACTTCTCAGAGAGGCGTCCCGCATAATACAGCGGCGTCTCACGCCCCACGTACTCGCGCAGATAATAGTTGTACTCCTCCCAGAATTTCGGGTCGGCGATCGCCTCCTCAAAGGCGCGCTCCAGCTCCGCCAGCGTATTCATCAGCGTCTCCGCCACATACTGGCCGCCGAATTCTCCGTAATACTTATTGCTCATCTCGTCCTCCATTCCGAAGCGTTCCCGCTCCTTGCTATCTGTGAACGCACCGCCGCGCGGCGGGCGTCTTTTCTTCTCAACGCGAACGTCTCATCGCATCTGCCTGACCGCACGCACAAACGCTCTAAGCTTCTCTCTGTCTTTGCCGTCCCGCGTATCCTTCTCCACGCCGCTCGAGACATCTACCGCATCGGGCTCCACCCTTCTGACTGCCTCTGCGACATTGGACGGATCCAGACCGCCCGCGAGAAATACCGGCTTTTCGTCCCGCGGAAGCAGCCTGAGCACTTCCCAGTCAAAGGTCTTCCCGCTTCCGGGCTTTCCCGCGTCAAAGAGATACGCCTCCACCTTCCTGCAAAGACGGGCTTTCTCATACGCCTCTCTCTCTAAGCCGTTGAATGCCCGTATCACCGGTATATGAACGGCGGCGAGCGTCTCCTCGGACAGCGTGCCGTGTATCTGGATCCTGTCAAAGCCCGCGTTCTGTATCTCCTCCGTCTGCGCCGGGTCAGGCGACACCGTGACCGCCACCACGCGGATCGGCTCTCCGGACAACGCTCTTGCGCCCTGCAGCGCCGACAGGATCTCCCGCGCCTGTGCGATCGTCCTGTTGCGGCGGCTTTGGGGATAAAACACCACGATCCCCGCATAGTCCACGCGCTCCTGTGCGATCCACGATGCCTCCTCCGCGGAAGTAAGCCCGCAGATCTTGATCTTGGTAAGACTGTTCTTTGTCCCTTGCTGCTCCATATCGAATCACACCCGTCTGAAACGCTGCCTCCGGCGGCAGCTTATTCACATTCCTTCCATCGCTGCGCCAGCGCTTTCGGATCCTCGGCCTCCATAAAGACCGTTCCGATCAGCAGCGCGTCCGCGCCGGCTTTCTTCAGAAAAGCCACATCGGCCTCGTTCTCCACGCCGCTCTCCGAGACGAGGAGCGTTCCCTCCGGTATCATCTGCGCCAGCCGCTTCGTGGTGTTCAGATCTATGCTGAAATCCTTCAGGTTGCGGTTGTTGACGCCGATGATCTTCGCGTCCAGTCCCACCGCGCGCATCATTTCCCGCTCATCATGCACCTCCACGAGAACGTCCATGCCGAGGCTGTACGCCAGCTCGTAGAACAGCTTCAGTTCCCTGTCGTCCAATATCGCCGCGATCAGCAGGATACAGTCCGCGCCGATCACCTTCGCCTCGAAGATCTGGTAGGGATCGATAATAAAATCCTTGCGGATCATCGGCAGCTCGGAGATCGCCCTGATCTGCCGGAAATAGTCCACGCTGCCCAGAAAGTGATCCTCCTCCGTCAGGCAGGAGATAGCGTCCACCGAGGCGTTGTACCGGTCTATCCTGTCCGTCAGCTCTATCTTGTTGTTCATCTTTCCGTGACTCGGCGACGCCTTCTTGAACTCTCCGATAATGGAAAGCCCCTCCTTCGCGATCGCCTGATAGAAGCCGGCGCTCACCCTGTCGCAGGACGCCGCCTCCTCCTTCATCTGTTCCTCGGAAATCCGCGCCTTATGCTCTGTCAGACGTTTTCTTTTGTCAGCTACGATCTCATCTAAAATCATGCCCCGCTCCTTTACCTGGTCATACGACCCCGTTCACAAAATTTTCGATCAGTCTCTTGCCGTGCTCCGTGTAAATGGATTCCGGGTGAAACTGCAGCCCGACCACCGGATACTCCCTGTGGCGGATCGCCATGATCTCACCGTCCTTTGTCTGCGCCATGATCTGAAGACATTCCGGCAGATCCTCTCTCTGCACGGCCAGCGAGTGATACCTCGCCACTCTGATAGGCGACGGGATCCCCGTAAAAACGCTTGTGCCGTCGTGCTCGATCTCACTCTGCTTTCCGTGAAAGATCGCCTTGGCATAGGACACCGTTCCGCCCAAAGCCTCCCCGATGCACTGGTGCCCGAGACAGATGCCGAGGATCGGCTTTTTGCCCGTAAAATGTCTGACCGTTTCCATACATATCCCCGCCTCCTTCGGACTCTTGGGTCCGGGAGACAGGACGATCCTGTCAGGATCGAGCGCCTCGATCTGTTCGAGCGTGATCCTGTCGTTCCTGACCACCTCGATATCGCTTGTGAAGGTGCCGATATACTGGTATAGATTATAAGTAAACGAATCGTAATTATCAATGAGCAAGATCATAAATTTTCCTCCTCCACCAGCGTCTTGGCGAGCGCCATCACCTTGTTGCAGCACTCTTTATACTCCGACTCGCCCACGGAATCCGCCACGATCCCTGCGCCGGCCTGCAGATACACTTTATTGCCCTTCTTGACCATAGTGCGGATCGTGATGCACATATCCATGTTGCCGTTGAAGCCCACATAGCCGGTGGCGCCGCCGTACAGGCCCCTGCGCACCGTTTCCAGCTCGTCGATGATCTCCATCGCGCGGATCTTCGGCGCGCCGGAAAGCGTTCCCGCCGGCAGGAAAGAAGCCACCAGATCGAGCGGGTGCCGCTCGCCTTTTTTCTTGCCTTCCACGAGGGAAACGATGTGCATGACATGGGAATAATTCTGCACGTTCATGAACTGCGTCACCTTGACCGTGCCAAACTCCGCGATCCTTCCCATATCGTTTCTCGCCAGATCCACCAGCATGACATGCTCCGCGCGCTCCTTCTCGTCACGCAGGAGTTCGTCCCGAAGAAGCTGGTCCTCCTCCTCGTCCCTGCCGCGGCGTCTCGTGCCCGCGATAGGGCAGGTACACACCTTGTTGTCCGTCTGCTTCACCAGCATCTCCGGGCTGGAGCCGATGATCTCAAAATCCCCGAAGTTAAAGTAATACAGATAAGGGGAAGGATTCAACTCGCGCAGCTCCTTGTAGAGCGTCAGCCCGTCGTGCCCCGTCTCTATCGTCCAGCGCTGCGATAGGACGGTCTGGAAGATATGGCCTTCCCTGATGTAATGCTTGATCTGCTCGACCTTGTCACAGTATTCCGCCAAGGTGTCCGTCTTGTGTATGATCTTTCCGTCATGTACGAACTTCTCCGGCTGTCCCGCGTCCTTCATGCTGTCCCTGACAAGCGCCACGAGATCCGCCGCTTTCTTCTCTCCGGCCGCGCGCCCTTCCGGCGTGTCCTCCTCCAGCGCAACGCCCGTCATCGTCTCCGCCCTGTGGTCGATGATGATGAACTCCTTGGTGAGCATGAGCTGGATCGTCTCGATCCCGATATCGTCCGGATTCTCATCCGGCAGTTTCTCGCTGTAACGTATAAAGTCATAGGCGAGACTCCCTACCAGTCCGCCGATCATGGCAAGCTCGCCCTCGTCCTTGACTACCTCGAACTCGTCGTAATACTCCTTCAAACGCTCCAGCGGATTGCCTTCCCTGATTTCGACGCTGCCGTCCGCCTTCGTGATCGTAAGGCTCATGCCTTTCGAGGAGATGATCTCCTCGGGGTCGATGCCAAAGAAAGAATATCTGTCATAGTTCTTATCGTAACTCTCCAAAAGGAAACATTTCCTGTTTCCCGCGATCCCCTCAAACATAGAGATCGCTTTCTCGTCTACGATGCTGACCGTCTTGCGGTACGCGCGCAGTTTTCGTTTCATGGATCGTCCTCCCTTTTTCCTTAAATAGCACTTAAGCGCTTTTGCCGGTGCTTCGCCGCTATCGTGCTCATGCGCTTATCCGAAAATCGCGAATAAGCGCTTTTGCCGGTGCTTCGCTCCTATCGCGCTCATGCACTTATCCGAAAATCGCGAATAAGCGCTTTTGCCGGCGCTTCGCCGCCATCGTGCTCATGCGCTTATCCGAAAATCGCGAATAAGCACATTCGAAATGCTCCGCATTTCTCATCGCGTTGCTCGCCGCAAGGCTCCCGGCGGAATCCTTCATGCAAGCATGAGGATCACGCCGTCCGCCTTTCGGCTCTGCTTATTCGCGCAAAAGGCGGGCATCTTCCAATCGGAAAATACCCGCCACCAATTCAAGCTACTGACACGATACAGATACGGGACATATCGTCCGATATCCTTCTCTTTAACGCAGAGTTACGGCCCAGTCTACTGACGGCCCCGCCGCTTTCGACCTGCATCTCACAAACCCATTCCCACCTGCGTTCCATATCGGTTTCCACCGTTCCCGACTCTCTGTGATGTCCCTGCCTGTGGTACTCTCTTTGCTCACTGACTTTTCGATTATGATGCTGTAACTGACCGCCGGCTTACGCCGACACATTTATAGTAATACACTGACGTGATAAAGTCAACCGTAAATTACTGCAGCTGTTTTGCAAGCGCCAAGATACCCTCGAGCATCTCCCTGCACGCCTGCATATCCTGCACAGTCGCCTCAGAGGTCCGAAGCCCTTCCATACTGGAAGCGGCCACCTCCTCGCTCGCCGCCGACAACTGCGAGATATCGTCCGAGATCGCGTTTGTGCTGTCCAGAATGCCCGCTATGACCTTCTCGCTGTCACGAACGCCCTGCGCCATATTATGCACTTCCTCGTCCACAGCCGCGAACTTTTCCTTGGTCTCGCCGATCAGCTCGTTCTGCCTGTTGATAGACTCCACCGCGCTGTCCACGCTCTCGCTCACGCTCTTGGTGTCTTGGATCAGTTCGCTGATGATGTGCGTGATGCTGTTGGAAGCGTCCTTCGTCTGCTCGGAGAGCTGTCTGATCTCCTCCGCTACCACCGCGAAGCCCTTGCCGGCTTCTCCCGCGCGCGCCGCCTCAATGGACGCATTAAGCGCAAGAAGGTTCGTCTGGCTGGAGATCGAGAGGATCACGCTGATGAAATTCTGCACCTCCGAGACCTTTTCGCTCAGCCTGTTGCTGACCGCCACGGTCTCGCCGCTTGCCTCCTCCACGTTCTGCGCCTGTTTCCGCAGGTTCTCGACCACCTCCGCGCCTTGGGACACCATGCTGTTGGCTCTGGCCGACGCGGCGATCAGCTGCTTCATGCTCTCTTCCACCGAATCCGTGTTGCTGCGGATATCCATGCACATATCAGCCTGGCGCTGAATGGACTGCGCCGTGGCGTCCGTGCTCTCCGCGATATTCGTCATGGCAAAGTTGTTTGTGTCCACATTTCCCTGCAGATCGTTCAGGCGTTCCATCGCGCTGTCAAAATTGCGGATGATATCGGCCGCCACCTGAACCATCTTCTGCTGGCTGGCCTCCTGCACCTTAGCCGCTTCTCCCACCGCGCTCACGTTCTCGTCGTTGAATACGATCAGCAACTTGGAGATCCTGATAGAAGCGTATGCCACCAACAGACAGGTCAGAAAAGCCAGCTGCACCGCCGAAGCCTGTTCGCCGCTTACGGTGAACAGCTTGATAAAATTCACGAGAACAATAGCCGCGTTGCCGCATACCACAAGCCTTCTGTTATGGTATGCCATCGCGCCGAACAGCACCGGAAACGCGTACGCATACACGCCCGAATCCACGCCGAGGAGCACGATCACCGCATATGCCGCCGTGGCGCATATCATCATGGCGACCGCTCCCTTCTTGTGGTCGCGCCACAGGACATAAAAGACGACCGTTCCGATGCACGACAGCACGGAGACGATGACCTTGAGATACCCCTGCCATGTAGGATCCGCGTGCAGCGCCGTATAACCCATCGCCACGATAAAGTACAGCAGAATTACGATGATCACCGAGAATACGGTCTTATTTGCCCTTTTGTATTGTGATTCCGTCATTGTAAATACCTCCCCCTTATGTACCGTCACCCATGTACGGCGGCATGTTCCGCCGTCATAGAGTATTTTAACACACCGTCTTTCAGATTTCCATACCTTCCGCGCAAACCGGCGCGTTAATTTTCTGTGTCCTCTACGCGCCGGGAAGCTCCTGTATCACCGTCTCCGGCAGCCACTTTCTGAGCAGTGCGCTAAGCGCCGCCATGTCGATCGGCTTCGGCAGGAAATCGTTCATCCCGCCCGCCAGAAACTGTTTCTCCATGTCCTTGACCGCATTGGCGGAGAGGGCGATGATTGGAAGCGAAGCGGTGTACGCCGTTCCCGTCGCGCGGATCAGCCCGGCGGCCTCGATACCGTCCATCTCCGGCATCATGTGATCCATGAACACGAGATCATAGCCTTCGCGGCTCCTTATCATATCCACGCAGTCCCGCCCGTTGTCCACCAGATCGGGAACGATGCCGAACTTCTTGAGCAGCCCCGCCGCCACGCGCAGATTTACCTTGTTGTCGTCCACCACCAGCACCTTGGCCTCCGGCGCTTTAAAATCCACGGCGAACTGTTTGCGCACCACATTTTTCCTGTTCTTACTGTACTCGCACGGCGTCGCGTCGATCACGCCCTGCACGATGTCGAACCGGAACGTGCTTCCCTTGCCGTACTCGCTCTCCACGCTGATGTGTCCGTCCATGCTCTCCACTAACAGCTTACAGATAGAAAGCCCCAGTCCCGTGCCCTCGATGCCCCTGTTCCGCTTCATGTCCACCTGCTCAAAGGCGTCAAACAGCTTGTCGATATCTTCCCGCTTGATGCCGATGCCCGTGTCCGCCACGCGAAAGGCCAGCCGTCCGCTGTCCGCACCGCCCGGCTGCCACGAGATGCCTAACGTGACCGTTCCCTCGTGGGTGAACTTGACGGCATTCCCCATGATATTGATCAGGATCTGCTTGATCCTGCCGGTATCGCCGCACAGCTTGCACGGCACATCGTCCGATATCTCCGCGACAAGCTCCACCGGCTTGTCCTTCACTCTCACATCCATCATGCCCATAACGTCATGTACGAGAGAGGCAAAGTAGTATTCCTCCGGCGTGATCGGCATCTTGCCCGACTCGATCTTGGAGAAATCGAGGATATCGTTGATGATGCTTAAAAGCCCGTCGCCCGACGACTTGATCGTCACCGCATATTCCCTGCCCTGCTCCGACAGCTTCTCGTCCAGAAGCATATCCGCCATGCCGCAGATCGCGTTCATGGGCGTCCTGATCTCGTGGGACATATTGGCAAGGAACGCGCTCTTCGCCTCGTTGGACGCCTCCGCCTCATGCATCAGCCGCTCCATCTCGTCCATGTTCTCCCGGATCGTTCGGGTGTGGTCCACCGCGACCATAGCCAGCACGCCGCAGCCGAACATCAGGCAGAAAATGTTGATCATGATATTCAGATACCGCAGAAAATTCCCGACAGCGTCCGCTCCCAGTTCATGCCGCGCCCCGAAGAGCGCGCCGATCCCCAGCTCCACAAAATACCACAGACACAGGATGATGACATTCTTGATCGGGTGAAAGATTCTTTTGTTCAGATTCTGACAGTCCAGCACATAGCCGGTCAGGAACGTAAACGGGATCACCGCCAGACAGTAGAGCGAGAACTGCGTATATTCGCCCAGAGCGGCGACCGATATGGTCGAATACAGAAGTATCTCCGTGACAAACATATAGTAGACCAGCTTGATCCGGTTTTTGCCCGCATAATAAAATGCAGTGAGATAGAGGGATATACTGAAGATATTGACGAACGTCAGGAACATCCTGCCGCTGAGCCGCATGGCGACCATCAGCACAAAATGCACGATTGCAAGAGCAATGGCGCATATCCGAAGAAACACGTCATAGTTCATGATATTTACTTTGAAATGCTTGACCTGCTCCCACAGGCGCATGAACTTAGCCATACAGATCCCCGATATCTCTCCAGTCCTTACACTCGCCCTGTCTCTACCATTCTACAATAGCACCCGCCGCAAATGCAAGGCATATTATGACGGTATGCCGCTAAATAACGTAATTGTCCGTAAGCTGTTCCTGCCACTCTGCCAGATCCGCCAGCGTCACCTTATCGACGACACCGCTGATCGCGTCGTCCAGCATCTTCCACAGGCGCAGCGTAACGCAGCTGCTCTGTCTGGCGCAGTCGTTGACCTCATTGTCCAGACATGCCACGGGCGCAAGCGATCCTTCCGTCAGGCGCAAGATCATGCCGACCGTATACTTTGCCGGATCCTGCGCCAGACGGTAGCCGCCCTGCGGGCCGCGGATGCTCTTCACATACCCGGCCTTGTTCAGCGTAGATATGATCTGCTCCAGATACTTGTCCGAGATCTCCTGTCTCGCCGCGATATCCTTGATCCGCACCGGCTCTCCGTTGTTGTTGAGCGCCAGATCGAGCATAAGGCGCAGGGCATACCTGCCCTTTGTCGAAATCTTCATATCTCCTCCACCTGCTTTCCCGTCTTTTCTCCATAGTACACAGCCGTCAAAAGCGCAGGAGAGAGTCCCCTGCGCTTTGTCATTCCCATTCTATGTCCGGGGCCGTCAGAAACTCAAAAGTTCTTTCTTCCTGCGTTCCTCGAAGAAATTGTTGATGGATTCGACGATCTTCTCCGGCTCCATCGTCTTAAGCAGATAGCCCTGCGGCTTCAACGCCATGACTTCGAGGATCGTCTCCCTGTCTCCCTTGTTCGTCAGGAAGATGACCGGAATATCTTCAAACTCCATCTCGCTCCGGATCATCTCCAGCACCTGCTTGCCGTCCACGATCGGCATCTCATAGTCAAGCAGCACCAGATCCGGCCTGTTGGTCGCCAGATACTTGATCGCCATCGCTCCCGAATTGGCTAACGTCACCTGATAGTCCTCCTCCAGCCAGCCCTTGACATTGCGCAGCATCGTGCCGGAATCGTCCACCACAAGGATCTTTTTCTTATTGCGCTTGTTGTGGTCCTTCATAAAGCTGACGATAGCATCGACCACCTCGCTGACATTGATCGGCCGCAGGAATTTACGGCGGATCAGATTTCTGGAGATCATGTTCTCCACTACGGACAACTCGTGCGTATCGCCGATCGCAAAGACCGGGATATCCTTCTCCACTGCTTTATCCTTGATAAAATTGAGCGCCTGCTGCTCATCCGCCATCTTCTCGTCTACGTAGAGCAGGAAAACGTCCATGGTCTCCTCCTCGATCTGGCTGATCGCCTCCACGTCCGCTTTCACGGTCGTGACCTCGTATTCCGCTCTCTCAAAAAATTCTTTCAGGGACACCAACAAATAACTCTGAACCTGTGATATGATCACTACATGCATACTAACACTCTCCCAGCCAACTCACAATCTGCGCAACAGCCCCTATATATACACTACTCCAATATTATTATAGTATAACAAAGCCCCGACGGTTTCGCAAGCCCTATTCGCAAAACAGCGTGCAAAAACAGCGTGCAAACGATCTTTTCCGCCCGCTATGACCGAAGGTAAGCAAGCCCCGCCTCTGCGGACTGCAGGTACAGCTCCATCGTCCTGCCGTGATACTGTCTGATATAGTCGATCAGCTCCTCCCGGTGCGCCGCGCCGTCCTTCTGCAGTTCGTTGCCGGCCTGTTCCAGACTGCCCGCCTCCTCGGAAAGCTTTTTTGCGCCGACGCTCAGCGCGGAGGACTTTAAGCCGTGTACCCGCACGGTATATTCCTTCCAGTCTTCCCTCGCAAATACCGCGTCGATGGCTCCCCGCTCCTCCTTGGACACATCGCAGAACTCCTGCAGCACTTCCCTGTATACTTCCTCGCTGCCGCCGCAGTAGCGGATTCCCACGGCCGTATCCAGCCACGCTTGCTTCGCCGGCGCATCCCCGCGGTCTTCCTGCTCCTCCTGCGTCCTCTCCGCCGCGCGCATACTGTCCGTGCGGATCTGTTCCGTAATGGTCTGCACTTTGGCGGAGGGAATATATTTCTTAAGCATCTCTTCCAGTTCGTTGGCTTCAACAGGCTTGCTCAGATAGTCCGTAAAGCCTTCCTTCATATACATTTCGCGCACGCCCACGATCGCGTTGGCAGTCAGCGCGATGACCGGCGTACCCTGACACTTGTGGTCGTACATATCCCTGAAAGCCCGCAGGGTCTCGATGCCGTCCATACCCGGCATCATATGATCCAGCAGGATCACGTCATAGTGCTCTTTCTGTATCATGTACAGGCATTCCTTACCGCTCGTACAGGTATCCACCCGCATTTTTGTCTTCTTTAAAAGCTGGCTGATCACGAGCAGGTTCATCGGCGTATCGTCCACGACCAGTATCTTCGCGTCGGGCGCCGCAAAACTCTCCCGGTACCGGTGCAGTCTTCTGTTGTTCTGCACGACGGCCTGATACCGCTCCTCGAAATCACCGATCGGCACATCGCTCATGATGCCCTGCGGGATCGCCAGCGTAAACACGGAGCCTACGCCGTGCTCACTCTCCACGCCGATCTCGCCGTTCATCTGTCTGACAAGCCGATAGGTGATCGCCAGCCCGAGGCCGGTGCCTTCCACATGTCTGTTTTCCTCCATGTCAAGCCGTTCAAAATTGTGGAACAGCTTGGGCATATCCTCCTCCCTGATGCCGATCCCGGTATCCTCCACCTGCACTCTCAGAAGGATCTTGTCCCCCTCCAGCGGTTCTCCGGTCACGGTCAGGGACACGCCGCCCTGCTTGGTGTACTTCACCGCATTGTTCAGGATATTGGTGATCACCTGATGAATGCGCGTACCGTCGCCCCACAGCTCACTGGGGAGATTTTTGTCTATATCGATATAGAACCACAGGTTCTTGTCCTCGGCCTTGATGCGGACCATATTGATGACATCATTGAGGACCGAAGCGGTATCGTACGTGCCTTCTATGATCTCCATTTTGCCGGACTCGATCTTGGAGAAATCCAGAATGTCGTTGACGAGCGCCAGCAGCGTCCGGCTCGCAAGCTCGATATTCTGCGCATACTCGTTTATCTCGTCCTGCTCGCTCTCCCGCAGGATCATCTCGTTCATGCCCATGATCGCATTGATGGGCGTGCGGATCTCATGCGACATATTGGCCAGAAAGTCGCTCTTCGCGCTGTTTGCCCGATCCGCCATCAGCTTTGCCTCCCTGAGCTCCGCGCTCTCCCGCACCTTCTCCTCGGCGCCAAACAGACAGACCATACCTGCAAACAGCGCCGCCAGAAGGATGCCGAACACGACCAGCACAAGCACGATCAGATAGCTGATCCCTTCCATCGCCGCGTCCTCCGGTACGGCTCCCACGAGAAGATAGTCCGTGCCCGCGATCTCGGAGGCAAAGAGGAAGCGCTTCTGCCCATCCGCACGCACATAGACGGACGCCGCATGCAGGGCGGGAAGCTGCTCCTTCATCTGCCGAAGGCCGTCACTGCTTTGCACCGACTGCCAAAAACCGTCGTCCGTCTCCGCGCCGTCCGGGATAACGACCCTCTCATCGCCGTCCATGACGAGCGCCCTGCCCCTGCCTTCATAGCAGGAGACCCCAAACCGTTCATAGAGAAGCGCCGGCGCATACAGCTTGTACAGCACGCACTGCACGCCCGCATCTCCATATACCGGCACGGTAAACAGCAGCCCGCGGCCGGGGCTGTAGCTGACCGCGCTCTCCCCAAGCAAAGACCGCTCGATGCCGTCGAAAGCAAGCGGGTCCGGCGCTTCGCCGTACACCGCGCTGCCGTCCGGCCTAAGAAGGCCGACAGAGACGCCTTCCTCCTGCGCAGTCAGGATATCCGCGATATCCTGCTCTTCTTCCCCGCCGCGCTGCAAAAGCGCCGCCGCCCATGACAGCTGCCGAAGCTGCGCCTCGAACCGGTCCTCCACAGTCTGCGCCAGAAGCTGCGTCTGCCGCACTGTCTGCTGCTCCACATAGCGGTTGAGCAGCGCCCGCATCCTGTCGTGCATCAAAATACCGACCGAACCGGACGCCAGCGCAAACAGCAGCATACCGACAGCGATCTTCTTATTCTTCCTGATCCATTTGATCCATGTTTTCCATACTTGTGCCATAGAGCCATACGCCTTCCGCATATCATACAAACGCATTCGGCATCAAATGCCCCGCCCAAAGATTTCCCCTATGTTACCAATCATATCACATTTGGGCGCAGGAGTACAAATCTATTTTCAGGCGCGGCTCAGCTCTCCGTCAGATCCGAGAGCGGTCTGAACGTATATCCCATCTCCTCCCATTTTGTCAAAAGCTCGTCCAAGATCTCCCCGTTGGTCTGCGACGTGTTGTGCAAAAGCACGATCGCGCCCGGGTGGATCCTTGTCGTCAGTTTGTCGAGCGCCTCTTCCCTGCTCGGCTGATCGTCCTGATCCCAGTCCACGTACGCGAGGCTCCAGAAGATCGTGCTGTACCCGAGCTTCTGCGCCGTCCTAAGGTTCTGCTCGCTGCATTTGCCCTGCGGCGGCCTGTAATACATGGCAAGCTCCGTTCCGGTGACCTCTCTGAAAAGCTCCTCCACATCCTGCATTTCTTCTCGGAACGTCTCCTCGTCCGAGATCGCCGCCATGTCCAGATGATGATAGGTATGGTTTCCCACGGCATGTCCCTCCGCAGCCATACGTCTTGCCATGTCCGGCGCCGTCTCCAGAAAATGCCCCACCACAAAGAACGTCGCCTTTGCGTCATGCTTTTGCAGCGCGTCAAGGATCGGCCCGGTATTGCCGTTCTCGTAACCGCAGTCAAAGGTGAGATAGATGACTTTCCTGTCGGCGTCTCCCACATAATACGCATCGTACCACCGAAGCGCCGCCGCCGAGGCGTTTCCCACAGGCTGCGTGCCGGGTTCTCCAAAGGAGAGCCCCCAGTCCTCGGACGTAAACGCCAGCGGCCGGCCCTCCGGCGGTTCCGGACTGCGGCCCGTCATCAGTGCGAGCGCCGCCGCGGCTGCCAAAAGCCCTTTTCTCACAATTCCTATCGTATCCATGATGCTCCTCCTGTCTTCCGTACCTTGTACGGCAGTCATCTGCCGCCGCACTCATTATAAGATGCGTTTGCATCATAGTTGTATCGGAAATGCATCAAAGTTGCATCATTTATCCGCCGCTTTGGCAATAGAAAAGGCGGTCAGCCGACCGCCAGTTTTTCTCTCTGCTCTAAGAAGTAACAATATCCGTGATAACAGCCCTGCGCATACAGCCGCGCCACGATCTCCCGCATGCGGCCGTCCAGACGGTGATAGCAGACCCTGTCCTCCCACATGAGGCCCTCGATATACTCCCGCTGTCTGGCGTTTAACACCCGCATCTGCGCCTCGAACGTGCCGTCCCTTCTCCTGTCCGACAGGCCGAAATCGCAGGAGGCATAAGCCGCCGTGCTGCCGCACTGTGCGGCCAGATACGCGGCCAGCTCCCCGCATACCGCCGCGTCGTAACGTCTCTCCCGCCAGCAGATAGTCGCCGTTTCCTCTGCCTTGTCCGTCTCCATACAGAAGCTGGCCCGTCCGAACCGGTCGTGCGTCACTCTGTAGGAAGGCTTTCCGCCCTGTTTTCCGCTGCCCGGCTCACTCGTCAGCACCGTCCGCGTGTCGAGCAGATGCTGCCACAGCGTCCTGCGCACCCGCTCGTAAGGAGTGGGGTAAGACAGCTGCCCGGCGATCTGTCTTGCCGTGCAGCCCAGATCCGCCAGATGCCGGATCGCACCGCCGCTTGCCGCCTCATAGGCGAAATCGGACAGCGCGCTTCCGAAATACTCCTGTTCTTCCATCGTTGTGATCCTCTATTTCCTGCCCTCAGTCCCAAGGAACGTCTCGTCCCGCTGGTATTCCAAAAATCTCGCCTGTACATCGTCCGCGGAGATGGCATAGTGGTAGATCTCCAGATCGGCCAGCTTTCCCTCGTAGGAGTGCTGGTACTCGTCGCCGCCTACCATGATCCGGCGAACGACTTTCATGTTGGGGACATTCTCTCTGCTGCCCACAAGCAGACCGTTGAAGTACAGCTTGGCGATCTGGGTCACCGCATCGTAGGTGGCGCACAGATACGACCACTGTCCCGGCACCTGGGAGATGACAGACGGCACATACTACATGCACTTTACCTACAATGACCGGGAATACAGCGGCGTCTTCTGCGCGATGCATGACGAGGCGGGAACGCCGGTGATGACTTTCAGCGCGGTAGGCTCCAACGAAAGCGTCTGGGGCGTAAAATACTGATACCGCTATTCTTCCTCGGCCCAGCCGTAGGCATATTTCACCGCCCGGTTCCAGCCTCGGATCTTCCTGTTCCGCTCTTCCTGACTCATGGCCGGCTCAAAAACAGAGCCGGCCGTCCGGTTGCGGACCACATCTTCTATACCCGTCCAATACCCCACGGCAAGGCCCGCCAGATAAGCCGCTCCCAGAGCCGTCGTCTCCACGCACTGCGGGCGGACGACAGGGACATTTACGATGTCGGCCTGTGTCTGCATCAGGAAATCATTGGCGCTCGCGCCGCCGTCCGCCTTAAGGGAGCGGATCTCCATATGCGCATCCGCCTCCATCGCCCTCAGCACATCGTTCGCCTGATAGGCAATAGACTCCAGCGCCGCACGGATAATATGATATTTGTTCACGCCGCGCGTGATCCCGACGATCGTGCCGCGGGCATACTGATCCCAATGGGGCGCTCCCAGACCCGTGAACGCCGGAACCACATAGCAGCCGCCGGAATCCTTGACCTTGTTTGCCATGTACTCGGAATCCGCCGCGGAATCGATCAGCCGCATCTCGTCGCGCAGCCACTGCACCACCGCACCGGCCACAAAGATCGAGCCCTCCAGCGCATAGTTTACTCTGCCGTCCAGTCCCCATGCGATCGTCGTCACCAGCCCATGCTCGGAGAATACCGGATGTTCTCCCGTATTCATCAGCAGAAAACAGCCCGTGCCGTATGTGTTCTTCACATCGCCGGCGGTGAAGCACGTCTGGCCGAACAGCGCCGCCTGCTGGTCGCCCGCCGCGCCCGCTATGGGGATCCTGCCGCCGAAAAAGGCCGCGTCCGTCTCACCGTAGACGCAGCTGGACGCCTTCACCTCCGGCAGCATACACTTGGGGATCTGCAGCTCCTCCAGGATCTCGTCGTCCCACTGCAGCGTGTTGATGTTGAAAAGCATCGTGCGCGACGCGTTTGAATAGTCCGTCACATGCACCGCGCCCTTTGTCAGCTTCCAGATCAGCCACGTCTCCACTGTGCCGAAGAGGAGTTCTCCGTTCTCGGCGCGCTCCCTTGCGCCCGGCACGTTATCCAAGATCCACCTGATCTTTGTCGCCGAAAAATAGGCGTCGATCACAAGGCCGGTCTTTTGCTTAAGCTTCTCCGTAAGTCCTTTCGCCTTCAGCGCATCGCATTCTCTGGACGTCCTTCTGCACTGCCACACAATGGCATGGTACACCGGTTCTCCCGTATGCCTGTCCCACACGACGGCAGTCTCCCGCTGGTTGGTGATGCCGATCGCGGCGATATCCGCCGCCGTCGCGCCGATCATGTTCATCGCCTCCACGGCGACGCCCAGCTGGCTCGCCCAGATCTCATCGGCGTCGTGCTCCACCCAGCCCGGCTGCGGGAAATACTGCGTAAATTCCCTCTGCGCGACACTGCACGTCTCGCCCTTTTCATTGAACAGGATACATCTGTTGCTCGTCGTTCCCGCGTCCAAAGCCATAATATATTTTGCCATATCCGCCCGTATCTCTCCTTCTCCTGCCGTTTTCCCCGTCACAGCAGCGCCATGATATCCGCCACATTCTCCGCGATCCGGTCAGCGCCGGCCTCCTGCAGCTCTTCCCGGCTCCCATACCCGTACAGGACGCCGATAGAATCCAGCCCCGTCGCTTTCGCGCCCAATATGTCATACTTTCTGTCGCCTATCATCACCGTCGACCGCAGATCCGTGATCCCACACGCCTCCAGCGCATAGGCGATCACCTCCGTCTTGGTCGTCCGTCTGCCGTCCAGCGTGGCCGCGGCGACAAAGTCAAAATATTCCCTGATCCGAAAATGCTCCAGGATCTTCTCGGAAAATTCCTCCGGCTTGGAAGTGGCAAGCACGATATATCTGCCGGAATCCCTGATCTGTGAGAGCAGCCGCTCGATGCCGTCATACAGCGTGTTCTCATACAGCCCCCTGTCTGCGTAGTACTCTCTGTAGTACGCCACCGCGCGCGCAGTCTCCTCCTCGTCGAAGTGATAGTATTTCTCAAACGATTCGCCAAGCGGCGGCCCGATGAAAGGATACAGGGAGGACCGCTCCTCCACCCGGATCTGAAACCGTTCCAAAGCGTACATGATCGCATTGGTGATCCCGAGCGCCGGATCGCTGATCGTCCCGTCCAGATCAAACAGCACTGTCTTATACATGATGTATGCCTCATTTCCGTATATTGTATTTATTTGGCCAAACGCCCGTTTTGCCGCGTCACCCGGCAGCCGCTTTCTGCTTGATGTGATTGCCGATGATCTCGGATACCTCGTTGATCGCTATGAACGCACTGGCGTCGGCCGCGTTGATCAGCTTCTTCAACTCGTATACCTCCAGACGGTTCAGCACACAGTAGAGAACGTCTTTCTTGCCGCTGATCAGGCCCTCGCCTTCCATGATCGTCACCGTCCGTCCCATCTGTTTATAGATCATATCCGCGATGGCCGCGCCGTCGTTCGTGATGATCATGGCCGCCTTCGCCTGATTCATGCCGTTGTCGATAAAATCGAGCACCTTGGAGGCGATATAGTAGGTGAGCAGACTGTACATCGCGGAGTCAAAGGTAAACTCAAACCCCGCTATGGTGTAGATCACGACATTGATAAGTAACACCGTCCGCCCCACCGGAAAATCGGTCTTTCGGTTTATGAGGATCGCCACCGTCTCCGTTCCGTCCAGACAGCCGCCGGCACAGATCACCAGCCCCACGCCGATGCCGAGCAGGATACCGCCGAAGCAGACCGCCAGAAGCGGCTCTGTGGTTATGTTCGCAAGCGGCGCGAACATCTCCAGAAAAACGGAGAAGACCACCATGGCATAGCCGGCCTTGACGAAGAAATGTCTGCCGAGCACCCTGTAACCCACGATCATAAAGGGAACATTCAGCGCGAACGTGAGAAGGCTCAGCCTGATGTTCGTCAGATGACTGACGATGATACCGATACCGACCACGCCGCCGTCCAGGATCGTGTTGGGGACGAGGAACTCCTCGATAGCGCACGCGGCGATCGCCGCGCCCAATGTAAGGAGCAGATATTCCCATGCCAGCTTCAGCGCCGCCTTGATACCGGCCGCAGCCGCGGATCTAGTGTGACTTTGATTTTCTTTATTATGCAAAAGCAGTTGATCCTTTCTGTGATGTCAGCTTACAGATACTTGAGCAGTTCCTCGCGCACACCGTCCATGCGGCTGTCCGCGATCCCGAAATCCATCTCCTTGTAGCTCCACGCCGCCCGCGCGATCCCGTGCTTCTCAAACACGCTGTGGATCGTCTTGTACCATTTCAATGTATCCTCCGGCGAAGCGATATCGATGACGCCGTACTCGCCGCAGTACAGCTCCGTGCCGTTCTCCTCGGCCTTCTTAAGCGCATCTGCGAACAGCTCCTCGAAGTACGCCGGCGTGATATCCATATCGTCGAAGCGCGGCCTTGCATTCCGGTCAAAGGCCTCGTCGTCTATCCAGTATGCGCCCTGATGCGTGAACGCAAGCGGCGAATAACAATGGAAATTGTAGATCACCTTGTCGTCATAGGGCTTCTCCAAGTCCTTGACGGCCTCCGGGCTGTTGTTCCAGTAGCTTCCCAACAGAATCAGCGTATCCGGCGCATAGGCGCGGATCCTCTTGATGCACTCGCGGGAGATACGATTCCATTCCCCGATGAAATGCTGCTCCGTCACCTCGTTCAGAAGTTCAAACGCCACATCGTCCGCATACCCCGCAAAGCGTTTCGCCAGCTCCTCCCACAGTCTGTAGAAGCGCTCCTGATATTTCGCGCTCTCGAAGAAGCCGCTCTCCCGCTCGCCCGCGTCGAAGGAAAATCCCGCCGTCTTGTGCAGGTCAACGATCGCGTTCATACCGTACTTTTGCGCCAGCCCGATCGCCCTGTCGATCCTCTCAAACCCGCTCTCCTCGTATGCGGTCCCGTCCTCGTTCTCAAGGATATTGTAATCCACAGGGATCCTGACATGGTCTGCACCCCACGATGCGACCTTCGCAAAATCCGGCTCCGTGATAAAACCGTCCAGCCTCTCCTTGCTGTAATCGCACTGGGACAGCCAGCCTCCCAGATCGATCCCTCTGTAAAATCCTCTCTCTTTCAGCATACCTCTCTACCGCCTTTCCTCTCTCTATGGTGTCTTTGTTGTGTGTGACAAAGAACGTCTGTATTCGCACGCATGCAAATACAGACGTATCGCTTCTTTGGCATATCGTTTATGGATCGGTAAAACATACTTCCTACAGCGTGAACTTCTTGACATTCCCCTCCAGAGAATCGCTGATCGCGCCGAGTCTGCCCACCGAGTTGTCGCACTCGTTGACGATCTCGCTGAGCTGCATCATCGTCGCGGAAGTTTCCTGCGTGGACGCCGCGTTCTCCTCCGAGATAGCGGCGAGGCTTTCCAGATTGCTGTACACCTCGTTCTTGGAGTGATTGATGTTGTCGATCTCTCCCGCAATACTGTCCACGGCCTCCGTCACATTCTGGATCTCGGCGTCCAGATGACCGAACACGTCTTTCGTCTGGTTCAGCTTGTCGTACTGGTTCTGCATCTCCGCCGTAACCGCGCGCATCGCCTCGACACTGCTGTTGGATTTGTCGATCAGCTGTCTCGCGATCATGTCGATCTGCTCCGCAGACTCACGCGACTGCTCCGCCAGCTTGCGCACCTCGTCCGCGACAACGGCGAAGCCGCGTCCCTGTTCTCCGGCCCTTGCCGCCTCTATGGACGCGTTCAGAGAGAGCAGATTGGTCTGTCCCGCGATGTTGGAGATCAGTGCGATCGCATCTTGGATCTCCATGACGGACTGGTTCGTGTCGTTCGTCTGCTGCTGCACTTCCTCTATGGATTCTCTCGTCCGCGTGCTGATCTTCACCAGATCCTCGAGCGTCGTGCGCACTTCCTTGTTGGAATCCTCCATGCTCTCCGCGCTCTGCTTCAGCGTCACGATGCTGTCCGATGCCTTATCCACCGCATAGCCCATCTCATTCATCTGCTCCGCCACGGACTGCGTCTCATTCGCCTGGTTGGTCGCGCCGGTAGCGATCTCCTCCACCGCGATATTGATGTTCGCGATCGACTCGTTGATCGACGCAAAGTTCGTCTTGATGCTCTCGGAGAAATCCGTCAGCGTGTCGGAGGACACGTTCAGATTGTCCACGATATCTATAAATTTCTTCATCAGGGAATCGATCGAACGGGCGATGTTGCCGACCTCGTCCCCTCTCGCCGTCATCTTCTCGCGCACCGCAAAGTTCAGCTTGCCGTCCGCCACCTCGTTCAGATTCTCAACGGACTCCTTGATGTTCTTGACGATCCCTCTCACAACGGCAAAGGCGATCAGGAAGAATACCACGCCGATCACGATCATGAAGATCGTGTTTGTCGTCATGCGGAGAGAGTAGATCGCATGCGTATTCGTCACGGACACGCCCGTAAACACGATCAGCTCGCTGCCCGCGCCGCCGTCGGCAAACAGCGTGTAGACGCCGTAGTACGGCTCGCCCTCCACGGACACATGATCCGAAAAATAATAGCCGTCCGCCTTGATCTGCTGATACAGGTCATCCGCCATTTCCGTTCCCAGAATACGATTGCCGTCCGCGCCGACGATCGTGGTCGCCCTTCTCGTCTTACCGTAGAAAAGCGTGATCTCCACGCCCGACTCTTCCTTGAAGCCGTCGATCATCGAAGGATCCGCCGTCAGATCGACGTCGCCGCGGTACAGGTTCTCCCCCTGCAGCATAAACGGCTCGGTGTTGACGCCGTCCAACAGATGCTGCACCGCATAGTTGGCCGTCTCCAGATGATCCTCCTGCAGTCTGTCCGCCATCAGCGTACCCACGCTGTTGATCGACATGACCGAAAAGATCACCAGCAGCAGGACCGGCAGAAGCACACACGCAAGGATTTTGAGCGTGAGATTCAGTTTGATGTTTTTCATACCTCATATCCCCTTCTCTATATAGTATCTCTTGTGTAGGACCAATATGTAAATACCTATATTCTATATTACACATTTACGCGCCATATAGCAATATCTTTTATCCTTTTTCCGGCAGAAATCCGACGGCTCAGATCGCATTGCCCGCAAACTGCGTCATGTACAGCTCATAGTATTTGCCCTGCGCTGCGATCAGCTCCTCATGATTGCCGGCCTCTATGATCCTGCCCCGATCCATGACCACGATATAGTCCGCGTCCCGGATCGTTGACAGGCGGTGCGCTATGATAAGGCTGGTCCGGTTTTCCATCAATTTTACCATAGCGTCTTGGATCCGCTTCTCCGTGCGGGTATCCACGTTGGAGGTCGCCTCGTCAAGGATCAGGATCTTGGGCTGTGCCAGAAACGCCCGCGCAATGGCCAAAAGCTGCCTCTGCCCCTGCGAGAGATTGCAGCCCTCCCCCGCGAGCACCGTGTCATAGCCGTCCTGCAGCCGCATGATCATATCGTGGCAGTTGCTCATACGGGCCGCCTCTTCCATCTGCTCGTCCGTCGCATCCTGTCTCCCGTATTTCAGGTTGTTCCGCACCGTGTCGGCAAAGAGCACCGTGTCCTGCAGCACAATGGCGGTGTTCTCCCGAAGCGACTTACAGTCGATATCCCTGATGTTGACCCCGTCTATCAGGATCTCGCCGCTGTCCGCGTCATAGAAGCGCATCAGCAGATTCACCACCGTCGTCTTGCCGCTGCCCGTCGCGCCGACGAGAGCGATCTTATGCCCTGCCCGCACCTCCAGCTCAAAGCCGTGCAGCACCTGCTGCCCGGGAATATAGGAGAAATCGACGTTACGGAAATGAATGACGCCCTTCGCCCGCTCCATGTCCCCGCGGCCCGACTTATCTTCCCTCGGCTGGTCGATGATCGCGAACACTCTCTCGGCGCCGGCGATCGCCGTCTGGATCTGCCCGTAGATCTGTGCGATCTCGTCGATCGGTCTCCCGAACTGCTTCGCATAGACGATGAACGCCGAGATCACGCCGATAGAGATCACGCCGCGCACCGCAAAGTAGCCGCCGAAAGCCGCGATGATCACAAACCCTGCGTTGTTGATGACATTCATCACGGGGCCCATCGAACCGCCGAGGATCTCCGCAAAAATGCCGGCCTTCGTCAACTCGTCGGCCGTCTCGTTGAACGACGCGATGACAGCTTCCTGTTTTCCGTACGCCGCCACCGTCCTGCAGCCGCCGATCATCTCCTCCACCGTGCCGTTCAGCGTTCCCAGAAGCGCCTGGCGCTTGCGGTAAAAGGTCCGCATCGCGCCTGACAAAAACTTGGTAGCCGCAACCGTCAGGATCACGGTGGTGCAGGACAGAAGCGCCAGAGGCGGACAGAGCCACAGCATCATCGCCACCGTGCCGATCACCGTCAGCACGCCGGAGAAAAGGGAACTCAGGGACTGCGATACCGTGTTCGAGATATTCTCCACGTCGTTCGTCATGCGGCTCATGATATCCCCGTGGGAATGCCGGTCTATATAGCCGACAGGAAGATTGACCACGCAGTCGAACAGATCTTCCCGCATACGCTTCACCACCCGCTGGCTCAGGATCGCGCTCTCCCGGCTCTGCAGAAACGTGCCGACGCTCTGCACTGCATACACCGCCAGCATGGTGAGCAGCACCGCCGGAAGCGCCCCGAATTCCCGCTCGGAAATGCTGTCTATGGCATCGCTCTGCAGCTTGGGCGCATAGACGGAGGCAGCCACCACAACGAACACCACCGCCAGAAGGAAGAACACCGTCCTGCGCTCCCCGGCGAAATATTTCACCAGACGGCGCAGCGTCTTCCCGCCCTCCTTGGGCTTCTCCACCTGCCTGTTACGCGGTCCGCGCATGCCGGGCAATTTATAATTACTCATAGACTGTTCTCTTGTTTCGGCCATGATCTACCTCTTGAGCTGAGAGTCACAGATATCCCTGTATATCTCGCTGCTTTCCATCAGTTCCGCATGACTGCCGCACGCCGCCAGTCTGCCGTTCTCGATCACCGCGATGCGGTCCGCATCTTTCACCGAGGCGATACGCTGGGCGATAATGATCTTGGTCACGCCGGCATACTCGCGCCGCAGCGCCTCATACAGCCCCGCTTCCGTCTTCAGATCGAGTGCGCTCGTGGTATCGTCGAATATCAGGATCTCCGCATCCTTTAAGATCGCCCTTGCGATAGCGACGCGCTGCTTCTGCCCGCCGGACAGGCTGTGCCCGCCCTGTGTCACCTGCGTGTCGAACCCGTCCTCTTTTTCTTCAATAAACGCAAGCGCCTGTGCGGCCTCGGCGGCATGCCTGAGCTTTTCCTCCCCGGCTGCCGGATCGCCCCAGGCGATGTTTTCCCGTATGGAAGCGCTGAAGATCTCGCTCTTCTGCAGCGCTATGGCTATTTTATCCCGCAGACCGCGCAGCGTGTATTCCCGCACATCGACGTCATCCACCAGAACCTGCCCCTCCGTCGCGTCATAAAAGCGCGGGATCAGGCTGACCAGCGTGGATTTGCCGCAGCCGGTGGCGCCCAGGATGCCGAATGTCTCTCCGGGCCGGATCGTCAGATCCAGATGCGAAAGCACCCGCTCCCCGCCCATGCCCGGATAGGAGAACGATACGTCGCGGAATTCCACCTTGCCCCTGACGGCGGTATTTCCCGCAAATGTGCCGTCCGCGATCGCCGGCTCGCAGTCGAGCACCTCCCTGACCCGTCTGCCGCTCGCCACGCCTCTGGATACCGTCTGAAATATCATATTCACGCGCATCACGGCGTTCAGTATCTGTGATATGTAAGTGACTGCCGCCATCACATCGCCCGGCGTGACATTTCCGGCCTCCACCCGTATCGCGCCGACCTTGATGACGGCCACAACGGACACGTTCAAAATGATGTTCATGATAGGCGTCATGTAGGAAAACAGCAGAAGCACCCGAAGCTGCGTGTCGGTCAGTCCGTCGTTGGCGCGGCCGAAGCGCTCCTTCTCGTACTCCTCCCGCACATATGCCTTGACGACCCGCGTACCCGACACGTTCTCCTGCATCACATTGTTCAGCCTGTCCAGCTTATCCTGCAGCACGGTGAACATGGGATTGGCCCTGCCGATGAAGAAGATGACGCAGATGACGATGAGCGGCATCGCGCACGCCACTACCACGCCGAAATGCAGATCCAGCGAGAGCATACAGACGATGCCGCCCGCAAAGAGAAGGAAGGTTCTCACAAACCCTCTGATACACTGCGTTACAAGATTCTGGATCTGGGTGATATCGTTCGTAACCCTCGTGATCAGAGAGCCGGTGGAGAAGCGGTCCGTCTGGCCGAAAGAAAAATACATGACTTTCCGAAAGGCGTCTTTGCGGATATCGTTGCCAAAATTCTGGCTGCACAGATTGGCGAACACGCCGGACATAATGCCGCAGAAGCAGCCGAACAGCACAAGACAGACCATGCGAAGACCCGTGTACAGGACAAGGGAAACGTCGCCCATGCCGCCGTTCGACAGGCCGAGGACGCCCTCGTCCACGATCCTTCCCATCAGCCGCGGCTGCAGCAGATCCATGCTCACCTCGCCGAGCATAAAGAGCGGCGCCAATATAAAAAACAGCCAATATTTTTTCAGATATCTCCACATAGCTTCTTACTCTCTCAACGATCATGACACGGGTGATCCGCGCGGCCGGCTGTCGGACTATACGTCGATCTCGAACACATACTTTTCATAGGCGTTGATGACCTGCGTCTCCTTGTATGTGGACAGCCGCGGAAATCTCCCGTAATTCAGGTGTACGTGCCCGTGAATGAAGTAGGCTGGCCTGTATTTGTCAAGCAGCTCGCAGAATACCCGAAAGCCCCGGTGGGGCAGGTGTTCCTGATCGTTGACGTGATAGGCCGGCGCATGGGTCAGCAGGATATCAAAGCCCTTGTGATACTTCAGCTTCCACCAGAGTCTGCGCACACGTCTGCGCATCTGCGCCTCGGTGTACTGATGACGTCCGGGCTTGTAGCGCATGGAGCCGCCAAGCCCAAGGATGCGCACCCCGTTGTGGACGTAGATCTGATCCTCGATGCAGATGCAGCCGTCCGGCGGCACTTCCTCGTACCTGTCATCATGGTTGCCGTGTACATACAGGATCGGCACCGTGGTAAAAGTTGCCAGAAACGACAGATACTGCGGTTTCAGATCGCCGCAGGAAAGGATCAGATCGATCCCTTCCAGATAACTTTTGTCAAAGTAATCCCACAACAGCTTGGACTCCTCGTCCGCTATCGCCATAATCTTCATCGGATATTCCCCTTATCCCCATAGCAATTTCTACACTTCTCCGTTTTATCCCGTGGGGGCCGTCACACATCCGCCTGCTCCTTGTTCACGCCCTGCATCCTGACCACTGACTGCGCCTCCGGCGTCAGCTCCGCGATCGCCGGGATACTGCCTTCCACATTGTCCACGAGCCAGTCCATCGTAATGATATCCTGAGGCATCATGAACTGCTCCGCCTCGTTCCTGATGCTGCCGTCCTGTGCAGCGATCTCCCCGTAGAAGGGCACGAGCGTCTCTGAGCAGATATTGTTGCGCAGCAGATTCGTCAGCCGTTTTGTGCTCTTCGGCAGATCCTGCGAGCAGATCAGATCGACTACGCCCGCCGACAGCCCCCACCAGTAGTTGATGGCGCGGCTGCCCGCAGCGGCATCGTTGTCCTTCCACGTACCGTTCAGCACGATCCGCACGATCTTCTCGTACAGCTTGCCCCAGTGCCACGTCGTCATCGCCAGATTGTCCGGCTTATCCCCGCCGACGCGGTACAGCCCGAACCGTCTGGAAGAATCGTTCGGCACCGCCATGTCCCTGTCCATGATATAGTTGATGTCCGGATCGTCCGTGATCCGCACGGGCCTGTCTTTCAGTGTGCTCCAGTCCAGACAGATCCTCGCGTCCGGATTGACCATCCTCGCGCCCAGCGCAAAAGCATTGATGTTCGCCGCCATGCCGTAGATCGGATAGTCCGCGATGTAGCCGATCTTGTTGGTGTTGGTCATGGAGCCGGCGATCGCCCCCGCGAGGAACTTTGCCTCATACATCCGCGCATAGTATGTCCGCAGCGTCGGGTGCGAAGTGTTCAGCGAACAGTTCAGTATCTTCACGTCCTGATGATTCGCCGCGATCTTCAGGCTGGCGGGTATCATCACGGGCGACGTGGTAAAGAGCAGATTGTAGCCGTCCGCGATAGCCTGTTCCATGGTCTCCAAGTCGTCTGTGCCGGGCAGGACATTCTCAAACGCCTTCGTCTCCACCTGGCCGGGAAATACATTTTCCAGGTACAGGCGGCCCAGCTCGTGTCCGTAAGCCCACTTGGAGGTCCTGTGGTTCTTTTCATAGAAAAAGGCGATCTTGACGCGGCCCGCATTGTCCGGCAGGATCAGGTTCAGCAAATTCTTGTACAGATTCTTGGAATCCTTCTCCTTGGGCGGCTCCATCAGCAGCTCGATCGACTTCTCTTCCGTCAGCACCACGAACTCATCCCAGATCGTCGTCAGATCCTTCTTGAAGTCCTGCACGCTCTTCTGCTTCATCTCCTGATAGCCGAACACGGTCATATACGCCAGAAGCGCGTCGCCGACGGTGATCGGCAGCTTGCCGCCGCCCTTGGCGTCAAAGGCCTTGCGGAAGCGCGCATACAGGGAATAAAATTCCAGCCTGTCGTCCGACGTCCACTGCTGCCCCTTGGCCGTTCCCGTCAGCTTCAAAAATTCCGCAAACCTGCCCTTCTCGCTGAAATAGACGACGTTCATCTGCGTGATCTCATAGAAATCCAAGAACTCATAGTAGATCTCATTCTCCTTGGAATTCGACCGCTTCGGCACGACGCGGATCACGCTGCACGGCACGCTGTAAGCATCCAGATATTTCAGGACGCTGACACGCTTGTTGCCCTCCAGCACATAGAAACGATTCATGAACTCGTAGACCTTGACGGGATCGCGCAGTCCCTCTTCCTGCAGGGACGTACACAGACGTATCCATTTGCCCGCGAACTCCGACTGCGGATCCAGCAGCGGCATGAAATTCGACGCGAACGCATTGGTACGCCCGCGCGTCCTCGTGCCGACGATCAACTCCAGCGGGATCTCGCACGTCCCGATGCTCACTTCATATTCCACCTGCACAAAGGACAGGATCTCATCGAGCGCCGGCAGATAGGGATAATCGCCCTTCTGCACATGCGCCCGGTACTCTTTCTGCGCTATCTTCAAAGCTGCACTGTATTCATCGTATGACATAGCCCATCACTCCTTCTTATATACCTATCCCGATACTCCCCTGCCGCACATACGCATTGATCTGCGGTCACGGCATTCTTGCGCTCACTATATCATATGCGGCCAAAATATGCAAATGCCGTTATGCCCATCCGGCGGCCGTTCCTCTCGTCTTCGGCCATACGACGCAGCGTTCCCGCGCGGCCCCTGCGTTATTGACATCGCCCGTCAAAACTCCTATACTGGAATGACAGCATACACGGCGAAAGCCGCTGTGCCGCTCTACGATAAATGACCGAAACGGAGATGCAGTATGAAGACGAAAGTATTTATAGACGGAAGCGAAGGAACGACAGGCTTAAGGATCCACGAGAGGTTTCGCGGGCGCGACGATATCGAGCTGCTCACGATCCCGTCGGAGCGCAGAAAAGACATCGACGAGCGCAGACGCCTCATCAACGCGTCGGACATCACGTTCACCTGTCTGCCGGACGCTGCGGCGATCGAGTCCGTGTCCCTCGCAGAAAACGACCGCGTGCGGATCATCGACCCCTCCACGGCGCACCGCACCGAGCCCGGCTGGGCCTACGGTTTCCCGGAGCTGGCAGACAGCTTCAGGGCCGCGATCAGAGACGGCAAGCGCGTGGCCGTGCCCGGCTGCCATGCCACCGGCTTCATCTCGCTGGTATACCCGCTCGTCGCGGAAGGCATACTGCCCGCGGACTATCCGGTCTCCGCGTTCTCCATCACGGGATACAGCGGCGCCGGCAAAAAGGTGATCGCGGACTACGAGTCCGAAGACCGCCCGAAAGAGTATGATGCACCCAGAGAATACGCTCTGAGCCAACAGCACAAGCACCTAAAGGAAATGAAAAAGATCACCGGATTGGAGAAAGCGCCGCTATTCTCTCCCATAATAGCAGACTATTACAGCGGAATGGTCGTATCCGTGCCGCTCTACGCAGAATATTTAAAAGCCTCTCCGACGCCGGAGAGGCTGCAGGAATTCTATTCGGATCACTATGCGGGCGAACGCTTTATCCGCGTGATGCCTTTCGGGGCGGAAGCCGAAACGGGCGGCTTCCTCGGCGGCAACAACCGCTCCGGCTGGGACGGTCTGGAGATCTACGTGACCGGCAATCCCGACAGGCTGCTCCTGTCCGCACGCTTCGACAATCTCGGCAAAGGCGCGTCAGGCGCCGCGATCCAGTGCCTGAACATCATGCTCGGCTGCGACGAGACGAAAGGGCTGCAGTTATAACATAGACGTGGACAGTTCCACGATCTTACCCACAAGGGCAAGGAGCACCTTATCCTCTTCGGACCACATCTGCCGCCTCGACGACTTCGCAAAGATCAGGTATCCGCGGTGTTTGCAAGACGGCGAATACTGATAGAAGAGCACGGACTCCACGCCCTCGTTTTTGAGTTTGTTGTAAAGCGTCTCCGTCTTGCTCTCCAGACTGGCGATCACGTGGATCACCAGCGTATTGTTTTCATCAAAGCTGTCCAAGAAGCCGGCTTCCGGGGAACAGAATACAGGATCCTGAATGCCGGAACGGTATCCCTGATGATCCCAGATGCACGCGCTGCTGTTGGCGAAGCGCTCCCCGCTTACGACCACGATCTCGTCGAGGTTGAAGCACGCGCCTACCGACGTAATCACCTGTTCAAAGGTCATGACGCGGCGCATCAGGAACTGCTCCGCGAGCTGCTGCATGACGCCGCTTCTGTCGCCCTGCACCTTCTGCAGGATATCCTCCGTCATCTTCTGATCCGGATTTAAGAGCGCGCCGTGTATCTCCGGCACAAAGATCACATAACGGTTCTTGCCCTTGCTCTTCGCTATGTAGAGCATCTTGTCCGCAAGGCTGAATATATCGTCATAGCTCTTGCCGTTATCGGGATAGACCGCCGCGCCCATGGAACAGGTCACTTTCACGTCTTCCCATTTATGCTGGTATTCCCACTCTATATTGGTGCGGATCGTGCGCAGCGTGTTGCGCAGCTCCGTCTCGCTCTCCACCTGCGGGAAGATGATCATCATCTCGTCGCCGCCGATCCTGCCGAGGATCCCCCGGTCTCCGAGCGCGGCCTTGATAATCTCCGCCGTGCGTAACAGCACTTCATCGCCCACCATATGTCCCAAGGTATCGTTGACCGTCTTGAAATTATCCAGATCAAGGATGACGAGACACACCTTGTTGTCGCCGACGGTCATGGCCCTCTTCGCATAGTCCGTGATCGATTTCTTGTTCAGGACAGGAAGTCCCGTATCCCTCACATATTCCGGACCGGCCTGGGCGCCTCCCTGCCGTTTTGCGGATCGGATACAGCCCAATATCTTCTCGCCGCCGTGTCCTTCGATCAGCTGCGCCCTGAACAGGCAGCGTTCCATTTTATTCTCTTCGGAAAAACAGTTTGTGGTGATGTCGTAGGAAAAAGAGGTGCGCTTCAGCTCCAGATCCCTGCACAGTCCCGCGAAAGCGGTCTCGCTGTCCTGCGCCAGCTTGCCGCCCAGCATTTCCTCCCGCCACTTATCCAGCGATCCGTCAAAGAACGTCAATCGCTGCCCGGCATTGCGCATACAGATCAATATATGCTTGTCGGCCGTGTCGTAAGAGAACAGGATACCGTTTAACAGGTCGATATAAGCGCTGTACTCGTCTATCCGGTCTTCCAGCCGTTTCTCGGTATCGTCGTCCGGGTCCGTCACATGCATCCGATAGATCGTGACCCCGTCCGCACTCTGCGAGGGATCCGAGAGCATGATGACCGCCCAGCAGTATTCCTGCTGACCGTCCTCCAGCCGCACCATCACCGCGTTCTTCGGCATGGCTTTCTCCTGCATCTCTCTGACGGCGCTGCGGAACTTCTCCTTGTCGTCCGGGTGGATATATTTGAGAAAAGATGTGAACATATCCCGATTGTCCTGCCCCAAAAACCTGCGCAGGGCCTCATCTTCCGTCTTCAATAACATCTGCGAATCTATTGTAGCATAACTGTTCGGAACCTTCCCCATAACACAGATCCTTTCTGCACAATGCCGACTGCATGATACTATTTTTATTATACACCAAGAAAGCGTCGCAGGCAACTTTATATGTAAACGCTTTCAAAACTTTTCGGATATCTTCACAGCAGACCGCGTCAGCGCTTGATATCGAAATTCATGTTCATCAGATTGCGGATTGCCTGTGCGTCGTCCGTGATATTGGCATCGCCGCGGATCGTGTGTTTGATGGCGCTGCTCGCCACCGCGAAGTTGATCATATCCATCGGTTTATAGTCTTTGATGATCGCATAGATCAGGCCGCTTGCGAAGGCGTCGCCGCCCCCTACCCGGTCCAAGATATTGAAGGTGAACAGGCGGCTCTCGAAAGTATGTCCCTCGTGCCACATAAAGGCTTTCAGGCTGTTTTCGCTGCCGCTGTGCGCGTACCGGACATGGCGGGCCATGTATTTCAGATTCGGATAGCGCTCCGCGAAGATGCGGAAGATCTCGTCCTGCTGCTCGTAGCTGGGCTGCAGCGGCACGCCGTCCTTATAGTCCCCCTTGCTGTGGTCGTTCTCGTCCTTCCACAGGTGATAGGGTTCGATGCCCAGCAGGACATCGACGTAAGGCAGACACTCCGTACAGAAATCTCTCGCCTCCTCCCATGACCAGAGCAGACTTCGGAAATTGCCGTCGAAGCTCACGGTCAGGCCGAGTTCCTTCGCCTTCTTCAAGCTGTTCATGATAAGCTCTCTGCAGTTTGCGCCCAAAGCCGACGTGATGCCGCTCAGGTGCAGCCAGTCAAAGCCCTGCAAGAGCGCGTCCAGATCCACCTTACTGAAATCGTATTCCGCGATGGCGCTGTGCGCACGGTCATAAGTCACTTTGCTGGGACGTATCCCGTACCCCGTCTCGAGATAGTATGTGCCGAGCCGGTGCGTCGGCGTCTCCTCCGGCGTGCTCAGGATCATGGGCGTGCAGTGTACATCGTTGCTCCGAAGCATACGGATGGCGCTTTTCCCCAGGCTGTTATTGGGAACGACCGAAAAGAACGTGCTGTCGATCCCCAGATTCGCGAGCGCCAATGCGATATTTGCCTCGCTGCCGCCGTAACTCGCCTCAAACGTACTCGCCATGCGGATCTTCTCATAGTTCGGCGGCGTCAGGCGAAGCATGATCTCACCGATCGTGATAAATTTCGTGTGTGTGTCACTCTGTATAGGATTCCGATGTTCCATAATGCAGCTCCTTTCCCGCTTTCCGCCGACAATAGATCATAACACTCTTATTCGTTAATTTTACTGTACGATCGAGAAGTTTGTCAAGATTTCCTCTTCCCCGGGCTGCTTCAGTTCCCCATATGTCCGCCGGATCAATACAGCGGCAATGACAAAGGTCAGCGCATCGGAGACCGGCATCGAGTACAGCACGCCGTCCAAGCCCCAGAACCGCGGAAACAAAAGCGCAAAGCCTACGCCGAATACGATCTCGCGCACCATGGAGAGCATCGTGGACTCCGCCGCCTTGCCGAGCGCCTGCAGAAAGATAAAGCACGCCTTATTGACACAGGCAAACACGATCATGCACAGATAGATCCGAAAAGCCCGAACGGCAAAATCGGTATAGTACACGCTCTCATTTGACGCGCCGAAAACTGCGATAAGCTGTTCCGGCAGCAATTCCACGATAAAAAGCGCCAGAACGCCTACGGCAGCCTCCGCCGCCAGAAGCAGCGAGAACAGGCGTCTGACTCTGTTCTTAGATCCCGCGCCCATATTGTAGCCCGCGATCGGTATACAGCCCGCCGCCATGCCGACGACTATGGAAATGACGATCTGGAAGAATTTCATCACGATACCCACTACCGCCATCGGTATCTGCGCGTACTCCTCCTGTCCGAAGATCGCGTCCGCCGCCCCATACTTGCGTATCATGTTGTTGATAGCGGCCATCGCCGCTACCAGAGACAACTGCGAGAGCAGACTCGTGAGGCCGAGCGTCAGCGTTTTGCCGGCTATATGGCGGTCGATGCAAAAATCCCTGCCGGCCGGCCTGACTAATTTCATGCGCAGCAGATACCCCGCCGCCAGAGCCGCCGTTGCGATCTGTCCGATCACGGTAGCCGCCGCCGCGCCCGTCATGCCCCATTTGCAGCCAAAGATAAAAACGGGGTCAAGGACAATATTGATGCCCGCGCCAAGAAGCGTGGAGACCATGGCAAAGCCGGGCGATCCGTCCGCCCGTATGATCGGATTCATCGCCTGTCCAAACATATAGAAGGGAATGCCGAGCGATATCCAGAAAAAGTACTCCCTCGCGTATGCAAACGTCTCCGCATTTACCGTGCCGCCAAACATGGTAATGATAGGTCTTGCAAAGAGCAGATAGACTGCGCAGAGGATAACGCTGCTCACCAGTATCATAACGACTGCGCCTCCGACGCTCCTTTTGGCATTTTGAAGCTCCTTTTTGCCGAGGCTCAGGCTGACATAAGCGCAGCAGCCGTCCCCGATCATGACGGCGACCGCCAGCGCGATGACCGTGAGCGGAAACACCACCGTATTGGCCGCGTTTCCGTAAGAGCCGAGATAATCGGCGTTTGCGATAAAGATCTGATCTACGATATTGTACAGCGCGCCGACTAAAAGAGAGATGATGCAGGGAACCGCATACCGCCCCATAAGTCTGTCGATGCGCTCTCTCCCTAAAAACTCATTTGTTTCTGCTTCCATAATTCTTTTCCTCCGATCCATAGAAATAAAAAAAGCGCGTGCCCCCGACGTCCGCTGGACTTACGCCGGTGGGCCACACGCTATATTTTTATTATACTCGGAAAAACTGTTTCCGGTATGGGCGGTTTAGACAAAAAATCGTCGCCGTCCTATTGTCGAAATCGCCAAAAACCGTATACATTCGTGATTGTATTTTGACGCGGGATGTGGTACGATAGTCCTATGAGGCAAGACCTCATGTACATTATCCGAAAGGAGTCACGATCATGCAAAAATATTTCTGTAATCCCTGTGGCTACACATACGATCCCGAAAAGGGCGACCCCGAGCACGGCATCAAGCCCGGCACGGCGTTTGAGGATCTTCCGGACGACTGGGTATGCCCTGTCTGCGGTATCGACAAGAGCATGTTCCAGCCTTGCATCGACAACTACAATTAAACGGAACGGACACGAAAGACCCGACGCCGAAGCGCCGGGTCTTTCTCTCTGTCAAGATCCGGCGGACATCGCGCGCCGCCGTCTCTCTTTATCTGTATTCACAGTATTCCCAGTGGTCATTGATGACCCCGATGCCCTGCAGGTAAGAATAGATGATCGTCGGGCCCACATATTTGAAGCCGCGCCGTTTCAGGTCCCTGCTGACCCGTTCCGAGAGCTCGTCTTTTGCGGGCATATCTTTTCCGTCCTGCAGATGGTGGTCGATGACTTTCCCGTCCGTAAAGCTCCAGATATATTTGTCAAAGCTGCCGAACTCTTCCTGCACCCTTAAGAAAGCCTGTGCATTCGTGACAGCCGCCCTGATCTTGCTCCGGTTGCGGATAATGCCTTTGTCCTGCATGAGCGCTTCGAGCTTCGCATCATCATAAGCCGCCACGATATTCGGATCGAACCCGTCAAAGGCTTTTCTAAAGTTTTCTTCTTTATCGAGGATCAGATTCCAGCTCACCCCTGCCTGCATCCCTTCCAGCACGAGCATAGCGTACTGCTCCCGATCCCGGTGTTCCGGCTTGCACCATCTGGTATCGTGATAGAGAAGATACTTCTCCGAAACCCGAGATTGCCCTGTGCCAAAGGCAAAATCACATCTCCTCTTGTCCATTGTCCGCTCTTCCTCTCCGGCCGTTACTGCACTACGCCCGTACCGCTCCTCGTCCACACAATGTTCTGGCTGATCATCTGATCGATGTCCATACCGATGATCTGCGACGCCCTCGCTTTTGCCGCCGCCTCATTGGCCGTTCCGAGATTCTTATAGATATCGTACGCCGGCTTTTTGTTGCCGTTTATGTCGCACAGCCCCATAGCCAGATGGCTCTCCATCTCATGTGCGTCGTCCGTCTGCCTGAAAAGCATGAACGCGTCCACATCGGGACAGGAAGCCGCTTTCAGGTAGCCGTATGCTATGGACGCTTCCTGCTTGTCATTCCCAAAAGCCGACGTATAGCCGATCTCTGCGATCGAGATGCTTCTCACTTCCCCTGCCGGATTCAGGAACTGCGACTGGTGCATATAGTTGACCAGGATATCAAAATTCTGCATCGTAATATAAGGCGTGCTGAGCCCTTTCTGCACCCACACCGCAGGGCCGTTCCACGCATAGGGGTCATACAGCGGCGAGTTATACGGGTGGAAAGAAAGCCCCCAGTCGATGTTTCCCTCCCGCAGCATATAGTAATTGAACTGATCCAAATATGCTTTGGAAAGGAAGCTGCCCGGATTCGATTTCCGGTTCCACTCCTGATCTATGGAATTATAGATCCGCAGATTGGCATTCTGGCTCTTCATCTCGTTGTAGATGATGCGGAACGCCTTGACGTACACGTTGACGTTATAATCTAACGACGAGGAGTCCGTATACCACCACGATGTCCTCGCGTTCACCTCGTTGCCGACGATCCAGTTATCGACCTGTCCGCAGCCCGCCTGACCGGAATACCGCTGCGCCAAAAATGCGCCCACGGCTTTCAGATGATCGACGCCCGCTGCATCCGCCACATTCAGCGCATAACCCGGACAGTTTCCGCCGCGCGCGCCGGGAAGCACCAGATCCTGCGCATAGGGACTCTGCCCTCCGTTCAGCAGCACCAGCGTCACCTGAATACCATAGCTGTTGAATGTCTTCACCATGGAATCAAACGACTGGATCCTGCCGCCGTTAAAATAATAGGTCTGCCCGTTATAATTGAAAGGGATCGCCCCGCCCACGGACGCGTCCACGCAGATCTCGTCCATATTCACGTTGTACACGATCTGCTGGATCCCGAGATCCTGCAGCTCCCCGCCGGAGCATCTGGCCAGATCCGGCAGAATGCCCTTGATCCCGGTATCTTTGCGCTGTGACGTGTGCGTTGCGATCGCTTCCGGGTTGGTGATATAGTGTTCGTTGCTGACCTGAACCATCTGTCCGCCGCGCTTCACGGCAACCAGAAACTTACGGCTCAGGTTGGAATCCGCACTGTTATAGTTGAGCGGAAAGGAAGCCGTCGCGGAGGCTGCCGCATCGACCGTCGCGACCACCTTGCCCGCCGTTCCGTCCTGATAGACTTCGTCTGCATAGATGTAATATTTGCCGTCGTCGCTGGACGGAACGCTGCCCGCGCTGAGCTGGCACACCACGTTCGATCCCGCAATGGTACAGGAGCTGATAGCGACGGGGCGTCCGTCCGCCTGCGCATACATCGTATTGTCCCTGCCAAAGATCACGCCGCCGACTATTAACGCCGCGGTCAGGAATACGGCTGACAGCGCCGCCCCGCTCTTCTTGGATAATCTGTTCTTTTTCATATAAACCTGTCTCTCTTCCGTCATTTCTTTTCTATTTCCGTTTTGCGGACGCCGTCTCTCAGGCGTATTGCGTCCACGGATATTATAGCCGCAAAATGAAGCCTTGACAAGAACGAATGTCAGATTCGGGGATATCCTGTCAAAAAGCGCCGCCTACCGCATTTACGCCGGATTCACGTGGACCATGATATGCTTGACCTTGGGGAAATCCTTCTCGATAGCGTCATGGACGCGCTCGGCGATACCGTGCGCGTTTCGAAGCTTCATCTCCCCGTCCACGCTGATCTCGATATCCACATAGATCTTGTTGGCAAATACCCGCGTGTGCAGCAGATCGATCCCCAAGACCCCTTCCTGCGCCAGCGCGCACGCCGCCATTTCCGCTTCCTCCTCGTCGTCGCACGCCTTATCCACCATTTTGTCTACCGCGTCCATAAAAATATCATATGCCGCCTTTTCAATGAAAATGCAGATCACCAGACTGGCGATCGGATCCAGGATCGGGAAACCCAGCCTCGCTCCCGCGATACCGATCAGCGCGCCCACGGAAGAGAGCGCATCGGAGCGATGATGCCATGCGTCCGCCATGAGCGCGCCGGAATCTATCTTTTTTGCATAGACCTTCGTATACCTGTACATAGCCTCCTTGACCGCAATGGACACAACGGCCGCGATCAGTGCGAGCAGCCCCGGCACGACAAGCTGCAGACGATCGCCCCCGGCGATCTTGGCGGCGGCGGAGTAACCGATGCCCAGACCCGTCACCGCGAGGATCGTCGCCAGCACGATCGCAGCCACGCACTCCAGACGTTCATGCCCGTAGGGATGCTCTTTGTCCGACGCCTTGTTCGATATCCTGACGCCGATGATCACCACGATCGTGCTGAACACGTCCGATGCCGAGTGGATCGCATCCGAGATCATAGCGCCCGAATGAGCGAGCGCCCCTGCAAAGAGCTTGAACAGGGTGAGGGCCAGATTCGCGATGATGCTGACTCTCGATACCCGCATGGCCACCTGCTCATAGTCCTCGCCGCCGCGGTCCGCCGCTTTCTTTTCGTTCATATATGTATTTTGCATACCTTCCGTGCTGTCCATATATATGCCTCCTTCTGTGGGGAATGCGCGAAAGAGAACCTTTCGCTCCAAAAAGAAAACACCCACGTACGCAGCAATCGTAACTACTGTCCCGCAGATGTCATGATCTACTGTCGCGCAGCGCGACCCGGCTCCCGGGCTGATGCCCCGGCCTGCTCAGTTTGTACTGTAGTATCAGCCAGAGAGTTCTCGCTCTCATTGTTGTTATGCAGTGCAAAGAGTATTTTTATCAATGTAACATAAGCGGATCGAAAATGCAAGACGATTTCCGATCCGCTTTCCGCTCCCCGGCCGTCAGCCATTGGGTATCAGAAGCACCTGCCCGATGCGCAGAGCATCGCTCGTAAGTCCGTTCAACCGGCGGATCGCTTCCACCGTCGTGCCGAACCTCTGCGCGAGCAGCCACAGCGTATCGCCTGACCGCACCGTGTACTCAAAATAATCATAGTCCGTCGGCGTCGGGATCTTCAAGACCTGACCGATATACAGCATACTGCCTTCAAGCCCGTTCAGCCGGCGGATCGCCTCCACCGTCGTGCCGTAACGCTGCGCCAGACGCCACAACGTATCACCCGACTGCACCGTATACTCAAAATAGGCCGGGTTCGGACCCGTCTCCGGCAGCGTTCCGCGGATATTCAGATAAATGTCGTAGAGCGCCTGCCATGTGGCCGCTCCTACGATGCCGTCCGGACCAAGCTGCATCATGCGTTGAAAAGCGATCACCGCCTGTCTGGTCGAACTGCCGAAGACGCCGTCCTGCGTGACGCTCGGAATGCCCGGATAGAACTGCGCGATCACATTCAGGAGATATTGCAGTGTCAGGACGTCATTCCCGCCCGATCCCTGCCGCAGCACCGAGCTTGGCGGCACGGTGCCGATGCCGAGCTGCGTTCCTTCACTGTCAAGCTCCGCCAGTCTGGCGACCGCCGTATAGATCTGTGAGATCTTGTACCATGTGGACTTGCCGACAACGCCGTCCGCGGCCAGGCTGAAGATGCTCTGGAACTTGCGCACCGCGGCCTCCGTAGCGCTGCCAAACACGCCGGACGCATCCGTGATCATCGGGATCGCCGGATAGTTCCTGCGTATCCGGTTCAGATAATTCTGGATATTCTGCACGTCCAGCCCAGCGCTGCCCCGTCTCAGCGGCGTGCCCGGATAGGACGACAGCACATTGGTCACCGCCTGTGCCTGTGAGATCACGACATCGTTCGGATAGTAAGCGCGCAGGATCTGCAGGGGCGTATATCCCCTCTGCGCCAGCGTGACCGTACCCCACTGCGACAGGCCGGAGCATGTCACGGTCGTGCCGTTGCAGAAGGTCGTGAAGTAGGGCGCGTTCTGTCCCTGCCGCGTCACGTACTCGTTGAATATCTCATCGACGATCGCGCTGATGGATTCATAGATCGGTCTGCCGTACACATACGCCTGATCATAGGCCGTGCTGTTCGTGATATCAAAGCTGTAGCCCTGACTTCTGTACCACTCCGTGAAGATGCGGTTCAATGCAAACGTGATGATCGCGTAGATATTTGCCCTCAGCGCCGCGTCGGGCCATGTGGGATAGATCTCGCTGCTGGCCGCATTTTTCACATAATCCGTAAAAGCCACCTGCACATTGGAGGCGTAGGACGCGGGACTCCCCAAATGGACCGTTATCACACTTGGGATCACCACCTGCCTGAGAATATAAGGCTCTGCCACCGGCCCTTCCTGCTGACGTGTTCCTTCCCGTGCCACAGCGGGTCTTTCGATCGTGATGCGCTCCGCCTCACCGCTCCTTGCATCGTCCTGCTGCGGGAGCAGCGCCATAGGCAGGATCGCCGTCTCCCCTTCATAGATCGGTACATTTTCCACATAGAGGGACTGGAAACCGACCGCCTGTGCAAGCACATGATAGCTCACATACGGATCTCCGACATAGTTCGGATCCAACGACAGACCGGCGGCCACCGTCTCGAGCGAGACCATAGGCGTCTCTCCGCTTTCATCTGTCGTAAGGCCGTACACCCTGTGTCCCTGATCGTCCAAAATCGTGATCTGCACGTTCTCAAGCGGCACGGCATCGTTGGCGATCCTCGCCTGTATCACTAAATATCCGATAGCCATAGATGTGAAATTCTCCTTTTGACGAGATATTTTTCTGTTTTATTATATGAGCACGATCAAAATGTTCCCTAAAAATACCCCGGAGAAATCACAAAAGGGCGAAGCGCTCTACGCTCCGCCCTCCTCTTGCTCCTGTTCTCTTTTCCTGCGCAGCATCTGACGCAGATCGCCGTATATCGCGCGGCTGACCGGGATCCTGCTGCCGTTTTTCAGTTCAATGCCGGAACGGTTGACGCGGCGTATCTTATCCAGCCTGACGATATATGCGCGATGACACCTGCGAAAATATTTTTTGTCAAGCTGTTCCTCCAGCGCCGCAAGGCTGTCCCTGCATTCCAGCTGAAACGTCCAGTTCCTCTGCGGGCAGAACTCGATCATGCAGCCGCTGCCCTGCGCCTCCACAAACATGATCCTGTCCGCCACCAGTTCAAGCGGCCCGGTTTTGGTCTGCACCACCAGAACGTCCCTGCGCCCTTCCCGATACAGCACCTTGTCCATACACCGAAACAATTTTTCTCTGCCGACGGATTTTTTGGAACTGCCCGGCTCCTTATCCCCGTTCTCCGCAAATCCGGCCGTAAATATGATTGCCAGATCGATATGATCTTTTCTGGCGAAGCCGGATAATTCCTTCCTGTCTTCATCCGCCATATGAGTATCCACCAGAAGGGCGTCGATATCGCGCTGCCCTTCCCACATTGACCGAAAATCCTCCTTATCGGAAAATGACGTGATCGACAGGGGAATGTCCCGTTCTCTGCCCCATGCTTTGACATACCGCCTCAAAAGTTCCGCATGGGTCTCTTCTCCTTCAATCATTGCAAGTTTCATCTTTTGTCACCATGCTTAAGCATATTTTATCTTTTGTTGATCAGTGCCAGTATATCATAGAAACAAAAATTGCTCAACAGCTACATGGTGATCTCCCCGCCAAAAAGCATCCGTTTCTCTGTCATGCGCCCGCGTCCGGATCCAAATAACGCTCGATCCCTCTGACGATCCCTTCCGCTATCCGCTCGCGGTACGCCGGTGTACACAGCTTTTCGCGCTCGTCCTTGTTGGAGAGGAAGCCGGTCTCTATCAGACAGGCCGGCATATGGCTTTTGTTGATCACGCACAGTTCGCTGTCCGACGCCAGCTCTCTGGAAACTGCGCCGGTGGAATCGACCGTCTCCTGCTGTATGAGCGCCGCCAGTCTTCTGCTTTCGGCCGACGCCCTGTTCGCACCGTACCAGGTCTCAATGCCCGACACCTCCGCGTACTCGCAGGAATTCTGATGAATGCTCACATAGAGAAGCGCGTTGTTCCTGTTGGCGTAGGCGGCGCGGTCGATCTTTTCCACATAATCGTCTCCCTGCCGCGCCAGCTCCGCTTTGTATCCCCGGTCACGCAGCTTCCTGACGACCTCTCCTGCGATCTGCCTGTTGATATCCTTCTCCAGCACGCCGTCAAAAACGCAGCCGCCGTCCATGCCGCCGTGCCCTGCGTCGATGACGATCACGCGCGCCGCTTCCTCTTCCAGCCGCGCCTTGGAGGCTTCGCCGACGCGCAGCAGCTTTGACGCCGTATCCCTTGCGGCGATGATGACGCTCTCCTTACGGCCGGCCAAGACCGTCTCGGGTGCTTTCGCTTCCGCCGCAACCGCCTGAGACGCTTTAGTCTTCATCGCCATCACCATGCAGACGGTCATAATGCACACGATCATGAGGATCCATACCGCCGTCCGCAGCGCCTTTTTCCGCCTCTCATCTCTTCCTCGCGCCCGATAGCGCCGTCTTGCTCTTTTGTACATAAAAAGATGCTCCTCTCCTGTGTCTGCCTAAAGCATACAGGAAAGGTGCATCAGAATTTCATCATTTTTGCATCAAAGTGCCGTCATTTTTGCATCATTTTTGCATCATTTGGATATTTTCAGGAAAAGCTCGTTGATACCGTCATAAAAGCCGACCGTGACGATCGTCCTGTCCTCCCCGGTCCCCGAAATGACGTATTTTCTGTAGTAGGGCGTCGTCTCCAGAAGCGGATTGTCGTTCTCGTACGCCTCCGGTGCCGGAAGTCCCATATATGCGCTCCACTTTTCGACTAACCCGTCCGGGTCGATATCCTCCCACTGCAGACCGGAGCGTACATAGAACTCATAGATCTTGCCGTCGTCCGCATCGATATAGGCGTCTATCACCCGATTTTCTTTATTGGCATTCTGTAAACTGCCGGTCAGACTCAGTTTCCAGACCGCCACATTGTTCCTCGGCTCGGGCACATCAATGGCGGAGTACAGGGTGGCTTCATAGGAAGCAGGCTGCACATCCCTGATCGTATCGGGAAGAATGCCAAGCTCCTTAAGCGCCGCCAGCTCCCTTCCCGCCGCCTCATAGATCTCCGCGTCCGTGATCTCCTGTCCGGACGGCCCGTTATGATTGACTACGAATGCATATGTGCCCGTCAGCTCCTGATAGTTTACTTCCGTCTCCCTCGCCTGAGAGCTCTGCTCCGTACCCGGCACGCTCTGGGAATTCAGGCACTGCGACAGTATATAGAGTTTTTCGCTTCTGCTCAGCTGGTAGCGGTAACCGACGCCGCCGGTCTCCTCCTCTTTCGTCCTGATCGCATTCAGGATACCTCTGTCCTTGTATACCGCCACAGTCTCCGGCCCCCATACGGACACTATGACTGCCACGGCAGTCAATACAAGAAGCGCAAGATTCCACCTATTCTTCTTCATGAGCCGCCTCCTCTCCCGCCTCCGCCAAAAGGAAGCTGACAGATGTACCCTCTCCGGGTGTGCTCACAATGGCAAGGCTGCTCGCATGAAGACGCAGTATCTCCGTGCAGAGCGCGAGTCCGAGCCCGGCACCGTTGCGGCTCCGCGATCTGGATTTGTCTACCATATAGAACGCCTGTGTGATCTTGGAGACTTCCTCGGCCGGAATGCCGATACCGTGATCCCTGACGGTAAAAAGATAGCCGTCCTGCCCCGAACGGCCCGTGACTTCGATCCTGCCCCCGTCCTCCGACGCCTTGCACGCATTATCCATGAGATTCACCAGCACGGTCTGGATCAGGCTGATGTCCGCCAGCACATATGCCTGATCATAGTCGAAAGCAAACTCCCTGCTTTCGTTCGGCAGAAACATGTCCCGCAGATAGGTAAACAGGACATCCACCGGCGCTTTCTGCAGCTTTGCGCCCTCTTTTTTGGTCACAATGATATCCAGAAGTCTGAGCGACATCGTCTCCAACCGCTTGCCCTCGGTATAGATATAGTTTGCGGAGAGAAGACTTTTCTCCTCATCCAGCTTTCTGGAGCGCAGCATATCGGCGTAGCCGATGATCGAAGTCAAGGGCGTCTTCAGTTCATGGGCGAAAGCGCCCACAAAGTCTTCCCGCGCCTGCACTTCGTCTTCCAGCTGTCCGATCGTCTTCTCAAGCGCCTCGGACATGCTGTTAAAATCCTGCGTCAAAAGCCCCAGCTCATCGCTGCTGACCTGTTCGGCGCGGTATCCGTAATCTCCGGCGGCCATCTTTTTCGTGGCCCGCATCAGGAGCCTGATCGGCTTCGTCAACTTGGAAGAAATAAAATACATGATCACGATCCCAAGGATCAGCATCAATATCATCAGCCGGCGATAGACGAGAAAACCCGTCTGCCGTTCCTCAAATACTTGGGACACGTCCCGCAGCGTCTCCAGAAACAGCCCGCGTCCCAATGCGCTGACACCGCTTGCCGTCTGGATATAGTACTTGCCGCCGGACTCGATGACACGGTATGCGTACCGATCCGTCTCCGTGGCATCCAGAAGCGCGCCGTCCGCCTCAAAACCGTCGCTGGCATAGACGGTCTGCCTCTGCTCGTCACAGATGCGCAGAAGTCTGCCGTCTCCCTGCCCGCTCGTCTCCAGATTGGAGGCGATCTGCTCCACGGAACCGTTCTGCAGCATATCGTATTTCACCGGCACATTCAGCGCCGCAGTCTCAAAGGCAAACCGCAGGATACTGTTTTCGTCCAGCGCCTGATCCACTTCCCGGTCCAGAGAAGTCTCAAACACATAGTTGACAAAATAGTAGCCGCTGAAGCCGAGCGTGAGGGCTATGATGATCGTAGTCCACAGCAAAAGTTTCTGCGAAAATTTCATGATACACCCATACTCCCTAGATCTCTAATCTGTATCCCACTTTATATACGGCGACAAGATTTTTCTCCCAGCCCAGCTTGCGCCTCAGTCTTTGCACATGAAGATCCAGCGTCCTGCTGTTGGCATAGTACTCATCGTCCCAGACTTTCTCGTACAGGTTCTCCCTAAACAGCGCCACGTTCCTGTTTTCCGCAAAGAGAACGAGAAGCTCAAACTCCTTGCTGGTGAGCGGCACAGGCTTGCCGGCCCGCATCACCCGCCTTGCTTCCAGGTCGATCTCGACCTCGCCGACGACCAGCTTCCTGTCTGCCTTGTTGTATCTGCGCAGCACCGCCTCTACTCTGGCCAACAGCTCCGACACGTCAAAGGGCTTGATCAGATAGTCGTCAGCCCCCAGCCTCAGCCCCTTGACCCTGTCCTTCACCTCATGCTTGGCCGAGATAAAGATAACGGGCACCTTAAGCGGCGCGATGTATTCCATCACGTCATATCCGTCCGCTCCCGGCAGCATGATATCCAGAAGGACAAGGTCAAACGTATCCTTCTCCACCGCCTCGATCGCCGCAAGTCCGTCCTCCGCCGCCACACACGAATAGCCTGATGCCGACAGATTCATTTCTATCAGATCGCGGATCGGTTTTTCATCATCTACAATCAGTATCTTCGTCATGTCTCCGGACTCCAACCCCAATAGGCTCTCGCCTTCTCCACAAGTTCCGCCACCGTATCCTTCTCCTCACAGGCGACCTTGCGCCGCACCTCCGTATCCGCTTCAAAACCGCCGGTCCGCTGGTAATATATCCTGTAGTCGCTCTTCGTGAGGAGCTCGTTCTCGCTGCCCGCGTAGCTGTATCGGGCAAGCACCAAAATGTCCTTCATGCCGTCCCCGTCAATGTCCCTGCACTGGATCCCTTTCAGCGCGTACAGATTGTCGAAATCCCCCATCGGCTGAAAACTCCAGACGATATCTCCCTGTTCATTCACCAGATAGATCATGAACGTGGCATATTCCGCCATCGTATATGTGCCCGGCATCACTTCCAGATACCCCAGCTTCTCAAACTGTCTGGAATAATCCTGCTCTTCTTCAACGACAAACCCTTTCCTGAGAAGCTCTTCCTTGGTGGAAGCCGTGTAGAGGAACTCCGTGGACCGGCCGTCCCGCACATAGGTTATGATACACTCTGCGCTCTTGTTCATCCCGAATCTGTTGATCTTGTCCGAGATCCGATAGTCCCGATAGAACCCCTCTTTACTCTGGAAGAGCACATCTCCTACCTTGTAACTCTTTCCCGCATACGGGCCGCTCCTGTTGCGGCAGTCCGTGATCAGCACGATATCCGTCCAGCCGTCCCGATCCAGATCCTGAAAAGCGACCGCGGAGAGTCCGGTGATCGGCTGTTCCATACTGCCGACGTTCCAGCTGTTGGCGGCAAGCTGCTCCGTGCGCCAGGCCACGCTCCCATCCTCCCGCACCAGAAACAGGGCAAGCCTGTGGTATGTCTCCTCCATGGCGGGAACGAGACGCACACTCCCAAAGCGCTCCGTCTCTATCGGAAAGACCTGCCCGCCGATAATTGTGAATCCGTTCTCTTCGATCCCGCTCTCTGTCACTATGCCCTGCAGACGCTCCTGATAGTCCGCATACTCCGCAAGCATCTGACGGTCCGCCGGAGCTGCCGGCTCCGCAGCCCTCGCGGGTACGCCGCAGAAGACGCACAACAGCGCCGCGATCACGCCAAACGCTATGAATTTATCCCATGATTTCTTCTGATGCACTCTGCTCATCGCCTCATCGTGTGTCTTTTCAGCGTGTTTTGAAACGCTGTCTGGCGTATTTTCTAACCCTGCATTCGCTGCAGTATTTCACTCTGCTTGGAAACAACATTTTTCAGGACTACGATATCGGCAGCCATATTATCTATCTGCTCCGTCCGCTCCAAATATCTTTTGGAAGAATCCAGATAACAGGCTTCGATCGTGTTCAGTCTCGGTATCACGCTATTCTCAAGCTGTACGACCCTGACATATCGCATATCCTTTTCCAGCTTGCCTACTCTCCCCTGCAGACTGTCCATGCCATCTTCGAGCCGGCCTACCCGTTCATCCAGTTTTCCTACTCTCTCATCTAACTTTTTTACTCTCTCATCTATCTTTTCTACTCTCTCATCTAACCTTTCTACTCTCTCATCTAATCTTTCTACTCTCTCATCTAATCTTTCTACCCGTTCATCCAGCCTGTCCAGTCGATCATAGATCGGGTGCAGCTTCTCATCAAACTTCCGATCCAATTTCTCATCCAATTTTTGATCCAGCTGCCGATCCAGTGTCTCACCCAACTTTTGATCCAGCTTCTGATCCAGTTTCTCATCCAACAGATCCGATATTGCCGAAAGCATTTCTCTGTCTACCATTTCTTTTTCCTCCTTTGGTGTAGCGCCGCCAGAAAGAACCGCTCTCCACCGCGCAAATATCAGTGTCATAAAATTTTGGCGAAAAGCCGGACACCGAGACGATCGGTGTATCGCACATGATTTTCAGAAATTTGTTGTGCGAGAATCGATTTTATGTTTCCACCCTATCACACTCAGAGAAGAAAAGCAAGTAAAATCAGGATTTGACGAGAACGTTTGCATGCTAAAAGATACGATCAATCCATTTTTTCTTTCTGCTCCTCTTCACCCGCATTCTTCACCGCCGATACGACACCGAGTCCGAAGATCGCCAGAATCGATACGGCGATCACGCTCCCCCAGATCATGGCTGCGGTCCGTACCTGCCCCGCAGCCAGATCCGCCTCTTCTACGAACCGCTGCTCCTCTTTTGAAACGCTGTCCATTTCCTGCGCCAGGCTTTTCGACTCATCCGCGACATATGTTTCCAACACCTCACTCCTCACATAGCCTTCCGACTCCCGATAGAGCACTCTGCTCCATGCGCCGTCCGTGCCCTCCACGACGACGGCCGTTCCGGCCTGCAGTTCTCCCACCGTGATACTTCCTGCATCTGCCGCTTCCTTTATCTCGGTGTCCGCAGTCACCTCATACAAGATACCTATCTTTGAATCATCCGCCGCCTGTACCTGCGTTCCTATCACGCCAAGCATGCACATGGCGATCACGACAAGCCCCAGTCCCTTTGATCCGTTCCGCTTCTTTCCCATACTGTCTCCTTTCCGCTGAATGCCGTCAGATATTTAATGTTTCATACGCTATGGTATTATCTGCGATCATTTCTGTCTTGACACGATACAGGGGAGGCGTCATGCCTCCCCCATTGCATAAAAAATCCTGTTTTCCAAAAACGCTATTTTGCTACGATGCCGTATGTGCCAAGTCCCGCCTTGATTGCAAACGTAACCGTCGCAGGGGAACTGTCCTGATCAGCTAAGATCGTGACAACGCCGCCCGGCTGTACGCATACAACAGAGTAGGTCTTGGACGTGTCTGCATTCTTGGGAAGTCCTACTACCATACCCGCGCTGCCGTTGGACAGGGAGATCAGCTTGCCGTTCTCCTTCGCGCCCAACGTTACGTTGATTGCCGTTACCACCTGTCCTCCAAGAGACTCTGCCGCCGCATCGACACAGTTCATCGCCAGATTGCTCTTCTTGGCGTTCGTGTCAAAGGCGATGACGTAAGGCGTCTGACTGCCGCTCAGGCCAAGGTTTGCCTTCACCTCTGCAAGCGGCGTGGTAACAACCGCACCCTGCAGCGTGTCCACCTTGACTGCGCCCGCTACGGTGCTCCTTACGCTTGTGCCCGCTACGGATACGTTTCCGTCTGCCGATACGAAATCAACCTCAGGAAACGCCGGCGCGCTTTCTTCCGGAGCGGCGGACTCGGAACTGCCGGAGTCTGAACTATCGGATTCTGAACTGTCGGACTCGGATCTGTCTACCGAATTGCCGGAAGAGGAACTTCCTGCCGAGTTGCCGGAAGCGCTTGATGCCGCAACCGACAGTGTAGAACCGGCCAACATCGCCGAAACAAGCACTGCCGTCAACAGCCTTTTGATACTTTGACTTTTCATAAATTTTCTCCTCCTTTTTAGGATAAATGTTTTTCACATAAATCAACATACCATATCCTTCCCCGTTTTGCAACTATTAGTTAGTTTTTATGATAACTATTAGTTAGTTATCTTCTCATATCAATACGGTTAGAATAAAGAAGAGATAAAAGAAAAGACAGAAAGACGCACAAAAGGAGACTAGCGGAAAAACACGGGGAGAACTAAAAGATAGGAGAATCTATGAACAGAAAAGTATTGGGAAAACGCATTCGCGAAGAGCGCCTGCGCATCGGCTTGACGCAAGAACAGATTGCCGAATACATCGATGTTTCAACTACTTATATCGGATTTGTTGAGCGCGGCGAGCGCTCCGTCACTCTCGAAAAGCTCGCTCTTCTGGCGGAGTGCTTTCATGTGTCTATTGATTCCCTGCTCAGGGAAGCCTCCGAAAATGCGTCCGACAAAAGGCTCTTTGATGAACTGTGTTTCTTATGGAACGCCGCGTCAACGGAAGATAAGAGACTGATCGTATCCATCAGCAATGTGATCGTAAATCGACACGATCCATAACGCTTTGCAAGCATAAAAAGAGATCGGATCCCAGCCGGATCCGATCTCTTCCTGACTGACCAACAGCAATATTGCAGTCAAAAAGCCGCCGCAGAGTGTGCTGTCCGATGTTCCTTTCTCCGGATCACCTACACATTGATCTCCGCTTTTACGCCCAACAATCCTTTGTTTTCAGCCAAGATCGGCTCTACGACCTCCCGCAGGAATTTTTCCACCTGAAGAGGCGCACGTCCCACATATCTGGCAGGGTCCATCGTCTGTTGCAGATCCTCCTTTGTCATATTGAATGCAGGATCTTCCGCGATCAGTTCCAGAAGATCGTTCTCCCCGCCGTCGCGCTTCACATGTGTGCCGGCTTCCATGGAAAGCTCTCTGATCTTCTCGTGCATTTCCTGACGGTTGCCTCCCATTTTGACCGCGTCCATCATGATATTTTCCGTAGCCATAAAAGGCAGTTCGCTCATGAGATGTTTCGCGATGACCTTGTCGTATACTACCAGACCGTCCACCACGTTCAGGCACAGATCGAGGATACCGTCGATCGCAAGAAATGCTTCCGGGATCGAGAGCCGCTTGTTGGCGGAATCGTCCAGCGTCCTCTCGAACCACTGCGTTGCGGAGGTAATGGCAGGATTTAAAGCGTCTATCATCACATAACGCGACAGGGAGGCGATGCGTTCGCTCCGCATCGGGTTTCTCTTGTACGCCATGGCCGAAGAACCGATCTGACTTTTTTCAAAAGGTTCCTCCACCTCTTTCAGATGCTGCAGCAGACGGATATCATTGGACATCTTATGCGCCGACGCCGCGATGCCCGCCAGCACGTTGCACACCCTCGTGTCCACCTTGCGCGAGTAGGTCTGCCCGGATACCGGATAGCACTTCTCAAATCCCATCTTCTGCGCGATCATGGGATCGATCCTGTCGATCGTCTCCTGATCTCCGTCGAACAGCTCGAGGAAAGAAGCCTGGGTTCCCGTCGTACCTTTGGAGCCGAGCAGCTTCATGGTGGAGAGCACATAGTCCAGATCTTCCAGATCAAGACAGAATTCCTGCGTCCACAGCGTCGCCCTCTTGCCGACCGTGGTGGGCTGCGCCGGCTGGAAATGCGTGAATGCAAGGGTGGGGAGATCCTTGTATCTCTCCGCGAATCCTGCCAGCTCGGCGATCACGTTCACCAGTTTTTTCTTCACCAGTTTCAGCGCCTCCGTCATAACGATGATGTCCGTGTTGTCACCCACATAGCAGGACGTAGCGCCCAGATGAATGATGCCGGCCGCCTTGGGGCACTGCTGTCCGTATGCGTAGACATGGCTCATCACATCATGGCGCACTTCTTTCTCGCGCGCCCGCGCCACATCGTAATTGATATCCTCCGCATGGGCTTTCAGCTCGTCGATCTGCTCCTGCGTGATGACCGGCTTACCGTTCTGGCTAAGCCCCAGCTCCATCTCCGTCTCTGCCAGAGCGATCCACAGCTTTCTCCACGTCCTGAACTTCATATCCTGCGAAAAGATATACTGCATCTCTTTGCTCGCATAGCGCTCCGATAACGGGCTGATGTATTTGTCTGTGCTCATGGTTTGTCTCCTTTTCTATAATTGATTTTGAATCAAATTCTCTCTTAACAACGTTGTTTGTTTCAGCGGGATCATGTGAATCTCTATCATTTATTTAGATCATAGCATGTCGCCTGTCAATACTCTGGCGCGGGCAGCGTTGTTTTCTAAAGGAGCCCCTAAAAGAGCGTCAGCACTTAACGAGGTTCTGTCGAGTTTAGTGCTGCTACGCTCTGATCGGAGCGCAAGCGCGGCGACGTAGAAACAACGCTGTCCGCGCCTCATAACTCCGCGATAAGCGCTCAGCTCGCAATTCCATTGCTCGCTGTCCGCGCCTCATCACTCCTATTTAGCTCCGCGATAAGCGCTCAGCTCGCAATTCCATTGCTCGCTGTCCGTTGCACTCCCAAAGTCCTCTGCGCACAAAGCTTCATGCAAGCATGGCTTTGTGCGCCGCGGACTTTTGTCGCGCTTATCGCTCATAGTCTCCTCTGATGTCTTCCTGCGGCGGCTCCAGCGGATACTTTCCCGTAAAACAGCCCTTGCAGATGCCGAATCCTCCGGCGATCTCGCTCAGGCGCGCCATCTCAAGATAGGCGAGGGAATCCGCACCGATGATCCCGCATATCTCCTCAACGGAGCGGCCGTGCGCGATCAACTGCTCTTTGGCCGGCACGTCCGTGCCGAAATAACAGGGCCACAGAAAAGGCGGCGAGCTGACGCGCATATGCACTTCTTTGGCGCCCGCCTCACGCAGCATCCTGACGATACGGTCGGACGTCGTTCCCCTTACGATAGAGTCGTCGATCATGATGACGCGCTTGCCCCGCACGGCCTCCCTGATCGCGTTCAGTTTGACCTGCACGCTGCTCTCGCGGCTCTTCTGCCCCGGCTTGATAAAAGTCCGTCCCACGTAGGCGTTTTTCACGAAAGCCTGTCCGTAAGGGATCCCCGACTGCATAGCGTATCCCAGTGCGGCACAGTTGCCGGATTCCGGCACGCCGACCACAAGATCCGCTTCTACCGGCGAGTCCATCGCGAGGAACTTCCCCGCCATGATACGGGAGTCATACACGCTGACCCCGTCCAGATGACTGTCCGGTCTGGCAAAGTAGATATATTCAAACACGCATCTCGCGTGCCGCTCCTCCCCAAGGCACATGCTCTTATCCGACTCGATCCCTTTTTCGGGCGATATCGTGACGATCTCGCCGGGCTCTACGTCCCGCACGAAGCTGGCGCCGATCGTATCCAGCGCGCAGGTCTCCGAGGCAAGTATGTATGCGTTGTCCCTTCTGCCGATGCAGAGCGGCCTGAAGCCGTACGGATCTCTCGCGCCGATCAGCTTGCGGGGCGACATGACGATCAGGGAGTAAGCGCCTTTGATCTTGTGCATGGCACGTCTCACCGCCTCCTCCACGGTCTTGCTGTTGAGCCGCTCTCTGGCGATATGATAGGCGATGACCTCAGAGTCGATCGTCGTCTGAAAGATCGCGCCGGTGTATTCCAGTTCATGCCGCAGCTCCGTCGCATTGATCAGATTGCCGTTGTGCGCGAGCGCAAGCGTTCCTTTCACATAGTTCAGCACAAGCGGCTGCGCGTTCTCCCTCGTGCTGCTGCCCGCCGTAGAATAGCGCACATGGCCGACACCGATATCGCCTTTCAGCTTATTCAGTATCTCCGGCGTAAAATTCTCGTTCAGCAGCCCCATCTCCTTTGTGCTCAGGACTTTTCCCTTCGGCCCCGCGGTGTCGCTGACCGCGATACCGCAGCTCTCCTGCCCTCTGTGCTGGAGGGCGAACAGCCCGTAGTATATGGTGGACGCCACGTCGCCGCCGTCAAAGTCATAGATACCGAATACACCACACTCCTCTCCAAGCTTGTCTGTCTGTTCCATCTCTGTCTCCGTGTTCATGCCGAGTCCTCTCCTCCGATTTAGATTTCCACACTCGTATACACTTTATCCCTTCGCGAACTTTTTTTCGTATTCTTCCACGGCCGCCATGATCTCTTTGGCATATTGAGGATACCGCTCCACCAGTTCCTTGATCTCCTTCTGGGATCCGCCCGCAACCACTTCCCTGTTATAATCCATCCGCCGGCGCAGCGACTGTCGCCGGATGATCAGATTGTGGCGGATCTCCACCATTTCTTTCGGGTCAAGGATCGCCTCGGTCTGGTGCAGCCAGATAGCCGGATCTTTGATCTGGTAGCGTTTTAACATCTGTAAAAGCTCCTGCTGGTTATAGTCCAGTTCCAGCTCCGCCCGACGGTATTTCTCGCGCTCCTCTTTCTCGATCTTATAGTTTTCCCACAGCTCCGTCAGCTCCTTTGCGCTGGACACACCGTATTTCAGGTAGAGATAGTCCAACAGGTTCGTGTTGTTGACATATCGGATCTTAACCTTATTCTGCAGCAGGATGATCTTGTTGATGCCGTTTTCCACCCGGCGCAGCTCCCGCCTTGCATCAAGATGCCGCACATAGACGATCGTGATCGTCAGCGCCGCAGCCCCCGCCGTCACCAGATAGCCTATCTTGGTATCCATATCCAGAAAAAACTGCAGAAAGAGCAGCAGCAGAATGCACAGCCCCAGCGCCGCCACGCAGATCACAGCCATGCCTCTCGTATCCGCAATAACCCCCATGACTTCGTTTTTGCGGTACAGATAGGCGTGCTTCTCACCCTCCAGGCGGCTCAGATCCTGCCGGATCGCCTCCTGATACTCCTCCGCCTCCGACAGCTTCCGATAGCCCTCCTCCACCTCATCGACGATGCGCTCGATCTGCTGGTACTTCTCGTCCGTGATGCGGTGCGGCCTCTCCATGAAACTGGTCTTGCTGTCCTGCAGGAGCGCGACCTGCTTTGCGCACTCTTTGAGCTGCTCGCTCTCCTCCGGCGGAAGCGCCTCGATCTCTTCCATGTCTTTCAGGTAAGAGGTGACCATATCATATTCAAAGGTCAGATTTTCCAACTCTCTGGTGGCGTCCGCCATGCGCTCCAGACAGTTTTTGACATAGTCGTCCCGCTGCTCCTTGTCGTTGTAATCGATCTGGTGGACGGCCTCCTCGCCCTCCCACGCATTTTCAAGGCCGTCGTCCGGATCCTTCCCGAAAAGCTTTGCTGTGAATTTCTGAAACCAACCCATCGTTTTCTCCGTCCCGCATATACAGAGCTCTGTATATGTCAATGATACATGTCACGGTATGCGTCCTTCAATCCGTTCGCCAGTTTTTCCATTTCATGATAATACTGCGCGCTCACACCCGACGTACCGTTTCCTTCCTCCTTAAACACCTGCAGCGTGACGAGCATGCGGTTTTCATCCGATCCCTCGAACTGTCCGTAGGCCCGTTCCATCTGCCGCTCCACCTTCAGGGAAGCATTGTGATATTCCGGATGTTCGGCGATATAGGCGATGTACTCCCGGTCTCCGTAATGCATCCGAAGAGCCGCCAGATACATTTCCAGCTCCTCCTCCGACGCCTCTGTCTCGTATGCCTCCATGAAATATGCAGCGGCCCGCGCAAACATAAACAGTTTCGCACACACCACGCCCATATTGTGCAGGAGCCGCGCCCTCAGGGACGTCTCACCGTCCGGAAGCCGCTTAAGCAGTCTGCCGTACTGCGAAAGTGCGGTCTGATATTTGCCGTTGGCCAGCATATAGTCCGCTTTCGCCTTACCGCGCTCAAAGGGATTCAGCCCTTCGTTTTCGCGAATGGTCCGCTCCGTCTCTGCTATCGTCTCCGCCGGATACAGATTCACATACTCCAGTATCGTTCCCACAAAAGCGACCGTAGAACCGTTCTGGTTCATCACCGAGTACAGCGCATGCGCCAACTGCTCCAGCCCGCACGCTTTGTCCAGCCATTCCGCCAGATCGCGCCGCATGATATCCCGATCCAGCAGCTCCGCTTTCTCCACCAGCAGGTAGCACAACTCTTCCACAGAATATAAGTTTACATAAAATCTCTCCATGCAATAGGGTTCGGCAGCACGCTCTCCCGTCCCCAGAATGATACGACTCATCTGTCAGCCTTATCCTCCGTATTACAATGCAAAGGTCTCCTCCCACACCTGCCCCGCAGACGGGAAGAATTCCCCGAAGCCCAGATCGGCCACCGTGACCCGCACGGTCTCCGGCGCACTCATCGACATCGCAAGGCGATATCTGCGAAAGGGTGGATCGTTCCCCGCCTTCTCACCCAAACGCACCGTTTTGGTCTCCGCCCCCTTACCGTCAAGCGGCGTGATGACAAACGTAAGCTCCCTGTCCTCTGCCAACAGGAATTCGCACTCTTTCGTGACCTCGTACCAGTTTTCCCCTGCGTCCAGAAGCGCGTAGTAGGATTCCTTCCCCTGCCGCAGCACATTCATGCCGATGTTGGCTTTCAGCTTGTCCTTCCCGAGGAACACGTGGGCCTCTCCCGCCTCGCTCGGCGCCAGCTTCTCCTGCAGCCCGTAACACGCTCCCCTGCTGAAAAGGTTATTTCCCTGAAAAACTCTCCTATTATGGCATAGAAATTGCAAGGATTTCTTATTCCATTCGGAGCGGAATCCGTCCCCCAAAAGATAAGCAGACGACACGATCCTGCCCTCGCACATCTTTTTGAGGATCCCGAGAAAGCGCTCGTCAGCCATGCGGTAAGCGTCCTGCCTGACCTGCTCTTCCTCCGTCTCCGCCGGAATGACCAGCGTCTCGTATACCTGCTCTTCGATCAGCACGACGATCGGGGTGGTACGCTTGTTGCACTCCATGCGGTAAGTCTTAAGCTTCCTGCCGTCGTGCTCGCACGCGATCACCTGATACGCCCACAGCTCCGGCGGCTGATGCAGCATAAAGTAGTAGAAGCTCTCCGTATGACTCTGGAAAAAGATGCGGTTCGTCTTCAGGCCCAGATTCGCGGATACCTGCGACAGTATTTCCACCATTCTGTCGTCAGGCTCCTCCACCGTAAACAGGATCGCGTCGATCTTATCGATCGTGGCGATAAAACTCATCAGCGACAGGCTGCGCTTGAGAAAGAGCGTCAGCAGCGCCACCGGATCGTAAGACTCCCCGTCCAGTTCTATCATATCGCCTTTTCTTGCGAGAGACAACAGTCTCTCTACCGGAAACATGCCTTCCGCGTCCGCGCTCTTTGCCGCGTCCTTGCCATAGAACCACTGATTGACCCCTTTACGTTTACATAACATTGTAGGAATGTTGTACTGCCTTGTCCCGACAACGGTGGCGACCGTCTCCACGTCCTCCTGCCCGTAGATACAGTAACTGATCTGTGAGCAGACGTCTCCGAGATCGTACCCCACCAACACGCTTCCCGTATGCAGTTTGCCTTTTTCCTTTTTCTCCAGAAACATACTGCCTCCTAGCGCATCTGAAACACGGCGTCTACCATATAGTTTTTCTTATAGTATTCCAAAAGCAGATCGTCCACCGTGTCATAGTCGTGCAGCGTCATGCCGATCATCATGTCGTTGAGCATGGAGAAACGGCTCTCAAAGCTGTCCTGCCCGATGTCGCTCTTGTTGACCGCGCCGCTCTTGGTGAGCTGTTCGCCGCCCGCCGATTCCTCGGTGATATAGAACTGCAGTCTCTCGCCGAAAAACAGGATAAACTCTTTCACGCAGATCCCCTCGTACATATCCCGCATCTCTTCCTGACGGTACTCCCCCTGCGCGTCCCCGTCTTTCTGGATCACATAATGTATGACAGCCCTGCTGCCGGGTCTGGCGCGATACTCGATGATCGTCTTATCCTGATAGGCGTCCAGCTGCGGCACATAACCCTGATACTCTTTGTATACCTGCAGCACGATACCCGCATCTGTCAGATCCCGCAGGAAATCGCAGCACACTTTCCTGACCGCCTCGTCCTGCTCCGTCCTGTTTTCCGCATAATACTGCAGAAAGGCGATCTTGCACACCGGCTGTATCTGCACCGCATCTGCGTAAAGCTGCATGACGCACCGGAAAGTGTACGGCTCGATGATCTGCCCGTCTATCACATAATCGTAACAGCAGCGGGACACATAAGCCGTCATCAGCGGCTCGCTGCCGCCGTACCTGCAGTAGCTTTTGAAAATGTCCGACCTCTCGCCGACGTACGCGCCCGTGTAGAGCATCTGCTCGATCATGCGCTCGCACAGCGCATGGGTGTCCATTCCGAAATCTTCCGCCGTCTTCCATATGTCCCGCATATCTTTCATGCTGCCGGAAAAGAACCGGATCAGATAGCGCAGGATATTCTCATCGTATTTGCCCTTTTTCACTACATAGTGGAGCACCCCCGTCATAACGGGATCTTCCTCCGGCATCTCCTCGTCCAGCAGTCTGCTGCACAGCCTCGCAAGAGCTTTGGCGTCCACGCCGTACGGGCCGTACCGGCGCACCCACCCGTACGCTTCCCGATACATGCCGCGCACGATCATATAGCGGATGACCTCCCTGCGGTCTTTGGCGCTGACATCTTCGGGCGTCAGCTCCAACAGATAATCGTCCAGTTCCCGCATCCGGTCTTTTTCATAATAGAAATGGATCAGATTCATGCGGATCTGGCGCCGTACGTCCCGCTCGACCCGCTCGCACCTTGCAAGATACAGGAAAAGATCCGCATTGTCCTCCCGCACGCTCAACGCATGCTGCTCAAAGCATGTGTAGACGGCGTAGCCCAGATCTTCCCGCACAAACGGAGCGATCATAGGAGCCAGCTTTGCAGGGCCGAGCAGCGTCTCCGTCTGAAAGTCCACGCTGACCGTGTAGCGGTTGCCTTCCCCGTCGCCCAAGAGGATCTTACACTCCGAATGAAAGATCGGTATCTGCGCCTGTCCGGAGACGACCGGATAGATCTGCTCGCCCTCCACATGCGGATAGACGAGGATCACCTCCCTGATCTGCTCGGCCGCTGTCCTGAGTCCTTTCATAAAGATCAGCGGAACGAGGACGGCGGCGCTCTTCTCATCAATCATGGACGGCGTGATCAGACTGCGGTACAGGTATGCCAGATCCCTGTTGATCCTTCCCCGCGCCATCTGCTCCTTCACAAAGCGCTCTATGGCCGCAGTATAGTTTACATAAATATTCGGGATCTCCTCCCTGTGCCGGTACACATAGGCGTACAGATAAGCCGTGATCTCGTAGTGCAGATCGCTCTGATAGGCAAAATACATGAGTATGACCTTCGGCAGGGTGATATCGCTTCGCCGCGGCACCGACATCATATAGTACTCGTACAGTCTCGTGATGCGCAGATTCTGCTCCACGCCCGCGCGGTACCATTCAAAATACGCCTCTCCGTATCGGTTGCCCTTGATCAGCAGTGTACAGATCGCGTGGAGGATATCGTTCTGCGGCCTCTTTTCGTAGCAGCCGGTCAGGATCCGGAACACACTGTCGGAATAATTCTTCTGCTTCTGCGCAAGGTAGACGGTCTGCATGACGATCTCCTCTTTCATCAGATCGTTCCTGACCGCGTAGAGGAGTATCTGCTGCTCAAAAGTATCCAGCTTAAGCAGCATGGCCGGGTTCATGCTGAGCAGATGCCAGGCCTCCATATAGATAACCGGCGAAGTGCAGCGGTAACGAAACAGTTCTTCCAACAGTTCCCACCTGCGCGCCGGATTTTTCACATACTCCTCGGACAGGTACAAAAGCAGCCATGCGATGCGCCAATTCCCCCTGTTGCGCTCATAGACCTCCCGCACTTCCGCTGCCGCCTCGTCCACATAGCGGTAATCCTTGCTGTACAGCGTTGTGAGATACAGATAGTAACACCACAGCTCGGGGCGCTCCTGCTGTCCGAGCAGCACCTGCTCCTGCTGCTTTTCGATCAGCCATTTCGCCTCGTTGTATCGCTCCTCCGTCAGCAACAACTGGGCCTGAAAGAGTTTGAACGCCACATTCTTATCGTCAAGCTGTATCATGCGGTCCAGCACCTTGCCCGTCTCTGTCATCCACGTCTTCGTGCTGATCTTCTTTAAGCGGAAAGCCTGATAGTACTCCATCATCTGCACCGTGAGACGGCCCTGCTCCCTGCGGATACCGAGCGCCTTTCTCGCCGCCCTGTGCAGAATGACCGTGACCGGTATGCGGATCGTTCCGCCATGACCTTTCAGCAGGAGGCTGCCGTGATTATACCCGGCGTGCAGCTTCTCATGATCCACATAGTAGTAGACCCGATAGATATTCCCCAGAAAAGAGGCATCGGTCACGATATTCTCTTCCACGCGGAGGAACGCGCCTTCCGCCTCTACCTGCAGGTAAGTATAGCCCCACCCGTTCCGGTTGACCGCCAGCGCATAGCGGTTCGTCTCCAGCGGATCCTCTATCCGTATCTCCGTCTCCTCCGGAATATACTCTACCGGCCTCTTCTTGTTGATCTCCAACAGGAACTCTTCCACGTTGTGTTCATTTCCCCTGACGGCGGAAAGCCCTTTGTAAGCGGCATAGTGCTGCCTGTCGTTCCCCTCGAACACGGACCTGAACGCATCCGAGTAGAACAGCTTGACGGCCTCGTCCCAGTTGCTCTTCGCCAGATTGGTAAAGTGAAACAGGTTTTTGATACCGCCCATGCCGGACGTGACAGACTCCTGCGAGACCGACACCGAGAAGGGCAGATAGTACTCGCCCTGATTGGAGATGACGTTGAAAGCGCCCTTCACCTCATCTCCGTCTTCCAGCCCGTCCGCGCGAAACCGATAACGGATCTCGTCCTGACTGCCGCCAAAGGAGTCCGTCAGGCATTCCATGCGGAGATCCGTGGAGACGACATACCCTTGCGTCACACAGCCCGCACGCCCATAGACCGTGAAGGAGCCCTCCGCTGTCTCACCTGCACACAGCGTCAGCTCGACGCGCGGACAGGAGAAATCCAGAGGCCCGCCGCCGATATTAAATTTTCCGTTCAATATCTCCTCAACCGCCTGCTTCACGCTTTCCGTCTGCCTTTCTACATAGTTAAGAAAAGTATACCATTTTTATAACAGTCAGTGCAACCGTGATTTCTCAGTAACGCGCGTGTTCCGCTCACATATCCTAATAGAGAGATGATATTGCGAGGTTTTATATGGAAGAGCCGATCCTAAAGAGCACGCAGACAGAAGACACCGCGCAGGGCAGCCTGCAGGTCAATGTCACCGCCAATATCGGATTGATCCCGATCCAAAACGCCAACATAACCATATCCTACACCGGAGACCCGAACGACACCATTGAGACACTGACGACGGACTCCTCAGGCCAGACAGACACCGTATCTCTCGATGCGCCGCCCCTTGCCTACAGCCTGACGCCCAACTCGCCCATGCCCTACTCGGAATATACGCTGAACGTCACCGCGCCCGGCTATGAACCCGTCACCGTATCGGGTGTGGAGGTGCTTCCCGACGTGACGGCCCTGCAGAATATCCGCATGGTCCCCACAGAACTGGAACAGGGGAGCGACGAGCGCATCGCGATCCCGGACCACACGCTCTACGGCGATTATCCGCCCAAGATCCCGGAAGATGAGATCAAACCGATAGACGAGTCCGGCGAGATCGTTCTGAGCCGCGTCGTCATTCCCGAATATATCGTCGTACACGACGGCGTGCCGGCGGATTCCTCCGCGCCGAACTACTATGTCCGCTACACAGACTATATCAAAAACGTCGTCTCCTCTGAGATCTATGCCACATGGCCCGAGAGCGCGATCTACGCCAACACGCTTGCCATCATGTCCTTTACGCTGAACCGCGTGTACACGGAATGGTACAGGAATAAGGGCTACAACTTCACCATTACCTCCTCCACCGCCTACGACCAGAAATGGGTGTTCGGCAGAAATATCTACAGCAACATCGACAGGCTGGTAGACAACATCTTCGCCAACTACCTGTCCCGCCCCGGTGTGCGGCAGCCTATCTTTACCTCCTACTGCGACGGCAGGAACGTGACTTGCAACGGCTTAAGCCAGTGGGGCTCCAAGTATCTCGGCGATGAAGGCTACACGCCGATCGAGATCATACGCTACTATTACGGCAGCGATATGTACATCAACACCGCCACCGCCGTCTCCGGCGTGCCTTCTTCCTGGCCGGGCTACAACCTGAACATCGGCGCCTCCGGCGACAAGGTGCTGCAGATCCAGCAGCAGCTCAACCGCATAGCCCAGAACTATCCCGCCATTCCGAAAGTGGCGGAAGACGGGCTCTATGGCCCGCAGACCGCAGAGTCGGTGCGCATCTTTCAGGGCATCTTCAATCTGCCCCAAAGCGGCATCGTGGACTATCCGACTTGGTATAAGATCTCGGAGATCTATGTGGGCGTCAGCCGTATCTCGGAGCCGGGCTGAAACGGCGTGCCGAGCGAAGTATAGAACAGCAAAAGACCGGCCTCTCTCAGTTTGAGGGAGTGCCGGTCTTTGCTGCTTCACACGGTTTCCTTGTGCAGGTCTGCGTGCAATAGGTTTACATAATATATTCAATCCTTTACTTCGTCAGCATCATCATGATGTCGTTGCTTCTTGCGACAAACTTGGTCATCGCCTCCGGCTCTAGCGGCGCCTGCTGCAACAGCGCCAGATCGTAGAGCTGCTCGCAGATCATCTTCACGTTGTCGCCGTCCTGATGCTCGGTGACATACTGCACAAGCGGGTGGCTGGCGTTCAAGATGAGCGTCTCGCCCTCTTTGCCGAACATGCCCATATCCATGCCGTTCATGGAATACATCTTCATCATATCCTGCATCCTGCGGGATTCCTCCGCCAGCGTGATCATGGAAGCGATCTTCTTGTTCTTCAGCTTCTCGACCTTTACCTTGATATTATCCTTCTTCAGGATCTTCTTCATCAGCTTGGCGATCGCCTCCGCCTGTTCTTCCATCTCCTTCTCCGCCTTCTTGGAAGTCTTGGATCGGAATACGTCCGTCAGGTCGGCATCGATCCTCTGGAACTTGATCCCCTCATTCTTTGCTTCCAACTGAGAGATAAAAGGCTGATCGATATTGTGATTGAGCACGACGGCGTCCATCTTGGCCGCACGGAACATATTGATATACTGGCTCTGCTGTTTCTCGTCCGTCACGTAGTAGATGACTTTCTCTTTCTTCTCCTCGGCTGTCTCATCGCCGCTTTCCGCGTCGCCGCCGTTTTCGTCCACTACCTCGGCTTCCACCTTATCGCCGTTCTCGTCCGTTGCGCTCTCGCCCTCGCCGACCTCGTCGGGATCGATCTTGTTGACCTCCAGACATTCGGGCAGCGTCATATACTCGCCGTCCAGATTCTTAAAGAGGATATAGTCCGTCATCTTCTCACAGAATTTATCATCCTTCAGGCAGCCAAACTTGATGAACGGACTGATGTCGTCCCAATACTTCTGGTACTCTTCCTTCTCGGTCTTGCACATACCGGAAAGCTTGTCCGCCACCTTCTTCGTGATATACTCACTGATCTTCTGTACGAAACCGTCGTTCTGAAGTGCGCTTCTGGAGACGTTGAGCGGCAGGTCCGGACAGTCGATCACGCCTTTTAACAGAAGCAGGAACTCCGGTATCACCTCTTTGATATTGTCCGCGATGAACACCTGATTGTTGTACAGCTTGATCGTTCCCTCTATGGATTCGTACTCCATATTGATCTTCGGAAAATACAAGATGCCTTTCATGTTAAAGGGATAGTCCATATTCAGGTGGATCCAAAAGAGCGGCTCCTTGTAATCCTGAAATACCTTGCGGTAAAATGCGAGATACTCTTCCTTCGTACATTCGCTCGGATTTTTCGTCCAGAGGGGCTGCGTCTCGTTCAAAAGTTCGGGACGTTTCTTGATCTTCAGCTTCTGCTCGTCCTCCTCCTTCTCCTTCGCGATCTCCTCTACGACCTCGTCCGTATCCAGCTTCTCATCGGCCGTGATCGTCTGGGTATCCGTAGTGTTCGCCTTGGACAGATAGATCTCAATAGGCATGAACGAGCAGTATTTCTTGATGACTTCTTTTGCCTTGTACTCGTTGCAGAACTCCAAGCAGTCCTCATTGATATAGAGGGTGATCTGCGTGCCGACTTCCGTCCGCGTCCCCTCTTCCATGTCAAACTCCGTACCGCCGTCGCACTCCCAGTGTACCGCCGTCGCACCGTCACGGTAAGAAAGCGTATCGATGTGTACCTCGTCCGCCACCATGAAGGCTGAGTAGAACCCAAGGCCGAAATGGCCGATGATCTGATCCTCATTCGCCTTGTCCTTATATTTCTCGATAAAATCCGTCGCGCCGGAGAAAGCGATCTGGTTGATGTATTCCTCCACCTCTTCCGCCGTCATACCGATACCGTTATCGATGAATTTTAACGTCTTATCCTCCGGGCTCACGATCACCTGTATCTTGGCCTTGTAATCGTCCGGAAGCGTATACTCGCCCATCATATCCAGCTTCTTCAGCTTGGTGATCGCGTCGCATCCGTTGGAGATCAGCTCGCGGAAGAAGATGTCATGATCGGAGTAGAGCCACTTCTTGATGATCGGAAAAATATTGTCGCTGTTGATTGAAAGATTACCATGTTTTGCTGCCATATCGTCACGTCCTTTTCTTTGCCTTTTGAAGCAGTTGCTTATTTCATAAAAAATAGTTTAATACCGCTGTTTTCAGAAGTCAAGACAAAATTAGCACTCATTTATAATGAGTGCTAATAATTTCCTCTATATGCCGTATCTATGCGGCTTTGCGCAATTCTAAACTTTTTCTAAACTGTCCGTCAGGCATTCGGAAAATACGTCGCGTACACATCAAAAAAGTCCATTGTCTTCACATTTTCGTCATGTATGAACGTGACGCTGTCCCACAGTTCTTCGTTCAGGTTCCGCGTCAGCGTCTCCACATAGGCGTCATACTCCTGTCCGAACGCCTCCGCGCGCCTTTCGTCCACGATCTTGATCTTGTTGGCATCCGTCTCCTCCTTGTCAAAGGTGCTGATGCACTTGATGATGTGATAACCGAATTCCGTCTCCACCACATCGCTGATCTCGTCTTTGCCGAGATTGAACGCCGCCGTCTCAAAAGCCTTATCCATCTCGCCCTTGCCGAATGAATAAGTGCTCTTGTCGTCCTCGCTGTAGCGTCTGATCAGCTCATCGAAATCTTCGCCTTCTCTCGCAAGCTCCAGCACGTCGCACGCATTTTGATATGCCTCTTTCTTCGCGCGCTCCGTATACTCTATCTTTTTGCCCGTACCGTCCAGCGCGTACGTCTTGAACAGGATATGCTGCACGGTAATGGTCCGCGCCTCATCGTCGCTGATCTCCGGATTGATGTCCTTGATCGTGTACTGATACACTTTTTCCGCCAGAGCAACCTCCGCATAGAGATCGCCGATCGTCTCTTTCGTCACGCCCATGCTCGCTATCTCCGTATCGTTCAGCGAAGCATAGTAAGCGCCGGCTGCGTTCTCCACCTGTGCCTTCTCCCCGTCGCTCAACTCCACCCCGTACTGTTCCGCCATCAGATCCATCGTCTTGATGCGTGCGATCTGCGCCAATGCGATATCCTTCACATTCTGCTCCAGCGTGACCCCGTCCGCGCTGGTCTCCCAGATCCTTGGGCCGTACACGCTCTCATAGCGGTTTTGTATATTCGTCAGATACACCATAATCTCCGGCAGGGTGCATTTACTTGTCTCGATCCGAAAGACTTCGTCCTTGCCGAAGCCGGTGGTAAGCACCACTTTCGTGCCGATATCCGAGCCATGTCCGCAGCCGCACAGCGCGCTTATCAAAAGTACGGCGGACGCAAATGCGCCCGCCCGTTTTCTTAATCTGTTACCCAGCATAGATCACCTATTCTTTCCGAAGATACATTTATTTGATCACCTGAATCCAGCCTTCGGGCGCTTCGATGCGGCCCATTTGAATACCGGTCAGCGTATCGTACAGCTTCTTCGTGATCGGGCCCATCTCATTCATGCCGCTCGCGAAAGTGATCTCCCTGCCGTGATCCACGATCTTTCCCACCGGGGAGATGACCGCCGCCGTGCCGCACAGGCCGCACTCCGCGAACTCTTTGACCTCCTCGAAAGGAACGACGCGCTCCTCCACTTCCAGGCCGAGATAGTCCTTTGCGACTACCATCAGAGAGCGTCTCGTAATGGACGGCAGGATACTGTCGGACTTCGGCGTTACGACCTTGTTGTCCTTCGTCACAAACAGGAAGTTGGCGCCGCCCGTCTCCTCCACGTTGGTCCTTGTCGCCGCGTCCAGATACATGTTCTCGTCAAAGCCCTCTTCGTGCGCCGTCACGATAGCGTGCAGACTCATGGCATAGTTCAGCCCCGCCTTGATATGCCCCGTGCCGTGCGGCGCCGCTCTGTCGAAATCACTCACTTTAAGGGTCAGGGGCTTCACGCCGCCCTTGAAGTACGGGCCTACCGGCGTCGTAAATACTCTGAACTGATATTCCTCCGCCGGCTTCACACCGATCACGGAGGAGCTGCCGAACATATACGGACGGATATAGAGCGTCGCGCCGGAACCGTAAGGCGGAACATACGCCTCGTTCGCCGCCACCGTGTCGATCACCGCCTGCACAAAACGATCCTTGGGGAACACCGGCATCTCCAGCCTTTTGCAGCTATCCTCCATACGCTGTGCATTCAGATCCGGGCGGAAGGTCACGATGTGGCCGTCCTGCGTCGTGTATGCCTTCATGCCCTCAAAGCACGTCTGCGCATACTGAAACACGCCGGCGCACTCATTGATCTGAACGGTCGCGTCCGATATGAGTTTTCCCTCATCCCAAACTCCGTTCTTATAATTTGCCACAAACCTCTTGTCCGTCTCCTGATAACCGAATCCGAGGTTTGCCCAGTCAATGTTCTTCTTCTCCATCTTCGTACTCCTTCTTCCGCAAAGTATCGTTTTACTGTCTCTATCTTATACCTTTGCCCCTAAAAGTCAAGGTGCAGTTCATCAAAGCACGGCGTTGACCACTTCCAGCGCGATATCGTAGGCGTAATCCTTGACCGCCTTCTCGCACAGGCGCAGCATCTTCTTGTCCGCCTCGGGACGATCGTAGCGTTTCAGCTCTTTCAGCTTCTCGTTGACGCTGTCCCCGTCAAAATCGTCCAGTCTGCCCGCCAGCTCCCTGAGCGCCTTCTTCCATTCGTCGTCAGAGATCTTGACAGCTTCCGTTTCCTTCGGCTCGGCGCTGCCTTTTGCCGCCTTGCTCTCGCTGTCGAGATACGCCTTCAGATCCTTGCGCATACTCTTCATCAGATTGAAGAGGATCGGCGAACGCACCTCCACGTCTTCAAGCTGTCCGGCCTTGCTCATCTTCTCCAGCTCGAACGCCTCGTCGGCAAGATCGTCGGCGCCCACGTTCCTCGCGTTGCCTTTGAGTGAGTGTACGATGATCGCATAGCCGGGCATATCCCGTTTCTTCAGGAAATCCCGCAGCGCATCCTCCTTTTCTTTCAGGATCAGATGAAAATCCTGCAGCACTTTGCCGTAGAGGGCCATATCGTTTCCCATATATTTCAGGCCGTTTCGGATATTGAAGCCGATGCCGCTCAGCTTGCTCTCCATCAGGCTGATCTCCGTCTCGTCTTCCCCTTCCATGCCGTCCTCCTGCTTTTCCTTCGTCAGGTAGACGACATTGGAGGGCAGATACTGTATCAGCATATTCTCAAATTTCTCGGCGTCGATAGGCTTCGTCAGATAATCCTGAAAGCCCTCGTTCAGGTAGAACTCCCGCGCCCCCGTCACCGCGTTGGCGGTCAGGGCGATCACCGGCGTGTCGGCCGACGGATTGCCCTCCAGCTTCCGGATCGCATGCAGTGTCTCCACGCCGTCCATCACGGGCATCATGTGATCCAGACAGATGACATGATAGGTCTTGCGCTTCAGAAGCTCGAGACACTCTTCGCCGCTGCCGGCCACATCGACCTGAAGCCTCGTCTCCTTGAGCAGTCCCTGCGCCACCGCCAGATTCATGGCATTGTCGTCAACGATCAGGACGCGTCCCATCGGCGCGATGAATTTCTGCTTGTAATTTCTGACGCTGTGCAGACTCTCGTTATATTTTTTCTCGAAATCTCCCAGCGGCGCGGCATCCACGACCTTCTGCACGATCCTGAAAGAAAAAGCCGACCCTTTGCCGAAAGTACTCTCCACCTGAAGCTCGCTTCCCATCATGGAGACAAGCCGTTTCGTGATAGCCAGTCCCAGCCCCGTACTGTCCTTCTTGCCTCTGGTGACTGTGTCCATGCGCTGAAAAGCGCCGAACAGCTTGGCGATATCCTTTTCCCTGATGCCGATGCCGGTATCCTTCACCGCAAAATCGACCTCGATCTCGTCCCCGTCCAGCCTGTTCCAGCCGAGATGCAGCGTCACCTTGCCGCGGTCCGTATACTTGACGGCGTTGGACAGCAGATTATTCAGGATCTGGCGCAGGTGGATCTCGTCGCCCGACAGCTTGTAAGGAATATCCTGTGCGATATCCAGCTCCAGATCCAGCTTCTTCTTGCGCAGCGGTATGGAGATACCGTTGACGAGATCGTTCAGGAGCGAACTGACATCATAGATGCCGTTCGACAATTTCATCTGTCCCGACTCTAACTTCGTAAAGTCCAGAATATCGCTGACCAGCGTAAGCAGCACATTGCCCGCCTGTCTGATGTCCATCGCGTACTCTTTGATCGCCTCTTCCTGACTCTCGCGCAGGATCAGTTCATTCAGCCCGAGGATCGTATTGATCGGCGTGCGCAGCTCGTGAGACATGTTCGCCAGAAAAAGATCCCGTGTGTGCTCCGCCCGTTTCATGGCATCATTCATTGTTTCGGAAGGCCGATCCGCCGACCCCTGTTTTTTCTCTTGGCTCATTTCCTTTTCCCCTTCCCAACACTCGCGCCCATGAGTGTTTCCCCTTCTTTCTGTGATATACTCCCGCAGTCCTCCCGATAGGCGAGGAGCTACCTTTTTCTCTCATACCGCACAAATTCATAGGTGAGATCGAAATATGTCTGCTCGTCGCTGTCAGCCGTGATCTCCCACTCATCGCTCTCGTCCAGATTCGGAAAATAGGCGTCCGCCTCGTACGTGTGGCCGATCTTCGTCACATGCGCCACGTCGCAGTACGGCAGCATCATGCGGTAAACGCTCTCACCGCCGATGATATAGACATCCTCGCTCGGATATTCTTTCAGCTTCTCCAGGAGCTCTTCCTTGCTGTGTACGACAATGGCATCTTTCACATGATAGTCCGGATTGGTTGACATAATAATATTGGTGCGGTTTTTCAGCGGCATCCCCTGCGGAAAAGTCTCCAGCGTCTTCCTGCCGAGCACTACCACCTTGCCCGTCGTCTCCTGCCGGAAATTCTTGTGATCCGCGGGGATCCTTACGAGCAGACTGTTCTTGCAGCCGATCGCCCAATGATTGTCCACTGCAACGATGATGTTCATGTGTGTCCTCCTGCTTATCTTAGACTCGCAAGCACGCGCTGACGCGCTCCCTCGCCTGTTTCACAGGCGGCTTGCTCGTTAACGGCGCACGAAAAACAAATGCCGCTCCGCGTCGCTTGTTTTTCGTCTGCGCCTGTTACACCGCGATCGGGATATCTTCGATCTGCGGCCCGGTCACATAGTTCTCCACCTTTACATCGTCCCTCGTAAATCGATAGAAATCCTTCACGTCGGGATTCAGCCAAAATGCGGGCGCGTCATAGGACGGTCTTTCGATCAGCTCCCGAATGATCGGGATATGCCTGTCATAGATGTGCGCGTCCGCAATGACATGCACCAGTTCGCCCGCCTCCATATCACACACCTGCGCCAGCATATGCATCAACACCGCGTACTGCACCACATTCCAGTTGTTGGCGGCGAGCACATCCTGTGAGCGCTGGTTCAGCACCGCGTTCAGCGTCAGCCTGTCGTGTCCCTTTTTCTGCGTCACATTGAAGGTCATGCTGTATGCGCAGGGATACAGGTTCATCTCATGCAGATCCTGATGAACGTACATGTTGGTCATGATGCGGCGGCTGAAGGGATTGTTTTTCAGATCATAGATGACACGGTCTACCTGATCCATCATGCCTTCCTTGTACCGATGCTTTACCCGCATCTGATAGCCGTACGCCTTGCCGATAGAGCCGTCCGCGTCCGCCCACTCGTCCCAGATGTGGCTGTGCAGATCGTTGATATTGTTGGACTTGCGCTGCCAGATCCAGAGCATCTCGTCGGTGGCGCTTTTTAACGCCGTCCGCCGCAGCGTCAGGATCGGAAACTCTCTCGTCAGATCGTACCGGTTCACCACGCCGAACTTCTTCACCGTATAGGCGGGAGCGCCGTCCGGCCAGCGGGGCCGCACTTTTTCCCCCTCCGTACTCGTTCCGTTCTCCAGAATATCCCTGCACATATTGATGAAAATATCGTCCGCCAAACTCATTGTATCGTCCTTCTCACATTACTTCATGTCCTGTCCCACTTGTCACACAGCGAGTTGATCTGATCCGCGAATTTCGCAAGATCCTTGTTCGCGCCGTCCTCGTTCTTGTGGATAATGGCGATAAGGCGCTGCCCGCTGGCGAGCAGTCTCGCAAAGACGTCCGAGACGCCTCTTGCCTTCTTCTTCACAGCCACAGGCTCGGCCTCGTAGATAAAGCTGCCGTCTATCAGATCGAACCGCGTGCCGCTGTAGGGCGCGTATGCGTCCAGACCATGCTCCGTCCTAAGACACGCCGTAAAGAGCTTGCACACGCTGTCCTCGCCGTGTACCACGAACACCTTGGCGGGTCTGCGCCTGAATCCCTCTACCCAGTCGATCAGACCGTTCTTGTCCGCATGTCCGCTCATACCGACTAACTTCATGATCTGCGCGCGCACCTCGATCTGCTCTCCGAAGAGCTTCACTTCCTTCGCACCTTCCACGATAGCCCTTCCCAGCGTGCCGACAGCCTGATAACCCACGAACAGTACCGTACATTCCGGCCGCCAGAGATTGTGCTTTAGGTGATGCCTGATGCGCCCCGCCTCGCACATGCCCGAGGCGGAAATGATGACCTTGGGCGTATTGTCAAAGTTGATCTCTTTTGATTCGTCGCTGGTGATCGCCAGCTTAAGCCCCGGAAACGTGATCGGATTGATCCCCTGTCTGACGAACGCCATGGCCGCCTCGTCAAAGCACTCGTACTCGTTCTTCTGGAAGATGCCGGTGGCTTCCACCGCCAGCGGACTGTCCACGTAGACAGGAAAATCCTCGTGCCCCTTCACCAGCCTGTCCGCCTTGATCTGCCGCAGGAAATACAGCAGCTCCTGCGTCCTGCCGACCGCAAAAGAAGGGATCACCACATTGCCGCCCCTGTCAAATGTGGTCTTCAGGATCTTCGTCAACTCCCCGATATAATCCGGTCTGTCCGCGCTGTGCAGCCTGTCCCCGTAAGTGGATTCCATAACCACATAGTCGGCCTCTTCCGTCATCTTGGGATCTTTGATCAGAGGCTGGCTGGAATTGCCGATGTCCCCCGAGAATACGATCTTCTTCGTGACGCCGTTCTCCGTGGCCCACACCTCGATGCTGGACGAGCCGAGCAGATGCCCGATATCCGTAAACCGGATCTTCACGCCCTCGCAGACTGTGATCTCCTTCTCGTAATCGCACGGAATGAGCCGTCTGATCGTGCCGTCCGCGTCCTCCATCGTATAGATCGGCTCGATGATCTCACCGGCGCTCCTCCGCGCCTTGCGGTTCTTCCACTCCGCCTCCTGCATCTGGATATGCGCACAGTCGCGCAGCATGATGCTGCACAGATCGCACGTCGCCGCCGTCGCGTAGATACCGCCCCGGAATCCTCTGGAGTATAGGAGCGGCAGCAAGCCAGAATGGTCTATGTGCGCGTGCGTCAGGAACACGTAATCGATCAGCGCCGCATCCACAGGCAGTTCGCAGTTCTCAAAGACATTGACGCCCTGCTCCATACCGTAATCCACCAGAATATTTTTATCCCCGACCCGAAGATAATGACAGCTTCCCGTCACCTCGTGGTCGGCTCCGATAAACATAAGCTCCATAAGATCCCTCCTATTTGTCTATCATACCATTTTTTCCATTATGCGTAAATAAATTTCGGCAACTTGCGACTGTTTTTCCATACTATAAGCATATAATCATCATTTGATCGAGGTGATCCGAGCCGTGGCCGGTACTTTTTCCGCGCTTTTTCTCTTCCTGACCGCCGTGTCCGTCGATTCTCTGACCGCCGGGCTGACCTACGGAACGCAGCGGGTGTGCATCAAGCCAGCCGCCTACCTCATTCTGTCCTGCATTCCCGCAGCCTTCATCGCCGCCGCCAACCGTGTCGGCGCATACATTTTCCTTTTTCTGCCGAAATCCATTCTCCCGCCCCTCTCCTTCTTCCTGCTGTTCCTCCTCGGCTTAAGCAAATTATCCGAAAGTCTGCTGCGGGCCGTCGCCCGCAGATATCCCACTCTCACCCGCCACTGGGGCTGCCGGATCAAACAGCTCAACATCGTCTTCACCGTCTACCTGTCGCCGGAGGACGCCAACCGGGAAGATCTGCAGATCCTCAGCCCGAAAGAAGCGCTCCTGCTGGCTCTCGCGCTCTCTCTGGACAGCGTACTCGCGGGTATGGCCTTCACCACCGGCCCGCTTCCCCTCGTCACGCTGTTTTTCACGGCGGCCCTGTTCAATCTGGCCCTCTTCTGTATCGGATACGGCATCGGCTATCTGCTCCGCCTGGCTTTCCGCGCGGACCTGTCTTGGTTCAGTGGTCTGTGTCTTATCCTGCTGGCATTGCAGAGTCTGCTGTGATGCCTACAGCGCGGTGTCCGCACCTGCCCGCACCGGTCCGTCTGCCGCCTCCGGCACAGACTTCTCCGGCTTGCGGCTTCCCGCTCCCACCGCCACGAGCAGTTCATGGACGATCAGGGGCATAGCGGACAATGCGATAAGCTGCGCCCACTCCGCCAGACTTAAGCGCACCGTACCGAACAGTGCGATGAGCGGCGTGATCTCCGTCACCGCGGCCTGCAGCGCGATGCCGACAAAAAACGCGCCGATCATATAGGGATTGTTCCTGTGGTTCATTTTGAACACCGAGCGGTTCACATCCCGCATACCGATCGCGTGAAACAACTGGCTGATGCCCAGCACCGTGAATGCATGCGTCTGCGCTTTTGCGAGCACGGAGGATATCCGCAGTCCTTCGATAACATTATGTAAACTAATTGGCAGATTCTCCGCCACGATCCTGTCGTAGGGAACTTTCAGGAAGGCGGCAAGGCTCACGCCGCCGATCACCAGCCCGTAACAGATCACACACCAGAGTCCGCCCTTGGCAAAAAGCGATTCTTCCCTCTTTCGCGGAGGTTCGCTCATCAGGCTCTCGCCGTCATTGTCGTCCACACCGAGCGCCAGCGCCGGCAGCGAGTCGGTGATCAGATTGATCCACAGGATAAAGCTCGCCTTGAGCGGACTCGGAAGTCCCGCCACGATAGTGATGAGCATCGTCATGATCTCACCCAGATTGGAAGACAGGAGAAAGAGCACGGACTTTCTGATATTCTCATAGATCCCTCTCCCTTCCCGGATCGCCGTGCGAATGGTCGCAAAATTGTCGTCCATCAGCACGAAATCCGCCGCTCCCCTGGCCACATCCGTGCCGTTCTGGCCCATCGCGATACCGATATCGGCCGCCTGCAGCGAAGGCGCGTCGTTGACGCCGTCCCCCGTCATCGCCACCGTCCTGCCGAGCGTCCGGTATCCCTCAACGACCCGCACCTTATGCTCCGGCGTGACCCGCGCAAACACCTTGATCTCCTCCAATCGCTGCAGGAAATGGTGGTCCTTCATATGATCCAGTTCCCGGCCCGTAATACACTGTTTCGGGCTGTCCGCTATCCCGAGTTCCCGGGCGACGGAATAGGCCGTATCCGGATGATCGCCCGTGATCATGACTGTGGAAACACCCGCTTTTTTGAATTCTTCCACGGCCTGCACGGCTTCGGCCCTGACCGGGTCACGCATACTGACCAGCCCGAGGAACACCATATCCTTTTCCTGCATGCCGCCGTTCAGATCCATGGCCAGCGCGATCACGCGCCTTCCCTCTTCCATAAGTCTTTTCTGCGCTCTCGCCGCCGCGTCCTTATCCGCCTGTGATATGGCGTATGCCTGTCCGCCGCGCCAGACACGGTCGCAGTTCTCCAGTATCCGCTCCGCCGCCCCTTTCGTGTAGGAGACGACACTGCCGTCCGCCTGATGTACGGTAGTCATCATCTTGCGCTCCGAATCGAACCCCCGCTCCGCCACGCGGGGATACGCAGCCCGGATCCCTTCTATGTCCGCGCCGCATTCCTCCGCCATGTGCAGCAGCGCAAGCTCCGTCGGATCACCGAGTCGGTCACCGTCCCCCAGCACGCCGTCGTTACAGAGCACACAGCCCGCAACAAAACGCGCCGACACGGCATTATCCCGAAACCGTTCCCTCCCGACGAGCTTCCCGTCCAGATAGCACTCCGTCACCGTCATCTTATTCTGCGTCAGAGTCCCCGTCTTGTCAGAGCAGACGACCTCGACCGCCCCGAGCGTCTCCACGGAAGAAAGTCTGCGCACGATCGTCTTTGCACGCACCATGCGCGATACGCTCAACGCCAGCACGATCGTCACGATCGCCGGCAGCCCTTCCGGCACTGCCGCCACTGCCAGCGACACGGAGGTAAGGAGCATATCTCCCACATCACGCTTCTGCAGCACCGCCGTCACAAAGAGGAACACACAGATCCCCACCGCCAGGAAACTCAACACCTTGCCCAGCTCGCCCAGTCTGACCTGCAGCGGCGTCAGCTTCTCCCTGCCGGTGTGCAGCATATCCGCGATATGGCCGATGCGCGTGTCCATGCCGATCGCCGTCACCACGCCTTTGCCCCGCCCCTTGGTCATGTAAGTGGACATATAGGCCATGTTCTTATCGCTGTTGTCTCCCTTGGAATCCGCTATATAGTCCGCGTCCTTCTCCACCGGAACAGACTCTCCCGTTAGGGTAGACTCTTCTACGCAAATCCCTATCGTTTCAATCAATCTGACATCTGCAGGAATCATATTGCCGGCCTCCAGCAGCACGATATCCCCCTGCACAAGCTCCTCTGCGGGGATCCTGACGCGTACACCGTCCCGCAGGACGTTCGCCTGCGGCGAAGATATTTTCCGGAGCGCTTCCATCGCCCTGTCCGCCTTGCCCTCCTGAATGATCCCCACGGCCGCGTTCAGGACCACCACGGCAACAATGATGATCGCATCGCCGAACTCGCATAACATCACGGAAATCGCCATCGCCACGAGCAGGATCAGTATAAGCGGATCGTTCAGCTGTTCTATGATCATCTGCCCGACGCTCTTCTTCTCCTGATCCTTCAGCTTATTTGCCCCATACTTGGCCCTGCGTTCCATCGCCTCCCGGGAATTCAGCCCTCTGTCCTTGTCCGTTCCGAGTACGCGGAGTGTCTCCGCCGCCGTTTTCATTTCATACATGAACTGCCCTCCAATCCCGAAGCGCCTCTTTCACGCGCTTTGTAAGGTATATGCAAAGGCTGTCCCATTTATGCCAAGCCTGTACGCCGCGCCGCCGGATCCGGCGGCAGAGATCCCGCACACGGAAAAAGGAGCCTCAGTTCAGAAGCTCCTCAGTTTATCGGTACCGTCATCTATTGTGTTCTCTATGGATCTCACGACCACATAATACCCGTATCCCGCATTGACCTCCACGTAGACCCTGTCGCCCGCCTTGTGGCCGAGAAGCGCCTTCCCAAGCGGCGACTCCGTGCTGATCAGCCCTTCCAGCGAATTGCCCCGGACCGTCGTCACCAGCTTGTACTTCTCCGTCACCTTGTCCTCCTCGAAGTACACCTCCACCGTATTGTTCAATCCCACCTCGTCCTCCGCGGACTCGTCGGAGACGATCACGGCCGTCTTGATCATCTTCTCCAGATACCTGATCCTGCTCTCGTTCTGGTTCTTAAATTTCTTGGCGGCGTGATACTCAAAATTCTCGCTCAGATCCCCGTGCGCCCGCGCGGATTTCACGTCTTCCAGCGCTTCCTTGCGCACCACGAGCTTCCTGTACTCGATCTCCTGCTCCATCCGCTCAATATCTTTTTGTGTCAGTTCGTTGTTCATGGCTGTCTCCGTTCCTATCCTTATTTTTCTTCGCCGCCCAGACCGCTCTGTGAAATTATGATTTCCTCATTTTTCATCAGATGCTTCACATCTTCATACTTAATTTTCTGAGATTTCAACATATCTGCCAGATACAGTAGATTCTCCGCCGTAATGCACGCGCCGTCCTCACCTTTATCATGTGCGATCACCTGCAGCTGCTGCTTATATTTCCCCACAAAAAATGACGACACAAAGAGATGATTGAAATGTTTGACGCAGTCAGGATAGATTTCCCACCACCTGTTGGGATTGATCGCAGCGTCACGTTTCTGGTTGTCATTGATATACCGCGACATTTCATCCCGCTGTGTACCCGATATGGAGAAGCCATTTTCATATGCTTTCGTATCAATGAGCAGACCATCCTCTCCATAATACGCCGCCACATCAGGCTTATTGGAGCCGCCCAGATGCCGCCCGCTGTAACACAGTTCATCCGTCAGCAGCTGCGCCGTAAGCTCCTCGAAATCCGCGCTGTGTCCCGCCTTGCCCCCGAGAAACGCCAGATCGATCAGTTCATAATACTTGGGGTCGATGTGCGTCACTCTTTCGGCAACCCTCTCCTTGATTGCCGTGATCTCCGTCTTGTCAACCGGCTCGCTTGGTATTTTTAACCCTTCTACGATATCTTTCATGAGATATCTGCCATGTTTTTCTTCTATGCGCAGCCCGATATTGACAAGCCCCGAAATGTCATTTCGGATGACCGCCTCAGACGCTTCTATACCTGCTGTCCGCAAGATCTCCTGTATTTCCTCAAACGATCTTGGCTTTCTTGCAACGGCCTCTATGATATGCGCCCGGCGATAACGCAAAAAAGCAACATCCGGAGCGGCTGTCGCAAGCGTTTCATACAGCACCTTCCGAGGGATCTGCGCATGTGAAGAATTACCGTAAGAATTGCGCAGCGCATCATAACCAAGCGGCGTGATCTTATACGCCCGCATCTTCTCCAAATGCAGGACCTCCCCCGCAAACTCCGCCGTAACATCACTTTGAACAGACTGCACCAAGCCAAGCGCCGCCAGCATGGAACAAGTCATTCTTGCATACTTGTCACACATCTTTTCTTTATTGCATTTGATACGCCCGCGCTCACCGGCATCAGCGTATTGCAGATACCATAAGAACGGGCCGATACCCAATGAATCAAAGCCCGCCTCGCCTATGAAACCCAACTGCCCGCCTATGTCAAATTTGGTGTGCGGCTTCATGTCCTGCGCCAGGATCTGCAGCACGCGGACAGCCGGAGGATACGTCATCATAACAAATGTATAGGCTTGCTTCAATTCCTGACCCGCGGAATTTGCCACGACGGAACCCAGCCCGGTCACCGCACAGGTGTCCGTCTCGCCCTCCCAATCCAACAGGCCCAGCGCTATGGCCAATTTCAGATAACTCTCCGTCGACCAATCGCTCTGATAAGGCTTGTCATATTGTTTTTTCTGCGCCGAGAGCGCAAGCTGGGCAAGCCCTGTGCAGGATTCGTTCGCCCTGCCGCCTTTTTGGGTTTTTGCTTCCGCCTCCTCCTCGCACAAACCGAATACGCGCATGTTCTCTTCCACTGACATCTGCACACCCGTGCTGCCCTTCAGCAGCATATAAGGCTGCCGCCCGCCGTTAGCCAGTGCAAGCCGCATCTTCACCCGCAGTTCCCCGTCGATCACGTAGCGCCCGACAAGCTCTTCTGCCCTTCGGTTTGTCTCCGTACCGGGGATCAATATCTGTATGACGCGTCTCAATGAATCCAGATTTGAGGCATCCTGCGCCCAGCCAAAAGACCTTCTCACCATAATATATCCTCATCAGTAATTGGTTATCAAGATTTCTTTTGTAACATTCCTCTTATTATTGGCGTGATAGTTACAATTATCATAGCTGAAGTTGATGGCATGCACCGTATATTGATTTTCTGCCGCCCATTCCGCCAGTTTTTCGTTCCTCCGGCCCTTATGTTCAAGCACATTGGAAAGCGCAAAAAAAATCCCTCTTTCCGACAAGGTATCAAGCAGTACGAAAAGACGCTCGTCATCCTGTTGTGTCCATCCCTTAAATCCGCGTTTCCCGTCATTGTAGGAGCCGCAGCTTATCAGATAGGGCGGATCCGCATATACAAAATCCCCCTCATGCAGCACAGAAAAATCAAACTCCGTAAAGTCTTGCGAACTAAACGTGACATTATCGATCCTCTTTTTGAATTCGACCAGATTCCGCCGCATGGTATCGTTAAAACAGCTTCGATTTTTACCAAACGGATTGTTGTACTCATGCGCCGTGTTAAATCGAAATTGATAATTAAAGCTATAGCACATCAGTATATACAAGTCCAAAGGCTTTCTCGTCTCATTGTAATATCTTCTAAAGTCCTCATACCCGGCCTTATTATCCTTGCTTAAGTGCCATCTCTCGATCATGACATCGATGTAATCCAAGATCTCATCCGTAGAGTGATCCTGAAATTCCTTGCAGATGCCAATGACAAAAAAATTGATATCGTTGGCATAGATACGCTTGGCCGGCGTGTTGATCGTTACATCACAGCCGCCGCAGAACAGATCGACCATCGTATCGACCGATTGCGGAAAAAATGATTGAATATCGCTGATGATACGGTATTTGTTGCCTATGTAGTTAAAAGGTGCTTTTGCGATCGTCATTTAACTCCTCTCCAGAAAATACAGCTGCTCCTTCAATCCTTTTCGGTTGTTCGGTATTTTATTTTTGTACCTTCTGTATTCGTATTCATACAGCCGGAATGTATTTGGCGCAGCATATTTCTCACAAATACGGACCAGCTCTTCGGTCGGAAGCAGCCCTTCGTTGTTGTAGCTGATCAAAAGGTACCTGGCCCTGCATCCGCTTATCAGCTTTTCAAACGCGGCAGCCACCTTTGCCTTTTTACAAAAGTCCGACTTCTGCTCATCATATTCTCTCATTCCCGTAACGCCGTAAATCTTTGGATAGTCGTAGCGCGCTATCGTCTCTAATATATGATAGTTTGGAAGATATTCACGCGAATTGTACGGCGGATCTGCATATAACAGATCGCATTCCACGGAAAGCATATCCGTATAATTGCGCCAAAACGCCCTGCTTCGCGCTCCCTCATAGATAGCAGGTTCTTCCAGCACAAGAGGTTTGTAAGTCCGCCTGTCCCAAAACTTCAGATAAGCCGCATACACCCCCGCAATATTGGCCACATAGGGAACCGCCTCCAAAAGCGAGGTCAACAGATAATAATAACCTTTCTCATCTATCAGAGCTTTCTCAAACCACTCTTCGATCGTGAGACGGATCAAGTCGATTTTCATCGCATTTTCAGGTCTGAAAAACATGCGCGCCGATCCTGCCGGAGAGTAATTACGGTAGATAAAGCATTGTTCTTCCGTATAATGAGTGTTTTTAAAGTCAAGATCGTTTAGAATAGCGATCGGATCACCCGGCAGCTCCGAAAAATCCGGCTTTGCGTCAAGCTCTACATGACACTTCTGCAAGACATAACTAAAGTATAAGAAATCGTTGGAAAGCACCTGATAACCTGCGGTCTTCAAATGGCTTGCGACAACACTGGTCCCCGCGAAAATATCCATGACAGTCTGCACATTTTCGGTGCCGGCGCCGATCGCAGCGTCTATTTCATCCAACAAAAGACTTTTTCCACCTATATATCTCACGAATCCGCTCTCCGCTAACGTTCATCTTATCATAAACGGCGCAAGGCCACAAGACAGCGCAACAATATGATACTTACCTTCATCGTTTTGCCGCATCTCAATGATACATCTTTTACTGTCCAATATTCCGGACGCAAAATCCCGTTTTATAAAATACCCATATATCTCTATCTTACGATAGTTTTCACAACTCTTGTGAGCACAGGATCAATCTACGATAAAGTATAACACATTGTCTTCGACTCTGGAAGAAGGGAATAAAATGCTTCCGGAAAAAACTTGCATCGCAAATACAAGGCGTGCTATCATGAGTTTTACTAAGCAACCCAATACGGAAAGGCGCTCACATGGATACCATACTCATCGTGGAGGACGACCGCTCACTGGCGGAGGGCTTGGCACGCGCCCTCACATCGCAGCAGACACAAGCGCAAAGCTGTCCCTCCATACAGGACGCAGAGAGACTTCTTGCGAACGCGGCATATGATCTCGTGATACTCGATGTCAATCTGCCTGACGGCAGCGGCTTCGATTTCTTAAAGACCGTCAAAAAGAACTATGGCTGCAGCGTTATCCTGCTGACCGCAAACGATCTGGAATCCGATATCGTCACAGGTCTTGAACAGGGCGCGGACGACTACATCACCAAGCCCTTCAGCCTCGCGATCCTGCGGGCCAGAGTGGGCGCGCAGCTCCGCAAAAGGCAGGAGGCCGCGCAGATGTCCGCCCGCCCGTACAGGGCCGGCGGCTACGTCTTTGACTTTGAACATATGGAATTTACCCGCGGCGGCGAACCCATAGCGCTCAGCCGGACAGAGCAGAAGCTGCTCCGCATACTCGTGGAGAACGCCGGCATCACGCTGCGCCGCGACAGGCTTCTTGACGCCGTCTGGAGCGTAGACGCCGAATTTGTAGATGAGAACGCTCTGTCTGTCACCGTAAAACGTCTGCGGGACAAGCTGCACGCTGTGGAGCACATTAAGACCGTGTACGGTATCGGATATGTCTGGGAGAAATGATCCCAAACGACCGGACCGATAAGAAGAAACAGAAAGGAAATGCCTATGCCGCCTTACGTTTACGCCGCCGCCGGCTTCGTCTGCGCCGCGGCCGCGCTTATCATCAGCATCGCTTTGTACCATATCCGTGTGAAAAAGACCTACGCATCTCTGAACGGGCTGTTGGACAGCGCGATCGCAGGCACTCTGACCGAGGAAGCGTTCGACGAATCCCTTCACTCCGCTCTGGTCAGCAGATTTCACGGCTATCTTACCGCCTCCGAGACGGCGGCCGGACAGGTCCGCGCGGAGCGGGCGCGGATCAAGGAGATCATCTCCGATATCTCCCACCAGACCAAGACGCCGATCTCCAATATCCTGCTCTACGCCGAGCTTCTGTCGGAACAGCCTCTGCCCGGCCCCGCCGAAGGGTATGTGCGTGCGCTGACGACGCAGACTTCAAAGCTGCGTTTTCTCATCGAATCCCTCGTCAAAATGTCGAGACTGGAGAGCGATGTCTTCGTCCTCGCGCCCTGCCCTTCCCCGCTCGCCCCCATGTTCGACAGACTGCAGACGCAGTTTACACTGCCCGCAGAGAGCAAGGGCCTGACCCTTACCTTTGAGCCGACGGATATCTGCGCCGTCTTCGACGAAAAATGGACGACGGAGGCGATCGGCAACCTTTTGGACAACGCCATAAAGTACACCGAACAGGGCTGCGTCACAGTGAGCGCCGTGATCTATGAAATGTTCTGCCGCATTCAGGTCGCGGACACGGGAATGGGCATTTCTGAGCAAGAACTGCCCCGCATCTTCTCCCGCTTCCACCGCTCGCCCGATGTCCGCGATGAGGAAGGGCTCGGCATCGGGCTCTATCTTGCCCGCGAGATCATCGCCAAAGAGGGCGGCTATATCAAAGCCGAGTCCGTTCCCGGCAGAGGGAGCGTCTTCTCCGTCTATCTTCCGACAAATCTTTCAAAACCGTAAGAATCTTTTTTATCCGCGACAGATTGTGGAAAGACTCCGGGTGTAGGATAGAGTCTGTAAAGCGGCGGAGCGCGGCCGGACAGGAAAGTTCCGGCTGTCCTCCGGCCCTTCACAATCACCGATAAAGGAGAACACCTTATGACTATCTTACAAACTCATGACCTGAAGAAACAATACGGCAGCGGCGAGACCGCGGTGCATGCGCTGGCGGGCATCGATCTGTCCGTGGAAAAGGGTGAATTTGTCGCCGTGGTAGGCACTTCCGGCAGCGGCAAGAGCACCCTGCTCCACATGCTGGGCGGTCTGGACAGACCCACCTCCGGCAGCGTCACCGTGGACGGCAGGGATATCTTTTCCCTAAAGGACGAGGAACTCACTATCTTCCGCAGAAGAAAGATCGGCTTCGTCTTCCAGAACTACAACCTTGTGCCCGTCCTGAACGTCTATGAGAACATCGTGCTGCCGATCCAGCTGGACGGACGCGCCATCGACAAGGCGCACATCGACTCTATCATCGAGACGCTTGGCTTGCAGACTAAGCTCTCCAATCTGCCGAACAACCTCTCCGGAGGACAGCAGCAGCGCGTCGCTATCGCCAGAGCGCTGGCGTCCAAGCCCGCGATCATTCTGGCGGACGAGCCGACGGGCAATCTGGACAGCCGCACCTCGCAGGACGTCCTGAGCCTGATGAAAGTCTCCGGACAGAAGTATGCGCAGACTATCGTGATGATCACCCACAACGAAGAGATCGCCCAGCTCGCCGACCGCATCGTGCGCATCGAGGACGGGCGGATCGTGTCGGGCAGACAGACACACACCGCATCGGCGTCCGGCTCCGTATCCGGCGGACAGACCGCGCGCAGAGCCGGCACGGCCGAAGAAAGGCAGGTGTGACGCGATCCATGAAGACAAAGGTTTCCAACAAAGCATGCATCCGCCGGCTGTCCTTCCGACATATGAAATCGGCGCCGACGAGAAATCTGATCGCCATTGCCGCGATCGCCCTGACCTCGGTGCTCTTCACGGCGATCTTCACCATAGCTTCCTCTCTGGTCTACACCTTTGAGCAGAGCAATTTCCGCATAGTGGGCAGCTCCTCCCACGGCAGCTTCAAGGCATTGAGCGCCGAAATGGTGGAGGAATTAAAGACCGATCCGCTCATCAAAGAGTATGGCGTGCGGCATTTTCTGGGATTGGCGCCGTCCAGAGAGCCCTTCAGCAAATCGCAGGTGGAAGTCTCCTACGTGGACGCCGTCTACGCCAGACACGGTTTTATAGAGCCGACGACGGGCAGACTGCCCGCGGAGGGAACAGACGAGGCCGCCGCCGACACAAGGGTGCTGTCGCTTCTGGGCGTGCCCGCCGAGATCGGCACGCAGTTCACCCTGCCCATCACCATGTGCGGCAGCGAGCGCGGGAAAACCACGGAGGTCGAGGCGACCTTCACGCTCTGCGGCTACTGGGAGTACGATGAGGCGCTCCATTCCAACAACGTGCTGCTGCCGGACAGCCGTGTCAAGGAACTGCTGACAGAGGCGGGCGCTACCGACTTAGACGGGGTCACCGGCACCTATGCGTTGGACGTGATGTTTAGGAACGCCTCCCACATCGAGGAGAACATGAACGATATCCTGATCCGCCACGGCTACCCCACTGACGTGCAGGTAAACGGCCGGGACGAAAACGGCAGACTGCTGCCCCGCATCGGCGTCAACTGGGGCTATCTGAACGCCCAATATGAGAACACGGTAGACCCGCTGTCCGCCATAGCGCTGGCGCTGGTGCTCGTCATCATCATTTTTACGGGCTATCTGATCATCTACAACGTGTTCCAGATCTCCGTTGCAAACGACATCCGTTTCTACGGACTCTTAAAGACCATCGGCACGACGGGCAGACAGCTTCGGCGTATCGTGTCCCTGCAGGCGCTCCTTCTGTCTGCGGTCGGCATCCCCGTCGGACTGCTGATCGGTTACGGCTTCGGCGCCCTCTTTGTGCCCGTCATCATAAACGCCATATCCGATTACACGCATGCCGACCTCTCCGTAAGCCCGTGGATCTTCCTCGGCTCCGCCCTCTTTTCTCTGGTGACGGTGACGATCTCCTGCCGTAAGCCCGGGCGGATGGCGGCGCGGGTATCGCCCGTGGAGGCGGTCCGCTACACGGAGCATGCCGGCGGCTCACGGCGCGGCCGGCGGGCGAAACAAGGCGCGTCCCTTGGCACGATGGCGATCGCCAATCTGGGGAGAAACAAAAAGCGCACCGCCGTCACCCTGTTTTCCCTTTCCTTGGCCGTGCTGCTCTTAAACCTGACCGTCACCTTTACAGGCGGTTTCGACATGGAGAAATATGTGTCCAAGAACATCGCATCGGACTTCCATGTGGCGAGTGCCGGTTACTACCATTCCGGCACTCTCACATATACTGCCGTTCCCGACGACCTGATCGACCGGATCGGCGCGGTGGGCGGCGTCACGGACGGCGGGCGCACCTACGGCATGCTGTTGGACGGCACCTGGAGTATGTACGAGCCCGTCGCCACCGAGGAGGAATTATGGCGGCAAAATCAGTGGAGCAGCGGCTATACCGATGAAGCCCTCCGGAAAAGCTATGTGGATGCGCATCGGGACGAGACGGGACAGCTTTATACCGATCTCCAGTTCTACGGCATGGAGCCCTTCTGTCTGGAACAGCTCACCGTGCTGGACGGCGATCTGTCCAAGCTATCCACGCAGGACAATGCCATCGCAGCGGTCTACCTGACGGGAGATTACGGCGAGATCCATGAGGACAGCAACTACGCAAAGGTGGGCGACAGGATAACGATGCGCCGTGTGACCTATGAATGGACGGACGCAGAGACAGGCCGCGTCCTGACGGAGGACGAGATCAGGCAGTATCGCGAGAACGATCTGCCCTGCGAGACGCATATCGCGGACTATTATGATAAGGAGTACGAGGTGGCGGCCACGGTGACCATGCCGTACCCCTTAAGCTACCGCTACTTCGGCAGTCCGGAATTTGTCATGTCCGCCGATACTTTTATGAAGGACACAGGAACGGCGGATACGATGTACTACGCCTTCGATGTGGACAAAGAACACCGACAGGCAATGGAGGATTTCCTCGCCGACTTCACACAGAATGAAGGTTCCCAATACGATTATGAAAGCCGCCTGACGACCGAGCAGGAGTTTGCCTCCATGCGCAATATGTTCTTGCTTGGAGGAAGCGCGCTGAGCCTTATCGTCGGCATGATCGGCGTTCTGAATTTCCTCAACACGATCCTCACCGGCATTCTGGCGAGACATCGGGAATTTGCGGTGCTGCAGTCTGTGGGCATGACCGGAAAGCAGCTCAAGGGGATGCTGATCAGAGAGGGCGTATGCTATGCCGTGTTCACGATCCTTCTCTCTTTCGTGCTGATCCTTGCGACCGCGCCCTTTGCGGCGTCGCTGTTGAACGCTGCCTTCTGGTTCTTTACCTACCGCTTCACGATACTGCCCGCAGTCATCGTCACGCCGATCTTTCTGACGCTGGGCGCGCTGCTGCCGCTGATCGTCTATCGGTTCACCTCCGGCAGATCCGTGGTGGAGAGACTGCGGGAGACGGAGTAAGGCGCTCTTTCCGGTTTGGTTCTTTCGATTGCAGAGAGAAGCTGACGGCGTTTCCGGCGGATACCGGAAAATGTCCGTCAGCTTTTTTCGTGGAGAACGGCAGTCTGCGGACATGAAAAAAGCGGAAACACTGTCTGCATCAGCATTTCCGCTCCAAAGAAAAGAGCGCGAGACGGGACTCGAACCCGCGGCCTCGACCTTGGCAAGGTCGCGCTCCACCAACTGAGCCACTCGCGCATTTCATTGTCCGGCTTCTGACCGCTCGGACAATTAGTACTATACTATAAAGCTTTGACTTTGTCAACACTCAAATTTTATAAAATCATTCTGACAGTTTTTTCTCACACTTGACTTTGTAGATCCTGATAAGCGACTCGTCGATCCGTTCTTCCGTGATCGTGCCGTCCGCCACGGCCGACATCACCCCGTCATACGCCGCGTGGAAATCCTCCGGCATGAGAAGCATGTCCGCTCCGGCGAGGATCGCCTGGACCGCCGCTTCCTCCGAAGTGTAATATTCCGTGATCGCACCCATATTCAGCGCGTCCGTGATGATGATGCCCTCGAAGCCGAGTTCGTTGCGGAGCACATCCGTCACGATCGTCTTGGACAGACTGGACGGCACACCCGACTCGTCCACGGCCGACGCGGTGACATGGCTGACCATTACAAAATCCGCTCCCGCATCTATACCCGCCTGAAACGGCCGGAAATCCGAAGCGCGCATTTCGTCCAGCGTCTTCGTCGTCTCCACCCTGCCTTCATGCGTATCGCCTTCCACGTCACCGATTCCCGGAAAATGTTTCAGGCAGGAGCTTACGCCCGTTCCCTCGAGGCCGTCAACCACATTGGCTACCATATCGCCCACCAGCGCCGCGTCGGATCCAAAGACTCTGTCGCCCAGTTCGCCCTCTCCGGCCTCCGCCACGTCTGCGACAGGCGCAAAATCAAGATCGAAGCCCAGCTCTTTCAGGTAAGAACCGATCGTCAGCCCGGTCTCATACGCCTGTGTCGTGTCGCCGGTTTCGCCGATCGACGCCATATCGCCCACTTGGATCACTTCCACACTGCTGGAAGCCACCCTGCTGACAGAGCCGCCCTCTTCGTCAACCCCCAGAAAGATCGGGTATCTGCTCATGGACGCCGTCCCGGCAAGCATCTCCTTCAACTGTTCCTCATCCTTGATGTTCTGATCAAAGTAAATGAGCCCGCCCACCGCGTACTCATTTAACGCGGTCTGCGTTCCCTCCCCCGCCTGGATCACGGTCGAAACGCCGGTCAGCGCTTCGGGTGTCACGATAAAAAGCCCTGCGACCTTATCCGCCAGCGGCATATCCGCTATATAGGCTTCCGCCAGACCCACCAGAGGATCTTCTTCCTCTTCTATCGTCTCCGGCGCATCTATCACCACCTCATGAGCCGCCTCCGCCTCCTGTTCGGCCTGAAGCTGCTCCTGCATCTCTTTCTGTGCCTCCGCCTGTCGTTTCTCCCTGACAGAGGACGCTATGCGCAGCCCTGCAGCGATGCCGCCGGCCACGATCGCCGCCAAGATCACGAACACGACGGAATAAGCGATGATCTGATTGCGCACGCGCCGACGGTGCCGGTATGCGCGCCGCTCATCTTCTTCGTCTTCCTCATCTTCCTCGTCGTCTTCGTCTTCGCCCTCGTCATCGTCGGGATCCTCTTTTGCAGGATCGTCCTCATCTTCCGAGTCGTCTTCTCCGGAAGCTTCCTCCTCTTCAGGATATTCCTCATCTTCCAGCATTTCTTCATTATCTAACTCTTCGTCAGAATATTTGTCTCTTCCACGGAATAATCTTCCCATATCGTACCTCATATCATTCTTATCTATCCACAAGATATAGTGTATATCAAATATACTATAACCTATTTATAGAAAATATGCCACATATTTTTCATGATTTCCGAATTATTGAAAATGTCAACATTAAATGCGAAAGAATTTTTGATTTTTTGCGATTCCACAAAACGCACAAAACAGACGTTCTTT
>CANQTF010000007.1 GCA_947626745.1 uncultured Lachnospiraceae bacterium
TCGTTAAGTAATAGAGGCGTCGATCCGTTGATATTACTGGATTTGAAACGCAGGGGCAATGGTCTGCAACACCAGTATGCACCGGTTCAAATCCGGTCTGCGCCTCTTGAAAGGTATTTCGTTTTGTGCGGGATACCTTTTTTTCATAGTTTTAGGAAGATCGGGAAAGGGGATTTGCGTAAAGATATTGCCCAAAAGCACTTGACATCCATGTCTGGGGGGGGGATAAAATATGGGTAAGCGAAAGGAAAATATCCAAAATATGGCAGACGTATTCCGGTGATACGGAATGCATGGCAATCGATGGTACTGTCGGGAATACGCCGATGGCGGATGGGAGGTGGCAGTGTGATAGTATCGATGGGAAATCTCAGAAACGGTTCGCTTGTTTCGATAGGAAATTCCGGAAGCGGCTCGCTTTTTTCTTTGCAAAATACGACTCTGCCGCATAAGCAGAAAGAGGTTTTTCCGACCTTTAAGGACAGAGAGCTTGTAGCTGCGGACGGCCTCCTTGCCAGACAGGGAAACAAAAGCGTTTCCGGACTGTATAGCAGGAAGGGTACGCCGTTAGAGGCGAGGCTTGCCAGACAGCTTGCACAGTCCGACGACAGGACACCCGTGAAGCGGGCGTTGGACACGATCGCTCGGCGGGCTTACATGGACTGGGAGGACGGTGCCTTATCCCGGAAGGTCAGTCTGGTTTCACAGCTTTTTGGCAGTCAGGACGCGGAAGCTGCATTTTCGGAGACTGCTTTTGCCGAAGAGGAGGAAGACGCGGCGGCCGATCTCTCCGCCGGCAAAGACCGATTCCAAGGAACGAAAATAGAGCCGCCGTCCGAGCAGTGGTCCTTAAAGACCACCGGAGAGGACGTCGCGGCGCAGATGAAAAAAGGCGCTTTTTTGTATCATGTGGACGGCGGCAGCATGTATGTGCAGGGCTATCGGAAGGACGGCAGTCTGGATATGCAGAAGATGTGCAGTCTGGACGATCTGCGTGAAAGCCTGACGGAAGATGTCATGGCTGTGCTCACGCGGGACGACGATACAAAGAAGGACGATGGAAAGCGTAATGATCTGCGCAATGGCGGTATGCCGGATAGCGATAGAAAGAACAGCAGTATAGAGAGAAACGATAGGAAGGGAAACAATATAAAGAGCAGCAATATGACAAATCGCTTCCTCCAGAAAGAAAGGTGATGATAGTATGAGTTATTACGGTACAGGTTTCTATTCGGGTACTTCGGGAAATTCCGATTGGTATTCAAACTGGGCCGGCATCAGGAACGGCAGCTACGGCAGGATGATGAAATCCTATTACAGCGGTCTGCATGGTTCCGACACGGCGGTATCCGGAAGAAGTACGAGTACAAGTACGGGCAAAGAATATGTGCTTGACAAGATCCTGCGGGAAAAGATGTATCCGACGGTTTCCAAGGAAACGCAGAAGGCAAATGCCAGGCTGACATCGGGGATCTCAGGACTGGCAAGCTCCGTCTCGGTTTTACAGAACGAAAAAACTTATCGGGACACGAAAGGCAAGACGGATGCGGCGGACAAAGTGGTTTCCGCGATGAAGGATTATGTTTCCGGATACAATGAGGTCGTCCGGGCGTCGAAGGAATCCACGCTGACGAACAAGACGTCGCATATAGCGGGCATGATGAGCAGTTCGCGGGCGAACGCGGATAAACTGGCGCAGATCGGCGTTACCGTCAATGATGACGGCACGCTTATGCTGAACGAGGATAAACTGAAGACGGCGGATATTTCCAAGGTACAGGAGTTGTTTTCTAAGAATGATGTTCTCAGCTACGGCTCCACTGTAATGTCCCGTCTCAAATTTGCGGGCGGCATCTCGTCGGGTACGGTAGCAGGCACGCATAAGGAGAAGCACGAGAGGGACAGGGTGGCGAGAGCAGGCACCAAGAACCTCATGGAGGACATCGAAAAGTTCACGGCCGACGATGCGTTTCTGAAGCCTTACAGCAAGAAGTATGAGAGGAAGGCATTTAGGGAGATTGATATTGCCGATATTTATGCCACGACAAAAAGCTTTGTGAATCACTACAACAGCTTGATCGATGCAGCCAAGGGTAGCACCAACTCCGGCGTGACCTCGAACCTTGCGGCTCTCATGGAAAAGACGGAGCAGAACAAGGATAGCCTGAAGCAGTTTGGCATCGATGTGGACGAAAACGGCAATATGAAGCTGGACGAAGACCGCCTTCGGAAAGGCGAAGCCCGTTCCTCGATCTCGATCGAGAGGTTCTTTAAGAATTACGCTTCTTCGATCTCCAATAATGTGTCGCTGATCGACTACTACATGAAGACACAGGCCGACGCTGCCAGCGGCTATACGGCAAACGGCGCCTACAACGTACAGGGCAGCTCTTTATTTGATATTGCCGTATAAATGACACAAAAGTTACGATCAACAACGAAGCAGAAACACAGCGTCAAAGCGTATAGAGTAACATCTATGCGCTTTTGTGTTATAGACATTTACGGCGTCAGCGCAGGAAAAGCATGAGAAAAGGCGGAGAACGCATCGTTCTCCGCCATCAATGATCGGATATGGTATCAGTTGGTCGAACCGACTTTCACATCGTCTACCAAGAAAGAGTCGCCGTCCTCGACGATACAAACCATTGTCTTACCTGTGTTCAGTTCGATCTCGTTGCCGGCATCGTCGTAATATCTCGTAGCGCCGTAGTCGGAGGTCTTCTCCCAGTTTACGTGGATCCCCTTGCCGTTGGTGAAAAACCAGCCGTCTCTGGTCGTATCGTGGCACTGGAATGCGAGATAGCCTTTTTCGTCACGAACCTCGTAGTAAGTGTTCTGTATCAAAATATTCTTGAATGCAAGCTGCTTGCCGTTCGCCTTGTCTACATGAGGGCCGTCGGCTGAGCCTGACAGATGCTGGAACCGATCGTACAGCCCTGTCTCCGCATTATATACAAAGTAGCAGTTTGTCACCGGATAAGTAGGAGACATGTCGATCTTGTTGGCGGTAATGGCATCGCTGTACTGCTCCAATGTGTTGGGCTCGCCGCTTTGAGCGAACTTGTAATGCTGCTCGTCTGCATAGCCGTCACGGTATTCTAAGTCGTAGCCCAGCTTGTTGATATCGGCCATGATACCTTCCGTGTCCACATAAGCGTTGTCGGTGGAGTTGTTGGTATCGTTGGCGCGCCAGAAATTACTGCTGGACAGTCCGTCGATATCTTCCGTGTCGGGGCGGTTGATCACGTCGTCTATGTAGAACGGGCCGCCGAAGTGGATATAGAAAGCGTCCCATTCAAAGGACCAGTATATGTAGTAGTCGCGGCAGCTTCTCACGTTTCCGAGTCTGTCGAAGTCGCGCCAGTCTTGGAAGAGCGCCATCAGTCTGGTGATACTGCCCTCTACATTGCACTCGTACAGGACATCGGCCTGAGAGATCCCGTACTGGGCAGCGGTCTTCGTGTTGGGAATCATGACGGTGATCGGTCTGGTGTTGTTTACTTCCTCATCGACCCACTCGTTGGTGATGCGGCTGCGCACCATACCTTCCTCGGGAGGAACGTCCTCGTCGATCTCCGTATCGGTTTCTTCTTCATCTTCTTTTTCTGGTTCGACAGTGTCATCGATCACCTGTTCTACCACAGGCTCTACGATTACTTCCTCTTCTTCCTTACCACAACCAAACAATAGAAGAGCAGAAGACAAGGCTACAAGGGAAAGCACTTGCAATCTTTTCATGTCTAATCCTCTCTTTCTCTGCTTCAATAATAATAGGTATCAGAATAACCTAACCTTTCCTAGTATACCATAAGCGGCAGAGAGAGTCACTAGAAAAAATTTGAAAAAGTCCACAAAATGTTAAAAAAATATTACAAAAAGTTTGGAGATGTGCATAGCCTGAAATACATTATAATTGCATAAATCCGCCGTAAGATGTATGATAATGTTATTATGTAAGCGGCGTGATATTGCCGATCAAACCAAGGAAGACAAAAAGAGAGGGAAAAATGAAAAAACTTATTGTGACGGGCGCAAACGGACAGCTGGGACGCGCCATCAATCAGCAGTATGCGGGCAGTGCGGAGTATGAGCTGGTCAACACGGACGTGGGAGAACTGGACATCACAAATGTGGAACAGGTCATGGCGTTTGCGAGGGAGATCAAGCCTTATGCGATCATCAACTGCGCGGCGTATACGGCGGTGGAGAAGTGTGAGCAGGAGGAGGATCTGGCGTTTCGCATCAATGCCGTCGGCGCGCGGAATCTGAGTATTGCGGCAAGCGAGACGGGGGCAAAGCTCGTACATGTCTCCACAGATTATGTCTTTGACGGTAACGGCACAAGGCCCTACAGAGAAACGGATCCGGTAGGACCGCAGGGCGCATACGGCAGAACAAAGCTGGCGGGGGAGAACTTTGTCAGAGAGTTCAGCGAGAGGCATTTTATCGTGCGTACCGCATGGCTGTACGGTGACGGCAAGAATTTCGTGAAGACGATGCTGCGTCTCTCGGAGACGAACGACAAGGTCAGAGTGGTGCGGGATCAGGTCGGCTCGCCTACGAGCGCGGCGGAGCTGGCGAAAGCGATCGCTTATCTGCTTCCGACGGAGAATTACGGTCTGTTTCACGGAACCTGTGAGGGGGATTGCAGCTGGGCGCAGTTTACGGAGGAGATATTCCGGCTGGCGGGAAAGGACACCGTCGTGGAACCGATCACATCGGAGGAGTACGGCGCCGCCGTCAAGCGTCCCGCTTACTCCATTCTGGAAAATTATATGTTTAAGATGACCACGGATTTCATGTTTGCCGACTGGCATGACGCCATATCGGCTTATCTGAAAAGCATGCGCATACGGTAGCGCGGCTCTCGGGAGGAAACGCCCGGCGGCCCGCATGATGCGGGAAACGGCTTTACAGGGTCGCCTTTTTATGAGAAAATAAAGCAGTACGGCGCCGCAGGGTGTAGTATGCACATATCGGAGACCATAGAGAAAGGAAATTGTCATAATATGCAGAAAACAGCACTGATCACAGGTATCACGGGGCAGGACGGCTCCTATCTTGCGGAGTTTTTGTTGGAGAAGGGCTATGAAGTACACGGGCTGATACGCCGCCACAGCATCTCCAACACGGCGAGGATCGATCATCTCATTCACTCGGACTATCACAGGGTGAAATTTTTCTTACATTTTGCCGACATGACGGATTCCAGCAACCTTATGCGGCTGATCGCGGATATCCGCCCGACAGAGGTATATAATCTGGCGGCGCAGTCCCATGTGGGGGTATCCTTTGAGGTGCCGGAATACACGGCGGAAGCGACAGGCGTGAGTACGCTTAAGCTGTTGGAGGCGATCCGGGTCAACGGCGGGAACTGCAGATTCTATCAGGCTTCCACTTCGGAACTGTTCGGAGGTATTCCGGAGACGGCGCCGCAGAGCGAGAAGACGCCTTTTTATCCGAAGAGTCCGTACGGTGCGGCTAAGCTGTATTCATACTGGATCACGGTCAATTACAGAGAGTCCTACAATATGTTCGCGTGCAACGGGATCCTCTTCAATCACGAATCGCCGCGACGCGGTGAGAACTTTGTCACGAGGAAGATCACGCTGGCGATCGCCAATATCATAGCGGGTAAGCAGGACAAGCTGTCGCTCGGCAATATGAACGCCAAGCGCGACTGGGGATTCGCCGGCGATTATGTGAAGGGCATGTGGCTGATGCTGCAGCAGGATTCGCCGGACGACTATGTGCTGGCGACAAACGAGACACATACGGTCAGAGAATTTGTGGAGGCCGCCTTCGGCGAGCTTGGCATTCAGCTTCGCTGGGAAGGAACGGGGATCAACGAGAAGGGCTTCGACGCGGCGAACGGCAGACTTCTGGTAGACGTCAATCCGGAATTCTATCGCCCCGCGGAGGTCGAGTTCCTCTGGGGAAACTGCGAAAAGGCGGAGAGGGCGCTCGGCTGGAAGAGGAACGTGGACTTCAAAGGGCTGGTTGCCATGATGATGGATGCGGATCTGCAAAAGATCGCGGGCATGAGCTGCGAGGAGTACAGGAAGAAGGCCCAGTAAACGGAAAGAGAGAGGCATGAACACCGATGTTGTCAGTGACCGTCATATGGATCTATATGTTCCTGACTACTTTTCTTGCGGGATACGCGATCCTGCGCGCGGTGACGCGGGTCATACCGTATCGGATCAGGCATACGGACAGCATTCTGGTGTGCGGGCTTGCCGCCGTTACGGTGTATGCGCAGTTTTTCAGCCTGTTTATGCGGGTGGGAGCGGCTGCCAATCTCGTTATGTGTGCGGCCGGGATCGCTGTGGCATGGCTGGACAGGCGCAGCCTCGGGAGCATGCTGCGCCGGATCCGCGATAAAATAAGGGAGGACCGATCGGGAGAAAGAGGGAAGATGCTTGCCATGCTGTTCCTCTTTTTGCTGTTTGCGTACGGAACTTCAAGGGGTATCATTCACTATGACACCAGCCTGTACCATGCGCAGAGTATCCGTTGGATCGAGGAGTACGGCGTCGTCAAGGGGCTGGGGAACCTGCATTGCCGGCTGGCATACAACAGCGCTTCCTTTGCGCTGTCCGCGCTGTACAGCATGGCCTTTCTCGGCGGGCAGTCCTATCACTGTGCGGCCGGGTGGCTGGCTTATCTGCTTGCCGTAGTCTGTCTGGAGCTGGCGGGTGCGTTCCGGCGCGGACGTCTGCGGGTCAGTGACTTTGCCCGCGTGATGTGCGTCTACTATCTGGTGAACATCTTTGATGAGATGATTTCGCCGGCGTCGGACTATTTTATGGTGCTGATCGCTTTCTATATCGTGATCCGCTGGCTTGACCTGTTGGAGGAGGAGGCTTCGGAGATCCTGCCCTATGCGCTGCTGTGCGTGCTGGGGGTGTTTTTGATGACTGTCAAGCTGTCTGCTGCGCTGATCCTGTTGCTGACGGTCTATCCGGCATGGCGTCTGGTCAGAGAGCGGCGCGTGAAAGAGACAGGGCTGTACCTGATGCTGGGATCTGTGACAGCCGTCCCGTATTTCATCAGGAATGTGCTGATATCGGGTTGGCTGGTCTATCCTTTTACGGGAGTCGATCTCTTTGATGTGCCGTGGAAGATACCGAAAGGCGTGGCGGACTATGACGCCCGGGAGATTCAGGTCTGGGGCAGGGGTTACACGGACGTGGCGCGTTATGAGCTTCCGGTGCGGGACTGGCTGCCGGACTGGTTTCGCTCTCTCGCGGAAAGCGACAGGGTGTTTGTGGCGGCGGCGGCCGTGTCGGTGTGTATATTGGGTCTGTATGTCATTGGGGCGGTATGCGGGCTGTGGAAAAAGAATTTCCGGTATCTTGTCGTGCAGATCACCGTGTCGGCTTCCTTCCTGTTCTGGCTGTGTACTTCGCCGCTGATGCGCTATGGCTGTGTGTATGTGTATCTCACTGCCGCGCTGGTCTTGGGCGGTCTTTATGAGACGCTGGCCGCCGGAGGCGGTAAGGCGGTCAGAAGCTGCGGCGTGGCGGTCGTTGCCTTGCTGCTTGCCTATAAGGCGGCGGCGTTTTGCAGGGAAACGGTAACTTCCTATGTGAACGATTACTGGATCACGCAGAGGGATTACGACAGTTATGCGATGACCGCCTATGAGATAGAGGGAACGACATTTTATTATCCCGTGACGGGAGATCAGACCGGGTATGAGAGTTTCCCGTCCGCACCGGCCAAGGCCAAGCTGCAATTTCTGGGGCAGGATATCGGGGACGGGTTTCGGGCGGCGGACAGCCAATAGCATGAAAAAGTAAAAAAGAGGCGGTGCCTCGGAAACGGAGAGAGAAGATGAGCGGAACATTGAACAAGACGGATAAGATCTATGTGGCCGGACACAGAGGGCTGGTCGGCAGCGCCATTGTGCGGAATCTGGAGGCGAAGGGGTATACCAATATCGTCGGCAGGACGCACAGCGAGCTGGATCTGACGGATCAGCGGGCCGTCAGGGATTTTTTTGAGGCGGAGCGACCGGAAGCGGTGGTGCTGGCGGCGGCGAAGGTGGGCGGCATCAATGCGAACAACACGACGCCGGCGGAGTTTGCCTATGAAAATATGCAGATACAGTGTAACGTCATCAAGTGTTGTCACGATTATCATGTGAAAAAGCTGCTGTTTCTCGGAAGCACCTGTATCTATCCCAGAATGGCGCCGCAGCCCATACCGGAGGACGCGCTCCTGACCGGGCCTCTGGAGGAGACGAACGAAGCCTACGCGATCGCCAAGATCTCCGGACTGGAGATGTGCAAATTTTATAAGAGGCAGTATGGGGACGATTTCATCAGTTGTATGCCGACCAATCTCTACGGGCCGCATGACAACTATGATCTGTCGGGCTCTCATGTCATGCCCGCAATGATCCGCAAGTTCCATGAGGCCAAGGTAAAGGGAGAGCCGTCGGTGGAGCTGTGGGGCACCGGCACACCGCTTCGGGAGTTCCTCTATGTGGACGATATGGCGGACGCCTGTGTGTTTTTACTGGAAAATTACAGCGGCGAGCAGCATGTGAATATCGGCACGGGCAAGGAGATCACTATCAAAGAGCTTGCTGAGACGGTGCGCAGCGTTGTGGGATATCGGGGTGAGATCGTGTGGAATAAGGATATGCCGGACGGTACGCCGCGCAAGCTGACAGATGTCACGAAGCTGCACGGATTGGGCTGGCATCACAAGGTCGATCTTGAGGAAGGCGTCCGTCTTGCCTACGATTGGTTTCGTGAAAACGCCGACTGCGCGCGGCTCTAGGCGATAACTTACAATTTACATCTTGGGGATTATCTGCTATGATTAAGTTATGCAATAGAACTACACATATAGTAAGATGCGCAAAAAAGGAGTAAAAAGGGAATGGTACAAGAAAATATTTTGTCCAGACAGGAACTGGAACAGGCAATCTCCGGTTTCATGTTGGAACTGGGCATACCTGCGCATTTGAGGGGCTATCAGTACCTAAGAAGTGCGGTAGAGATGTGTACGAAGGACATGGAGCTGGTCGGCAGCGTCACAAAGCTGCTGTATCCGGACCTGGCGAAGCTGTACAAGACCACGGACCAAAAGATCGAGCGTGCGATCAGGAATGCCATCGAGGTATCGTGGGAGCGGGGAAACAGCGCACTGTTTGAGCAGCTGTTCGGCTACTGCAATTCCAATGAGTACAGCAGACCGACAAACAGTGAGTATATTGCAGCGGTAGCGGATCACATACGTCTGAAATACGGACTGTTATGACCGCCGAAAAGGGGAAGAGAGACGTCTCTTCCTTTTTTTGTTCAGATATGATAAAATATCTAATATCCATAATCAGAGGAAAGGTGCGGTAATCTGCGTGAAGCTGCTTAGTGTGATAGTGCCCTGTTATAACGAGCAAGAGAATGTGAAAGACTTTTATGAGGAGTTGTTCAAAAACGCCGCCTTTTTTCAGGAAAAAGACATTGCGGTGGAACTTCTCTATATAGACGACGGCTCCCGGGATAAGACCGCCGATGAAGTCAGAAAGCTGCACGGGCAGGACGAGCGGGTACACCTGTTATCCTTCTCCAGAAATTTCGGCAAGGAGGCGGCCATCTATGCCGGGCTGCAGAAAGCGAAGGGCGATCTGGTGGTGTTGATGGACGCCGATCTGCAGGATCCGCCTTCGCTGCTCCCCGAAATGTACGGCTATATTGAGGAGGGATACGACTCCGTGGCGACACGGCGCGTCACCAGAAAGGGAGAGCCTGTCATCCGTTCTTTTTTTGCGCGGATGTTTTACCGTCTCATGCACAGGATATCCAAAACGGAGATCGTGGACGGCGCCAGAGATTACAGGCTGATGACGAGGAAAGTCGTGGATGCGGTCCTCGCCATGACGGAATACAATCGGTTTACCAAGGGGATCTTGGGCTGGGTCGGCTATGAGACGAAGTGGCTGGAATATGAGAATGTGGCGCGCAACAAGGGAGAGACAAAGTGGTCGTTCTGGAAGCTCTTCCGCTATTCGTTGGAGGGGATCGTCGCATTTTCCACGCTCCCGCTTACCGTGGCGGCGGTCATGGGGGCATTCTTCTGCGCGCTCGCTTTTGTTATGATCATAGTGATCATTGTGAAGACGCTGATATTTGGCGATCCCACTTCCGGCTGGCCTTCTCTCGTGTGCATTATCCTGCTTGTAAGCGGCGTGCAGCTGTTTTGTCTCGGCATAGTGGGACAGTATCTGTCCAAGACTTATATGGAAGTGAAGAAAAGACCTATCTATCTTGTGAAAGAGGATTTTTAGATGTCTGAGTTGGTCAGTATTATTGTGCCGGTGTATCGGGCCGAAGCCTATATTGCCGAAACGATAGCGATGGTGATAAGCCAGACTTATAGGAATTGGGAGCTGATACTGATAGACGACTGCTCGCCGGACGGCAGCGTCGAAGCGGTCCGGCGCATGCTGGACCGATATGAGCGCCGCAGCCTGAGCGCCGGAAAGCAGAGCGGTCATGAGCGGGAGCTGTGGCAGGACGTCCGTTCGGCGGAGGAATATACCGACGGCACGGGAAGGCGGATCGTGCTTGTCTGCAAGAAGGAAAACGGCGGCGCTGCGGCGGCGCGCAATACCGGTCTGGACATGACGCAGGGGAGATACGTCGCTTTTCTGGATGCGGATGACGTCTGGCTTCCGGAGAAGCTGGAGCGGGAACTGCATTTCATGGAGGAGAGGCGGGCGGGCTTTGTCTTTACGGCCTATGAGTTTGGCGATGAACAGGCAAGACCCACCGGCAAGGTGGTTCATGTGCCGCCGCGGCTGGTCTACAGAAAAGCGCTTTCGCGGACGATTATCTTCACGACAACGGTGCTGCTCGACAAAGAGCGTGTTCCGGTGCAGATGATGCGCATGCCGTCGGTGGAAAGCGAAGATACGGCCACCTGGTGGCAGATCCTTCGTGCGGGGTATACGGCATACGGTCTGGACGAGACGCTTGCGGTCTACCGCAGACCTCCCGGATCGCTGTCCTCCAACAAATTTGCGGCGATGAGGCGTATCTGGCATTTGTACCGCAGACAGGAAAAATTATCCGTGATTTCCAGCGCGCGCTATTTTGTCTTATGGGCATACCGGGCGACCGTCAGAAGGCTGTAGTCCGGGAGCCTGAACGAGGTGTGATTATGAAGCGGATAGAATCATTGAAAAGACTTATCATACTGCAGCTATCCCTGATCGGCTTGCTCTTCCACACGGCGATCTATGCGTATTTTTGGTTTCAGGAATACTATCCGTTCCTGAGATTTCACGGGAAAGCGAATTTTTTCTTCAAGGGGCATGTCCTTATTATCCTGATCTATTTTGTGCTGCTCTTTTTCTTCGCGAGCACATACGGCGTATTAAAGATTGGTTATCTGAAACCCACAGATGTCTTTATCTCCGAGTTTTTTGCGCTGCTGTTCGCGAATGTGATCTCTTATTTCCAGATCTCCCTGATGGCGAACTGGGTGGTGAAGGTCAGGCCCATTGCGCTGACGATGTTGATACAGACGGTATTCTCGATCGTGTGGGTGTTCGTGTGCAACACTTGTTATTACAGGGTCTTTCCGCCCCGCAATATCCTGATCGTCCACGGGGAGCGGCCCATAGATGATATCGTGGCCAAGTTCAGGTCACGCAGGGAAAAATATAAGATCGGCAAGAGCATCAACATATCGGCGGGCGTGGACGCGGTCAAAAAGGAGATCGTAAATGGTTACGGCGCGGTCGTGTTGTGGGACATTCCCGTGGCGGACAGAAACTGTCTGCTCAAATACTGTTACAGCCGTTCCATCCGCGTCTACATGATGCCGAAGATATCCGACGTTCTGGTCAAAGGCGCGGATCAGCTTCATCTCTTTGATACGCCGATCTATCTGACGAGGGAGTATGCGCTCAAGGTGGAGCAGCGCATTGCCAAGCGGCTGATCGACCTGATCTGTTCCGTCCTCCTGCTTGTCGTCGCCTCGCCCTTTATGCTGCTCACGGCGATAGCGATCAAGCTGTATGACGGCGGGCCGGTCTTCTATAGGCAGGTCAGATGTACAATAGGACGCCGGGAGTTTTATATCCTGAAATTCCGCAGCATGAAGGTGGACGCTGAGAAGGACGGTGTGGCGAGACTCGCCGCCAAAAACGACTCGCGGATCACGCCTGTGGGCCGGATCATCCGCGCTGCCAGGATCGATGAGCTGCCGCAGCTTCTGAATATCTTAAAGGGGGACATGTCTTTTATCGGGCCGCGTCCGGAGCGTCCGGAGATCATCGACCAGTATATGGAGGAGATGCCGGAGTTCGCCTTCCGCATGAAAGTGAAGGCCGGACTTGCGGGCTATGCGCAGGTGTACGGCAAGTATAATACGACGCCGTATGACAAGCTGAAGCTGGATCTGACATACATCGAGCAGTATTCCGTGTGGCTGGATCTGAAGCTGATGCTTCTCACGCTGAAGATACTGATCAGGCCGGAGAGCACGGAGGGCGTGGACAGCACGCAGACGACGGCGCTGAAGAAAGGTTAGCACATGCAGGAGATCAAATATGCCGATGCGGGCATGGATATGAAAAGAATACTGCTCTGTTTTATGCGCAGACTGTGGATCGTGCCGCTTGCCGCCGCCATAGGCGCGCTGGCAGGATTTCTGATCTATGAGGCGGCGCGTGTCGTGCCGGAATCGGAGCGGGAATACAGGGCGGTGGCGAAGGTGTATCTGGACTTCGCGCCGGACGAGACGGGCGAAGTCTATCAGGCTTACAACGGGTATACATGGAATGATCTGATGACCACGGATCCCATACTCGATGTGACGATGCGCTATCTGCCGCAGGATTACACCAAGGAAGAAGTCGCGGCGGCCACAAAGGCTGAGATCCTGTCGGATCTGCGGCTTCTGACGATCACGGTGACCGCACATGACAGGGAACGGTGCGGCGCTATCCTCGAAGCGACGGGCCGGTCGCTTGCGGAGCGCGGTGAAACGGCGAAGGAATTCCGCAAGATAGAGGTGATCCGGAACACGGAGCCGGCGCTTGTCGTGGCGGATTCCAGAACGCTGCAGGCGGTGCTTGTCGGGATCGTCGCGGCGGCGGCGCTTGCGCTGTTGGGCATGATGTTTTATTATGTGCTGGACGACAGGATCTTGGTGGCGAACGATCTGAAACAGGTGACGGACGCGCCGTTTGTGGGCTATGCCGGCGCGGGAGAGCGCTGGAACGGCGCATACGAGGACGATTTGGCATATCTGGCCGGACAGATCGGAAAACTCAGCGTTCTTACCGTCAGACAGAGCGAGATGATACCGCAGGAGAAGTGGCGTGAGTTATGCGAAGCGGACGGCGTGGTCGTGACGGTGGAAGGCGGCAGGGTCCACGCGGCGTTTCTCGGATACATGATCGGGGAACTCAGTCTCAGGGGCTGCCGCCTGGCCGGGATCGCCATAAGCGGTGCGGACGAAGGCTTCCTGCGCAGATATTATGGACGCGCGATCGGCGGAAAAAACAGAGGGTAACAATGAAGATACAGTTATTGGTCTCGGCGGTGGATCAGGACGCTGCCGCTTTGGTTGGGCAGATGCATATACGGACTGACGCGGTCCTGGCGGTTCAGTGCGATCACTACGGCTATGGGGAGATCACGGACGGCGGCCACAGGATCCAAGTATTCTCCATGCCCGAGCGCGGCGTGGGCCTGAGCCGCAACACGGCGCTGCTGCATGCGAGCGGAGACGTCTGCGTCTTCTCGGACGAGGATATCGTATTGGCCGAGGACTACGAGCGGCAGATCGCGGCCGCATACGAGGAACTGCCGGACGCGGATATGATACTTTTTAACATGAAGGTCGCGCCCGCCAGACGGACTTACTGGAACGAGGATATTCACAGGATCGGCAGCCGCAATTACGGCCGATATCCGGCATACAGCATCACGGCGAAGCTGGAGTCTTTGCGCCGCGCCAATGTTTACTATTCGCTGCTTTTCGGCGGCGGCGCCCGATACAGCAACGGGGAGGACAGCCTTTTTCTCAGGGACTGCGTGCGCGCCGGATTGAAGATATATTCCCACACCGCCTGTATCGGGGAGGAGACGGAGCGGGAATCCACGTGGTTCAGCGGCTACCATGAGAAATTTTTTCGGGACAGGGGCGTGTTGTATCATTATCTGTACGGACGTCTGGCGCTGCCGCTGGCATATCGTTTTCTGTGGGTTCACAGGCGGGAGATGTGCAGGGAGATTCCGGTCAGGCGCGCGTATGCGCTGATGCGGGACGGTGTGCGCGAGGCAAGGCTGGGCGTCAGAAAGGATAGCGGCAGTCGATGATTCTGTATATCACGGTGGCAGCGGTAACGGCGCTGCTTGCGGGCATGGTGAATAACCGTCCGGTCACACGACCGTATAGAACGACAAGGCAGCAGATGTGCAATCGGGTCTGTTTACTGTCGATCTTTCTGATCCTGTTTGCGCTGTCTGCATGCAGACTGAATGTCGGAAACGATTATGCGAAATATGTGGAGTTCATGCATCTTGTCAACTGCGATGCCTATGTGCCGACAGAGATCGGATTCAATCTGCTTGTCAAGGTGATCTACGGCCTGTCAGGATTTGAGAATTATCTTCTCGTGTTTGCGGTGTACGCTTTTGTCACGCTCTGGTTTTTCCTGCGGGCGATGTATGAGCAGAGCGATGATTTCCCGCTGACATTTTTCCTGTTTATGGCGCTGGGGTATTATTTTCAGACGTTCAGCACGGTGCGCTATTATCTGGCGCTGGCGGTGGCGCTCTATGCCATGAAATTCGCGCTGCGCAGACAGTGGGGCAGATTTCTTGTCCTGATCCTGTTAGGGTCGGCTTTTCACAAGTCGCTTCTGGTCGTGATACCGCTCTACTTTCTGGCATCGTTGCCTTGGAAGAGGTGGCAGCTTGTCTTGGCGGGGCTGTTTTGTACGACTTTCCTCTTCTTTCAGGATTTCTATCTGAAAGTGGTGGTGTTCCTGTATCCGACTTATGAGGGAACGGAATATCTGGAGGGCGGAACGAGTTATATCAATATCGCGCGCTGTGCGGCGGTGCTGCTCTTTGCGGGTCTGGTGCGGTATATGCGGAAAAGGACGGCGGCTGCGGATGCAGATGACGATCGGCGTTTCCGGTTCTTTTTCTATCTGAATCTGGGTGCGCTTGCGCTGTATATATTCTGTTCGTTTCTGCCGATCATATCGAGGATCGGTTACTATCTGACGGTGAGCCATATCCTGTTCTTGCCGATGCTGCTGAAAGAGGTGGAGAGCGAGCGGCTGAGAAAGCTGTTCCGGGCCGGTATCCTTCTGGCGGCGGTATGCTATTTTGCCGTTTACATGAGCCGCGCAGGGGACGACGGCGTTTTGCTTTTGCCGTACAAGACGTTCTTTTTTAACGATATGGTCAATATCCTGTCCGATGTGAACTGACGGAGGAGCTGCCGCCGTGGGGCTGCGGTGCGCAAATAGGAGAGTGGAAATGACTTTCAGTATTATCATCGTGTGCCTGAACGCGGGGGATAAACTGCATGAGACGATAGAGAGTATCCGGCGGCAGACGGAGCGGGATTATGAGATCGTCATCAAGGACGGCGGATCCGAGGACGAGGTGACGAGAGCGTATCTTGACGAGTATGCAGACGAGGCGGCACAGGCCGGGGAAGAGACCCTGGCCGGGCGCGTCAGAGTGTACCGCAGCCGGGATACAGGCATCTATGACGCCATGAATCAGGCCGTGCGGTATGTGCGGGGCGACTATGTCTTTTTTCTGAATTGCGGGGATCGCCTGTATGACGAGGAGGTGCTCGCGCGGGTGAAGGAACGGATCCTGCGGCTCGGCGGCGGTACGGTGAAACGGCGGTATATCCTCTATGGCGATATCCACGAGTGCAGGACCGGCGCGACAGTGAAGTCCAATCCGGTGATCGACGACTTTGCGTGCTACCGCAATCTGCCCTGTCATCAGGCGTGCTTCTATGACGTTTCGCTGCTGCGGGACAAGAGCTTTGATACCGCTTATACGGTGCGGGCGGATTACGAACATTTTCTTTGGTGTTATTATCAGGGCGGTGCAGCGACGGAGTACGTGCCGGTCACGGTGGCGTTCTATGAGGGCGGCGGTTTTTCCGAGACGAAGGAAAATGCGGCGAAGTCGAAGCGGGAGCACAGGGAGATCACGGGCAGATATATGCCAGCGGATAAGGTGCGGAAATATCGGTTCATCATGCTGCTGACCCTCGCGCCGCTCAGGACTTGGCTCGCCGGCAACCCGGTCACGGCAGGGATATATCAGACGATCAAGAGGAAACTGTATCACTGAGAGAAGATGGAGGAAAATATGAAGGTACTATGGGTATGCAATATCATGCTTCCGGCGATCGCCAGACAGCTTGGGGTATCCTACAGCAACAGGGAAGGCTGGCTGAGCGGACTATTGGACCGCGTCGTGCAGGAGCAGGGGCATAACCGGATCGAGCTGGGGATCGCATTTCCGACAGATGAGGATCTGGGGGCGCTGCAGAGGACGATGCAGCTCGGGGAAAACATGACCTGCCGCTGTTACGGGTTTCGGGAGGATCTTGATACGCCCGAACTTTACGATGCGGATATGGAGGCGAGATTTGAGGAGATACTGGCGGATTTTGCTCCGGATATCCTGCATGTGTTCGGCACGGAGTTCCCCCATGCGCTTGCGTGCGTCAAGGTATACGGACGGCCCGAGCGGACGCTTGTGGGGATACAGGGACTGTGCAGTGTCATTGCGGAAGAGTATATGGCGGATCTGCCCGCCAAGGTGCAGCGTCAGGCGACGCTCCGTGACCGCCTCAGGGAGGACAGCCTGAGACAGCAGCAGAAAAAATTCAGAAAACGCGGAGAACACGAAAAGGCGGCGCTGCTCATGGCGGGGCACATTGCCGGCAGAACGGATTTTGACCGTGAGCAGACGGCAAAGCTCAATCCGTCCGCAAGATACCACTATCTGAACGAAACGCTCAGGGGAATCTTTTACCATGACAGGTGGAAACGGACGGCGTGCGAGCCGCACAGTATTTTTCTCAGTCAGGGAGACTATCCGCTGAAGGGCTTTCATTATCTTCTGCGCGCCCTCCCGAAGGTGCGGGAGCGATTCCCGGACGTACACGTCTATGTGGCGGGCAGCAATATCATCGAGGCGGACACTCTGCAGGACAGGCTTAAACTGTCGGCATACGGCAAGTATCTCAGGAGACTGATCCGGGAGAACAGGCTGGAAGACAGTGTGGACATGCTCGGCCGGCTGACCGCGGAGGAGATGAAGGAGCAGTATCTGCGCTGTCATCTCTTTGTGCTGCCCTCGGCGCTGGAAAACTCGCCAAACGCTCTCGGGGAGGCCATGCTGCTCGGCACGCCGTGCGTGGCGGCGGATGTGGGAGGCGTCCACAATCTGTTGACGGACGGCGGCGACGGTATGCTGTATCCTGCCGGAGACGTGGAGGCGTTGGCCGACAGGATCATAGAGGTGTTCACGAAGGAAGCCATTGTGGAGCGGTTTTCGGACAATGCCAGAAAACACGCAAGGGTGAATCATGACGCGGATCAGAATTACTACCGTCTGATACATATTTATCGGGAGATACTATCATGACCTTCGTTTTTGCGTCCAACTATATCAATCATCACCAGATCCCGCTGTGCGATGCGCTCTATCGGGAACTGGGAGAGGATTTTACGTTTATCCAGACGATGCCGATGGAGCGGGAGAGGCTGGAGATGGGCTGGGGCGTGGACGTACACAGTCTGCCCTATGTGAAATGTCTGTACGAGGACCGAGACGGCTGTCTGCAGAAGCTTGCCCGAAGCGATGTCGCGCTGTTCGGTTGGACGGAGCATGAGGAACTCGCAGAGGCGAGACTGCAGTCGGGAAAGCCTACGATGCGGGTCAGCGAACGCCTGTACCGGGAGGGACAGTGGAGAGCGATTTCACCCCGCGGCCTGTGTGCCAAGTATCGGGAGCATATCCGGTACCGCCGACAGGCTGTGTGTATGCTGTGCGCCGGCGCGTATGCGGCATCGGACTTTCATCTCATAGGCGCTTATCCCGGCAAGCTGTTTCGGTGGGGATACTTTACCGAGCTGCGCACGTATGGCAAGGAGGAATTGGAAGCCATGAAGCCGCAGGACGGCACGCTCCATATCGTGTGGGCGGGCAGGTTTATCCCGCTGAAGCATCCGGAGTATGTGGTGCGGCTTGCCAAGACGCTCCGCGCAAGAGGGTATCGGTTTTGTATGCATATGCTGGGAGACGGCGAGGTGGAGCTGACGATCCGGCAGGAGGTAGATGATCTGGGGCTGAAGGAACATTTCCGGTTCTATGGCTATACCGCGCCCGATAAGGTGCGCGACGTGATGGAGAGATGCCACATTCATCTTTTTACCAGCAATCATCTGGAAGGCTGGGGCGCCGTCGTCAACGAAGGCATGAACAGCGGCTGCGTGGAGGTGGTCAACGCACAGGTAGGCGCGGCCCCCTATCTGATCCGGCATGGGGAGAACGGGCTGGTCTACCCCAACGGCAGCTATGAGAAGATGGAGGCCTTGGTGTTGGAGTTATTCGGACACTGGGAGCGATACAGGCACATGGGCTGGGCGGCCTATGAGACGATCCGCGATGTGTGGAACGCGGACAGGGCGGCGGGCGAGCTGCTCCGCTTTGCCGGCGGGCTGGCAGACGGGGACATACGCCCTGCAAAAGAAGGGCCGCTCAGCGTGGCGCCCGTCATAAGTCCCCGCGGGATGTACCGGGCCATGACGGAAGGGCGCATATGAAGGAGGGCCCGGCACGGAGGAAAATATGGGCGGTAAAATCAGTGTGATCATACCGATATACAACTCCATAGACTGTCTGGAGAGGTGTGTGCGTTCCGTCTGCGCGCAGACTTACGGAGATCTCGACATACTTCTCATAGACGACGGCTCTACGGACGGTACGGACCGGCTGTGCGACCGGCTTGCCGCGCAGGATCACCGCATCCGCGCCTATCACAAAAAAAACGGCGGCGCGTCCTCGGCGCGCAATCTGGGGATTCGGCTGGCCGAGGGAGAGTATCTCGGCTTTGTGGACAGTGACGACTATATCGAGCCGGATATGTACGGGCGCATGCTGGAAGCCGCCGCCGAGAACGGCGCGCCCATTGTGCAGATCTCCAGAGATGAGGTGGACGAGGCGGGAGCGCGTCTGCCCGATGTGTGCGTTCCGCCCGACGGGATACGGTTCTGTGCGTCGGCGGATTTTCTGAGAGAGCTTCTCCTGCATCAGGGGGACTGCTCTTTTTGCACAAAATTGGTGAAGCGCGAGCTGTTCGCGGGCCATACGTTTCCCGAAGGGCTGCTGAATGAAGATTTCCGGCTTTTGGTGGAGTTACTGCAGGAGACGGAGGGGATCCTGATCTTGCCGCAGCAATGTTATCATGTGGTCTGCAGACAGGAGAGCACGACCCGGAAGAGAACGGAAGACAGCTTCTCGCGGGTCTTTGTGGATATCGTGAACAATGCCGATGAAGTGCAGACGCTGGTGGACACAAAATATCCGCAGCTGCATGTCTGTGCGGTACGCTTTAATCTGTACCAGCGGCTGGACTATCTGCTTCATGTCCCGATATCGCAGATGAAAGGCGGATTTTACCATAACGTCGTCAGATATCTGCGCAGCCACGTGCGGCACACTGTGACGAATCCTTATCTGAGCGGCAGGAACAAGGCATATTTGCTTTTATTTACGATCGCGCCCAAGACGGTCAGGAAAATACATGCGCGGAAGATGGCATGGCAGAACGGCGGAAAGCATAAGGACGCGGGACGGCGGTAGAAAATATGGAACGGCGGACGGACAGGAAGAGATTTATCATAGCGCTTACACTGATCTGGGTGGTGCAGATGACGGCCGCCTTTTATTTCTGCACGCAGAAATACGGGTTTTACGAGGACGAATACTATACCTACTACTCCACAGCCCGCACGAACGGCTTTTATGTGGAGGACGGAAAGTGGATGGATAGGGACACTTACCGCGACGAGTTTGTGGTGCGGCCGGACCAGCGGTTTCAGTATGGCATGGTGAAGCTGGTACAGTCCTGGGACGTGCATCCGCCGCTCTACTATTGGGTGTTCCACACAGCGGCCTCTCTTGTGCCCGGCGTGTTCTCGAAATGGATCGGGCTCAGCGTCAATCTGCTGTTTCATGGGATCAATATCGCGCTGTTTTCCTGTCTGGCCTATGCCGCCGCGGGGAAAAACGCCAGATTTGCGCTTTTTGCGGTTCTTTTTTGGGGTATCGGCCCGGCGGTCATGAGCGGCGTGGTGTTTATCAGAATGTACGAGATGCTGACGACGTTCGTTCTCCTGTGCGCCCTATGGCATGTGTGCGCGGCGCGTGACGGCGGCGGGAAGCTGTCGCCGGGAAGCCTTGGCCTTATGGCGGCCGTGACATATCTGGGTTTTCTGACACAGTACTATTACTTTATCTTCCTGTTTTTTATGGCGGCGGCTTTCTGTCTGTGGCTTGTATGGAAGGACAGGAACATACGAAACTGTGTGCGGTACGGGATCAGTCAGGGCGCCGCGCTCGCGTTTGCGTGGCTGACTTATCCGGCCTGTCTTGGGCAGATGTTCCGCGGGCAGCGGGGCGCACAGGCGACGGGAAATTTTTTTGATTGGACGAACACGGCGGATCGGATCGGATTTTTCTGCGACTTGATGAACCGGTATGTATTCGGCCGTCTGCTTCCGCTTTTTGCGGTCCTTATCGCGCTGTCTGCAATACCGGCCCTGCGAAGGCGGCTGACCGCGAAAAAAGATCCCGCGCAGACCGGCAAAACGGCCGGCGGAAGAGGGCGGGCAAAATATCCTGCCGGCTTTTGGATGCTCCTGTTTGCCGGGACCGGATACTTTCTGACGGTATCGAAGACGGCGCTGCTCTTGGGGGATACGTCCAACCGCTATCAGCTTCCGATCTACGGGATTGCCGTGATCGCGGTCTTGGCGGCGCTCGACGGAGCATGGCAAAGGGCGGCGGTTTTCTGTGCGGCACGCGGCATGAACGCGCGGTATGCGCGTATCGGCAGGGCGGCAGTCATGGCCCTCGGCATTGTGGCCGTGCTGTCGGCCTATCGGCGGGACGGCGTGCTGTTCCTCTATCCGGAGGATCGCGGGCAGACGGAATTTGCCGCAGAGATCGGTACACAGAAGACGCCGGTGGTATGGCTGTACCAGCCCGGAGAAGAATGGTGCATATGGGATACGGCAGACGAACTGCTGTGTTATCCCAAGGTCTATTTCGCGGCGGCTAAGGGCGGCGAGCCGCTCGCGGACAGTGAGATAGAGGGGGCCAAGACCGTGACCGTGTATCTTACGCGCGGCGCAGATGCAAAAGAGCAGCTCGGCAGGATACGGCGCGCGAATCCGGGCCTGACGTCGCAGTATCGCGTGTTTCAGGAAAAATATTGCGATGTGTGGGTGCTGGGCGGCGATGCGCTTGACGCAGACTGACGAGTCTGCTTGAAAGATTTACTTTAACAGCTTTTGGGGATATGGTATAATAGACGCAGATTCAGCAATCTGCGTCCCGAGAATTGCTTTGCAATTCTCCCTGGAGTTGCCATGGATTACAGCATCTGAGATTATGATATAATGATGAGGAAAGCGGAAGGAGATTTTTATGTTAAATAATAAAACGATCTTGGTTACGGGCGGCACAGGTTCGTTCGGCAAATGTTTTACGAGATACGTGCTGACGCATTATCAGCCGAAAAAGATCATCATCTACTCCCGAGACGAGTTCAAGCAGTGGCTCATGGCGGATGAGTTCAGGGAGTATGAGAGCAGACTCCGTTTCTTTATCGGCGACGTGCGGGATCTGGAACGCCTGAAGAGAGCGTGTGAGGGCGTGGACTATATCATTCATGCCGCGGCGCTGAAACAAGTACCTGCCTGTGAGTACAATCCGAACGAAGCGATCAAAACGAATATCCACGGCGCCATGAATGTGATCGACGCGGCGCTGGACAGCGGCGTGCGCAAAGTGGTGGCGCTTTCGACGGACAAGGCGGTCAATCCCGTCAATCTGTACGGCGGCACAAAGCTTGTGTCGGATAAACTGTTTGTGGCGGCGAATGCTTACGCGGGGACGAAGGACATCAATTTTTCCATTGTGCGCTACGGCAATGTGGCGGGCAGCAGAGGTTCGGTGATCCCGCTTTTTCACAGACTGATCAAGGAGGGGGCATCGGAGCTGCCGGTCACGGACGTCAGGATGACGCGCTTCTGGATCAGCCTCACCCAAGGCGTTGAACTTGTGATCAAGGCGTTGACGGAAGCTAAGGGCGGCGAAACTTTTATCAGCAAGATACCTTCCTTTAAGATCACCGATCTGGCGGAGGCGATGCTGCCGGGCTGCGTGATCAGGGAGACGGGTATCCGTCCGGGGGAGAAGCTGCATGAGATCATGGTGACCCCCGAGGATTCCCACACCACGTATGAGTATGACAAGCATTTTATCGTGTATCCGCAGATGACCTGGAACGACAGGCAGCAGCCCGATCTGAGCGGAAGGAAAGTGGAAGAAGGATTTTCTTACAGTTCCGGTACGAACACGGAGTGGCTGTCGGTGGAGGACATCAGAGAGCTTCTGAAGGGTGTGGATCTGGAAAAATAGCGGGAGCAAATAGAGACGAAACGGGCAGGGGACATGTAGGAATGCATGTCCCCGATCAATAGAAACAGAAATGGCGAAAGGAAACAGACCAATGGAAAAACCGATAGGGAAACCTGCCATTGCGGGCGGCGTACCCGCCAGACAGACAAAGATCTTTTACGGGCATCAGTACATCGACGAAGCGGACGTGGCGGCGGTCACGGAAGTGCTGCGTCATCACGATCTGACCTGCGGGCCGAAGATCAAGGAATTGGAGGATAAGCTGTGCAGTCTGACAGGGGCGAAATATGCGGTAGTGTGCAGCAACGGTACGGCGGCCCTCCACATTTCCTGCCTGGCGGCGGGTGTGGGTGAGGGCGACGAAGTGATCACCACGCCTATCACGTTTGCGGCCTCCGCGAACTGCGCGCTGTACTGCGGCGCGAGACCGGTCTTCGCGGATATTGATCCGGAGACATACAATATCGACCCGCGCAGGGTGGAGGAGGCAGTCACGGAGCGCACCAAGGCGGTCGTCGCGGTTGACTATACAGGTCAATCTGCCGCGCTCGACCCGCTTCGGGAGATCTGTCAAAAAAGGGGTCTGGTGCTGATCGAGGACGGCGCGCATGTGATCGGCACAAAGTATAAGGGCAGATATAACGGTTCGATCTCGGATATGACTACCTTTAGTTTTCACCCGGTCAAGACGGTTACGGGCGGTGAGGGCGGCGCGGTGCTGACGAACGATGAGGGCTTGTACAGGAAGCTGCTTCTCTACCGCGCGCACGGCATCACGAGGGATCCGGCGCTGATGACGCATGAGCCGGACGGGCCGTGGTACTATGAGCAGGTGGATCTCGGTTTCAATTACCGCATGACGGATATCCAGGCCGCGCTCATCATCAGCCAGCTCGACAAGCTGCCGATGTTCAGCAGACGGAGAAAAGAGATCGTGGCGAGGTATGATGAGGCGTTCGGGAAACTGCCCCAGCTGTATGTGCAGAAGGAGATCCCCGAATCGGACACGACGCGGCATCTGTATATACTGCGGATCGTGCCGGAGAAGCTTAAGATCGACAGAAGACGGTTCTTCGACGCATTGGCCGCGGAGAACGTATGCTGTAACGTACACTATATACCGACTTATTATTTTCCGTATTATGAGAAAATGGGATACCGCAGAGGATTATGCCCGAATGCGGAGAAGCTGTATGAGGAGATCATCTCGCTGCCGCTCTACTATGCCATGACGGACGAGGATGTGGAGAGTGTGATCGAAGCCGTGACAAAGATCGCGGTATATTACGCGAAGGAGTAGTGTGAAAGATCACACTGCTGTGTGGGGAGCAACATGCAGACAGGGAAACCGTCAACGAAACATACAATCCTATATATTGCCGTCGTGTGCCTTGTGACCCTGCTGTTATGGCTTAACAACGAGGGCAGCAGTCCTTTGGTATATTCCGGGAGCGAGCTGCAGTATTCGGTCGGACTGGCAGACTCGGAGAACAGTCTGGTGGTGCAGGAGTCCGTGGCGGTAAACGGCGTTGTTGCCAGTACGCCGCGGTATGTACTGAACAAGGGCAGTTACAGTATACAGTTGGATTATACCGCGGAGCAGCCGGACTCCGTTCTGGAGCTGTGGGAGCAGGGGGAAAAGATCGCGGCGTGGCCGCTCGATCCGGCGCTCGGGCAGCTTGCGGCCGATGTTACGCTGACAAAGGACGCCAAGCAGATGCAGTTCAGGATCAATTACAGCGGCAGGGGCGCGCTGACGGTCAAACAGCTTCGGCTGTCGCCGCGGACGATGTTCTATTCGGACACGTATTTCTTTATCGCGGTATTTCTGCTCGGCAGTCTGCTCGTGTGGCTGTACGCAGACGGCAGGATCGCGCATCTGACGAGGGATCAGGCGGTGGACTGGAGCGTGATCCTCGGTGTGGCGCTGCTTGCCACAACGCCGATGATGCAGACTTATCTCTACAACGGAGACGACCTGTGCTATCATCTGGCGCGTCTGGAAGGACTGAAGGACGGCATTCTGGACGGGCAGATCCCGGTCAATATCCAGCCGGAGGGTCTGCAGGGAAACGGGTATCTGAACGCGATGTACCCATATCTGTTCCTGTATATAGGCGCTTTTCTGCGGATCTGCCGCGTGTCGATAGGACTGTCGTACAAGGTACTGGTATTTCTGGCCAATCTCGGTTCGGCAGTGTGTGCCTATGCGGCCATGCGATCCATGAGCCGGTCGCGGCGGAGCGTCATGCTGGCGGTGGCGCTGTATACGCTTATGCCCTACCGTTTTACCAATATTTACTCCAGAGGGGATCTGGGGGAGACGCTGGCGCTGGTCTTTTGGCCGCTCATCATTGCCGGCATGTATCACATCGTCGTGGGTGAGAGGCGTTACTGGTATTATCTCGTGATAGGCTTCAGCGGCGTGCTGCAGAGCCATATCCTGAGTGCGGCGTTTGCGGCGGCATTCTGCGTGCTCACCGCGCTCGTCTACGGTGTACGCATCGTGGGCGAAAAGAGATACAGAGAGATCGGCAAGGCCGCGGGGCTGTTCCTTTTGCTGAACCTATGGTATCTTGTGCCGTTTGTCTACTATTTTTTCAGGGAGAACCTGAGTACGGAGGTGCTTCGGTGGAGCGGTTATTTCGAGCAGTCTATCAACCCTTCCAACCTGACCCAGAGCATCAGCCTGTATAACAAACAGTATTTTTCTCTCGGCCTGGCGCTCATCGGCTGCCTGGGGATCGGTATCCTGTGGTTGGTCTTCGAGCGGCGCGGCGATCGGGACGACAGACGGGGATATCTGCTGTACCTGTTGGTGTTGGGCTGCTTCCTGACCTATATGACGACGGGATATTTTCCGAACAAAACGCTCCTTTCTTACGAGTGGTTCCGGGATATCGTCACGATGATCCAGTTTCCGTGGCGGTTTCTGGGGCCGGCCGGCTGCTGTATCCTCTTTGCGGGGGCGATCGGCCTGTCCGAATCGGCGATCCTGCAGCCATACCGGAATGCGGTATTTGCCATGTTGGTGGGATTAAATCTTCTGGTGGTCCTGTCTGTCCCAACGGATAACAGCCATATGCCGTACGCGAATGCGGAGTCGGTGGTCTCCAAAGGGCACGAGAGCAAGCTGGCGGCGAACATCGGTCTGTTCTATCCGCATGAGTGGCGGCTGAACGGGGCGGGCGACGAGTGGCTGACCTACGGTGTTTCCGTGTCGGACCTCGATGAAGTGACCGTACGTGATTACCGCAAGCAGGGAACGAAGGCCACCGTCGTGTATACGGCCTCATCGGACGGCGGTTACATAGAGCTGCCGATCCAGAATTACCTCGGTTACCGCGCTTACGATGAGAACGGCAGGAGACTGCAGATAGAGCAGGGAGCAGGAGGCAGGATGCGGCTGGCGGCTGTGGGAGACGGCGCGGCGCATACGATATCTGTCCGCTACGGTCCTGTTCCGCTGTTTATCGCGGCCGTGCTCGTCTCGGCGGTTACTTTGGCGGGACTGCTGCGGTTTTGGCATAGGCGCAGGAGGGCGGCATGCGGTGGGCAGTATGCCGGGCAAGAGCAAGAAGCAAAAGGAGAGAGCATATGCAGATAACGTATGATATATTGAGGGATCCGCGGTTTTTTAAGGACAATGTGCTGCCGGCTCATTCGGCGCACCGCATTTATCGGGACAGGCGGGAATGCCTTGCGGGGCAGAGTTCTCTGATCAAGTGTCTGGACGGGGTGTGGAAATTTTCTTATGCCTTGAATCTTGACAGCGCCATACCGGGATTTGAGAAAGCGGATTATGACTGCACGAGCTGGGCGGATATCCGAGTGCCGGCGCATATACAGATGGAAGGCTGGGACGCGCCGCAGTACGTCAATTATCAGTATCCTTGGGACGGCAGGGAGGCGGTCGAGCCGGGCGATGTGCCGAGACGGTTCAATCCCGTGGCAAGCTATGTCAGATACTTTACCGTACCGCGGGACATGGCAGGACACGAGATCCGCATCTGCTTTAACGGCGTGGAGAGCGGTATGGCGCTCTGGCTCAACGGCAGTTATGTGGGCTACAGCGAGGACAGCTTTACGCCCTCGGACTTCGATCTGACGCCGTATCTGAAAGAGGGAGAGAACAAGCTGGCGGTGCAGGTGTACAAATGGACCTCCTCGAGCTGGTGCGAGGATCAGGATTTCTTCCGCTTCTCCGGCATCTATCGCAGCGTTTATCTATACGCCGTGCCTGAGCTCCATGTGGAGGATCTCTGTATACGGACTCTTTTTGAGGGAGATGATCTTAACGGCGCCGTGTTGGAGGCAGCCGCAAGGATCAAGGGAGAAGGCGCGCTGCGGATCACGCTGCGGGACGATGCGGACGGCGCGGTGATATTTACAAAAGAGGCGGCAGCGACGGGGACGGTGACCGTCAGGGAGTGGGTGGTTTCGCCGAGGCTGTGGAGCGCAGAGACGCCGGCGCTTTATACGCTGGAGATCGAGGCGGTCGGACAAGGCGGCGCCACGGCCGAGTATACGGAGCAGAAAGTAGGTTTCCGCAAGTTTGAGATGAAGGACAACCGAATGCTTCTGAACGGTAAAAGGATCGTGTTCAAGGGCGTGAACCGCCATGAGTTCAGCGCCGTCACCGGCAGACACGTATCATACGAGGAGCTGGAGCAGGATATCGTGACGATGAAGAAGCATAATATTAACGCGATCCGCACCTGCCATTATCCGGATGACATCGATCTGTACGATCTGTGCGACAGGTACGGTCTTTATCTGATCGCGGAGAACAACATGGAGACGCACGGAACATGGGTCGCTTATCTGAGAGGGTCGGCGGACAGCTCCTATATCCTGCCCGGGGATCATGAGGAGTGGGAGGCGATGCTGCTCGACCGCGTCAACTCCTGCTATCAGAGAGACAAAAACCACGCCTCCATTCTGATCTGGTCGTGCGGCAACGAATCCTACGGCGGCAGGACGATCTATCGGATGTCAGAGCGTTTCCGTGAGCTCGATCCGACCAGACTGGTACACTATGAGGGCGTCTTTCAGGATCGCACCTACAACGATTCCTCCGATATGGAGAGCCGTATGTATCCGCCGGTGACGGATATCGAGGCGTATCTTTCGGAGAATCCCGGCGGAAAGCCTTTTATCTGCTGTGAGTACACGCACGCGATGGGAAATTCCTGCGGGGCCATGCACAAGTATACACAGCTCGCGGACAAAGAGGATTCCGGCTATCAGGGCGGATTTATATGGGATTACATCGACCAGTCCCTCTATGCCAAGGATCGGTACGGTGAAGAATATCAGGCATACGGCGGAGACTTTCACGACCGCCCGAGCGACTACAATTTCAGCGGCAACGGCATCGTGTACGGCGGGTCGCGGGACGCGTCTCCGAAGATGCAGGAAGTAAAATACAACTATCAAAATATAGAAGTGACCGTGTCGGAGAAAGCGTTTGAGGTGTGGAATAAGAACTTATTCGTGAACACCGACGTGTATGACGCGTATGCCCTGCTTCTGCGGGACGGCATAGAGATTGCCCGCAGGGCTGTGGCGATATCCGCAGCGCCGGGGAGCAGACGGACCTATCCGCTGCCCTTCGAGATACCGTCCGATCCGGGCGAGTACGCGGTCACGATCTCTTTCTGTCTGAAGGAGGATACGCTCTGGGCGAAGGCCGGGCATGAGGTGGCATTCGGACAGGCAGTGGTCGCGAAGATCGCGCCGGAGCACACGGCGGATACCGAGGCGAAGCCTTATACCGTCATTTACGGCATGAGCAATATCGGTGTGCGGGGTGAGGCGTTTGAGGCGCAGTTTGGCATGGAGATCGGTCTGACATCCTATCGCTATGCGGGGAAGGAGCTTCTGGAAAGTACCGTGAAGCCCAATTTTTGGCGCGCGCCGACGGATAATGACGAGGGCAGCAATATGATGGGGCGTTACGCGCAGTGGAAGATCGCAAGCCTCTATCTGACCGCGAAGGGCTGCGGTATGCAGCGACAGGCGCCGCAGGGCACGGTGTGGCAGAATCCGGTCGTACACGAGGAGAAGGATCATGTTCAAATCACCTATGTGTATGATCTGCAGACGACGCCGGCGGCACATTGTCAGGTCGCGTACCGTGTCTATGGGGACGGGCGCATCGAGACCACGCTGTCCTACGATCCGGTCAAGGAGCTGGGAGACATGCCGGAGTTTGGCATGATATTCCGAATGGATGCGGATTACGACCATGTGGAGTGGTACGGCTGCGGGCCGGAGGAGACGTACGCGGACAGGCTGCGGGGCGCCAAGCTGGGTGTGTACCGCAATCTGGTGAAAGACAACATGGCGCGGTATATGGTGCCTCAGGAGTGCGGCAGCAAAGCGCAGGTGCGCTATGCGAAAGTGACGGACCGCAAGGGGCGCGGCTTGCTCTTTACGGGCGACGGCTTCCATTTCTCGGCGCTGCCCTACTCTCCGCACGAAATGGAACTGGCGCGGCATTCCTATGAACTGCCCAAGGTACACTATACGACCGTCCGTGTGGCGGGGCGGCAGATGGGCGTCGGCGGCGATGACAGTTGGGGTGCGCGGGTACATCCGGAATACCTGATCGACGTGAGCGGCAGGATAGAATTTACATTCACGTTCAGAGGCATTTGACCTATCGCAGACGTGAGCGTGGCAGAAGCAGGAGCGCAGATATGAAACTCAGCATTATCGTGCCGGTCTACAACATGGCTTCCGGCGGGAAATTGGAATATTGCATGGACTCCCTTGTGGGGCAGGATCTGGAAGACTACGAGATCATAGCGGTGGACGACTGCTCGTCGGATCCTTCTTTTGCGATCCTGCAGGATTACGAGAGAAGATTTCCCGATAAGGTCCGCGCGGTCCGTTCCGAAGTGAACCGGCATCAGGGCGGCGCCAAGAATATCGGTCTGCGGATGGCGCAGGGAGACTGGATCGGATTCATTGACAGCGATGACTGGATCGCGCCGCACATGTACCGGCGTCTGATCGAACGGGCCGAGGCGGCGGGAGCGGATCTTGCCGGCTGCGATTATTGTCTGACGGACGAGCATTCCATGAAGATCGGACAGGTCGTTCCCAATAACAGAAAAGAACAGAGCGGGATCCTTGACACGCAGAAGAGGCGAAGCCTGATCTTGGACGGCGGCAGCATGGTGGTCAAGATCTTCCGCCGCTCCATGATCTTGGAAAATGAACTTTGGTTTCCGGAGGATATCTTCTACGAGGACAATGCGCTCGGCAATTCTTACTTTGTGTTGGCAAAGCGGTTTGAGTATATTGAAGAACCGATGTATTATTATTATCAGCATGACGCCTCCACCGTACACACCGTTTCCCGGAAGAGATGCGAGGACCGCATGACGGCCGGGCGGATCATGTTAGAACAGGCGAGAGTCCACGGATATTTTGAAGACTGCAAGAAAGAACTGGAGTACAGCTTTACCCTGCTTTTTTATATCAATACGCTTTTCACTTATATGGCGGGGGTGAAACGACCCAGGCGCTCGTTCGTGAAAGCGATGGGAGATGAGCTGAAAAGAACGTTTCCCGATTTTGCACAAAATCCGTACTATATAGAGCGCACGCATGAAGAAGAGAAGAAGCTGATAGCGATGCAGCAGAGATCGACCGCTTATTTCATGGTATATTATAAACTCCTGTGGGCATATAGGAGATGGAGGAAAAAGTGAATGGAAATAGGGAGCATATATGAGATCGCGCCCGAGACGCTTGCGGGCCGTTCCGAGAATATGCCGGAAGATAACAGATGCAGCGGCTTGGCTGAGATTCGGAAGTATCGCAGAAAAAACTGCGTGTATACCGCGTCGGGCCGTGAAGCGATCGCATTGGCGCTCCGGAGTCTTGAGAACAGCGGCAGGGATCTCGATAAGATCTGCCTCCTGCCGGCTTATATGTGCGATTCTGTGTTCCTGCCTTTTGCGCGGGCGGGGTATGAGATCCGTTTTTATCACGTTGACAGACGGCTTGAGATCGATATCGCCGCGTTTGAAGAGGAACTGGAACGGATGGGAACGGGAGTTGTCCTGACGCACCCGTATTATGGCTCGGATACCTGTCGGAAGCTCAGAGATCTCTATGAGTCGATCAGAAGGCGGGATATCTGTATTATAGAAGACGTCACCCAGTCCTATTATCTGGAAGCGGGCGGCCGGGGAGCCGATTATGTGGTGGGCAGCCTGAGAAAATGGTATCCGATCCCGGACGGCGGTTTCGTGGCGTCAGATGAGGAGCTTGTGCAGGACGGGCTGTCTGACGGCGAAGAATATGCCGCCCGGAGGCTCAAGCCCCTGACGGATAAGTGGGATTATCTTTTCGGCGGAAAGCTTGCGTGGGAGGCAAAGGCGCGGGAGGCGGCCAAGGCCGATTTCCTGCGATGCAACAGGGAACTGGAAAAGCAGCTCGACGAATATGCGGGGATCCGCAGGATGTCCGGCATAGCCGCACATATTTTGGGCGGCATCGACGAGGCGGCCGCAAAGCGGCAGCGAAGAGAAAATGCCGCGTATCTGTCCGCGCATCTGCGGGAGGCCGGGGTGCTCGATCCGGCATACTTTTCGGACGGCAGGCCGGCGCCGCTGTATTTCGCGGTCTATGCCGAGAGAAGAGACGAAATGCAGGAGCTTCTTGCAAAGCACGGGATATACGCGCCGGTGCTCTGGCCGGTCGGAGCGGAAAATGCCGCGTATCTGACAGAAGACGAGAAATATATCTATGCGCATATGCTTGCGCTGCCCGTGGATCAGCGTTACGGCACGACGCAGATGCGCTATATCGCGGATACGTTCAGGCAGTCGGGCGCTGCGCTGAACGCGCGGGACAAAGATGTCATAGGGATCCGCGCCGACGCCAACGAAGAGGTCGGCGCAGGACATATCATGCGGTGCATCACGATCGCGAAGCAGCTTAAGAAAAGAGGGCGCAGGGTGTGCTTTTTCACGGCTGACGACTATGCTTCCGGGTTTCTGGAACAGGCTGAGATGGAATATGTCTGTCTGCATACCGCGTGGGATCATATGGAAGAGGAGACGCAGGTGTTAAGGGAAGCGCTTGCAAAGACAGGCTGCGGGAAACTGCTGGTGGATTCTTACTGTGCGGGGCCCGGATATTTTGAGGGTCTAAGAGATCTGTGTAAGCTGATCTGTATCGACGACTGTTTTGCCGCTCTTTATCCGGTAGATATGCTGATCAATTACAATGCGTATCATACACGTTTTGACTATGAGAGGGCGTACGGGGGCGGAACGAAGCTGCTGTTGGGAACGGCTTATGTGCCGCTTCGGGAGGCATTCGGCGAACGGCGGGCCGGCGGCGGATATCCCGATGCCAAGGCCGACGGAAACCGGCATGTCCTTCTCAGCTCCGGCGGCGGAGACGTCTATCATGCGCTTGTCAGGATACTGCAGGCGGCAGTGGAAGAGCCGGGCATGGAGCGGGTGGTGTTCGATACGGTCGTGGGACGTTTTCACTCCAACGCTGCGGAACTGGAGCGCCTTGCGGAGCGCCATGCGAACATACGGCTCCACCGTGATGTGAAGGATATGGCGGGACTCATGCGAAGCTGCGAAGCGGCGGTCTCCGCGGCGGGAACGATGCTGTTTGAATTAAGCGCCACGGGGATTCCGACCGTGTTCTTCATAAGCGCCGACAACCAGCGGTATGACAGTGAGTTCTTCGGGGAAGAGGAGCGCATGTTCTGCGCGGGAGATATCCGCACCGATGCGGACCGCTGTGTGGCGAATATCTTGTCGGGGCTTGAGAAGATCCTGACGGACGAAGAACTTAGCCGGCGCATGAGAGCGGCGCTTATGCAGGTGACGGACGGCAGGGGCGCGGAGCGCATCGCAGAGGAGATAGACAGGCTTTGAACGGGAATATAAAATAAACGGAAACGCCGCTTTGGCGGCGCGTTAAGGGAAAGGCACGGTATCATGATGAGTTCGATAGCGATCATAACCGCACGGGGAGGCAGCAAAAGGATACCCTCCAAGAATAGCAGGAAGTTTCTGGGAAGACCGATCCTGTGTTACTCGATAGAGGCCGCGCTTCAATCGGAGCTGTTCGATGAAGTCATGGTTTCGACAGATGATGAAAGGATCGCCGACATCGCGAGGCGTGCGGGAGCGCAAGTGCCTTTTATGCGGAGCGCCGAGACGGCGGACGACTATGCGACGACAGACGATGTGCTCATGGAAGTGCTGGAGACCTATGAGAAGGCGGGCAGGACATTTGACTATATGGCATGCATCTATCCTACGGCGCCCTTTGTGACTGCGGCCAAGCTGAAAGCGGCGATGCAGCTCCTCATAGAAAAGGATGCGTCCGGCGTCATGCCCGTGGTGCGTTTTTCCTTCCCGCCGCAGCGGGGCATGGAGATCAAGGACGGCAGACTCAGATACTGCTGTCCCGAAAACGCGGCCAAGCGCTCGCAGGATCTGGAGACGATGTATCATGACAGCGGGCAGTTTTACTGCTATCACGTGAAGCGGTACAGGGCGTGCAGGGGAGACCTGCCGGACGGATATGTGCCGATCATCGTGCCGGAGACCGAGGTGCAGGATATAGACAATCTGACGGACTGGAGACTTGCCGAACTGAAATATCGGCTTATGACGGAAACGAACGCTTCGGAGGACGCCGGCCGATAGGAAAACGATGCGGCCGAAGGGGAGAGGATATGAGAGATAAGATAAAAATAGGAAACAGATATGTCGGAGAGGGTGAAAAGACATTTATTGTCGCCGAGGTATCCGCCAATCATCTGCAGGATTACGACAGGGCCGAGAGGATCATATACGCCGCCAAGGAAGCGGGCGCTGACGCGGTCAAGCTGCAGACGTATACCGCGGATACGATTACGCTGGACTGCGATAATGAATATTTTCAGATCACACAGGGAACGATCTGGGACGGCACTACGTGCCACAAGCTTTTCTCCGAGGCGTATACGCCGTGGGAGTGGCAGCCGAAGCTCATGAAGCTCGCCAACGAACTGGGCATGGAATGCTTTTCTTCCCCGTTTGACGATACGGCCGTCGATTTCATGGAAGAGATGGGTATGCCGGCATATAAGGTGGCGTCGTTTGAGATCAGGGATATCCCGCTTATCCGCAAGATCGCTGCGCTGCACAAGCCGGTCATACTGGCGACGGGGATAGCCTATCTGGAAGATATCGAAAGAGCCGTAAAAACGTGCCGGGAAGCGGGGAACGAGCAGATCATCTTACTCAAATGCACATCGACCTATCCGACGCCGTACGAGGATATGAATATCAGGGTGATACCGAATATGGCGGAGGTTTTCGACTGCATCACGGGCCTTTCGGATCACAGCATGGGCGGGGCCGTCGCGGTGGCAAGCGTGGCGCTCGGGGCGAAAATGATCGAGAAGCATCTCACGCTCTCCAGAAAAGACGGCGGCCCCGACGGCGCTTTTTCCATGGAACCCGAGGAGTTCAAGAATATGGTGGACGATATCAGGATCGCGGAAAAGGCCCTTGGCAGAGTCACCTATCAGCTTACGGACAAGCAGGAAAAGAGCAGGGAAGAGGGGCGCTCCCTGTTTGCGGTAAAAGACATCCGCGCGGGCGAGGCTTTTACAAGTGAGAATATGCGCTCCATACGTCCGGCGTTCGGGCTTGCGCCCATGTACTATGACGAAGTGCTCGGCAGGAAAGCCCGCGTTGACATTGCGCGCGGTACGCCCCTTGACTGGAAGTATATTGATCTGTATCCGGAGGCATGAGCATGGAGAAGACGATGATGATCCTCGGCGCAAGCGCACTGCAGGTGCCGGCCATAAAAAAAGCGAAGGCATTGGGCTATAAGATCATACTTGTGGACTATGACAAGGATGCGGTGGGATTTCCGCTGGCCGATGTGAAGCTGGTGGTAAGCACGCTGGACAAGGAGGAGGTCTGCCGTCAGGCGTACATCTACAAGCCCGATGTGGTCATCACATCGACCAGTGACGGACCGGTGCGCACGGCGGCCTATGTCAATGAAAAGCTCGGAAAGAGGCCGGATCTGTCCTATGAGGATTCGCTGTGCGCAACGATCAAGAGCCATATGCGGAAACGTCTGCAGGAAAACGGCGTGCCGATACCGGAATATTACACCGCCGAAAATTATGATGAATTCAGGACTGCGTTATGCAGACTCCATGGCCGCTGTGTGCTGAAGCCGGCCGACAATGCGGGAAGCAGGGGCGTGCAGCTTATTGACGTGAGGCCGCAGACGGCAGACTCCGTGAACGCCGCCGCCAAGACGGAGGACGATCTGAGGCGCATGTACGAGTACAGCAAGGCAAATGCAAGGAACGGGCTCGTCATGGTTGAGGAGTTTATGGAAGGCAGGGAGGTCAGCGTGGAGGCGATAACGATCGACGGGGAGACCCATATCCTTGCCGTTACCGATAAATACATAACGCCGCCGCCCTATTTTGTGGAACTTGCCCACTGCGAACCGAGCGTGCTTTCCGACGCGGTGAAGGAAGAGGTGAAGAAGGTCGCGTTACAGGCTGTGAGCGCAATCGGGATCCAAAATGCGCCGTCGCACACGGAGATCAAAGTGACAAAAGACGGCGCGAAGGTCGTCGAAGTGGCGGCAAGGCTTGGGGGCGATTACATCACGTCAAAACTCGTGCCGCTCTCTACCGGTATTGACATGGTGGGCGCTTCCGTGGAGCTGGCGGCGGGAATGAAGCCCGATATAAGCGCTAAATTTGATCGGGCGGCCGCGATCTGCTTCCTTCAGGCGGACGACGGCGTACTGGAGGAGATCGTCGTCCCTGACGAAGTGTATTCGATAGAGGGCATTGAGGAGGTTGTGCTGTATCAAAAGGCAGGGGCGGCAGTCTCCTCGACAAGATCGAGCAACGACAGGCTGGGACACGTCATCGCCGTCGCCGACACGCCGGACAAAGCGCTGGAGACGGCCAAAAAGGCTTTGGGGCTTATCCGGGTCAAACTGAGATGAGCCTACGGAGAAAAGATAGGGACGGTCTGCGGGACCGCCGCAGAGTATAGCAGGAGAAGACCGCGGTGAAAGAAAGAATCTATGTGTGCCACACTTACTATCACGTATATGTCGCCTGTCTGAAAGAGCTGGCGCTCCCTCCGGAACGTCAGGGCAGGGCAACGCTGGTGCTCAGCACGATGTCGAACGATTTCGGCAATCTGCAGGAGCGCGCCGAAAAATGCCGGCTTTTTGAGGAAGTGGTGATGTTCGACGAGAAGGAGGATAGCTTCTTTCCGCAGCTTGCGAAGTACCATACCGACAAGGGCAGTCTTGTGCGCAATATGCTGGCGCGCATCTGTTACACAAAGCTGCTCGGCAGACTGCAGACGCCCTACGTGCCGGTGGATTTCAGGAATTATCAGGACATCTACGTATTCTGCGATTCCGATCCGATCGGCTATTATCTGAGCTATCGGCGGATCCGGTACCACGCGCTGGAGGACGGCCTGAACTGTATCCAGTCATACGATACGGCGCGGTACGACAACAGGGGCCACTTTGCGCTCAAGGCGTGGATGGCCGCCCGAAACCTGATCTTTATCCAGAACGGCTACGGCAAATACTGCATCGATATGGAGATCAACGACTTAAGCGTCGTTCCGTACCCGTGCAAAAAGTACGTCGAGGTGTCCCGCGCGGCATTGGCGGACAGGCTGACAGATGAGGACAAGGCGCTGCTGCTCAGGCTTTTTGTGGAGGATCTGGACGGACTGACGGACAAGCTGAACCAAGGGGCGGCGGATAAGGTGCTGGTGCTCACCGAACCTCTCTGCGATCTCGAGACTAGGAAGCGGATCTTCTCGGATGTCATAGAGCAGTACGGTCTGCTGGACGGCAGCCCGGCGCAGATCCTCATCAAGCCGCACCCCCGGGACGTGCTGGACTATGCCAGGGAATTTCCGCAGCATATCGTGTTGAGCGGTTCTTTCCCTATGGAGATGATGAATTATATTCCGGGCCTCCGTTTCCGCAGAGTCGTTTCCGTGTTCACCGTGCCGAACGCCATACGGTTTGCGGACGAGATCATATTTCTCGGGGAAGATTTTATGGACAAGTACGAGGCGCCGGAGCTGCACAGGCAGAATGAGGCGATATAGATTTGCAATCTCTTGACGCGCTATGGTAAGATAGACGCATACGACGGAAAGGACACTCGGCCGGTATGATGAAGATATACAGAAAAATGATGATCCTGCTGGACAGGAAGCACAAACGCAAGATGGCGCTGCTTGTTTTCCTTATGCTGATCGGCGGCGTGCTGGAGATGCTTGGCGTGTCGATGATCCTGCCGGTCATGAATGTCGTGCTGGAGGATAACGCGATCGAAAAACACAGGTATCTGCAGGTCATATGCGATATTTTCCGCATAGAAGGCACGCGGGAGCTGACAATCTTCGTCATGGTGGGGCTTGTGCTTGTGTTTGCGGTGAAGAACGCCTTTCTTTTTCTGCAGCAGAAGATACAGCTCAGATTCGTATACACGAATCAGTTTGCGACTTCCCGCAGGATGATGATCAATTTCATGGAACGGCCTTACGAGTATTATCTGAATGCGGACACAGCGGTGATCCAGCGCAGCATCACCTCTGATGTCAACAATATGTACGGGCTGATCCTGGCGCTTTTGCAGCTGACCAGCGAGGCGATCGTATTCGTCTGTCTTGTGATCACGGGCCTTGCCACGGATGTGGTCATGAGCCTTACGGTCACGGCGCTTCTGGTGGTCGTCCTGCTCGTCATCAAATGTATCCTGAAACCGATCATGAAGAAGGCCGGCGAAGAAAATCAGGAATACTACAGCGGCCTGTACAAGTGGATCGACCAGTCCGTCATGGGGATCAAGGAGATCAAGATCGCCAATCGGGAGAATTATTTTATCAATGAGTATTCCAAGTGCGGCGCGGGCTATGTCAATGCGGTGCAGCGCTATAATCTGTACAACGCGACGCCGCGGCTTCTGATCGAGACGGTGGCTATCGCGGGCATGATCCTGTATATGCTGATCCGCCTTCTGAACGGCACACAGGTGGAGGACATCATGCCGCAGGTGGGACTTCTCGCGGTGGCGGCGATGCGGCTGATCCCCTGCGCCAACAGGATCAACAATTATATGACTTCCATTGCCTATTTCGAGCCTTTCTTCATGGGTGTCAGCGACAATCTGCAGGAGGATATTCGGGACGAAAGCATCGACTACAGCGAGGCCGCGTATCAGACGAAGCAGGAAGTGAAGAAGCTGGAGCTTCGCGATAAGATCGAGTTGAAGCAGATCACGTACAAATATCCCAATACGGACGTACTCATCTTCGACCGGGCGGACATGGTGATCCCTGTCGGCAAGAGCGTGGGCATCGTGGGAACGACCGGCGCCGGCAAGACGACGATGGTGGATATCCTGCTGGGGCTTCTGCAGGTGCAGAGCGGAGAGATCCTGGCGGACGGCGTGGACGTGCGGGAACACTATGCGCAGTGGCTTAAGAACATCGGCTATATCCCGCAGATGATCTTTATGCTGGATTCCACGATCCGCAGGAATGTGGCGTTCGGCGTCGCGGACGAGGACATCGACGACGACAAGGTATGGCAGGCGCTCCGGGAGGCCCAGCTCGACGAGTTCGTCAGAGGGCTGCCGGAAGGACTTGACACGAGTGTCGGCGAGCGCGGCATCAGACTGTCGGGCGGACAGCGGCAGCGCATCAGCATTGCCAGAGCGCTCTTTGAAGACCCGGAGGTGCTCGTGCTGGACGAAGCCACCTCGGCGCTCGACAACGAGACGGAGGCGGCGATCATGGACTCCATAAACCGGCTGCACGGGCGCAAGACCCTCATCATCATCGCACACAGGCTGCAGACTATCGAGAAGTGTGACATGGTCTATCGCGTGGCGGACGGCAAGGCGGTCAGGGAGAGATAGCGGACGCCGCAGCGCGCCGACAAACGGAAAGGAAACGGCAGACATGAAAAAACTTTGGCATACGGTATGGAATCTGTACAGGCAGCATGAGGAAGGCATCAACTATCTGATCTTCGGCTTTCTGGCATTTGTGCTGAACTATGTGCTGTATATCCTGTTTCGGAAGATCCCGGGGGTGGATTATCTGATTGCCACGGCGCTCTCCTGGGTAGTCACCGTCGTGTTCGCCTACTGGACGAACCGCACCTTTGTATTTAAGAGCAAAAACGCAGGGGCGGCCAACCTGTTTCGCGAGTTTGTCTCCTTTATCGGCGCGCGGGTGGCGACGGAGCTTCTGGAGCTTTTGCTGATGTTTTTGATGGTGGACGCGGCGGGTATGGGAAACTGGGGGCTTCCGCTTCCTTTCGGCTATGTGCTGGCGGGGGAGAATATTGCCAAGCTGATCGGTCAGGCGGTGGTGATCCTGACGAATTATTTTTTAAGCAAGCTGTGGATCTTCAAGGAGAAAAAGTAGACGGGACAGACGGAGGACGCTATGAAGGCAAAGCGACAGGCGAATTTTGAACTTCTCAGGATCGTGGCGATGCTTATGATCATCGTCCTGCACTATCTGAACATGGGACAGATCTTCCTTCCTTACAGCGTGGACGCGTCGCTCAGAAACCATGTGGCGGGCCTGATCGAGGCGTTCTGTATCGTGGGGGTGAACTGCTACGTGCTGATCAGCGGTTACTTTATGACGGAATCTGCGTGGAGACCGGCGCGGGTATTCTCACTGGCGGCGCAGGTCCTTTTTTATTCTCTGCTTGTCACGGCTGTTATGCTCGGCACGGGCGTAGTGCGGGCGGAGGAGCTGTCATATGAGTGGCTGCGGTATCTCTTCCCGCTGCAGAGCGAGCACTACTGGTTTGCGAGCCATTACCTCGTGCTGTATCTGCTCTCGCCGGTTCTGGCGGCGGGTGTGGAGAGACTGAGCCAAAAGACGCTGCGGAGCGTGATCGCGTTTCTCCTGCTCTTCTTTTCCGTGGCCAAGACGGTCATTCCCGCCGGGCTGGTGATGGATCACAACGGGTACGATTACGGCTGGTTTGTCTGCCTGTTTTTGACGGGCGCCTATCTGCGCAGATACGGAACAGAGAAGCCGGAAGACGGGAAAAAGGGTCTCCTGCTCTATGCCGTCATGTGTCTGCTCGGCTGGGGGATCGCGGCGGTCTGCGGCGTCGTGGAGCGGCGGACAGGGACGCTTACCTATTATGGGAATGCCCCTTATACTTACAACTACTTTACCGTATTTCTCGCCTCCGTGGGTCTGTTTTGCCTGTTTCGGCAGCTGCGTCTTAACGAGGGCAGGGCAGCCGCTTGGATTCGCAGACTGGCCTCCGGTACGTTCGGCGTCTATCTCCTGCATGCCCACAGCCTTGTCTTTCGCAGCTGGAGCGGTATTCCGGGCATGGAGAAAGTGCAGGGGACATGGCTTTTTCTGCCGCATATGATCGTCTGCACGGCGCTGATCTATGTTCTGGGTACGGCGGTGGATCTGGTGCGGGCCCGCCTGTTTGAAGCGGCCGCCGGAATGCTGCAAAGCAGGAAAAAGGCCGGGGAGTGAAAGAAAATGGCACAGGATATGTACGGAACGCTGCGCAAGGCAAAAGGCGCTTACTTTCACAGCTATATAGAGAACGGGCTGTTCATCATTCTGCTGGCGTTCTGGCCGCTGCTCCATATCGGGCAGGGGATAGACGTGGCGGACTCGACATACAGTCTCGGCAATTTTGCGTATTTCACATCGGCAAAGGGAACGTGGCAGACCGCCACTTACCTGTCGAATGTATTGGGGCATCTCCTGATGAAGCTGCCGCAGGGCAATACTATGGCCGGCATGAATCTCTATACCGGGCTCATCGTGTCTGCCACGGCGGTATGCTGTTATCTTGCGCTCAGACGAAAAATGTCCGCCGCGACCGCGTTCGCGGGGGAGATGCTGGCCGTCAGCCTGTGCTGGTGTCCCACGGTGATCCTGTATCATTACCTGACATACTGTTTGATGCTGTTGGGGACGTGGCTCTTGTACTGCGGTTGTTTCCGGGAGGTCCGTGACAGGCGGCGCGGGCGGTATCTTCTGGCCGCGGGGATCTGTCTGGGCGCGAATATTGCGGTGCGTATGCCGAATGTGGTACAGGCGGCTTTTATCCTCGTGCTTTGGTACAGCGCCTTTTTGCGGAAGGAGACGCTGCGGGATACGGTGCGCGACACGCTGCGCTGTCTGGCAGGGTATGCGGCCGGCTTCGCGGTCCCCTTTGCGATGATCTGCGTGCAGTACGGCATCGGCGCATATCCGGCTATGGTAGACACGATGTTTGCCATGACGGATCAGGCGACGGATTACAAGCCGGCCTCTATGGTGACGGGAATGCTTGGGGATTACGGACGGGGACTCTATTGGCTCGTCTTTGCCGCGGTCTGCATGGCGGGATCGTACGCGGTGTGCGGGCTGTGCCGCGTACTTGCGGCGCGCAGGAGGCAGGGTCATGAGCCGCAGAAGGACGGCGGGAAATGTTATGTGGGAGCGGCCGCGCTCGCGTGTCTCTGCGCGTGGGCCGTGCTGATCCGTTTCTATTGGGGACGGGGCATGTTTCATTTCCGGTACTGGCATCACGATTACCGCAGCATCTACTGGTGGGCGGTATTCTTCCTGTTAGCGGGCATCGCGGGCGCGCTGTGGCTGCTCGCGGACCGTCAAAGTCCTGCGCAGGATAAGACGCTTGCCCTGATCGTGCTGTTACAGATATTTCTGACGCCGCTCGGAAGCAACAACGGGCTGATGCCGATCATCAACAATCTTTTTCTGGCCGCGCCTTTTACGCTGTGGTGCGGACAGCGCCTGTGGCGCAGGGCAAAGGAAGGTCCGCGCGGGGAAACGGCGCAGATGCCCGGTGAACGGATGGGGAGGCGGCTTTTATGTCTGCCGTGGCAGACCATGCTGGCCGTGTTTGGCGTTATGCTTTGTATACAGAGCGTGGGGTTTCACTGTATCTTCGTCTTCGGAGACGGCGTGTGGGGAGAAAAAAGGGATACAGCGGCCACAGAGCCGGAGAAGGTGCGGGGCATCTATACCGGCCTTGAGAACGCCGCATGTCTGGAACAACTGTCGCTCTATATAAAAGAGGAAGGACAGGCCGGTCGGCGGGCGATCCTCTACGGGGAGATACCGGGGATCAGCTATCTTCTCGATCTGCCCTGCGCGATCTCCACCGCATGGCCGGATCTGGATTCCTACCGGACGGACACATTCCGCCGGGAGCTGGCGGACGCGGGAGCGCGCATGGACGAGGAGCGGCCGGTCGTGATCGTATCTTCCGGCGTGGCCGCGTACTATGACGAGGACGCGGAGGCCTTTGCGCGGTTCGACGTAGATCCGGCGGCGTATGACGCCGACCCCAAGCTGCAGCTTTTGCGGCAGTTTTTGGTCAAATACGGGTATGAGGAGACTTTTGTCAACGCGCGGTATGCGGTGTATGAGTGACAGCGCATCGTTGCCAATGCGGCGGCGTTGTGATAGAATTGACGCAGGATCGGCGGGTATCCGCAGGGAGAAGCATAGCGGCAGGGAGAGCGTGGACGATGATCAATTTTAACGTACCGCCCTTTACGGGCAAAGAATTTGAATATATGCGGGAGGCCGTCGAAAATCAGAAGATATGCGGCGACGGCCCGTTTACAAAGAAATGCAGCGAGTGGATCGAAGAGCACACCGGCACGGCGAAATGTCTGCTCACGACCTCCTGCACGCACGCCACGGAGCTGGCGGCCCTGCTTGCGGATATCAGGGAGGGCGACGAGGTGATCCTGCCGTCCTACACCTTCGTGTCCACGGCCGACGCTTTCGTGTTGCGCGGGGCTACGGCCGTCTTTGTGGATATCAGGCCGGACACCATGAATATAGATGCGGATCTGATAGAGGATGCCGTCACGGAGCGCACGAGAGTGATCGCGCCGGTGCATTACGCGGGCGTAGGCTGCGAGATGGATAAGATCATGGAGATCGCAAAGCGGCATGGCCTGATGGTGGTTGAAGATGCCGCGCAGGGTATCATGGCGTCCTATAAGGGAAAGCCGCTCGGCACGATCGGCGACTTCGGGTGCTTCAGCTTTCACGAGACGAAGAATGTCAGTATGGGAGAGGGCGGCGCGCTGCTCATACGGGATGAGAAGTATATAGAGAAGGCGGAGATCTTCCGCGAGAAAGGGACGGACAGGAGCAAGTACTTCCGCGGACAGGTGGACAAGTACCGCTGGCAGGACTACGGCTCGTCCTATCTTCCCAGCGATATGAACGCTGCCTATCTGTACGCACAGCTGGAACTGGCGGACAAGATCACACAGGCGCGGATGGACAGATGGCAGGAGTATCGGGAACTGCTCGCCCCGCTGGCTGAGGAGGGCAGGATCGAGCTGCCGCACATTCCCGCGGAATGTACGCACAATGCGCACATGTTCTACATCAAGACAAAGGACATGGAGGAGCGGGGCAGACTGATCGATTTCCTGAAACAGAGAGAGATCCTGTCGGTGTTTCACTATGTGCCGCTGCACTCCGCACCTGCCGGACGCAGATACGGACGATTCCACGGGGAGGACAGATACACGACGAAAGAGAGCGAGAGACTGCTGCGTCTGCCGCTGTACTACGGGCTGACGGCGGATCAGACGGAGCATATTGCGGATCAGGTGAAAGCGTTCTATCGGCAGTAGCGGGAGCGCGCAGAGGACATGGCGCATGGGATGCAGCGTGAGGATCAAAAGATATGAAAACTGCATACTGACGCTGGCTGTCATGGCGGCAAATGTGCTTATCATGGCCGTATCGTTTGATTTCTACTACGATCTGAACGACGATGTCCTGATGCACGATATCATGGCGGGGATCTACACCGGCACGCCGGACGGTCATAATATGCAGACGCTCTATCCGCTGGGCGCGCTGATCGCGCTGTGCTACAGGGTATGCGGGTCGTTCCCGTGGTACGGCGCGTTTTTGTGCCTGTGCCAGTTTGGCAGTCTCTTTCTGGCCGGCGTGAGGCTGTGCAGTCTGTGTGACGGCGGTGAGGCGGCGCATACCGGAGGCGGCAGAGCGCTTGCGGCCAAGCTGCTGCGTCTGCTGCTCTTGTCGCTCTTTCAGTGGGGGATATGGCTAAGCCACCTCGTCAATGTGCAGTATACGGTCACCTGTGCGATGTTGTCGGCCGCCGCGGTCTTTTGGTTTGTGACCACGCCGGACGGATTGAACGCACAACAATTTGTTGTAAAAAATATCCCGGCGATCGTTCTGGCAGTCACTGCCTATATGCTGCGGTCGGAGATGTTCCTGCTGACGTTCCCGTTTGTCTGTCTTGCCGGTCTGTACCGGTTTTCGTCGGAAAAGAAGATCTTCACCGCTCAGAATCTGATCCGGTGTGGTTCGGTGCTGGGCGCCGTCCTTGCCGGAATGCTGGTCTGCGGCGTCGTGGACGGGGCGGCATACGGCAGCGAGGCATGGCGCGATTTCAGGCAGTTCTTTGACGCGCGGACGACGGTCTACGACTTCTATCCGGAGCTGATCACCGAGGACAGGTACGGCGGGGATCTGACGGCGCTCGGCGTGACGCCGGTGCAGCAGCGTCTGCTGAGAAACTATGATTTCGGGCTGGACGATGCGATCGACAGCGATCTGCTCGGCAGGACCGCGGCTTATGCCGAGGAAGCGCTGGGAGGCGCAAGGGATTGGACGGCCATTGCCCGCCGCAGGATCTACGAATATCTGTACCGCACGACGCACAGAGACGACGCGCCGTACAATGTGGCCGTCCTGTGGGCGTATGCGGCGGTGGCTGCCGCGGGCCTTCTGCAGTACCGGAAGGATAGGGCGGCTGCGGACGTGCGGCGCGCGGCGCAGCGGTATGGTTTCGTGTGGCAGCTCGCACTACTGGCCATTGTGCGGAGCGCCCTGTGGCTGTTTATCCTATTTCGGGGACGTGCCCCGGAGCGGATCACCCACTCTCTCTATCTGGTGGAATTTGCCCTGCTCGCCGCTCTGTTCGTGCGTATGTGCGGCGGCTTTCATGGAGACAAAACGGGTCCGAAAAGAGGTGTGCTGCGCGGCATGACGGCGCTTTTCGGGCTTGCCGCGGCGGCCGGTCTGGCCGGCGGCATACGGGATCTGCGGGCGGATCAGGCATGGCGCGCGCAGGTCAACGCAGACCGATATGCGATAGATGCTTACTGCAGGGAACACGTGGAAAACTTTTATTTTGAGGACGTGTATTCCACGGTGCTCTTTTCAAAGCGCATGTTTGAAAAGACGGATCCCGTCTGCGCCAATTACGATATTCTGGGCGGCTGGCTGTGCAAGAGCCCGCTCTATTATGAGAAGCTCGCGCATTACGGGCTGGATTCTGCGGACGTGGCTCTGCTGACACGGGACGACGTGTATCTGATCATATCCCGCAGTGAGTCGGAGCGCGGCAGTATCGGCGATATCACGGATCACTACCGGGCGCAGGGTATCGAGGCGGCGGCGGAGCAGACGGACGCGATCGGCGACCGGTATATGGTCTGGAGATTTGCGGAAGCGGAGAAGAAATGAGCGTGGCGGAGAAGAGGACGGTTCATTTGCGTCTGATGACGGCGGAAGATACGGAGCGGATCGTCACATGGCGCAATCGTGACTTTGTGAGAAAAAATTTCATTTATCAGGAACTTTTTACGGCAGAAGGGCATCGGGCATGGATCCGGGATCAGGTAGAGCCGGGGCATGTGGTGCAGTTTATCATCGTCCTGTCTGACGGCAGGGAGATCGGCAGCGTCTACTTTCGCGATATCTGCAGGGAAGACGGGACGGCGGAATACGGTATCTTCATCGGAGAGGAGGATGCTGTCGGCCGCGGATACGGCACGGCGGCCGCCGTGGAGGCATTGGAGTACGCTTTTACGCGGCTCGGGCTGGAGCGGATCTTTCTGCGGTTTCTGGCGGACAATATCGGCGCGCGGAAAAGTTATGAGCGCGCGGGCTTTCGCATGACGCGGCGCAGGGAGACGGTGTCCACCATGCAGGGCGAACGGGAAGTGAGGTTTATGGAGATCGATCGGAAAACGTGGGAGGCACAGGCGGGAAGCCGTGTGCTCCGGAATGGAGAACGCTATGAGTAAACTGGTCAGTTTTGTGATACCCTGTTACCGTTCGGCACAGACGATCGGCAGGGTCGTGGAGGAGATCGATGCGGCGATGGGCGGACTGCCCGCATATGACTATGAGATCGTGCTCGTGAACGACGGCTCGCCGGACGACACATTTGATGTGATCCGCGAACTCTGCCGGGAGCGCAGGGATATCTGCGGCATCAATCTGGCGAGGAATTTCGGGCAGCACGCGGCGCTCATGGCCGGCTTCCGCCATATCCGCGGCGATGTGGCGGTCTGTCTGGACGACGACGGGCAGACGCCTGCGTCCGAGGTGGGAAAACTGCTTCAAAGGATCGAGGAAGGATATGATGTAGTCTATGCGAAATACGCGCAGAAACGGCACTCGGGGTTTCGCAATCTCGGCAGCAGGATCAACGAGCTGATGGTGCGCGTGATGCTGGGCAAACCGAAGGATCTGTACCTGTCCAGTTATTTTGCCGCAAAAAGGTTCGTGGTGGACGAGATGACGCGCTACAGCAATCCGTACCCCTATGTGATCGGTCTTGTGCTGCGCACGACGAAACGTGTGGCCAACGTGGAGGTGACGCACAGGGAGCGGGAGATCGGAGCTTCGGGCTACACGCTTGGCAAGCTGCTCGCGCTGTGGTTTAACGGTTTTACCGCTTTCAGCATCAAGCCGCTCAGGATCGCCACGACGATAGGAACGCTGACCGCCTGTGCGGGTCTTATGTACGGCGTCTATACGGTCATCAAGAAGTTCCTGAATCCCAATGTGCCTATGGGCTTCAGCGCGCTGATGGCGGCGGTCGTTTTTCTGGGAGGCATGATCATGCTGATGCTCGGGCTGATCGGCGAGTATATCGGCAGGATCTATATTTCCCTCAACAATTCGCCGCAGTATGTGATACGGGAATGCGTCAATGCGGGTCTTGACGGGGGACAAGCGGACGCGGAGAGTACAAAAGGAACATGAACGACAACGAATTCAGGATAAGAGTGAAACTGAATATGGTTTCTTTTTTCATTGCGACGGCGGGAACGCTCTGCTTTCCGCAGGTGTTGAATCTTAAGGAGAATGCGCTCGGCTTTACGAACAGCATTTTTTCCGTATTTGTGTGGCTGCTGTGCCTGTACGCGGTGAACTGGTCTCTGCGGACCATAGACCTGCATGACCGGCGAGGCTGGACGATCGCGGCGGTCTTCTCTTTTCTGTTCACCGTGGCGATGCTGTTTGGCGTCCGTCTGGAGGCGGAGGGGAATGTGGACTTCAAGGACATCCGGCTGTGGATATCTTTGCCGGTCCTGACCTGTCTTTTCACGATATTGATACGGAAATTCTGGAATTTTCTCGACGGTATGGAGATCAGAAAAAAAGCGATCGCGGAGCATGTCAGGATCCCTGCCTCACCGGCCAAAACAGCCCGGTACGCGAATATCCTGACCTTTTTTTTCATGATCCTGTGCTGGATCCCGGTGTTCCTTGCCGTGTACCCCGGATTTTTTGTCTATGACGCGCAGGACGAGTGGGTGCAGGTGGCGGCCAGATCGTTCAACACGCACCACCCGCTGGTCCATGTGCTCCTGCTCGGCGGCATCGTGTGCGCCGTGCATAAATACACGGACTCCTACAATCTGGGTATTGCGTGTTACATGATCGTGCAGATGGTGATCGTATCGGGCAGCTTTACTTACCTGCTCTCCTTTATGCGGCGCAAACAGGTCGCCAAAGGCATTCGGCTTTTCTCGCTGCTCTATTATGCCTTTTTCCCGGTCATCGTGATGTTTACGCTCTGTTCCGCCAAGGATACGATCTTTACGGCGGCCCTGTTGCTGCTTCTTTTGTCGCTTTTGGACATGGGGAGCGATGCCGGGACATTTTTTGCGTCCGGCAAAAAGCAGTTCTTTTTTGCTGCCTGTGCGGTGGCGATGATGCTTTTTCGCAGGAACGGCGTCTATGCCTTCGCGGTCATGATCCCCATACTGTTATACTGCCACCGTACCCATATCAAAAGGCTGTGTCTGCTGTGCGCGGCAATCTTTCTCACATATTTTCTGATCAACGGCGGCCTTGCCGCAGCGCTTCACGCCGCACACGGCGAGAATCAGGAGATCCTCACCGTGCCGATCCAGCAGTTGGCGAGGACCTATAAATTCAACAGGGATACGTTCACGCAGGAAGATATCGACATGCTTCACGAGGTCCTGCCGGAAGAGGCGCTGGTCCTGTACAATCCGAAGCTGTCGGATCCCGTCAAGGTGCAGTTCAGAAATGAGGCGTTTGTCGCGGACAGATCCAAGTATATGGGGCTTTGGCTGCGGATCGGCCTGAAGAAGCCCTTGTCCTACCTTAACGCATGGCTTGTCAATTCCTACGGCTTCTGGTATCCGGATACGGTCATAGACGTCTATTCGGGGAATACGGTGTTTACGTTTACTTACGAGGACAGTTCCTATTTCGGTTATGAGGTGGAAGCGCCGGGCTTCCGGGACAGCAAGATACCGTGGCTCGACGAGGCGTACAGGAAGCTGGCGCTGGAAATATCGCAGGAGAAGATACCGATCTGGTCCATGCTCTATTCGCCCGGCGGGATATTCTGGGGGATCGCGTTTGTGTACGCCTATGTGCTGTACCGCAGGAAATATCATCTGATGATCCCGTATCTGATGGTGCTGCTCGTCTGGCTGACGGTGCTGCTTGGGCCGACCTATCTGCCGCGCTATGTGCTGATCTTCTGGTTTGGCATGCCGCTTTTTGCGGCGATGCTGGCGGAGGAGATCTAGCGGCGGGAGAATGTTTGTAAAATTTGACTATCCGTGATATACTAGGCTGTAAAAGGATTTTTCCGGCAAGGTGGGGAAATGAATAGGATCGTTTATAAAAAACAGGCAGTCTGTTGGACGGTCTGGATCATCATAGTGTGTGCGATGCTGCTGTTGTGGCCGCTTCGTCTGGTGAAGGAGACGGTCGTCTCGGAAGGCAGCGGCCGGATGGCTGCGGAGTCGGAGGAGATCACGGCGGATTACACGGTGGAGCAGATGTTCATTGCGCAGTATGACAGGCTGAAAAACATTGACATCTATTTTACCGGCGGAACGATCGGAGAACAGTTTAACTTCGTGCTGTATGACAGAAAGATGAACGTCCTCATGCAGCAGATCATTGACACGGAAAATATGAAGGACATGCCCGGCTTCTGTACCGTGCAGGTCAACATCGACACGGAGGTCGGCAGGGAGTATTATTTTCTGCTGCAGGGGTTGGCAGAGCAGGAAGCGGACTCCTTTTTCCGGGTCGCGTATGAAAATACGGAAGATTCGGGCAATATATATAACGGGACGCTCTACTATGGAAATGTCGAAGATACGGAACGCTGCATGATCGCAGCCTACGAGTATGAGATGCCGCTGCGCAAGGGCAGGACCTTCGCGTGCGATGCGCTCCTGCTGCTTGCCGGGCTGGCCGTGACTTACGCCGTCTACAGATATTACGGAAAGCATCCGGAGCGGAACGGGCTTGTCACGGTGGAGAAGATCGTGAAGACGGTCTGCAATCCGCTGATCGTGCTGGCCGGACTCGGGGCGCTGGCGGCGGTATGGCCGTGCAGACTGTTCACCGCAAACACGGTATCTGTCGTATTCTATGCCGTCGGCATCATTCTGACGGCCGCCGTTCTGCTCTACGCGGTGAATCATGACAGGACAGGCTGCGCGTCGGACAGGACGGTCTTGGATATCCTTGGGAAGGACTGGCAAAATTATCTGCAGTCTGCTCTTTTTGCCGGTGCGATCTGGGCGTGCTGCAACTATATGAACGGACTGTATGAGCTTCACCATACCATAGCCTTTCGACAGCTCCTGCTCTTTTCTGCGCTGGCCGTGATCGTGACATACAAGGGAAAGGATATCTTCAATCTTGTGAATCTGCTGTATGCGGCGGCAGCGGCATTTGTGGGCTTTCGATATTATACAAAGACGGCGGCGTCGATGGAAGATCCTGAGGAAGCGGAGATACTTGTCCTGAAGCTTACCGTCTGGGCCGGCGTCCTGGCGGGCCTTGTCATCATCGGCACGGTGCGGTTTCTCGTGCGCGGACAGATCCGGGATATCTATGTGTGGTACGGTATCCTTGTGGCAGCGTTTTTTGCGCTGCTCATATGGCGCCGCAACACGAGAGGGTGGCCGATCTATCTGGTATGCACTTTCGGGCTGTTTTATCTGAACATGGCGGCTTGGGATAAAAAGGCGATGCTGCTTCGGAACATATGCAACGGTATCCTGTTTCATTTTGGGGCGTCCGTAATATACTGTCTGCTGCACAGGCCGTATATGTTCTATCGGTATTACCGTTATCCGTTCATTTTTCACACGGTGACTATGACGGGGGTTTATCTGGCGCTGGCGGTGGCGGCGGCGCTCGTCAAATTTTTAGATGCATACAGAAGGCGTCCGCGCCTTTCGGCCGTATATAAAGAACTGTTTGTGCTTGGCGCCTCATCGGTATACCTGTTGCTTACGCTGTCCAGAACGGGCTATCTGGCGGTCATGGCTATGGCGTTGGTCCTGGTCTTCGTCGTGTGTTTCCCTATGAAGCACAGGTGGCGCGGTATGCTGCAGAGTGTGGGTATGGCGCTGCTTGCGCTGGTGGTATGCTTTCCGATCGTCTTCACGGCACAGCGGACGATCCCTGCCGTCGTGGCGCGGCCGATCCTGCATGAGATAGAAGAACTGCCTGTGGAGATCGTGCATGGGAGATATACGGATTCCGAGTATTATATCACTGTCCAGCGCTTTATTCAGGTGTTCCAGATGAAGATCCTCGGCATGCCGGAAGACAGATGCCTTCCGGCGCAGGACATGGTTGGGGCGGCGGAAGAAGGACACAGTCTGCTGTCGGCAGATAGGGGCGAGATACTGCTCGCCTCGGCACAGGACGTATCCGTGGATATGCCGGAAGAGAGCGGGGACACGGCGGACGATGAGGCGTCCTATGCCAACGGCAGACTGTATATCTTCAAGACGTATTACCGCAATCTGAACAAGATCGGTCATGACGATATGGGGATCATGGAGCCGGATGGCAATTATATCGCCCATGCACACAATATTTACCTTCAGGTTGCTTACGACCACGGCATATATGTGGGCCTTGTGTTTATTTTGCTCGGCGTGGGGACCTTTGTGCAGTCGCTGCTGTATTACCGCAGCCACAAAAACGACAGGGACTGCGCGGCGCTGCCGCTGGCTGTGCTCATTTTTTTCGCGGTCGCGGGTCTGACCGAGTGGATCTTTCATCCCTGCAACCCGGCGGCGTACTGTCTGCTCCTTGCCATGACGCCGCTTTTGGCTGACAGAGAGAGAAACGCATAGGAAAAAGATATGGACAAGAAGAGAAAACCCTTTAACGTAAAAATATTTTATCGAAGGACATGCCTGATCATCTACGATATCATCAGTATCGCGCTGGCCAGCTATCTGGCGCTTCTGGTGCGCTATGAGTTTTCGCTGAACGCGATACCGGAGCACTTTATGCGCCCGGTGGAGCAGTTCATGCCCGTCAATATACTGGTGACGCTGCTCATATTCTATATTTTCCGCCTGTACAGCAGCCTGTGGGCCTTTGCCGGCGAGACGGAGCTGCAGAACATCATTATTTCCTGCGTGCTGTCCACTGTCGCGAACAGCATCGGTCTGCAGTTTTTTAAGGTGGCCTCGCAGGCGGTGCCGAAGAGCTATTATTTCCTGTATCTCTTCCTGTTAGTCACCTGTATTTTTGCCAGCCGCTTTTCCTACCGCTTTTTCAGAGGGCTGAAGCACAAGCAGCAGAACAAGAAAAACCTGATCTCCGTCATGGTGATAGGCGCCGGAGAAGCGGCGAACGTCATTATCAAGGAGATCGTAGGCAGCAATTTCTCCACGATGGTGATCAAGTGCATCATCGACGACGACAAGGGAAAATGGGGGAGATATATCCAAGGCATCAAGGTGGTCGGCGGACGTGAGAAGATCGTTGAGTGCGCAGATATTTACGGCGTAGATGAGATCATTGTGGCGATGCCTTCCGCGAGCCGGACAGATATCAGGGATATATTGGAGATCTGTAAGGACACCAACTGTAAGCTGCGATCCCTGCCGGGCATGTACCAGCTTGTGAACGGAGAGGTCAATGTCAGCAAGCTGCGCGACGTGGAGGTGGAAGATCTGTTGGGGCGGGAACCGATCAGCGTCGATCTGGATTCCATTCTCGGCTATGTGCAGGGCAAGGTGGTCCTCGTGACCGGCGGCGGCGGCTCTATCGGCAGCGAGCTGTGCAGACAGATAGCGTCGCACAGGCCGAAGCAGCTTGTGATCGTGGATATTTATGAGAACGCGGTCTATGATATCCAGCAGGAATTGAAGGTGAAGTATCCGGAGCTGGATATGGTGGTGCTGATCGCATCGGTGCGGAACACGAACCGCATGAATTATATCTTTTCCAAATATAAGCCGCACATCGTATATCACGCGGCGGCGCACAAGCACGTGCCGCTGATGGAGGACAGTCCCACCGAAGCGATCAAGAACAACGTGTTCGGCACCTTTAAGACGGCACAGGCGGCGGCGATGAGCGGTGTGCAGCGGTTTGTGATGATATCCACGGACAAGGCGGTGAATCCCACGAATATCATGGGCGCCAGCAAGCGTATCTGCGAGATGATCATTCAAACTTTTGATAAACATTATGACACGGAATTTGTGGCGGTCCGGTTTGGCAACGTGCTGGGAAGCAACGGCAGCGTGCTCCCGCTGTTCCGCAAGCAGATCGAGGCCGGCGGGCCCGTGACGGTGACGCATCCCGATATCATTCGTTATTTTATGACGATATCGGAGGCGGTGTCGCTGGTGCTGCAGGCCGGCGCATACGCCAAGGGCGGCGAGATCTTTGTGCTGGATATGGGGGAGCCGGTCAGGATTCTGGATCTGGCGGAGAATCTCATCAAGCTGTCAGGGTACCGTGTGGGTGAAGATATCAAGATCGAGTTTACCGGTCTTCGTCCGGGCGAGAAGCTGTATGAGGAACTGCTCATGGACGAGGAGGGCATGCGGGATACCGCAAACAAGATGATCCATATCGGGAAACCGATCGAACTGGACGAGCATGAATTCTTTGCGCAGCTGAAGAAGCTGAAGGACGAGTGCCAGATAGAAAATTCCGACATCAGGCCGCTCATCAGGCAGATCGTTCCGACCTATCACAATCCGGACGAGGAGCAGACGGAAGAGACCGCGGGCGACAGATAACAAGAGGAAAAGAGGAAGAGCAGCTATGGACAGAAAAAAGATCTACCTGTCGTCCCCGACGATGCACGGCGACGAACAGAAATATGTGCAGGAGGCGTTTGACACCAACTGGATAGCGCCGCTTGGGCCGAACGTCAATGCGTTCGAGCAGGAGATGGAGGCGTATACGGGCTGCGGTCATGCGGCGGCGCTCAGCTCCGGCACGGCGGCGATCCACCTGTCTCTCAAGCTGTTGGGCATCGGTCAGGGCGACCTGGTCTTTGTGTCGGATTTCACATTTTCGGCGACCTGCAATCCGATCGTCTACGAGAATGCGACGCCGGTGTTTATCGACTCCGAGCCGGACACCTGGAATATGTCGCCCGAAGCGCTGGAACGGGCCTTCGTGAAGTATCCGCATCCGAGAGCGGTGATCTGCGTACACCTGTACGGTACGCCGGCGAAGCTCGACGAGATCATGGCGATCTGTCAGGCGCATGACGTGCCGCTCATAGAGGATGCCGCCGAGTCTTTGGGAAGCACCTATAAGGGCAGACATACCGGAACATACGGGAAATACGGGATCTATTCCTTTAACGGCAATAAGATCATCACGACTTCCGGCGGCGGCATGCTTGTGTCGCAGGACGGGGAGGCGACGAAGCGTGCAACTTTTCTTGCAACACAGGCAAGAGATCCTGCAAGGCATTATCAGCACTCCCAGATCGGTTACAATTACCGCATGAGCAACGTTACGGCGGGGATCGGCCGGGGACAGCTCCTGCATCTGGAGGAGCATAAGGCGCGGAAAAAAGAGATCTATGCACAGTACCGGGAGGCGTTTGCGGATATACCGGAGATCGCCATGAATCCGCTGAATCCGGAGGGGGACGCCAACTGCTGGCTGTCCTGTATGACGATCGCCGAAGAAAGCGGCATAACACCCGATATGGTAATGGACGCGCTGGAAGAAGTGAATGCGGAGACCAGACCGATCTGGAAGCCGATGCATCTGCAGCCGGTGTTTGCGGCCAATGATTTTATACCGCACAACGGAGACGGCAGCAGTGTGGGAGCGGATATTTTTGCCAGAGGGCTGTGTCTGCCGAGCGATATCAAGAACACGCCGGAAGATATGGAACTGATCATCGGCGTGGTGCGAAAGTGCTTCGGCAGATAGAAGGAGAGTCCTATGTATCGAAAGTGTATCAAGCGCCTGTTTGACATTGTGATCTCCCTGTGCAGTATCGTCATACTGTCTCCCGTGTACCTGCTATTGGCGGTCTTGGTGAGGGTAAAATTGGGATCGCCTGTTATTTTTAAACAGGAGAGGCCCGGAAAAGACGAGAAGATCTTTCATCTGTATAAATTCCGCTCCATGAATGACGCCCGTAATGAAAAGGGGGAGCTGCTTCCCGATGAAGCGCGGCTCACCTCGTTCGGGAAAAAGCTGCGGAGCACCAGTCTGGACGAGCTTCCGGAGTTGGTCAATATACTGAGGGGCGATATGAGCCTGATCGGGCCGCGGCCGCTTTTGGTCAGATACCTTCCGTGGTACACAGAGGAGGAAAGGCGCAGACACGACGTGCGGCCGGGACTTACGGGACTCGCACAGGTGAACGGCCGGAATGCGCTTGGCTGGGAGGAGAGGTTCGCGTATGATCTGGAGTATGTGGACCGCCTGTCTTTCGGCATGGACTTAAAGATCATCGGCATGACGGTCGGCAAGGTGCTGCGGCATTCCGATACCCTGTCGGGGGCGGATCAGGTCGTTGCGGATTTTGATGTGTATCGCAGGGGGCAGACAGAGCGTGAGAAAGATAGAACTCTTTGAGAGAGAATTGGCCGAGACGCCCATCCAGATGTTGTCGGGCGAGTACGGACACAACAGGTTTTTCATGAAAAGAGACGACAGTATCCCTTTTTGCTTCGGCGGCAACAAAGTCAGGAAGGCGGCGGCGTTTTACCGGGATATCCGGAAAACGGACACGGACGTCATCATGACTTACGGAAGCAACAGCTCCAATCATTGCCGCATCATTGCAAACATGGCGGCGGCTATGGGACTGGCCTGTCATGTGATCTCACCCGAGGAGAACAGGGAAAGGCTGTATAATACCGGATTGGTGGAGCGGTTCGGCGCGGTCATAGAGACCTGCCCCGTCACGGAGGTGGCGGAGACGATCGAGCGCAGGAAAGCGGCTTACCGCGCGGAGGGAAGGAGCCCTTATTTCATTGTCGGCGGCGGGCACGGCTATCACGGAACGGACAGCTACGTGAAGGCGTATCGGGAGATAGAGCGGCAGGAGCAGCGCGCCGGTCTGCATTTTGACTATATTTTTCACGCTTCCGGTACGGGAGCGACGCAGGCGGGGCTGGTCTGCGGACAGCTCCTGGCGGGAGACGAACAGAGGAAGATCGTCGGGATCAGTATCGCCAGAGACGCCGCGCGCGGCAGAAATGTGGTAAAAGACAGCATACGGGAATATCTGGCGGCCGACTTTGACAGACTATATCGGGAGGACAGGCTGCTCTTTGAAGACGGCTATCGTCTCGGCGGATACGGCAGATATACGGAGGAAGTGGAGCGGATGATCGAGCGGGTGATGGCGCGGGAGGGCATTCCCATGGATACCACGTATGTCGGCAAAGCCTTTTACGGCATGACGGCGTATCTCCAGAGCCGCGGCATAAAAGACAAAAACATTCTGTTCATTCACACGGGCGGCGCGCCGTTGTACTTCGACAGGCTGGCCAAAGAATAACACACGTTTTGCTAAATATCCGTCTGCCGGAAGAAAGGTAGTATGGCGATGAATATTCTGATACTCAGCGCAGGTACGAGAAATAAAATAGTGCAGTATTTCAAGCGGGAAGTGGGCAGCGCGGGACGCGTGGTCGCAACGGACTGCAGTAATCTGGCTCCGGCCGTCTATGATGCGGACGCGTTTTATCTCGTTCCGCGGATCACTGCGCCGGATTATCTGGAATGCATACTGGACATCTGTAAGAAAGAGCATATTGACGGTGTGTTCTCGCTGATCGACCCTGAACTGAGCCTTTTGGCGCGCGAGAGGGAACGGTTTCTGGAAATCGGAACAACACCCGTTATCTCACCCTATGATCTGGTGGAGACCTGTTTTGACAAATATCGCATGTTTCTTATGCTGCAAAAAATGAATATACCGACCGGTAAGTGTTATGTGAAGAAGAAGGATTTTTTCGATGCCGTCGGCCGCGGCGAGATATCCTATCCTGTTTTTGTCAAGCCGGTAAAAGGAAGCGCCAGCATCAACATCAACCAGGCGGGCAGCGATGAGGAGATCGACCTTCTGTTCCGGCTGTATGACGATCTGATGATCCAAGAGTACATGAACGGGCAGGAGTACGGCGCTGATGTGTATGTCGATATGAAGTCGGGAAAGTGTACGTCGGTTTTTGTGAAGAAAAAGATCAAGATGCGCGCCGGAGAGACGGATAAATCGGTGTCGGTCAAGGACCCGAGACTGTTTGCCATGCTGCGGGATTTTGCGGAGCGCTGCGGATTTGTCGGCATGATTGATATTGATATTTTCCTGATAGGTGGAGTATATTATATCTCAGAGGTGAATCCCCGCTTCGGCGGCGGCTATCCGCATGCCTATGTCTGCGGGGTCAACATGCCGAGGCAGGTGCTGGTCAATCTGAGCGGCGGGGAGAATCCGGTAACGATAGGAGATTATCGGGAAAATATATGCATGATGAAGTACAATGAGATCGCAGTACAGGATATGAGCGGAGAACAGATCGTCCCGTGACGGCGGGAGCGTTCGGGGAAGAGAGTCGGTGACGTTATGGCTGAAAGAAAAAGAGTGCTGATACTCGCCAATTCATTGGGCGGTCTATATGATTTCAGAAACGAGTTCGTCGTGGCGCTGTTAAGGGAAAACGAGGTCTATGTCAGTGTGCCGGACGAGGTCAGGAAAGAGGAGATATGCGCCGAGGGAGCGCAGGTCATACATACGGATATCAACAGGCGGGGTGTCAATCCGCTGCAGGATATCAGACTGTATTTGGCTTATCGCAGACTGATGCGGGAGCTTAAGCCGGACATTGTCGTCACCTACACGATCAAGCCCAACATCTACGGCGGCTTTTGCGCGCGCAGACTGCATATCCCTTATATTTCCACCATTACCGGTCTGGGCGGCGCGTTTGACAGAAACGGATTGTTTGTCAGACTGATCGTCGGCATGTACCGGGCGGGGGTGAAAAACGCCGGCTGCGTTTTTTTTCAAAATGCGGAGAACCGGGATATTTTTCGCTCGTATCATATAGCCGGCAAGGGGGAAAGGCTGGTTATGGGGTCCGGCGTGAATCTGTCGCGCCATCCGTTTGTGCCTTATCCGGAGAACGGCGAGACGCGCTTTTTGTATGTGGGCCGTGTGATGAGGGAGCGAGGGATCTTAGAGTTTATCGAGGCGGCCAAGGCGCTGCACAGCGACAAGGTGTTTTTCGATATTTTGGGCGCATGCGACGAGGACTATCAGGATATGCTGGATGCGCTGGAGCGCGAGGGGGTCGTCAGGCAGCTGGGCTTCCACACGGATGTGCATCCGTATCTGGCGCAGGCGAGCGCCGTCGTTGTGGCATCTTTTCACGAGGGCATGTCCAACTCGCTGATCGAGGCTGCCGCGACGGGCAGACCGGTGATCGCCTCGAATATCAGCGGCTGCATGGAGGCTTTTGAAGAGGGCAGGACGGGTTTCGGTTTTACGCCCGGACATGCCGACGAGCTGATCGCAGCGCTGAAAAAATTTCTGTCGCTCTCCCCGGAGGAGCGCGGCCGTATGGGGCGCGCAGGAAGAGAGAAGATGGAGCGGGAGTTTGACAGAGAGCATGTCACCGCCGCTTACATGGAAGAAGTGCATCGGATCATGCAGCAGCCGTAAAGATTGGGCGCTCTGACCGGGGCATGGATAGATCACACAAAGAGAAAGGCAGGTAAACGGAATTGGATCTGTATGAAAAGATAGTAAACGGCGAGGAAAAACTGTCCTTGGTCGGTCTGGGCTACGTCGGAATGCCGATAGCGGTCGCTTTTGCGAGAAAGATCAAAGTAGTGGGCTTTGATCTGAACGCCGAGAAGATCGGGCTGTATCGCAGCGGTATCGACCCGACCAATGAGGTGGGCGATGAAGTCATCAGAAATACCACGGTGGATTTTACGGCGGATGCCGCCAAGCTGCGCGAGGCCAAATTCCATATCGTGGCCGTTCCCACGCCGGTCAAGCCGGATCACACACCGGATCTTTCGCCGGTGGAAGGCGCGAGCCGTATCCTCGGGCAGAACCTGACGAAGGGCTCGGTCGTAGTGTATGAGTCCACCGTGTATCCGGGTGTGACCGAGGACATCTGCGTGCCGATCCTAGAGCGGGAGTCGGGCTTAAAGTGCGGCGTGGATTTTAAGATCGGCTACTCGCCGGAGCGGATCAATCCCGGCGACAAGGTACACAGGCTGGAGACGATCACCAAGATTGTGTCCGGTATGGACGAGGAGACGCTCGACACGGTCGCCAGGGTGTACGAGCTCGTGGTGGATGCGGGCGTGTACCGCGCGCAGGCCATTAAGGTGGCAGAGGCGGCCAAGGTGATCGAGAACAGCCAGAGAGATATCAATATCGCATTTATGAACGAGCTTTCCATTATTTTTCACAAGATGGGGATCGATACGCTGGAGGTGCTCGAGGCTGCGGGGACCAAGTGGAATTTCCTGCCCTTTAGACCCGGTCTGGTAGGCGGCCACTGTATCGGCGTGGATCCCTACTATCTGACCTATAAGTCGGAAGAACTCGGCTATCATTCGCGCATTATCCTTGCCGGCAGACGTATCAACGATGAGATGGGCAAATATGTTGCGGAGAGCCTTGTGAAGAGTCTGATCAAGGTGAGTGTGCCGGTGAAAGGCGCAAAGGTTGCGATCCTCGGCTTCACCTTTAAGGAAAACTGTCCCGACACGAGAAATACGAAGGTGATAGATATATACAACGAACTGGCGGAATATGATATCCACCCGCTTGTGGTCGATCCGGCGGCCGATGCTGACGAGGCAAAGCGCTTGTACGGTCTGTCTTTCGGCAGACTCGAAGATGTCAGGGACATGGACGCGGTGATCGTTGCGGTCGCCCATGATGCGTTTAAGGATCTCGAAAAAGCGGATTTTGATAAGTTCTACAGAGCGGGTAACACGAAGAAGGTGCTTGTGGACATCAAAGGCATTCTTGACAAGGAAGCGTATCAGACGGCGGATTATCATTATTGGAGATTATAAAGTGACCGGAAACCATAGGAAAAACTGGCTTTTTTTCATAGGGCTGCTGCTTTTTTTTCTGGGAATGTATGCCCGGTACGGCATCGGTGTCTACAATGATTCCGAACAGTATATCACCATGCACATTCACAGGGAGCCTCTGTATCCGCTGTTTCTGGCGTTGTTTCGGGCCATGGCGGGAGCGGATGCCGGCCTGAAGCTTGCCGTTATCGTGCAGGGTATCCTTGCCGCGGGCAGTATTTTCTGTCTGGCGGAATATCTGCGCAGAAGGTTTTCGCTGGGCTTTGCGGGAGAGCTTGCGCTGATCCTCCTGCAGCTTGCGCCGCATATCGTCACCAGATATGTCTCCGCATACGGTATTTTTATAGAGAACTCGATCATGAGCGAGGCGCTCTGTATGCCGCTGTTTCAGATCTATATGCTGTTCCTGCTGCGCATGGTCTTTGAGGGAAAGAAGACGGACATTTTGTGGGGAGCAGTCTTCGCATGGCTGCTCTCCATGACGAGAGGGCAGATGATGGCCGCTGTTTTGGTCTGGTTTGTCGTCTGGTGCGGCGTGTCGGTCGCCCGCAGACAATATCGGACGATCATAGCGGCTGTTCTGGCGGTGGCGTGTGCTTTCGGACTGCGAAGCCTTGCGGTACACACTTACAATTATTTCGTGACGGGATATTTCATGGGAAATACTTACGGGCAGGTCAATCTGTTGACGAACGTGATCTATGCGTGCGATCAAGAGGACGGGGAAGTGTTCGAGGAGGACAGCCGCGAAAGGAACTTCTTCGATCGATTCTATGCCGAGGCCGACGAGGCGGGCGCCAATTATCGATACGGCGGAGACACTTTTGAGGAGCGCGCCGCACATTTGGAGGACTGCCATGACACCTTGAAATTCGAGGTGCTGGATGCGGGATTTTCCAAGCATTTCTGGGACTATGCCGCGGACATGGACTATTATAAAGTGAGCCGGATGTCGGACGAGACTGCCGGCGTGATGATCGTCGGGCTGCTGCCGGGCTGTTTCGGCCAATGGCTGTACGACTATGCGCTGCTGTGTTCCCGCGGCTTTATCCGCAGTATAGCCGTGGTACACCCGCTGATCAACTGGCTTGCGCTGTTTGCGTATGCGGCGGCGGCCGCGCTGGCCGTATGGCGGCTCTGCCGAGAGAAAAAAAGCGATGCGGCATGGTTCATGCTGATCGCGCTGTTGGCCATCACGGCGAATGTCTGTGCAACTTCCCTTACGATCATGTGCCTTTCACGTTACATGATCTATGGGTTTTCGATCTTTTATATGGCGTTTTTCCTGTTGGGAAGAGAATATCTGCCGGATATCCGGCGACGGCTGCAAAAGAGGATAAAGAAGAGAGAGGTTTAAGAACATGGGATTTCGGGAATTGCAATTTGATGCGGACAGTATTTTTCTGGTCACCGGCGGGGCGGGCTTCATCGGTTCCAATATCTGTGAAGCGCTGATCGATATGGGGTACACCGTGCGCTGTCTGGATAATCTTTCCACCGGCAAATACGAGAATATCGAACCGCTCACGGCGAATGAGAGATTTACGTTTATCGAGGGCGACATACGGGATATGGACACTTGCATGGAGGCGGTAAAAGGCGTCCGCTATGTGCTCAATCAGGCCGCGTGGGGCAGCGTTCCGCGCAGCATCGAGATGCCGCTCCTGTACGAGGAGATCAATATCCGCGGCACGCTGAATATGATGGAGGCGGCCAGGCAGAGCGGCGTCAGGAAGTTTGTGTATGCCTCCAGTTCTTCGGTGTACGGCGATTCCACTGAACTGCCGAAACGCGAAGGGCATGAGGGCAGGGTCCTCTCACCGTACGCGCTGACCAAGAAGGTGGATGAGGAGTACGGAAGGCTGTACAAGGAGCTGTACGGTCTGGACACGTATGGGCTGCGATATTTCAATGTTTTCGGGCGCAGACAGGATCCGGAGGGCATGTATGCCGCCGTGATCCCGAAATTCCTCAGGCAGCTTCTGCACGGTGAGACGCCGACGATCAACGGTGACGGCAGACAGTCTAGGGACTTCACATACATCGATAACGTGATAGAGGCCAATCTGCGGGCATGTCTGGCTTCCTCGGACGCTGCCGGACAGGCCTTTAATATCGGAGCGGGCGGACGTCTGTTCCTCATCGACATCTACGAGCATCTGTGCAGGGCGCTCAACATAGATGTAGAGCCGAATTACGGGCCGCCGAGAAAGGGAGACGTGCGCGACTCCAACGCGGATATCAGCAAGGCGCGCGAACTGCTCGGTTACGATCCGGAATACGATTTTGAAAAAGGTATCGCACTGGCGATCGATTGGTATAAGGAATATTTAAAATGACAGGTACAAAGATCGCGGTCCGCATGGACGATATCACGCCTGATATGGACTGGGACAACTTTTCGTTTTTCTGCAGACTTTTTCGTGAGACAGGCATTGCGCCGCTGCTCGGCATCGTGCCGGACAACCGTGACCCCAAGCTGAGGCGGGGGGGGGTAAACGCGGATTTCGGCCAGGTGATGCGCGGGCTGGCAGAGGAAGGGTATGTCTTTGCCATGCATGGCTATCAACATCTCTATACGACGAAAAAGGGCGGGCTGTTCCCGCTCAACCGCAGCTCCGAATTCGCCGGACTGCCCTATGAGAAACAGCGGGAAATGCTGTTATGCGGGCGCAAGGAGCTGGAGAGATATGGTATCCGCACCGATATCTTTATGGCGCCGTCGCATTCCTATGACAGGAATACGCTCCGCGCCCTGAAGGAGACGGGCTTTGCCAGAATGACGGACGGCTTCGGCAAGCGGCCCTATCTGTACCGGGGGATCACCTTTTATCCGATCTCTTTCCGGAAGGCGCGGAGTCTGAAAGGAAAAAACGGGGTGACGACGCTCGTGATCCACGCCAACACGGTCACGGAGGCGGACAGAGAGCGGTATGCCCGTATGTTCAGGGAACACAGAGAAAATATGATCTCCTATACGGAGTATCTCAATATGCCCTCGGTCGCGCGGCATGCGCCCGGTATGGCCGGGGAATATCTGCTGGCAAAGTGCAAGTATCTGCTTGTCAGGCTGAGGAGCAGACTTTGAGGCCGTTCGCCATTTTGGCAAAGCGGCAGGGAGGAACAGGCGAAGATGCGATACAAAGTAGTCGTGTTCGGCGTGAAAGACACGTCTGAGAATATCGTGGAATTTATTCAGAACACCATTTGTCCGGTGGATCTGGTGATCACCATAAGCCCGGAAGTGACAAAGAAAAATCAGGTGTCGGGTTACAAGGGGCTGTCGTTTTTGACGGAAAAGTACGGCATTCCCGTACACGAAGCGGACAGCTATTTTCTGACAGACGAGAAGACGCAGCGCTTCCTGCAGGAAAACGAGTTCGATATCGGCATCTCCATGGGCTGGCAGAGGCTGATCCCGGCGAGCGTGCTGGAGCGTTTCCGCTGCGGCATCTATGGCTTTCACGGCAACTGCGGCTATCTTCCTTTCGGGCGGGGGCGTTCGCCGCTCAACTGGTCGATCATTTTGGGGGACACCCGATTCAACCTGAATCTGTTCCGCTATGACGAGAAGGCGGACAGTCCGAATATCTTTGCGACGGAGATGTTTTCCATCACGCCCCACGACGATATCAGGACGGCGCAGTACAAAAACATGATCTGTTCCAAGAACCTGATCCGCAGACTGCTCAAGGCTTACGAGGAGGACAGCATTTCTGTCCGCACGGACTCTAAGGATTTTGATTCATGGTATGAGAAACGGACGGCGGCGGACGGCAAGATCGATTTTCACGGCAGGACAAGGGATATCTACAATTTGATCCGCGGCGTGGCGGCACCGTTCCCGGGGGCATTCGCAATGTGCGGAGAGGACAAGGTGACCGTGTGGAAGGCGAAGCCCTTTGACGAGATGATAGATTTCTCGGCCTATGCGCCGGGAGAGATCATAGATGTGTTTGACGGCAGACCGATCGTGCGCACGGTGGACGGCTCCCTGCTGATCGACAGCTATGAGTGCGGGAAAGAATTGAAGGCGGGCGATATCTTACAATGACAGAACCGATTCGCATACTGCATGTTCTCGGCGGCACCGGGCTCGGCGGAGCGGAAAGCCGCATCATGGATCTGTACCGCCATATGGACAGAGAGCGGATACAGTTTGACTTCCTTGTCCACAGCAGCGCGGTGAAGCGCGCCGGAGACGATGCGTCAGGCAGAGAACCGCAGTTCTATGATGAAGAGATCACAGCTATGGGGGGACGGATCTATGTGCTCCCCAAATTTAAAGTGTACAATTACTTTGCTTATCGAAACGCAGTAAAAGCGTTTTTTGCGGCGCATCACGACTATCGTGTGGTGCAGGGCCACATGACGAGCACTGCGTCCGTCTATCTTCCCCTTGCAAAGCGCGCCGGCATACCGATCACCGTTGCGCATTCCAGAAGCGCGGGAACGGGAACGGGATTGAAGGCGGCGGTCACGAAGCTGATGCGGAAAAATCTGTACCGCAAAACGGATTACTGTTTTGCCTGTTCCGAGGCGGCCGGCATCGACGCTTTCGGCGCGCGGCGTGTGCAGGAGGGCAGGGTCAGGATCATACACAATGCCATAGACGTAGCGCGGTTTACCTACGATGCGGATAAGCGGCGCGCCATGCGCAGCCGGCTGAACATAGAGGACAAACTGGTGCTGGGCCATGTGGGGCGATTCGACCGCCCGAAGAATCATCCCTATCTCATCAGGATCTTTGCGGCGGTCTGTGCCGTGCGGGACGATGCCGTGCTGCTTTTGGTCGGAGACGGCGAGGGCAGGGAAGCGGCGAAGCGTCAGTGCGAGAGCCTTGGCATCGGGGATAAAGTGCTGTTCGCGGGAAACCAGAAGCAGCCCGAGGACTATTATCAGGCCTTTGATTTCTTTCTTCTGCCGTCCTTCTATGAAGGGCTGCCCGGCGCGCTGGTGGAAGCACAGGCCGCGGGGCTTAAGTGTCTGGTGTCGGATACGGTGACCAGAGAGGCGCAGGCGACGGCGCTTGTCACCTATATGAGCATCGGGCTGCCGCCGGAAGCGTGGGCGCGGGAGCTTCTTGCGCAGACGGGCTACGACAGAAGGAATACTTATCAGGAACTGTCAGAGAGCGGTTTCGATGTGCGTGTACAGGCGGAGGATTACATGAATTTCTATTTGAACGGAGATTGTTCGGGGTTATGAAGAAGATATTACTGATCGTGCCGACCCTGCATCAGGGCGGCTTTGAAAAGGTCTGTGCTGCGACTGCGAGGCTTCTGCAGCCGCATTTTCAGGTACGGATCGCTATCTTTGACTCGGCGGATATCGCCTATGACGTCAGGGGCATTCCGGTGGCGGATCTGCGGCTGCCGAGCCGCGAGGGCAGGTTCGGCAAGATCCTCAATGTTTTCCTGCGCGGTATGAAGCTGCGGGCGCTCATGCAAAAAGAGCATATCGATATCGCATACAGCTTCGGGCCGACGGCGAATCTGGCAAGTATCGCCGCGGGCAGGAAGGCCGAGAAGTGGTTTGGCATCAGAAGCTATATGGATATGGGGAATCCGCGCCAGATCCGGCTGTTCTGCAGATGTGCGGACAGGATCATCTGCTGCTCCGATACCATCTGCCGCGAGGTGCGGGACAAGTACCGCTGCGACAAGGCGGTCACGCTCAACAATCCCTTTGACATCAGGGAGATACGGGCGCTCTCGGAGAGAGAGGAGGCCGTCCTGCCGTGGACGGACGGGCGCATCCTTGTCTCCATGGGACGGGAAGATCCGGTCAAAGGCTTCTGGCATCTCTTAAAAAGCTTTTCGCTGGTGCATGGCAGATTGGCCGATACCAAGCTGATGATCATCGGAGAGGGAGAGTTCGCGCCCTACAGGAAGCTGGCGGAGGAACTTGGGATCGCGGACGCCGTCTGTTTTACCGGATTGCAGAAGAACCCTTATCCTTATCTGAAAAAGGGCTGTCTGTATGTGCTGACCTCCTATTATGAAGGCTTTCCGAATGCAATGGTGGAGGCGATGGCTATGGGGCTTCCCGTGATCGCTGCCGACTGTATGACCGGGCCGCGGGAGATATTGGAGGATCGCTATGGCATTTTGATCCCGAATATGAGTCCGGCGGAAGATTTCGATCCCCGCAGCATCACGGAGGAGGAGCGCGGTCTGGCGGACGAGATCACGGCGCTTCTGGAGGATGCGGACAAGGCCGCACATTACCGTGAGGCGGCGTTAAAGCGCGCCGGCGACTATACGGCGGAGGCCTATGTGGAGAAGCTGTGCAGGTGGGCGGAGGAATGAGGCGATATGGCGCGTAAGATCGCATTTCACTTAAATTGTCTGGAGCAGGGCGGCGCGGAGCGTGTAGTCACCAATCTTGCGAATCGGTTTGCCGAGGAAGGGTATCAGGTCATTGTCACGACGGAATGGTACGGCGAGAACGAGTTCACGCTCAGCGACAAGGTAAGGCGCGTTCACGTGGGACTTCGGGAGAACGACGAGAAAAAGCCGCGCTTTGTGCAGATACTGCTCCGGATCAAATATCTTCGGGACTTTTTAAAGACGGAAAAACCGGATATCCTGATACCGTTTGCCAGAAAAGCGCTGTACCGTGGGCTAATGGCGGCCTATTTCATCAAGATACCGGTGCTGATCTCCATTCGGACGGATCCGGCGGGTCACTACGAAGAGCTGTCCGACAAACTCCAGATCCCGCTTTTGTTTCCGCGTGTTGACGGCTGTGTTTTCCAGACGGAGGGCGCCAAGGAATTTTTTGCGCCGCGGCTGCAGGACAATTCGCGTATCATTCTGAACCCGATCCACGAGAAATACATCGGCGTGCCAAAACCTGCGCAAAGGACAAAGACGGTGGTGCAGTCCGGCCGGCTGGTGGATTTTAAGAACCAGCCGATGTTGATCCGCGCCTTTGTGAAAGTGCATGAGAAGCATCCGGAGTATGACCTCAAGATATACGGCGGGGATTCTTTTGACGGCACAAAAGAGATCCTGGAGGATCTGATCGGCGAACTTAAGGCGGGGGATTATATACATCTGATGGGAGCCAGCGACAGCTTGGAGAAAGAGCTTGCCGACGCGGCGCTGTTTGCGTTTACTTCCGACTGGGAGGGCCTCCCGAACGCACTGATGGAGGCGATGGCGCTGGGCCTTCCGATCGTGGCTACGGACTGTCCCTGCGGCGGGCCGAGGACGATCATGACCGACCAAGTGGACGGACTGCTGATCCCCATTCAAGATGAACAGGCGCTGACAGACGGCATCAACCGCCTGATCGAGGATCCTGAGCTGGCAGAGAGGCTCGGCGATGAGGCGCGAAAGATCGCCGACAAGGCGAACGGCCACGCTGTTTATGTGCAGTGGCGGGATTATATAGAGGAATTATGCCGTCTCTATGAATAAAACTTGTCTCGTTAGTTGACAGCGTATATAATGGAAGAAAAAGGCGGTGTGAGCGCCGGGAACGGAGCATGTCATGTTTTCATACGACGACTATCGGGAAATTATCAGGATCATCAAGGCCACGGGCAGACAGTGCGGTTATGCGGACGCCCTGCATCGGGACAGGTTTATCATCATGCGCCATGATGTGGAGTACAGCGTGGAGCGGGCATATCAGATGGCAAAGGTGGAGCAGAGCATGGATTTTATCTCCACATTCTTTTTTCAATGGACCAACAATTCCTATAATATACTTTCCAGAAGAAATATGGATATGATCAAGGATATGCATGAGAGAGGGCAGCATATTGGACTGCACTTCGCACTGAACGGCATGACGGATATGGAACAGATCCGCAGACGCATCAGGATGGAGATCGATATCTTAAGCGAGATGTTCGGCTTTAAGATCACGGAATTCTCCGTACACAGGCCGTCCAAGGACGTACTTCGGGAAAATATCAAATTGGACGGTATTTTAAACGCTTATCAGGACGAATTTTTCACCTTTGCGGACAGGGTGGAGGAAGATACGCCATTGAAGGTGAAATATATGTCCGACGCAAATCATATCTGGCGTTACGGCTATCCGGACCAAGAAAATATCACGGGTCATGATAAAGTGCAGATCCTGACACACCCTTTTGCGTGGAGCAGGAAGGGGTACGACAATTTCGATAACTATAGGGCGCTATTGCAGGAGAAATATATAGAACTGGTGGAATCCGTGGATAACGAGTGTAAGGATTTCGGAGAATATAAGGATTATTTTTTGGAGAAAAATGTGCAGTGAGCATACAGATAACGGGTGGGAGTGTATATGTGCGGAATATGCGGTTATGTCAGTAAGAGGAATATTACGGCAGAGCAACTGAAGCTCATGAACGACACGATGTATCACCGCGGGCCGGATGACAGCGGTGAGGAGATCTATGAGATGCCGGGCGGTTGGCAGGCAGGATTTGCACAGCGGCGGCTGTCCATTATGGATCTGTCCGAGTTGGGGCATCAGCCGATGCACTCGGCGGATCGGCGCATTTCGGTCGTTTATAACGGGGAGATATATAACTATCGGGAATTGAGAGAAGAGCTGGCGGACTATCCATTCCGGTCGCACTGTGACACGGAAGTGATCATAGCCGCCTATTTAAAATGGGGGATCCGCTTCGTGGAGCGCATGAACGGCATGTTTGCGATCGCGCTCTATGACAGGGATACACAGGATATTTATCTGATCCGCGACCGGATAGGCAAGAAGCCGCTCTATTATTGGCATGAGGGAGAAACGCTTGTCTTTGCCTCTGAATTGAAGCCGATCATGAAGTGCCCCGGCTTTTCCGCAGAGATCGATACCCGTGTCCTGCCGCGTTATCTGTTTCAGCAATACATCAATGCGCCGGAGAGCATCTATCGGCATGTCAGCAAGCTGGAACCCGGCGCGGTGCTGCGTTTCCGCTGCGGCGCGGTCAAAAAATGGCAGTATTGGAGCGTCAAAAAGGCATACCGCGAGGCGCAGACACAGCCCATAGAGGACTATCGGGAGGCAAAAGCGCTGCTCAAGGAACGGCTTAGAAGCGCGGTAAAGGCCCGCATGATCGCTGACGTGCCGCTGGGCGCATTTTTGAGCGGCGGTTATGACTCCTCGCTCGTGACAGCGATCGCGCAGGAATGCTCGGACAGCCCGGTCAGCACCTTTTCTATCGGTTTTCATGAGGAGAAATATAATGAGGCAAAATATGCCAAGGCGGTAGCCGAATATCTGGGCACACGGCATACGGAACTCTATATCGACGAGCAGGATATGCTCGAGCTGGTGGACAGTATCCCCCGCTACTACGATGAGCCCTTTGCGGACAGTTCGCAGATCGCGACTATGATGGTGTCGGAGTTGGCGAGAAAGCACGTGACGGTCGCACTGTCGGGGGACGGCGGCGACGAATTTTTCTGCGGGTATAATATCTATGAGAATGTTCTTCAGGCGCAGAGACTGGATCTGCTGGGCGGTATGGTACACGGCCTGTGCGGTCTGCCCGGCTTGAAGCAGATGCATATGGAAGAGCGCCTTCCCTTTAAAGTGCGCGTGATCGCGGGAAACAGAGAACGCGAGAGCAAAACGCAGTTCGGAGCGGGCAGCTATCCGGCCATGGCGAGAGCGATGGTGAAGCCGCAGGACGGTCAGGAGGCCTTTCCCGTTCATTATTTGATCGAGAGCAGTTATCACATTGGAAATTGGCAGATCAGGAGGATGCTTCTGGATATGGACACCTATCTGCCGGGGGATATCCTGTGCAAGGTGGACCGGGCGTCAATGAAATATTCGTTAGAAGCCAGATGTCCTATCTTGGATAAGGAAGTCATGGAGCTGTCTTATCGGATCCCGCATTCCTTTAAATATGTGAGCGGAGACAAGAAGCATATCTTGAAGGATATCGCCTATGATTATATTCCCAAGGAGCTGCTGGACAGACCGAAGGTAGGCTTCGGCGTTCCGCTGGATAAGTGGCTGCGCGGGCCACTGCGGGAACAGATGTTGGATTACAGCAGTTATGATTTTCTTGTGCGGCAGGATATTTTTGATGCGGAATATGTGTCCGGCATGATCGGCCGCTATCTGGAGACGGGAGATGCGGGGCCGGCGACCGGAGCGAACTACTCCAAACTGGCCTGGTCGTTTTTTGTGTTCCAGCAGTGGTATCAGACATATCACGGGTAAAAAAATACGGTTTTATAACCTGCGAAATGCTATAAAAAATAAAATAACACGTTAAAATAATGATTTTTTGAAAATAAAAAGGTCAGAAAACGAAAGAAATTGTCGTGACAATTCGTGAAACGAAAATAAAGTCACATTTAATAAAAAAGTCATTTTTGGGAAAATTTGCAGGAAAAATGAAGAGAAATTGCAAAAACGGTCGTTTTATTATCACAATATGAAGGATTTGATTCAAAACGCATGAAAAAGAAAACAGGTGTAAGACACATTGCTTTTTATATCAGCTCTCTGAGCCGGGGAGGGGCGGAAAGAGTTTTTGTCAATCTGGCGGAATTTTTTCTGGCGGAGGGATACCGCGTGACGATGGTCACGCAGTACCAATATCCGCAGGAGAAAGAATATGTCCTGCCATCCCGGATCAAACGGGTGATATCGGATCTGACGCCGGAGGAGCTGAGCGGCAGCCGCCTTGTGAACTTTTGCCGGCGTGTGAACAAGCTGCATCGGATATGGAAGGCAGAGCGGCCGGAGCTGGTGCTGGCCTGTAACGGCAAAAATAATTTTATGGCGGTCGTCACCACAATGTTCACGAGGACAAGCTCCGTGGTGTCGGTAGTGGGCGAAGCGAAACGGGAATATCCCAACAGGCTGATGCACACGCTGGCCAACCTGCTCTTCCCTCATGCGGCCGGAATCGTTCTGCAGACGGAGCGCTCTCGCGGTTTCTTTAATAAGAGGGTACAGCGGCGGGCGGTGATCCTGCCGAACTCCCTGAATCCTGCGTTTATCAGGCCAAGGTATGAGGGAGAGCGCGAGAAGCGGATCGTCGCCGTCGGGCGTCTGGATGCAAATAAGAACCACGAAATGATGATTCGCGCCTTTGCGGCGCTGCGGGACAGATATCCGGAATATACGCTCACGATCTACGGAGAAGGTGAGCTGCGCAGATATTTGGAAGACCTGATCGAGGAACTGGGAATTTCACAACGCGTGTTTTTGCCGGGGCTTGTTCCCGATGTGGCGGCGCGGATCGAGCGCGCGTCCCTGTTTTTGCTGACATCTTATTCGGAAGGGGTCTCCAATGCCCTGATCGAGGCGCTGGCGATCGGGCTGCCGGTGATCGCGACGGACGTGCCCAGCGGGGGGACCGAGGAACTGATATGTGACGGCTGTAACGGATCGATCATCCCGACGGGAGATCAGCGGGCGCTGGAGCGGGCGATGACAAAGCTGCTTGACGATCCGGCATACGCCGAACGGCTGGGAAGAGAAGCGGTTAAAATACAGGAGAGGCTTGCGCCGGAGCGTGTAAATCGCCTCTGGAAAGAGTATTTTGATAAAATCATGACTTAATAATTTGAAAATAAGCGAATTGGTTAAATTTAGATATAATATAAAATAACGACTGAAGGAATTGAAAAGAGGATGTTATGAAAAGACGCAAAGCCTTGATTTTAGTGCAAATTCTTGCGTTTATAGGTATTTTTATGATCCTGCTTACAGGGATATCCTATATGGTGCGGACGAACGGTGATGTGAAGGATCGGTTCTCCGGCTTCTATGCAGAGAAAGATGACACGCTGGATATCGTGATGATCGGTTCCAGTCCGGTGTTCCCGTACTATGCGGCGCCGAAGCTGTGGGGCGACACGGGGATCGCCATGTATCCGCTGTCCTCCAATGTGCAGCGTCCCGCAGCGATGAAGTATCTGGTACGGGAAGCCGAGAAATCCCAGTCGCCGGCCTTATATATTTTTGAGATGCGTATGTTCACGATGGATGACGAGGGACTGCGCAATAATATGGCATATACGCGAGGCGTGACTGATAACATGCGTTATTCCGTCTTGCGGGGAGAGACGATCCGGGCGCTCGTGCCCGAAGACGACGAGGAAGGACGTCTCAGCTTTTATCTGGATATTATGAAGTATCATACGAATTGGAAGATGCTGGCGCTGCCGTCCGAGTGGGCGAATGTGATGTACCATAAGCGGAATCCGCTGAAGGGCTTTGCTTTTAAGGACGAGGTCGGCCCGCAGCCGATGCCTGTCTGCGGCGGCGCGGCGGGAACGACGGCAATTACCGCCACGCAGGAGGCGTATCTCAGGGATCTGCTTGATTTTCTGAAAACAGGGAACAGAGATGCGCTGTTTATCGTGTCGCCCTACGGGGAATCTCTTGCGGAGCAGCAGATGTATAATTATATGGAAGAGATCGTATCGGCAGCCGGCTATCCTTTTCTGAACATGAACGACTTCTATGAAGAGATCGGTATCGTGTTTGAGGAGGATTTCGCGGATTACGGCAGTCATACCAACGCGGTCGGCGCGGAGAAATGCACGGATTTTCTGGCGCGGTATCTGCAGGAACACTATGCGTTCGAGGACAAGCGCGGCGATGCGGACTATGCGTCGTGGGACGAAGCCTATCTGCTCTGGCAGAAGGATATGGAGACGGCGCGTGAGACGATCCGGGAGAGGATCGCAAACGAGGACTACGCGGTGATCGAGGAGGAGGAGTGATCCGCGGGAAAGGTGTGTGCGGGCTATGCAGGTTCTGGATAAATATCACCCGATACTGAATACGAACGAGCAGACGGACACGATCTCGATCGTGATCGCGGCATATAATATCGAGGCGTATATCGAGCGGTGCATGAATTCTGTCCGCGGGCAGTCTTACCGCAATCTGGAGATCATTGTGGTGGACGACGGCTCTACGGACGGCACGGGGGCGCTCTGTGACCGGTTTGCGGCGGAAGACGCACGCGTACACGTGATCCACAAAAAAAACGGCGGTCCGGCCGATGCGCGCAACGCAGCGCTTGAACAAATCAAGGGCAGCTATGTCGGATTTGTGGACGGCGACGACTGGATCGACCGAGATATGTATGCCGTGATGTATGCGGCGATGAAGGAGCAGGATGCGGATATTGCGGTCTGCCGGTATCGGCAGGTCCATTCGACTTATACCGAGGACCTGTCGGCGGACAGGGCGGTCCTGTTTGAGGGGCAGGAAGCCTTGGAGTATTATGTTCGAGAGTCGGATGAGTATCCGATCAGGAATGCCGTGTGGAACAAGCTGTACAGGCGTGAGATCTTGGAATCCCTCGTTTTCCCCACGGGGAAATGGTACGAGGATATCATGTTTACGACTATGGCGCTGAGCTGTATAAAACGGTGTGTTTACCTTGACACTGCCTATTATAACTATATAATAGACAGAGAGGGAAGCATCATGAATACGCGGATCAATCTGCGCACGTTTACGGATCAGATCCCTGCTTACCGTGAGAAAACGGAGTTCCTCACAGGGCTGGGAAGACAGGACCTGGCGGACATTCATGATTATTTTTTTTATAAAAGGCTGCTGTTATTTTATGCGCAGACCGCGCAGACGGACGATCCGGAAAAAGCAAGTTTTATGACTGCATTTGAGCGGATCATACGGGAAAATACCGAGCGTTATGGAAAGGTGTTTGGCTGTGCGGCGGCCGATCCGCGGGATTACAGGAAGATGAAACTGTTTCTGAGGTCTCCGGCGGGCTACTGCCGCAGGGTCCGCATGGAAGAACGGTGGATCATCCCGTTGAAGTCGAAGATTAAGGGAATTTTGAAAAGATGATCATTATACAGCTTGGGGGCGGCTTGGGCAATCAGATGTTCCAGTATGCGCTCGGTTTACAACTGAAGCAGCTTGGCAGGGAAGTCAAGATCGACGATACCGCGAAATATGCGGGGGCGGAAAAGCGCGGCCCCGCGCTGGGTGTCTTTGGGATAGATTATGAGCGGCCCACGAGGTATGAACTGATCCGGATGCTGGATTCTTCCATGCTGCCGTGGAACAGGGTGCGCAGAAAGCTGTTCGGGAGAAAGAAAAAGTCCTACTTCGAGGAGGACAAGCGGTATCACGGGGAGATCATGACCTGGGACGATATCTATCTGGAAGGGTACTGGCAGTCGGACAAGTACTTCGCGTCCGCGACGGATCAGGTCAGGGAGGCTTATGATACGGACAAACTGATACGGTATCTTGAGGATAACGGACTGGCGGGCAATATGGAGGCGTGGCTTGCGCGTATTGCCGACAGCGAGTCGGTCAGCGTACACATCCGCAGGGGCGACTATCTGCTGCCGGAGGCGCGGGAGCTTTTCGGCGGGATCTGTACGGAGACATATTACCGGGAGGCTATGCGGCAGATCAGGCAGCAATATCCGAACTGCCGATTTTATCTGTTCACGAATGACAAGGCATGGATCGGGGAGCGGTTGGCGCAAGCGCGGCGTCGGCAGCCGGCGGAGGCTGATGCGGCACAAGGTGTGCAGATCGTGGATTTGAGCGGATCGCAGGACAGCGATTATGCGGAATTTGTCTTGATGAGCAGGTGTCGGCACAATATACTGGCAAACAGCAGCTTTAGCTGGTGGGCGTCCTATCTGAACCGCAATGAGGACAAGATCGTCATTGCGCCGGACAGATGGCTGAACGGTTGGGATTGCAGTGATATGTATCGGACAGATATGCGGAAAGTGAAAGGATAGGCAGTACATGGGTAAGCGGAAGGCTTTGGGAGATAAGGAAGCGGCGAAGGTCAGCCTGCTTCACAAGGTGGGATATCTCTTTGACAGAAGGCAAAAACGTCAGCTTGTGGGGCTGGGCGTTCTCATACTGGTGGGCGGTCTTTTGGAAACGCTGGGCGTTTCCATGATCCTGCCTGTCGTTGAGGTGATCATGGATCCGGAGTCGGTCATGGATAACCGTCTGGTGGCGGAAGCGGTCCGTATCCTGCACATTCGGACGGGCAGACAGCTCATTATGACGATGCTTGGCGGGACGATCGCGCTGTATGTGATCAAGAATGCCTATTTTGTATTTCAGATATATGTGCAGAACACATTCGTGACGCGCAACAGAAACCGTATGATCAGCCGCGTGATGCGGGAATTTCTGAACAGACCGTACGAGGAGTATCTGGGAGCGGATATCCCGACGGTATTCCGGCTGACGGACAATGATATCCCACACGCCTTCCAACTCGTTCTGGTGATGCTGCAGATGGTGACGGAGATCGTGGTGGCGGCCTCTCTGAGTATCGTTCTTGTGGTGATGAGCCCGGTGATGTGTCTTTTTATCATTGCCATTTTTCTTGGGATGACGCTTGTTATCACAAAAGTGCTGAAGCCCCGTCTGAACCGGATCGGGCATAAGAATCAGGAGATACAGTCCCGCATCGCCAAGTGGCGCATCCAGTCCATCTATGGGCTGAAGGATGTGAAGGTGCTGCATCGGGAAGAGTTTTTTGTGCGAAACTATTATGAGAGCGGCGCGGTGGGCGCCAACGTGGCCAGAAACTATGCCGTCCTCAACAATCTGCCCAGACTTCTGATCGAGACGATCTTCATGGCGGCCATGCTCCTTTTTATTATGCTGTATATGGTGCGCGGCGGGGACATCGCCGTTCTCGCCCCGCAGCTGAGCGCGTTTGCGGTGGCGGCGATCCGCATCATGCCCGGCACGAACCGCATCAACACGTATCTCTCGGAGATCGCCTACTCGCAGCCGTGTCTGGATTATCTGTATGAGAATCTGAACGAGAGCATGAAATTGGATGTGAACGGCAGCGTGACGGGCCTGACGGGGACCGGCCAGGCTGCACTGCCGAAAACGGAGCTGCAAGATAAGATCGTGCTGGATCACATTACCTATGCTTACCCGAACACGGTCAGGAATATTTTCACGGACGCCCATATGGAAGTGAAAAAGGGTCAGTCCGTAGGCATCATGGGGCCTTCCGGCGCGGGGAAATCCACCATCGTGGATATCCTGCTGGGGCTTTTGCATGTGCAGGAAGGAACGATCACCTGCGACGGCGTGAGTATTTTTGAAAACTATCCCTCCTGGCTTGCGCAGATCGGCTATATCCCGCAGTCGATCTATCTGATCGACGAGTCCATCCGGGCCAATATCGCGTTCGGCATCGATGCCGACAAGATAGATGACGGCCGTATCTGGGAGGTGCTTGCGGAGGCGCAGCTCAAGGAGTTTGTCGAAGGACTTCCGGAGGGGCTGGATACTGCGATAGGCGACAGGGGCGTTCGGATATCGGGCGGACAGAGACAGCGGCTCGGCATCGCCAGAGCGCTCTACCATGATCCGGAGATCCTTGTCTTTGACGAGGCGACCTCCGCCCTTGACTCGGACACGGAGAAAGCCGTTATGGATGCGATCAACAGCTTTCACGGGAAAAAGACGATGGTGATCATCGCACACAGGTTGAATACCATAGCCAAGTGCGATGTGATATATAAAGTAGAAGACGAAAAGATTACGGAGACGACATTGTCATGATAGGGATAGAGGTACAGGAAGGCTTCGGGCTTGGGAATCAGTTGTTTTTCTATATTACCGCCAGATGTATCGCACAGGACAAGGGTTATCGGTTCAGCGTGCTCGACCCGGAGCATTTTGCAAACAATATGCACAGCGACTGCGGATTATACTTCATGGATCTGGATATGGGCGTGCCGTCGCGCAAGGAGGATTACCGATCCGTCTTTCGTGAAAAAGAGACGAGGCTCTTTTTGAAAAATTCGCGGCATGACCTGACGCACGGCGCTTATGTGACGGATACCGACAAAGCGCTGTTCGATATCGGGGACGATACGCTGCTCTACGGCAATTTTCAGGCAGAGGATTATTTTATCTCCCACAAACAGGAGATCAGGGAGTGGCTTAAGGTCAAGCCGGAGTACGACTGTAAGGAGTACAGCAGGGATCACCTGTGCATCCTGCATCTTCGGTGCAGCGACTATATGGGTTCGCCGGAACTGTTTTTGCGCAAGAAATATTGGCTTACGGGTATGAAGCGGATGCGGGAGATCGATTCCGACATGGAGTTTATGATCATCACGAACGATGTGAAGGAAGCCGGTAAATTCCTGCCGGGGATCCCGGCTTATAATTTTGATCTGGCGAAGGATTACAGTATCCTGAAAAACGCAAGATATCTTCTGCTGGCCAACTCTTCCTTTGCGTATTTCCCGGCGTTTACAAGCGACACGGTGCAGTATATCCTGGCGCCGAAGTACTGGGCCAGACACAACGTCTCCGACGGCTACTGGGCCTCCGAACAAAATATCTATGAGGGCTGGCACTATATGGACCGAAAGGGCAGGGTGTATACGGCCGAGGAGTGCAGGGAAGAATTGGCGGCATATAAGAAGAAGTCGAGGAAGTATACCAGCGCCACGGTGCGCCCCAAAGGGCTGCGCCTGAAGCTGATGCAAATGTATGCGCGGCTCTATTACGATCAGGCGTATCTGCGAAAGATCGCCCGGGGCGTGATGCGGCGTCTGGTGAAAAGAGCGGAATGAGATGGTGGAATGGAGAGTAAGATGACAGATAAAATGCGGCAGTGGCCGACCATATGGCGGGATAGGCTGTCTGCACATCTGGAAGGGATATCGATGAGAAGGGCGGCGGTATACGCCGGCATTTTGTTTGTGTTGTCCGTGCTCCCGCTTCTGCTCCTCGGCCGATACAACGTGATGTGCATCGACGATTATGATTACGGCTGGCGGATCCATGACACATGGCTGGCTACGGGTTCTCTGGCGCAGTCCGTGCGGACGGCATGGCAGCAGAATATGATGTTTTACCGGGAATGGCAGGGTACTTATGTCTCCTGTTTTTTGATGGGGCTCTGTCCGATGAATTTTGATTACGGCATCGCTTACATCGTCCCGATCCTGATGATAGGCATGCTGTCCTCGTCCGCGTTTGTGCTGGGAAGGCATATCCTGCACAGGTGGCTCGGAGCGGATAAGGCGGGCGGCGCTTTTGTCATGTTTATCCTGCTCTTTATGTTCTATCAGGTGTTGGAGGCGCCGTTTGAAGGCATCTACTGGTACAACGGGGCGACGCACTATGTCCTGATGCAAGCCGTCTGGTTCTTTGCCCTGACGGCGGTCTCGGCGGCCCTGTGGGCCGAAAAGCGTTCCAAGGAGGCGGCCTATAGCGTTTTGGCGGCCGTTTTGGCCGGGGTCGTGGGCGGCGGCAATCTGATCACCGGGCTGCAGACGGAGATCGTGCTGGCGTTTCTCGTGCTTTATGCCGTCCTGAGAGACCGCAGAAAGATCGCGGCAGCGGCGCTTCCTTTTGCCGTCGGGAGCATCGGGTTCCTGTGCAATATCTTGGCGCCGGGAAACCTGCAGCGCAGTACTCTGGATGCGAACGTGGGTTATTCTGCGGTGCGATCCGTCTTTCTGTCTTTCTATTATGCGGGCGTGTTCATCATTCGCTGGACACCGGCCTTTGTCATACTGATCTGGCTTATGCTGCTGCCGATCCTGTGGCGTCTTGCCAGGGATTCCGAAAAAGATTTCCGCCATCCCGTGTGGGTCACGCTGGGCTGCGTGTGCGTGGTCGCGGCGATGTTTACCCCGACGCTGTATGCGATCGGCATGATCGGCTTGTCCAGAGTGGACAATATTATCCAGCTGGTGTACTATCTGTGTCTCGTCATGGCGACGACTTACTGGTTCGGCTGGCTGACGCACAGAAAGACTGCGGGACCGTACGGCGAAAGCGGGGTGCGAGACCTGCGGACAGGCGATATATTCGGCCTGTTTATGGATAAGGCGGGAACGAAAATGACGGCTGTCTGCTTTGTGCTGGTGCTTGCCGTGTGGCTCTTCACCGCGGATAAGAATACCTATACGGGCGTTTCCGCGCTGCGCTCTCTGGTAAACGGCGAGGCGCAGACCTTCTATGCGGAGGCGATGGAACGCCATGCGCTTTATTTAGACGAGACGGTCACGGGCGTGGAAGTGCAGCCCTATTCTGCGCGACCTGCGCTCTTTGACTTTGAGGATCTGACGGAGGATGCGTACAACTGGCTGAATCTTGCCGTCACACAGTATTACCATAAGGAGTATGTGAGATGCCTGACAAAATAAAGCTGCCGAACGTTACGCTGGCGGCGATGACAAGCGTGAACCTGTATGAGACGACCCATGCCATGCAGTACAGTATGCGTGGGATCGAGTTCGGCGATGTGGTGCTGATCACGCACAGGAGGCCTCTGACGCTGCCGCGGTCCATACGGTATTCCCACACGTCTAAGCTGGACAATATCGATAAATTCAATTATAAAATGGTCTACGAGCTGGGCGGACATATCCGTACCGATTATGCGCTGATCGTTCATGCGGACGGCTTTGTGGTAAACCCTGAGAGCTGGCGGGATGAATTTCTGGATTATGATTATATCGGATCACCGTGGCCGCTGCCGGATAACGATCATGCCTACCGCGATTCCAAAGGGCAGATATGCCGCGTGGGAAACAGCGTGTCGATCCGCAGTAAAAGGCTGATGGATTATCCGAAACGGGCCGGATTGAAGTGGGAAAAAAATGCGGAAGGCGATTATAATGAAGACACATTCCTGTGCTGCCAATATAAGAATGTGCTCGAGGAAGCGGGCATGAAGTTCGCGCCCATTGAGGTCGCAAAGTATTTCGGACATGAGCACATGATCCCGGAGATCATGGACGTGGAAGAACCGTTCGTCTTCCACAAATGGCGCGGGCGCAACGCACGGTATCCAAAATTTGTCGATCCGCGGAAAGCCATGTGGCGGAAGCTGAAAGACCATGTGCGGCCGTTTCTGTTCTGGAGGAGGAGAAGATAGGGTATGATATACGACTGTATCCCCTTTTTTAACGAGCTGGATATTTTGAGACTCCGAATGCGGATCCTTGCTCCCTATGTGGACAAGTTTGTTCTGGAGGAAGCGACCGTGACTTTTTCGGGAGAGCCGAAAGAGATGGTGTTCGACACGCATCGCGATATGTTTGCGGAGTTCGCGGATAAGATCATTTACGTGCCTGTGGACGATTCGCCGCTTACGGGCGTGACCACGCACGAGCGGGACAGATTCCAGAAGAATCGGTTGATCCGCGGGCTGGCGGACTGCGGGCCGGAGGACGTCATCATCTTCAGCGACGCGGACGAGATCCCGAATCCCGATACGCTGCGCGAAGTGCTTGCGCATTTTGACAGCGGGAAGATCTATCATTTCGCCCAACGGATGTTTTACTGCTTCCTGAATATGGAGGAAGTGACGGGCAGTCTGCTTTCTATCACGGGAGAATTTGAAGGCGTGGAGCACAGACAGTGGCTGGGTACGAAGGTGTGCAGCTTCGGCAGTCTGCCGAAAGAAGGGATCGTGTATCTGCGGGAAGTATCGCCCGCCGATCCGCGGAGTGTGCGGGTCGCAGACGGCGGCTGGCATTTCGGGTATATGGGCGGCTGCGGGGAGAAGGATGCGGCCAAGCGCGTCAGCGTCAAGGTGCAGGCGGCGGCCCATCAGGAATACAACAGCGCAAGGCATCTGAAAGAGGCGGTGGATCGGCTGCTGTGCGGTGAGGATATCTTCGGCCGTAACGGCAGATTTGTCCGTGTGCCGATCGATGAGAGTTATCCGGCTTACCTGCGGGAGCATCAGGAAGAATATGCCTATCTGATCGCGCCGCAGATCGGCAGGGCGGGCATCGCGTGGAAACGCACGAGGCTTGCATGCAGCCGCTGGCTGAGAAGAGTACACGGCGCCGCCGCGCGCATACTGCCTCGCTGATGTGCCGGATGCGCGGCGAAAGAAAGGGAGAGCAAATGCGGGACTTATATTGTCGGTGTAAGAACAGCAGACTGCCGTGGTTTCTTTTCTATGCGGGACTGACGATCGAGCTCCTTATGGTGATCGTCGATAAAAGCAACTACACGAACCCGATCGAGGGGCAGCTTTTCCGCATCACGTTTCTGCTTTTTGCACTGAAACTTATCCTGACAGACTATACACTGAAAGAGTGGGGCGTCATTGCCGCGCTGGAAGCGGTCTCGTTTGTGTCATACCGTGTGACCGGCGGCAACGACCTGATCCGCCTTGTCACCTTCGTGGCGGCGTGTAAGGGCATTCCGCTCCGACAGATATTAAAGTATACTTTCTATGTGACGCTGGCCGGATGCGCGGCAATCATTATGCTGGCGGTGACCGGTATCTACGGCGAGATCAGTATGACGGCGGCATTTGGGCATGAGGCGGCGGAAAGCACGCTTTTTGTCGGCGTGGAGCCGACTCCGGAAACCCGCTATACGCTCGGCATGGGGCATCCGAATGCGCTTGCCTGTATGTTCCTGATGCTGACGGTGCTGGGCGTCTATATCTGGTTTGCGCGCATGAAATGGTACAGCTATTTGTTTCTCATGCTGCTGAATGTGGGCGTATATCTCTTAACGGGGTCGAAGACGGGCGGACTCATCGCGGCAGGGTTTCTGGTCTGCGCCTGTATCCTGCGCTATTGCCGTCCCCTGCGGGACAAGTCGTTTATTTATCTGTGCGGGCTGCTTGCGCTGATCCTGTGTCTGGGATTCTCGCTGGACGCCGCGGTGTGTGCGCAGCGGGTCTGGGATGCGAGAAAGAATATGTTTCTGACCAACGATCCGCAGGACGATCGGCATATCGTGATGTTAGAGAGGGTTGACCGGCTTCTCACCGGAAGGATCGTGGCGCTCGCGGATACTGTCGACAACCATGGCATGGTGCAGACATGGTCGGCTTTCTCCCGGCCGGAAAATCTGGAATATTATTTTGATATGGGTTGGGTGAAGCTGTTCTACCGCTATGGCGTCATTCCCGGACTCCTGTATGTAGCGGCCATGTCTATGCTTCTCTGGAGGATATACAGGCACAGGGATGCCTGCGGTCTGCTCGTGTTCGCGACGCTTGCCGTGTACACGGTGATCGAGGCGCATTTGATCTCCGTGTATCTGGGAAGAAATTTTCTGCTGATGATCATGGGATACTATCTGACGGAAAGAGATTCGGCGTAAAGATTGCTATTTTCCCCGAAAAATGCTATTATAAACTGATATCGTATTTTGCAGGACAGAATCTGCCGGGGGATCGGAATGAACCGTAAGACGAAGATAATAGAGGGGTATTGGCTGTTATTCATGGATCTGGTCAGTATCTCTGCCGCATACATGATCGCCATACTGATACGCTACCATGGATTCAGATGGGTGGACGAGCCTGAACTCCACTTCATCGGATACATTGGTTTTCTGCTGTCCGGCACAGTCTACAGCTTTCTGTTTGACTGGAACAGAGAGTTCCTGAAACGAGGCATCCTCGTAGAGTTTATCGCTGTGGTCAAATTCAATGTGTTTATGCTCCTGTCGCTGATGGCAGGGCTGTTCCTCTTCCAGCGCAGTCTGTATTTCTCGCGTCTGGTAATGGGATATTTCGGTGTGTTAGACGTGCTGATCGTCTGGCTCGTCAGGCTGGCCATGAAGAAGATCCTGCGGGTCTACTTTACTGCCCAATCCAACCTTGTGAAAATGATGATCATCACAAAGGAGCCCGCGCTGTATAAGACGGTGGCTGACGTCAAGGCGGCGGTGGATATCAATTATGAGATCGTGGCGCTCGCCTGTGTGAATGCGGATCGCGAGGGCGAAGTCATAGACGGGATCACGGTGAATGCCGGCAGAGACAATGTGCTGGAGCTGGCCAGGCAGATGCCGCTTGACGAGGTGTTCATCGATCTGCCGGAGGAGGATAAGGAGTATGTGCGGCATATCATATACGAACTGGAATCCATGGGGATCGCGTGCCATTATAACATTGATATTATCGAGCGGCCGCAGAAGGAAGTGCGGGTAGATGATTTTGCGGGTTACACGGTGGTGACATACTCCCTCAACCACGTGGACTATCGGCGTATGGCGATCAAACGGCTGATCGATATCGTCGGCGGTCTGGCGGGCTGTATCCTGACGGCGGTCCTGACGCCCTTTGTGGCGCTTGCGATCAAGGCGGATTCGCCCGGGCCGGTGTTTTTCGCACAAACCCGGATCGGCAAGAACGGCCGCCGCTTTAAGATATATAAATTCCGCTCCATGTATGTCGATGCGGAGGAACGCAAGAAGGAGCTGGAGATGCAGAACGAGATGCAGGGCCTGATGTTCAAGATGGACAATGACCCGCGCATCACGAGGGTGGGCCGGTTCATCCGCAAGACAAGCATCGACGAGTTTCCGCAGTTTTTTAATATCGTAAAGGGCGATATGAGTCTGGTCGGGACAAGGCCGCCGACGGAGGACGAATTTGAACAGTACAATTCCCATTACAGACGGCGGATCAGCATGACTCCCGGTCTGACCGGCTTGTGGCAGATCAGCGGGCGCAGCGAGATCGTTGACTTTGACGAGGTGGTGAAGCTGGATCTTGCGTATATCGACAACTGGACGCTGGGGCTGGATCTCAAGATCCTGCTGCGGACGATAGGCGTTGTGTTGACGGGAAAAGGCTCGAAGTAAATGAGCGTGAGGGATCGATATGAGGATATGCATGATAGTTCCCAACCCCGCAGTCAAAGGCGGGATCGCCTCTGTGGTAAACGGTTACAGGAATTCCGAACTGGAGCGGAGATATGAGATCAGTTATGTGGAATCCTACCGAGACGGAAATAAATGGCAGAAGCTTGGTAAGGCGATAGAAGGTTACTGCCGTTTTGTCAGGCAGCTTATTTTTGACAGACCGGATATCGTGCATATCCATTCTTCCTTTGGACCGAGTTTTTATCGAAAGATACCGTTTATCTATCTGAGCAGTCTGTGGAGGATACCTGTGATCAATCATATCCACGGGGCTGATTTTGACGGCTTCTACCGAAACGCTTCCGCGGCGAAACGGCGCAGGATCGGAAGAGTATACGGAAAATGTACCGGAATAGTGGTGCTGTCGGAGGAGTGGAAAGAGCGTATTGCAGGGATCGTACCGGCGGAGCGTATCCATATCTTGGAAAATTATTGTGTGATACCCGAAACGCCGTATGACAGCGGGCGAAATGCGTATCAGGTGCTCTTTCTCGGAGAGTTAGGACAACGGAAGGGCTGTTATGACATTCCGGCTATATGGGAAAAAGTACTGGAAAAGATACCGGACGCACGTCTTGTCATGGCGGGCGACGGCGAGGCGGCGCAGGTGCGGCAGGCGTTCCGGGACCGCGGGATAGAGAGCGGCGTGACGTTTCCGGGCTGGGTGCGCGGACAGGAAAAGGAGCGGCTGCTCAGGGAGAGCGCCGTATTCCTGTTTCCGAGTTATCATGAGGGAATGCCCATGGCCGTATTAGAGGCGATGGGATACGGCATGGGTGTCGTGGCCACGTCGGTGGGCGGCATACCGCAGTTGATCCGCAACGGAGAAAGCGGGTATGTCAGACAGCCCGGCGACATACAGAGTATGGCGGACGATGTGGCGCGTCTGTTGGCGGACGACAGTCTGCGCGCAGCGTGCGGCAGCAGAGCAAGAGAGTGTGTGCAGGAACGGTACAGCCGGGAACGGCACATAGAGAGGCTGAGTGAGATCTATGAATCGGTTGGGGCGGGCAGCCAAAAGCGCAATTAAAATCCTATATTGGAAATGCCGATACGGCGATCGGTTTCAGTCGTCTTGGGTACAGGGGTTTGACCGTCTGCGCGTGGAACTGTCACGGGAAGCCGGAATATCGCTCGGAGAGCGTATCCAGAACCGCGGAACACTGTATCTGGTATGCGGGCAGCAGGGCAGACTTCGGTTGGGAGCGCACGTCTTTTTCAACACGAACAGCAGCGTGACCTGTCTTCATAAGATAGTGATCGGCGATCAATGTAAGTTCGGTAACAATACCGTGATCGTGGATCACGATCACAATTACAGAGGAACGGACAGCGAGTTTGTGACGGGAGAGATCGTGATCGGAGACAGGGTCTGGGTCGGCGCCAACTGCACGATACTGCGCGGGGCGCATATCGGTGACGACTGTGTCATAGCGGCAGGGAGCATAGTCAAATCTAAGGTGCCCGCCGGAACGCTGTACTGCCAGAAGCGGCACACGGATATGATCCCGGTCGGCCGGGAGGATAAGGAAAGCCATGAGAAGCGCTGAACCGCTGATCAGTGTGATCGTTCCCGTCCGCAACGGGCAGGAGCATCTGGAAAACTGCATTCGAAGTATTGCCGGACAGACCTATGAAAGGACGGAGATCATCATCGTCAACGACGGCTCTGCGGATCGAACAGGAGAGATCTGCGACAGGATCGCGGCGGGTCACGATAATGTGCGGATCCTGACGCTGGGCGGCGAGGGCGTCTCCGCGGCGAGAAATGCCGGCGTAAGCGCATCGTCGGGAGAACTGATCACCTTCGTGGACGCGGATGACAGACTGTGCCCGGATATTCTGCGGATCCTGTACGACTGCATGAGAGAGACGGAGAGTGATGTGGCGGGCTGTGATTTCTTTTCGTGGAGCAGCGAGGAAGAATGGCGGCTTGGCATGTCCGCCGACAGGGCGACGCCGCAGTACAGAACGTATGACGCGCACGGTTATCTGCAGGACGCCCTGCTGTGCGGCAACAGCCGTTGCTGGAGCAAGCTGTACCGGCGTACGGTATTCGAGCGGGTACGGTTCCCGGAGGAGCTTACGATCGGCGAGGACATGCTGTTTCTGGTCCGCATGATCTCCTGCGTGAGCAGGATCGCCGAGGCGGACTACAAAGGATACGGATATTTTAGGAATCCCGCCGGCGCTATGCAACAGGAGTTTGTTCCCGGTTATATGGATCAGGTCACGTGCTGGCGGCTTGCCAGAGAGGAAGTGCTGCGTCTGGATCGGTCGCTCGACGCGCAGGTCACGGCGCTGTACATGACGGGGATCATGCTGACCGTCGGCAAGATCGCCATGCTTCCGGCTGCAAGACGGCGTACACAGAAAGCGTATGTGCAGACATGCCGTGAAAGTCTGCGGGAAGCGCGGCGTGTGCCCGGAGCGAGGGACAGGCTGTCGGCGGGATACCGCATGAAATGTCTGCTGTTCTCTGTGTGTCCGGGGCTCTATCTGTTCCTGTATCATCTGCAGAGATCCCTGCGCTGATCCCGGCGGATAAGACCGTCGAAGAGCGCGGGAAGAGGAGTTAAGGGTATGTTGATCGTCAGAGCGATGGGCGGGCTGGGAAATCAGCTCCAACAGTATGCGCTGTGTAGAAAACTGGAAGCTATCGGCAGGGAAGTCAGGCTGGACACGTCATGGTTTGACGATCAAGCCGTACAGGTCGGTCTGGCAGCGGAAAGAGAGCTGGAACTGCGTTTCTTGGATCCGCTTCCTTACAGGACGGCTTCCGAGGATGAGATCCGCGGCGTTCTCGGCAGATTGTGGGAAGAGCCGGAGCATATGGCGCACAGGATCGGACGAAAGCTGCATCTGACCGCAGAACGGTTTTTTGAAGAAAAAGAAATGTACCATGAAGAGATATACGAGATGGACAACAGGTATCTGGTGGGATATTGGGCCTGTGAAAAGTATTATGCGGACATTCTGGATATCCTGAGAGAGGAGATCTCTTTTCCGCGAAGCGGGAATGCGGATACACAGCGCAGAAACGACGAGGCGGTGCGGCAAATGGAAACCGAGGAGTCCGTCAGCGTCCACATACGCAGAGGCGATTATCTGGATGACATCAACCGCGGACTGTTCGGCGGCATATGCACGGAGGCTTACTATGAGAAGGCGATCGCCTGTCTGCGGGAACGCTTTCCGGCGGCGGTCTTTTACCTGTTCTCGGATGATACGGCATATGTGCGGGAGCGCTACCGCGGTGCGGAATATCGGATCGTGGACTGGAACAAAGGCAGGGAAAGCTGCTATGATATGATGCTGATGAGCCGCTGTAAGCACAACATATGCGCCAACAGCACGTTCAGCTTTTGGGGAGCGCGGCTGAACGCGCGCAAGGATAAGATCATGATACGCCCGTCCGTTCATAAGAACACGCAGATCTGTGTACCGGAACGGATGAAGGACTTATGGCGCGGCTGGATCTTGATCACACCGCAGGGAGAGGTTTTATGATGGGACAAACGCCTGAAAATCAAGCCGATTATAAGATCAGCGTGATCGTGCCGGTCTACAATGCGCGGCAGTATCTGGCACAGAGCGTCGAGAGCATCTTAGGCCAGACCTATCGGAATCTGGAGCTGCTGCTGGTAGATGACGAGTCCACGGACGGAAGCGGCGGGCTATGCGACCGATATGCCGCGCAGGACGACAGAGTGCGGGTGATCCACCGGAAAAACGGCGGGTGTACGGCGGCGTCTCTCACCGGTCTGCAGGAGGCTTCCGGAGATTACTGTATGTTTGTGGACAGCGACGACTATATCGACGCCGATACGCTTCTTCAGATGAGCGGACAGCTTGTCGGCCAGAAGGGCGAGATCGTCTGCTGCAATCATATTTTGGAGAAGAGCAGAGGAACGATACCGGCGGTCTGCCCCGCGGCGCCGGGGGTCTATGAGGGCGAAGCGCTGCGAAGACGGATCAAGGCGCGGCTTTTGGGGAACGAACAGCGTATCCTTCCCTTCTCGCGCTGTATGAAGCTGTATGAAAGGTCGGTTTTTGAAGGAAATGCGGAATACTGTGACACCGCGATCCATATGGGGGAGGATTTCAATCTGGTGTATCCGGCGCTGTTGGACTGTACCAGACTGGTCGTGATGGAAGGGGCGCTGTTTTATCATTACCGTTTCGTGGAGAACTCTATGGTACACGGTTACAGCAGCAATATGCTGGACAGTGTGGAACGTGTGCGGGCCCTCTGGATCCGTGTATCGGCAGGAAAAGGCATCACGGACGCTGCGGAGGCGATAGACCGGGAGTACTGTCTGATGCTGCTTTTGGTGATGAAAAACGAACTGCGCAATCCGGACAGCGATTATCTGCAGCGGGCGAGGGATATTTTTACAAGACCTGATATCAGAAAAAAGATCGTCGATACGCCGCTTTCGCTGAAAAACAAAGCGAACCTCCTGCTGTATTTTGGGATGCGGCATCCGCATAAGGCAGTCCTGCGGATCCTGCGCATGATCGTGAAGCGGTATGACGGTGTCGGAAGAAAGGATAAAGCGAGATGAGCGTGGAGGATAAGAGAGAGGACAGAGCCGGCGCGGCCGACGAACGGATCGTCATGTATCTGCACGGCGGCAGCGGAAACCATGGCTGCGAGGCGATCGTGAACAGCACTTGCCATATGCTTTCGGACATACCGAAGCAGCTCGTCACCAACAGTGAGGAGGAAGACAGGGCGTATTCGGTGGCGGAGCTGTGCGATATCCTGCAGGAGAGGAAGATCGCAGAGCATTTTTGGGCGCATCTGTGGTATTATGTATGGCGGGCGGTATTCCGCGATCCGGAGTCCTTTATGCGCTACCGCTTCCGGCAGGTTCTGGGTAAGCACAGAGCGCCTGTGTATCTGTCTGTCGGCGGCGATCTGTACTGTTACGAGATATCAAGGAAAGAGGCCGTCATCGCGAACAGGACGTTCTGCCGCGCGGGGGCGAAGACGATTCTTTGGGGATGCTCGCTGGAACCGGAGCTTTTGCAGGATGCGGAGATCGTCGCAGATATGAAACGCTATGCGCTCATCACACCGCGGGAGTCTATCACCCTGCAGGCACTGCGGGATGCGGGCGTTACGGAAAATGTGCGCTGCTTTCCTGATCCGGCTTTTGCACTGCGGCCGGAGACGGCGGATCTGCCGCAGGGTTTTGCGCGCGGGAAGACGGTCGGCATCAATATCAGTCCCATGGCGATCGGCTGTGAGACCGTGCCGGGCATCACGCTTGCCAACTACCGAAAACTGATAGACTATATACTGCAGACCTCGGACAACTGCGTGGCGCTGATACCGCATGTGGTGTGGAAGAGAAATGACGACAGGCTGCCGCTTAAGGAGCTCTACCGGGGGTACGAGGCGAATGACAGGGTATTCCTTTTCCCGGATATGTCCTGTCAGAAATTAAAATATGTCATCTCCCAGTGCAGGGTCTTTATCGGAGCGAGGACACACGCGACGATCGCCGCCTATTCGAGCTGTGTGCCGACGCTGGTGATCGGCTATTCCGTGAAGTCGAGGGGGATCGCCCGCGATCTGTTCGGCAGTGAGGAGCATTACGTCCTGCCGGTCCAGACATTGGAAGATCCGGAGGAATTGCAGCGGGCGTACGACTGGCTGACGGCGAGAGAGCAGGAGATCCGGGCGGGACTTGAGGCGACCATGCCGGCGTACTGCGCCAAGGCATGTGAGGCGGCGGCGGAAGTGCGAAAGATCTGGCGGCAGCAATGCGGGGAGGCCGCGCGGTAAGGAAGGCATTCTATGGGAAGGGTACAGTCGGCGGTAAAGAATATCGCTTTCGGACAGATCGGCAATTTTATAACGCTTCTGCTCAATTTCATACTCCGCTCGGTCTTTATCGATCATCTGGGGGACACGCTGAACGGTGTGAACGATCTGTATACAGGCATTCTCTCCGTGCTGTCCATGGCGGAGCTGGGAATAGGAACGGCCCTCAATTACAGCCTGTATAAACCTGTGGCGGATAAGGACTATGAGAAGATCAAGTCCTACATGCTGTTTTATAAAAAAGCATACCGTGTGATCGGTATCGTCATTGCGGCGGCGGGACTTGCCCTTTCGCCTTTTCTGCCGTGGCTGGTGAAGCAGCCGGAAGGTATCGCGGTCAGGGACCTGACCCTGTATTACTATATTTTCCTGTTCAATACGGTGAGCAGTTATTTTGTGGCATATAAATACAGCCTCGTCAATGCGGAGCAGAAAAACTATATCCAGACGAATATCCTGACCGTGACCAAAATGATCACAGTGAGCCTTCAGATCACCGTGGTCCTTGCCACCGGCAATTTCTATGTTTACCTGCTCACAGCCGCTTTTGTGGAGCTGCTGCAGAAGATATTCGTCACCGTGTATCTGAATCGCCGGTATCCGTATCTGAGGGACAGAAAGGCGGCGAAGCTGTCCAAGGCGGAGACAGGGGAGATTGCCGCCAAGACCAAGGCGCTTGTGTTCCATAAGGTGGGCGACGTGGCGAGGCTGCAGACGGACAGCATGATCATTTCCGCCTTTATCAATGTCACCGTTACCGGATTCGTGGGTAATTACAACATGGTGATTAATTCGGCCGCCAATGTAGTCAACATTTTTTTTAACTCCGTCCTCTCCGGTTTCGGGAATCTGATCGCCACGGAATCACGCGACAGACAGTATCGGATGTTCAAGGTGTATCGTTTCGCGGCGTGCTGGATCTACGGATTTACCGCCGTTGGCTTCTCGATCCTGCTGACGCCGTTTATCGTCCTGTGGAAAGGGGAAGCGAGAACGCTTGCATACGGGGTGGTGCTCTGTATTCTGATAGACTTCTATTTCAAGGGAGAACGGATCGTGCTCTCCAATTTTAAGACGGCGGCGGGCGTATTTGAGCAGGATAAATATCTGGCGCTGATACAGGGGATCGTCAATCTGATCATCTCCATTGTGCTTGTGAGGCGCATCGGACTGATCGGCGTCTATATCGGTACGATCGTTTCCGGACTGATCGCCAACATCACCAAGCCCGTGATCATCTACAAGGTCATTCTGGACAGGCCGGTAGGGGGATACTTCCTCGATCTCGTCAAGTATGCGGCGGTCGTTTCGGCGGTGTATGCGCTCCTTGCGGGAATCGGGAGGCTGGTGATGCCGCAGGTCACGATCGCGGCTTTCGCCGTGATGTTTGTGATCATCTGCATCGTATTTAACGGGATATTTCTGCTGCTGTTTCACGGGACGGAGGAGTTTGGGTATCTGTGGGGGATCGTGAAACATAGGGCAAGGCGGTGACGGACATCGCGGTGTCTGTAGGTAATGGCGCAATGCCATATAAAACAGATATGACAGGAGAAGGAAAAACAAAAATGGTTGAGATGCTGGCGGAAGCGCAGAAGGAGCTGTTGAAATATCCTTACAGGAATATGGCTTATCGACTGAAGAGAACCGTGAAGCTGCTGATGGGAAGGCAGACAGAGCCTAATGACCGATACAACTGGCCGAACGGGCTTTTGGCTTTGGGGCTTTTGGACTGCTATGCGGCATATGAGAACGGCGTACGGCTCGAAAAGGCACAGGCGGAGGATATCCTGACCGCGGTCCGCACCTACTGCGACCGCTGGATCGCGGAAGGCTGCAGGATGCATTATCTCGACAATGCGATAAACGGCACGGTGCTGACAGCGCTGCACCGTATCACGGGCGAGGACAGATACAGGGAAGCGGCGGACAAGGCAGCGGAGTATCTGCTGCATCATGAGACCGACGGTGCAGGAAGTCTGCCTTACAGGCCGGCGCAGCATAACGGTCATATCTATGCGGACGGTATCGGTATGATATGCCCCTTCTTATGTGAGTACGGCATTACTTACAAAAATGAGGAAGCCGTTCGTCTTGCCGTGACACAGATCCGGAATTTCCTTGCTCTTGGTATGGATAAAGATACCGGACTGCCCTATCACGGATATCGGTATGAAAACGGAGTAAAATATGGTATTATTGGATGGACGAGGGGAACCGGCTGGCTGATGCTGGGTATGGCACAGACGCTTGCCTGTCTGCCGGAAAGCCATTCGGAGCGGGAGTTTATCCGGAATGCATTCTGCGCACTTGCGGACCGGGTGGCGGCTTATCAGGCGGACGACGGCCTGTTTCGCTGGCAGCTTTGCGCCAAGGAAGGGCCGGCGGATACTTCCGGAACGGCGATGATCTTATCTGCTGTCGCCGGAGCGGTCCGCGCCGACGTGATCGATGATGCACACATGTCTGATGTACATCGCGGAAAGACAGCGCTGCAAGGTCATATAAAGGGCGGCAAGGTATACGGCGCTATGGGGGAATGCCAGGGCTTCGGCATGTATCCGCAGGTATACGGGGCGTATCCGTGGTCTTTGGGGCCGGTCCTGTCGCTATTTTGCGCTGCGGACGCATATCGCTGAAAACAGGCGGATTTGTAAGAGGTTAGGCATGAGAGTATTGATCTTAAATCCGATATTATATACGTCGGAGACGGATAGGATACCCAAGACGGATTCTGTCAAGGATACTATGATATATGCGCTTTGCGAAGGATTTGTTCAGAATGGCGATGAGCCCGTTCTGGTGGCGGCGCAGGATTACAGGCCGGTAAATGACGAGGCATATCCTTTTCCGATCCTATGGATGCCGTGCAAATTCCGCAGGATATTTAAACCGCGGTGTCTGCCGTTTTTGAAAGGATTGGGAGGCTATCTGCGAAAACATGCCTGTGAATACGACTATATTATTTCCAGTGAAGTTTTCTCCATGCTTACACTTACAGCGGCATTGTATGCCCGCGGCAGATTGATCATCTGGCATGAATTGGGCGCTCACAACAATATCCTGAAAAAGATCCCGTCCAGACTGTGGTATCATGTCGTCGCGAGGATATTTATGAAAAATATTCCTGTTGTGCCAAGATCGGACAGAGCGAGGACATTTATCCGGCGCTTTTGCGATCCTGTCCTTGATGTGACCATAGATCACGGCGTCGATCTGGAAAAAGTGGTTCCCGACAGTGCGAAAGAAGATTACTTCGTGGTTGTATCACAGCTTATTGAGCGCAAGCATATAGATGATATCATACGGATCTTCGGCGATTTTTGTGAGAGATCAAAGAAAAAATATGAATTGAAGATAATCGGAGACGGCATTCTGCGGGAAGAACTGCAGCGGCTGGCTCAGGATATGGGGCTTGCGCAGAGCGTGCGGTTTTACGGAAAACTGAACCATGAAAAGCTGATGCCGATCCTTGCCAAGGCAAGGGCGATGCTTGTCAATACGAGCAAAGATAACAGTATGGTCTCTATCGTGGAGAGTATTGCGGCGGGAACGCCTGTAATCACCACCCCTGTTCCCTTTAATGCGGCTTATATTGAAAGCGAAGGACTCGGCATCGTGAAAGACCGATGGACATTTCGGGAGTTGGAAGAGATCTGCGGCAGGAACGAGTACTATGTGGAACGGTGTATCCGTTATCGGGATAAACTCAGTAATCGATATCTTGCCGGACAGTTTGATCTGATAGGAGACAGTTTGGCGGACAGATCGAAACAGAGAGCGGATAAGAGATGAGATATTGTACGATCTTGGGAACAAATATCAATGTGACAAATATGCAGGAGACGACGGATTACCTGACCGGTAATCTGGAACAGCTTCGCGGCTCCTATGTGTGCGTTTCCAATGTGCATACTACTGTCATGGCATATAGGGACGAAGCGTACCGCGCAATACAAAACAACGCGGCTATGGCGCTGCCGGACGGGAAACCTCTGTCTATCGTGAGCCGAAAGAGAGGCTATACAGAAGCGCAGCGGGTGCCCGGCCCCGATTTGATGCCGGAGCTCTTTCGACTGTCGGCGGCAGGAGGATACCGGCATTACTTTTACGGCAGCACCGAAGATACGCTGAAAAAACTGAAACGCAATCTTAAGGAAAAGTATCCTTTTCTGCAGATCGCTGGTATGTACGCGCCTCCTTTCAGACCGCTCACGGACGAAGAGGACAGGCGGATCGTCCAGCGGATCAACGATGCGAAACCGGATTTTATCTGGGTGGCATTGGGAGCGCCCAAGCAGGAAAAGTGGATGAGCCAGCATCAGGGAAAAGTGAACGGGGTGATGCTTGGCGTGGGCGCCGCCTTTGATTTTATAGCAGGAACGGTGAAGCGTGCGCCACGGTGGATGCAGGAGATGTGTTTAGAGTGGCTGTATCGTATCATGCAGGATCCCGTCAGATTGATACCGCGATATTTCAGCACTAACCTGACTTTTTTGAGCAAGGTATTTCTGGAATCGAGAGCCTTGAAAAAGCAGAAGCTTAAAGTGGCGATGATCGGCCATAAAAGGATACCGTCCAGAGAGGGCGGTGTGGAAGTGGTGGTGGAGGAGCTGGCTGCCAGACTGGTAGAGAAAGGTTACAGAGTAGATGCTTACAATCGCTCAGGATACCATGTTTCCGGCAAAGAATATGGCAACAGCAAAAAGAAATATTATAAAGGGATAAGAGTGATCGTCATTCCGACGTTTAAAAACGGCAAGCTAAATGCGATCGTATATTCCTTTCTTGCGTCGCTGCGGGCGCTTTTCGGCGGATATGATGTGATACACTATCATGCGGAAGGGCCTTGCGCTACGCTGTTTATACCCAAAATATTTGGGATACGGGTGGTGGCGACCATCCATGGGCTTGACTGGCAGCGTGCCAAATGGGGTAATTTTGCATCGCTGGTGTTAAGGTTCGGGGAGAAAATGGCGGCCCGTCATGCGGACGAGGTGATCGTACTGTCCCGTAACGTGCAGAAATATTTTGAGGACACCTATGGCAGAAAGACCAGATATGTTCCCAACGGCATAGCAAGACCACAGATACAGGGCGTCCGGGAGATCGCAGATAAGTTCGGCCTTGAAAAGGACGGTTATATTCTGTTCCTTGCCAGGCTCGTACCGGAAAAAGGGCTGCATTATCTGATAGAAGCGTTTATGCAGTTGGAGACAGACAAGAAGCTGGTGATCGCCGGCGGCAGCAGCCATTCTTTTGAATACATGAAGCACATCAAAAAGATTGCCGAAAAAGATCGGCGGATCGTCATGACGGATTTCGTTCAGGGCAGGGTATTGGAAGAATTATATTCCAACGCATACCTGTTTGTGCTGCCGAGCGATGTGGAAGGCATGGCGATTAGCCTCTTGGAGGCAATGAGTTACGGAAACTGCTGTCTTGTCAGCGATATCAAAGAAAATCTCGAAGTGGTGGAGGATAAGGCGGTTTCTTTCCGCAGAGGAGATGTCAAAGATCTGAGAGATAAGCTGAGAGAACTGCTGGCCAATCCGGATAAAGTGGCTGCATATAAGGCTCAGAGTTCGGATTTCATATGCAATAAATATAATTGGGATTCCATGGTGGAGCAGACGGAGGCGCTTTATCGGTCTGCGATAAAGAAGGTGCTGACATGAGAATACTGATCGTCAATAAGTTTCTGCATCCCAACGGCGGATCGGAGACCTATATTTTCAAACTTGGCAGACAACTGCAGGATATGGGGCACGAGGTGCAGTACTTCGGTATGGAGCACGAGGGCAGGATCGTGGGAAACCGGGCGGAATGTTACACGTCGGATATGGATTTTCATACCGGCGGGCTCAAGAAGTTCCTGTACCCTTTCCGCATCATCTATTCACGGGAGGCGGCGCAAAAACTTAGACGGGTACTTGATGATTTCAAGCCGGATGCGGTCCACCTGAATAATTTTAATTTTCAGCTGACGCCGTCCGTGATCTATGCGATCAGAAAATGGGACAGGAAGCGTGGGAAAAAAACGGCGGTCATATACACCGCCCATGATTCGCAGTGGGTATGTCCCAATCACCTTATGCTGATCCCGGCGACCGGGGAGCGGTGTTTCAGATGCGAGGGAGCGAGGTTCGGCAACTGTGTGAAGAACAGATGTATTCACAATTCGCGGATAAAGAGTATTCTGGCGGCTGCGGAGGCCAGGCTGTATCATGTGCTGAAGACTTACCGGCAAGTGGATGCAGTCGTCTGCCCGAGCCGGTTTATGGAAAGCCGTCTTGCGACGGACGTGATACTTGAAGATAGGCTTAAAACAATATATAATTTTCTGGATAAGGATTCGCCGGGAGAGACGGTAAAAAAAGATTATGTGCTGTACTTCGGCAGATATTCCGAAGAAAAGGGCGTCCGCACCCTGCTTGCGGCATGCAAAGCCCTGCCGGAGATCCCTTTTGTGTTTGCCGGAAACGGACCCTTGGAGGATGAGATCTGTCACCCGAATATCCGAAAGATCGGATTCCTGCGGGGGAAAGAATTATCGAAGGTGGTCAGTGAGGCAAGATTCAGCATATTTCCGTCGGAGTGCTATGAAAATTGTCCTTTCACGGTCATGGAATCCCAAAGCTATGGGACGCCCGTGATCGCCGCCGCTATCGGCGGTGTGCCGGAGCTTGTGCAGAACGGCGTGACGGGAGAACTCTTTGAACCCGGCAATGTGGAAGAATTGACAGATAAAATAAGCAATCTGTGGGGAGATCCTTCTCTGTGTGAGAAGTATGCGGCGGCGTGCAGATCGGTCTCCTTTGATTCTGTGGAAACGTACTGCAATAAACTATTGGAGATATACAGAGGTGTTTTGAATGGGTAAACGGACTTTGTACGGAACGGTCATCGTGACATATCGGTGTAATGCAAGATGTAATATGTGTGATTGCTTTAAAGATCCGAGCAGACCGGAAGAGGAGATCACGCTGGAGGATATTAAGAAGCTGCCCGAGATGGCTTTTACCAACATTACCGGCGGCGAACCTTTTATCAGACAGGACATCCCGGATATCGTGCGGGAACTGTACAAAAAGTCTGACCGGATCGTCATCTCCACCAACGGCTATTTCACCGATCGGATCATCGCGCTGTGCCGTGAATTTCCCAAAGTCGGCATCCGCATCAGCATTGAGGGCTTACAGGAGACCAACGATAAGATCAGAGGTATCCCGGACGGTTTTCGCAGAGGCTATGATACCTTGAAGACGCTGGTCGATATGGGGCATCCCGATGTGGGCTTTGGTATGACGGTGCAGGATATGAACTGTGAGGATCTGGTGCCTTTGTATGATATTGCCAACGACATGGGCATGGAATTTGCTACCGCCACATTGCACAATTCCTTTTATTTCAGAAAGACGGACAACAGGATCGACGACAAGTATAAGGTGGCACAGAACTTTGAAAAGCTGATCAATGAGCTGCTCAGGAGCCGTTCTCCGAAAAAATGGTTCCGGGCATACTTTAATCACGGACTGATCAATTATATTTATGGCAATAAGAGACTGCTCCCCTGCGATATGTCCAAGAATGCGTTTTTTATCGATCCGTTCTGTGACGTGATCCCCTGCAACGGTATGGCAGAGAAAGCGGTGATGGGGAATCTGCGAGAGCAGTCATGGGACGAGCTGTGGCATTCCGAACAGGCCGAGAAGGTGCGCGAATGCACCCGCAAGTGCGACAGGAACTGCTGGATGATAGGGAGCGCGTCGCCGGCCATGCACAAGTATATCTGGGTGCCCGCGTGGTGGGTGCTCCGGCATAAATTCCTAAAGGGCGGGAAGTACAGCCTGAAAGAGAATAAGTTTATCGAGGAAACGTAAGCGGCGATGGAGAATGGCGGTAAGATCAGTATCGGCATAAATGAAATCTTATATTACTGTTTTTTTGGTCTGCTCTTTTTTGCGAAGGGCTTCGGGCTTTATGACGGGCAGCCTGTTTTTAAGCTGTTTCTTGTTGCGGCGGTTCTATGCCTTGCTGCTAAATTTATGACAGAGAGCTATTCGGTCCGTGAGATTGTGATCATGGGGCTGATTTTGATCATCTCCGCCGTGACCTATGTGACCTCGGGCGATAAAGGTCTGCTGTTGTACGGGCTGATGCTCGTGGGCGTGAAAAATGTCGATAAGAAATCTCTGCTGCGCCTGGCGCTCGCGGTCTGGAGCGTATCGTTTGCGCTGTTGTGGTTAGTCTCTCTGACACATATGGAGCACACCGCTTTTCGTGTGGCGCGGAAACTCGGTATGGCTCATATATTCCGTTGGAGTATGGGCTATGCGCATCCTAATGTGCTGCATATCTCCTATCTGATCCTGACCGCCCTGATCCTTCTTGTTCTGGGTGAAAGGATAAACAGAAAATGGTATCTTATTTTGACTGCCGGGAATCTGTTCGTATTTCTGTATTCGGTCAGCTATACAGGCGCGGCTATCGTATTTTTGTTGCTGATAGGGCGTGGGTATCTGCAGTTTAGGAAGAAGATCGGCGTATTCGAGAAGATTCTGCTCGGGGCGGTATTTCCGGCGTGCGTGCTCCTGTCTGTCACAGGGCCGCTTTTCCTTCACGGCAAGGCTTTCCTGCTGCTGGATCAAGTCCTGAATACCAGATTGACGCTGGCAAAGTATTATTTAAAGCCTGAGTATATCAGCCTGTTCGGAAGAAGACTGTCGGAGATCACAAGCGCGCAGTTGACGATGGATAACGCCTATGTATTCTGTCTGATTGCTTACGGCATCATACCGTTTATCGGCGTCTGCATTCTGTATATGTATCTGATCGTCCGGCTGCTTAAGCAGGATGAAACGGTGATGCTGGTGGTGGTGCTCGCTTTGGCGGCGGCAGGGCTCACCGAGCCGTTCCTGTTTAATACCGCATTTAAGAATATCGCCTTTGTATTGATCGGGCAGGAGATCTACAGAAGTTTGGGCGGAAGAAAAGACAGGGAGATCGGTATTTGCCTCGGGAGAGGGCGAAAGATCGACATGGATCTTACAGGCGCGGCACAGATGTGCCGGACAGTCCGGACGCGTCTGGAGCGGAAGAAACGCGTACTTTCTGCCGGGATCCTGGCAGGTGTCATAATTGCAGCTGCGGCCGCCCTAACGGTCGATCTGCCGAAAGGGTATGTAACGGCGAGAGACAACTGTGAAGATATCACGGAAGATATTATCCGATATGAGGAGGATGCGCCGGAATATATGGGCTATGAGCGTATGGGCGATTTTGAGCCGGGCGATGAGATACAGTATTTTTCCGGAGATATCGTGCGGATGGAGCGGATACGGCTCGTTGCCATGTGTGTGCTGCTCGGCGGTCTGTTGGGCGGGATATTGGCGTTCATCATATAATGCAAGATCCTTATAGTTGATAGAGCCGATGAGGAGAACACTATGGACAGCAGAATGAATATCGTTTTTTGCTTTGATGAAAAGATGGCGGCGCCGGCCTGTGTCGCAGCGGCAAGTCTGTTGGATGCTAAGAAGCCGGATGAACATTATGATATCTATTGTGTATGCAGTGGACAGGCAAAGGAACAGATCCCGTATATGCGGAAGATAATAGAGGACAGGGACGGCAAAAGCATCCTGACAGTCTGCGATGCGCCGGCGTCCTATGAGCATGGCTATGAAGTGCGCGGAGTGACGAAAAGTACATATCTCAGACTATGTATCCACCGGCTGCTCCCTGAACTTGATAAAGTGATCTATGTAGATGTGGACGTACTTTTCAGAGCGTCCTTGTCAGAACTTTGGGATCTACAGATGGAGCAGTTTCTGCTTGCAGGGGTAAAGGGAGCCAATAATTTTAAGAATACATGGGAAGTGCTTGAGAAGAAGGGATATGCGAAAGAATTGGAGGGAATGCAGGGGCAATATATCAATGGCGGCGTCCTTGTAATGAACCTGAAAGCGATACGTGATTTTGATCCGGATGACAGGTGGATGGCTATGGCACAAAAACAGTACCATTATCAGGATCAGGATATCCTGAACATTACGTGTAAGGGCAGGATAGCATATCTGCCGCTCTGCTATAATGTGGCGGCGCATCTGGAAAAGAAAGATTTCAATATGTATCACACGGAAGGTATCTACACCGAAGAAGAGGCGGCGGATGCATGGGCGGATCCGCGCATACTCCATTATACCGGAGAAAAACCCTGGAACAACAGGGGTGTCAATAAAGCGCGCTATTGGTGGGATTATGTGGAGTCGCAGAAGGATCTTGACGGACTGTTTGATAAACGAAAAATAATGAACAGGAAAACGACAGGATTGGCCGGTAAGATCAACAGGCATCTTCCGTGGTAACAAGTAGGGTGCCACAGCGGTAACGGCTTCTGAAGAGAGGGTATGATATATGAGATTTTTGTATGTAGCGCCTCGGTATCACACAAATCAGATGAATATTATGAAAGGCCTGAAAGAACAGGGGCACGAAGTCTGTTTTATCAGTCACTATAGGGCGATCATTGAGGATTATTCCTGTGTCGAACCGATCGTTCTTGGATATTCGGCAATCTGGCGTTTTTTTTCTTTTTTATATACACGGATTTTGGGCGGAGATGTATCCAAAGCGGCGGTGGCGGGAATGAAATATGGATTTCCACCCATAAGAAAACTGTGGAGGATAATGGATGATTTTCAACCGGATATAGTCATTACACGGGAAAAATCAATATATTCCATGTGTGTTTATAAGCATTGTGTAAGACGTGGATATCCGTGCATTTTGTATAACCAGAGTCCTTATCTGTCGGGACCTGAAAAAAAGGATCTGCCACACCGGTTAGTGAACAGATTTACGCCTAAAATGCGAATGACGCCGGTGTATGGCGTGACTGGTCATGGAATATCTGTTAAGGAGAATGACTTCTTCATCCCTTTCGTTACCGACCCGCAGCTTGCTCCCGAGCAAAGGACTTATTTTGAGGGAGACCGGATCAATATCCTCTGCGTCGGGAAGTATGAGGAACGCAAACATCATCTGATGCTTGCGGCGGTCGCAGAACAATTGTCAAAGGTGTATCCCCTTCATCTGACGCTTGTCGGAGAGGCGACGACCCGCTTTCAGAAAGAGTATCACGCCAAGGTGGTTGATTATGTGAAAGAACACCATCTGGAAACCATTATAACGATTAAAACCAACGTGCCAAGGAAAAACATGGATGCAGAATATGCTGCGGCGGATGTTTATGTGATCCCAAGTACAAAAGAGCCCGCTACGGTGTCCCAATTGGAAGCTATGAGTTTTTCCCTCCCTGTCATATGCAGCGATGCGAACGGTGCGGCATGTTACGTGGAAGACGGCGTGACAGGCTATCAGTTTCGGGATTGCGACAGCGAAGACCTGCAGAAAAAACTGGAATTGCTTTTGGCAGACCGCCAAAAGATCAGAGAGATGGGCGCGGCAGGGTACAGAGCGGCAGCAGAAAAATATACGTTTCAAAGATACTATGACGGCATTATGGAGATCTTGGAGAAGATCAAGAACGATTAGAAGAAAAAGGAGTATGGTATATGTCGCATATTAAGAAGCGGACCAAGGAGATTCTGGCGGCGTTTATATATTTTTTGTATGAAAAACATATCCTGCCCTGTTCCATAAAGGTGCTGACCATTGACGAGACGCTCGACGAACTGCTGCATACCGAGAAGAGCATGGTGCGATTCGGGGACGGCGAGATCATGATGATACGGGAAAAAGGCATTGCGCTCCAACAGGCGTCATCGGAGATCAGCGAGGGTCTGTCGGAAATCCTAGGATACCGCTATGATGACCTGATCGTGACGATCCCGGATATCTTTGCAACGCTTTCCGATCACTGTGGGGCGAGTAAACGGTTTTGGCAGGACCACCTTCTTTTCTGCAGGAAAACTTATGAAAAATATTGCGATCCGAACAGGGTATACGGTTCCACCTTTGTGTCACGGTGCTATTATTTTGGCGAGGACAAGAGCCGATGCGACAGATGGTTTGCAAAAATAAGAAAAATATGGGAGAATAGAGATGTCGTTATCGTGGAAGGAGCGCGGACGCACAACGGCGTCGGGAACGATCTGTTTGCCGGTACGGCAAGTATCGAGCGCGTCATCTGTCCGCCGAAAGACGCATACGGTACACTGCCCTCGATCATGGAAGCGTGTCTGCGCTATGACAGGGACAGACTGTTCCTTCTCTCTGTCGGTGTCGCTGCAAAATTTCTCGCATTAGAATTGTTCCGACAGGGCTATCGCGTATTGGATATAGGCAATTTGGATCTGGAGTACGAGTGGTACATCAGAAAGGCCGTTGATAAGATACCGATCGAAAAACACGATATCGTTGGCGAAGAGGCAAACCGCGCTGCGGGTTACCATGAGTATCTGGAACAGATCAGGGTGTGGCTGTGACCCCAGTATTAGCGGTTGTGATAGCATAAGAGCACCAAGATTCTGCAGAGAAGGTATTTATATGTACAGTAAACTGAATTATATTTTCAAATCACAGGACAAGATCAAAATAGCATTATTACTGATTATGGTCGTTATCGGCAGTTTTATGGAACTGTTGGGGGTGGCTGTTTTTTCACCTTTTGTAGAGATTATCATGAATGCCGACACGATCAGGGAAAATCCCTATTTGGATTTTTTTTATCAACTGTCGAGGTGCAGTAACACAAAAGCTTTTCTGGCGATCATGGCGCTCTGTATTATCGGTATATATATTTTTAAAAATGTTTTTTTATGGCTCGAACAGAGTTTTATCCTAAGATTCTCTTATAATATGCAGAGAAAAATGTCCACGAAGCTGCTGACGGCTTATCTTCATGAACCGTATACCTTTCATCTGAATAAGAATGTGGCGGAACTGCAGAGAAGTCTGCAGGAGGATACGGCCTTGTTTTCACAGGCATTGATGCATACGTTGCGGCTGATCGCAGAGGTCGTGGTGTGCGGCGTGATCGGCATATATTTGTTTGGCGTCAGTAAGTCGATCACTGCGGTGGTGGTAGGACTGCTTGTATGCTGCGTAGGCCTGTTTACCGTTATCACCAAGAGGTTTTCCAAGCGGCTTGGAAAAGATGCACAGACTTATAAGGCCAAGCTGTATCAATGGGTAAATCAGTCTATGGGCGGTGTGAAAGAGGTTAAGGTATTAGGCAGAGAAAATTACTTTGTGTGTAACTATGAGAAATATTATAAGCTTTATATTAAAGGGCTCCGACTGAATATGCTGATATCCATCACACCTAAGTATATTGTGGAAGCGGTAAGTATGACGGGGCTGCTTCTGGCAATCATTGTAAAAATGTATTTTGGACAGCAGGACGATATTACCGTTTTTATTCCGCAGCTTTCTGTTTTTGCGGTGGCGGCATTCCGTCTTATGCCGTCAGTAGGCAAGATCAATGAATATCTTAATAATATTTTGTATGCGTATCCTTCTGTGGAATTGGTCTATAATGACCTGAAAAGTGTTGAGGCTCTTCAAAAACAGGAAATCGATGAACATAAGGAGTGGAATTTCGAGAAGCAGATAGTGGCTAAAAATATTACCTATTCGTATCCGGATTCAGATAAAAAGATACTGGATAATACGGGCTGTATCATACCAAAGGGAAAAACGGTGGCATTTATTGGGGGATCGGGTGCAGGCAAGACGACGATGGTGGATATTATTTTGGGATTGCTGCCTCCGCAGTTGGGCAAAGTTACCGCTGATGATATCAATATATTTCAAAACTTATCTACATGGCATCATCAGATCGGTTATATCCCGCAATCTATTTATCTTTCAGACGATACGATCCGCAACAATGTGGCGTTTGGTATCATGGAAGACGAAATCGATGATAATGCGATTATGGAGGCATTGCGTAAAGCACAGCTGTTGGAATTTGCAGAGTCCCTTCCGGATGGTCTTGATACGATGGTTGGCGACAGGGGAGTACGCCTATCCGGCGGACAGCGCCAGCGGATCGGGATCGCAAGAGCGCTGTATCATGACCCGGAAATATTGGTTTTGGATGAGGCGACTTCCGCACTGGATAATGAAACGGAAACTGCAGTTATGGAATCTGTCGAAAGTCTGCAGGGGGTGAAGACGATCATTGTGATAGCCCATCGGCTGACCACGATAAGAAATGCAGATATTATATATGAAGTATGTGACGGCAAGGTGGTGCAGCGGTCTAAAGAATATGTGTTTGGACATAAAGAGGCATGATCATCATCGAGCGGAGGTATAGTTGTGAACAGGAAGGAACAGATCGCCCTTTTAAAATATTGCTTTCAACAGCGAAACAATTCCAGATTTTTCAAAAATATCATGGATATATCCGGTGACTATTCGCTGGTCAATATAGAAGAATTTGGCGGAAAGGCATTGCCGGAATGCATTTATCATATTAAGATGGAACCGTCCAATTCCGGTTTTTTTGCGGATCATAACCGGCTTCTCGGCCTTTTGTATTATGCGGATTATTATGGCATGAAGGCTGTGGTAGAGTATGGAGAGCAATACAGTTATCGGGAAGATCACCCGGTAAACGGTACGAATAATCCGTTTGAGTATTATTTTGAGCAGCCCTGCGGCATCGGCGTTGATGAACTGAAGAATTACAAGATGGTTTTGCGCTGCCGCAAAGAAAACGGAGCATTGGCGGGGCAGCTCAATAGATCAAAAAGTGGGGGGGGGAAGACTGGATATGGCATGACGGAGGAATACATTACTGCCCTCGGGGATATAAGCAGGAAGTATATCCGTTTAAATAAGATCGTAGCGCCTATGATTGCAGAGAGTATAGAGAATATGTTGCAGGGTAGGCAGGTGCTTGGCGTTCATATCAGGGGAACTGATTTTAAAAGAAATTATAACGGTCACCCAATATGCATCGATGCCGTTGAGTATCTGCATGAGACACTGAAGCTGTTAGATGAGAAAAAGTATGAACGCGTTTTTCTGGCGACGGACGATAGCGGTGCGATTCGGTTATTTGAAGACAATTTGGGCGATCGATTGATATATTATACAGACGTTGTAAGGAGCAGCGGCAAAGAGACTGTGATGAAAAGCCAGTCAGACAGAGCTGACCACCATTATATATTAGGCTATGAGGTTTTGAGAGATATGTTGACGTTGGCGGCATGTCAGGGATTGGTTGCGGGGCTGTCACAGGTCAGTTACAGCGCCAGAATACAGAAGAGAAGCAGCGGACAGCAGTATGAGGATATGAAGATACTAAGTAAAGGTATCAACTACCATAGAAAAGGCCGGAATTGTAGATAAGGATTTGTCGGGAGGAAAGGTAAAGAGACATCATGAATCATATTGTAAATAAGATCAAGGCACTAAGGCTTAATGAGAAGCAGCGCACTGTGTTGTTTTCCCTGTCACTTTTTATGATCCCGTTGGCTGCGTTTTTATTGATCGGCACAAGGGGTTACTTGTTGTGTGATGACAGCCCGAATTATATATATTATAAACCGCATAGAGAGGGTGTTATGCCTACGTATCCGTTTTTTTTACAACTTAACAGACTGTTGTTCGGCGAAGACGCATTTCTGTATGCAGTGGCAGTGGAACAGGCGCTGTTTGCGGCCGGCTGTATCTGGATTTTTGTGCAGATGTTAAGAAGACGGTTTCGGCTGCCGTACTGGCAGGGATATATGGCATGTGTGCTTGCGCTTGTGCCCTTTACGACAGAATTGCCCGGGAGTATGGCGACTCAGTGGATCCTGACGGAAGGGATCGCCTATGCGGCATTTTATTTGTTCATGGCGGTTCTGCTGAAAGCCGTTTGGACAAAACGTTTTCGGTGGATTGCAGTTCTGTTTGGCATGACGCTTTTGCTCTCATCGATCAGATCCCAGATGCAGATGCTGTTCGGAGTGGACGGGATCATTTTTCTGTATATCGCGCTCTCTCGGACGTGGGGCCGGCGAAAATCTAGGATAACAGGCGGACTGGCCGGGTTGGTCGGTTGTGTATTGATCAGCATTTCAGGTGTGTGGATGACCGGAAAAATCGCATCGGCGCAGTGGCACATGCCGTTTACGGCATCGGAACAGGACGTGTCTGCGGATCGGGGCGCAACGACAGAAGAGGCGGGATCGGCAGATCATCGGGATATGGCCAAAACGGATTCCGCCCTGCTGTCGGGTCAGTATCTCACGCTGATCTTTTCCAAAGGGATGTATGAGGCTGATTATGAAGATCATCAGCTTTTTGCGGATGAGAAGCTGCGGCAGACTTTCCTGGACTGTTATGCCGCCGTGGACGAAGGGAAAGGAAGATATGTCTACGCGACGCCCGGCCTGTGGATATGGAAAGACATCGGAGGTGCAGTGATGGGAGATGGAATACTTACCTTCGGTCTGGCAGATAATGAGGCGAAACGGCAGATTGGTATGACACTGATCAAAGCCCATTTTGGCAGGGTGCTATATCATTCATTTCGGCTTTTGCCCGCGGCATTTGTCTTTACGGTATTTTTTCAGATAGAGGAAATATATCTTCTGTGCCATCTGTATACACTGTTTGTGTATCTTTCGGCGTTTGCGCTTATGGTGTGGGCGTATAAAGATAAAAAGGCGGATAGGGCATACGGGGAATTTATGGCAGCCGTTTTGATCGTCAATATCTGTATGGTGACGATCATCTCGGTGGTGTTTGCGGGTTTACAGAGATATTTGGTCTATGATTTCGGTATTTTCTATATAGCGTATTTCCTTCTGCTTATGCAGGTGTGGAAAATTTATGGACGTTCGATCCGGGAGCGCTTTCGGGGACGCCGTTCACGAGGTTGACAAAGGCAAGGCTCATTTTCGGACGGGAGAGTGCTGATATGGCAAGAGTTTTAATCATTATTCCGGCTTATAACGAGGCGGGAAACATCGAAAAGGTAATTGACGATCTGACAACAAATTATCCCCAGTACGACTATGTCATCGTCAATGACGGTTCGACGGATGCGACGAAAGAGATCTGCCGGGAAAATCACTATCATGTGCTGCATCTCCCCGTCAATCTGGGAATAGGGGGAGCAGTTCAGACAGGATACCGATACGCGTGGGAGAATGACTATGATCTGGCGGTTCAGATCGACGGGGATGGCCAGCACGATGTCTCTTTTTTACAAGATATGATCGCGTATATGGACGAACAAGGGGCGGATTGTGTCATCGGTTCCCGCTTTGTCAGAAAGGAAGGGTTTCAGTCTTCCGGCCTTCGCAGGACAGGGATCCAGTTCCTGAGCATCTTGGGATTTATATTGACGGGCGTGCGGGTACGGGATATCACCAGCGGGTATCGTCTTGTCAACAGAAAGCTGATCCGGGTATTTGCGTTGGATTATCCGGCGGATTATCCGGAACCGGAAGCGATGGTCATCGCAGCGGTATACGGAGGCAGGATCAAAGAATATCCCGTGGTCATGCGGGAGCGTGAGAACGGGACAAGCTCCATTAACTTAAAGAGATCTGTTTATTATATGGTCAAAGTAACGCTGGCGATGCTGATCCGAAGACTGAGCTTCGGGGTAAGGAGGCAGAAATGATTCCAAGACCATTGCAGATCACGCTTTCCATTGCGGTAGTCTGTTATTTTATCATCATACTGTATTATCTGAAACGCAGGATGCTGGAGCTGAAATATACGCTTATATGGCTTGCTGCCGGAGTTGTCATGGGGATCATGATCTATTTCCCGGAGCTGTTGGTACGGTTTGCCAGAATGCTTGGCATCGAGAGCAATATGAACGGGCTGTATATCCTGTGCATCGCGTTCATTCTGATGATCCTGATGACGCTGACTGCCATCGTATCCAGACAGCAGATGAAGATCAGGACGCTGATCCAGGAGATCAGTATGCTGGAGAAAAGAGTTCGGGAGATGGAATCTAATGCAGGGAATATGGAAGGTAGAGAAAAATGAGACATGAAGACAGAGATGCCTATATGGATTTTTTGAAAGGAATAGCAATTATTGCAATGGTTGCAGGGCATTTGGCGAATAATGTTTTCTCCTGTAACATATTGTTCAATAGTATATATTCTTTTCATATGCCGCTTTTATTTTTTGTTTCCGCCTATATTGAAGAACAGAGGCGCGAGCGCTATGCCGGTCAGGAAAAGAAGATGCTATTAAAGCGGACCGTAGGTATCTTGCTTCCATATTTGAGTTGGTCTTTTCTGTATGCATTTTTTGATAACGGGTTAGGATTCTGTATTGACATAAAAAATATAGGCTCGGTTTTCTGGGGATATCAATATAACGGATTGTGGTTTCTTGTTGTATTATATGGTTTAAAAATAACGCATTATCTGTATTGGAAAAGCAATCAAAGGTTGGGTCAATTTGCCCTTTTAAGAAGCATAATGACAATTCTGGCAATAGAAATGATGGTGTGCTTGCTGGCAATTATCACAAAGCAAACATTTTTGATCAATATGCTTAGTTATGCAATACCCTATTATGCCGCAGTTTTGGTTTCTGATTTTGAATGGATTTCCCGATTGCTGCGCAACGAATGGATCACTGCTTTAGCTATATTGCTATATGCAATAGCGTTTCCGTCGTTTTCGTTTTATGATAATCGATGGGAGACTCAGGTCGTTAGAATTTTTTTATCACTCTGTGTGATAGCAGTGCTGTGGAAATGGAAAGATACGTGGAAGCCATCGACATGGGCGAGAGGGATATGTTATGTGGGGGGGGATATTCTCTCGAAATATACTTATTGCATGGTTTTATACTAAGGACAGGAATAAAGCAATGGCTCTATTTAGCACAAACGGGATTGGGAGGGGCTATTATTGCGGTGATGGCGGCAGTTATTGTGGCGGCGCTTTGCGTAATGTTTGCAAAAATATTGGAAGTATCTGCATGGTGGAAAAAGCTCTTGTTTGGTAAATAAGTTTGGTAAATATATTATGGAAAAAATAGCGATTGATCTACTGTGGCTCCGCCCAAAACAGGTGGGTGGTACGGAATTTTATATCAGAAATCTTTTGGACGGTTTTTTAAAGTTGGAAGAGCCGTTTCAATTCGTTTTGCTTGTTTCGCAGGACAATAAGGATACATTTAGCAATTATACGCAGGATAAACGGTTCTCTCTACTGGAAACCAATGTATTGTCAGCCAATATTGGGAAAAGAATTTTGTGGCAGTTTTTTTGCCAAAATCATTTTTTGAGGCGGCACGGAATACGCAGATGTTTTATTCCGGTCTACTGCAGACCGCTCTTCAATGGCGGTATTACTTATGTCAATACTATCCACGATCTTCAAGCGGCGCATTATCCGCAATATCATCCTTTTTATGAAGTTGCGTATTCTAAATTGTGCTGGTGGTTGGACACGCATTGGTCCAAGCAGATTGTAACAACAACTGATTGGGTAAAAAATGATATTATTGACAGATATCATATTAGGGACGATAAGATAACGACAATACACATTCCAATTACGGTAAACTATACGGAAGAAATTACCCGGGAAGATTTGCTGAAAAAATACAATATTGAAGAAAACGAGTATTATTATACGGTTGCACAGCTGATACCTCATAAAAATCTCGGTACATTGATTGAGGTAATGCGTAGGATCAAGGAGCAGGGTATTGATTTGCCGTGTAAGCTTTTAGTTTCAGGGGTCAACGGCAAAAGTAAGCATGAATTGGAGCAGCAGATCAAAGACAAAGGGCTGGAGCAACAGGTGATATTAACGGGATTTGTGCAGGATGCAGAGAGAAATGCTTTGTATAAGTATTGCAGGGCCTTTTTGTTCCCGAGTGTATTTGAAGGATTTGGCATGCCTCCAATTGAAGCGATGCTGTTTGGCAGCATAGTTATTACAACAAATAGAACAAGTATACCGGAGGTAACACAAGGAAAAGCAAACTATGTAACAGATCCATATGATCCGGATGAATGGGTCCGGGTGATGATAAGTCCAGAAGATCATATCAAGGAATTTGATTTTACAGCGTACGATCAGATGAAACTGACAAAGAAATACTACGAACTGTTAAAGGCTGTTCTGTGGTGATTCTGATATCGGATGTGTGAGAAAATATCGGGTATATGAGTGCTGATGGAGCTAATTAGGAGGGAGGGTAAATATATGAGGAAAGCCCTGATATTTGGAACGGACGGTTTTGTAGGGAAATATATGGCCGACGAGTTAAAAAGCCATGGATATGATATATACGGAGCCGGACAAAATGCCGGGAAGTCGCATAAAGAGTATTCAATTTGGTATTCTTGTGATTTGATGGATGGCGATGGTGTGAAAAATATTATTGCGGAGGTCAATCCGACTTGCATCATTAATCTGGCAGGGCAAAGTAATGTGGGAATATCATGGAAAATACCCAGACGTACGTTTGAGGTCAATGTGTGCGGAGCTATCAATATATTAGAATCGGTTGTTCAATGTGGAACAGACTGTGATGTCTTAATGATCGGTTCCAGTGAAGAGTATGATATCTCTGAAACGCCTTTAAACGAACAGAGTAGATTGAATCCTTCGAATCCTTACGCTATTTCAAAAATGGCATTGGAAAATTTTTGTGATCTTTATAGAAGAAGGTATAACATGAAGATTCATTTTGTGCGCGCTTTCAATCACACGGGGATTGGACAAACGGATAATTTTGTAATTCCTTCATGGTGCAAGCAGGTGTCCGAGATTTCTCAAAATAATGCTGACGGAGATATTCGGGTCGGGAACTTAAATATCAAAAGAGATTTTAGTAATGTAAAGGATATAGTAAGAGCCTATAGAATGATAATTGAGAGTGACGATTATAATGTGATATATAATGTTGGCAGCGGTGACAGTATCGAATTGCAGAAAATTCTTGAATACATCATATCACTGTCAACACAGAAGGTATCTATTAAAGTGGATGAACATCTGATACGTCCCGTAGAGAATCCGGTGATCCATTGCGATAATAGCCTGTTAAAAAAGCGGTTGGGATGGGAACCGGAGTATGATATCTATATGACGGTAAGAGAAATATATGAGTATTATCTTCAAGGTGGCGGCTGCTTTTAACGGCGACGGTTGAATTATTAAATGAAGGTACAGACAAACGGGTGCGGAAATGGAAGAAAAAATAGGCGTGGTTTTAGTCAATTATAATGGAAAGCAATATAATGATAAATGCATTGCGTCTATTTTAAGCAGTACGGTCAAAGAGCAGATTCATATAATAGTGGTCGATAATGCTTCCACTGACGGCTCATTGGAATTGCTGCGCCGGAATTGGGCCGAGAGCCGTGAACAGGTTATGATTATTTCGTTAAAGGAGAATTATGGCTTTTCCAGAGCAAACAATGAAGGGATTCGGGTATTGCAAAGGCAGGGAATACGTAACTTTTTGCTTTTAAATAATGACACGGAAATAGATTCTCATGCAATAGAAAAAATGTTTCGGGACCAAAAGCGGACAGGAGCTATTGTCGTGCCGAAAATATTTTATGCGGACAAGCCGGATATCATATGGTGCGCCGGCGGAGGCTTTTCCAAAATTATCAAAAAGCAGATACCTTACGGCTATAACAAACAGGATAATGAAAAATTTCGAAAGAGTGGTTACTGTGATTTCGCCAATGGCTGCTGTCTGTTTTTGACGGAAGAGATTTTGAACAGACTTGGGTTTCTTGATGAGAGTTTTTTCTTATATTCCGAGGACACGGAGTATAGTCTGCGGGCAAAGGAACGGGGCGTGCCTATTTGGTATTGTGCCGACGCATTGGTATATCACAAGGTAAACGGTTCGTCAAAGGGAAATGAGCGTCCGGAAAATGCATACTATATCACGAGAAATTGGCTGATGTGTAGCCGGATGCATATGGGGAAGAGATTTATTATTTTTTGCATCTATTTTTTTTGTAATCGACTGGCATGGGCGGTTATCTGGGCGGCACAGGGAAAATGGCGGAATTTAAGGGCAATATGGCAGGGGGTATATGATTACTGTCGTTGGAGTAAAGATATTGTCAGTTGATAGAAAATAAATAAAAAGAGTATTGGTTCCTTGAGGTATAATGATTTTGACCCAAAAAACAAAAACCGAAAGGAGTACCAA
>CANQTF010000008.1 GCA_947626745.1 uncultured Lachnospiraceae bacterium
AATCATTATACCTCAAGGAACCAATACTCTTTTTATTTATTTATTTTCTATCAACTGACAATATCTTTACTCCAACCGCTTGCCGGCGGCTGCAAATATGCCTCTTTTTTTCATGGAAAAACCATGCTATGATTAAATATAGATGCAAGGCGTTCGGCTCCGGACGCATGTTACAGGGATTTTGCAGAATATTATAGTATGGAGGGCAAAGGTTTAAGATGAGCAGAGCGGCAATTTTTTTTGCGACGGGTTTTGAGGAGATCGAGGCGCTGACTGTGGTCGATGTCCTGCGCAGAGGCGGCGTTGCGGCGGATATGGTATCCGTCACGGGCGAGCGCGAGGTGACAGGCTCCCACGGCATCACGGTCAAGACGGATAAGCTGTTTGCGGAGGCGGATCTCGAAACGGCGGATATCCTTGTCCTGCCGGGCGGTATGCCGGGAACGACCAATCTGGAGGCGTATGAGCCGTTGATGGACAAGGTGGACGAGTTTTACAGGAAAGGAAAATATATTGCGGCGATCTGTGCCGCGCCCAGCATATTCGGCCATAAGGGAATCCTGCAGGGGAGAAGAGCGTGTTCCAATCCCGGCTTCGAGAGCCATTTGGAGGGCGCGGACGTGAAACGGGAGGAAGCGGTCGTGGACGGCACTGTCATCACGAGCCGCGGCATGGGAACGGCGATCCCGTTTGCGCTTGCGATCTTAGAGCAGTTCGCCGGCGCGGAGGCAGCGGCGCAGATGAAGGAAAAGCTGGTCTATCAGGCTTAAGGTATCTTGACAAAAGTTACCAAAATATTTTTTTTCGATCCGAACATACTAACATCAAGATAAGCGATATAGTGAACGCTTTCGCAGATTACAGGCTCCGGCGGCGGATCGCCGCACTGTCGGGATCTTATTCCGGCGGCAGAAAGACCTTATCTGAGATAAGCGTAAATCCATAGCGCTTATCTCGATCATATAGATAACAGAACGAGATCCCTGCAAAGGAATCCGTCAAATGTATTTCGGAGGTGAAAAAAATGGCAAGCAACAAGACGAATAGAGTTGAAGTTCCTGAGGCTAAGGCAGCGATGGATCGTTTCAAGACTGAGGTTGCATCTGAGCTTGGCGTAACTCTGAAAGAGGGTTACAACGGCGACCTGACTTCCAAGGAGGCAGGTTCTATCGGCGGCGAGATGGTCCGCAGAATGATCAAGAGCCAGGAAGAGCAGATGAAATAAGCAAACGGCAGTAAAAAACGACCCGTCTGAGTGATCAGGCGGGTTGTTTTTTGCCGGAATATATAGTATACTGATCATCGGTACGGGCTGTGCTGCAGAAACGATGCGCGAAAGCCGTGCCGGTTACCCGAAAGTGATGACTGACGGGGCACGATAATATATGATTCTGACACTCGAAGAACAGCCCGAGAGGGCGTCTGCTGAGAGGGAAGGCCGCTGAGATACATAATTGCGATGTTGAAGTGCGCCTTGACGGACGCGCTTTTTCTGTGTCACAGGCGATCCAGGCGGGAGCCCCGTGACGCGAAAAGCTCCCGGTCAGAAAGAAAAGGAGAAAACATATGAAAAAGAAAGCGGTAACGGTAATGATGGGATTGGCGCTCTTGGCCCTGACGCTCATAGGCTGCGGCGCAGACGGTACACAGAGCGAAACGGCTGCGGCTGTCGGCGAGACGGCGGACACACAGGCGGCGGAGACGGAACAGACTGCAGACGAGGAGCAGGAGGCCGGAACGGACGCTGCGGCACAGACCGGAGAAACGGAAGCTGCGGCGGAGAAGGAAGCCGCAAAGACGGACGATTACGAGGCCGTGGACGTGAAGATCGGCTCGCTGAAGGGGCCTACTTCCATGGGCCTTGTCTATCTGATGGATCAGGCGGATAAGAAAGAGGCGGCAAACAATTATGAATTTCAAATGGCAGCGGCGGCGGACGAGCTGCTGCCGTCCATGATATCGGGCGATCTGGATATCGTCCTTGTGCCGGCCAATGTTGCCAGCGTGCTGTACAACAAGACCGAAGGCGGCGTGTCGGTGATCGATATCAACACGCTGGGCGTCCTGTATATGGTGTCGGGCGACGATACGGTGCAGAGCATGGAGGATCTGAAAGGCAGGACCGTCTATCTGACAGGCAAGGGAACGACCCCGGACTATGTGCTGCAGTATCTGCTGCGGGAGAACGGCGTCGCAGGGGATGTGACGCTGGAATACAAATCCGAGGCCACGGAGGTGGCGGCGGTGCTTGCCCAGACGCCGGATGCTATCGGCGTGCTGCCGCAGCCTTTTGTGACGGCGGCGTGTGCGCAGAACGAGAGTCTGTCCGTTGTGCTGGATCTGACCGAGGAGTGGGCCAAGGTTCAGGGAGAAGGCGGCAGCAGTCTGGTGACGGGCGTGACGGTAGTGCGCAACGATTTCCTTGCAGAGCACAAAGCTGCGGTCGATAAGTTTCTGGAGGAGCATGCGGCGAGCACGGACTTCGCAAACGAGAATGTGGAGGAAGCGGCAGAGCTGGTAGCGGCGGCAGGGATCGTCGAGAAAGCGCCGGTGGCGGCCAAAGCGATGCCGCAGTGCAACATCACGTATATTGACGGCGAAGACATGAAGACGGCGCTGGCGGGATATCTTGAAGTGCTGTTCGAGCAGGACGCCTCCTCGGTGGGAGGAAAGCTGCCGGCTGACGATTTTTACTACGTAAACTAGGCGCGAAAGGGAAACAAGCGCCGCGAGTATAAAAGAGGTGGGCATGCGGACAAAAATAAGAAAAACGGTCATCATACTGTTCTGGATCGCCGTATGGCAGACTGCGGCGGTATGGACGGACAACAGTATCCTGTTGGTCGGCCCGGCGGAGGTTCTGCAGGCATTTTGGCAGAACATGACGCAGCCGGATTTTCTGCGGATCGTTTTTTGCTCTCTTTTCAGGATAGGGCTGGGATTTTTCCTGGCCCTTGCCGTCGGGCTGGCGCTCGGCGCGTTTAGCTGCCGTTTTGCGCTTGTCAGGGAACTGCTTGCCCCCGTGGTCTCCGCCATGAAGTCCATTCCGGTAGCGTCTTTTGTGGTGCTGCTCCTCATATGGTTCGGTTCTTCCAAGCTGTCCTTTTTTATCAGCTTTCTGATCGTATTTCCCAACGTATATGTAAACACGATATCGGGTCTGGAGAGCGCCGACGCGAAGCTGCTCGAAATGGCGCGCGTTTTCGGCGTGGGGCGCTTCAACCGGTTCTTCTATATATACAGGCCGGCCCTGATGCCATATCTCGGAAGCTGTCTCAAAATATCCCTCGGCATGAGCTGGAAATCGGGGGTGGCGGCCGAAGTCATCGGTCTGCCGGACTATTCGCTGGGAGAGAGGCTCTACATGTCCAAGATCTATCTGGACACCGCCGGCATGTTCGCCTGGACGTTGACGATCATTCTGCTCAGCTTTCTGTTTGAAAAGGCGGTCCTCCGGCTGGTGAGGGCTTTCGGGGCGTGGAAGCCCTATCCGTTCCTGTCCGCGCGGCCAGGGGCCGAAAAGAAGGTCTCTGCGGCGGCGGACGGCGGCAGCGGGAGCACGTCCGGGCAGGATACGGGTGCGATCAGCGTGTCGCATGTCAGCAGAGCCTTCGGCGAACTGCAGGTGCTCAGGGACTACAGCCTCCATATGGAAAAAGGCGGCCGCTACCTTATCATGGCGCCTTCCGGAGCGGGGAAGACCACTTTTCTGCGGATATTGACCGGACTGGACAATGCAGATGCGGGAAGCGTGACGGGCGTGCCCGCACATGCGGGAATGGTTTTTCAGGAAGACAGGCTGTGCGAGGAGTACGACGCCGTCTGCAATATCATGCTGGGTATGGGCAGAAGCGCGCGCAGCCGGGAAATGAGCAGGAGCCAGATGATCGCGTATGTCAGGCGGGAGGCGTCGCAGATCCTGCCCGAGGACTGCCTGACGAAACCGGTCAGGGAGCTGAGCGGCGGCATGCGCAGACGTGTGGCGCTTCTCAGGGCGGCGCTCTCGGCGCATGAACTGCTTGTTCTTGACGAGCCTTTTGCGGGTCTGGACGAGGAGAACCGCGGCCGTACCGCCGCTTATCTGACAAAGCGGCTGGACGGAAGGACGATGATCGTCACGACCCACCGGGAAGAAGACGTAAAATTATTGCAGGGCGTAAAAGTAGCACTGGTATTTTCTGAGAGTTTGTGCTATAATGCTTAAATGACTGTGATTATACAGATACAGTTGAAGGAGGAACCCAGCGAATGAGTTTACAGGTCGAAAAATTAGAGAAGAACATGGCGAAGCTGACCATTGAAGCGAGCGCGGAAGAGCTGGAGAAGGCGATCGAGAAATCATATCAGAAGCAGAAGAGCAAGATCAGTATCCCGGGCTTCAGAAAAGGGAAGGTGCCCCGCCAGATAGTAGAGAAGATGTACGGCAAGGAAGTGTTCTATGAGGACGCGGCCAACGAATTGATCCCGGACGCATACGACAAGGCGCTCTCGGAATGCGAGGAGGATATCGTATCTTCCCCGAAGATCGAGGTGACGCAGATCGAGGCGGGCAAGCCTTTTATATTTACCGCTACGGTGGCCTTGAAGCCGGAGGTGAAGCTCGGCAAGTACAAGGGCGTCAAGATCGACAAGATCGACGCGGAAGTGACCGAGGAAGAGGTGGACGCCGAGATCAACAGAGAGCGTGAGAACAACGCGAGAAACATTACGGTCGAGGACAGGCCGGTGAAGGACGGCGACATCACAACGCTTGACTTTGAAGGGTTTGTGGACGGCGTGGCCTTCGAGGGCGGCAAGGGCGAGAACTATCCGCTCACGATCGGCTCGGGCGCGTTTATCCCCGGCTTTGAGGAGCAGCTTGTGGGGGCCGAGATCGGCAAAGAGGTGGAAGTGAAGGTGACTTTCCCGGAAGACTATCAGGCTGAGGAATTGAAGGGTAAGGACGCCGTATTCAAGTGTGTGGTCAAAGAGATCAAGGAAAAAGAGCTTCCCGAGTTGGACGACGAGTTCGCGAGCGAAGTGTCCGAGTTTGACACGCTGGCCGAGTACCGGGAAGACGTCAGGAAAAATCTTGCGGAGAAGAAGGAAAAGGACGCGAAGAACGCCAGAGAGGAAGCGGCTGTCAAGGCGGTCGTGGAGGATTCCGAGATGGAGATCCCCGAGGCGATGCTCGAGACGCAGCAGAGACAGATGGTAGACGAGTTCGCGCAGCGGATCACCATGCAGGGCCTTTCCATGGAGCAGTACTTCCAGTTTACGGGCACGAGTTATCAGCAGATGGTAGAGCAGGTGAAGCCGCAGGCTGAGGAGCGCATCAGATCCAGACTCGTGCTGGAGGCGGTGGCGAAAGCCGAGAACATCGAAGTGACCGACGAGGACTACGAGAAGGAGCTTGCGACCATGGCGGAAGTTTACCAGATGGAGGTCGATAAGGTAAGGGAGCTTATGGGCGAGCGCGAGAAGAAGAATATCATACAGGATCTCGCGGTGCGCAAGGCGGCGGAGTTTGTGGCCCAGAACGCGAAGGAAAGCAAGAAATAAAGTAAGAAGCAAAGAGAAGACCGGAAACGGCAAGCAATAGAGACGTGATAAAAACGGAGGGATTGGCATGGCATTGATACCTTATGTCATTGAGCAGACTTCCAAAGGGGAGCGCTCTTACGACATTTATTCGAGACTGTTAAAGGAAAGAATCATTTTTCTGGGTGAGGAAGTGAACGATGCGTCAGCCAGCGTGATCGTGGCGCAGATGCTCTTTCTGGAGTCGGAGGATCCCGAGAAGGACATTCACCTGTATATCAACAGCCCGGGCGGTTCCGTTACGGCGGGCATGGCGATCTATGACACGATGAACTTTATCAAGTGCGACGTATCCACCGTATGCATCGGCATGGCGGCGAGCATGGGCGCATTTCTTTTGGCCGGCGGCGCGAAGGGCAAGCGCATGGCGCTCCCCAACGCGGAGATCATGATCCACCAGCCCTCGGGCGGCGCACAGGGACAGGCGACGGAGATCGAGATCAGCGCCAAGCATATCCTTGCGACCAAGGAGAGAATGGCGAGGATCATGGCGCAGAATACGGGGCAGGATTTTGAGGTGGTCATGGCGGACACGGAGAGAGATAACTGGAAGACCGCAGAGGAAGCGTTGAGCTACGGTCTGATCGACCGCATCATCACCAATCATGCCAATGCCGTATCTTAGAAGCGGAAGCTGTTCTAAAGTATATAGTTATAGGGAAAGGCATGGAACGTTATAATGGCAGGAAAGAATTCTGATGACAAGGTGAGATGTTCCTTTTGCAATAAGACGCAGGATCAGGTCAGAAAGCTGATCGCCGGTCCTTCCGGCGTCTATATCTGTGATGAGTGCGTGGATATCTGCGCGGACATCATCGAGGAGGAGTACGAGGAAGAGCCGGAAGCGGAGGAGATGGAGATCAATCTCTTAAAGCCGGTGGAGATCAAGAGGTTTCTCGACGACTATGTGATCGGGCAGGAAGAGGCCAAGAAAGTGCTGTCCGTCTCCGTATACAATCATTACAAGCGCGTGATGGCTCCGCCGGACGAGGACGGCGTGGAGCTGCAGAAGAGCAATATCATCATGATCGGGCCGACCGGTTCCGGCAAGACTTATCTTGCGCAGACCTTGGCGAAGATCATCAATGTGCCCTTTGCGATCGCGGACGCGACGACGCTGACCGAGGCCGGTTATGTGGGCGAGGACGTGGAGAACATTCTCCTGAAACTGATCCAGGCCGCGGACTACGATATCGACCGGGCACAGTACGGGATCATCTATATAGACGAGATCGACAAGATTACCAAGAAGAGCGAAAACGTATCTATCACAAGAGATGTGTCGGGCGAGGGCGTGCAGCAGGCGCTCTTGAAGATCATCGAGGGGACGATCGCCAGCGTTCCGCCGCAGGGCGGCAGAAAACACCCGCATCAGGAGCTGATCCAGATCGACACGTCCAATATCCTGTTCATCTGCGGCGGCGCTTTCGACGGACTCGAGAAGATCGTGGAAGAGCGTCTGGACCGCAACTCCATAGGCTTCAACGCGCAGATCGTGGAGAAGAGCAGCAAGGATATCGGCGCTGTTCTCAAGGAAGTGGCGCCGCAGGATCTGATGAAATTCGGCCTGATCCCGGAATTTATCGGGCGTGTGCCGATCACGGTCACGCTGGAGGGTTTGGATCAGGAGGCGCTGATCCGTATCCTGACAGAGCCGAAGAATGCGTTGATCAAGCAGTACAGAAAGCTGTTTGAGTTCGACGAGGTGAAGCTGGACGTGGAAAGGGACGCGGTGGAGGAGATCGCAAGGCTGGCGTTTGAGCGCAAGACAGGCGCGAGAGGACTCCGCTCCATTATGGAGGACGTCATGATGGATATCATGTACGAGATCCCTTCCGACGACAATATTGCGGAGTGCGTCCTGACCAAAGATGCGGTGGACGGTAAGGCGAAGCCGCGTATCGCGTACCGTGACAGGACGGTACAGGCCGAGAGAAGGGCATAGAAAACCGAAGGACGTCGCCGGATATCGGCGGCGTTTGTGCTTGACGCAGGTTTGACGGATATGGCAAAGCGAGGGAGCCTATGGTTATCAGAAGTGTGAATCTGGAGACGGTGTGCGGCATTACGAGCAAGCTGCCGGAGAATAAACTGCCGGAAGTCGCGTTTGCGGGCAAGAGCAACGTGGGGAAATCTTCCCTGATCAACGGTCTTATGAACCGCAAATCTCTGGCGCGCACAAGTTCGCATCCGGGCAAGACGCAGACGATCAATTACTATAATATCAACAATGAACTGTACTTTGTGGATCTGCCCGGGTACGGCTATGCTACGGCCAACGAGCAGGTGAAGGCGCAGTGGGGCAAAATGATCGAGGACTATCTGCATCAGTCCAAGAAGCTGTTGGCGGTCTTTCTGCTCATAGATATCCGGCATGCGCCCTCCGAAAACGACAGGATCATGTATGACTGGATCGTGGAGCGCGGTTACAAGCCGGTCATCATAGCGACAAAGCTGGACAAGATCAACAGGAGCCAGACGGCAAAACAGGTGAAGCTGATATGTGACACGCTTGACGTAGAAGATGACACGACCGTCATACCGTATTCGGCGCTGTCCAAGCAGGGACGGGACGAGGTGTATGCGCTTCTGGACAGGCTGACGGCAAAGGAGACGATGTAAGGGTATGAAACAATCATTGAAAACATATGTCAAGGTCGTCCTGAACATATTGACTGCACTGGTCATTTTGTTTCTCTGCATTTTTTTGCTGCCGCGGTGCATTTTCTTCTTTATGCCTTTTGTCATCGGCTGGATCATCTCGTTGATCGCTTCGCCGCTGGTCCGCTTTTTTGAAGAAAAGCTGAAGGTAAGGCGCAAGGGCGCTTCCGTCATCGTGATCGTCGCGGTTCTGGCGGTGGTGATCTTAGTCGTGTACGCGGTGATCTCCAAGCTGATCCAAGAGGGGATCGGCTTCGTCAATGAACTGCCGATGCTGTTGGAGAGCATCAAGGGAGAGTTCAGGCAGGTGGGTGACAACCTGCAGGGGATATACAGCAGACTGCCGGCGGATATGCAGGAGACGCTGAACGATCTCAGCGTGGAGATGGGCAGTTATTTCAGCGGCATCGTGGAGAAGGCGGGGACGCCGACCGTGGAGGCGGTGGGCAACGTGGCGAGGCAGATACCCGATATTTTCCTCGGCGCGGTCATGTGTATCTTATCCGCCTACTTTTTCGTGGCAGACAAGAAGTATATGTCCGAGATGGCGCAGAAATATGTGCCGGACAGTATCCGTTACCAGTTCGACCTGATCCGCAGGAGTCTGCGCAAGGCCGTGGGCGGTTATTTCAAGGCGCAGCTTAAGATCGAATGCTGGGTTTATCTTCTCTTGGTGATCGGTCTTCTTGTGCTGCATGTGCGCTATGCGCTCCTTGTGGCGCTTGGCATCGCTTTCATGGACTTGCTTCCGGTGTTCGGCACGGGCACGATCATGATCCCGTGGGCGGTCATCGAGATACTGGGCAGGAATTATTCCATGGCGGTGGGCCTTCTGATCATCTGGTGTGTCGGACAACTGGTGCGGCAGATGATACAGCCGAAGATCGTGGGCGATTCTATGGGCTTGGAGGCGATCCCCACGCTGTTCCTCCTCTATATAGGGTATAAGCTGGCAGGTGTGGCGGGTATGATCTTCGCGGTGCCGATCGGCATCATCGTCGTCAATCTCTATGAGGAGGGCGTGTTCAACACGACGAAGCAGAGCATCCAGATCCTGGCGGCGGGCTTCAACAAATTCCGCAGGATACGTCCGGAAGATACGGCCGTTATCGCAGAGTATGAGCGCGAGGTGGAGAGCAGCTACCGAAAAGAGATGGAATCCGCCAAAGAGGAAGAACGGGAAGCGGAAATGGCTGCCCAGCTCAGACTGGAAGAGCCGCTTATCCTCAAAAAGATCAAGAACAGAAAAGCAGAGGAAAGCGGCGCGGACAGGAACGCGGACGGCGAAGCGAAGAAGAGAGGGGAGTAGTCATGCAGGTCACGGTTTACAATTGCAGACCATTTGATGAGAAAGCGCTTTTTACGGAGTGCGCGAAGGAGCTGGGACTGGACATCGTGCTGTGCGGCGACGCGCCGGACATGGATAACGTATCGCTGAGCCGTGGCAGCCGCTGCGTCAACGTGATCACGTCCAAGATCGACGCCGATCTGCTGCGCGCCTTCCGGGACAACGGCGTGGAATATATCACCACGCGGACCATAGGCTACGACCATATCGATCTGGAAGCGGCGAAGGCATGCGGCATCAAAGTCGGCAACGCGCCTTACGGGCCGAACGGCGTGGCGGATTACACGGTGATGCTGATCCTCATGTCTATCCGCAGAATGGGCGCGATCCTTGGCAGAACGGCGCTGCAGGACTATACGCTGGCCGGCCTGAACGGGCGGGAACTGCGGGATCTGACCGTGGGAGTCATTGGCACGGGAAGGATCGGCGCGACGGTGGTAAGGGATCTGTCGGGCTTTGGCTGCCGTATTCTGGCGTACGACCTGTATGAAAAGGACGAAGTGAAGCAGTATGCCGCGTATGTGCCGATCGATCGGATCTGGCGGGAGGCGGACGTGATCACGCTGCACACGCCGCTGACGCAGGACAATCATCATCTGATCAACGCGCGGACTATCGCGCAGATGAAGGACGGCGTGGTGATCGTCAACACCGCGAGAGGCGCACTGATCGACTCGGACGCTTTCATCGAGGCGATCGAGAACGGCAAGATCGGCGCGGCCGGGCTCGACGTGGTGGAAAATGAGTTCGGACTATACTATTATGACCACAAATCGGATATATTAAAGAATAGGGAGCTTGCTCTTCTCAGGAGCTTCCCCAATGTGATCGTTTCCCACCACATGGCTTTCTACACGAAAAATTATGTGGAGACTGTCGTGAAAGACTCCATGAAGAGCTGTCTGCTCTACATGGAGGGAAAAGAGAATCCGTGGGAAGTGCATTGACGCTGTGATGTATAAGGAGAAGGTATGTTGCAAAAGGAGATCTCGCGGCGGTTTTGGTTAAAACTCTTTTTTGCGGTCTATATCTTGTTTGTCATAAAGGTCATTATCTTTAAGTATCCGCTGGAAGAACTCCGTGCGATCGCCGCCACATGGCAGAAGAATGTCATTCTGGAAGGCCTTGGTACGGCGAATTTCATGCCGTTTCGGACGATCAAGATGTATATAGACTATGCGTACAAACTGAATAGTGTGGAAAATCTTGCGGGCAATCTGCTGGTGTTTGTGCCGCTTGGTTTCTTCCTCCCGATGCTGTCCGAGGAACTGAAGCAATTCTCTGAGCTGTTTTTGAATGTGTTCACGTTTGTGCTCGGCATTGAGGTGTTCCAGCTTTTCAGCGCGTTCGGCGCATTTGACGTGGACGACATACTGCTCAACTGTCTGGGAGCGCTGATCGGATTCGGCTGTTATAAGGCGGCGGAGGCTTTTTACAGGAAGAAAAAAATATCATACCGGTGAGAGGGGGAGCTTTTATGAAAGTATTGAAAAGACTGAAGACAAATGTTGTGATATCGGCGCTGCTGTGCATTGCGCTCGGTGTGGTGCTGTTCGCATGGCCGGGGCTGTCCATGCAGATCGTGTGTACCGCCATAGGCGCGGTGCTGCTGATCGGCGGCGGCGTCCGTCTGGCGGCGTATTTTACGGAGCGGGACGGGAGCGTATACGCGCAGATGAACTTGATCATGGGTATCATTCTGGCGGTGATAGGGATATGGATCCTGCTGCAGCCGAATCAGGTGTTGGCCATTATCCCGATCATCGTCGGCATCGTGATCGCGCTGCACGGGATCACGAACCTGCAGCAAGCGGTGTCGCTGTGCAGGGATAAGTATGACAAGTGGTGGATCGCCCTGATCCTCGGGCTGCTGACGGTGGGCTTAGGCGTACTTCTCGTGTGCAAGCCTTTTGCGGCGCTGGATACGGCCGTGAAGCTGATCGGCATTTTCCTGATCTATGACGGCGCGTCCGATATCTGGATCGTGTCAAGGATCTACCGCACCGCCAAGACGATGAAGCAGGAGGCGGAGGCGCTGGATGTGGAAGGGAAGGAGATCGACCCGTAAGCTTCCTTTGCAAAATCTGATTTTGGGGTTGTATCTTTGCAGAAGAAGTACTACAATAAAAGAGAAGATAAAGTTTGTTGTGCTCTTGACGGGAAGAGGGAAACGGTATGAGGATCGGAGCGATAGATACATACGGTATGCAGCCCTATGTATATAATACGAACCATGTAACACAGGCGAGCCTGAACAAGCTGTCCAGGATTTCGGACGATGTGCTCGACAGGAAGATCGATTACGAAGAAGCGGCGAGCGAGAACGTGAATCCGCTGAAAAAGGGGCAGACCGTCGACTTTCAGTCGATGCTTGCGATGCAGATGCAGCGCGGCAGGAATATTGCGGACAGGATCATGAGACCGGCGCAGGAATCCCGGAAGGAAGAGGAGACGACGGCAGCCGCGGCAAAGGCGGCACAGCCTGTTCAGCCTTCTGAGCCGGCGCAAGAGACGGCGGCGTCTGCGGGAACGGGCAGCGGCGGCAATATCAGCTATCAGATGCAGCAGGCGCTGCAAGCGTACGGTATGTTCATGACGGCGTAAGCGCCCGGCGGAAACTTATAACGATCTGAGATCCTCATTTGTTCGCAAATGAGGATTTTCTTGTCATATAGGCAGGTTTTTCTGAGGCGGCGGGGCCTTTGGCGGTGCGCCGGCTCGCATGCTTTATGATACACGGAGACAGGGAATGCGGGAAATATTACAGGTGGGCTTACAAGACGAACAGTATACTGCCATGCTGGCGCGGTATCACTTTGCGCTGCGCGATCTGGAACAGCTTAAGCAGGTGGGCGGTCTGGCGCAGCAGGTATCGGAACCCGTGATGTATTGGGAGAAGGAGGAAGATACCGGAAGGATCGCCGTGATCGTGACGCTTGGCGGCGGCATAGACGAACTGCAGAGCCGCTATCTTGCGAAGGAGAGGCTGTCCGAGAGCTATATGGCGGAGTGTACGGGTATGGAGCTGCTGCGCGCGGCTTACGAGCAGACGGCACAGCGCATCCATGACCGCACGGGCAAATGGCCCACGGACTTTTCTTTTGTGGGGGACAGAGAGCCCTTTTCCCGTATGGAGGAGATATTCGGGCGGCTTGCGCCGGAGGGCGTCTCTTACAATCAGGCGTATATGCTGACCCCAAAAAAAACGGTGGTATTCCTCACCGGGCTGTGCGGGGAGAGAAAAGACAGCTATTGCCGTATCTGTACGGATTGCGCCAACCTGTCATGCCCGAACCGTCTGCCGGACGATGAGGCAGGGCGGCCGCAGGAGACGGAGAATCTGAATTACGGGTATCAGAGGATCTTCGGGAAAGCGGCGGATAAGCGCAAAGACCGATGAGACTTTTCCATTTTTTTGCAAATATATATTTTCATACGGGCATTTTTTGATTATAATAAAGATGTCAGTAGATTAACCAAACAGCACACGCGGGTGTGCGGAAAAGAGGTAAAAATGGGTGTATATGCAATTACGGGCGCATCGAGCGGTATAGGCGCCGAGACGAAGAAGCTGTTGGAGCAGGACGGACATAAGGTCATCAATATCGACCTTAAGGGCGGCGACATCTGTGTGAACCTTGCCGCGGAGGACGGCAGGAAAGCGGCTATCGACGAATTACATAAGCTGTGCCCGGACGGATTGGACGGCATGATCTGCAACGCGGGCGTATCGGGCGCGTGCGGCAATCTGGAGCTGATCATCTCGCTCAACTATTTCGGTACGATAGCGATCGCGAGAGGCTCTTACGATCTTCTGCAGAAAAAGCACGGGAGCTGTGTCGTGACGGCGTCCAACACGATTTCTCAGGGCGCGGGCAGGATGGATATCGCGGATCTGCTCAACAATATTGGTGACGAAGCGCGTGTGCTGGAGCTCGTGAGCGGGCTGGATAAGACCAACTTAAGCGTCGGCAACAGCATGTATGTATCGACGAAGTACGCGCTTGCGCGCTGGGTGAGACGTGTCTCCGCTTCATGGGCGGCCAACGGCGTCAGGATCAACGCGATCGCACCCGGCAATGTGAATACGGCGATGACGGCGACGATGTCTACCTCCGCCAAAATGGCATTGAATGCGCTGCCGATCCCCACGAAGTACGGCCTCGAGACGCTGATGGATCCTTCCGAGATCGCAGAGGCGATGATATTCCTTGTATCGCCTAAGGCAAACGGTATCAACGGCAACGTATTGTTTGTGGACGGCGGCACGGACGCACTTCTCAATTCCGAGAAGGTTTATTGATGAAGGGAGGACATCGGACTATGAAACCTATTGAAAAATATGTAAAAGCTATGGAAAATAAGGATTTTGCGGGACTTGCGGAGCTTTTTACGACGGACGGCATACTCTGTGATTACTGCTCCAATTCGTCTAACCAGAGAGAGTACCATATATATGGCAGAGAGGCTATCAACATGTTCTTCCGGAATAAATTCGGATTCCGCCAGTACTCGATCCTCGGGGCGCAGGTCGTGAACGATGAACAGGCCGAGTTCATCGCAAACTTCGGCGGCTACAACATCATGGCGATCGCCACCGTGCGCGAGACGGACGATAACGGCTTTATCAAGAAGCTCACGGTAAGGCCGAAATAGAGACAGAAGACAGTGCAGACGAAAGGCGGCATCGGGATCCGGTGCCGCCTGTTTATGTCCTTGATCGGGAACGTCTTTACTCAGCCGTATCGTCCGGCATCGTCGGATACTTTTCCTTGTCCGCGGCGGTGATCCTGCGGATCACGCGGCAGGGGTTGCCCGCCGCGACCACGCCTGACGGAATATCACGGTTGACGACGCTGCCGGCGCCGATGACCGTGTTGCTGCCGATGGTGACGCCCGGCAGGACACAGACATTTGTGCCGAACCACACGTCGCTTCCCACGCGGATCGGCAGGGCGATCTCCAGTCCGGCGCTGCGCTGTTCGGCGTCTATGGGATGCCCGGCCGTGGAGAACACGCAGTTTGGCGCGATGAACACGTTGTCGCCGAAAGTCACCTTGGCGCCGTCCAGAATGGTGCAGTTGTGATTGGTATAGAAGTTGCTGCCCACCGAGATGTTGAAGCCGTAATCGCAGTAAAAAGGCGCGGTAACGACGATATCGCCCCTGATCTCACCGATGATCCGGTGCAGCAGCTCGTTCTGCCTGTCCGTGTCGGACGGTCTGCAGTTGTTGAATTCATAGCATAGATCTGCACATTTCTGGCGGGCCTGTACGATATCCGCATCGTAGTTGGCGTCATACAGGCAGCCGGCCTGTGCTTTTTCCCATTCTGTCATCTTTACACCTCACTATGTCTGTTTGTGACTGTTCTTTTTTGGCGGCGCCCGTTACGGCCCGGCCGGACAGAGATGCCCGGCGTCGCGGCGTATCATGAGAGCGCCATTGTCTTGACGCGCGCCAGCCCGGCACGGACGGCGGGAATGGCAAGGATCACCACCGTGATGGCAGCCTCAGCAAAGATATAGCAGCCGTTGTAGGCGAGAGAGTAGGGCAGCGGCGCCCAGCCTTCCCAGGCGTACTCACCGAAGAAGATCCAGCCGGAGATCACTGCGAACACATAACGTCCCAGTACGGCGGCGATATAGCCCTTGATCAGCCCGTATCTGGCATTGGTGAAGAGTCCGGACAGCCCCAGCGCGCCGAAGGCGAGGAGATAGTCTACCACGAGCTGCATCGGATACAGCACATAGGGATCTATGAGGAGCTGCAGGATGCCGTAGGCAACGCCTGTCATCAGTCCTGCGCCGAGTCCGAAGAAATAGCCCGGCAGACAGATCACCAACATGGAGAGCAGTGTGACCGAACCCCCGAAAGGAAATTCAAAAAGCTTCAGATTGGAGAGCAGTGTCCCAAGCGCGATCGACATGGCGCAGAATGCGAGCTGCTTTGCGGTCAGCCTTGCCTTTTTGGCGCCGGTATCGGATCCCGTCTGCGCGCGCTGCCCGGCGGCATATTTTCGCGCGAAGAGCACGGCGCCGCACAGCAGCGCGATCAGAACCGCCGCAAGCAGCGCGTTGCCGAGGGCGGTGGGAACGTAGGTCGTCTCGTCCCATTCGTTTACAACAACTTCATACAACATAAAAATCCTCCTTTGTCATGGAATAGCAAGGAGGGGAGAATGCGGTACACACCCGCTCGTACCGTCTGCGCGTACCTGAATGCTTCCTTACGCCGGTCTTAACCGGTTCAAGTTATGAGGGTTAGAGCGAAAGCGGTCCGTTCCGCGTCCGGCTCAATCTCAGCAGTAGCTCCCCTAGCAAGTTATTCGGTTGTGCGGCGTCTCTCGCCGCAGCGTGTTTTCCGCTGTTCCCTACTATAGCGGTTACGGCCGGAAATGTCAAGCGTCTGCCCAAGAATCATATGCCGTATTGCAAAGCGGTCGAGTTGAGGATAGAATAAGCTTGTACAAATGAACCATAACCTGTAAACGGATACTGTATAAAGGGTGAAGCGATATGGAACGGAGACAGAGAGAAAACGTATTTTATGAGGTATGGCGGACGATCAGCCCGCTTGTGCTCTATTATGTGGTCTACTGCGCGGCGTTCCTGATTCTGGTGACGTTGTGCGGCGAAGCGCTGAGCCGTCTCGGCGCGGAGACACAGTCCGGTTCGGTGTCACATGCGGATACGCTGACGGAGCTGCTCGGCGGCCTGTCTATGCTTGTCGGTGTACTCCCGCTCATACCCGCCCTGCGGCGGGAGCTTGCGGCGGCAAGGCATGAGCGGGGCGGGCGACGCCCCACGGCGCGGGAGAAACTGCAGAGCATCGTCTGCATCCTCGTGCTGGCAGTCTCTTCCGGCGTGGGCTTCAATGTGCTTCTGGCGCTGACGGGCTTTGTGCAGATTTCCGCTGCTTATCAGGAGATCGCCGGGCAGCAGCTTGGCGTTGCCTTCGGCGTGGGGGCGATCCTGTTCGGGCTGCTTGCTCCCGTCGCAGAGGAGATCGTGTTCCGCGGGCTGATCTTCAACCGGCTGCGCCGTTATTGCGGGGCGGCAACGGCGGTGGTCGTCTCGGGCTTGCTGTTTGGGCTCTATCACGGCAACCTCGTGCAGGGGGTGTACGGCGGCTGTATGGGTATGCTGATGGCGTATGTCTACCTGCGGCTGCAAAGCTTCTTCTATCCGTGTCTTTTTCATGCGGCGGCGAATCTGGCGGTGTTTGCGCTGGCGCAGAACGCGGCGCTGCACGCGCAGGTCTTTACCGTGCGGGGGTGCGCAGCGCTTTTGACAGTGGCTGTCGCGGCCGTCCTTTGGCTGGGAAGACTGCAGACCGGGTCTGCTTCGATCGGGCATAAGATATCTGACAATAATCAGTAAAATATCAAATTGGCAGATTATCTGACAATTTAGCAAAAAGTCTATATTTACAACCGGACAAAACAGGTGTATAGTAAAAGGCGAAAGTCGCAAAGGAGCGCCTTAAAGGGCTCATTGCGGCTTTCGTCGTGTAAAAAAGAGTCAGAAGATATTTCCATAAAGGAGAGAAAGCTATGTTTGATGTAAAGATGACTGTTCCGGAAGCGCCGCTTCACAGAATGGAATTTGAGCACGATAGCTGCGGTATCGGCGCCTGTGTCAATATCAAGGGCGCAAAGAGCCGGGCTACCGTGGAAAATGCCTTGAAGATCGTGGAGAACCTGGAGCACAGGGCCGGAAAGGACGCGGAGGGAAAGACCGGCGACGGCGTCGGCATTCTGACGCAGGTCCCGCACAAGTTCATGCTGAAAGTGACGAAGCCGCTCGGCATCGAACTCGGCGGAGAGAGAGAGTACGGTGTCGGTATGTTTTTCTTCCCGCAGGACGAACTGCAGCGCAATCAGGCCAAAAAGATGTTTGAGATCATCGTGGAGAGGGAAGGGATGCAGTTCCTCGGGTGGAGGACCGTGCCGATCGTGCCGTCCGTCCTCGGACACAAGGCTGTCGAGTGTATGCCTTACATCATGCAGGCTTTCGTGAAGAAACCCGACAAGGTGGCAAAGGGGCTCGACTTCGACAGAAAGCTGTATATCCTCAGAAGGACCTTTGAACAGTCTACGGAAGTGACCTATGTGGTGTCCCTCTCCAGCAGGACGATCGTGTACAAGGGTATGTTTCTGGTGGGACAGCTCCGGACGTTCTTCTCCGATCTGCAGGATAAGGACTACGAGTCGGCGATCGCTATCGTACACTCCCGTTTCTCCACCAACACCAATCCGAGCTGGGAGAGAGCGCACCCGAACCGCTTTATCGTACATAACGGCGAGATCAACACGATACGCGGCAATGCGGATAAGATGCTGGCGCGTGAGGAGACGATGGAGTCCGACTATCTGGCGGGACAGCTTCACAAGGTGCTGCCGGCTATCAACGCTTCCGGCTCTGACTCAGCGATGCTGGACAACACGCTGGAATTTCTTGTCATGAGCGGTATGCCGCTCCCTCTGGCGGTCATGATCACGATCCCTGAGCCGTGGGAGAACAATAAGACCATGAGCCGGAAGAAAAAAGATTTCTATCAATATTATGCGACGATGATGGAGCCGTGGGACGGCCCCGCCTCCATTCTTTTCTCGGACGGCGATATCATGGGCGCGGTGCTCGACAGAAACGGCTTGCGTCCTTCGAGATATATGATCACGGAAGACGACACGCTGATCCTGTCCTCCGAGGTCGGCGTCCTCGACATTGACCCGACGAAGATCCTTGTCAAGGAAAGACTGCACCCGGGCAAGATGCTGCTCGTGGATACGGTGGAGGGCCGGGTGATCGACGACGATGAGCTGAAGGAGCGATACGCTTCCGCACAGCCTTACGGCGAGTGGCTGGACGACAATCTGGTGGCGCTTAAGGATCTAAAGATCCCCAACCAGCGCGTGCCGGAATTCACATACGAGGAAAGACAGCGTATGCAGAAAGCCTTCGGCTACACCTATGAGGATCTGAAGACGAGTATCCTGCCGATGGCGAAGAACGGCAGCGAGGCGATCGCCGCGATGGGAGTGGACACGCCGCTGCCGGTGCTCTCCAAGGCGCACCATCCGCTGTTCCACTACTTCAAACAGCTTTTCGCACAGGTGACGAACCCGCCGATCGATGCGATCAGGGAAGAGGTCGTCACCTCCACCACGGTCTATCTCGGCAAGGACGGCAATCTGTTGGAAGAAAAACCGGAGAACTGCAACGTGTTGAAGGTGCATAACCCGATCCTGACGAGCACGGATCTTTTGAAGATCAAGAACATGAGATCGGAAGGCTTCAAGGTAGAGGTCGTGCCGATCACTTACTATAAGAATACCAGTCTGGAGAAAGCCATAGACCGACTGTTCGTCGAGGTGGACAGAGTGTTCCGCGAGGGCGTCAATATTCTGATCCTCTCCGACAGAGGCGTGGACGAGTACCGCGTGGCGATTCCGTCCCTGCTTGCCGTGTCCGCGCTCCAGCAGCATCTGGTCAATACCAAGAAGAGGACGAGCGTGGCGATCATACTGGAGACGGCGGAGCCGAGAGAGGTGCATCACTTTGCGACGCTCTTAGGCTTCGGCGCGTCAGCGATCAACCCGTATCTGGCGCAGGAGAGCATCAAGGAATTGATCGACAATCATATGCTGGATAAAGATTACTATGCGGCAGTCAACGATTACAACGATGCGATCCTGCACGGTATCGTCAAGATCGCTTCCAAAATGGGTATCTCGACGATCCAGTCCTATCAGGGCTCCAAGATCTTCGAGGCGATCGGCATCGATAAAGACGTCATCAATAAATACTTTACGAACACGGTGTGCCGTGTGGGCGGCATTACGCTGAAGGACATTGAGAATGAGGTCAACACGCTGCATTCCATGGCTTTTGACTCACTCGGTCTTGCAACCGATCTGGCGCTGGACAGCGCGGGGCATCATCAGATGCGCAGCGGCGCAGACGAACATCTGTACAATCCCGAGACGATCCACCTGCTGCAGCAGTCTACCAGACACGGTGATTATGAGATGTTCAAGCAATATACCGCATCGGTCAACAGGGAGGACAGCATCAAGACGCTGCGCGGACTGTTGGATTTCAACTATGCGGAGAAACCCGTGCCGCTTGAGGAAGTTGAAGGAGTTGACACGATCGTCACAAGATTTAAAACAGGCGCTATGTCCTACGGATCTATCTCCAAAGAAGCGCATGAGACGATGGCTATCGCCATGAACAGACTTCACGGAAAATCCAATTCCGGCGAGGGCGGCGAAGACGATGAGCGATTGACCGTAGGAGTCGATGGATTGAACCGGTGCTCCGCCATTAAGCAGGTAGCTTCCGGGCGGTTCGGTGTGACGAGCAAATACTTAAACAGCGCGCAGGAGATCCAGATCAAAATGGCACAGGGCGCAAAGCCGGGCGAAGGCGGTCATCTGCCGGGCGGCAAGGTATATCCTTGGATCGCCAAGACGAGGCATTCTACGCCGGGTGTGAGCCTGATCTCACCGCCGCCTCATCACGATATCTATTCGATAGAGGATCTTGCGCAGCTTATCTATGATCTGAAGAATGCAAATAAGAGAGCGCGGATATCCGTCAAGCTGGTGAGTGAGGCCGGCGTGGGCACGGTCGCGGCAGGTGTGGCGAAAGCGGGCGCACAGGTCGTTTTGGTGTCCGGCTACGACGGCGGTACGGGCGCTGCGCCCCGCAACTCGATCCACAATGCGGGACTTCCGTGGGAGCTTGGGCTTGCCGAGACGCATCAGACTTTGATCCAGAACGGGCTGCGGGAAAAGGTGCGCATCGAGACGGACGGCAAGCTGATGAGCGGCCGTGATGTGGCGATCGCAGCGATCCTGGGAGCGGAAGAGTTTGGTTTTGCGACGGCGCCGCTTGTGACGATGGGCTGCGTCATGATGCGGGTATGCAATCTGGATACCTGCCCTGTGGGTGTGGCGACGCAGAATCCGGAGCTGCGCAAGCGTTTCACGGGCAAACCGGAATATGTGGAGAATTTCATGCGCTTTATCGCAGAGGAGCTGCGTGAATATATGTCCAAGCTGGGTGTGCGCACCGTCGATGAGCTGGTGGGACGCACCGACCTTCTGAAAGTCAGGGATAATCTGTCCGAGCGGCAGAAGAAGATCGATCTGAGCATGATCCTGGCCAATCCCTACTTGGGAAGCGAGGAGAAGGTCATCTTCGATCCGAAGAAGGTATATGATTTTGAACTGGAAAAGACGCTGGACGAGAAAGTGCTCTTGAAGCAGCTCGCCAAAGCGATGGAGACGGGAGCCAAGAGGAGCCTTGAGGTGGATGTGACGAACACCGACCGCACTTTCGGCACGATCCTCGGCTCTGAGATCACCAGAAGATTCGGCGACACGCTGGCGGAGGATACTTACAGGATACTCTGCAACGGCGCGGGCGGCCAGAGCTTCGGCGCATTTATCCCGAAAGGTCTGACACTGGAGCTGGTAGGCGATTCCAACGACTATTTCGGCAAGGGACTTTCCGGCGGCAAGCTGATCGTCTATCCGCCGAAGGGTTCTAAGTTCAAGCAGGACGAGAATATCATCATCGGCAATGTGGCGCTCTACGGCGCGACTTCCGGCAAGGCGTTCATAGGCGGCGTGGCGGGCGAACGGTTCTGCGTGCGCAACTCCGGTGCTTCGGCGGTCGTTGAGGGCGTGGGCGATCACGGCTGCGAGTACATGACCGGCGGTCTGGTGGTAGTCTTGGGCAACGTCGGCAAGAACTTCGCGGCGGGCATGAGCGGCGGCGTGGCGTATGTGCTGGACGAGGACAATGACCTGTACACGAAGATCAACAAGGAAATGGTCTCTTCCTATGAGATCACTTCCAAGTATGACGTGCTGGAACTGAAGGACATGATCAAAGAGCATGTGGCCTACACCAACTCGGTCAAGGGCAAGGAGATCTTGGATAATTTCGGGGAATATCTGCCGAGATTTAAAAAGATCATACCGCACGATTACGAGCTGATGCTGAAGCTGATCGTGCAGATGGAGGAAAAAGGTTTGAGTGCGGAACAGGCGCAGATAGAGGCATTTTATGCGAGCAAGGCATAAAACGCGTATCATTACAATCATATAAGCGGAGGAAATTATGGGAAAACCAACCGGATTTTTAGAATATGAGCGGAAGGTATCGAAGGCCGTGCCGCCCAAGCAGAGGATCAAAAATTTTAACGAGTTCCACGAACATCTCACCATGGAGGAACAGCAGATGCAGGGCGCGCGCTGCATGGACTGCGGCGTACCCTTCTGCCAGTCCGGCATGACACTGTGCGGCATGACGTCCGGCTGCCCGCTACACAATCTCGTGCCGGAGTGGAACGATCTGGTCTATACGGGGAACTGGCAGCAGGCATACAACAGGCTGCACAAGACGAACAACTTTCCCGAGTTCACGTCCAGAGTGTGCCCTGCGCTGTGCGAGGCCGCATGTACGTGCAATCTTACGGGAGATCCTGTCTCCACGAAGGAGAATGAGTACGCTATCATCGAGAATGCGTATGCGAAAGGGTATGCGGCGCCCAAACCGCCCAAGGTGAGATCGGGCAAGACCGTCGCCGTCGTGGGCAGCGGCCCGAGCGGACTGGCGGTGGCCGACCAGCTCAACAGAAGGGGACATCTCGTGACCGTGTTCGAGCGGTCCGACAGAGTGGGCGGGCTGCTGATGTACGGCATTCCGAATATGAAGCTGGAAAAACATATCATCGACCGCAAGATCAAAGTGATGGAAGCGGAAGGCGTGACCTTTGTGACGGGCGTAGACATCGGCAAGGACAGGAAAGCCGACAAACTGCTGAAAGAGTTCGACAGAGTCGTCCTCGCCTGCGGTTCGTCCAACCCGCGGGACATAAGCGCTCCCGGAAGGGACGCGGAAGGGATCTACTTTGCGGTGGATTTTCTGACCAGAAATACCAAAAGTCTGTTGAACTCCGATTTTGCGGATAAGCAGTATGTGGATACCAACGGCAAGGATGTCGTCATCATCGGCGGCGGCGACACGGGCAACGACTGCGTTGGCACGGCGATCCGCCACGGGGCGAAATCGGTCACACAGATCGAGATGATGCCGAAGGCGCCGGATACGAGAGCGGAGAATAACCCGTGGCCCGAGTGGCCCAAGATCTGTAAGACGGATTACGGACAGGAGGAGGCTATCGCGGTGTACGGACACGACCCGCGCATCTATGAGACGACGGTCAAAGAATTCCTGAAAGATAAGAGCGGCCGGCTGAAAGGCGTGAAGACCGTCAAACTGACATGGGAGAAGGACAAGGAGACCGGGCGGATGAACATGAAAGAGATCCCCGGCTCGGAGCAGGTGCTCGACGCACAGATCGTGCTGATCGCGGCGGGCTTCCTCGGCAGCCAGAAGTACGTGACCGACGCATTCAAGGTGGAGCTGGACCAGCGCACCAACGTCAAGACTGCCGCCGGCAGTTTTAAGACCAGTGTGGAGAATGTGTTCGTGGCGGGCGATATGCACACAGGGCAGTCTCTTGTAGTCAAGGCCATACGGCAGGGCAGGGAGTGCGCGAGAGAAGTGGACGAAAGCCTGATGGGGTACACGAACCTCTATATTCAATAAAAGAGATAGCCGCTCGGAAGTTCGGAAAACCGGATTTCCGGGCGGCTTGCTTTTGCGGAAGTGTGGTCATTGACAACCGGCGTACGGTCTGTTATTCTAATAATCATCAGATATCATCATAAACGATTCAAGCGCGCGACGCATTTAAGACATCTTCTGTCGAAAAATTCACGGTACTGAAAAATATTGCAACACCCTATTAAATAGGGTATAATTATGGAGAAAACAGATGACAAGAACTTTTATTCAGACGCGGGAATTTGTTGCCAGTTGGGAAAAGATGGGACTGGGCGATAAAGATTTAAGGCATTTGGAACTGGAACTGTTAAAAAATCCAAAAGCGGGTAAGGTAATCAGAGGAACGGGCGGTTTGCGAAAACTGCGCTTTGCTTTTGAAAACAGAGGGAAAAGCGGCAGCGTCAGGGTTTGCTATGTGGATTTTGTACAGCAGGAAACGGTCTATCTGGTCACGGCATATCCGAAGAATGAAAAAGATGACCTCAGCCGTGAGGAATGCCGTGAGATCCGCAGAATGATTCAGATGTTGGAACGTCAGAATGGAGAATAGTGTGAAAAATCACACTGATGTGCTGATTTTTCACACGAGAATTTGTGCCGGAGCGTCACAAATTCCCCTGATGCAGACGCGAATTTGAAATTCGCGTCGCCCCGTCGCGTAAACGCTCCGGAATGGAGAATGACATGAAAAAAGTATATGAAAGTATTATGGCAGGACTGAAAGAGGCTGTGGAAGAACGGGAAAGACTTCCGCGCCATACGGTCTCTGTAGAGCCGGTCAAAAGATATAATGCGGAGGAAGTACGCGATATCAGAAGAAAAACAGGGTTTTCACAGAAAATGTTCGCAGGATATATGGGGGTCTCCACAAAAACCGTGGAAGCGTGGGAGGCAGGGATCAACAGGCCATCCGGAACGGCGAGCCGTATCCTTAATATGTTGGAGATAGACACGGAATTGATTCAAAAATTCCCCTTTGTGAGGGAAAGCAGATAGCAGCGTGATTGAAAATAGAGGGAGGATAAAGCAATGGATCTGACACTGTATTTTAAGAGCATCATTGAGCAGGACCGCTGTGCGGTCGTGATCTGCAACTTGGAGCATGAGATCATCTATATGAATCCGGCCGCTGTGGAGCGTTATGCGAAGCGCGGCGGCGCCGCTTTGGTGAGCCGGAGCCTTCTGGACTGCCACAGCGCGGAGTCCAACGAAAAGATCAGGCAGGTGACGGCATGGTTCGCGGAGAGCCACACGCATAACATCATGCATACCTTTTACAATGAGCGGGAGAACAAGGATGTATACATGGTGGCGCTGCGCGATGCGGACGGAACGCTGATCGGCTATTACGAGAAGCATGAGTACCGAAACCGCGATACGGAGGAATTTTATCGGTTCACATAGAAAATATGCATACAAAAAATATACATACGGGCGGGTATTCTATACCACGCAGACGCGCTTTCGCTCCGCTTCGTCCATAACGGTACTAAGTTCGAAAAGACCTCGCTAAGTACCGATGGACTCCAAGGGTCTGCTTTGGTACAGAATACCCGCCCGTATCTATCTTTACAATAATTGTATGCCGTGCTTCTGTGCCTCGGCGGCTACCTCCGGCGGCCAGATCGAGGACTGCACCTCGCCGATGTGAGCCTTGCGCAGATAGAACATGCAGATGCGGGACTGGCCGATACCGCCGCCAATGGTGAAAGGCAGCTTTTCTTCCAGAACAGCCTTCTGGAAAGGCAGCGCGGCCCGCTCCGGGCAGCCGGCCTTCGCAAGCTGGCTCGTGAGGGAATCCTTATCCACGCGGATGCCCATAGAGGAAAGCTCCAAGGCGATATCCAACACCGGATAGTACACGATGATGTCGGCGTTCAGCGTCCAGTCATCGTAGTCCGGCGCGCGCCCGTCGTGCTTTTCACCGGATTCCAACAGATCGCCGATCTGCATGATGCATACGGCGCCTTTCGCCTTGGCGATATAGTATTCCCGCTCCTTCGGCGTGTTGTCGGGGAACATATTCTCCAACTCCTGCGTGGTGAGAAAGAAGATCTCCTCCGGCAGGATCTCCGTGATGTAGTCGTACTGGATCGCCATATATTTCTCGGTCTTGCGCAGCACGCGATAGATCGTGTACACCGTCTCTTTCAGGAAGTCCAGGCTGCGGTCTTTTCTGTCAATGATCTTTTCCCAGTCCCACTGATCCACATAGATCGAGTGGATATTGTCGGTCTGCTCGTCGCGGCGTATGGCGCTCATGTCCGTGTACAGGCCCTCGCCCACGGAGAAACCGTATTTCTGCAGGGCGTAGCGCTTCCATTTTGCGAGGGAGTGTACCACCTCGGCGGGGGCGTCGTTCTGCTCCTTGATGCCGAAGGACACCGGCCTTTCCACGCCGTTCAAGTTGTCGTTCAAGCCCGAGGAGGGCTCCACGAAGAGCGGCGCCGATACGCGCAGCAGATGAAGCTCTTTGGCAAGCTGCGTCTGGAAGAAATCTTTGACCGTCTTGATGCCGATCTGCGTGTCGTACAGATTTAACGCCGATCTGTAATCTTTGGGGATCTTTAAGTTATCCATAGGAAAACCTCGTTTCTGTCTTTATCAATACTATTTAACCGCGTTTGGGAAGAGAAATCAAGGCTTTTCTTTCTCTGTGCGATTCGGACGAGACAATCAGAAAATATATCGAAGACCAAGCAAAATATGATATTATGCAGGATAAGTTCAGGGTAAAGGAATTAGGAAGTCCTTTTTAAGGGGCGGGCGGAGTAGTACGAACGCTCTTTCAGGGGTATAAGCAATGTTTAAAAATAACATTGTAAGGCGGCGCCTTTTGCGGTATGATGTTAGTGGAGAGAATGGGAAAGGAAGGTGTATGGCACTACAGAGCGTGGTCGCACAGACCATCGACGCCACAGGGCAGGAGGCGCAGTACGACGCCTGTGTGAAACGGCTCCTGTCCGAGAAGAGCATTCTCGCATGGATCTTAAAAGAGTGCGTGGCTGAGTTTGCACCGTATCCCGTGAAAAAGATCATGAAAGACTGTATCGTCGGCGAGCCGAAGATATCCGTCATTGCCGTGGATCGGGACGAACCGGATCGTACAGAGAACGGCGGATATGCCGATGAAACGGCCGAGGGAAGGATCGAAGGCACAAATACGGAAGACAATTCAGCAAGGGAAGGCAGGGTGTATTATGACATCCGCTTCACGGCTGTTGTGCCGGATACGAAAGAACCGGTACAGCTCATCATCAATGTGGAGGCACAGAAAAGCGACAAAACCTCCTATCCGCTCATCAAGCGGGCGATCTACTACGGCAGCCGCATGATCTCGGCACAGAAGAATACGGTTTTTGTGAACAGCCACTATGAGAAGATACGCAAGGTCTATTCTATCTGGATACAGATGAATGCAGGGAAAGAAAAAGCGAATACTATTACCGAATACAGCATTTCGGAAAAGAATATCGTGGGCACGGTCAAAGAGAGGAAAAATAACTACGATCTGATGACCGTCATCATGATCGGACTCGGAAAAGCACAGGAGGCGGATAGACCGATCCTGCGGCTGTTGGACGTTTTGTTATCGGCTAAGACGAAGCCTGATGCGAAGAAAGCGATACTGGAGAGAGATTTCGATATTCCGATGACATCGGCGATGCGTGAGGAGGCGAACATTATGTGTAACTTGGGTGAAGGAATCAGAGAAGAAACAACGGCAGCCGTAAGATTACAAGCGGTTTTGAGCCTGATGAAATCGTTAAACTTAAGCGCGGAGGAAGCAATCGATGCATTGGCGATACCTGAGGAGGAAAGGCAGCCTTTGCTGGAAAGGCTGGACGAAGAGCTTGCCGTGCGATAACTGGCTTCCCTTGATTGTTATATGTAGAAAAAAAGACAAAGGCGGCGGGACTTTTTAGAAGTCTTTGCCGCTGTTTTACTTTCAAAAAAAGCCGACAGCAGGATTTTTTAAATTTTCTTGCCAAACCTGACAGAATGTGTTACACTAAAGTTAATCGAACATACGTTCTGACGTGGACAGCACAGAGGAACTTTCGGGCGTAGGTGCAGCGGACGGAGAAGGACGGCCGGACCGCAGAACCGCGCCGCAAGCGGAAACGGATAGACAGGAAAGGAGCGCCGGTGGCAGATGGAGGCAAGGATCGCGCCGCAGATGCCGGTCATGGAGAAACTGAAGATTTTGGCGGCTGCCGCCAAATATGACGTGTCCTGCAGCTCCAGCGGGTCTTCGAGAAGAAACGACGGCACGGGCATCGGCAACACGCTGGCGGCGGGGATCTGTCACAGCTTTGCGGCGGACGGCAGATGTATTTCTCTGTTGAAGATCCTTTTTACGAATGAATGCATCTATGACTGCAGATACTGTATCAACAGATGTTCCAACGACGTGCCGCGGGCTTCCTTTACGCCGGACGAGGTCTGCAGTCTGACGATGGAGTTTTACAGGCGCAATTATATAGAAGGATTGTTTTTGAGTTCGGGGATTCTGTACAGCCCCAGCTACACGATGGAGCTGATCTGCGAGACGCTTCACAAGCTGCGGACGGTACATCGTTTTCAGGGGTATATCCATGTGAAGGCCATACCGGGCGCAGATCCGACCCTCATACAGCGGGCGGGCTATCTGGCCGACCGCATGAGCGTGAACCTGGAGATGGCGACGGCGGAGGGGCTTAAGGAGATGGCGCCGAACAAGCACCGCAAGAATATTTTGCAGCCGATGCGGCAGATCCAGAACGGCATCACGGCAAATCAAAACGAGCTTGCCCTGTACCGCCACGCGCCGCATTTCTGCGAGGCGGGACAGTCCACCCAGATGGTGATCGGGGCGCTTCCGGAGAGCGATTATCAGATTATGTCCGTGGCGGAAAATCTGTATGATAAATTTTCATTAAAAAGGGTATACTATTCCGCGTTCGTCAATGTGAACGGTGATAAAGCCCTTCCGGCAGCGGCGTCAGAACCGCCGCTTCTGCGGGAACACAGGCTGTATCAGGCGGACTGGCTGCTGCGGTTTTACGATTTCCGGGTGGAGGAGCTTTTGACGCAGGACAGGCCGAACTTCAATCTGGCGATCGACCCGAAGACGGACTGGGCGGTACGGCATCTGGAGAATTTTCCCGTGGAGATCAACCGCGCGGACTATCGCACGCTTCTCAGGGTCCCGGGCGTGGGCGTCAAAAGCGCGCGGCGCATCGTGGCGGCGAGACGGTTTGGCAGTCTGCGTTTTGAAGATCTGAAGAAAATGGGAGTCGTTTTAAAGCGCGCACTGTATTTCATCACCTGCAGCGGCAGGATGATGTATCCGACCAGACTGGAGGAGGATTATATCGTGCGGAACCTGACCTATCAAAATCAAATGGGACGCGGTGAAAAACTGCCGTTTATGACGGACGGCACGGTTTACAGGCAGATGTCTTTGTGGGACGACGGACTGCTGTCGGGGTGAGGCGGGAACAACGGCCGTAAGCGGAAGGCGAAAGAGGGCACGCTGTTCATGATAATAAGAGATAGATTGGAAATATCCGGCATGGAAGAAAAATACATGATCTGCGAAGATTCTCCGGAGGGCATTTTTACGGCGATCTATGACGCTTACGCTCTGCGGGAAGGACATGAACATATCCATATACAGGTCGGCGAGGAAGATGATCGCAGATTATTTGCGGTCTATCTGCATAGTTCGCCGGATTTGGGAAAGACTGAAAAAGTAGTACGGACGCTCAGACGGCGGCTCGGTGAAGAAGTGTATCTTACACTCTGCCAGGCGGCAGCCTCACGATACATGGATAAAGGCGAGGCAGTCTACCGGACAGTGGTGAGCGGCATCACGGAGGGAAACGGAAGAAGGACGATGGAGAATCTGCGTGATCCCTATGTCGCAAGATGCTTTGCACTGGCAAGACGCACGGCCAATGAAGTACATCATGAAATCGAATTTTTGAGATTTCGGGAATTGGAACAGGGAGCGCTCTATGCGAAGATAGGGCCGGAGAACAACGTGCTGCCGTTCGTGATGCCGCATTTTGCGGACAGGCTGTCGGTCGAGAACTTTATGATCCACGATGTGGGGCGCGGCCTGTTCGGCGTACACCGCGCAGGACAGACATGGTATCTCGTCTCGGATACGGAAGGCTTTCCCGAAGAGTCGCTCAGGTGGTCGCGGGAAGAAGAAAAATATCAGGAGCTGTTTTGCCTCTTTTGCCGGACGATCGGCATCGAAGAGCGCGAAAACAGAGCGCTGCAGAGGCAGATGTTTCCGCTGCGTTTTCGGGAATATACGGTGGAGTTTTGACGATCGCGCACAGTTACGAACGAAATAAAAAATGACTTTACAAATGGCATGAAAAGAGTATAATCATGTCAACGAGGAGAAAGAAAACAATTTTTCTATGTGTGCCTTTTGCATGCATAAGTGGAAAAGGAAGGTGAATGTTATGCAACACAAAATCAAATTGAGACCGGACGAAGTGAAGGACTTTGTTTTGGCTGCAACAAAATGCATCTTTGACGTGGACATCTCCTATAACAGTTTTGTGGTAGATGCCAAATCGCTCATCGGTGTGCTGGGGCTGAACTTCAATCAGGTACTGACGGTATCCTGCAACGGGTACGATGCAGACTTTGACAAATACCTCCAGAAATTTGCAGTGGCTTCGTAATAGATCCGGAAAGACGTGTAACATTGACTCCCTATCTGAGATATCGTAATATCTTGGTAGGGAGTTTTTGATTTGAGGGCAGCAGACTATGGAAATACGCATTTCGGTCAGAGGGCTGGTGGAATTTATCCTGCGCTCGGGCGACATCGACAATCGAAAAACGGCGTCCGCCGACAGCGCAATGCAGGAGGGCAGCCGCATTCACCGCATGATACAGCGCCGCATGGGAGCAGAGTATCACGCGGAGGTCAGCCTCTCCTATCGCTGTCCTGCGGGTGAGTACGATATCGTGGTCGAGGGCCGGGCCGACGGCGTCATCATAGAGGCGTCCGGTGAGGTGAGCGCTGTTTTGGAGCTGCCGGACGGAAAGCTGCCGCAGGATCAGGCGAGGGCCGTCACGGTGACGATAGACGAGATCAAAAGTACTTTCCGTGATTTAAAGAAGATGAAGGAGGCCGTTCCGGTCCATTTGGCACAGGCGAAGTGCTATGCCTTTATGTTTGCAAAACAGGCGGGGATTCCCGCCGTGCGGGTCCGCATGACCTACTGCAACATTGAGACGGAGGACATTCGCTATTTTCATTATGATTATACGACAGAGGAGCTGGACGCATGGTTTGCGGATGTGATCGCGCAGTACCGCAGGTGGGCGGATCACGATTTCAGGTGGCAGAGAAAACGGCAGGACTCTGCCAAGGCGCTGCAGTTCCCTTTTCCCTATCGGGAGGGACAGAGGGAGTTGGTCGCCTACGTGTATCAGACGATCTACCACAAGAGAAAATTGTTTATCGAAGCGCCTACGGGTGTCGGCAAGACAGTCTCCACGGTATTTCCGGCTGTGAAAGCGATGGGAGAGGGGCTGTGCGGCAAGATCTTCTATCTGACTGCCAAGACCATAACGCGGACGGTGGCGGATCAAACTTTTGCACTGTTGCGGGAACAGGGACTGCAATTTAAGAGCGTGGTGCTGACGGCCAAGGAAAAGATATGCTTTATGGAGGAGACGGAGTGCAATCCGGAGTACTGTCCTTATGCAAAGGGGCACTATGACAGGATCAACGATGCGCTTTACGAGCTGCTCACGCACGAGGACGTCTACAACAGGGAGACGATCGAGGTCTATGCGAGGAAGCACAAGGTCTGTCCGTTTGAGATGTGTCTGGACATGAGCCTCTTTTCCGACGCGGTCATCTGCGACTACAACTATCTCTTCGATCCGCACGTGTATCTGCGAAGGTTCTTTGCGGAAGGCGTCAGGGGCGAGTATGTGTTTCTCGTCGATGAGGCCCACAATCTGGTGGAGCGCGGCAGGGATATGTACAGCGCCGTGCTGCGCAAAGAGGATTTCTTACAGCTGAAAAAAACGGTCAAAGCGTACAGCGAGCGCATTGCCAGGAATCTTGACAAATGCAACAAAGAACTGCTCGCGCTGAAAAGGGAATGCGAGACTTACAGGGTGGTCGAGTACATAGATGATTTCGTGCGCGCGCTGATCAGGCTGAGCGCGGCGATCGACGACTATCTGGAGGATCATGAGGACAGCCCGGTCCGCAGGGACATTCTGGAATTTTATTTTGAGATATCCCATTTTCTGGCGATGTATGAGCTGATCGATGAAAATTACATCATCTACTCGGAGCTGGAATCGGACGGCAGCTTTATCCTGAAACTGTTCTGCGTCAATCCGGCGAAGAATCTGCGTCAGTGCATGCTGCGGGGCAGGAGTACGATCCTGTTCTCCGCGACGCTTCTGCCGATCCGGTATTATAAGACGCTTCTGGGCGCGGACGAGGAGGACTATGAGGTGTATGCGAAGTCCGTATTCCGCCCGGAGAAGCTCGGCCTCTATATCGGGCGCGATGTGACGAGCAGATATGCGCGGCGGGGAGAAACGGAATACTATCGGATCGCGGCCTATATCCATGAAGTGGTCTGCAGACGACACGGCAACTACATGGTATTTTTCCCGTCCCACGCTTTTCTGCGGCAGGTCTACGATATCTATATGCGCTGTTTCAACGCAGAGCAGACGGTGGAGTGCATCGTGCAGGAGGACTATATGAACGAACAGGCCAGAGAGGCATTCCTGAGCCGCTTCACCGGCAATGAGGACTGCGATCTGAACGCGCTCATTAAGATGGAGATCGAGGTGGAAGAGGAGCGGAGCCTGTTGGGATTCTGTGTGCTGGGCGGCATCTTCAGCGAGGGGATCGATCTGAAGAACGACAGCCTGATCGGGGCGATCATTGTCGGCACAGGTCTGCCGCAGGTATGTAATGAGCGGGAGATCCTGAAGCATTACTTTGACGGCTGGGGCGAGAACGGCTTCGACTATGCCTACCGATACCCCGGCATGAACAAGGTGCTGCAGGCGGCGGGAAGAGTCATTCGCACCGCAGACGATTTCGGCATCGTGGCGCTCTTGGACGAGCGGTTCCTGACTGCGGCATACGGGAGACTGTTCCCCCGCGAATGGCAGAACTGCCAGATCGTGAATATTGACCAAATAGGTCATAAGGTGGAACGCTTCTGGGACGAGTGGCTGTAGCAAGTCAACGGGGCGCGCCGGCCGACGCCGGATTTCTTTCTTTTTTGTTATCGAAAAAAAGAAATTGACAAAATAATAAGAGCAATTTTGGAAATTAACACATTATTTTGTCGAAAAAGGAAAGCAAGTCACAAGAAAATGACATGAATGTCGATGTGGATAACTTTGTGGAAACTGGGGATTTCTTTGGCAATCAGTGGCGATTTTTATAAAAATTACCGCAAAAAGATGTGGAAAAGCCGAAAAACGAATTTTTGATCATAAAAAGAGTACTGATTTGGTCAATCGAAATGTTCTTTGCAAAACCATGCCGACAATGATAAAATAGGGAGACGGAAAGTAAGAGAAAGCAAGAAATACGGAATAAAATAAAGAACGGAAGAGGAGTAATGTTATGTGGGCATATGAAAGTGTTTTCTATCAGATCTATCCGCTGGGCTTCTGCGGCGCGCCCTTTGAGAACGACGGACAGCTTGCGCATCGTATCCGGAAGGTGAAGGACTGGATACCTCATATGAAGAGACTCGGGATCAACGCCGTCTATTTTTCACCCGTGTTCGAGTCGGATACGCACGGCTACAACACGAGGGATTACCGCACCATAGACTGCAGACTCGGCACGAACGAAGATTTCCGGGAGGTGTGCGGGGCGCTTCACGACAATGGCATCAAGGTAGTGCTGGACGGCGTGTTCAATCATGTGGGCAGAGGCTTCTGGGCATTTCAGGACGTGCTTGCGAAGCGCTGGGAATCGCCTTACAAGGATTGGTTCCATATCAATTTTGACGGCAATTCCAACTATAACGACGGACTTTGGTACGAGGGCTGGGAGGGCAATTACGATCTGGTAAAGCTCAACCTGCGCAACGAGGACGTGATCGGACATATTCTGGACAGCGTTAAGGGCTGGGTGGAAGAATTTGACATAGACGGGCTGCGTCTCGACGTGGCGTACTGTCTGGATCACGATTTTGTCAAAAGACTGCGGGCGTTTACGGACGGGCTGAAACCGGATTTCTATCTGCTCGGCGAGATGCTCCACGGCGATTACAACCAGATGGTCAATGACCAGATGCTGCACTCCGCCACCAACTATGAATGTTACAAAGGGCTGTTCTCCAGCTTCAACAGCATGAACATGTTCGAGATCAACCATTCCCTGCTGAGGCAGTTCGGGCCGGAGAACTGGACGCTGTACAAGGGCAAGCATATGCTGTCCTTTGTGGACAACCACGATGTGACGCGGATCGCCAGCAACTTAAACAACGAGAAGCATCTGCCGCTCATCTACGCGCTGTGCTTCGGCATGCCGGGGATCCCGTGCGTGTACTACGGCAGCGAGTGGGGCGCGAAGGCGCACAAGAGCGAGGGCGATCCCGCGCTGCGGGCATGTTTCGAGGAGCCGGTGTGGAACGACCTGTGCGAGTGGATCGGCAGACTGTCCGAGGCCAAGAAAAATTCTCCGGCGCTCAACTACGGCGATTTCCGTTCGGTCGTCCTGACAAACAAACAATGCATCTTCGAGCGCAAGTGCGACAGTGAGCGCGTGCTCGTGGCGATCAACGCGGACGCGGAGAGTTATACGGCGCATTTCGACGCGGGCTGCGGCATGGCCGTGGATCTGATCAGCGGCGCGGCACACGACTTTGGCGGGGGCAGTGAACTGCCGCCGTACAGCGCATTTTTCTGGAAAATGGAAAGATGAAAATAAATTTCACAAAAAACTATTGACAAAATTGTAGAATTTGACTATGATTTTCCTAAGTTTCAAAGGCGGGACTTCTTTCTTATTTATTATGTAGAGAAGTCCCCTTTTTTGAATCTTGAAAGATATATTAAGGAGGAGAAGATTATGAAAAAGAAAATGGTAAGCCTTATGCTTGCGGGCGCCATGATGGCGGCTCTGCTTGCGGGCTGCGGATCTGACGGCGCATCGAACGATGCGGCGGCGGAGACAGAGACGACTGAGGCCGCGGACACGACTGAGGCGGCAGATGCGACGGAAGCGGCGGACACCGCAGAGGCGGGCGATGCGACGGCGGCCGGCGGCACTTTCAAGATCGGCGGTATCGGGCCCCTGACGGGCGGCGCTGCAGTGTACGGCGTAGCGGCTAAGAACGGTTCCCAGATCGCGGTCGATGAGATCAACGCTGCGGGCGGTATCAACGGCATGACGGTGGAGCTCAACTTTCAGGACGACGAGCTTGACGCGGAGAAATCCGTAAACGCGTATAATGTGCTTAAGGACTGGGGCGCACAGGTGATCGACGGCAGCGTGACGAGCGCATGCTCTATCGCCGTATCCGAGAAAACGTATCAGGACCAGATCTTCCAGCTGACCCCTTCGGGTTCTGCGGTAGACTGCGTTCAGTATGACAACGCGTTCCGTATCTGCTTCTCGGACCCGAACCAGGGTATTGCATCTGCGCAGTATATCGGTGAGAACGGTCTGGCTTCCAAGGTAGCGGTCATCTACGACAGCTCCGACGTATATTCTTCCGGCATCTATGAGAAGTTTGCGCAGGAAGCGGAGAACCAGCCTTTCGAGATCGTGGCGGCGGGCGCTTTCACGGCTGATAACAAGACGGATTTCTCCGTGCAGCTTCAACAGGCAAAGGACGCGGGCGCAGAGCTTGTATTCCTGCCTATCTACTATACGGAGGCTTCCCTGATCCTGACACAGGCGGACAGCATGGGCTTTGACGTGCAGTTCTTCGGCTGTGACGGTCTGGACGGTATCCTGGGCGTAGAGAATTTTGACGCATCTCTGGCTGAGGGCGTTATGCTCCTGACACCTTTCGCGGCAGACGCGACGGACGATTTGACGGTGAACTTCGTGACGGAGTACAACAACAGATTCGGCGAGACACCGAACCAGTTTGCCGCTGACGGTTACGATACGATCTACACGATCAAGGCGGCCGCTGAGAAGGCCGGCATCACGGCGGATATGTCCAACGAGGAGATCTGCGCTGCGCTGTCTCAGGCTATGACGGAGATCTCGGTAGACGGCCTGACAGGCGACGGCATCACATGGGACGCTTCCGGCGAACCTTCCAAGGCGCCTAAGGCGGTAGTGATCAAAGATGGCGCGTATGCGGCCATGTAGGCGAAGATAGAGGCTCATAGGAGCCTCTATCTTCAGGAGAATCGCAAAGCGATTCTCCGTGTAAAATGAGAATTGGAGAGATTCTAGTGGCGCTGCGCCATTGGACGCAGCGCCAAGAACTTCTACGGCTCACAAGTGAGCCTTCCATCTTCTGGAGAATTGCGAAGCAATTCTCCGCAGATAGAGAAGTTATATCTTGGGACGGCTGCGCAAAGAGGGACACTGTCATTGCGCAGGAGAATGAGATTTTCTTGCTGTTCCGTTCACGAACAGCAATTTCGGGACACGGATGTCCCGAAAAGCCCGAAATGAGCCCGGATGGCGAATAGAGGGCGGTTGCGTTCGGGGACAATGACTTGGCCGGAACAGATAGAAAATCCATGCGACGGAGCCGACAGTGGCGTCTTTGCGCAACCCGTCCCACTATACATATAAATACAAATGCATACCGACATTTTCCCATTTAGACAAGAGATTTGTCTGCATGGGAATGTGCCGATGCATTGAGGCAAGAAGAAACATAGTATTCATAAAACAAGAGGTGACAGCTCATGAGTTTTGCAGCCCATTTGATAAACGGAATCAGTCTCGGAAGCGTGTATGCGCTTATCGCGCTCGGCTACACGATGGTGTACGGTATTGCCAAGATGCTGAATTTTGCCCACGGCGACGTGATCATGGTCGGCGGCTATGCCGTGTTCGTGGGGGTCAGCAATCTGGGAATGAATCCGCTTGCCGCTATCGTCGTATCCATGGCGGTCTGCACCGTGCTCGGCGTGACCATTGAGCGGGTGGCGTACAGGCCCTTGAGAGGCGCATCGCCGCTTGCCGTTCTCATCACGGCGATCGGCGTCAGCTATCTGCTGCAGAACATAGCGCTCCTCGTGTTCGGCTCGGACACGAAGGCGTTCACAAACGTGGTGACGCTGCCGAATCTGGAACTGTTTGACGGACAGCTCGTCATCAAGAGCGTGACGGTCGTGACTGTCATCGTCAGCATCATCATTATGGCGGGCCTTACCCTTTTTGTGAAAAAGACCAAGATCGGACGCGCCATGACGGCGGTGTCCGAAGACAAGGGCGCAGCGCAGCTCATGGGGATCAACGTCAACGGCACGATCGCCGTGACCTTTGCCATTGGGTCGTCCCTGGCGGCCGTTGCGGGCGTGCTCTTGTGTTCCGCGTACCCGGCCCTAACCCCTTACACGGGCTCCATGCCGGGCATCAAGGCATTTGTGGCGGCGGTATTCGGAGGGATCGGCTCGATCCCGGGCGCTTTTATCGGCGGTATTCTGCTGGGCGTTATCGAGAATCTGAGCAAGGCGTATATCTCTTCACAGCTTTCCGACGCGATCGTGTTCAGCATTCTGATCATAGTGCTTCTGGTGAAGCCGACAGGGCTTCTCGGCAGGCAGATACAGGAAAAAGTCTGATAGGAGGAAGCGGCATATCATGAAGACGAAGGCAGCCGGAATAAGCAAAACAACGAAGAATGACCTGATCACCTACGGAATGGTGATCCTCACATATATCATCGTGCAGATACTCGTATCGACGGGGCATGTATCGAGCCTGATCCAAGGTCTGCTTGTCCCTTTCTGTACATACGCGATCGTGGCAGTCGCCTTGAATCTTACGGTCGGCATTTTGGGCGAACTGAGCCTCGGACATGCCGGCTTCATGTGCGTGGGCGCTTTTACAAGCGCGGTGTTTTCCCTCGCTTTTAAGCAGACGATGCCGAGCGGGCCGCGGTTTTTCCTTGCGCTTCTGATCGGAGCGGCGTCGGCGGCGCTCGTCGGCTTTCTGGTAGGTATCCCCGTACTGCGCCTCAAAGGCGATTATCTGGCAATCGTGACGCTCGCTTTCGGCGAGATCATCAAGAACATCATCAATGCGCTCTATCTCGGCGTCGATTCGGACGGTATCCACTTTACGATGAAAGACGCGCTCTCCCTCAACATGAAAGAGGACGGCCTTGTGCTGATCAAGGGGGCGCAGGGCGTTACGGGAACGCCCAACGATTCCAGCTTCACGGTCGGTATCGTGCTGCTGCTTGTCACGCTGTTCATCGTGCTCAACTTTATCCATTCCCGAACAGGGCGCGCCGTCATGGCGATACGCGATAACCGCATCGCGGCGGAGTCCATAGGCATCAACGTGACGAAGTACAAGCTGATCGCATTTACGCTCTCGGCGTCGCTGGCGGGTGTCGCCGGCGTGCTGTACGCGCACAATCTCTCCACGCTGAACGCGCTGCCGAAAAACTTCGGCTACAATATGTCTATTTTGATCCTCGTGTTTGTGGTGCTGGGCGGTATCGGCAATATCAGAGGCTCGATCATCGCGGCGGTGCTCCTGACGCTGCTTCCCGAGATACTCAGAGGGCTGAGCGACTATCGTATGCTGATCTATTCGGTCGTGCTGATCGCCATGATGATCTTCAACTGGAGCCCTAACGCGATCTTTTTCAGAAAACGTCTGCGGCAGCGTCTGACTGCGGGCAGGAAGAGCGAAAAGGAGGAGGCGTAAGAGATGGCACTGTTAGAGACAAAAAATCTGGGAATCTCCTTCGGCGGTCTGCGGGCGGTCAACGGATTCGATATTTCTGTGGAAAAAGGGCAGCTGTATGGCCTGATCGGGCCGAACGGCGCGGGCAAGACGACGATCTTCAATCTGCTCACGGGCGTGTACCGTCCGGACGAGGGTGCGATCCTCTTAGACGGCGAGAATCTGACGGGCAAGAAGACGATCGACATCTGCAAGGCGGGTATTGCCAGGACATTTCAGAATATCCGGCTGTTCGGCGACCTGTCGGTGCTTGACAATGTGAAGGCAGGGCTGCACGATCATTATCCTTATTCCACGTTTGCAGGGATCTTCCGTCTGCCCCGCTATTTTAAGGCGGAGCGGGAGATGAACGGGAAGGCCATGGAACTCCTTAAGGTGTTCGGACTGGAGGACTATGCCGAGTACAAGGCGGAGAACCTGTCCTACGGACAGCAGAGAAAGCTGGAGATCGCGCGGGCGATGGCGACCGAGCCCAAGCTGCTGCTCTTAGATGAACCGGCGGCGGGCATGAACCCCAATGAGACGAAGGAACTGATGGACACGATCCGTTTCGTGAGGGATCATTTTGACATGACGATCCTTTTGATAGAGCACGACATGAAGCTGGTATCCGGTATCTGTGAAAAGCTGACGGTACTCAATTTCGGAGAGGTGCTTGCGCAGGGCGATACGCAGGAAGTGCTCAACGATCCGGAAGTGATCACGGCATATCTGGGCGAGTGATAGGAGGAGCAAAACTATGGCGATGTTGGAAGTAAAAGACCTCCATGTTCATTACGGTGTGATAGAGGCGATCAAGGGAATCAGTTTTGAGGTTGAACAGGGCGAGGTCATCGCGCTGATCGGCGCGAACGGCGCGGGCAAGACGACGACGCTTCACACGATCACGGGGCTGATCAGGCCGACGAGCGGAAACATCGTTTTTGAGGGAAAAGATATCACGAAGACGCCCGGCTACAAGATCGTGCCGATGGGAATGGCGCATGTGCCGGAGGGAAGGCGCGTGTTTGCGCAGCTCTCCGTCTACGATAACCTGATGATGGGCGCATACACGAGAAGAGACAAGAATGAGATCAAAGAGACGCTGCACATGGTATATGAGCGTTTTCCGAGGCTGGAGGAGCGGAGTACGCAGATGGCAGGAACGCTGAGCGGCGGCGAGCAGCAGATGCTTGCCATGGGGCGGGCGCTGATGAGCCGGCCGAACATTATCCTGATGGACGAGCCGTCCATGGGTCTGTCTCCGATCTTCGTCAACGAGATCTTCGATATCATCAGACAGGTCAGCCAGTCCGGCACGACCGTGCTCTTGGTGGAGCAGAATGCGAAGAAGGCGCTTGCCATTGCGGATCGGGCCTACGTGCTCGAGACCGGCAGGATATCGCTGTCCGGAGAGGCGGAGGAACTTCTGCACAATGAGGCCGTCAAGAAGGCGTATCTGGGCGAATAGGAGAAAAAGCGTATCGTGTACGGGCTGCGGCATCCTTTGCCGCGGCTCGCTTGTTCATGAAGCGGGAAGCCGCGCCGGAGCAGGAGGTGATATCCGTGTCGGCATCGAAAGGGAAAAAGAAAAAATATGATTACCGGCTGAACGGGGAGACGGAGGATCTAAATGAGATCGAACAGGCGCTGTTAAACAACTTCAAGCGCAATCAGGGCCACTCTCTGCGGACGCTTGTGGGCATATACAAGGGGCATTACGCGGCGCTGTTTTTGTCCGTCTTGTTCTTTGCGGTCAAGCACTCGCCCGTATGGATCCTGCCGATCGTGACCTCCAATATCATCAATATCGCTACGAACCCCGGTGAGAATGCAGCCAGGGACATCATACTGAATGTGGTGTTCATGACCGTCATGATCGCACAGAATATCCTCTCCAACTATTTTCACACGCTCTTTTATTCCAGAGCGATCCGCAATGTGGAGAAGGATCTGCGGGGTGCGCTTGTGAGAAAGCTGCAGCAGCTCTCCATTACCTACCACAATGAGATGCAGTCCGGCAGACTGCAGTCCAAGATCATGAGAGATGTAGAGCAGGTTGAGACGCTGTCCAGACAGGTCTTTATCTCGATCCTGAGCATTATCATGAATATCGTCGTGGCGTTTGGCGTGGTGATCACGAACAGCCTGACGGTCTTCTGCTTCTTTCTGGCGACAGTGCCGGTGGCGGTGTGCATCATGGTAGTGTTTAAGGGGAAGATCAAGAGCTACAACCGGGAGTTCCGCAAGGATATGGAGGAGACTTCCGCGCAGGTGATGGAGATGATCGAGATGATCCCCGTCACGAGGGCGCACGCGCTGGAGGAGATGGAGACGGACAAGATGAACCACAGGCTCCGCCATGTGGCTACGTCGGGGCTGCGTCTCGACATGGTGCAGTCGTACTTTTCTTCCATAAGCTGGGTTGCTTTTCAGATCTTTCAGGTGCTGTGTCTGGGCTTCACGGGTTATCTGGCAAGCAGAGGAAGGATCAGCGTGGGCGAGGTCGTTATGTATCAGACCTATTTCAGCACGATCGTGGCGCAGGTGTCCAGTATCATCACGCTTCTGCCGATCATTTCCAAGGGGCTTGAGTCCGTGGATTCTATCGGCGATGTGCTGCTCAGCATGGACGTGGAGGACAATACGGACAAGGAGAAGCTGCCCTCCCTTCGCGGGGAGATACGCTTTGAGGACGTGGGCTTTTGCTATAAAGACGGGGAGAACGCGGTGTTTGAGCACCTGAATCTGGCGATCGAGGCGGGGAAGACGGTCGCTTTCGTGGGCGAGTCCGGCGCGGGCAAGACGACGATTTTGAATATGGTGATCGGTTTCCTGCACGCGACGCAGGGCAGGGTGCTCATCGACGGCCACGACATCGAAGGGCTGGATCTCGGGAGCTACAGAAGCCGCATCGCGGTGGTGCCGCAGACGCCGATCCTGTTCAGCGGAACGCTGCGGGAAAACATTACATACGGCAAAGAGGATATTTCGGACGAAAAGCTGTGGGAAGTCATTGAGGCCGCGAATTTGACCGATATGGTCAAAAAACTGCCGGACGGTATTGACACAAATATCATGGAGCACGGCAGCAACCTGTCCGGCGGCCAGCGGCAGCGCGTATCTATCGCGCGGGCATTCGTGCGCAACCCGAAGATCCTCATTCTGGACGAGGCCACATCGGCGTTGGACAGCGTCGCGGAGGAGAAGATCCGCGTCGCCACGGAACGGCTCGTGAAGGACAGGACGACGCTGATCGTGGCGCACCGACTGTCTACCATTAAGAATGCCGACGTGATCGCCGTGATCGGCCACGGCGGGCTGCAGGAGATCGGCGGCTACGAGGAGCTTATGGAGAAAAAGGGCGAGTTCTACAAGCTGCGCCAGCTGCAGATCTGATAATCGGATCAGGATATCGCAATATGCGAAGAAAGAGGGGAAAGAACGATGATGACGGAGGAAGTTAAGACTCATTTGGTCAATGACTTGATCCCTTTTTGGAAAAAGCTGCGAGACGACGTGTACGGCGGTTATTACGGGTGGCTCTCCTATGATCTTGTACTGGATCAAAAGGCCGTGAAGGGCTGCATCTTAAACAGCCGTATCCTGTGGTTCTTCTCCAACGCCTATATGCTGCTCGGCGACGAGAGTCTGCTGGAGGAGGCGAAGCACGGGTATGCCTTTATGCGGGAGCATTGCATAGACAGGGAGCAGGGCGGTCTGTATTGGTCCCTTGCCTATGACGGCACGCCGGAGGACACGACGAAGCACACATACAATCAGGCTTTCGCCATATATGCGCTGGCCTCTTACTATGCTGCGTCCAAGGACGAGAGTGCGCTGGAGACTGCGATGGATATCTATCATATCATTGAGGAGCGCTGCACGGACGAGATCGGATACAGGGAGGCTTTCGACAGGTCATTTCGTGAGATCGGAAACGACAAGCTCTCCGAGAACGGCGTCATGGCCGAGAAGACCATGAACACGCTGCTGCATGTGTTTGAGGCGTACACGGAGCTGTACCGCGTGAGCGGGGACGCCGGGGTGAAGGAACGCCTGATGTGGATACTGGATACCATTGCCGAAAAGGTGTACGATCCCGCCCTGCACAGGCAGGAAGTGTTTTTCGACCGCGAGATGAAGTCTATTCTGGATCTGCACTCCTACGGGCACGACATCGAGACGGCATGGCTGCTCAGGCGGGGAACGGATATCCTTGGAGAGCGCTCTTATGCGGAAAAGATGCTGCCGATCATTCTTGACTTAACCGGTCAAGTATATCGGGCGGCTTTCGACGGCCGCTCCCTCGCCAATGAGTGCGAGAAGGGCGTTGTCGACGAGCGGCGTATCTGGTGGGTGCAGGCGGAGGCCGTGGTCGGTTTCCTGAACGGATACCAGCTTGCGCCGGCGCATGAGGAGTATCTGGAAGCCGCCAGGTCCGAGTGGGAATTTATCAAGACGTACATGATAGATAAGCGGAAAGGGTCGGAATGGTATCAGGAGGTGGACAGCTTTGGCGTACCGACTGCGGGCGAGCCGATCGTAGAGCCGTGGAAATGTCCGTACCATAACGGCAGAATGTGCATGGAGGTGATCAGAAGAGATCCCGACAGCCGCAGGTGATACGGAGAAAAACATTGCGTGCGCCCTTGTAGAAAAAGACAATTGATGCTACAATGAAATATAGAAGCAAGGCATACAACCGTTTTACGCAGGGAGGAGCGCTTTGCGCGTAAGCTGCGGCGAAGGCGCATGGCGAAAGGATAAAGGGGGAACTCTTATGGGAGCGATCGAGGAGACAAAGAGACAGGAAACGGAGCAGAAGGAGCAGCATAGCGCGTCCGGAGAGAAGAAAGAGACACAGGACGCTGCACCGGAGATCGTTCTGCAGTATCGGGGCTATGAGGTGGACGTTGAGGCGGTAACCGAACGGGTCAAGAATCATTACTATGCCAAGGGATACAAAAAGGGCACGATCAAAAGCCTCCAGATCTATATGAAACCGGAAGAGTTCACGGCCTACTATGTGATCAACGACGGCGTTGTCGGCAAGGTCAATCTGTTCTACGATTAAAGGAAACGGTCGGCGGCGGGCGCTTCGGGTCTGACCGTGCGAAAAGGAACGGCGGGAAATACAGAGCCGGCGGAATGTCATGAAAATGGCGTCTGCCGGCTTTTTTTGCGCCTTGGCGGGAGGGTCCGTGAAAAATGCGAAAAAAGCAAAAATATAGGTTGACAAGTAATATTATATGCCGTATAGTATTAGCAGAAACAATATTATACAGCATATAATATTATAAAATATAACAATATCCTATGGCAGAGGAAAGGGAAGAACGGAGAGGAAACGGAATGGTTTGCTATGAGATATGTAAAGCGGAAAGGAGTTTATCGCATGGTTTTTAACACGGGTGCGGCGTTGCTGGACGCGATCGTGCTGGCGGTGGTATCCGGCGAGACGGAAGGGACGTACGGCTACAAGATCACGCAGGAAGTGCGGCAGGTCATCGAGATCTCCGAGTCCACGCTCTATCCGGTGCTCAGGCGTCTGCAGAAGGACGAATGTCTGGAAGTCTATGACATGGAGTGCGCGGGCAGGAACAGACGGTATTATAAGGTGACGGAGAAGGGGAGAGCGCAGCTCAATCTGTATATCAGCGAATGGTATCGGTATTCTGCGAAGTTAAACAGTATCTTTGAGGGAGGATTAAGGCATGAATAGAGCGGAATTTATGAGGCGGCTGACAGAGCTGCTGGGCGATGTGCCGCCGGCGGAGCGTGATGAAGCCATTCAATATTACAACGATTACTTTGACGATGCGGGCGCGGAGAATGAGCGGAGCGTCATCGCTTCGCTGGGAACGCCGGAGGAGCTGGCCCGGACGATCAAGGCGGGACTGAAGGACGACGGGGACGGCGGAGAGTTCACGGAGTCGGGCTTCAGCGGCTATGCACAGACGCATAAGGACGAGATCATGTACGCGCAGGGCGGAGAGCAAGCGGGAACGGGCGACCGGAGGAACGCTTACTATCAGGAAGACTATTACAGGCGCACCGGCGGAAAAGGCATCTACGGCGGCAGACGGGATACGAGACAGAATAATGACCCATATAGTCAACAAACCGCGGGCGGCGCTGCGGGCAACTTCGGCGGGAGCACGCAGACGGCGCAGGATTCCGCCGCGCAGCAGCAGAAGAAAGGGCTGTCCGGCGGCACGATCGCGCTGATCGTGGTCGCAGCGATATTGACTTCTCCGGTCTGGATCGGCGTTGCGGCCTCGCTGTTCGGGGTGGCCGTCGCATTGTTGGTGACGGTATTCTCGCTCTTTCTTATGTTCTTGGTGATCGGGCTGGTGTTTCTCGTCGTCGCCGTCGCCCTGTTCATCACGGGCTGCGCCCTGTTGGTCCATGTGCCGTTGGGCGGCATGAGTACGATCGGCGTGTCGCTCATTCTCTTCGGGTTTGGGCTGGTGAGCGTCTGGCTGGTGGTCTGGTGTGTGGTGAAGGCAATCCCGGCGCTCTTTCGGGGCATTGCGGCGCTTGTTAGAAGGATCTTTCACAGAGGAGGTGTGGCGGCATGACAACGATGACGAACGGAACGGGTGCGTATATGCCGAACGGGGATATGCGTGACGGAGCAGATATGACTATGGGCGCGGGGCAGGATGCGGGCGGCCGCGGGAAACGGAAGGGCACATGCAGGAACAGGTGGAGCAGAGGCTGCCTGTACACGGCGCTTGGGGCGCTGATCATCGGGGCCGTGCTGTGCGGCGCGGGCTGGCTGCTTGGCGGTTTCAGGCAGCTTGACGGGCTGGACATCAAGGGGCTTACGGGTATCCCCTTCGTCTATAACGGGCACGCTTTCGGGTTTGCTTTCACGCCGCATTTTGGACATTTCGGAGATGACGACTGGGAGGGGCGCTATGCCGGGTGGAGCCGGCTTACGCAGAGCGTCGAAGCTGAGGACGGCCTTATGGGCGGCGTGTGCCTCGATCTCACGGCGGACACGCTGCGGGAGCTGTCTCTGGAGACGGACGGCTGTCGGGTGGTGATCGAGGAATCGGCGGACGACCATGTAAGGTTTACCGTGGAAGGCGACACGGAGCGGTTCCGCTATCTGGTGCAGGACGGCGCGCTGCGGATCGCGTATGAGCCCGGCAGCTTCGGCATCTACGGGGGAAGCATCCGCATCAGGCTGCCGCGGGGGACTTATCTGGAGCGGCTGAGCGCGGATGTGGGCGCGGGAAGACTGGACTGCGGCAGAATGAACGTGTGCGATGCCGACATCGAGGTGGGCGCGGGCGCATGCGCCGCAGACAGGATCGCGGCGGACGGCACGGTGACGCTGTCGGTGGGCGCGGGAGAGATCGTCTTGGACTCTCTTGTGTGCAGAGAGGCGGATATCTGCGTGAACATGGGCGATCTGGTGATCGACGACGCCGTAGTGGCAGACAGGGCCAGCGTGGAACTTGGCATGGGCGATGTCGAGATCGGCGGCGAGGTGAACGGCGATCTGGATGTGGACTGCAGCATGGGCGACGTGACCCTGTTCCTGCGCGGCGCGCAGGAGGAACACGATTACGAGATCGACTGCTCTATGGGTACGGTGGAGATCGGCACCTGGAGTTTTTCTGCGATGACGGAGCACACGATCGACAACGGCACGGGAAGCGATTACGAGATCGACTGCTCTATGGGTACGGTGGAGATCACATTCAACGCGGCCGGGAACGCAGACCGGAAGTAATGTGCGGCGGACGAAAGAAACCCGTGCATGCGGCGGCTATGCGGTGAAGGAAAAAAAGGAGGAGACAGAAACATGGGAAACGATTACAGAAAACTGGTGCGCTCACGCACCGACAGGATGTTATGCGGCGTGTGCGGCGGCATAGGGGACTATCTGCACATAGACCCGACGCTGGTGCGGCTCATCTGGGTGCTCTGCTCGCTGGCGGGCTGCGGCATGGGGCTGATCATCTATATCGTGGCGGCAATCATCATGCCGGAGGACAACGGAGTGGTGGGCTGACGATGCGCAGCCGGCACGGAATCATGGGCTCGGAGGAAACTCGGACAAGCATAAGATGCAGACAGGGTGGCTGATGTGATCGGTCACCCTGTATTTTATATATTCGGAGACGAAACCTTTTGCGCAGCGGTTACACTATCATAGTGAATGGACGAGTTTATTCAAAGGCCAATCCTTCGGGCGTCATCATGAGGGCGTCCGAAACAGGGAGGTTTGAAAGTGCAACGGGAAGAACTGGAACGAATCATGGAGGCGTACGGCAGGGATCTGTTTTCCTTCTGCTGTTTTGTGACCCGCGACAGGCAGGACGCGGAGGAGCTCTATCAGGACACGTTTTTGAAGCTGTATGAGAGCAGGGAAAAGCTGCATATCGACAGGAACGCAAAGAGTTTTCTGATGAGCGTGGCGCTCAATCTGTATCGAAATTACAGGCGCAAGCGGTCTGTCAGGGAGCGGATCACGGGAGTCCTATACTCCGTGGAAGAGAGAGAAGCGGAGCTTCCGGACGGGGAACAGCCGGTGGAGGAGCGCAACCTGCTGCGGGAGACCTGCAGGGCGCTGCGCCGGGCGGTGAGAAGGCTGCCGGACAAGTACAGGATACCGATCCTTCTGTACTACATGGAGGAATTGACGCAGAGGGAGATCGCGCACATCATGAAGCTGCCGGAGGAGACGGTCAAGACAAGGCTGCGCCGGGCGAAAGCGATCCTCAGAAAAGATTTGGAGGGACAGGGTTATGAAAAATAGCATAGACGAATTGCTGCGGCTGTCGCTCGCGCCGACAGAGGAGCCGACAGGGCTTCTGAATCGTCAGGTTCTGCGGCAAACGGAAAGAGAGGAGCAAACCATGAAGAAAAGAGAAGATAAAAGAAAAGGCGGACAGGCGGACCGAAGGCTGATCCCCGCCGCAGCGATAGGGCTGTGTGCGGTGTTTCTGGCTTCCGTCACGGTATATGCGGCATACCGCTATCTAAGTCCGTCTCAAGCGGCGGAAGCGTTGTTTGCGGACCATGCGCTCGCACAGGCTTTTCAGGGAGAAGGGGCGGTGCTTGTCAACGAGACGCAGATAAGCGGCGGTTACCGCATCACGCTGCTCGGCAGCGCTGCCGGCAGGAATATCAGCGATTATCTGTACCGCCATAACGGGGAGATCGTCGAAGACCGTATCTACACGGTGGTGGCGATCGAGCGCGCGGACGGTACGCCTATGCCGGATACTTCCTCCGATGCATACGGGGAGGAGAGCTTTTTTGTATCCCACTATGTCCGCGGGCTGGATCCGAAGTCCTACAATGCGGTGAGCATGGGCGGCGGCTACGGCGAGTTCGTGCAGGACGGCGTCATGTACAGGATACTGGAGACGGACAATGTGGAAATGTTTGCGGACCGCGGCATTTATGTGGGCGTGAACAGCGGCACGTTCTATGATGTGAACGCATACCGCTATGACGAGGAAACCGGCGAGATGACGCAGAATGAAGACTATGACGGCGCAAACGCCCTCTTCCTTCTGCCGCTCGATCCCGCCAAGGCCGATCCGGAGGCGGCGGCCGCATATCTGAAGCGGTGGGAAAAAGAGATGAGCGGGGAGGACGAAACGGCAGAGACGTCTGTGCCCGAAGCGCCCACTGACGCGGACGTTTTCATGGAGAGGCTGACGCCGGAGAATCTCGACGAGTACGCCGCTCCGGCGGAGTATACCCGCATGGTGTGTACGCCGGATGCAAACGGCATGATCTCCTACGGCTACCGCATGGAAAGCGGCGCGGGCAGCGAGAATCAACAGGCGCGGGTGGACTGGCTCTTTCCGGAGGACCGGGAGAGCGACGTGCTGATCGGCGGCTGGAGCCACAGCGGCAGTCTTGATACGCTCAACATCGAAGTGTTTACGCTGCATGAGGACGGCACGGTAGAGTTCGTGATCTATCAGCCCAAATAGGGCCGTCCGAAAGACAGGCGGGAAACTCCTATGAAAGGAAAGAGCAGCCTATCCTTCAGCACGGTTGTCCTGAAAAGGTATTTATCTGTAAAAATATCGTTTTGCCAAAACTTCCCTTTTTATTTTCATTGACACAAGGGCATACTTTGAATATAATAATAGTACAGAAATAAGTACAAAAATATGTACATTTTAAGAAGGGGGCATAAGTCATGGTAGCGGTAAAATCTGTAAATGTCCGTGATAATTTTAAAGATTGGTGCGATAAAATAAGTAAGGGAGAAACCGTCGTTATTTCAAGGCCGCGAAACGAAAATATCTATATGATAAACGAAGCCGAATATAACGCCTTGCAGAAAGCAAAACGGAACGCAGAATATCTTGCTATGATAGATGAAAGCACATCGCAGCTTGCGCGTGGGGAAACGATTTCTTTTACGTTGGAAGAATTACAGGCAATGGAAGCCGAGGACTGGAAGCCGACCGAAAAAATCCTTGCATTTAAAAAAAGGCATGACATACAAAGGAAAGATTAAGCCTATGGCAGATTTTACATTTACCGAAAAGGCAATGGAGCAGTATATCTATTGGCAGACACAAGACCGCAAAACGCTAAAACGGATCAACAGTCTTATAGCAGACATAGATCGAAGCGGAGCAGTCCGGGGCATAGGAAAGCCGGAACTGTTAAAGCATAATAGATCCGGGCTGTACAGCCGCAGGATAGATGAAGTAAACCGCCTTGTATATAGCGTTGATGCAGAAAACAATATCAAAATCATATCCTGTAAAGGGCATTATGAGGATTAACGGAGATTGTAATGATCCGATCGCCGCAAAGACGCTGGGTTCCATTGCCAACGATGTTTGTCTGGCAGCTTCAGAAAAGCACTTCCGACTTAAAGTATTGTCGGAAGTGCTTTGCCGTGTCATCGGGAAGCCTATGCCTCCGGTTTTGCTTCCGCCGTTTCCGCTTTCGGCTGTTTTTCACCGATGATGAAGAACAGGCCGGACTTCTTCAGTGCGGGCCGGAGCGCCATGTACACTATGACGGAGACAAAGGTGGAGATCACCGCGTTGAGGGCGGTGATAGGAATGCTCCAGGTGAGCGTCAGCTCCGCGGCGGGCTTGCCGAGGATCAGCAGCTTGTAGTAATAGCCCACGAGGGGATCAAAGACTGCGTTGAACAGCAGACCGCCGACGGCTGCGAGGGTCGTCCATTTCAGCGCTCTGCGGGTATCCGTCTCGGTGGAGAGATGCCCGATCCTGTGGGCGATCAGGCCGGTGATCAGGCCGATGCACAGCTTCAGGCAAAAGGTCTTGGGTGCGGTCAGGATGTAGACGGGGTCGAACAGATCGCCGATCGTCATGCCGATAGCGCCGCCCAGTCCGCCGTACAGCCCGCCGAGAAGCAGAGCGCCGAGCACGCAGACGGCGTTGCCGAGGTGGATGGAGACCGCGCCCGCGCCGGGCAGGGTGATCTTGATCTGCAGGAAGGTGAACACGACGTAGGACAGCGCCGCGAACAGTCCCGTGAACACAACTTTCAGTAATTTCTCGTTTTTCATAACATCTCACTCCTCTGTCATGTATTTGATAACCACTATACACCAAAATGGCATGTTTGAAAGTGCCAATTTAAGATTTTTTAACCATACCAGATTGGCGAAACATTTGTAAAAAGGCACGGTATTTTTGGGGAGACAAATACACGGTTTTGTGGTATCATTACTAATAACGGTCTTTTTGACTGGAACGGCAGCGCCGACGGGGGCATCTATGAATACGGAGAAGAACATTATTTTAGTCGTGGACGACGACAAGACGAATCTGACGCTTGCGCAGAATATCCTTCTGCCGCATTACCGTATCGCGGCGTCCAATTCCGGGCGGGCGGCGCTGAAATATCTGGAGAGCCACCGGCCGGACCTGATCCTTCTGGACATCAACATGCCGGAAATGGACGGCTTTGAAGTGATGGAGCAGCTCAGGCGGACGGAGGAGACAAGGACGATCCCCGTCATCTTCCTGACGGCGGACAATCTGGCGGAGACGGAGATCAAGTGCTTTCAGATGGGCGCGATGGACTATGTCACCAAGCCCTTTGTGCCGGATATCCTGTTGAGCCGCGTGGACAAGACGATCGAGCTGGACCGCTACAGGAACAATCTGGAGGCGATGGTCAGGCAGCAGGCCGAGAAGATCACGGAGGACGCCAGACGCATCAGCGCGATCCAAGATTCCGTCATCGTCGGCATGGCGAACCTGATCGAGAGCAGGGACGGCAGCACGGGCAGACACGTGAAGAACACCCAGAACTATGTGCAGCTGATCGCGGACGAACTGCGCGGCAGACAGCTTTTTGCGGAAGAACTGACGGACGATTACATAGAGAATCTGTGCAAGGCGGCTCCTCTGCACGACGTAGGCAAGATCAAAGTGCCGGACGCCATTCTGCAGAAGCCCGGCAGACTGACGCCGGAGGAGTACGAGACCATGAAGCTGCACACCACATACAGCGGTAAGATCATCAGGATGATCCTCGGCGATCTGGAGGATAAGACCTACGTGAAGATGGCGGAGGATATCGCCATGTACCACCATGAGCGGTGGGACGGAACGGGGTATCCCACCGGCCTTGCGGGCGAGGCCATTCCGCTGTCAGCGCGTATCATGGCCGTGGCGGACGTCTTTGACGCCCTCTATGAGGAGCGCGTTTACAAGCCGCCGGTCAGACCCATAGAGCGCATCATGCAGATCATGTCGGAGGGCCGCGGGACGCAGTTCGACCCGACGATCATAGACGTGTTCATGGAGATGCTTCCGAAGCTGAAAGCGCATCTGGGCATCGGCTGACGATACTGCAGATACAGAAAGGACCGGTAGCTTATTTTGGAGAAAAGGCAGTTTAACAATGAAAAAACGGACAGGAAACTGGAGCAGAGCGTATTGGGGATATACACGCTGTTTTCGATCGGCACGTTTGTGTCGGGGATCCTGCTTCACTGGAATATCTTCGTGACGGAGCTCCTTGCGGTGACGACGGTGCTGCCGTGGGTCATCTGCATCGGCAGATATCGGGATCATGCGTTCCGCGCCAAGATGACGGCGTTCCTGTCATGGTTCAATTTTACCGTCTATGCGGTCCACTCGGAAAACTTTACCTCCATGCTCTCCACCATGCTTGCGGTGATCGTGCTGATGGGGGTTTTTTGTATCCCGGAGATCATCTATATGGGCGTGGGCTTCACGACGCTCAACATAGCGCTGCATATGTTCGTGCTGCACACGGTCGAGATGACTGCGCCCAACGAGGTGATACGGGTCGCGCTGCACGTCATTTCCGCCTATGTGATCTCCCTCGTCATCTGGATCTCGATGCGCACCAGACTGGAGACGGACGAGCTTCTCATGGAGAATATCCGGGAGCTGAAGGAAGTGGAGCAGAGCAAGGACGATTTTCTGGTGAACATCTCCCACGAGATCCGCACGCCGATCAATGCCGTCTGCGGTATGAGCGAGGCGATCCTGCAGGAAGATCTGCCGGAGAATGTCAGGGGCGATATCATCGATATCCAGACCGCGGGGCGCAACCTGCTCTCTACGGTCAGCAATATTCTGGATTTCTCGGAGCTGGAGAGCGGCGTGATGGAACTGGCGGAGGAAAGCTACAACATCACCTCCACCGTCACGGACATCATCAATATGGCAGTGACGAAGGAAAACGGCAAGAAGCTGGAGTTGATCGTGGACTGCGATGCGTCGCTGCCCAGCAACCTCGTCGGTGATGAGCAGAAGCTGCGGCGCGTCGTGATGAACCTTCTGGACAATGCGATCAAGTTCACGAAGGAGGGCGGCATCGTCATGCGCATCGGCTTCCGCCGGGAGGAGTACGGGATCAATCTCCTCGTGGAGATCAAGGATTCCGGCATCGGCATCAGCCCCGCGGACATGGAGAAGATATTCGGCAGCTTCAGCCAAGTGGATTCGAGGCGGAACAGAGCCGAGGGCGGAATCGGGCTGGGGCTGTCTATCACACAGGCTCTCGTGCGCAATATGGGCGGTTTCCTAACGGTGGAGAGCGAGGAGGGCAAGGGAACGGAGTTCCGTTTCGCGATCCCGCAGAAGGTGTTGGACGATACGCCTATCGTTTCGATCAAAAACAAGGGCAGTCTCTATGCCGCCTGTTATATCAATATGGACAAATACGACTCGCCGGTGGTGCGCGAGGGATATGAGAAGAGTATCCGCCATATGGCCGAGCAGTTCGGTATCCTGTTCCGCATCTGTAGGAATCTGCCGGAGCTGAAGCGGCGCAGACAGATCGAGAACTATTCTCATGTGTTCATAGGCTGGGAAGAATACTGTGAGGACAGGGCGTTCTTTGAGGCGCTGGCGAAGGAACTCACGGTCGTTCTGGTCATGGATTACGGGCAGGAGTCGGAGGAGGGCAGCGGTATGCTGCGCATCTACAAGCCCTTCACGGTGCTGTCCATCGCCGCTGTGTTCAACGGACAGCGGGCGCTGCAGAAGGAGGATCTGCACGGCGACATCAGGCACCGCTTTGTCGCGCCGTCGGCGAAGGTGCTCGTGGTGGACGACAATGCCATGAACCTGAAAGTCATGGCAAGGCTGCTCCTGCCTTACCGCATCAAGACCGTCTCTGCGCTGGGCGGGCAGGAAGCCCTTCAAAAGATCGATACGATGGATTACGACTGTGTCTTTCTGGATCACATGATGCCGGAGATGGACGGCGTGGAGACCCTGCACAGGCTGCGGCAGAAGCCAGGCTCGTATTTTCAGGCCGTGCCGGTCATCGCTTTTACCGCCAATGCGATCGGCGGGGCGCGTGAGATGTTCTTGGCGGAGGGCTTCAATGATTTTATCGCGAAGCCCATTGAGTTGAGCGTCCTGGAGCGTATGCTGCGCCGTTACATACCGAAGCAGAAGCAGCTCGCGGCGGAGGCTGCGCCCGCCGGCAGAGAGACTGCGGACACCGCGCCGGAGGGCGGCGCGCAGCGCACGGCCGAAGAGAAGGCGCAGGGGAACCCGTCGGGAACGGACGGGCTGGAAGCGCTGGCACAGGCGGGCATCAATGTCAAGACAGGACTCTCCTACTGCGGCGACAGGGAGGGCTTTCGCGATATCGCTGTCATGTACCATGAACAGGGCGCGAAGCGGAACGAGCAGCTTACGAAGCTGTATGCGGAGGAGAATTGGAAGGATTATTCCATAGCGGTGCATGCATTGAAGAGCAATTCCAAGGGCATTGGGGCGGAAGAGTTGGCGGAGCTGGCGCTGGGCCTTGAGATGGCGGGCAAGGAAGGGCGCGTCGAGTATATCCGCGAACACCACGGGGAGCTGCTGGAGAAGCACAACGCCCTGCTCCATGCGCTGGCGCTCAACCCGTTCCTCTATCCGGACGGGTATCGCGAGGTCCGGCAGGAGGAAGCGGCGGCGGAAGCCGGCGGCGGGGAACGGACCGCGGAAGAGATCGACGAAGACAGTCTGCGGGAGCAGCTTGCAAAACTGCGGGAGCTGCTGGACGGTTTTGAGAGCGACGGCGTACACGACATCTTAGAGCTTCTGGCAGGGAAAAGCTTCCGCGGCGAGGCACTGTCCGGAATGGCTGCAGATATCGGAAGCAGCGTGGAGGAGTTCGATTTCCTCGGGGCGTCCGAGGCGTTGGGGACGTGGGAGCAAAAGCTTTTACAGAGCGCGACGTGACGGGAGATATCGGAAAGGTTGGATTGAAACATGATCAGGAGAATGCGTAGATTTTGGCGGGATCTTTTTCCCGATAAACTGAGTCTGGAGGAGCGGACCAGCCGGTGCGTCCTGCTGCTCGCGTTTCTCGGCTCTATCATCGGTATGGGCAGGGTGGCCTTAGGCGTGACGCCCGTCGTCCTCTTTGCGCTTGTGTCGATGTGCGTCGTGGCGGGGATCGCCCTCTATGTGGCGGTGGAACAGCAGCAGACGAAACAGGCGTCGTGGGCGCTCGTCCTGATCTACAATATCGTCCTGTTTCCGCTGGTCTTCGTTATGAGCGGCGGCGTGGAGAGCGGCACGCCGGTCTGGCTGGTGCTCGGACTGGTCTATATCTTCGTGCTGTTCAAGGGGCGGGATGTGGTGATCGCCATAGCGATCTCCCTGCTCTCCTTTGTGGCGACATATCTCTTTTCCTATACGCATACGGAGTTCGTCATGTCCGTGAGCCGGGAGTACAGCTATCTGGATTCCTACATCACGCTTATGGTGGTGAGCATCTTCATCGGCACGCTGATGCGGATACAGTTTACCACCTACGACAAGGAACGCCGTCTGGCGCAGCAGCAGAAGGAGGAGATCGAGCAGATCGCGCATTCCAAGGACGCCTTCTTTGCCAATATGAGCCATGAGATCCGCACGCCCATCAACACGATCATCGGCCTGAACGAGATGATCCTGCGGGAGGACATCTCCGACGAGATAGCGGAGAATGCCATTAACATTCAGAACGCCAGCAAGATGCTGCTGACGACGATCAACGATATCCTCGATCTGTCCAAGCTGGAATCCGGCAAGATGGAGATCGTGCCGGCGCAGTATGAGATCAGCGCCATGTTCAGCGATCTGGTCAATCTCATATGGATCAGGGCGCATCAGAAAGAATTGGAGTTCAAGGTGGACATCGATCCGGAGATCCCCTCCATGCTCTATGGCGATGAGGTGCGCATCAAGCAGATCGTGACGAATTTTTTGACCAATGCGGTCAAGTATACGGAAAAGGGTTCTGTCACGCTGACGGCCAAGGCGGAGCGCACTGCGCCGGACGAGATCCTGCTGCGCATCTCGGTATCCGATACGGGTATGGGGATCCGCAAGGAGGATCTGGACAATCTGTTCAGCTCCTTCAAACGTGTGGACGAGAGGGAGAACCGCAACATCGAGGGCACGGGCCTTGGGCTCAATATCTCCAAGCAGCTTGCGGAGATGATGGGCGGTAAGCTGTACGTTGACAGTATTTACCGGCAGGGCTCGACGTTTACGGTGGAAGTCCGGCAGCGGATCGTCAACGTCCGGCCTATCGGCGTCATCAGCTTTGCCGCGCAGAAACAGCTGCATCAGCGCGCTAGGTACAAGCAGAGCTTTACCGCGCCGGACGCAAGCGTGCTCGTGGTGGACGACAACGAGATGAACCGCATGGTGGCAGTCAAGCTGTTGCGCGGTACGGCCATGACGGTGGAGACGGCGGCAAGCGGGAAGGAATGTCTTAGGAAGACCGCGGAGAAGCCATACCATGTGATCCTTATGGATCATATGATGCCGGATATGGACGGTGAGGAGACGATGCGGGCCGTGCGCACACAGGCCAGAGGGTACTGCCAGAAAGTGCCGATCATCGCGCTGACGGCCAATGTCATGACGAACGCGGAACAGGTCTATCACGATATGGGCTTCGACGGCTATCTCGCGAAACCGATCAACTCCGCGCTTCTGGACGCAAGCCTTCTCAAATATCTGCCGCCGGAGCTGGTGGAGTATACCGCACAGCACGAGGAGGAGGAAGAGGAGGAAAGCGCGGTCAGACAGGTGACGAGCGTGCGGAAGCGGAAGATCGCCGTCACGGCGGACTGCATCTGCGACCTGCCGAAGGAGCTGCTGGAGCGATACCAGATCAAGCTGATGTACTGCTATGTCCACACGAAGGAAGGGCGCTTCTGCGATCTCTTCGAGGTGTCCAGCGACAGTATTCTGGAATATCTGAACATCAAGGGCAATTATGCGCACTCGTCTACCGCAGAGCCTGAGAAATACGAATACTTCTTCTCGGACGTCCTTAAGAGCGCGGAGCATGTCATACATATCACCGCGACGACCGATCTGAGCGGCGCTTATCCGAATGCCCTGCAGGCGAGCAAGAGCTTCGACAACGTGACGGTGTTCGATTCCTCGCACATCAGCAGCGGCCATGGCCTGATGGTGCTGCGGGCTGCCGTTTTGGCGGAGGAGGGAAAGAGCGTCGAGGAGATCTGCAAGGAGTTGGAACAGTTTAAGGACATGGTCTGCTCCAACTTTCTCGTGCCGAGCACGGAGGCGCTGTACCGCAACGGCAAGATCGGCGGCGCGGTACACGGGCTGTGCCGTATGCTGAACCTGCACCCCGTGCTCCACATGGCGCAGAATGAGCTGAAGCTGTGGAAGATCGAGACGGGAAACGTCGGGAAAGCGCAGCGCAGGTATGTGAAGAAGCTGCTCTCCCATGCCAGACAGATCGATACGAGAGTGCTCTTCTTTACCTATGCGGGCTGCAGCGTGCGGCAGGTCGAGGAGATCCTTGCGGAAGTGGAGAAGTACGCCCACTTTGACAAGGTGATCCTGCAGAAGGCGTCGGCCACGGTGTCCAGCAACTGCGGCATGGGCGTGTTCGGGCTGATGTACGTCCGCAAAAAGAGCGAAGCCTCATGGTGGTAAGGGCGGCATGCGCCGGGAGCGGCTGTTTTGCTTTGGCAAAAATCAGTCTTGACAAAAGGCGCGGCAAGTGCTATATAGAATAGTGTAAAATAACAGAAACATAACTGACATGTGACAAAGGCGTTTGGAGGATTCCAGACGCCTTTGTCGCGTATTGCGGGAGGCGAAGAGCATGGAAATAGAACTGACCAGACGGGCGGAGACGGTGAACGAGCTGCTGGCGCGTTACGGCGTCAAATTCGGCATATACAAGAACAACGAATTCAAGGAACAGCTTTTTCCGTTCGACACGATCCCGCGGATCATTAAGAAAGAGGAGTTCGCCTATCTGGAAAAAGGCTTAAAGCAGCGGGTCATGGCCCTGAACTGTTTTATCCGCGATATTTACGGTGAAAAAAAGATCATACGCGACAAGGTCGTGCCGGAGGAGTTCGTGTACATTTCGTCCGGTTATCTGGCGCCCTGCGACGGCGTCGTGCCGCCGAAGGGGATCTACACCCACATTGCGGGCATCGATCTGGTGCAGGGCAGGGACGGGAACTGGTACGTTCTGGAAGACAATCTGCGCGTGCCGTCGGGCGCATCTTACCCGATGATCGCCAGGGAAATCTGCAGAAAGAGCAGTCCGGGTACCTTTGAGGAGTATCATGTGGAGGACAACCGCGACTATGCGAAGCTGCTGCGCTGGACGATGGACTATGTCAATACGGGAGGGCATACGGTGATCCTGACGCCGGGACGCTACAATGCGGCTTACTTCGAGCACTCCTACTTCGCGGAGAAGACGGGCGCGCATCTGGCGACGGGAAAGGAGCTTACGGTGGAGGACGATTATCTGTACTTCGTCGATTATTCCGGCAGACGGGAGAAGGTGGGCGCGGTCTATCGGAGGATCTCCGACGAGTATCTCGACCCTATGACCTTTAACGAGGAGTCGGTCATCGGTATCCCGCATATCTACGACGTGTACCGGAAGGGCCATGTGGCGCTCTTAAACGCGCCGGGTAACGGCGTCGCGGACGACAAGGGCATCTACTACTTCGTGCCGAAGATGGTGCGCTACTATCTGGACGAAGAGCCGATCCTGCAGAACGCGCCCACCTATCTGCCCTACTATGAGGAGGATATGCGGTATGTGCTGGAGCATTTCGACGATCTGGTCTTAAAGGATGTGGCGGAGGCCGGCGGTTACGGCGTCGTTTTTGCCAATAAGATGACCGCCGGACAGAAGGAGGATTTCATCGCGCTCCTGAAAAGAGAACCCAGGCGCTTTATCGCGCAGGAGGTCATCGACTTCAAGGACATCGATATCGTGGAGAACGCGAGGCGTGTGCCGCGCAAGGCGGATCTGCGGGCGTTTGTGCTCATGGTGGACGAACCGCTTGTCTGGAAGAGCGGCCTGACGCGTTTCTCCAGAGATCCGGATTCCTTTATCGTCAACTCATCGCAGGGAGGAGGTTTCAAGGACACATGGGTATTATCTCAGTAGAAAATATGGACAGACTGTTCTGGCTCGGCAGATATTCCGAGCGGGTCTACACTTCGGCAAGGCTGTTTGCGGACAGCTTCGACAGAATGATAGACACGGATATGGACGACTACGCGGTGTTCTGCCGCCGGCTGGATATCCCGAATATCTACGGCTCCAAAGAGGATTTCTGTGCGCGCTACATCTCGGACGAAGACGATCCGAATTCGATCTACTCCAATCTGATGCGGGCCTATGACAACGCCATTGTGCTTCGGAACGAGATCGGGAGCGAACCCATTACTTATATACAGCTCTCCGTGTATGACATGAAAAAGAGCAGGGTGATGCGGGCGCCGCTTGTGGGCTTACAGAAGGTGGAGGACGATATTCTGGCGTTCTGGGGCATTGTGGACGACATGATCGAAGATGAAAATATGCGCAACATCATCAAGGTAGGCAAGCGGGTCGAGCGCCTCGATCTGTACGGCCGGCTGCGGACGGACAGGGCGGACATCGTCAGGGAAGTGCATCGGCTCGCGGGGCGGATCGCGCGCACCAATCTGCACTATGACGAGAAAAATTTGAAAGAGCTGAAAAAACTTGCGGAAGAAGAACAGATAGACTATGATAGGGTCGTAGCGTTGGCTGACACATTGCGCAAGGACTGACAACATGAAGACATTACGATTCCACTATCATATGGAGCTCGCATTCTCGGGGCCGGTACACAGCCATGTCTATACGCTGAAATGTCTGCCGGTGACGGGTGGCACACAGCGGATCGAGACGTGTGCTTACCGGATATCGCCCGATAACAGGGTACGGGAGGGCGTCGATTCCTTTGGCAACAGAATGCTGTACGGCAAGGTGGAGGAGGCGCACAGCCTTTTTCTGGTGGACGTGACCGGCACGGCGGAGACGGACGTGTCGCTGCGCTGTCCGGAGGAAGATCGGAGGACGCCCTCGGCCTATCGGTATCAGACGCCGCTGACGCGCCCCGGGGAGCGGATCAAAGCGCTCCTTGCAGACTGCGGCGGGGCGGCGGACAGACCCGTGTGCGACAGAGTGCGGGACTATATGGAGGCGGTGCATGAAAGTCTTCGCTATGAGAAAGGCGTGACGGACATCGGCACTGCCGCAGAGGACGCGCTGGCGCTTGGGCGCGGCGTCTGTCAGGATTACGCCCATATCCTGCTGTCCCTGTGCCGGGAAGACAGGATACCGGCCAGATATGCGGTGGGTATGCTGATGGGCGAGGGGGAGAGCCATGCGTGGGTGGAGATCCATGACGGCGGGCGCTGGCTGGGCTTTGACCCCACAAACAACGTGCCGGTGACGGACGGGCATATCAAGATATCCCACGGCAGGGATTATCGGGACTGTTCTATCAATCGGGGCGTTTTCACCGGACAGGCCGGGCAGCGGCAGACCATTCTGGTGGAAGTGACGGAAATATAGCGGACGATCTGCATCGTGCCGCTTCGGAGAGGATAAGAGATGATCGAGACGGTTGTACAGGTCGAGCTTCCGGTGGACGAGACGCTGCGGATCCGCAAACTGCGGCTGCAGCCGGAGGACGGCGGAAACGGCAGGAGGATCAGCGTCGTCACAGGTATCCACGGGGACGAGCTGGAAGGACAGTATGTGTGTTATAAGCTGTCCGACTACATACAGAAAAACAAGGACTGCCTGAGAGGGACGGTCGATATCTATCCGGCCTTAAATCCTTTCGGCATTGATTCTATCACGCGGGGCATTCCGGCCTTTGATCTGGATATGAACCGCATTTTTCCGGGCAGTGCGGAGGGAGACATGAACGAGTATCTGGCGGCGCGGATCATGCGGGATGTGGCCGGCTCGGAGCTGGTGTTTGACATTCATGCCAGCAACATCTTTCTGACGGAGGTGCCGCAGATCCGCATCAACGAGCTGCATGCGGACAGACTGCTCCCCTATGCGAGAGAGGCCAACGTGGACTTTATCTGGATCCACGGAGCGAGCACGGTGCTGGAATCCACTTTTGCGCACAGCCTGAACACGGCGGATACGCCGACGTTGGTGGTGGAGATGGGCGTCGGCATGCGCATTACGCAGAGCTACGGCGATCAGCTCTTCGCGGGGATCGTCCACCTGATGAAGCATCTCGGTATCTGGGACGGGGAGGATTTCGCCGTGCGGCCGCCGGTGGTCTCCGCGGACAATGCGGAAGTCTGCTTCCTGAATGCTTCCGCCTCCGGCATTTTCTTAAAGGCCGTCGATCACGGCGCGTCTCTGCGGGCGGGAGAACTGATCGGCAGGATCGTGAATCCGCTGACGGGAGAAGTGATCGACGAGATCAAGGCGCCGGCCGCCGGCTGGCTTTTTACTGTCAGGGAATATCCCGTGGTCAGCGAGGGCTCCCTGTTGGGAAGGATACTGTATGGAAAAGAAAGTTCTGTTTGAGATCAAGGCGCTGTACCGCGATGATTTTCGCGTGACCGGTTATTCCTTCGGACAGGGGGAAGCGGCGGCGTGCATCGTGGGCAGTATGCGCGGCAACGAAAACCAGCAGCTCTACTGTTGTTCTCAGCTGGTCAGAAAGTTAAAGGAACTGGAAGCGGCGGGCCGTATCCGCGAAGGAAAAGAGATCTTGGCTGTGCCCTGCGTCAACCCTTACTCCATGAACATCAAAAAGCGATTCTGGAGCATAGATAACACGGATATCAACAGGATGTTTCCGGGCTACGACGAGGGCGAGACGACACAGCGGATCGCCGGCGGGCTCTTCGAGGCGATCAAGGATTATCGGTACGGTCTGCAGTTCGCCTCTTTCTATATGCCGGGCAGATTCGTGCCGCATATCCGTGTGATGAAGACGGGCTTCGAGGACGTGGAGCTGGCGAAACGATTCGGCTTTCCCTATGTGCTGCTGCACACACCGCGCCCATTTGACACTACCACGCTCAACTATAACTGGCAGATATGGGAGACAAAAGCCTTCTCCGTATATACCACCACCACGGAGGAGATCGACAGAGTCAGTGCAAGACAGGCGGTGGAGGCCGTGCTGAATTTCTTGCGCAAAGCGGATCTGATCGATTATGACGGCTTCGAGGGCTATGTGTCGAAGGTGGTTTCCACAGAGGACATGATCACGGTACGAAACCGCTCGGCGGGCTTCTTTGAGGGCAAGGCGTCGGCGGGAGAGCATGTGCGGAAGGGACAGGTGCTGGCCTGTATTGCGGACTGCTATGAGGGAGAAATGATCGACGAGATCCTTGCGCCCACGGACGGCACGATCCTGTTTGCGCATGCCGAACCGAGGGTGTACCAGAACACGGCGGTCTATAAGATCATTCCCGAGCGGGCGGAGTGGTAGGGACGTTACGGCGGGTCGAGCCGCGGACATGCACCGTTTCGGAACGAAAAGTCAAAGATTTGCCTTGACAAAAAAACCGCGGCTGACTATAGTAATATCAGAAATGCAAGGCCGCAGGGCCTGTGACAAAGGCGATGACAAAGAGGAGTACGCGACGACCGCCGCCAGAGAGAGGAGCCAAATGCTGGAAGGCTTTTTCGGAGAGGGATCGCGGAAGGTAGCTTTTGAGCCTGAGCGCCGAACATGGGTGTTTTGCAGAGATCTTATGCCGGACACCGCAGTAAGCGTTCACGCCTTATCCCCGTTAACGGATCGGATCCTGTCAGGGATCACAGAGTGATAAACAAAGGTGGTACCGCGCAAGCTGCGCCCTTTGCCGGAGACGGCGAAGGGTTTTTTTGTGCGTATCGGCAGAGCCGGAAAGCGGATAAGAAAAAGTTGGAGAGGAGACGACCATGAGCAAAGAACTGGCAAAGACCTATGACCCGAAAGGGATAGAGGACAGACTGTACCGGAAGTGGATGGACAAGAAATATTTTCACGCACAGGTGGACGAGACAAAGAAACCTTTTACGATCGTTATCCCGCCCCCGAATATCACGGGGCAGCTTCACATGGGACATGCGCTGGACAATACCATGCAGGATATCCTGATCCGTTACAAGAGGATGCAGGGGTACAACGCGCTCTGGCAGCCCGGGACAGACCATGCCTCGATTGCCACGGAAGTGCGCATTATCGAGAAGCTGAAGGAAGAGGGCATCACGAAGGAAGATCTGGGGCGTGAAGGCTTCTTAAAGCGCGCGTGGGAGTGGAAGGAGGAGTACGGCGGCCGCATCATCGGCCAGCTTAAGAAGCTTGGCTCTTCCTGCGACTGGGACAGAGAGCGCTTCACGATGGACGAGGGCTGCAATCGTGCGGTCACGGAAGTATTCTGCAAGATGCATGAAAAAGGGTGGATCTACAAGGGCAGCAGGATCATCAACTGGTGTCCTGTGTGCAACACCTCTATCTCGGACGCGGAGGTGGAGTACGAGGAACAGGCAGGGCATTTCTGGCACATCAAATATCCTCTCGTGGACGGGAACGGACAGCCCAGCAGGACGGAGTTCCTCGAATTTGCGACCACCAGACCGGAGACGATGCTGGGCGATACCGCGGTGGCGGTCAATCCGAATGATGAGAGATACACGTACCTGAAGGGACGCATGGTCTGGCTGCCGATCGTGAATAAGGCGATCCCCGTTGTGGAGGACGAGTACGTTGACATGGAATTCGGAACGGGCGTCGTCAAGATCACGCCGGCTCATGACCCCAATGACTTTGAGGTAGGCAAGCGCCACGGACTGCCCGAGATCAACATTATGAACGACGATGCCACGATCAACGAAAACGGCGGCAGATATGCGGGTCTCGACCGCTATGAGGCCAGAAAGCGGATCGTGGAGGAACTGGAGCGGGAAGGGCTGCTTGTGCGTATTGAGGACTATACCCACAATGTAGGCACTCATGACCGCTGCGGCACGACCATCGAGCCGCTGATCAAGAAACAGTGGTTCGTGAAGATGGACGAGCTGATCAAGCCCGCCGTGAAAGCGGTGAAAGACGGCGAGATCAAGCTGATCCCCGAACGCATGGAAAAGACCTATTTCAACTGGACGGACAATATCCGCGACTGGTGTATCAGCCGTCAGCTGTGGTGGGGACACAGGATACCGGCGTACTACTGTGACAAGTGCGGCGAGGTGGTCGTTGCCAAGGAGATGCCCAAGGTGTGCCCGAAGTGTAAGGACACGCACTTTACGCAGGATCCGGACACGCTGGACACATGGTTCTCCTCGGCGCTCTGGCCGTTTTCCACGCTGGGCTGGCCCGACGAGACGCCGGAGCTGAAATATTTCTATCCGACGGACGTGCTTGTGACCGGATATGACATCATCTTTTTCTGGGTGATCCGCATGATCTTCTCGGGCTACGAGCAGATGGGAGAGAAGCCGTTCCACACCGTATTGTTCCACGGGCTGGTGCGCGACTCGCAGGGGCGCAAGATGAGCAAATCCCTCGGCAACGGCATCGATCCGCTGGAGATCATCGACAAGTACGGCGCGGACGCGCTGCGGCTGACCCTGATCACGGGCAACGCTCCCGGCAACGATATGCGTTTCTACTATGAGCGGGTGGAGGCAAGCCGCAATTTTGCCAACAAGGTGTGGAACGCATCGCGTTTTATCATGATGAACATGGAACAGGCACAGGACAAGACCGGAACGCGCGGGTGGGAAGTCTCCTATGATGCCGTCAGGGCGCATCTGGAGCCGGCGGACAAGTGGATCCTGTCGAAGCTTAATACGCTGATCGGGGAAGTGACGGACAATATCGACCACTATGAGCTCGGCATCGCCGTGCAGAAGGTGTATGACTTTATCTGGGACGAATTCTGCGACTGGTACATTGAGATGGTGAAGCCGCGTCTGTACCGGAAGGATGCGGAAGAGCACGACAGCAGGAACGCAGCGCTGTGGACGCTCAAGGCCGTTCTGATCGACGCGCTGAAGCTGCTGCACCCGTACATGCCGTTCATCACCGAGGAGATCTTCTGCACGATCCAGAGCGAGGAGGAGTCGATCATGATCTCCGCATGGCCGAAACCCGCGCAGGACAGGGAGTACAAGGCCGAGGAGGAAGCGATCGAGCTGATCAAGGAGGCGGTGCGCGGTATCCGGAATATCCGCACGCAGATGAATGTCGCGCCGAGCAGGAAAGCGGCAGTCTATGTGGTCAGCGACAGTGACAGGGTACGTCAGGTCTTCGAGGAGGGCAGACTGTTTTTCGCCTCTCTTGCGGGCGCGTCCGAGGTGACGGTACAGGCGGATAAGCGCGGGATCGCAGACGACGCGGTGTCGGTCGTGATCCCCAATGCCACGGTCTATATCCCCTTTGCGGAACTGGTGGATATCAGGCAGGAGATCGAACGGCTCGAGAAGGAGGCAAAACGTCTGGAGGGCGAGCTTGCCCGCGTGAACGGCATGCTGCGCAACGAGCGTTTCATGTCGAAAGCGCCTGAGGCGAAAGTGGCGGAGGAACGCGCGAAGCTGGAGAAGTACACGCAGATGGCCGCGCAGGTAAAAGAACGGCTTGCACAGCTTCGGGGATAAACTTGCGCACTTCCGGAATTAGGACTGGAAAAATAGAGGAAGTTAGTGTAAAGTAATATCAAGGATATTATGTTCTGAGCAGAAAAGGGTAGGTGAGACACGTGGCCGAGGTGCAATTCTCTGCAGACCAGATGAATAAACTGAAGAACGCAATGACGCGCGCGTCACAGCCGGAAAAGGAAGCCAAGCCGGGAGAACCGGCCGTTACGGCCGCTTCTGTGCGGCCGGCGGCGAGGGCCGGCGGCGAAATGTTTGCGGAGCCGGAGGACCGCCTCGCAAGAGGCACTTATCTGCGCGTCGAGAAAGATGCGATGACGGCGTGGCTCTATCTGATGCCGCCCGAGGAAGGGCAGTATTATACGAAGGGCGATCTGGAGACTTTTCTGGAACACCGAGGCGTCATCAAGGGGTTTCACAGCTCCAATCTCTCCGCGATGATCAAAAAAAAGGTCTACAACCGGGAGATCATCGTGGCGCAGGGCAAGCAGAGCATCGACGGCAAGGACGGTTACTTTGAGTATCTCTTTTCACCGGATGAGTACGGCGCTCCCAAGATCAGGGAGGACGGCTCTGTGGACTACACGAACATGAGCGCCCTGCAGAATGTGCATCAGGGCGATAAGGTCGCCATATACCACTATGCCGTGCAGGGCATAGAAGGCTATACGGTATACGGCGGAGAGCTGAAAGCGAAGCCGGCGAAGGATCTGCCGCCTATCAGGGGCAGGGGCATCACGAGAGAGAACAACGAGTATTTCGCGATGACCGACGGCAAGATCGAGGCGAAGCAGGGCAAGATCGACATTCAGAAGGTCCACCAGATCGTGGGTGACGTGACGATGATTATCGGCAAGATAGAATTTTTCGGGGACGTCATCATCAACGGCAACGTGGAGAGCGGTGTGACGATCCGCGCGGGGCGCAATATCGAGGTACACGGCACGACCGGCAGCGCCTCTCTCTTCGCGGGCGGCGATGTGATCCTGTCGCGCGGCATTCAGGGCGGCGGCAAGATATCCGCCAGAGGGAGCGTGTTTGCGGATTTCATAGAGAATACGACGGTGGAAGCCGGCGGAACGGTGCAGTCCAACACTATCTTAAACGCGCAGATCTACGCAAAGGACAAAGTGGTGACGACGGGCAAGAAGGGCTGCATCATCGGCGGGTATGTGCATGGCCTGAAAGGCATCGAGGCGATGGCTGTGGGCAGCGACGTGGAGGTCAGGACGATCCTTCACTGCGGCTACGAGCCGGAGGCTTACGAGAGGCTGGTGGAGATGCGCCGGCAGGAGACGGAGACGAAGGAGGCGCTGGCGGATCTGGTCGAGGCCATGACCGACGCGCTGCGCGAGAAGCGTCTGCGCGGCTCCAGCACATCGGCGGCGACGGAGGCGAAGCTGTCCGACTGGAACAAACAGAAGGATATGCTGTTCTCGCAGCTGGACGCGATCAGTCAGGAGAGGGAGCAGCTGGAAGAACTCGTGGAGGGCAGCAGGGGCGCCTGTATCAAGGTGGACGGCTATGTCTACCGGAACGTCATCATCGGCATCAATGCGGAGCAGATGGTGGTGGAAAAGGATACCCGTTTCATGCGCTACAGCGCCGACAAGGGAATCATAGAGGCAAATGTGATATAGGACAGTTATGTTAGAACAGATCGATACTTACGCCGAGGCCGTGGCATACATCAACGGTATCCCGCGGTTCACCGGCAAGAGCAGCATCGGGGACACCCGCAGGTTTCTCAGCCATATGGGGTGCTCCGGCAGAAATCATAAGATCATACACGTAGCCGGCACAAACGGAAAAGGTTCCGTTTGTGCCTATTTGCATTCCGTATTTCGTGAGGCGGGGATCTCGGTCGGCGTGTTTACCTCGCCGCATCTTGTCACCATGCGGGAGCGCATGGCGGTGGACGGCCGTATCGCCACCGAGGAGGAATTTCTCGAGGCCTTCGGTTACGTGGCCGGCAAGCTGTCCGAGCTGCCGCGGGAGTTATCCGAGCGCTCCTACCACCCGAGTTTTTTTGAGTTTCTTTTTTTTATGGCGCTGCACTTTTTTGACCGGGCGGGCGTGGAGTATATCGTGCTCGAGACCGGGCTCGGCGGTAGGCTGGACGCCACCAACGCGATAGAGGACAAGACGCTGTGCGTCATCACTTCTATCGGGTACGATCACATGGAATATCTGGGGGACACCCTGCCGGAGATCGCCGCCGAGAAGGCGGGCATCCTGCGCGGCGGCGTGCCGGTCGTCTATCCCGTGCTGCAGCCGGAGGTGTCGGCCTGTATCGAGGCCTGTGCGGCGCGGGCAGGTGCGGTCTGCGTGCCGGTTTTGCCCGAGGCGATAAAAGAAATAAAGATTCAGCATAAAACGATTGATTTTTCTCTCCATTTAAACTATTATGATTATATTGGTTTTACTGTGTCTACCTCAGCGCTGTACCAGATACAGAACGCCGCGTTGGCCGTCAGGGCGCTTACGTGCCTTGCGGACGAACGCCTTACGATCCCCGTCATACAGGCCGGGATCCGCAAGATGGTCTGGGAGGGCAGAATGGAGGAGATCCTGCCCTCCGTGTATCTGGACGGCGCCCACAATATTGACGGGATACGCGCTTTTTTGGACACGGTGAGATCGCAGCCCTGCAGCGGAAGAAGGAAGCTGTTGTTTTCCGTTGTGAAAGACAAGCAGTATCAGGCGGTAATCCGTGAGATCGCACTGTCCGGGCTGTTTGATGAGGTTGGCGTGGCGGCGCTTACCAACGAGCGCGCGCTGCCGCTCGACGTGTTGGAAGATACTTTCAGGCAATATACCGGATCGCCGTGCAGGGCATATGGCAGTCTGCGCGATGCTTTTGCCAAGCTGGCGCTCAACAGGGCTGACGGGGACACCGTGTATATTGCCGGTTCACTATATTTGGCGGGCGAGATCAAAGCCCTTTTAAGGAGGCCCAGACGTGATCAATTTTGAAGAAGAGCTGAAGAAGTTCCATCCAAGTCTGGAAGTGGAGGACGCGGAAGAGGCGATCTACAATCAGGATTTGACGGACATGGCGGATCTGATGGTCAAGATAGTTAAGGAATCGAAGAAAACGAATGTTGAATAGGGGATTGGCATAGATGGTTTGTTATCAGTGCGGCTGTACGCTGTCCGAACATGATTACTGCACAAGCTGCGGCGCCGATGTAGCCCTATACAAGAAGATCATGTATATCTCCAACCGTTTTTATAATGAGGGGTTGGAAAAGGCAAATGTCAGGGATCTGACGGGTGCAGTCACCAGTTTGCGGCAGAGCTTAAAATTTAATAAGAATAATGTGGAGGCGCGCAACCTGCTTGGTCTCGTATACTTCGAGACGGGCGAGGTGGTGGCGGCCTTAAGCGAGTGGGTCATCAGCAAGAATCTGCGGCCGAAGAAGAATATTGCGGATGACTACATCGATATGATCCAGACGAACCAGAGCAGGCTGGACACGATCAATCAGACGATCAAGAAATACAATCAGGCGCTCACTTACTGTAATCAGGAGAGTTTGGATCTGGCGGTGATACAGCTCAAGAAAGTGCTGTCGCTGAATCCGAGATTTATCCGGGCGCACCAGCTTCTCGCGCTTCTGTATATCAACAGCGAGGAGTGGGAGAAGGCAAAGCGGGAGCTGACGAAGTGTATCGAGATCGATACGAACAATACGGTGACGCTGCGCTATTTGAAAGAAGTGGACGAGATGCTCCTGCCGGAGGAGGGCGTCAAGAACGCGCAGAAGAAGAAGTCCAGAGCCGATGAGGTCATCAAGTATCAGAGCGGCAACGAGACGATCATACAGCCGGTGAACATGAAGGAGGGCAAGAGCGTCACTTCGCTCCTCAACCTCGGTATCGGCGTGGCGATCGGTGTCGCTATCGCTTTCTTCCTGATACTGCCGGCGAGGATACAGACGGCCAGAGCGGGGATCGACGAGGAGCTGCGCAAGGTGAGCGAACAGTCTGACGCCAAGACGGCCACCATAGATGAGTTGCAGCTTCAGATCAGCGAGCTCCAGTCAGACAACGACGCACTGCAGCAGGATCTGCAGGGATATTTGGGCACGGACGGTACGCTGCAGTCTGTGGACAGCCTCATGAAAGCGGCACAGGCATATATCACCGATCCGGAGGATATCACCGCGGTGGCGGACTATCTGGAGGAGATCGAGACGGAAGACAGCGAGGATACCGCGGAGGAAACGGAGAACTCCGAGGCGTACACGGCTCTCTACGATACGCTGATCGGACTGGTGGGCGCCGATATCGCCGAGGCGTACTACAATGACGGATACGAGGCGTACAGGCAGGATAACTACGAGGACGCGATACCGAATCTGGAGAAAGCGTTCAAGTATGATCCCGCGAACGGGGAGGCGCTGTACGATCTCGCCAACTCCTACTACAGAGCAGGGCAGGAGGACAAGGCGAGGGAGACTTACCGAAAAGTCATCGAGCTTTTCCCCGACACAGAGAAAGCAAGTAAATCCCAAGAGTTTTTGGCGGGTTTGGAGAATCAGGACTGAGGATAACCGATAAGGATACGAAAGAGAAAGGACATGGCATGCGCCATGTCCTTTCCTGTTGCGCTCATAGCGTGCGGACCGCAGAAAAGGAGGTTTACATAAAATGGAAGATTTCAAGGTGATAAACAACTATCTGATGATAAGAATGCCGGAAGAGATCGATCATCACGAATCGGTTGACATAAGTTCAAAAGCCGACCGCTATATCATGTCCGGCAGGGTGGAAAACGTGGTGTTTGATTTTGAGAGAACGACCTTTATGGACAGCTCGGGGGTGGGGATCATTCTCGGGAGATACAAGAAGGTCTCCTGCTTCGGCGGCAAGGTCTACGCCGTCAACGCGGACAGCCGGATACGGCGGATACTGTTGATGTCCGGTCTCCAGAATATCGTGGAGATCATGGATCCAAAAAAGAAGTGCGGGGAGGTTTTACAATGATCGAGATCGTGGAAAAGAAAGAGATCGGTGCGGTGACCAACGAGGTCCGGGTGGAGTTTGCCGCGGTGTCCGACAACGAGTCGTTCGCAAGGATGGCGGTGGCTGCATTTATCACACCGTTGAATCCGACGCTGGAGGAGCTGTCGGACGTCAAGACCGCCGTATCCGAGGCGGTGACAAACGCCGTGATACACGGCTATGAGAACAGGGGCGAAAGAAACGACAAGGTGTTTATGACCTGTGTGCTGCGGGGCGATGTGCTGGAGGTGGAGATAGCGGATCAGGGCGTGGGGATCGAGGACGTGGACGCGGCCATGACGCCGCTCTACACGACCAAGCCGGATATGGACAGGTCGGGGATGGGGTTTGCCTTTATGGAGGCTTTTATGGACGATCTGGAGGTGCGCTCCGAGCCGGGGCGCGGAACGAACGTCAGGATGTGCAAGAAGATAGGCACACACCCGTGGGTCGGCAGCGAGGATTAGCCGATGGAAGAAACTGCCGTATTGATCGAACGTTCACAGGCAGGAGATAAAGAGGCAAGAGAGAGACTGATAGAGGAAAATCTGGGACTCGTGCGGCATATCGTCAAACGTTTTGTCGGACGGGGCTATGATACGGAGGATCTTTTTCAGATCGGGTGCATCGGTCTGATCAAGGCGATCGACAAGTTCGATCTGCAGTATGACGTGCGGTTCTCCACCTATGCCGTGCCGATGATCCAAGGGGAGATCAAGCGTTTTCTGCGGGACGACGGCATGGTCAAGGTGAGCCGCACGCTCAAGGAGAGCGGCTTCAAGATAAAACAGGCGGCCGGCCGGCTGTCACAGGAGTACGGCAGGGAGGCGACGCTTCAGGAGCTGTCGGAGGCGACGGGGCTGTCCGTGGAAGATATCGTGATGGCGATGGACGCCAACGTGGAGGTGGAATCTATCTACAAGTCCGTCTACCAGTCTGACGGCAGCGAGGTCTATCTGGTGGATCAGATCGTCGGGAAAGGCGGCGGCGTGGGACAGACTGTGTCCGAAGGCGGCTGGGGCGATGCGGAGAAGGAGAAGGTGCTGAACCGTATGCTCTTGGAGCAGCTTATGAAGAGCTTGGACGAGAGGGAGCGGACGCTGATCCGCATGCGGTATTTTCAGGACAAGACGCAGGTGGAGGTGGCTCAGTATATGGGGATCAGCCAAGTACAGGTCAGCCGCATGGAGAAGCGTATTTTGTTGCAACTGAGAGAAGAAGTGTGTTAATATAGATTCGTATCATGATGAGCGTAAGTGTGAGGAACAAAAGGTGTACGGCGATCGGTACACGGGAGTACACGGATGAATGAGAACGCAGTCAAGAACCGAAGGATACTGATCAGGGACATCGAGGATGGGCGGATCATTGCCGATACCAAGATACTTTGGTTTGACAGCCTGGCAAACTCCGTCCATATCAGCGCCGACAGTCTGCGGGAGAGGAAATATTACAACATATCCGCATATATTTTTGCGGAGGACGGCCTCTATGAGTTCTGCGGCACGATCCGCGGCGTGCTCGTGGACAATGAGATCGAGGTGTTTCTCGGCAAGAGCAAGGAGAAGGAAGACCGGGCGAAGACCAGATATCCGGTTGCGATAGAGGGCGGCATTGTCGGTATCTTTTTCGGCGAAAAGAAGGTCATGCTCCGCAAGCCGATGCAGATGCAGACGATCAACATGAGCGCGGGCGGCGTGCTGATGAAGGCGGACTGCGGCTGTTTTCATATCGGGGACCGTTTTACGCTGCGTCTTAAGGTGGAGGAAGGCGAGCTGGAACTGGACTGCAGTGTCGTCAGGATACAGAATGAGACGATGCTGACGGAAGAGTACGGCTGCCGGATTTTTGGGATATGGATAGAGAGAACGAACGAGTAGGGACACATAAGGCGCCGGCCAGACAACTGCAGACGCTTCCGGCGGAGCTGCTGTGGGACGGTCTGGTGTTGAAGGACGATATCTTTAACCACACCGGAGCGGTCCTGCTTCTGCCGAAGGGGGAGACTATCACCAAATCCAGGCTGGAAAAGCTGATGGGCTTCTACGGAGACGACAGGAACATCATGGTGTATGAGGAGACTTATCTGGAGATCATGACAGACGAGCACACCTCTCCGGAAGCGCGGCAGAAGCTGATGGAAAAGCACATCGGCTACACGCATCTGCAGCAGAATATCGGCGACCTCTTCGAGAGGCGGGATTACGATGCGTGGCTGAACAGGGATAAGCTGGCGCCGCTCATCCGCGAGGTGGCCTCCAAATTGGAGAACTTTGATCCCGTCATGATCCTCTCCTGCATCAATTTCCCAAGACCCATGGACGAAGGGCTGCAGCGGCACTCGCTCAATGTGGCGCTCCTAAACGGTATGCAGGCGGAATGGCTCGAGCTGCCGCCGGACGATGTGAATACGCTGGTGCTGGCGGGGCTTCTGCACGATATCGGCAAGACGATGATACCGGAGGAGATCCTGAATGCGCCGCGGCGTCTGACGGCGGAGGAGACGGCGGTCATGCGCGCGCATCCCGTCTACTCGGACCAACTGCTGGCCGGCAAGTTTGACGATAATGTCCGGCTGGCGGCGCGGCATCATCATGAGAAGCTGAACGGCAAGGGGTATCCGGACGGCGTCGCAGGCGACGAGCTGGGATTCAGCGCAAGGATCACGGCGATCTCCGACATCTATGACGCGATGGTGTCGGCCAGAAGCTACAAGGGCGCGCGGCTGCCGCTCGATGTGTTCGACATGCTGTATCAGGAGGAGTTCGACGGTCTGGACAGGAGCCTTGTCATCACTTTCCTGAAAAATATGCGGGCCAGATACACGAACCGGCAGGTGATGATGTCCGACGGGCGGCGCGGTGAGATACTGTACATTCCGCTCAACGACGCCGATCACCCGATCATCGGGCGGGGCGGCGAGGCGCGGCAGACGGACGAGGCGTGGTACTGTAAGGAAATACTGCCGGCGGCCGAGGGCGACTATGTCACGGGGAGATAAGCCTTGTGCATGCTGCGGCACAGACTTCTTGCAACGGGCTGGCGGTTGGTGTAGAATGTAGGTAACGGAAACGGAGGCGCGGTATGGAATTTTTTGATAAGATCGGAGAGACACTTTCGACGAAAGGCAAAGAGGTATCGGACAAGGCGAAGGATATGGCTGAGATCGTCAATCTGAAGGGGCAGATCCACACCTGTGAGGAGCTGATCCGGAAACGCTACACGGAGATCGGGAAGATCTACTATGAGAAGCACGGTTCTACGCCGGAGGAGGAATACATAGACGCGTGCAGGGATATCGAGAATGCACAGAATGCGATCATTGATCTGGAGACGCGCTTGAAAGAGCTGAAAGGCGTCTGATCCGAAAAGAACGAAAACGAAGAAGGGGTATCAAAGTCGGCTGCGATTTTGATACCCCTTTTCTATCGGTTCGGTGAGATGCGCTCTGCGGCATCATTCCGCCGGAGGCTGTTGCGGCTGCTGCTGTTCCGCTGCGGCTGCCGCAGCGGCCGCTTCCGCCGCGCGCTGCGCCATCTCGCCGCGCTGCGCGTTGACGACCGATTCCCAGTCGGGATTGGCAAAGAACTCCGCATTGTGCGGACACATATTCATCTGTGCCGCCGGCGCCGGTGTGACCGTGCCGTCCTCGTTTGTCACGACCTCGCCGGGCTGTGTCTCGGGTACGGCTTCCGGCTGCGGCTGCCCGAGAGCCATCGCCGTGCCGCTCTGCAGGGACACGTCCTCAACAGGCGTCAGCTCCATTACGCCCTCCGTCTTGAAGGGACAGCCCTCACATGCGGGGAGGTTGCTGTAGGTACAGATCTGGCCCGCATAGTGGACATCGCAGCTCTCCGTGGGAACGGTGCCTTCGGCAAAGTATTCCGTGCGCAGCGTGCCGTCGCACAAGCCCTCGATCGGCAGCTTGCCGGACTTGGAGCAGACCGTTGCGGTCACGATGCCCGCCGGAGGTCCGCTGAAGCCTTCGTTGGGAAGACCCTCGTGGATCTTCGCCATCGTGGCGCGCCACAGCTTCTTGGCAAGATTGTTCTCCGTGCTGTTTAGCTTGACGTTGTTGTCGAAGCCCGCCCACACGGTTGCCGTGTAGTAGGGTGTGTAGCCCGCAAACCAAGCGTCTGTCGGTCCCGTGGTCGTGCCGGTCTTGCCGGCGATCGCCATGCCGCCGAAGTTGACGGAGCCGCCCGTGCCGACGGTGACGACATCGACCATGGCGCTGGTCAGCAGGAAAGCGGTCGTCTCTTTGATGACCCGCCGCGACTGCGGCGTGGTGTTGTCCAGAATGATGTTGCCGTCGTGATCGACCACCTTCGTGTACAGCTTCGGCTTGATGTAGGTGCCGCCGTTGGCGATGCACGCGTAGGCCGCGTTCAGCTCCTCGTTGGTGACGCCGTCGGTGATGCCGCCCAGCGCCAGGGATTGCTGGATATCGGAAAAGACCTGATTGCCGGACTCTTTGCGCTCCACCAGCGTGGTGAAGCCGAAGTTCAGCAGATAGTCGTACCCGAGCTGGGGCGTGATCTGCGTCAGCGTCTTGACCGTCACGACGTTCAGGGACTGCTCGATGCCGTAGCGGAGGGAGCAGAGCCCCTTGTAGCCCGAGCTGTACCAGTTGTTGACGGGCCGCCCGTCCGCGTAGCAGAAGGGCGCGTCGTTCATGACGGTAGCGAGCGTCATACCCGCGCTGTCCAGAGCGGGCGCGTAGGTCGATAAGATCTTGAAGGTGGAGCCGGGCTGACGGACGGTGTCCGTTGCGCGGTTTAAGGTACGGCTGGCGGATTTGGCGCCGCGGCCGCCTTCCATGGCCACGATATAGCCGGTCTGCTGATCCTCCACGACGAGGGATACCTGCGGCTGGGGCGTCAGGCTGACGGTCTCCGCGAACACTTCGTCGCCGCTTCTCATGACGGCCGCCTTGTAGGCCTCGATGTCGGCGTAGGCTTCCTCCTGCGAGCTGTAGATCAGGTTGAAGGAGGAAGAGCGGTTCTCCTTCCAGTAGTCCTGAAACATCTCCGTGCTGTGGTTCTCCTTGTCGCCGTTTGCCTTCTCTATGGTCAGCTCATAGTTCAGATACCACTTGGTATTCTCCGGAAAGTTGGAAGCGTCATTGAACACATCGTCGCAGATCCTCTGGATCTTGGGATCCTGTGTGGAGTAGATCTTCAGGCCGCCGCTGTAGAGCAGCGTGAAAGCCTGTGTCTCATTGTAGCCGGCCGCAATCAGATCCTCCAGGATATCGTCTGTCAGCGCATCTACAAAATATGTATTGACAGTGGTATCGTCGTTCTCGGAATCTGCGATCTGTATGCGGGAGTAGACGTCGTCGGCCTTCGCCTCGTCGTACTCCTCCTGCGTGATATAGCCCTGGTCCTTCATGTTTTTCAGGACCTTATCACGGCGCTCCGCGTTCTTGTCGGGGTGCGTGATCGGATTGAATCTGGAAGGATTCTGTATGATGCCGGCGATGACCGCGCACTCGGACAGGGTCAGGTCGCTGACGGACTTGTCGAAATAGCGCAGGGAGGCAGCCTGTACGCCGAGGGTGTTCTGCCCCAGGTTGATCGTGTTCATATAGTTGATCAGGATGTCTTCCTTGCTCATGACCTTTTCAAGCTCCAGCGCAAGATACTGCTCCTGAAACTTACGCTTGAACTTGTCGGCAAGGGAATCCTCGCTGGTCCAGTCGGTGAAGACGTTGTTCTTGAGAAGCTGCTGGGTGATCGTGCTGGCGCCCTGCGAGAAATCCCCGGTAGTCAGGGCTGTATAGCCGGCGCGGACGATACCCTTGATATCGATGCCGTTGTGGTCGTAGAAACGCTCGTCCTCAATGGCCACGAAAGCGTCCTGCAGATCCTGCGGGACCATATCGATGGTGACGGGGATACGGTTGGAGCCCGTGGACACCAGCTTGGCCGTCTGATTGCCTTCTATATCGTACACAAAGGTGGAGAAGCCGCTCGGGGTGACGTCGATATTGCCGATGTCGGGAGCGGTCGCCAACACGCCCTTGAACAGCCCGATACCGGCGCTCAGGCCGATGATGCCGACGCCGACCATACAGATCAGGAACACCTGTATAAAGGTGAAGCCGACTTTCCTCGCCCACTTTTTCGATGTGGCGTGAAGCTCCTGCTGTTTCCTGCGGACGCCTCTTTTTCCGTAGTTCATAATACGCTTACCTCCTCGAGACCTTCGGGATACGGCGATATGCGATCCTGTCGGCCTATCATGCATTATAGCAAATCTTACCAATGAAATAAAGTTTTTTCTTATGATTAAGAATACCTTAAGGAATCCAACATGGATTGTTCACAGTTTATCCCGCTTTTATACATGCGGATTACGCTTGACGCGGCGTCCGGCGAGGTAGTAGTATAGAAGGGCGCGGAGGGCACAAAGCGGGCAGAGCCGCAGGACTTCGGCAGATGGAGTGAGCATGGGATCCGATCGTCAGTATACGCCGTACAAGATTATCGAATGCGGGGGAAGCGGGGAAATCGAAGAGAAAAAGTCCCGCTTTATCGCGCATGTGGCAGCCGCCGGCACGGAGGAGGAAGCGCTTGCCTTCATCGAGGAAAAGCGGAAACGTTTCTGGGACGCGCGCCACAACTGCTATGCCTATGTGCTCGGGCAGGATGCGCAGACGATGCGGTTTTCCGACGACGGGGAGCCGTCGGGCACGGCGGGCAGACCGATCATGGACGTGATCACCGCCGCGGGGATCCGCGATGCGGTGATCGTCGTGACCAGATATTTTGGCGGGACGCTGCTCGGCACGGGCGGTCTGGTGCGCGCATACACGAAAGCGGCACAGGCGGGTATCGCGGCGAGCGTTGTGCGCACGATGTGCCGCGGGTATGAGGTGAGCGTCCTGACGGACTACAACGGTGTCGGCAAGGTGCAGTATCTGCTCGGTTCACGGGGGATCCCCGTGGAGGGAGCGGATTATGCGGCACAGGTGACGATACGGTTCCGGGTCCCGTGGGAAGAGAAGGATACCGTGGTGGATAAGATCACGGAGGCGACGGCGGGCAGGGCGAGGATCACGGTTTCCGGGCCGCTGTTCTATAAGAGGGAATAACAGGCTGACAGCATGTGCGGAGGATGAACGTCATGAATGAGATCAGGGAAATGCAGAACGGTGGACAGACGCAGGAGTCTCACGACAGCTATGAGGATTTCGGCAAGGAGGAGATACTGGAGCTTCTGCACAAAGGACAATATACCAAGCTGCGTCAGGCCGTTCAGGAACTGAACGACGCGGATATTGCGGATTACATAGAGGATATGGACGAGGAGGAGATCGTGAAGATCTTCCGGATCCTGCCGAAGGATATGGCCGCGAGCGTTTTTTCCTACATGGATATCGAACTGCAGCAGTTCGTCATCACCTCTCTCTCCGACAAGGACGCCGGAACGATCATAGATAACATGATGTCCGACGATGCCAGGGAGCTGATGGGGGAGATGCCGGCCAACGTGGTGAAAAGGCTGATCGCCAATACGAGCCCGGACACGAGAAAGGCGATCAATCATCTGATGCGCTATCCGGAGGATTCCGCCGGCAGCATCATGACCGTGGAGTACATCGACCTCAAGGAGAATCAGACCGTGGAGGAGGCGATCGCGCGGATCCGCAAGCTGGGTCTGGACAGCGAGACGATCAACATCTGCTATGTGCTGGACAATAAGAGGACTCTGGTCGGCACCGTCGCGCTCCGGTATTTGCTGCTCAGCCAGCCGGAGGACGTGATCGGCGACATCATGCACAGGAACGTCGTCTCCCTTCACACGCTGATGGATCAGGAAGAGGTCGCCAGAATGTTCCGCAAGTACGAGTTTACGGCGATGCCTGTGGTGGACAACGAAGACCGGCTGGTCGGCATCATCACCATGGACGATGTGGTGGATATCATGGAGGAGGAGACCACCGAGGATATCGAGATCATGGCGGCGGTGATGCCGTCGGATAAGCCGTACCTGAAGACGTCCGTGTTCGATGCATACAAAAAAAGGATACCGTGGCTTCTGCTGCTGATGATATCGGCCACCTTCACCGGCAAGATCATCACGTCGTTTGAGAACGCGCTGAGCAGATACGTTGTGCTCACGGCTTTTATTCCGATGCTGATGGATACGGGCGGCAACGCGGGCGGACAGGCGAGCGCTATCATCATTCGCGGTCTGTCCCTCGACGAGATCAAGTTCGGCGACTGGCTCAAGGTGCTGTGGCGCGAGATCAGGACAGCCGTCCTGTGCGGTCTGACGCTGGCGCTGTGCAATTTCGCCAAGCTGCTTCTGCTTGACAGGGTGAGCGTGCCTGTGGCCTTCGTGGTCTGCATCACGCTTCTGACCGCGGTGGTGGTCGCGAAGATCGTGGGTTCCATGCTGCCGATGCTGGCCAAGAAAATAGGAATGGATCCGGCCGTTATGGCGAGTCCGTTCATCACGACGATCGTAGACGCCCTATCCCTGTTGATCTATTTCAGGGTGGCGACGGTCATGCTCGGTCTGTCCTGAAGCTTCTTTGATCATTCCTGTGCGCGGCGGCCTTACTGCTGTTTGGCCGCCGCGGAGATCGCGGCCCTCTTTCTGAGGGTCGGGTCAAGGATCTTCTTGCGGATACGCAGGTTCTGCGGCGTCACTTCCAAGAGCTCGTCCGTGTCAATGAATTCCAAAGCCTGTTCCAGACTCAATACCTTCGGCGGCGTCAGGCGGAGCGCCTCGTCCGCGCTGGAGGAACGGGTGTTGGTCAACTGCTTTTTCTTGCACACATTCAGCTCGATGTCCTCGCCGCGGCCGCTCTGGCCGACGACCATGCCGGCGTACACCTTCGTGCCCGGCCCGATGAACAGCGTGCCGCGCTCCTGCGCGTTGAACAGCCCGTAGGTGATCGCTTCGCCCGCCTCGAAGGCGATCAGCGAGCCCTGCTTGCGGTACTGGATATCTCCCTTGTACGGGCCGTAGCCGTCGAAGATCGTATTCATGATGCCGTTGCCCTTCGTGTCCGTCATAAATTCGCCGCGGTAGCCGATCAGCCCGCGGGAGGGAATGGCAAATTCCAGCCGGCTGTATCCGCCGGAAGACATTCCCATATTCAGCAGTTCCCCTTTTCGCTGGCTCAGCTTCTCGATCACCGTGCCGGAAAATTCCTCCGGCACGTCGATATAGCAAAGCTCCATGGGCTCTGTCTTCTTGCCGTTCTCGTCCGTCTTATAGAGCACTTCCGCCTTGCTGACCGCAAATTCGTACCCTTCGCGCCGCATGTTTTCGATCAGGACCGACAGGTGGAGCTCGCCGCGCCCGGACACCTTGAAGGTCTCCGTCGAGTCCGTCTCCTCCACGCGCAGCGACACGTCCGTGTTCAGTTCACGGAACAGCCTGTCGCGCAGATGCCGGCTGGTCACGTACTTGCCCTCCTGCCCGGCCAGAGGCGAGTCGTTGACGATGAAGTGCATGGCGATCGTCGGCTCGGAGATCTTCTGGAAGGGAATGGGCGCGGGATGCTCGGGAGAGCACAGCGTGTCGCCGATATGGATATCCGCAATGCCGGAGATCGCCACGATAGAGCCGATGTCGGCTTCCTTGACCTCCACCTTGTTCAGCCCGTCAAATTCATACAGCTTGCTGATCTTGACCTTCTGCAGCTTGTCGGGGTCGTGGTGGTTGACGATGACGACCTCCTGATTGACCCTGACGGTGCCGTTGTCCACCTTGCCGACGCCGATGCGCCCCACGTACTCATTGTAATCGATCGTGCTGATGAGGATCTGGGTGCCCGCGTCGGGATCGCCCTCGGGAGCGGGAATGTGCTCCAGTATCGTGTCGAAGAGCGGCGTCATGTCCTTTCCCTTGACGGTGAGCTGCGTGCTCGCCGTGCCCGCCTTGGCGGAAGCGTAGACAAAGGGACAGTCGAGCTGCTTGTCATTCGCGTCCAGATCCATAAGAAGCTCCAGCACCTCATCGACGACCTGAATGGGTCGCGCCTCCGGCCGGTCGCACTTGTTGATGCAGACGATGACGGACAGGTCGAGCTCCAGGGCCTTTTTCAGCACGAATTTGGTCTGCGGCATAGGGCCTTCAAAGGCGTCCACCACCAGAATGACGCCGTTCACCATTTTGAGGACGCGCTCCACCTCGCCGCCGAAATCCGCGTGGCCGGGCGTGTCGATGATGTTGATCTTTACGCCCTTGTACATGACGGCGGTATTCTTGGACAGGATCGTGATCCCGCGCTCTTTCTCGAGATCGCCGGAGTCCATGACGCGCTCCGCCACCTCCTGATTTTCCCTGAAGACACCGCTCTGCTTCAGCAGCTCGTCCACAAGCGTGGTCTTGCCGTGATCGACATGGGCGATGATCGCTATATTCCTGACATCTTCTCTTGTCTTCTTCATATCTTACCGTGCCTTTCTAGCAGAATGACTCTTGTTCAAACTGAATTAGTATAACACTATCTTATTTGGTATGCAAGTGCGGCCGCGCCCGCCGCCATTTTCCTTTTTTCGACCCGCCGGCGCATAATTGCGCGACCCTTTACAGTTCTATTTTGGAGAAAACTCCTATATATTGATATTACAATACTAAAAGGAGTCCTGCGCTCGTTTCCGCGCGGCGGCTCTACAGGGTAGAAGGGAGAAAAACATGACAGATAAGGTTATTGAAAACAACCAGGCGGCTATTATGGGGGAGATCGTGAGCGATTTTACCTTCAGCCATGAGATTTTCGGAGAGGGCTTCTATATGGTCGATATCCGCGTGGACCGGCTGAGCGATTCCACGGATATCATTCCGGTGATGGTGTCCGAGAGGCTTCTCGATGTGAACGAGGACTACAAGGGTATGAAGATCAGCATCACGGGACAGTTCCGCTCTTATAACAGACATGAGGAGAGAAAGAACAGGCTGGTGCTGTCCGTTTTTGCGCGCGAGATCGAATTTGTGGACGAGATCGCGGAGAGCGCCAAAACAAATCAGATTTTTCTTGACGGCTATATCTGCAAAGAGCCGATCTACCGCAAGACACCTCTCGGGAGGGAGATCGCGGACCTGCTTCTGGCGGTGAACAGACCGTACGGCAAATCCGATTATATCCCGTGCATCTGCTGGGGCCGCAACGCCAGATTTGCCAGCAATTTCGAGGTGGGGAGCCGCTGCGCCGTCTGGGGGCGCATCCAGAGCAGGGAATATATGAAAAAGCTGTCCGAGGACCAGCTGGAGAGAAGGGTCGCTTATGAGGTGTCCGTCAGCAAGCTGGAAATAGTGGAGGAAGAAGCGTAGCGCCCAAATGCAAAGGAAAAGTTGCACTGAGATCACAATTGTGCTATGATTGACAAAATCGATCAAGATACATAACACGGTTTGTGAGGGAATAGTGAGGAAACTATATGAGAGACGGCATGATTCAGATCTATAGCGGAGAAGGCCATGGAAAATCCCCGGCGGCGCTGGGAAGAGCGATACAGACTGCATGTAACGGCGGCAATGTGGTGATCATACAGTTTTTGAAGGGACGCGGACTGGCGGAATCGGAGTTCGTGAAGCGTCTGGAACCGGAGATCAAGATCTTCCGCTTTGAGAAGTGCGAGGAGGATTTTCGGAATCTGGAGAAAGAGCGTCAGGCGGAGGAGTGCCAGAATATCAGAAACGGCCTTAACTTTGCCAAAAAGGTGATGAATACGGGGGAGTGCTCCCTGCTGATCCTCGACGAGGTGCTGGGGCTTATCGACAACGGCATCATCACGGTAGACGAGCTGAACGGTCTGCTTCGCTCCAAGCCGGACGACATGGACATCATCATGACGGGGATCTCCCTGAACGACGAGGCGTGTCTTTTGGCGGACGAGGTGACGAAGGTCGAAACGATGCGGTTTCAAGATAAAACAGGGGAATAGACGGTTGACAGACAAGCCGGTATAGTGCTATGATGATGACAATAAAATAATGCACGAGATAGAGGTTGCGTTTTTCATCAGTAGGGATCCTGACGTGACAGGCACGGACGAGGGATCGTGAAAGGGGAAAGCGCCGAAAGGGAGGGCCGCCTGTGAGTCCTTGCCTTGGGCACACAGTTAAGAGCTGTGTGACTGTCATCGAATGATGGGGCGCTATCGGTTAATCCTAGAATCAAAGCCGGCCCTGTGTGGCCGGCTTTCCTGCGCGAACGAGCGATGCGCAGTATCGCGAGTCCGCTTATGAGCGGGAAGACCCTGAACCCCGGGAAGGAGCAAGTATGGCAATTTTTAAAGGAGCGGGTGTGGCGATCGTCACGCCGTTTCACGAGGACGGAAGCATCAATTATGAGAAGTTTGAAGAGCTGGTGGAAGAACAGATCGCCGGCGGCACAGACGCGATCATCGTCTGCGGCACCACGGGCGAGGCGTCCACGCTGACCCATGAGGAGCATCTGGATCTGATCCGGTTCTGCGCGGAGAAGGTAAAAGGCAGGATCCCCGTCATAGCGGGTACCGGATCAAACTGCACGGACACGGCGGTGTATCTCTCCACCGAGGCGGAGAAATACGGCGTGGACGGGCTGCTTGTCGTGACGCCCTACTACAATAAGGCGACGCAGAACGGGCTGTTCCTGCACTACAAGAAGATCGCGGATTCGGTGAAGCTGCCGATCATCATGTACAATGTGCCGAGCCGGACGGGCTGCAACATCATGCCGCAGACGGCCGTGTGGCTGTGTACGGAGGTCAGCAATATCGTAGGCATCAAGGAAGCCAGCGGCAATATCTCGCAGGTCGTGAAGCTGATGTCGCTGGCGGAGGGCAGGATAGATCTGTATTCCGGCAACGACGATCAGGTAGTGCCGCTGATGTCGCTTGGCGGTCTCGGCGTGATCTCCGTCGTATCCAACGTGGCGCCGAGGCAGATGCATGATATGTGCCGCATGTTTTTTGACGGCGATACGGCCGGCAGCGCAAAGGAGCAGCTGCGGCTGATCGAGTTGAGCGACGCGCTGTTCTGCGAGGTGAATCCGATCCCGGTGAAGACGGCGATGAACCTGATGGGCAAGAAGGTCGGCCCGCTGCATATGCCTCTCTCGGAGATGGAGCCGAAGAATGTGGAGATCTTAAGGACAGCGATGAAGAACTACGGGCTTTTATAAAACTGGAACAGAGAGTGTCTGCCGGCAGCGTCATGATCTACGGCAGACACTTTTCGTCGGAGTGAAAGAAACGTGAACGGAGGGAAATTATGACAAGAGTGATCATGCATGGCTGCAACGGCAAGATGGGTCAGACCATATCGGGACTGATCGCGGCGGACGATGAGATAGAGATCGTGGCGGGCGTGGACGCCTGTGACGACGGGCGAAATCCGTACCCCGTATTCGGCGCTGTCGGCGCGTGCGACGTGGCGGCGGACGCCATTATTGATTTCAGCGCCGCTGCTGCGGTGGATGCCCTGCTGGACTACAGCGTGGAGAGACAGATCCCCTGCGTGCTGTGTACCACAGGGCTGTCCGAGGAGCAGCTCGCCAAGGTGAAAGAGGCGTCCGGCAAGGTGGCGATCTTAAAGTCCGCGAATATGTCCCTCGGTATCAATATGCTGCTGAAGCTGCTGAAGGACGCGGCGGGTATCCTTGCGCCGGCGGGTTTTGATATTGAGATCGTGGAGAAGCACCACAATCAGAAGGTGGATGCGCCCAGCGGGACGGCGCTTGCGCTGGCGGACTCTATCAATGAGGAATTGGGCGGCGCATACCGGTATGTCTGTGACAGAAGTCAGGTGCGCGAAAAGAGGACGAAGCAGGAGATCGGCATCAGCGCGGTCAGGGGCGGCACGATCGTCGGGGACCACGACGTGATCTTTGCCGGGGCGGACGAGGTCGTCACCTTTTCACACAGGGCCTACTCTAAGGCAGTGTTTGGCAAAGGAGCGATCCAAGCGGCAAAATTTCTTGCGGGCAAGCCTGCGGGACTGTATGATATGAGCGATGTGATCAACGGATAAAACTATGACATCATAGGAGAGTTTTGACACACGATAACGATGTGCGGAGGGATTCATGGACGAGTTAGAGTTAAAATATCTGAAAAGTTTATCCAAGCAGTATCCGACTATCGCCGCGGCTTCCACGGAGATCATCAACCTGCAGGCGATCCTGAACCTGCCGAAGGGTACGGAGCACTTCATGACGGACGTACACGGCGAGTACGAGCAGTTCAACCATATCCTGAAGAACGGCTCGGGGTCTGTGCGGCGCACCATTGACGAGGAGTTCGGCAACACGCTGAGCATCAAGGACAAGAAGAGTCTGGCGACACTGATCTATTATCCGCGGGAGAAGCTGGAACTGATCGAGCGCGAGGAAGATGAAAATTCTATCGAGGACTGGTACAAGATCACACTGCACAGGCTGGTGCAGATCACGAAGCGCGTCTCTTCCAAGTACACCCGCTCCAAGGTGCGCAAGGCGCTGCCGGCGGATTTCGCCTATATCATAGAGGAGCTGATCACAGAGAAGGCGGAGATCCAGGACAAGGAAGCGTACTATAACGAGATCATTCACACGATCATAAGGATCGGCAGGGCGCAGGAGTTCATCATAGCGCTGAGCTTCCTGATCCAGCGGCTCGTCATCGATCATCTCCACATCGTGGGCGATATCTATGACAGAGGGCCGGGGCCGCACATCATCATGGATACCCTGTGCAGCTACCACTCCGTGGATGTGCAGTGGGGCAACCACGACATCGTGTGGATGGGCGCGGCCAGCGGACATCTCGCCTGTATCGCCAACGTCATCAGGATGGCGGCGCGGTACGGCAATCTGGATACGCTGGAGGAAGGCTACGGGATCAACCTGATCCCGCTCGCGACATTTGCGCTGGACGTGTACAGGGACAGCGACTGCAGCGCTTTCGCGATCAAATACAATACCGACTACGACACGAAGGACTTAAGCCTCGACATGAAGATCCATAAGGCGATCTCCGTCATACAGTTCAAGCTGGAGGGACAGCTTATCATGCGCAGACCGGAGTTTGGCATGGAGGACAGGCTGCTGCTCGACAAGATAGACTATGAGAACAGGGCGCTTGTCGTGGACGGCGTCTCCTATCCCATGAAGGACGTGGATTTTCCGACCGTCAACCGGGAGAGGCCGTACGAACTGACCGCCGAGGAAGAGCAGGTCATGGAGCGGCTCAGGCTGGCGTTCGTCAAGTGTGAGAAGCTGCAGAAGCATGTCAGATTCCTTTTTTCCAAGGGAAGCCTGTACAAGATACACAACTCCAATCTGCTCTATCACGGCTGCGTGCCTATGGACGAGAACGGCAATTTCAGCAAGGTCAACGTGTACGGCGAGGAGTACAGCGGCAAGGCGCTCTATGACGTGCTGGAGCACTACGCCCGCAAGGGCTACTATGCCGATCACGATCTGCAGGAAAAACTAAAGGGGCAGGATATCATCTGGTATCTCTGGACCGGCCCCAACTCGCCGGTGTTCGGCAAGGACAAAATGGCGACCTTTGAGCGGTATTTTCTCGATGACAAGACAATGCACAAGGAGACGAAGAACAGCTACTATCAGCTTCTGGACAACGAGGAAGTGATCGGGCGGATCTTTCAGGAATTTGGGCTGGACGAGGAACACTCGCACATCGTCAACGGCCACGTGCCCGTGGAGCGCAGGAAAGGGGAATCCCCGATCAAGTGCGGCGGCAAGCTGCTCATCATCGACGGCGGGTTTTCCAAGGCATATCAGGATAAGACGGGGATCGCGGGCTACACGCTTGTGGTCAATTCCCACGGCATGCGGCTTGTGGCCCATGAGCCTTTTGAGTCTACCGAGGCGGCGATCCTGCATGAGTCGGATATCTTCTCGGACTCCGTGATCTTAGAGACGAGCACCATGCGGCAGAAGATCGCCGACACGGACATCGGCGCGGAGCTGCGCGAGAGCATACACCAGCTGGAAGAACTGTTGCAGGCATACAGAGGCGGCATCATCACGGAGAGATACGGGCGTCAGTCATAACAGATCAAAAAAGAAAAATCCGTCCCGACGGTTTCGCTGGGACGGATTTTATATTGTCCGAACGGTTATCGGCTGTTTGACGTGCCGCGTGAGGCCGTGCCGGAGCCGGTCGTGGAACCTGCGTCTGCCACGCCGTCTACAGCGTCTTTCACACCGTCTGCGGCATCGTCGATCACGTCTGCGGCGGCGTTCCCCACATCGCCGACCGCGTCGCCCACGTCATTTAACAGAGAATCGCCTTTTCCCGTGTCGCCGGCGGTCACGTCATTGACGTTTTCGTTGTCGCCGCCGTTGTTATCCATGGCGTTTTCCGCATCGGACGCCGTGCCGTCCATGGTGCCGCCCGCCGTACCGCCGGCGTTTGTGCCGCTGCCCGTGATGTTCTGGCCCGCACCCGTGCCGTTGTCTGCTGCGTTCGTGCCTGTGTTGCTGCCGGCTGCGTTCGTGCCGTTTCCGCCGTTTGCAGAACCGTTTGTCCCGCCGCAGGCCGTCATCAGCGTCATGGACAGCACCGTGAGGGAAACGAGTAATAATGCTTTTATCCTTTTCATAATTGCCTCCTTCTTAATTCTGCTGAAAATATGAAATTTGTGTTGTTTCGGTACAAATCCCGCCAAGCAGAATGTTTTTGGTGTAAAAACATCTGCTCCTATGTTATTATGTCTGTTAGAAAATAAAATATGCACGGCACAGATCTGCGGAAAAACAAAATAAAATGTAAAAAAAGGAATGAAAAGAAATGGAGTTTCGACCCTGTATCGATATTCATAACGGAAGCGTCAAACAGATCGTGGGCGGCAGTCTGCGGGACGCGGCGGACAGCGCGCAGGAAAATTTTGTATCGGAACAGGACGCAGCGTTCTATGCGCGTCTATACCGCGCATATGGGATCCGAAACGGGCATATCATACTGTTGAATCCCGCCGATTCCCCGTATTATGCGAAGACAAAGGAACAGGCTTTGGCGGCGCTGAGAGCCTATCCGGGCGGTCTGCAGGTGGGCGGCGGCGTCACACCGCAGAACGCCGGCGGCTATCTGGACGCGGGCGCGAGTCATGTGATCGTCACTTCCTACGTCTTTCGGGACGGGCGGATACAGTACGACAGACTGCGCGAACTCGTGCGGAAGGTCGGCAAAAAAAATCTTGTGCTCGATCTGAGCGCGCGCAGGAAAGACGGCCGCTACCTTATTGTGACCGACAGGTGGCAGAAATATACCGAGACGGCGCTGACGGAGAGCACCCTTGACGAACTTGCGGACTACTGCGACGAATTTCTTGTCCACGCGGTAGATGTGGAGGGAAAGGCGAACGGCATCGAGGAAGAACTGGCGGCACTGTTGGGCGGCTGGGGCAAGATCCCCGTCACTTACGCCGGCGGCGTACACAGCTTCGAGGATCTGCGGCTGTTAAAAGAGCTCGGCAGGGACAGGGTCCATGTGACCGTCGGCAGCGCGCTTGATCTGTTCGGCGGCACGATGAAGCTGGAGGATGTGTTGGCGGCCGTAAAATGATGCAACTTTGATGCAATTCTGATGCAAATATGATGCAGCCCCGTGTTACGCTGTATGGCGGAAGGGGTGAAGGACGTGCGGACAAGACTGACCCGTATCGGCATCGTTTTGCTTATGACATACATGATCTGCAGCTGCGCCGTCTCGGCCGGAACGGCAGCGGCACGGGAGAGAGTCTGCCGCGCTGCCGCGGACTGTATCGAGACTGCCTGTGCGTGCGGCAGAGAAACGCGGACGGCGGAGGGCATGCCGGAGATCAGGCGCAGTCAGGACAGTCTGTCTGTCCGGATCGCGGACGATGCGGAATATGCATGGTTTATCGACGCCCTGCAGCGGTATCCGGACTGCCGTCGGCTCCACATCGATCTGGAAGGTACGGACACCATTGTTTGTCCGGACGAGATCGCCGCCGTTCTGGATCTGAAATATCTGTATATCGGCAACGGCGGCTGCATTGCGTACAGGAATGTGCCGACATTGACTTATCCGATCGATGAATGGAAGCTGGATCATGTCCGGTCCATAGAAAAGAGTCTGACGGAGGCTGTCCTGTCCGGTTCGCTGCGCATCCGCGATATGCTTACGATCGAACTGGACGAAAGCTATACGGGTGCGGACGCTCTGCCGGCGGCAGCGCTGCTGGAGAAGGCGGACTGCCCGAACGTGATCCTGTTCTGGGACGGGAAGAGCGGCGCTCTGTGCGATGCGGCGGAGGATATGGAAGACCTGGCGGAGTGGGAGCACATTCAGGCGGTGCAGAAGACTGCGGCGGGCAGTCTGCAGTGTGTCTACAGACTGGATGAGGGCGGCCGCCGTTATATCAGCTATGAGTTTTATGAGACCACGGAGGGAGGCGGATCGCTGCTTGCCGACGCTTTTATCAGTGTCAGGGATATCTGCGGAGAGGAGAAAGCCGCCTTTGATATCATAGCGTTTCCGGCGGACAGACTGGGAAAATATACCGGACCGTACAAAGGCACGCGGCAGCGGCTCTCGGCGTCGGAGGATCTGAATTTTGACGGCAGAAAGGATCTGGTCTTTGACGGCGAAAACGGAGGGTCTATGCCGGGCGGCAACTATACCGTCTTTCTGTGGAACGAAGAAGAACAGCGGTATATATGGGCGGCGGATGCGCCGAAGCGGTATGATCGGATCGACCGGAACAGGCAAAGACTGTTAGGCCGCAGCCGTCTGTCGGCCGGCGACGAGGATTATCAAATCTATGAGTGTAGAGACGGGGCGTTCCATGAGAAGCATCTGGAGATCAGGGCGAAGACGGCGGATGCGCAGGGGCTTCATTGGAATGTGACGGGACAGTACTATCGGGACGGGATCTTGGAGGCGCGGCTGGAGATGCGATACGGGAAGGACGGAACGAGGCGCTTTTTCTATGAACAGATCGGCTGCGGCAGAGGCAGGGAGGAGCTGCGGATCGCGGGCGATCTGACCTATGAGGACGTCAGCCGCATCGTCTTTTCGGAATTTGACTTCTACTGGCACTGATAAAAAGCGGGGAAGGACAAAAAAACTGCCTATCGATCATGATAGGCAGTTTTTTCTAATCCGTCATAACAATACTGCAAATTCTAAATAAAATTCATCATTTATATTTAAGAACAGGCACATCGTGATACTGATTATGGTGTTATAAGTTCGATGTTATCTTATAACTTTGTTACGTTTACGGCCTGAGGACCTTTCTCTCCGTTTACTACCTCGTACTCAACGGAAGCGCCCTCTTCAAGAGACTTGAAGCCTTCCATGTTCAGTCCGGAGTAATGAACGAATACATCGTTGCCCTGCTCATCGGAGATGAAGCCGTATCCTTTTTGGTTGTTAAACCATTTTACTGTACCTTTGTTCATAGTACATACCTCCAAAAATTATGAATGTGTTGCCTATTGTGTCAACATTCATAGAATAGCACATGTCCTTATAAATGTAAAGCATTGTTTTTCGGTTTATACATAAGTTTTTGTGCGCCGTTTGGTAAGACATGGAATATTATGTAAACAATTATTGCCATTTGCATGATAGATATGGTATGATTAGCATATCGGAGGTATCGATCATTGAACGAAACGGCAAATAAAGAAGATAAAAAGAAAAAAAGAAAAGTGAATTATATGCTGATGCTGTTCGTCGATTCCAAGGAAGGCCGGATCCGCCAAATGGGGATCGGCCCCACGGTCGTCGAAGCGACGGCGTTAGTCATGGCGGCAGTCGTTCTGGCTCTGGCGCTTATGTGTTTTGTCGGAAGGCTGCGAAACAATTCCTTGGAAGATGAGCTGACGGTCCGGAATGAGGACATTCGCAGACTTACGGAACAGAACGCGGCGCTCACCGAGGAGAACGAGGATCTTGCGGCGCTCCGGGAAGAGCTGACGGATAAGGTGACGATCCTGAGCGACACCATCAACATGAAGGTGGAGGAAGAGGAGGCGCAGGAGCAGGAGAAAGCGCAGGCGCATATGCCGGTGGGCTTTCCGATGTCCTCGTCGGCGTCGGTAGAAGAGACGGGCGGCGACGAGCCGATGGTCAAGCTGACCGGCAGTGTCGGAAACAGCATTATTGCGTCGGCGGACGGCACGGTGGTCTCCGTCGCGTCCGACAGCGTTTATCTGCACTGTATCAAGATAGACCACGGCAACGGTTACAGCACGATCTACCGCAACGACGGCGACGTGATGATCAAGGAGGGCGACGAGGTGGTGCGCGGCGCGATCCTCTACGTGATCGGGGAAGACAACACGGAGCTGGGATATCAGATCACCTACGATGACAAGTATATCGATCCGATGGAGCTCATCAATATCGACGGTTAAAGGATAAGATCGAAAAAGGAGCTGTTCCCGCGCGGGACAACTCCTTTTTGTCAGGACTGTTTCAGACGCTCCAGTATCATCTCGTAACCGTCGTTGCCGTAGTTGAGAGAACGGTTCACGCGGCTGATCGTGGCGGTGGAAGCACCGGTCTTCTCCGCGATCTCCAGATAAGTCTTTCCGTTCTTCAGCATGGCGGCCACATCAAAGCGCTGGGATAAGGACAGCAGTTCGTTGACCGTACACAGATCCTCGAAGAAGCTGTAGCATTCCTCGCGCGTCTGCAGACACAGCACCGCGTCAAATAACCGGTCTACGGCATCTGTTTTCAATTTTTTATTCATAGGCAGCTCCTTTGGCGGCTTTCGGCAAAAAGCCGATACTTTCACACGTTAAAACTTTACCGCTGTTATGTATGAATATAGCACAGAACGGCGCGTTTGTAAATGGGTCCGGCGTGTAAGATAAAAGGCTTGCCATGTAGTAATAAAAACTATATAATGAAGAATATGTACAACGATGTTGCGGCTCTGAGGGCCAGAAGGGCAAACATATGACGATCGACAAAGAAAATCTGCTCGACAGCATACTGGCAAGCATGGACAGGATCGCGTATATCAAATCGGAGGATATTCCGGATATCGACCTGTATATGGATCAGGTGACGACTTTTATGGAGACGCACCTGAAAAGCTCCACGCGCCATCCGGAGGAGGACAAGATCCTGACGAAGACGATGATCAACAATTACGCGAAGAACGATCTTCTGCCGCCTCCGGTCAAAAAAAAGTACAGCAGGGAACATGTGCTTTTGCTGATCTTTATCTACTACTACAAAGGGATCCTGTCTATCAGTGATATACAGCAGCTCTTGGAACCCGTCACGAAGGGATTTTTTCATACGGAGGGCGCATTTGACCTGCAGGCGGTGTACGAGGAAGTATTCGGCTTAGAGCGGGCGCAGACAGATGCGCTGAAAGAGGATATCGTCAACAAGTTCCGGGTCTCGGAGCAGACCTTTGCAGACGCGCCCGAGGAGAGTAAGGCGTTCCTGCAGATGTTCTCGTTCATCTGCATGCTCGGCTTCGACGTCTATATGAAGAAGCTGCTGATCGAGAAGATGATAGACCAACTTGCGGAGGGCAAGGAGAAGCCGGAGCGGAAAAAGACAAAAAAACAGGAAGACGGTAGCCAAAGCGAGATATAGTATGGTATAATTGACACGAGTCCGGCGGTCTGCATCGAGCGATATGCGCGTGTGTTTCCGGGGATATGCGGGAGCGCGGCATGGATCGGGGAGCTGCCGGGAAATGTGATTCAGGGAGGTTTTGTCATGGGAGCGGTTCGCACGATCGAGGATTTGACGGGGAGAGGATTCGATGTCGAAGAAGGGATAGCCATGTGCGCCGGAGACGAGGAGATCTATGTCGAGGTATTGGAGGCTGCGCTGGAGGAAGGCAAAGAGAAACTCCCGCTCCTTAAGGACTGCTATGAGCGGAAGGATTTTGAGCGGTACGGCATCGAGATGCACGGTTTGAAGAACGCCATGAAGTCTATCGGCGCATTACAGCTTTCGGAGGCTGCCAAGGAGCAGGAATTTGCGGTCAAGGAGAATAACCTGCAGCTGGTGGACGAGAAGGTGGAGAGCGTTCTGGCACAGTATCGTGATGTGGTCGATGCGCTTGAAGAATTGATGGCGAATCTGTGATAGCGTATTTGTTACAAAAGGCGTCTCCTTATCAGGGGACGCCTTCCTCAATTATCGGAGTATAGAGAGACAGCCGTCAGTGCGCCGCATTCTGCGCGTAGGCGGTATCCACCAGATCCGCGTAGGGAACGCGGCCATCCAGTTCGCCGGCCTCTTCCAGAATGTTCTGCAGCAGGTCGAAGCTGTCCTCCTCGAAGATCAGGTCTTCTTTCCAAGTGTCCTGCGAGGCATAGCGCTCCACGATGGTGGTGATGGTTTCAAGCTCCGTCTCCTCAAACTGCGGTGCGATGACCTCGGCGATCTCGGCAGGAGAGTGGCTCTGTACATAGTCCATGCCCTTTTGCAGCGCGTTGGTGAAAGCCTGAATGATCTCGGGATTCTCCGCGATATAACTCTTCTTGGCGGAAAAGGCGGTGTAGGGCACATAGCCGGAATCTTCGCCGAGAGAGGCAACGACGTAGCCGTCGCCCTTGGACTCTAAGGAAGTGGCGTGCGGTTCAAACTCCACCGTGAAATCGCCCTGACCGCCGGAGAAAGCGGCGGCAGTCGAGCCGAAGTCGATGCTCTGGTCGATAGACAGATCCGTCATGGGATCGATGCCGTTCTTTTTCAGAATGAACTCAAAAACCATTTCCGGCATACCGCCGGCCCTGCCGCCGAGGACGTCCTTGCCGATCAGCATATCCCAGCTGAAATGCTCGATCGGTTCCCTCGAGACGAGAAAGTTGCCGGCGCGCTGCGTCAGCTGTGCGAAGTTGACGGCATAGTCGGAAGCGCCCTCCTTATAGGTATAGATGGTGCTCTCGCTTCCCATGAAACCGATATCCGCTTCGCCGGTCAGGAGCGCGGTCATCGTCTTGTCGGCTCCGAAGCCCGTGACGAGCGTCAGATCGATCCCCTCTTCGGCAAAATAGCCTTCCTCGATGGCGACATACATCGGCGCATAAAACAGAGAGTGCGCGACTTCATTCAGAACGACGGGCGTCATGGCATCGGCGTCGACGCTGTCCTGCGCGCCGCAGGCGCTGAGCGAGGCCGCGACGAGCATCGCCGTAAGCAGCAAACACAAAAATCTTTTCATAATCTCCACATACCTTATGCATGCATTTAATATAGGGTATGCGGGACAGACGAAAAGGTGCGGGACATTTTGCCGCGGAAGACGGCGGGACACAAAAAAGCCGGATCGCTTCGACCCGGCCCTTGCAGAGCGGATAACGGGAATCGAACCCGCCTCTCCAGCTTGGGAAGCTGGCGTTCTACCGATGAACTATATCCGCGTACCTCATTAGTATAACAGCATTTGCGGAAAAAGAAAAGCATAAATATACAAAATCGACAGAGAAACGGACAGAAAAAATGTTGTGGATACCGTTAGTCTTATTGTACGGCGTTTTAAAGGGCGTTAGAGAGATCGTAAAAAAGAAGGCATTGGAGAAAAACTCTACCATGGAAGTACTGTTTATGTATACTTTGCTTTCTTTTGCGATGGTTTTGCCGAATGCAAAGGCGGCAATGGGCATGGAGCGGGGCTTCTATCCGTATGTGGCGGTCAAATCCTTTGTCATCTTTCTGGCGTGGCTTTTCAGCTTTCGGGCGATCAAAAAGATGCCGATCAGCCTGTACGGCGTACTGGATCTGTCCAGAGTCATGTTCGCGACGCTGCTCGGCGTGGCGGTGCTCCACGAGACGCTGGGCTTCTGTCAGACGGCCGGCCTTATCCTTGTGTCGGCCGGGCTGCTCTTACTTAAGTACAGGCCGCGCGCCGCGCGGGCGGCTGCGGAGGCCGGGGAAGGACGCGTGGCGGCGAAATATGTTGTCATGGCGTTTGCCTCCTGCGTGTTCAACGCGGTGTCGGGGCTGCTTGACAAGCTCCTGATGAAAGACATCGACAGTTCGCAGCTGCAGTTCTGGTATCTGTTTTTTCTTGTGCTGATGTATCTGCTCTTCATTCTGGTCACGCGCACGCCCGTGCATTTCTTCAGTGTCCTGCGAAACAGGTGGGTGTGGCTTCTGAGCGTGCTGATCGTCATAGCGGACAGAGCGCTTTTTGCCGCCAACGGCATGGAGGGCAGCCGCATTACCGTGATGACGCTCTTAAAGCAGTCGGGCTGTATCGTCACGATCCTGGCGGGGCGGTATCTTTTTCACGAGAAGGACACGGTACACAAGCTGGTGTGTGCGCTGGTCATCGTGGCGGGGATCGTGCTTGCGGTGCTGTAGGGCACGGTCTGCGTTTGTGCGGAAAAATCTTGTGCCGGCTTCTGTGGTTATGATATAATAGACGCAGATTCAGCAATCTGCGTCCCGAGAATTGCTTCGCAATTCTCCTTGGAGTTGCCATGGATTACAGCATCTGTGATTATGATATAGTAACTTCAGATTTACATTCGAAGCGGACGGCGGTGCGGCCGGGGAAGACAATGCAACGGGAGGAAAAATAAAATGGGGATCATGACAAGGTTCAAGGACATTATGTCCGCAAACATCAACGCGCTTTTGGATAAGGCGGAAGATCCGGAGAAGATGATCGATCAGTATCTTCGGAATCTGGAGTCCGATTTTGCAAAGGTGAAGGCGGAGACTGCGTCCGTCATGGCGGAGGAGAAGAGCGCCAAGAGAAAGCTGGAGGAGTGCGACGGGGAGATCGCGAAGATGAGCGAGTATGCTAAGAAAGCGGTCGCCGCGGGCAACGACAACGACGCGCGGCAGTTCCTCACCAAGAAGAGCGAGCTGACAAAAAAGCGGGAGGTGTTGGCCAAAAACCTTGAACTTGCACAGGCGAATGCCGAGAAGATGCGCCAGATGCACGACAAGCTGGAGAGCGACATCTCCGCGATGAAGAGCAAGCGGGAGATGCTGAAGGCGAAGGTGAAGGTTGCCGAGACACAGAGAAAGATCAATGAGATGGGCGCAGGGCTGGAGAGCGCCGGCGACAACGCGGCGGCTTTTGACAGAATGGAAGAAAAGGTCAACAGGATGCTGGATGAGGCCGATGCTATGGGAGAGTTGAACAAGCCGGCTTCCGGCAGCGATATCGACGAACTGGCGAGCAAGTACGATACGGCGGATACTGGATCGGGCGTGGACGACGAGCTTGCCGCACTGAAGGCTGAGTTGGGAATGTAGGCGGAGGAACAAGATGGGTCTGTTTAAGAATCAATTTGCAAATCTGGTGGAATGGAATGAGAACGGCGCGGGCGTGCTGTTCTACAAGTGGCAGAATCAGGAGATCAAGAAAGGGTCAAGGCTGATCATCAGGCCCGGACAGGACGCGATCTTTCTGTATAACGGCAGAGTGGAAGGGATCTTTGAGGACGACGGCGACTACGATATCGAATCGGAGATCATACCGTTTTTGACCACCCTGAAAAGCTTTAAGTTCGGATTCAACACGCCCCTCAGGGCCGAGGTGCTGTTTATCAACACCAAAGAGCTTCTGGTGAAATGGGGCACGAAAAATGCGATCAATCTGCAGGCGCCGGGGCTTCCCGGCGGTATGCCGATCCGGGCGTTCGGCACGTTTAACTGCCGCGTCGCAGAGCATGATGTGCTCATCGAGAAGCTGGCGGGCATCAGGCAGACCTACACGGTCGAAGACGTGAAGGAACGGATCATCGCCAGTCTCGACCAGCTGCTGATGAGCTGGATCAGCAAAGAGGGCAGGAATATGTTCGACCTGCAGGCAGATGCCCGCAGTATTGCGAAGGGCATCGAGTCCGATCTGGATATGGACATGAGAAAGCTGGGCATCGGTATTTCCGATTTTACGATCGAGAGCTTTTCCTATCCGGAAGAGGTCAAGAAGATGCAGGAGAAAGCGGCGGCGCAGTCTATGGTGGGCGACCTGAACAAGTACACGCAGATGGCGGCGGCGGACGGCATGGCGCAGGGCGGCCGCGGCGGCAGTATGGCGGCGGATATGGTCGGACTGCAGATGGGTATGGCGGTCGGGCAGCAGATGGCCGGCCAGATGAAACAGGCCATGGAAGGCGGCGCGGCAGCGCAGACGAGCGGCGCCGGCCCGAAGTTCTGTCCGAACTGCGGCACGCCGACCACGGGAACGAAATTCTGCGGGAACTGCGGCAGTCAGCTATTTTGACCCATAGGGGATCTACAGGTACGGAACACAAAGTCAGGCCATACCGGCCTGACTTTTTCAGGCAAAGAGCCATATTTCGGACAAACAGGGGAAGAACGATCCATGAGCATATACGATACGTTGAACGATAAACAGAGACAGGCCGTCATGCAGACGCAGGGGCCGGTGCTCATTCTGGCGGGCGCAGGCTCCGGCAAAACGCGGGTGCTCACCCACAGGGCCGCCTACCTGATCGATCAGGAGGGGGTGGCTCCCTATCAGATCCTTGCCATTACTTTTACCAACAAGGCGGCGGAGGAGATGCGGGAGCGCGTGAATCAGATCGTGGGCTTCGGCTCGGAGCAGATCTGGGTATCCACGTTCCACTCCACCTGTGTCAGGATCCTGCGGCGTTACATCGACCGGATCGGATTCGATAACCATTTCACGATCTATGACACGGACGACCAGAAGGGCATCATGAAGGATGTCTGCAAGAAGCTGCAGATCGACACCAAGACGCTTAAGGAGCGGACGATCCTGAACGCGATCTCCGCCGCAAAGGACGAGCTGATCGATCCCATGCAGTATGAGAAGCAGAACGGCTATGACTATAACGGCGGCAGAATCGCCAAAGCGTACAGAGAGTATCAGGCGGTGCTGCACAAGAACAATGCGCTCGACTTCGACGATCTGATCATGAAGACGGTGGAGCTTTTCAGGGCGGATCCGGAAGTGCTGGGCAATTATCAGGAGCGTTTCCGTTACATCATGGTGGACGAGTATCAGGACACGAACACGGCGCAGTTTGAGCTGATCAGGCTGCTTGCCGGCAAATACAGGAATCTGTGCGTGGTAGGCGATGACGATCAGTCTATCTACAAATTCCGCGGCGCGAATATCCGCAATATTCTGGATTTCGAGAAGGTCTATCCCGAGGCGTGCGTCATCAAGCTGGAGCAGAATTACCGTTCCACGCAGGTCGTTCTGGACGCGGCCAACGCCGTGATCAAGAACAACACGGGGCGTAAGGACAAGGCGCTCTGGACAGACAAAAAGGAAGGAAGCCGCATTCATTTCAGACAGTTCGATACCGCCTACGAGGAGGCGGAGTACATAGCCGCCGACGTGGCCAAAAAGATGCAGAGCGGCCGGGCCGAGTACGGCGAGTGCGCCGTGCTGTACCGGACAAACGCGCAGTCACGCCTTCTGGAAGAGCGGTTCATCATGGAAGGGATACCTTACGATGTGGTCGGCGGCACGAACTTTTACGCAAGGCGGGAGATCAAAGATGTGCTGGCCTATCTGAAGACCATTGACAACGGGCGCGACGACGTGGCGGTGAAGCGGATCATCAATATTCCCAGACGCGGGATCGGGGCGACGACTATCGTGCGCGTGCAGGAGTATGCGGACGAGAGGCAGATCAGCTTCTATGACGCGCTGCGCGAGGCGGACCGGATCACGACGATCGGCAGGAGCGCGGCCAAGCTGCAGCCCTTCGTGACGATGATACAGGCTTTTCGGAGTAAGCAGGAGTTTTTCAGCCTGTCGGAGCTGATCAAAGATGTGCTGGAGACCACCGGTTACGTGAAGGAGCTGGAAGCGTCGGACGAGGAAGATGCGGCGGACCGGATCGAGAATATCGACGAGCTGATCAGCAAGGTGACGGCTTACGAGGAGAGCCATGACGAGCCGACCCTGAGCGGGTTCCTAGAGGAAGTGGCCCTCGTCGCAGATATCGACCGGGTTGACGGAAGCGACAACAAGGTGCTGCTCATGACGCTGCATTCCGCCAAGGGCTTGGAATTTTCCCATGTCTATCTGGCCGGAATGGAGGACGGCATCTTTCCGAGCTATATGACGATCGTGTCCGACGATCCGCTGGAGATCGAGGAGGAGAGGCGGCTGGCCTATGTGGGGATCACGCGGGCGAAAGACGACCTGACGCTTACCTGTGCGAGACAGCGTATGATCCGGGGCGAGACACAGTACAATCCGATCAGCCGTTTTGTCAGGGAAATACCGCCGCTTCTCATGGACGATAAGCCGCCCGCACAGAAGCGCCGCGATCATGCGGAATACGATGAGGATTCCCGCGAGCGCAGCTTCTTCAAGAGCAGACCGTTTGGCGGAGTGCAGGGCTATGAGGAGACACCATACCGCAGACCTGCGGCCGACGCTGCACAGACCACGCAGGAGACGCCGTACAGACGTATCCCGGACACGGTATTCGACAAGCCCCGGACGGCGGGTCTGGCCGGTGCGCAGCCAAGCAGCGGCATGAGAGCAGACGGAGGCGTTTACGGGAAAGCAAAGCCGAAGGCGGTCGCGTACCCGAAGCGCACGGCGGCGGAGAATCAGCCCTATATCACCAAGGCAGCTGCGGGTGCGGTATCCCTCATACCCGCCGGCGGCAAACGGCCGGAGTATGACGTGGGCGACAGGGTGCGCCATATGCGCTACGGCGAGGGAACGGTTTTAAAGATCGAGGACGGCCCGCGGGACGCGCAGGTCACGGTCGCGTTCGACGAGGCGGGGCAGAAGATCATGTACGCCGGATTTGCCAAACTGAAGAAAGTGTGATCCGGAGAAGCGCTTTTGGAAATATTTTTCATTTTTTTCAAAAATCTATATAGTAAAAAGCGCAGAGAAGTGGTATATTAAACATAATGAGGCTTCAATCAAATGGGACGAGGAAGGAGAGGGTCATAGCCATGACGAAAAAAGAGATTCTAAATAAATTGGACGATATTCTGGATAATTCCGGCGTGAACGGGATCTTAGGCAGGAAGAAAGAGGAAGAGAAGAAGAGCAACACTCTTTTGTGGGTGCTTGCCGTCATCGGCGCGATCGCGGCAGTCGCGGCTATCGCATATGCTGTTTACCGCTATCTGACACCGGATTATCTGGAAGATTTTGAAGACGACTTTGACGATGATTTCGAGGACGATTTCTTCGAGGACGAGGAAGAGGAAGACGCTCCTAAGGAGAAAGAGGAGAAAAAATAAGGCTTCGGCGCTGCGGCAGCGCTGCCGGACAGAATTGTATGTGTTATGTAAACTTGCGCGAGATGTACCATGTACATCTCGCCTTTGTGTTTATGCCCGTAAACAGCGGGCCGGACAGGCATGTCCGCAAAAACGGAGTGAGGAGAGCGGAGAAGTCCATTTTCCGCAGTGGAGTGATGAAAAAAGGCCAAGTCATCGAAGGGATCGTTCTGAGGACGGATTTCCCCAATAAGGGGATCGTGGAGACAGAGGAAGGCATCTGCGTGGTGAAGAATGCACTGCCCGGACAGACGGTGAAGTGTGTCGTCAGCAAGGCGCGTCATGGGAGAGCGGAAGGGCGGCTGCTTGAGGTACTCAAACAGCCGCCGTCGGCTTGCGAGAGCCCATGCCCGCATTTCGGGCTGTGCGGAAGCTGCGTGTACCTGTCGCTGTCCTATGCGGAGCAGTTGAAGATCAAAGAAGAACAAGTGAAAAGACTGCTGGATTCTGTATTATGTAAACCATTCGACGCAGAAGATGAGAAAAACGAGGCAGATAAGTTATGTAAACCTATAGGCGCGGAACAGGCGGAGAGGGCATACCGGTTTGAGGGTATCAAGGCAAGCCCGCAGCCCTTCGGTTACCGCAATAAAATGGAGTTCAGCTTCGGCGACGAAGTGAAGGACGGGCCGCTTGCGCTCGGTATGCACAGGCGCGGCAGCTTCTACGATATCGTGTCCGTGACGCAGTGCCGGATCGTGGACGAGGACTATCGGAAGATCCTGCAGTGTGTTCTCGCGTATTTTGACGGACTTAAGAAACAGGGCGTAGACATCTCCTACTATCACCGCCTTCGCCATATCGGCTATCTTAGGCATCTTCTTGTGCGGAAAGCGGCGAAGACCGGCGAGATTCTGATCGCGCTCGTGACGACGACACAGAACGCATTTCATGGACAGATGCCGGAGCAGAATATATTGTCCGGATTCAGAGAACGTCTGCTCGCGCTGTCTCTGGAAGGCAGGATCGTCGGTATCCTGCACACCAAAAACGATTCGCAGGCCGACGTGGTGCAGAGCGACGGAACGGATATCCTGTACGGTCAGGATTTCTTCTATGAAGAACTGCTGGGACTAAAGTTTCGGATCTCGCAGTTCTCCTTTTTCCAGACCAACAGCCTCGGCGCGGAAGTCCTCTATGAGACGGCGCGGGAGTATATCGGGAAATACATTGCGGAAAAGTGTTACGGAAAAGCGGATACAGAAAAGGCGGGCAGGATCGTCTTCGATCTCTATAGCGGAACGGGCACGATCGCACAGTTAATGGCGCCTGTGGCGAAAAAAGTGATCGGCGTGGAGATCGTGGAGGAAGCCGTGGCGGCAGCGCGTGAAAATGCCGCGCTAAATAGTTTACATAACTGCGAATTTATTGCCGGAGATGTGCTGCAGGTATTGGATGATATCGAGGAAAAGCCGGATATCATTATTCTCGATCCGCCTCGGGACGGCGTACACCCCAAGGCGCTGAAAAAGATTTTGGAATATGGCGTGGCGCATATCCTCTATATCTCCTGCAAGCCGACCAGTCTCGTCAGGGATCTGGAGGCTTTTCTGGAGAAGGGCTATCGGGTGGAGCGCGCGGCGGCGGTCGATATGTTCCCGTGGACGAGCGGGGTGGAGGTGGTGTGTCTGTTGTCCAAACTCAATGTCGAGCATCATTATTGAGGTGGAACTAAACCTAGATGAGATGGATCTGACGGCGGCGGAGAGCAAAGCCAGCTATGAGGAAATCAAGGCGTATGTGTTGGAGCATAGCGGACTAAAGGTAAGTAATCTTTATATTGCGCAGGTTAAGAGGAAATGTGGAATCATTGAGAGGGAGAATTATAACCTGCCAAAGTCTGAGGGCGCAAGAGGTCCGGTGGACCTCTGTTATGCGCCGACCGGAGCGGAAGCGAAGACTGCAAGACATCCTAAGTGTCCGGAGGAAAAGGAGAGGGCAATCAGGGAGGCGCTGGAGTATTTTAGGATGGTTTAAGAGAGGTTTTGCTAATGGATAAATCTAAAATTATAGCAAAGTGTATGGCTATTGCATGATTGAATTATTTGGATATGCCATTCATGTGCAATTAAGCGTAGCAATACCGCCGAAGATAAGTATATCGAATTTCATGATGTATCTGAAGACGGAAATTGCACTAATGATTTACGATAGACATCTTGAGTTGCAAAACAAGTGAAACAAAGCAATTTTGGGCGAGAGGGGAGGGTATTACGTTGAGACAATCGGTAATATCACAGATGAAGCAGTACAGAAGTATATAAAAGAGCAAGCAGAAGAATCGAGAAAAGAAGATTCCAGAAGTACCGTTTTATAAGCGGATTGGTAACAATGCGTGTGACACCACTCTGTGGGGCGAGCAGTAACATAGTTCTTTAGAGGGTTAATGATCAACCACCACTTGAATTGGTGGTTGGTAACATAGAGAAATAAGATGACCGGTAGGTGAACCGAGAGTGGTTTGCTTACTAGTTTTTAATTTTACATTGCGCAAATAAATTTCTTATTGACAAAATATTTGTCAAAGCATATCATATAGATATAAGGAGGTAACCACATGAGTGTAATTGAAAGATTACAAGACAATTTATTATTGATCAGACGTGCTGCAGGATGGACTGCGGAGGAATTTGGCGAGAAGATAGGTGTGACAAGGCAAACGATAAATAATCTTGAAGCAAAAAGAAATAAGCTAAATAAAACTCAGTATATAGCCATCAGAGCCGTTATTGAAGCTGAGATGGCAAAGGCACCAGAAGAAACAGAAATGTTGGGGTGTATATTAGAGGTATTTGTAGACAACCCAGATAAATATAACGAGAAAGACAAGGAAGAATTGCTGGCAAAGGCGAATATGCTCACACCATCAATCCTTGCAGGAACTACGTCAAGAAAAGTGGTATCGAAAGAACTTATGGGAGTCGCGGGTGCGATGGGACTTGCTGTTGCGATAGTTAATCCAGTTGTAGTAGTAGGCGCTGTGGCTACTGGCGGTTGGTTGGCGAAAATTCTAAAAGATAAGGAGTAGCGAAATGGGAGAATACGTTAAAAAGAAAAAAGAAATGAATTTTCAATCTGTTGATTCGTTACAACCAGTAGTTAATGTAGTAAACGAAGCTGCTGCTGCCTTAAATGATAAAAAGAGGACAATAAAGGAGAGCGCGATTCCAGAGGTTCTTTCAGGAGCTTTAGGTGCTGGTATTGGAGGAATAGGTTCCTTTGTAGCATTATATGGACTGGGTACTGTTGGACTTTCGGCAGCAGGAATAACATCAGGATTGGCAGCAGCTGGCAGTATTGTTGGAGGGGGAATGGTCGCAGGTGTTTTTGTATTGGCAGCTCCGGCTGTTGTATTAGCTGCCGGTGGAGTTGGTGTTGCGGCCCATTTGAAAAATAAGCAGTTAAAACAGGAAAAAGAAAGATTGTACCAAGAAGCGTTGAGACAGCATGAGGCAATAATAAAGGCATTAAAAGAAGAAGTAAACGCTGATAAAGAACGACTTGATTATTTAAAAAGTTTGAACATACTTTTACAGAGGGCCGTTGAAGACTTACAGCATGATTTGGGCGTAGCGTAGGAGGACTCTATG
>CANQTF010000009.1 GCA_947626745.1 uncultured Lachnospiraceae bacterium
TCATTATACCTCAAGGAACCAATACTCTTTTTATTTATTTATTTTCTATCAACTGACAATATCTTTACTCCAACCGCACATTTTTCCATAAAAAGACGGACTCTTTTTTGGCTTTTTCAGGTAAAAAAACCGTTAAGTTGACGGGCTAAGCCGCATAAAACCGGGAAAGTTCTAAATACGCCCCTTAATTTGATGACATTGGAAACTCCATAATATTGCGGTCGCATAAAACAATTTCAGCATTACATAATAATCCTTTATTTCTATTTCAATTCCGTCCATAAAAAATCATTCTCTTTTGAAGCCCATGCAAGCCAATTGTAATCATCGCGCAGATCACCCCACATCGTTAATGAAACGGTAAGGTTATCCATATCGCATTTCTCCTTTACTCTGGATATAAAACTTTTATATCGTTTGAGAGCGTTTATCGCCTATCGCGGAAGATACTTTGCCGAAAGCATTTGAGATAATTCCTTCACGGAATCAAAGATCAGGTGGGGCTGTACGTCCGACGTCTGCGCGTCCTCCAGCGACGCCTCGCCGCTCAGGACGAGAATGCTTTTCAGGCCGTTGTTCCTGCCTGCGGCAATATCCGTGTAGAGCCTGTCGCCCACCATGGCGATGTGCTCCCGCGCCGTGTTCACCCGCGTGCAGAGATAGTCGATGATATCCCCGTTGGGCTTGCCGATGATGCGGTCCGGATAGCGGAACGCCGAGGCATGGATAAAGGCGTGGATTGCTCCCGCGTCGGGGATAAATCCCGTCTCCGTCGGGCAGTTGTAGTCGGGGTGGGTCGCCAGATAGGGAAGTCCGGCCCTGACATGGTCGCAGACACGGCACAGCTTCGCGTAATCGAGCGAAGTGTCGAAGGCTGTCACCACGACATCCGGATAGCTGTCCTCCAACACGATACCGGCCTGTGTAAATTCTTCCCGCAGCATGTCATTACCGAGCAGGAATACCTTTGCGCCCGGAAAGTGTTTCTGCAGATACGCGATCGTGGCCTGACCGGAGGTGACAATCTTGTCCTCCTCCACGTCCAGACCCATGCGGTGCAGCTTCTCCACATAGACGGCGGCATTCTTCGAGGAGTTGTTGGTCACGAACACATAGTTCCTTCCCGTCTCCTCTATCTTATGCAAAAACGCCGGCGCGCCGTCGATCCATCTCTCCCCGAGATAGACCGTGCCGTCCATGTCCAGCGCAAAACAGCGGATCTCCTGCAATATATCGTTTTCGTCGTGATTGACGGGCGGTAAGGTTTTCTGTTTCATCTCTTTCTCATCATCGCGGGTGATTTCTTATATTTGCAAGCTGCAGATTCCGCGCCTGTTCCCGCAGGTCTATTATACCCAAAATCAAACCGCAGGGCAACGGATAAATCATCCTTTCAGTTTGTAGTTACTTGCGCATCAAAAATCTCGCTGGATAGTTCTAAATATTCATCATAAGTTATTTCGGTTCCATTTAAGTAATATTTTTCTGGGCCCTCTACATTATCTTCATCAATAAGTTCTTCATTGAAATTCATTTCTTCAACTAAATTATCTGCTCCTTCAAATAATTCCATATGGTATGACTCATATCCTTGATGCATTCTGTTGCTATACAAAATCCATATAGCTCCCCTGAAATAGGTATATGAAAGAGTGAAACCATAGCCTTCTCCTGCGGCAAATCCATATACCTGACCATCCCGCGCGTCAAGATATATCCCGCCGTAAGGCCCATTCAGAATCAGTTCGTTTTCTCCGTCGTTGTCAAGATCGATTTTCTCTCCGACAGAATATGCATCCCATTCTTCAGAATCCATATTTAAATCAGTGATATAAAATGTCGATGTCGAATCCGTAGGATCAACTGCATTGATTGAACCACTGATAAATAAATCAAGCAGTTCATCTGCTTTCATTTCTGACTGTTCTTCCGGCGCACCATCCGCAAAAGAATAGACGTCCACATCCAAGAACTCATTAGCATCCGAGATAACCGTCATTTCTGCCTTATCGTCAATGACAGAGATATCTGCCACCACATCATGAGGGGCTTCGCTGGTAAAACGAAGCTTGTCCCCTTCCCAAACCGCTGTGCCACGCAATGTACCGGCGCGATATATGCCGATTTCTACCACATAGGTCCCATCCTCCTGCAAAGCAAGCGTTAAATCGCTGTAAACCTCCGAGGTCCCCTGTTTATCGGTATAAATGCCAGAGACATCCGCCTTCTCTGCAGACTCTGTATCCGCCGTCTGCACTTGATTCTCCTTTTGTTCTTGCTCTTCATCCACAGGTAACTCTTGCTCTGTTGCACCGGATTTCTGTAAGGTTGTCTCTTGCGTCTGAGTTGCTTTCTGTGTCCGTATCGGCTGCCCACCATTCCCATCAGGCGTACAGGCCGTAAGGGAAAACATAAGACAACCCACAAGTAAAATGTCTAATCTTTTTTTCATAATGATATATTGCCTCCTGTTATAACTCCGCTTTCGTTAACTATCGGTAATCTCCATTATAGGCGCGGAAGAAGAATAAAGCAATTCACCAGTTTGCAGTATGATTAAATTTGATAAGCTTTTCCGAACCTTGAAGGAAAACGGGATAAGCCAGTACAGCCTATATACCCGCTATGGCATAAGCAGGTCGCAGATACAGCGGCTCAAAACCAATCAGTCCGTCACCACGCATACGCTGAATATGATACTGAACATCTTGGGCGACGGCTTCACGCTTGATGACATCGCGGAATTTACACCCGATGAAAAGGAAAAGGTAAAATAAACCGACAAAATGGACGTTTTCACCCGAAAGTATTTACCGCGCTGCCGAAATCGTGTAAAATAATCACAGTAAAAACTGCGAAAAGAAAGCGAGGTCTTCCGGCCATGAAAGAACAACTGTACACGATCCCGTTGAATGACGCCATGAACGCAGAAGACGAATGTCCGTTCTGCTTTATCGAGCGGAATGTGGAGCAGGATCTGTTAGACTTCGTGCTCGGCTCCGGTTCTTCCTACATGGAGAGCGATATCCGCGAGCAGACCGATCTGGCGGGATTCTGCCGGGACCATTTCAAGAAGATGTTCGACTACGGCAACACGCTCGGCAACGCATGGATCTTAAAGACCCACTACATGCAGATCAACCGCGAGCTGCAGGAGCAGTGCCGGAATTTCAAGCCCGGCAGGACTTCGCTGAAAGATAAGTTCAGGAAACAGACCGAGCGCCAGAATCCCATCGGCATATGGGTGGAGAAAAAAGAGCAGTCGTGCTATATCTGCAAGCGCTATGCAGACACCTACGAGCGCTATCTGGATACCTTCTTCGTCATGTACAAGCGCGACCCGGCATTCCGCGACAAGGTAAAGAACAGCAAGGGCTTCTGTCTGCATCACTTCGGCGATCTGTGCGAGGCCGCCGACAGCCGCTTAAACGACAAGGAAAAGGCGGCGTTCTACGATATGGTGCTGCCGCTTATGGAGCAGAATATGGCGCGGCTCGCCGAAGACGTGTCATGGCTGGTGGAGAAATTCGACTACCGCAATAAGGACGCCGACTGGAAAAATTCCAAGGACGCGATCCAGCGCGGCATGCAGAAGCTGAAAGGCGGTTATCCGGCTGACCCGCCCTACAAAATGAACAAATAGACGGGCACGGCCCGATATGAAAAATGACACCGGCTCTGTCCGATGTCATTTTTATCTGCCGGAAATCGTCCGTGCAGCCATATGTTCACACTGTCTGCGATCCGCCTTGTCCGCTTACATAGCGTCCATAGAGCCGTCGTGGTCGTCGTCAAAGAACTCCTCCACCTTGACTTCCGCTGTGTCCGCGGCTTTCTTGACGGTATCCGCCGCTTTCCCTGCGGTCTCTTTCACGGCTCCCACGACCTTGTCCGTCGCTTCCGCCTTCGCCGCGTCAAGCCCTTCCTTGAACTCTCCCGCCTTCTCCAAGCCGAGATCGACATAGTTGCGGTCGGTCTCCTTCGGCGCCTCATCGTCCAGATCATCGTCAAAGTTATCGAAATCGTCGTCCTCAAAATCATCGTCCACAGAACGATCCCTGCCCTGCAGATAATAGTATGCTCCTGCCGCCGCCGCGCCGAGCACTGCCGTCACCATCAGAAATTTACCGAATTTTTTTGCCATGAGGGGTCTCCTTTCACCGACTCTTTGTTATAACAATATACTAATACTATTTTACCAAATTGAAAAGGGAATATGTACAAAAAAATATCTTTTTTTCCTCGGATACAATATCTTGTGGCATAAAAATTTTTGGAAACTAGTTTATGCCAAAACATTGAATCGACTCTTTTTTTGTGATATATTAAAATTCGACTCACAAAGTCAATATGCGGCGGATCACGTCCGGATCCATGCGATCCCGTATACGCGCCGAAGCAAAAACGAACAGGAACTGCCATGAACGATAAATTTTTTGATCTGAAAAAAGAAAAACAGGACCGCATGATCAACGCCGCGCTGAAAGTATTCGCCGCAAACGGATACAGACACGCCAGCACCGACGACATTGTGGCCGAGGCCGGCATCAGCAAAGGGCTTTTATTCCATTATTTCGGGAACAAGATCGGCCTTTACGCCTTTCTGTACGACTACAGCGTCCGCTTCATGAAACTGGAATTGACTACCGGAGTCTCTTCCACCGCGAACGACTATTTCGAGATCCGCAAGCAGATCGAGTTTGCCAAGATGCAGGTGCTGAAGAATTATCCGCATATGCAGCGGTTTCTGGAACGCTGCGCTTCGGAGAACGTCAGCGAGGCGCTCGCAGCCATCGGGCCGCAGCGCGACACGATCCGGGAACTGTACAGCGATCTGAAGGGCCGGGCCGACCGCAGTCTTTTCTTAGACAACGTCTCCTTCGAGAAGCTGGATGCCATGTTGGATTACACGATCAGCGGAATCATGGCGGCGCACGCCGAAGAGCCGTCCTTCCGGCCGGAAGCGCTCTACGAGGAAGCCGTCTCCTACCTCGATATGATGCGGGAGATCTCCTATCGGAAATAGAGAGACAAAAGGTCTGCACATACGCGCAGACCTTTTTTAACGCTGTGTCTTGGCATCGGCTCTCCTGCCGTTTCGCCGCACCGCCCACGCATCCTTCAACAATGCGATCCCTTCCCGGATCTGCTGCGCCGTAAGTCCTCCGTATCCCAAAATCAGCATCGCCGGCTCTCCCGTTGTCCGGCTTCCGTCGGCATTTCCGGACACGCCGTTTTCCGGGCCTCCCATTCTGAAATCACTCATTTTATAAACCTTCACATCGACCCCGGCCGCCAGGCTTACCAGTTCTTCCTCGCTGCGCCCGCACCTGTCCCGCAGGATCACATGCAGACCTGCGTTACTGCCGGATATCTCGAAGGTTTCTTCAAACTCCCTCAGCTCGTCAAGCAGCAGATCATGCTTTTCCCGATAGCGCTTGCGCATCTTATTCAGATACCGCTCAAAACAGCCGTCCCCGATAAACTCGTTCAGGATCGTCTGGTCTATCCTCGACACCGTGGAGGAATAGAAGCCGCACGCGCTCCTATACCGCGCAAGGAGCGGGTAAGGCAGCACCATATAGCTGACGCGGATCGCCGGGGCGATCGCCTTGGAGAACGTGCCGATATAGACCACTTTTCCCTCCGCGTCGGACGCCTGCAGCGACGGGAGCGGCTTTCCTTTGTAGCGGAACTCGCTGTCGTAATCGTCTTCGATCAGATAGCGGTCGGGCTTTTCCGCCGCCCATCTGAGCAACTCCATGCGTCTGCCGATCGGCATGGAAACACCCGTCGGATACTGGTGCGACGGCATCACGTACGCCACCTGCGCGTCGGTCTTGCGCAGACAGTCCACGCGCATGCCGCTCTCGTCCATCGGCACAAGTAAGACCGGGTAGGCGCAGGACTGAAAGATCCGGTAGGCCCGCACATAGGTGGGATTCTCCATCGCCACGCGGATATGCCGCCCCAGTATTTTCTCCAGCAAAAGAAGCAGGTAATCGTTCCCTGCCCCCACAATGATCTGTTCCGGCTCGCAGTTTACGCCGCGCGACCCGTGCAGATAACGGCAGATCGTCGTGCGCAGCTGCAGATCGCCCTGCGGCTCGCCCAGAGAGAACATCTCGCTGTTGGCGTCAACGAGAATGCTCTTGGTGATCTTTTTCCATGTGGCATAGGGAAAATAACGCATGTCAATGGCATTGGGCGAGAAATCATAGCGCGCGGCGCGCCGCTCTTCACGGCCGTGCGTCTCAGCCGCCTCCCCCTTTGCCGGCGCGTCTATCACATACAGCTCTTCAAACGCGCTGACGAAATACCCCCTGCGCGGTCTGGCCTCCACATACCCTTCCGTCACGAGCTGGTCGTAGGCCATATCCACCGTTGTCCTCGACACCTGCAGATATTCCGCCAAAAAACGAGTCGAGGGCAGCTTCTCGTTTTGCAGAAGATGCCCTGACCTTATCTCGTTCCTGATATATTCATAGATCTGTTCATACAGCGTTTTTGTGTTTTCCGGCTGCAGCCGGATATGGATCGGTAGCTCTTTCATGGATTCCCCGACTGCCGCTTATTTCTTGGCGGCATTCTTCTCTTTGATCTTCTGCATCAGCATATCCTTGATATCCCTCGCCTTATCCTTCATGCGCGGATTCGCCGTACTGGACTGCAGGATGCCTTGGATCAGACGGCTGGAAAGATCGTACTGGTCAAAGCGCATCGCGGTGACGGCGATCACATAATCCACCGTCGGCTCATCCATGCCGCACATCGGGAAACTCTCGGTCTGTCTCGCAGCCAAAAATCCCTCCAGCGCATTCCGCAGGAACTCATTCTCTTCGTCCTCGCACTGCTTCTTCTGCGCCGCGTAATCCGGGAGATTCTTGTCAAGATGCTCCGCCTTGCCGCGCAAGAGCCATGCGGTCTTCAGGCAGATGTATGCCTTCTCGCTCGCCCGCGTCTGTTTTACGATCGCGTTCACGAGGGTCAGCTTATAACGCTCCAGCGCCTCGTCGTATGTATAGATCTCTTTCTCCTGCTTCTGCGGTTTGAAGGTCGAGGTGATCTTCTCCCTGATATTCTTCGCCTGCGGTGAAGTGACGTACTTGAAGAAACGGCTCAGCGCCGCATAGCCGCAATCCGGACACATGATCACATCGTATTTCAGCAGATCGATCTGCTCATAGCGCGGCCTGAGATCCAGATCGCTTCCCGCCAGCTTCGCTTTGCCGATCTTGACCGTCCTTGCCTTGAACTCTTTATCACAGATCGGACACGTAAATGATTTGTCAAAAAGGAAATCCTGCTCCTGTACGACGGGTGCGGCCGCCTTGCCGCCTTCCGCTCCCTTATCCGCTTTCTTCTGGCTCTCATACAGATCCATATTCTCCAGATTGCCTAATCCAAACTGCTCTAATCCTGACAATAATCCTGCCATCGTGCTTCCTCCAATCATAGCTTGCGCTATTCATATCTTTTATTCTCTCACAAATTTACTGTTTCGGCAAGACAAAAGAACTCTTCAACGAAACAATTCTGTTGAACACGAGTGCGTCCGGCTTGGAATCCTTGCTGTCCACACAGAAAAATCCCTGTCTGACGAACTGGAATCTGTCGTACGCGCCCGCCCCGTTGACGGAGGGCTCGATGCGGCATTCGCGCATGACCGTCAGCGAATGCGGATTCAGATTCAGACTGCCGTCCTCATTGTACACGCCCTTCTCCTCGTCGATGATATTCTCGTACAGACGGACCTCCGCGCTGACCGCGTCCGCCGCGGAGACCCAGTGGATCGTCCCCTTGACCTTGCGGCCGTCTGGGCTGTTGCCGCCCTTGGACGCCGGATCGTAAGTGCAGTGTACCACCGTCACCCTGCCGGCATCGTCTTTCTCATAACCGACGCACTTCACGAAGTAAGCGCCCATCAGGCGTACCTCGTTGCCCGGAAAGAGCCTGAAATACTTCTTCGGAGGCTCTTCCATAAAGTCCTCCCTGTCTATATACAGTTCCCGCGAAAAAGGCACTTCCCGTTTGCCGAGCGCCTCGTTCTCCGGATTGTTGACGATCGCAAGCCACTCCGTCTGCCCTTCGGGGTAATTGTCGATGACCAGCTTGACCGGATCGATCACCGCCATGATGCGCGGACATTTCATCTTGAGGTCTTCCCTGATACAGTATTCCAACATGGAGTACTCCGCAGAGGAGTTTGCCTTGGACACGCCGCACAGCTCCACGAACATTTTGATAGATTCCGGCGTGAAACCGCGTCTTCTGAGCGCCGCCACCGATACGAGACGGGGATCGTCCCAGCCGTCCACAATGCCGTCCTCCACCAGCTTCTTGATATACCGCTTTCCGGTGACTACATTGGTCAAATACATCTTCGCAAATTCGATCTGCTTCGGCGGATGCGGGTATTCCAGCTCCTCCACCACCCAGTTATAGAGCGGCCTGTGATCCTCGAACTCCAGCGTACAGATAGAGTGTGTGATCCCCTCAATGGCATCTTCAATGGGGTGCGCGTAATCGTACATCGGATAGATGCACCACTTGTCCTTCGTGTTCTGATGTGACAGATGCGCCACACGGTACAGGATCGGGTCGCGCATATTGATATTCGGCGACGCCATGTCGATCTTCGCGCGCAGGGTCTTCTCCCCGTCGGCATACCGGCCCTCCTTCATCTCCTCGAACAGTCTGAGATTCTCCTCCACGCTCCTGTCCCGGTTGGGGTCGTCGGTGCCCGGCTCGGTCAGCGTCCCGCGGTATTCGCGCATCTGTTCCGCCGTCAGGTCCGACACGTACGCTTTGCCCTTCTTGATCAGCTTCACCGCGCCCTCGTACATCTGATCGAAGTAGTCCGAAGCGAAGAAGAGCCTGTCCTCGAAATCCGCGCCGAGCCATTTGACATCTTCCTTGATAGACTCCACGAACTCGCTCTTCTCCTTCGTCGGGTTCGTATCGTCAAAGCGAAGATTGAACTTGCCGCCGTACTGTTTCGCCAGCCCGAAATTCAGCAGTATGCTCTTGGCATGTCCGATATGCAGATAGCCGTTGGGTTCGGGCGGAAACCGCGTATGCACCGTGTCATAGACGCCCTCCGCCAGATCCTTGTCGATGATCTGCTCAATGAAATTTCTGGAGACGGCTTCTTTTTCCGTCGTTTCTTCCGCTGTAATCTTGTCGTTCTCGCTCATGGTTCCATGCTCCTTCGGACCCTGTCCGTAGTCCTGATCTGCTAAGACCCGCCTGTCTGCCGAGTCTGCGTCTATTGTACCATAGGAATTTTAAAATAGGAAGACCGAATATCCGTATATCACCGTTCGGCGTGACGCTCTCCGGTGCGCAGCGTCTCCTCGGCGGCAGCCGCGATCTCCTGCACAGAATAAAGCGGCGTCCTGCAGACCGTTGTGCCTTTGCGCAGATAAATCTGCCCGTTCACGGCGTCATAGGCCAGAAAACCGTGGAGACGCGCCAGGATATCTCCCCCGTCCTGCGTGAGCAGGTAGGCATACTCCGTTCCCCACAGCACGGCCAAACCTCCCTCGTACGCCTCATATCCGGCCATATCGTCCTCCAGCCCTTCGTACTTGGCGCTCGCTTCCCTGTCCACCTCGCAGAAATCAGGGGCGTCCGTATCGGCGGCAAGGCGCATCACCGTGACCCTGCCGTCCAGACTGACGAGATACAGCCGTCTGTCCGTATCGCTGCCGCCGAAAAACATCGTGCGCAGATAGCGGAAATTGACATATCCCTCCTGCAGCGGGTCCGTGCCGCCGTCATAGGTATAAAATACCTGTCCGTCCCGGCAGAAGCACAGACTTCCCGCCTCCGTATCGGCCACCGCATAATAGGGGAAACCGTCGGGCGCCGCCACGATATCACTGTAGGACAGCTCTTGACCGGCGGAGAACTCCGTTATGCTGATGCCGGACGGCTCGGACAGATCGCAGTCGTACAGTGTCTGAAAATCCTGCAGCAGCACATGTCCCAACGCGGCGTCGTCCGCCACCACCGTCAGGCTTGCGTGAAGCCCATACTCTTCATGCGTACAGGAGGAGACGACCTCCCCCGTTGACACATCCAGCTGCAGCATACGCCTGTTCGTCAGCAGCGCCAGCCGTTCTTGACCGTTGCAGTCAACAAACAGCATACCGCCGTAATAGTCCGCGTCCGTATAATTCCATAGCACATCGCCGCTCCTCGCATCCAACAGACAGATCTCGGTGTCCTGACCGACGCCGCTGTAGGCAACTGCCAGATATGCGCCGTCGGCGCTCAGCGCGGCTTCCCGGAGACTGCCGGCCACCCCCTCCTGCTTCTCATGAAAGACCTGCACCCCGTCGCCGACCGCCGTCCGGTATACCGTGATCTGTCTGCTGCCGTAAGGCAGCGTCACACAGTAGCCGTCGCCTATCGCGAAGGTCTTCACGTTTGCGGAAGTACATGCGGGAAAAAGCATTCCCACCATATCTTCCCTGCTGTCCGCATTCAGATAATGCCAGATGCCGTCTCTCGTGAACGCCATGAACATGCCGCTGCTCTCCGCATACCACAGCTTGACCACCTCCGAGCCCAGCCAGAAGCGGTAGAGCAGTCTGCCGTCCTGCGGATCGAGGATATCCACCCGGTCATAGCCCTGACAGAGCAGATAGTCCGTGCCGCTGCCCGTTCCCGCGGCTATGTCATAGAGCCAGCCGTCTGCGAGAGCATACGTCCACAGAGGCGTGTCTGCGCCGTGCAGGTCATAAGCATACAGACGGCTCTCCATATCGACGGCATAGCTTTCGCGGTCCGCCCCGCCGCTGCCGTTGTTCAATATATAGAGCCTGTCCTGAACGAACCGCAGCTCCTCCACATAGGTATAGGGCAGCGAGTAGATGCGCTGCACCGTGCCTGTGGCGGTATCGCAGAGGATCACCGCGCTCTCGTCACGCTCTCCCTCCTCCGTCAGCAGTTCCGCCGCCCAGTATGCGCCGTCCGCACTGCCGGCGCATGCGCCGCCGGACGCCGCGCTCAGACCCTCCGGCAGCTCCCACGCCCGCTCATACAGGATACTGCCGTCCGCACCGTCAAACAGCAGATAACCGTCCTCCGTCAGTAACACCGCCCGGTCCTGTTCCCGCAGCGCGATGATCCCCAATATCTTCCCCGAACCGTCCGCCGCCTGTCGGACACAGTACCGCTCTACGGCCTTCTCTCCCGACAGGTCATAGAGCGCCATGCCTTCCTCCGTCAGCGCATACACACTGTTTTCGTCCCGGAAATCCACCAGCGTCTCCGCGTCAAGATACGTATACGCCGGCATCGTACACGGCACGATCCGCGCGTTGACGTCAGCCGCGCTCCACACGGTCACCTGCCCCGTCGCGTCCACCGTAAGGATCCTGCCGCCCTCCGGCGACATCTTCATGACCTGCACAGTGTTGTCCGCCTCCAAGATACGGTCCGGCAGGATCTGCTGCCCGTTTTCGTACAGATACAGACTGTCCGTCAGCGCATACACCGTCTCCGGCGGATAATCGATCCCTGCGCCGGTCATACCGTCCTCCGCCAGATCTGACAGCGCGTCCTGCGCGGTGGCGACGGCCCGCATACGGTCGCCGTCCTCCAGATACTGCTTTGCCTCTTTGGCCCGCGCGACGGCCGTATTCCGCTTCGCCTCGCGGTACTGGGCTTCGATCTCCTGCGCCTGTGCGGCGATCTCGGCCGACTGTTCGCTGATCTGCGTGTTCTGCCGTCTGATCCGCAGCGCCATCGTCGTGCTGACGATGCCGAACAAAAGACAGGCGGCGCTGATCGACACAGATGTCATAATGATCTTGCGCATACGGCGCTCTCTGTGTCGCTGCCGCAGGTCGTCGTAGCTGCAGCCGAACATCGGCGCCACAAGGCGCAGCAGCTCGCTTTTCAGCTTCTTGCGGATCTCTCTGCGGTCTGCGCCCCGCACATCGGCGGCCAGCGGCTCTACCGCGACCTTCTTTTTTATGACACTTCCGTCAGGTTGTTTTTCTTCTTCCTCGCGCCAAAGCAGCTCCTCGGGAAAAGACGTGTCCGGCTCTCCCTCCACAAGCACCGCCAGCACGTGCTCCCTGTCATGCAGCCGGATAAACGTCTCGATCTCCTGACGGCACCACATGGACTCGGGCAGCCTGGGGGAACAGATCACGATCAGGTACTCGGAATCCCGCAGCGCCTCCGTAATGGGATCGGCCAGATTGGCGACCAAGGGCAGTTCTTCCCGGTCGCGGAACACGCGCCGTATCCTCGTTCTGCCGTTCCACGCGCCCGTCTGCGCCGTTTGCTCCCCGTCCGCCGTCTGCGCTGCCATTCTGCGGGCCAGACCGGCGGGCAGTCTGAAATTCTCCAACTGCCTGTGGAGCGTCTGCGCCGCATAGCTGTCCGGTTCGGAATGTCTGTAGCTGATAAATGCGTCGTACTTCACCGTTCCCATCTGTTCCTCCTGCTAGGCCGGCGCATACGTCATGCGGAAGATATCCTTCTCCACCACATAGATGTCGTGTCTGTCGTCGCACCGTACTGCCAGATAATCTCCCTCTTTGCCGAGCATATACTTTTCTTCGTCCCAAGCGGTAAATATTTTGACCCTATTGGTCAATTCTTTTGCGTGGATATGTGTGCCGCCCTTCGCAATACAGCTTTTGGCGCAGTCCGTCAGTCCCATGACCTCCCCGGTAGCCCGGTTGCGTATCGTCGGCTCATACAGGGCGGCCTGTCCCGGAACGTGGACACTGTTCAGCCGGTACGGCTCACCCGTGACGGTATAGTGTTTTCCGAACTGTTCCCGGCGGTTGGGATAGACCTCCCCCTTGATGCCGATCATGATGATCAGATCCTGCTCCACCGTCATATCCACATCGCCCTCCAGTGTCCGGATCGTCACCGGCGTGCCGACGGGCAGTATCTTCACCGCCTCCACAAAGCCGACATGCACGGGCTTTTTCACATAGCGCCGCATATCCGACAGATCGATCTCGTAGGTCTTGGCATAGATGATCCGGCAGTTGTCAAAGTAGCTGTTCAGCCGCTGGCTGAAGAAAGCCTCGGAATGCAGCGTCGGATAGACATTCTCATACAGCGTCTTATTGATGAAACCGCCCGCCTTCTCCCGGTGGCCGCCGCCCGAGCCGATCCCTTCCGCGAGGAACGCCGCCAGCTCGTTTGCCTGCACCTCCTTGATGCAGCTCCTGACGGAAAATTTATAACCGTCTTCCGTTTCATTGTAGACGACGCAGCTGTCCACCTCCGCCACTTGGATCAGGAAATCGCTGATCAGGCCGAGGATATTCGGGTCGCAGGGCTGTGACCGGATGATCGCATAGCGGTAATCGTCGTTGTAGATGTAGCGTATCATCGCCACACCCGCGATCTCCATTTCCTGAAGAGACAGGTTGGAATTGCGGAAAAGCGTGATCAGCGATTTCTCGCAGGGCACGGCGTCCCGCATATCCATATCGAGAGGATTGTAGATCTCGGCGAACTGGTTCGTGTCCGTATACAAACCGTAATAGAGCGCCGTCCCCACTTTGCTGTCCTCTATCCGATAGCCGCTGTCCCGCAGCATACTCCACACGAGGGTGGAACAGCTTCCCAGATGCGGATCGATCTCGCTTTTCTCCACATTTGTGATCTCCGTCTGGTGGTGGTCGATGATCGCCACCTCCTGCGCGGGAAGGCGCGTCACGTTGCCCGCGCCGTACTGACAATCCACCGTGAGCAGAAGCTCTGCGGCCTTGGCTTCCTCCTCCACGTGTGTGATAGGGATATTGAGCTTGTCCACCATCAGCAGCAGATTGGATTTCCGGATCCTGTTCCTGCCCGCGTACACGAGCCGCACTTGTTTTCCCATGCTCTGAAAATACGCATACAGTGCAAATCCCGACGCGATAGCGTCCGCATCAGGGTTGTCATGGCATTGGATCGTAATATCCCGATAAGATTCCAGATCTTTGAGTTTCATTGTATGTTCTCCCCGCTGTTCCTATTGCATGCTTCCGATCTGTGCGGCGTTCCGCCCTGTTTTACGCCGAATTTTTCCCGCATGGCGATAAGCCTTCCGATCTGTTCGTCGGACAACTGCCGCTGTCTGCCGAGCAGCCTATCCGTGATGAGCAGGAGCTTCGCATAGTACTCCATCGACTCCAGCCTATAATACGCGCTGTATGCGTCCTCCGCCCATGTCACCGCGCCGTGATTGGCGAGCAGTACCCCGTTGTGCGTGCGGCAGTAGGGCGCGACCGCTTCCGGCACCGCTTCCGTCCCCAGCTCCGCGTAGGGCGCGATCGGCACATCGCCCAGCATAATCACCGCCTCCGCAAGGATCGGAGCCTCCAGCGGGATCCCCGCCACCGCAAAGCTCGTGCAGATCGGAGGATGCGCGTGACAGACGCTTTGCAGCGCATCGTTCTCCCGATAGGCCCGCAGATGCATTTTCAGTTCGGAGGACGGCCGGTGCGTTCCCTCCAGCACGTTGCCATCCAGATCTACCTTGACGAGCATCTTTTTCTTCATATAGCCCTTGGACACGCCGGTGGGCGTGGCCCACACCGCATTGTCCCCGACTTTCACAGAGATATTGCCGTCGTTCGCCGCCACGAAGCCTCGCACGTACATGCGCTGTCCGATGTCTATAATCGCCTTCTTTGCGGCTTTGTCGCTCATGTAGTTCATAAGTGCTCCTTCCGTGATATCCGATACCCGCCCGCGGGCAGGTACGCATTCGCTACAGCTCCTGCCGTCTGCGGAACAATGCCTGAAACGCCTCCGCGTAAGGCGGCCGCAGCACGCCGTGTTCGGTCACGATGCCCGTGATCAGTTCGTTGTCCGTGACATCGAAGGCGGGATTGAAGACCTTCACCCCGGCGGGCGCCATCGGCTTCTCATACCACATATCCGTCACCTCGCCGGCGGGCCGCTGCTCGATCACGATATCCGCCCCTGTCGGGGTATCCATGTCGATCGTTGAGGTCGGCGCGCATACATAAAAGGGCACGTTGTAACGCTTCGCCACCGTGGCGACCACGGACGTACCGATCTTGTTTGCCACATCGCCGTTGGCCGCCACGCGGTCACAGCCCACGAACACTGCGTTGATCCAACCGTTTCGCATGACCGCAGCGCACATGTTGTCACAGATCAGCGTCACGTCCACGCCCGACGCCTGCAGCTCATACGCCGTCAGCCTCGCGCCCTGCAGGAGCGGTCTGGTCTCGTCCGCAAAGACACGGAAGTGATAGCCGCGCTCCTGCCCCAAGTAGATAGGCGCTGTCGCCGTGCCGTATCTGCACGTGGCCAGCTGTCCGGCATTGCAGTGCGTCAGGATACCGTCGCCCGGTCTGACGAGCGTAAGCCCGTGTTCCCCGATCGCCCTGCACACGCGGATATCCTCCTCCTTCATGGCGAGCGCCGTCGCTTTCAGCCTCTGCCTGATCCCGTCCACGGGCAGCCCACGGCTGTCCTCACAGATCCGCTCCATCCTGTTGAGCGCCCACGAGAGATTGACCGCCGTGGGTCTCGCGGAATTCAGATAGTCCTTATACTCGCGAAACTTCCGGCAAAAGACATCGTAGTCCTCCGTGTCGATCCCTTTGGCCAGCAGATAGATGCCGAAGGCCGCCGCCACGCCGATGGCAGGGGCGCCGCGCACCTTCAAAAGATATATGGCGTCCCATATCTCCTGTGCGGTGTGCAGCCGGATCAGCTCCGTCACCGCCGGCAGTTTCGTCTGATCGATCACCACCAGCGCGCTGTCCGCATCGTCTAACGCCACCGTCTCGTACTCCATGATATTCTTGTCCCGCTGTCTGTCGTCCATAAGTGTCTCCCGTATCCTTTCCCAACGCCGTGTACCTGTTTCCTGTGCCGTCACAGTCCCTGCGGTCCTCCCTGCTCCCACAGAGTCAGCCGTTTCCCGTCGCTCTGAAAGACCACCTCCGCCTCTCTTGAAAAGAGGAGTCTGCTCCCGCATTTTTCGGCGCTTTCCAATATCTCTTCATCTGCTCTGTCAGATGTGACCACGGCATAATCCGGATCCAGCGCCTCAAACAGCGCCTCCGAAGCGCCGTTTGCCCGCCCGTGATGCGCCACCTTATATAAGGCGACCTTAGGCAGACCCGCCGCAAGAAGCTCTTCGCTGCGCTTTTTCAGCGCATCTCCTCCGAAAAACATCCTGACCTCCCCATGCTCCGCCAACACGGCCAGAGAATAATTGTTGTCCTGCTTGTAGTGTTTTTCCTGCGGCGGATAGATCAGCAGACTGACATAGCCCGTATCCAGCTTCCACACATGATCCGGATAGCAGACCGGGATCCCCTGCGCTTCACAATATGCCTCTATTGCCGTCAGCGTCTCTTTTTCTTCATCATAGTACGGGTGGAACACCTGATCCACCGGGATCGTCTCCAATACGGAGAGCGCTCCGCCGATATGATCCTTGTCGGGATGCGTTAAGATGAGCGCGTCGAGTTCACGGATATCTGTGTCCTGCAGCGTCTGTATCACATGTCTGCCGTCCTGCGCCTCGCCGGTATCGATCATCACCGCGTTTGCGCCCTGATGCAGTATGATGCAGTCCGCGTCATCCCTTGTCTGTAAAATGCGCACCTGCAGATCCGTGCCGCTTGCTGCCGGGCCGCCCGTACCGTCCTCCGCCAGACAGGCCGCAGCCAACAATGCCGCCAGCACACCGGCCGCACATAAACACGCTGCCCTTCTCATTTTCCGCTCCTTTTGTCCGTTCATTTTCTCAACCCTGCATCGGTAAAGTTCTTCTTAAGCGCCCGCTCCGTCGGAAAGACCGAAACGATCATCACCATGCACTGCACGGTGCAGAGCGCCACGCCCAGTCCGCCGATGACAGTCTGCGAGCTGCGGCAGAACGGAAGCTGCACAAGCGCCGACAGAAGCAGCAGGAGCCAGCCGACCTTCCACCAGATACGCCCGCAGTACACCTGTGCGAACTGCCATGTATCCGCATTCCGCATAGAACGTTTCGTCCGGTAGCCGTACACCATATTGACGCCCGGCGGCGGATGCTTCCACAGCAGTCTGCCGCCGGCGATCATAATGAGCGGCACGATCAGATCGCAGCAGAACATAAACCACCAGAATCCCATGTGTCGATACCTTCCTTTCTAACACAGCGGCGCGAAGATCCGCAGCACCCGCGCTATGACGGGAAACCCCGCTGCGATGTATTCACATCTGCAGATAATACGTCGCCGGGAACAGCTTCTCCAACACCGCAAAGACAGGCACATACGCCGCCAGTCTGACAAATACGGGGGAGCACACGAGGCTGCCGAGCGAAAGGAGCGGGATCGCCGCCGCTATCGTCTCCCGGCGCCGCAAAAACAGCCGCAGCATGCAGCAATAGGCGGCCACGATCAACTGATAGGCGATGAGCCGTCCGATCTGTGACAGCCATTCGCCCGCATCCCACACGGACAACAGTGTGCCGGGAGAAAAATGTCCGCCCGCCGCGCGCACGCCCTCCGACAGCCACAGGCAGACAAGCGCCGCCGCGGAGATAAAAACGGTCGGCAGCCATACATCGACTACATAAGTCAATGCATTGGGGGCTATCCGAAGGAATCTTTTTTCCTGCAGATCCCTGTCATATTCCAGCATACCGCACATGCCGCCGATAAAAATGATAACCGCAAACACCCCTTTTACGGGAAAGGCAGTCATGTCATAAGTGTCAGCCTCGTCATTTTCCTGTTGACTATATTGGTCATCATACAGATAGCGGAAATCAAAGGTACTGCCGTCCGTCAGATGCGTCTCGTAAGCCTCCCAAGCATAGTCGGAAAGCTCCGGCGACAACGCTTCCATATAATCCATATAACTCTGTTCGGAATAACACTGAAAGAGCACTTCCGCGATACGCTCCTTGGCCATGCCCGTGATGCTGCTCGCGTTGGTCTCATAGACCGTGACGCACTTGCGCCGGTCGTTTTCCATGATCCGTTCTTCGATATCCGCCGGTATGACAAACCCGCAGTCTGTCCCGCCGCGCAGCACGAGCGACTCCGCCTCGGAGCTCTCCGCACAAAACACATATGTGAGGACGCTGTCCTTCTCCTGCTGCCGCAGCCCGTCCGCGATCCGTTCCGCCCATGAGCCGTCTTCCACGCAGACCGCCACGGCCGCGCCGCCTCCTTCTCCCTGCGCGGACACACCGACCGCAAGGCCGATGAGCGGGATCAGCACGAGCAGCACGACGTAAGCCGGCTGCCGCCACAGCCGCTTTGCAAGGAGCAGCAGCCAGATACGGTATTGTTTTTGCAGCGGGGAGCCGCCGCCCTTTCGATGATCTCCTCTATCGCTTTTCAAGCCTTTCTCTGCCAGCCCTTTCTCACACAAGGTAGAAATCTCTTACGCCCTATTTGCAGCGGCGGTATCTGAAACGCTCCGCCGCATAGGCCGCCGCGCCAAACGCGGCCGTGTACATGCCTAACTGCGCGGCCAGACGCCCTGCCTCCGGGCCGTATCCTGTAAACAGGCCCCCGCACGCACGGATCAAACAGGAGGTCGGGAGCGCTGCCCCGACACCGCGTATCGTCTGCGGCAGCAGCGCGGACGGCACAAAACCGCCGGACAGATAGAGCATCGCCACGGAAATCGGAAAGAAGAACAGGATACTGCCCGTTCTGCTTCCCGACACGCTGTAGATCATATGATGAAACGATGTGACCGTCGTCAGCACCAAAAACAGCATACCCATGCAGACACCGGCCGATATACGCCTCCTTCCGCTCACGAGCAGTTCCCCGAGGCGCTCTGCCGCCTCCGGGGTACACAGTCTGACGCTCCACAGCAAAACCAGCATCGCAGCCGCAAGCAACAGCATATAACAAAGACCGCACAGCCACTTACACAGACTCTGCCACGGCCCGCCGACGCCCGCGCGGACAAGCTGCTTCCGGAACGCCGCCGGCTCGGGCTGCATGACGGGGTAGGCCGCCATGCCCGCAAGCAGCAGGAAAAGGACGATGCCGGACGACGCGTAATGCTGCGCCACGCTCAGCCGTCCGGTCGCGGAGACTGTCTCCTCGTCGTAGATCGACAGCCTGTCTAACGCAAACGCGAGGTTATAGCCGTCTATCCCGGCCTCCACGGCGGACAGCTCATCGCCGAGTCCGTACCGGGCCGCCGTATCGTCCGCCCCGTAGATCTGTGCCTGTGCCACGCGCAGAAGCCCCGCGCCCGACTCTGTCAGCTCCCGAAACAGCATCGCCTCCAAGCGGGCATTCTTCGGGAACACCACGTCCACCGACGGGTTGCGCCCGTACATGATGCCGTCCACAAGCCCCTCCGGCAAAAGCACCAGCGCCGCCAGCTCCCCGTCCGCCAGCATGTTCATGCCCTCTTCCTCGGACACCTGCCGGAATCGGCAGATCTGCGCGGCGCTCTCCATGTTCTCCACATAGTCGAGCGCCATGCGCGTCATGCGGTCGTCCTCCCGCACCACAACGCCGATGTCTGCGCCGACCGCCAGCGGTTCTCTCTCCATAGCCTTAACGCCGCAAAAAGCGATCCCGCCTACGAGGATCATGAGCGCGACTGCCAAAAGCAGCATACGCGGAAACATGCCCGCCGTTTTCTTTAATTCTATATACAGATACCGTGCCTTACGTCTCATGTGTACTACGCTCTTCGATCCGGCTCTCCCGCGCTGATGTCCGTGTACATGTCAAGCAGCCCCACCGTCTCCGATGCGGGTCTGCCGTACATATGGCAGCACTTGTGCGAAACCGTCTTGCGCGCCTCCTCTTTCTCGTCAAAATTGACGCTCATGCGGTACACGCCCTGCGAGGACTCCGCGTCCAGATGCCGCATGACCTCTTCGACCATGTCGTCCTGTTCCATATCACCCATGACCATACCTCTTTTCTTACCACAGCAGAGAGTCGAGCAGATCGCCGTACTCGTATCCAAACTGCCATAGGATGTCGTACCAATCCGACTCCGACATCTCAAAAAACGCCGTCTCGGGTCTGACGGAAGGCCGGATCTCCTCGCGTAGCGGCTCGACGCTGATCTCTCCCGCCAGCCTTAACAGATCCTCACCGTCCATGCTAAGCGCCGCCCGATCCAGACTAAATTCCACGCTCTCGCCCGCCGCATAATCGTCGATACTGCCCTCGACCACCAGCTGCAGCTCGGATCTCTCGTCTTTCACGGAGCAGTCCAGACTGACCGTATCCTCCACCGCGTCGCAGTCAAACACGAGTTTTATCTTATCTGTGGTCTCGCTGCCCTCGTTCATCTTCATATCCATATCTACCAGATAGGTCTCGTCGTCCGCCGTCTGCTGTATCTGCCAGACGACCGCCAGCGGCGGGTCGTCGTCGGCATAAGCCGTAAGCTTGCCCTGCATCTTGTCGATGCTGCGCTCTTCGCCAAGGAAAAAGTATTCCACGTCCAGACTGCCGGCGCCGTCCAGCATTACCACCGGCTCTTCCGACACGATGCTCTCGATCCGGTTGCCCTTGCCGATCTCGATGAGAAGACACACGTCGGAAAGGACCAGTTCCTTGTAAGACTTTAAGTCGTACAGCTGCGCCGCCGACATCGCCCCGTAATCCTCCACGTCCACGACGCGCTTGAGCAGCCTGTCGCTCTCCTTCTGCGGAAATGTCACGCGATACACGCCCTTTTCCGCCTTCTCTATCGTCATCGCCCTGCGCAGCGCCTCCAACTCAGGCCCGGTCTCTTCAAACCAGTATCGAAATGCCCGCAGGGGATCCTGCCCGTCCTGACCGGAGAACAGATCGATGGAAAAATCCTCCATATCGAGCGGCGAGCCGCTCGCCAGAACGGAGTCGTTGTACTGGCTCACAACGTTCTCATTCTCGATGTACATATTCTCCAAAAAGAGCTCCGGCAGGGAAAAGCAGAATACCTCGCCGTCCGCATACAGATTCAGGTGCGCGAAATCATAGTTCATCAGGCTCAGACTCGTCTCGGCGCTCATCTGCTTCTCATGCACGTCCTTGTAGAAATCCGTATCCACGCCCAAAGTCGTCTCGTTGATATAAGGCAGGAAATGACACAGCGTAAAGTCAAGCGAGCTTTCCACATGGCTGCCTTCCTCCCGCATCATCTCCGCGATATCGCTCAGGCCGAGCTTCTCCGTCAGAGGATTGCTGCTGTCCCTGATCTCCTTCGCCAGATTCAAAAATCCCCTGTTGATCTTGTAGGACGGCGTACTCCGATAATACGAAAACGCGCCGATGCCGATACCGATCAGCGCCACAAGAGAACACAGGATGCCGACAGCGATCTTCTTGCCTGTGCCCTTGTTCCTGCCGGGGTCGTAGGGCTGCACCGGCTGTGTGCCGAAACCGTTCTGCGTCTGATAGCCCTGCGGTTGGTAAGGATTGTGGTAATAGGGATCGTTCTGCGGATAGCCGCCGTTTGCCTGATACGGATCCCCCTGCGGATAGCCGCCGTTTGTCTGCCCGTATGGATTGTTGCCGTTCTGATTCATACCGTCCATATTTTCCCCTCGTTCTTTCTCTGCATCTCCTGTGTTCTTCAGCCCCTAAAACAGCTTTGCCAGTTCCTCGCCCCGCAGCCGGTTGTCCGCCTGCTGCAGGACGCCGTCCTTCATGACATAGATCTTACTGCACAGCGCCAGTTCACTCTCCTCGTGGGTCGTGATGACTACCGTACCCCTGCGCTCCAGATAGGTCTGCAGATATGCGCGTATGTCCGCCTTGCAGACCAGATCAAGGGCCGCGCTCGGTTCGTCCAACAGCAGGATCGGCGGCGCTTCCGCCATCGCGATGCCGATGCTCACCCGCTTCTTCATACCGCCCGAAAGCCTGTCGGCCCGTGTGCCGGCGAAAGCCCCGATCCCCATAAGCTGCAGGAAGCCCTGTGACAGCTCCCGCCGGAGCACGCGTTTATCGGGATACCAAAGGCGGAGATTATCATAGACGGTGAGCTCCGGGATCAGCGGATCCTCCTGCGGAACGTAGCCCGTCATCTTCCTGATGACTTCTCGGTCACAGCGTATCCTGCCCGTCCGGCCGCCGCTCCACGCCGTTCTGCCCCCGTATGCGACCGTGCCGCTTTTCGGCTTCAGTGTGCCGGCTAGGATCGACAAAAGCGTGGATTTGCCGCAGCCGTTAGCGCCCACGATGCCGACGCACTCGCCGCGCGCCGCCGTGAAAGATACACCCTTCAAAACGCGCCGTCTGCCATATGAACTTGTAACGTCCGCCGCCGTGATCATGTTCTCCATGCTCTTATAGTACCATAGATCCCCCTAAAAAGAAACGCTAAAGCATAATACTTTAGCGTTTCCGTGTCATTTCTTTTTATCAGGCGTCCGATCCGACAGATGCGCTTCTGCGCGTTCCGCCGGCAGACGATCATTTTGCCGCCGCGATCTCCGCCTTCAGAGCCTCCGTCAGCTTGGGCACGATCTTGTTCAGATCGCCCACCACGCCATAGTCCGCTACGTCAAAGATCGGCGCGTCCGCATCCTTGTTGATCGCAACGATGATGTCCGACTCTTCCATACCGGCCACGTGCTGGATCGCACCGGAGATGCCGATCGCAAAGTAAAGATTGGGGCGAACGGTCTTGCCCGTCTGTCCTACCTGCAGATCCTTCGGCTTCCAGCCGGAATCCACGACCGCGCGGGAGCAGCTCACCGTGCCGCCCAACACCTCGGCGAGATCCTCAAGGATCTTGAAGTTCTCCGGGCTGCCGACGCCGCGGCCGCCGGATACAAGGATCTTGGCGTCCATGATATCCACCGTCTCGGTAACGGCTTTCACGATGTCGAGGATCTCCACGTATTTGTTATCAGGCGTAAAGCCCGGATTAAACTCTTCCACAACCGCCTTTGCGCCTTTGATCGGCTCGATCTTCTGCATAACGCCCGCGCGGACCGTCGCCATCTGCGGACGGTTGTAAGGGCACGCGATCGTCGCGATCGTATTGCCGCCGAAAGCGGGACGTGTCATCAGAAGCTGATTATGTAACTGCTCCTGCCCCGGAACCGCCTGCAGCGGGAAATCGCCGATCTCCAGAACGGTACAGTCCGCCGTCAGACCTGTAGCGACCCTCGCGGACACTCTGGGACCCAAGTCGCGGCCGATAGCCGTAGCGCCGACCAGCATGATCTCCGGCTTGTATTTATTGATGACAGACGCCAGCGCGTGTGCGTAAGGCTCGGTCCTGTAATCCTTCAGCTCGGGATCGTCCACCACGATCACCTTGTCCGCTCCGTACTCGGCAAGCTGATCCGTCAGTCCTTTGATGCCGGATCCCAGCAAAACCGCGGTCACTTCCGCATTTAAATCTGCAGCCAGGTCTTTTGCCTTGCCGAGCAGCTCGAAGGCGATGCTGCTGATCTCGTTGTCTACCTGTTGCGCAAAGACATATACTCCCTTGTATTCTTCTAAATTCATGATAATCCTCCAATCTGAGCATTCGTTTGATTTCTTTTTGCAGCTATCAGATGACATGCTTTTCTTTCAACTTGCCTACAATATAGCTTACGGATTCGTCGGGATCGAGGTTGACTTTCTCGCCCGCGCCTTTTCTCACTTTGTCGGACGCTTTCGCGATCTTGGTCGGAGAGCCCTTCAGACCCAAGTTGGAATCGTCTACGTCCTTTAAGTCCGCTCTGCCCCATACGGTGATCTCTTTACTGTAAGCATCGAAGATACCGCCGGGCGTCATGTAGCGTGGCTCGTTCAGCTCGGACAGGGCGGTGATCAGGCAGGGCATCTTAGCCTTGACCACATGGTATCTGTCCTCAAACTGACGCTCAACGATAACGCTGTCGCCCTCGACCTTGATATTCTGCGCATAGGAGATAACGGGAATATTCAAATGCTCGGAGATCTGGGGGCCTACCTGCGCCGTATCGCCGTCGATCGCCTGACGGCCCGTGATGATAAGGTCATATTCCAGATTTCTGAGCGCACCTGCGATCGTCGTGGAGGTCGCCCACGTATCCGCGCCGCCGAGCACTCTGTCCGTCACGAGAATACCCTTGTCCGCGCCCATTGCCATAGCCTCGCGCAGCACTTCCTCCGCCTTGGGGAGTCCCATCGTCACGACCGTTACTTCCGCACCAAACTGATCCTTTAATTTCAGCGCCGCTTCCAGACCGGCTTTATCATCGGGGTTCATGATCGTGAGCATCGCGCCTCTGTCGAGCGTTCCGTCCGGATTAAACTTGACGCCGCCCTTTGTATCAGGAACCTGTTTAATACAAACAACAATTTTCATTGTATCTCTCTCCTTATAAAATAAATTTTATCTACTATTTCAACAGTGCGCCTGAGATGACCATACGCTGCACTTCGCTTGTTCCCTCGTAGATCTCCGTGATCTTGGCATCGCGCATCATACGCTCCACATCGTACTCTCTGATGTAGCCGTATCCGCCGTGGAGCTGGACCGCCTTGGTGGTCACTTCCATAGCGACCTCGGCCGCATACAGCTTCGCCATCGCCGCCTCCACAGAGTAGGATACCTTCGGGTTGGAGGCATATTCCGCCTTCTTCATGGCCGCCTTGTACACCAGCATCTGCGCGGCCTGTACCTTGGTAGCCATGTCCGCCAGCTGGAACTGCGTGTTCTGGAAAGCGCCGATCGTCCTGCCGAACTGCTTTCTCTCTTTCACGTACGCGATCGTCGTCTCCAGCGCGCCCTCCGCAAGGCCGAGCGCCTGAGCGGCGATGCCGATACGTCCGCCATCCAGCGTGTGCATAGCGATGTTGAAGCCCTTGCCCTGCTGTCCTAACAGATTGTCCTTCGGGATACGGCAGTCCGTGAAGATCAACTCGTATGTAGAGGAACCGCGGATACCCATCTTCTTCTCCTTCGTGCCGAACGTGAAGCCGGGCGTTCCCTTCTCCACGATAAATGCGGAGATCTCCTTCTGCATCCTGCCGCGCTTCTCGACCGTGCCGGTGATCGCGAAAATAACATACACATCGGCTTCCTTACCGTTGGTGATAAAGCACTTGGAGCCGTTCAACACCCACTCGTCCCCGTCAAGGACGGCCTTCGTCTGCTGCCCCTGCGCGTCTGTGCCCGCGCCGGGCTCGGTCAGGCCGAATGCGCCCAGCTTCTCGCCTTTTGCAAGAGGAATGAGATATTTCTGCTTCTGCTCTTCCGTGCCGTAGGTCATGATCGGATCGCAGCAGAGGGACGTGTGCGCGGACACGATAACGCCGGTCGTACCGCATACCTTGGACAGCTCTTCCACGCACATCACATAAGTCAAAGGATCGCAGCCCTGTCCGCCGTACTCCTTCGGAACGGGAATGCCCAGAAATCCTAATTTCGCCATTTTCTCAACTGTCTCCCGCGGGAAGGTCTCCGTCTCGTCTACCTCCTGCGCGAGCGGCTTTACTTCTTTTTCAGAGAACTCTTTAAAGAGCGCTCTCGCCATTTCATGTTCTTTGCTCAAAGTAAAATCCATGATCTTCTTTTCCTCCATATATTTTTAATGATCTGCCTATTTCGTATAATTGAAGAAGCCTTCTCCGGTCTTTCTGCCAAGCTTCTTCTCCTCAACCATCTTTTTGAGAAGCGGCTGCGGAGCGTACTTCGCATCCTTGGTCTCGTTGTAGAGGACTTCCATGATCGCAAGGCAGATATCCAGACCGATCAGATCGCCCAAGTGAAGCGGGCCCATGGGGTGGGACGCGCCGAGCTGCATCGCAACGTCGATATCCTCTGCGGAAGCCGTACCTGCATCAAGCACACCGATCGCCTCGTTGATCATCGGGATCAGGATCCGGTTTACCACAAAGCCGGGAGCCTCCTTCACCTGAACGGGAGTCTTGCCGATCTCCGTGGCGATAGCCGTGATCTTGTCTACCATTTCCTGCGGCGTGTTCTCGCCTCTGATGACCTCCACCAGCTTCATCCTGTCGGCAGGGTTAAAGAAGTGCATACCGATCATCGGCCTGTCCAGCCCTTCTCCTATCTTCGTTATGGAGAGAGAGGACGTGTTGGAAGCGAACATGCAGTCCTTTCTGACAATGCCCATCAGTTCCTTGAAGATCTGCTGTTTGATCTCCATTTTTTCCAGAGCGACCTCGATGATCAGGTCACAGTCCGTACAGATACCGTTTAAGCCCGTCGTGATCTTGCTCATGACCTCGTCCGCTTTTTCCTTGGTGATCTTCTCCTTGCCTACAAGAAAATCCATGTTCTTCTGAATCTTAGCCTTACCGCCCTCAGCATACTCTTCCTTGATATCACAGAGGCATACCTCGTAACCGTCTGTCATGGCAAACGCCTGTGCAATACCGGAACCCATGGTTCCCGCGCCGATAACTCCTACTTTCATTGTGATTCCTCCTTTAAAAGATGTTCTTAGTTTTTGTTTTCGATCCGCCAAAGCATTCGACTGGGCGGCCGTGTTTACCACTCGAAAATCCTTTTGCTCCGCAAAACCGCGCTTTCGCGCTTCTGATTTTCTCGTTGTACGCCGTCAAAAAAGCAAATGCCGCTTCGCGTCGCTTGCTTTTTTATGACGGCTACACGTTTTTGAAGGGCTCTTTGACCTTCTCCTTATTCTTGTCGAGGAAAAATGCCATGCCGTACTTCTGATCTTCCGTCTCGAAGCAGTCGCCGAACAGCTTCTCCTCGATCACGAGCGCCTCGTCCATGCCGGCTTCCAATCCGTCGTTGATAGCCTTCTTGCAGTTGCGCACCGCGATAGGCGCGTTCTTGGCGATCACCGCCGCCATCTTCTCCGCTGCCGCCATGAGTTCTTCCTGCGGATATACCGCATTCACCAGACCGATCCGCAAAGCCTCGTCCGCCTTGATGTTTCTCGCCGTGTAGATCATCTGTTTCGCCATGCCCGGCCCCACGATCCTCGCAAGTCGCTGCGTGCCGCCGAATCCGGGGGTGATGCCCAGGCCCGTCTCGGGCTGTCCGAACACCGCATTCTCGGAGCAGATCCTGATGTCGCAGCTCATGGAGATCTCACAGCCGCCGCCCAGCGCAAAGCCGTTGACCGCGGCGATCACCGGGATCGGGAAAGTCTCGATCCTGCGGAACACATCGTTGCCCTTCTTGCCGAAGGCTTCGCCCTCCGCTTTCGTTAAGGTGCTCATCTCCCCGATGTCCGCGCCGGCGACGAAGGATTTCTGCCCTGCGCCGGTTAAGATCAGACATCTGATCTCCTGCAGATCTACATTGTCCAGAGTCTTGTCCAACTCTTCCAACACGGTAGAGTTTAATGCGTTTAATGCCTTTTCACGGCTGATCGTGATGATTCCGATCTGCCCTTTTACTTCATATAATACAAATTCCATATCCGCTCTTTCCTCCTTAGTCTCTCTCCACGATCGTCGCGCAGCCCATACCGCCGCCAATGCAGAGCGTCGCAAGACCTTTCTTGACGTCACGTTTCTGCATCTCGTGAAGGAGCGTGACAAGGATACGGCAGCCGGACGCGCCTACCGGATGACCGAGCGCGATCGCGCCGCCGTTCACGTTGAGAACGTCGTCGCTGAAACCAAGATCCTTCTGTACGGCCAGAGACTGTGCCGCAAATGCCTCGTTTGCCTCGATCAGGTCGAAGTCGTCGATCTTCATGCCGGCCTTCGCCATCGCTTTCTGCGTCGCGGGTACGGGGCCGACGCCCATGATCGCGGGATCCACACCGCCCAAAGCGCCCGCAACGAAGGTCGCCATCGGTTTCACGCCGAGTTCCTTTGCCTTCTCCTCACTCATGACAACGATCGCGGCCGCACCGTCGTTGATACCGGAAGCGTTGGCCGCCGTAACGATGCCGTCGGGCTTGAACGCGGGGCGCAGCTTGGAGATGCTCTCCACGGTAACGCCGGCGCGGGGGCCTTCGTCCGTATCAAAGATGACCGTCTCTTTCTTCTTCTTGACTTCCACGGGAACGATCTCGTCCTTGAACTTGCCCTCCGCGCGGGCCTTCTCGCATTTCTGCTGAGACCACGCCGCGAACTTATCCAGATCCTCTCTCGTAAAGCCGTACTTCTCGGCCACATTCTCCGCCGTAATACCCATATGATAATTGTTAAAAGCATCCCACAGCGCATCGTTCACCATGGTATCTACCAGAGTCGCATTGTTCATTCTGTAGCCGTAACGCCCCTGCATCGCCGCATAAGGCGCCATGGACATATTCTCCATACCGCCGGCTACGACCACATCGGCGTCACCCGCCTGAATCATTTGCGCCGCCATATTGACACAGTTAAGACCGGAACCGCAGACCACATTCACCGTGACTGCCGGAGTGGTGACAGGCAGTCCTGCGTTGATGGAAGCCTGACGCGCTACATTCTGTCCCAGACCCGCCTGGATAACGCAGCCCATATATACATGATCAACGGCGTCCGCAGGAACACCCGCTCTCTTTAAAGCCTCTTTGATTACGATAGATCCGAGCACCGGCGCCGGCGTCGTGCTCAAGCCTCCGCCCATAGTACCGATCGCCGTACGGCATGCTCCCGCCAAAACAACTTTTTTTGCCATCTTCTTTCCCTCCGTTATGGTTTAGTCTGTAAATACAGCTTTGTTTTTTGCGGCCGACAAAGATTGTTATTTTTTTATCATTGTCCGCTTTTCCTATTGTATCATAGCACCATTGTTTTTGCAATGCTTTTCTGCCTCGGGATCTGCCATTTCGCGGGTGCGCCTCCACTCCTTTGTCCCCTCGACTTTAGCGGCTTCGCTGCGGTTGCGATAGAGGAACTTGGTCAGCTCATAGCAGTCCACCCAGATCTCGTTGTTTCCTTCCTTCTGCGACTCGTCAAAAATAAGCTGCAGCCCCCAGTGCAGATGCACCGTCTCTATGTTGTTGACGTTCTCCTTCGTGCTGTAGCCGGTGTGTCCCATATAACCGATCACGTCGCCCGCCGTCACGACACTGCCTTCCTCAAGCCCTTCGGCATAAGGATAATTCTGCCGCAGATGCGCGTAGTAATAGTAACGTCTGCCGTCAAAGCTGCGGATACCGATGCGCCAGCCGCCGTACTGGTTCCAGCCGAGCGCCTCCACGACACCGGATTCTATGGCGATGATCGGCGTGCCGATCTGTCCCATCATGTCATGCCCCAAGTGCGGCCTCGCATAGCCGTAGTTTCGTGAAGCGCCGAAATCGTCATAATGACTGTAGTCGAATCCCTTGGCGATAGGCGAGAACGCCTTCAGGCCGTAATATTCCTTCCACGTATCCTCCTCTTTCAGCGAAAACTCTCCCACCATGCCGCCCAGCACGGCGGTGTACGCCTCCAGATAATAATCGTAGTACTCCATGTCCTCCGTCAGCTCTTTCATGGTCGCCTCGCCGCTCTGCAGCTTCTCTGCGGCTTCGTTGATCTTCCTCACACTGCCGCTGTCGAACTTTCCCCCGGTCTTCGCCCCCGCATAGGCGAGAAGCTCGATCCAGTTCAGATGCACCTTTTGTCCGTAAGATCCCACATCCAGATCGTACGCCGCCGCCATCGCCTCACAGGTCACGTTAAATTCCACCCACTTGATGTAGTCTCCATCCGCCGTCACCTCCACGGCCTCCCGCTCACCGGCCGTCCATGCGGCGCCGCCGCCCTGCAGCGCCGGATCCCGCCATCTGTCCGTCAGTTCTCTGCAGACAGCGGCGCAGCACAGTGCAAGCAGCAGGATCAGTTCGACCCGCACGGCGGACCTGATGCCGCCTCTGTCGCCCCTTCTCTTCATACACGCTCCCACGATACCCTCTCTGCCCGCCGTTTCGCACTGCCGCTTCCGTGCGGTCAGAAATTTATGGTTATGTATATGAGAAAAACCTGCGGGTTATGTCAGCCCGCAGGTTTCGTCTTCTTGCGATACACAAATTCTCTCTGGATCACAAAACTGATAAAGAACAGGAAGATGTCCACCGGTATCTTGACGAGCACCTCCGCGCCTCCGGTCAACCCGTACAGAAAGTTCACGAGAAAAGCGCTGCACAGCATCTGGCAGACGGCAAGCGCAAGGTATTTTCCCGCGGTGACCGCCAGCTTCGCCTCGCTTCTAAACACCACCCGGTAATTGATCAAAAAATTATATACGGCAGAGATCACTCTGGCGAACACGGTCGCAGCCACGATATAGGGGACAAACCACAGCTTCCCGCCCAGCGGGCTCAACAGCGTGCAGAAGAAGTGGAACAGCAGCAGATCCAGCACGCTGGAAGAGAGCGAGGAAAAAAGAAATTTTCCGAATACCAGATAGATCCGCACGGAATCCTTGATCGGATTGAAATGGCTCGTCCTGTTCTCCTCGATGTAGACCGTCCGGATAGGAACCTCCAGAATGGGGATCGAAAGCTCCTTCGTCTCGATCAGCATATTGGTCTCATACTCGAAACGCTCCCCCTTCACCTGCATGAGCTCCCGCATGAAAGAAGCAGGTATCGCCCGCAGTCCGGTCTGTGTGTCGGACACGGAGAGCCCCAGCAGAAAACGGAACACTTTTCTCGTGACCTTATTGCCGAACGCCGATCTCGCCGGAACCTCCGGCGCATCAAAATCCCTGCAGCCCAAGATCAGCGCCTGTGGATTCTCCCACAGCGCGCGCATGCACGCCGCGATATCCTCCGGCGTATGCTGCCCGTCGGAATCCGCCGTCACACAGCCGCAGGCGTCCCCGAACTCCCGCAGACAATAATTGAAAGCCGTCTTGAGCGCCCTTCCCTTGCCGAGATTCACCGCATGGTGCAGCACGGTACAGCCGGGCAAAGCCGCCGCCTGTGCAAAGAGTTCCTCATACGCCTCTCCGCTGCCGTCGTCCACCACTACCACGCGGCTGATCTTTGTCTGCTGTAAGGCGCGTAAGAGCGCTATCAGCTTTTCATCCGGCTCATAGGCCGGTATGATGACCGGTATATTATAATAAGAAGACATATGCAATTCCTTTTCCTGTGCTCTATTTATGACACCGGCGTCAGTTTCATGTCGGCCCCGTTATCCGTGATCCTGTACAACACGCCGCACGAGAAACCGCCCTCCTGCATCAGCGGGTCAAAGACCGCGCCCGCATCGGCTTCCGTGTCCTCCGCATACAGGTATGACGCGTGGGCAGCCCGGATCTGCTCCCTGATCCAGTCCGTCGTCGCATCGTCGAGATTTACGCTCTGAAAGACCACCGATACCGGAGACGCCTCATAGGCCGTGTAGCTGTTGTTCACCCAGCGCGGCGTATCGCCGCGTCGGATATAACACACGCGCGCCCCCTGCCTACTGCCGCTAAGTTCCCGAACGGCATCAAGAAATGCCGTCTCGTCTTCTCCGATCATGGAAGCCCGCCTGTCCAGCTCCGCCTCGATCCCGCTCCGGTAACCGAGCAGCCCGTCATAGCCGGCCCGATAGCCGGCCGTCAGCGCCACAAAGAGGACGAGGCACAGGCAGACGCCATATTCCCGAAAAAATACCGGCAGCCTGCACCCCGCAAAAACCTTTTTTCCACGATCCGTCCAGATACCCGCCAGAAAGACAAGCGTCCCGACGGTAAACGGCGCGCCGTAACGCTCTATGGACGAGATCATGCCTTCCGCTTCCAGATACTGCGTCTCCGTGGCAAATATGGTGACGTGCGCCACAAAAATAATGCCGTAGAAGAGCGCGCCGCTGACTACGCTGAACCACAACACGAGCCTGCGCTCCCACGCGGACAGGATACGGGCCTTCCAAAACACGACCGCGATCAGACAGACGCACAGATAAAGCCCAAACGGCGTCAGGTCAATGGCTATGCTCCTGTCTTGGTGGAGCGGCAGCCTGAAGAACGCCCTGGCGAACGCCCTCGCAAGATCCGGCGCGTACCCGGATATGCCGTATTCGTCCGTGGTCATATACTTGACCGCCGTCGCCGTCGTCTTCGTCACGCGGCGCATCAGCAGACAGAAGGCCATCCAGCTTCCTCCCGATAGAAGCGGCAGCACGGCGACGGATGCTGTCCGCAGCAGCCTTCTTTCGGCCGGCCGCGGCGCATCTGACGACAGCCGCCGCTCTTCCCGGCTCTCGCAGAAGCTGTACAGCACAAAGAAGAGCAGTCCGAACAGCGCCCACACGAACCCTATGGATTTGATCAGCACAAGCACCCCTAAGTATAAGGACAGCCGCCCGTAATAGAACAGCGCGGAGGGGGTCTCCCTGTCCGTCACCGCCAACAGGAAGCCGCCGTACACACATGCCATTGTCAGATCGGCACAAAACCCGTTGTACCCGTAGATCTCCGCGATGCTCGGAAGAAACCACAGCGCCGCCGCCATGACCGCCGCCACCGGCACGTTCTTCCCCTTTATCTTGCGTAACAGCGGCAGAAGGAAGGTCATATTCATCATATGATAACCGACGAACGCCAAGCCCTCCCGGAACGCGTCCGGCGACAGATGCAGGAACCACCATTTGATCAGCTGCGCGCCCGGCGGATAATCGCCGAACTCCGGCGCTGCATTCTCATATTTTCCCGCAAAGCCATCCAAAAAATACAGGGCCTTCGCATCCGTCGCCCAGAAATTGATGTCGTCCCACCACGTCACCGCCTTGCCAAAAGTGCAGACCGCTATGACCGCAAACAGAATCACCGCGGCAATAAACGACGCGCTTGTCATATCCCTGCCGCAGCTCGCCGCAAACGCCCTCCTTATCTCCTTCGGTCCGCAGACGATCCACACGGCAAACGCCGCCACGACCGCCAAGGCAATCCCGTCGATCCATGATAAGTGATGCAGCATCGCAAGTATATACAGGACAAAAACAAGCGCGCATATAAAAACCGGCGCCGCCTCAACCGGTGTCACCCGAAACCGATAGGCAACAACCAACACGCAGATGAGGACGGCGCATATATGAAGCATGTCTATCAAAACCGTCATCTTATGTCTCAGTTCTCCGGCTCGATCAAACCGTAAGTGTTTCCTTTTCTCTTATAGACCACATTGACCTGATCCGTCTCCGCATTACAGAACACAAAAAAGTTATGCCCGAGAAGCTCCATCTGCACGCACGCGTCTTCCGGATACATCGGCTTGATATCGAACTTCTTCGTCCGAATGATCTGCACTTCCTCGTCTTCCATGTAATCCTTGTCCACAAACTCCTGCTTGAAGAAAGCGGAAGCCTGCTTCTTGTCGATCAGCTTCGTCTTATACTTCTTAAGCTGTCTCTCGATGATCTCTTCCACCAGATCAATGGACACATACATGTCGCTGCTGACCTGTTCGGAACGAATGATATTGCCCTTCATCGGAATCGTCACTTCGATCTTCTGTCTGTCCTTCTCAACGCTCAGTGTAACATGAACTTCCGTATCTTCGGTGAAATACTTTTCCAGCTTACCGATCTTGTCCTCTACCGCCGACCGCAGACCCGGTGTCACTTCGATGTTCTTGCCCGTAATAATAAACTTCATATCACTCATCCCTTTCATTGGATTATTGTAGGATAATTATACCATATTTTTCTCCTTTGGTGCAACAATTCGCATCGGGCGTTTTGTCTTTTTTGACACCTGAAAAGTCAAGGGTTTTTTCCTGTTTTTTTGTCAAAATATACTTTTTCATGACAACTTCACAAAACGTCTGTTTGTTCAGTTACCATAAATCTTTCTCCGGTTTTGCTCGAAAAATATGTGGATAAAGTGGATAAGTCGGTGTATAAGTCCATTTTCCGCAAAATTTTGGCCGTTTTGAATGTGGATAACAGCCTTCGGAACAATGTGTCCGAAAAATACGGCGGCGGATTCTTTGTACAAGATATCCAAATCATCCTGTTGGCAAGCAAAATATTTTCTTTCTGCGAAATAAATTTGAGGGAGGCCCAAGCCTCCCTCATGATAGGATCCGTTTTATTTCTTTACGCCGTGCCGTTAGAATATCCTTCTGATCGAAAGGATCGAACGGTAGGTCGCGCTCGACACGATGATACCCGTCTTCGATGTAGACGCATGGACGATCTGGCCGTTGCCCACATAGATCGCAACGTGGCCGGAGTAGCAGATGATATCGCCCGGCTGCGCATTCTCGATGCCGTTGACGGTCGCTCCCACGTTTCTGTCCGCTGCGGAAGAATGCGGCAGACTCACGCCGAAATTGCTGTACACGCTCATGACGAAGCCGGAGCAGTCCGCGCCGTTCGTCAGGCTCGTTCCGCCATATACATACGGATTGCCGACAAACTGCACCGCAAAGTTCGCAACATCTGCGCCCGTGCTGCCCATAGGACTTGCATAAGTCTTTCCGCCGCTTGAAGAAGACGAGGAATTTGACGCCGCTTTCTTGCTCGCCGCCTCTTTGGCCGCCTTTCTGGAAGCCTCCTCCTTCGCCAGACGAGCCTCCTCCTCTGCGATAGATTCCGCCTTGACGAACTCGGTGGACAGCGTTACATAGTCCATAGACACATAGCCGTCACCTTCCTCGATGTTGACCTTGACCCAGCCGTCCAGCTCTTCCGTGACGATCAATTCGTCCTCGATCGGCACCAGACCGAGCACAGCCGCATCAAGATCAGGCTGCTCGCGCACCTTCAGCGTGGTGGTCGTGACTGTGGCGATACGCGTTCCGACCTCTTTCGCATAGTCCACGGCCTCGTCTCCCGTCACGCAGAACTCACCTTTCACATAACCTTCCACGGAGCCGGAGCTGATCTTATACCAGCCGTCCTTCTCCTCGATAAAGTTTCCCACTGATTTATTGTACAGCTTGCCGACGATGCTGCCGTCCTCGCTCGGGATATCCCTGACATTCACATAGTCGTTGACCTTGGCGATGACCAGATTCTTAAAGCTCTCTTCCTCCTCGGACAGACCGGTGTTTGCCGCCTTCTTCAGATCCTCCGTGTAGCCTTTACTGAAAACGACCGTATCCTCTATCTTCTTCGACGGCGCTGCACTGACCGTATCCTCGGTGCTGGCGATCTCCGCATAACTGCCGACCTGCACGCTGCCGATGCTCATACCGCCGGCCTCCTCATTCGCAGCGGCCGCCTTCTCGGACTCTTCCTGCAGGGAAGAGAGGGAAGTGGACTTGTCTTCACTCTGTAAAGAGTAATCGATCCCCGAGGACGGCAGGACCGTCGCCACATTATTGGAAGCGTTCACGTCAAACCCCGCGCCCGTAAAACCGAGCGCCGCCGCCATCGCACAAGCTGCTATTCTTACGTATCTGCTCTTCATAAATTACCTCATTTGTTACAAATTTGTTACATGTTGGCTATAATATAACATCGGAAATACGTTTTGTCAACTACAGCATATACCAATAAAAGCGCGTATTTACGCAACTTCTTGTATATTATGCCACGCTTCACATATTTTTCACATTTGTAACAATTGGCAGATATGCACTTTACACAAAAATAGCCGCGGCCGCAGCCGTCCTGCCTGTATTTTGAACAAGGCTCATCGTTTCGCTGTCAGATAGCGCTCCACGGACGCCACGGCGCACGCGCCGTCCGCCACCGCCGTGATGATCTGGCGCACCTGCTTCGTGCGCACATCGCCGGCCGCAAAGATACCCTCTGTCCGGGTGGCGCAGTCCTCTCCGGCTATCACATAGCCCGACGCATCGCAGGGCACGACGTTCCTGAACGCCTCCGTGTTCGGGTGCATGCCCACCGCGATGAACAGGCCGTCCACAGGCAGCTCCTCGCTTGCCTGTCCCGCCGTATCGAGGAGCGTCACGCCCTCTAAGGCGCCCGCGCCGTGAATATCCTGCACCGTTTTGTTCCACAGGATCTCCACATTCTCACACGCGGTCAGCTTGTCCTGCAATCCCTTTGCCGCGCGCAGACTGTCCCGCCTGTGGATCAGCCGCACCTTATTGCACATGCGCGCAAGATAGATCGCATCCTCCACCGCCACGTCGCCGCCGCCCACTACCGCCACGTCTTTTCCCCTGAAAAAAGCGCCGTCGCAGGTCGCGCAGTAGGACACACCCCTGCCCTTGTACTCTTCCTCGCCGGGCGCGCCTAACAGCTTGTGCTCCGCGCCTGTCGCCAGGATCAGCGCCCTTGCCTCATACGCCGTCCCGTCGGCTGTCCTGACGGTCTTTGCGTCGGGCGCGTCACAGATCTCTGTGACGGACGCCGTCTTGAAGGAAGCGCCCGCCATGTCCGCATGCTCCCGAAATTTCATTCCCATATCAAAGCCGTTCATGCCGGGCAGTCCCAGATAATTGTCCACCTCGTATGTGTTCAGGACCTGTCCGCCGCTCATGGGCTTCTCCTCTATCACCAAAAGCTCCAGCCCCGCGCGCCTTCCGTAGACGGCCGCGGACAGACCCGCCGGTCCCGAACCGATAATGATCAGATCGTACATCTTCCCTCCGTTCCGAGCGCCTCCGCCAGGCAGGAAATGCGGCTTTTCGCACAAAGCCTTGGCTTTTCGCGCTCATATCCTATATAATATAGTTATTACCATAACATGCGGCCGCATACCCTGCCGCGCAACGCTATCCTATTATCAGTGTACCACATTTTTGATAGGGAAGAAACGGAGAAGATCATGACACGCAAAACCGATATCCTTTCCCCCAAATACGCGCTGGTCACCGGCGCATCGCGCGGCATCGGCGCAGCGATCGCCGAAGCCCTTGCAGCCGAGGGCTTCCACCTGTACCTGACCTGTCTGCGCTCCGCGGACAGGCTGGCCGAGCTGGCGGCAAGACTCTCCAGCGCATACGGCGTCAGGTGTACGCCTGTCGCGGCGGACATGGGCGATCCCAAGGACGTGGCGCGGCTCTTTGCGCAGATCGACTCGCTGGATCTCGTCGTCAACAACGCCGGCGTCTCCTATGTGGGGCTTCTGCACGAAATGTCCGACGCCGACTGGCAGGGCGTGATGCGGACGAATCTGGACAGCGTTTTCTATACAAGCCGTCTGGCGGTCCCGCTCATGCTCGCCAGGCACAGCGGCCGGATCATCAACATCTCTTCCGTCTGGGGAACCGTGGGCGCTTCCACGGAGGTCGCCTACTCGGCTTCGAAGGGCGGGGTCAACGGCTTCACGCGCGCGCTCGCCAAAGAACTTGCGCCCAGCGGCATCGCGGTCAACGCTATCGCCTGCGGCGTGATCGACACGGAAATGAACGGCTTCCTGTCTGCGGAGGACATGGAAGCCCTGCGCGCGGAGATTCCTGCTGACCGCATCGGTCAACCGTCGGAGGTGGCCGAGGCCGTCCTCTCGCTCTTACGCGCGCCGTCCTATTTGACCGGACAGGTCATCACGCTGGACGGCGGGTGGACGTAGCAGCCTCTCCCCTTTCCGGCAGCTCCACAAGCGCCGTCATCAGGCAGAAGGGCGCGGAAAAGATCAGAAAATAGACATAGCGGAAATCCGCCGCCACCGGGGTGGCGATCATGACGGTGAGATACAGGGCGAGGTTCGGCAGATAACAGACGAGCTTCGCCTTTTCCTGTCTGACGAAGGCATTGGCGACGCCAAACAGCAGCAGCCAGAATGCCGCGCCCATGTTCCAGAGCAGCCCGTACAACGGCAGGATGCTTCCCATTTTCAGCGCGATCTCCTTGGCCTTGACGACGACGGGGCCGCCGATCAGCGGCGTGTGTGCCACGGGCAGCGTCGTCTCGCTGACGCCCTCTATATCCGCCGTCGTGTACAAGACGTCCGGATACCAGTAGCCGTATGTCTGATCGATATAGGCCTGCAGATAATCCGCCGGATAGGCCAGCCCGAGCTGCACCCACAGCCGGAAGTAGGCCGCCTTGTGCTGCGCCAGATACTCCTGATCTCCGGCCCGCACCAGCTCCTTCATGTTGTCCGCGAAGCCCGGGCTGTACAGTTCTTTGATATAGCGCGTGTCGATGACCTTCTCGATCAGCGCCCTCTGCTCATTGTTTAAGGGCCTGTCGTGGCACAGGACGGCGGCGATCTGCTGCGTCGGGATCGACAGCGATTCGATCAGATCCGGCTGCGCCACATGCAGCGCAGTCATGACCGGATATCTGACGATCGCCGCCGCCAGAAGGATCGACGCTATGGCGGGGAACAGCTTTTTCGCCTGACGGCGGTACGCAAACAGCAGGAACGGCACGCACAACAGGAAGCCGTACCAGCCGTTGCTGCGAAACAGGCAGATCATCACGCCCGAGCAGACAAACATGGCAAGCTCCGCCGCGCCGCACCTCTGCAGCATGCGCAGCATACTGCAGCCAAACAGCATCACCGCCGCCGCAAACGGTATGTCCTTCCAGACCGTGACGGAAAATACCGCATGGTACGGCACCAGCGCATAGAAAAGGGCGAACAGGATCAAAACCGCCTTGCGGACGCGGTACCGCTCCAGCGTCCTCAGGAAGTAACAGACGCCAAACGCCAGAAAACACATCTGAAAGAAGGTATACAGCGCAACCGCCGACACCATGCTGCCGGTCATGAAATACCCGATGTGATAGAACAGCGAAAAGAGCATGGTATGCGCAAAGGGGTGATGATTGCTGTATCCGATCAAGCCGACAGCCTGTTCCAGCTGGTTGATGCTGTCGGGCGTCATGACGCCCGGATACAGATACAGATAGTACGGGAGCCAGCACAGCAGACAGCCTGCAGCGCACCAGAGGCACAGATGCTTCCCATGCCCTCCTTCCTCCCGGCAGAGCAGCCGCCCAAGCAGCTTCCTGTCGCCGCTGTAGGAGAAGAGAAAGAGAAGCGCCTTGCAGAAGCAGACGAAAAATCCGATGCAGACCGCCGCCAGCACGACGCCCCTGTAGAGCCCGCTCGTCAGCGCCTCCACGTACCGCCCGTGATCCGCCAGCACATAGGTCAGTGTATAGACAGCAGCCAAGAGCGCGGCCGCCGCCCGCGCCGTCCGCGTATCGGCAGACGGCCTGTCCGCCAGACGGCCGTCGATATGCCTGTACAAAATATAGAATGTCAGGAAGAGTACGCCCGTCAGAAGGTTGCCCGGCCGCATACTGCCGGCCTTCATAAAGGCCCAGGATGTAAAAAAGCTCTCCGCCAGATTCCGTATGGTGTGTTTGCAATCTTTTGTGTTCATGATCTTCCTTTAACCGGTCCGGGCGGGATCCCCGCCGCCGTCCTAGCGCACAAGCAGCAGCGCGGACGCCGCCGCGTCCTGTTCGTCAAAAGAGGCGTACTGCAGCATGACATCGTCGAGCACCGTCTCCGCCCCGGCGTCCAGCACCGTGATCCTGATGTCCGACGCCTCGTCGTTCAGTACCCCGTCCAGCTCGGCCCTCTCTTCCGCCGTGAGCGTATCCTGCCCCTGCACGGTCCGCCCTTCTCCGCTGCCGCGCAGCACGAACACGCCGCCCACGCTGCCGACGCTCTCCCGCGTCACGCCAAGCGCCTCAAATGCAGACGCATACCGCTCATCCTGCAGGACTTCCGCGTTATTGATCTTAAGCGCCGCCGTACAGTCCGCATATTTTAAAGCCTGAAGATAATACGCCGTGTCGGTGAACGTGGAAAACTGCACCTGCAGTTCATAGGCCGTCCTTCCGTCATCGTGCGTCCGGTTCAGCTCCTCATAGTAACGATCCGTCTCCCGCAGCCGTTGTGCCACATACGCCCGAAAAGTGTCCAGTCCCGCAGACGCTTCCGTGTAAGTGCCTTCCGGCCATCTCTCCATTTCCCGCCGATATGCGCCGGACAGGTAGATCTCTCTCTCGTACGCGTCCAGCATGGCGCCGATCGTCTCGTCCGACCAGGCCGATTCCCGCAGACGCCTGTACTTTTCATAGATCCGATCCCATGCGCCGCCGTCGCCGTTCACCAGGATCTGATTCAGATACCCGCTCTGCATGAGCACATGATTGGACGGGGTGAGCTGATACGGGGACACCAGATTCACCGACAGATCGTTCGCGAACCAGTTGCCCCACGTGAGATCCATGTCCCAAGGGGCGTACAGCGCCGTAGGCCCGTTCTCTCCCGCGCGTATCGCGAGGTACAGATTTTTGATATTTTTGCCGCCGACGTTATCTCCACCCTGAATCAGGTTAAAAAACAGATAGATGTCTATGGCGTTGTCGATGTCGATGCCCGCGTACAATCTCTCATTGTCACCGCGGCCTTCCCATAGGGCATAATAATAATCCAATAGCGGCGCCCAATTCCTTTTCGCCTCGTTGACCGCTCCCTTGATGCGGAATCCCACCGGATTGCCGCCCTCCGTAAAAGCGATGCTGCCGTCCGCAGACCAGATCACGCCCTTGTATAATCCGTCTTCGCCCGAATCGGGATCCAGCATGAGCTGTTTCTCGTCGATCGGATAGCCCAGCGCATACAAGCCCCAGTATTCTCCGTTCATAAACAGCTCCAGATACTTATATTCCGTCCCCGTGTCAACTCCCAGCGCATTGTCATCGGCGCAGGAGGCTTTCCACAGGTTGGCGCAGAATACGTTCCTGACCTTTTCCTGATCGTTGTAGGCCGGGTAGAGGATCCAGTCGTCGTCCTGCCGCATGCCCAGAAGAGAGACCTGATTGGAACGGGTATGATTGCCCGCAGAATCCGTGACAAGAGACAGACGGTATCCCTTTTTCGGAAACGCCGTCGTGGTGTTGCCCCGCACATGGATCGTTCCGTCCGACACCGCAACGCGTTTTACCGCGCCGTCCGCGTTGTCAAACAGCGTCATATGCATGGCCGCCATATCTTCCCCGATCTCGCCGCCGTCATATTCGATGTTCATGAGCGGGAGCGTCGTACATTTCAGCGTAAACCGCGCGTACGACTTATCCGTATAGAGAAGAAAACTGATGCCGGTATCGGCGGCGATCGCTTCGTCCGTGATGCTTTCCTCCAGAAAAGCGATCTTTACACCTCTCTCCCTGCTCTGTATCCTGATGTGCGGGTCGTATGCCCCGGCGTCGCCCTGTACCAGCGAATAATAATAGGTACCCGACATGACATCGCACTGCAGCGCTTCGTCGTCAAACAGCAGCCGTTCCGGCAGACCCAGAGACGCGCTGCGTTCCGCCATGACAGCCTCGAACTCATTTTCCGTCATCACACACGCCGAATAGCGAAACGGCCGCCCGCGAAAGCATACCAGACAGATCCCGGCGGCCGCCGACAGGATCAGGATGATGATACCGAGCGCCTTCTTCATCACAGGATATCCTCGCTGTCATACGCTATGACGGAGGAGCGCTCCACACCGGCTTCCCGCAAGTCCGCCGCCAACTCCCCGGGATCCTTGACGGACAGCTCTACCACCATATCCAGATCATCGCCCACATAATTCCTGCTCTTGATGCGGTATCTGGGCGTATGCGCCGCGATCCTCTCCGTGACATCGGCTTCCTTCTGCGCATCACAGTGCAGGACCAGCACAAAGGGCTTCCTGCCGATATGGATATGTTCAAAACAGAGCATGACGACGGTGACCATCAGGGAAGTCAGCACCGCCAGCTCGTATAGCTGACACCCGCATGTGATGCCGATATGCACGGACCACATCAGATACAGCATGTCAACGGGATCCTTGATCGCCGTCCTGAAACGCAGGATCGCCAGTGCGCCGATCGTGCCCAGCGTGATCACGATGTTGGACTGCAGACTGAAGATAATGGTGGAGATGAAAAACGGAAGGACCGCGATGCAGATATGGAACGATCGGTTATAGAAGGCCCTGTGGGACACGAGCCTGTATACCATAAATTCGTATACGCTCAAGATCAGCACCATAAGCAGCACCGAAAGGATCACTTTAGCCCCCCCCCACTACGGGATTGGCGTATGCACTCGCAATGTTTTCCAAGATATCCTGTATCATATTCATTGTTTTTCTCCTCTTTGCCGTATCCGCACGGCCGTCTGTATTCTTTTTGCCGGCGCTGCCTCCCGACAGCCGGACGCGCTATCTTCCCATCCGCTGCAGCGTCTTTCTTCCCAGCGCATACTTGGAAAAAGACGACTGGATCAGATGATGATCCGTAACGATATGCTTGATATAAGAAGGCAGGATATGATCGAACTTGACCTCCAGCACATGCTCCCCTGCCTCTTGGATCGGATAGCAGAGATATCCGCCGTCCGTGAAACGGCCAAAATCATCGGAGACGGATATATTCTGATCCATCGTGATCCGTATGTTGGTGATCTTCTCCACATAGGCGCGCCTCTCAAAGTCGATCACCGCCGCGGGTGCAAGAAGCCCCGTCATACAGCGGACGCAGAACATCTGCAGGAGCGGCTCGTCCGTCCGCCAGAACACCTCCCCTGCACGGCCCGCCATGATCAGCGCCAGCTCTTCGGCCGTGATCGGGCAGCTCGTCTTGTGGCAGCGCCCCTCCGATTTCTCCTTGCGTTCCAGACGCAGCCTGTCGCTGCGGTCATTGTAGTAGCGGACACGGTATTTCACCCGCTCCGACAGCCCCAGATCGTTTGCCCTGGCACAGGCATTCGTATAGTCGTCAAAATAGAGGCTGCGGATACGGTATCTGCCGTCCGCGCCGCCGTATTCGTCCTTGTCCATGACCGCATCCAGTCTGCTGCCTATGATCTGCAGTTCGTTCAGGCTGCAGCAGTACTTCCACTCATTTCTGTATACTTTGATCTTCCTCACCTCCGGCCGGAGCGGATGCGTCCGGTTTCAGCCACGGGCTGTAGGCGGCTTCCGGAACGGGCTGGGGCAGATAACGCGACCGCAGCTCGTTGGGGCGCGAGGAATAGACTTCCACCGCAAATCGGTAAGACCCGCCCGAGTGTCCCCAGCTTGCCACGTCAAACCAGACGCCTCTGCCTATCTCCATGATCTCCGCCTTGCTCCATATGTTATTGCCGATACAGTTGCCGGCCTCATCGTAAAAGCTCACATTAAAGCGATCTTTGCTGTCGTAGTCGTCCATATTTTCCCACGCGGCACAGTACGACCCCCCCCCGCTTTTCCGGTCATAAAGCACATCCCATTTCAGTCCGACAGGCTCCGGGATCACAGGCGCGTCCTCTCCGGTGTACACAAAAACATCGGAGACGACGTACGGGCTGTCCGCATAGGCGACGCCGTCCCCTGCCGCCGACACGGTATAATAATAGCTGCCGTTCTCCCCGAACCCTTGCGCAAGGGCGACCGCATATTCGCCCTCCTCGTTGACGGAAAAATTGCCCCACATATCGCCGTTCATGACGCACAGATCACTTTCCGGATCGGGCTCCTGTTCCGATTCGCACCTATAGAGCCTGTACCGGTAAGCCATCTCACCGTTGACGCCGCTCTCCGGCACGACGCCCCACAGGGCGGTGCCCGTCTCCCCGTCCCAGTGCGGATCTTCCGGCGCCGGCAGCGCTGCCGGAAAGCCGTCGGCCACAGCAGACGCTTCTTCCCGCGGCATCCGCAGACTCCATGCCGCCGCACCGGCCAGACAGCACACGATTGCCGCGGCCGACAGGCATAAAAGCTGCGTCCTGACGCCGAACAGATCTCTTTTGACCGCTTTGACGGAATCGTACCGCTTATCGGGATCCAAGCTTGTGCATTTCCGAAGCGCCTTCCTGTAGCGCGGTCTGTCCGCCGCGCTTCCCATGAGCTGTCTGAGCGTGACGCCGAGCGCATAGATATCCGCCCTGCAGTCGGTCTGCGCAAAGCCGTATTGTTCCGGCGGCGCATACCCTCTCGTGCCGAGCAGACTGGTATCCTGCTCCAGATCGTCCTTCGGCATACGGGCCGCGTCAAAGTCGATCAGGCGGATATGGCCGTCCCCCGCCAGCAGGATATTGGACGGTTTGATGTCCCTGTGTATGATATTCTTCTCATGCAGAAACGCCAGCACATCGCACAACTCCCGCACGGCCCGCATCAGCTTCCTGCCGGACAGATCGGCGCTCCCGATCGACACGCCCTCTATGTACTCTTCTATGACCGTTACGGAATCGGCCGTCTGATCCACCTCGTAGATCTTAGGCAGATAAGGGTGCGGACAGTCGCGCAGGACTGTGAAGACCTCGTGTCTGCCTTTTAATATCTTCCTGATGTAAAGACCGTCGCTGCGCACCAGCTCTACCGTGCTCTTGCCGCTCTCTTTGATCCGTCTGACCACTTCGCAGTCCATGGCGCTCCTCCTCTGTCATGTCAGTCATGCATGGTATCATTTTAGCATAACTTGCATAATAATGCCAGATAATGTATAATCAACGATGTAAATATCCAAAGAATAAGAGAGAGACAATCGACATGGATAAAGTACAGAAACACAAGACCACAGAAGAGTTGAACCACGAAATAAGCGCGGCGACCGACGTAGACGATTATCTGGAACGCAACAGAAACGATCTGCTGACGGGTACGCTGTCCGAGCATCTGCGGGGACTTCTTGACCGCAAAGGCTTAAGCCGCGCAGATGTTGCACGCGGCTCTCAGCTTGACAGGACATATCTATATCAGATCTTTTCCGGCAAAAAGAATCCGTCACGGGACAAATTGATCGCCATCGCCTTCGGGCTTACGCTCACTGCCGAGGAAACCCAGCAGATGCTCAAGATATCCGGCTACAAAGAGTTGTATGCCAGAAACGAGCGGGACGCGCTGATCCTTTTTGCCCTGCACCACGGCGATACCCTGCTTAAGGCCAATGAATCGCTGTACGAGCATCATTGTGCCGTGCTGGGTAATTGAGCCGCCTTAAAAGATCACGATATTTTCTCCGCTGCGCAATGCCGCGCAGATTCTTTCCAGTCCTTTTTCGTTTTGCATAACCTGTATGACTTTGTCCGCCTGTTCTCCTGCGGAAATGACCCCCATGCCCAGAGAATCTTTCAGATCCGGGTTGTCCCTGATGACTTGCAGCATCCGGTCCTCTTCCTCCTGGCTCAGAGAGAGCAATTCCTTATCACAGAGCGCCTCGATCCTGCTCTCCGCAAACTGTTCGACCGTCTCCAACGCTCCCACAACGCTTCTCGGCATGTCTTTCATTTTTTTGGACCAATGCAGTTGTGCGCATGCCGCATTTGCTTTGACGCAGAGAACAACAGGCTCTATCGTCTTGTCATCTGCTACGGAATATACTTTCATGATTCTGCTACCTCCTTTATGGCATCTTCCACGTCAGCTACGCTCTCATCCAAGGTGATCAATTTGGCATCGTATTTATCGCAGACACTCTCCGCAAGCCCCGGCTGCACATCTTTGATATCCGAGGTCGTGAGCAATACTTTACTGCCTTCCTGCCCGGAAAGCTGATTCGGAATATGGCTGTTAAGCTGATCCTCCATGTATGCGGAGCCGCCGCACTTGCATTCCACCGAGATCGTCTCACCGGGCTGTACGGTTGTTCCCAGAGCCTCTATCGGCTGATCGGTATCATTCTTTGCAATCACGTCGGGTCGTGTACCGCCGCTCTCGCCTTCAACAACTTTTTGTTTTGCCTCCACATTTAATCCGGCATCTGCCATGGCATCTTTGACAGCCGTTTCCAGCAGCTGTCCTTTCAGATTGCTTAACTTTGACTGTGCGCTCCGAATTTCAGTCGGTGAAGCATTCGGATCATTCAGTGTCTCCAACGCCTCAAGCTGCTTCTTCCACAATTCGGCCTTTTCCGGATGCCGCTCTATCAGTTTACGGATACCTTCCGGCGTTCCCACCGATTCTTCGATTTCTTTCACAAGCGGGTCGGACTTGTCTAAATCCGCCCCTTTCAGCTTGTCTCCCCCATCGTCGATATCCGACAGGGCATCTATGATGTCTTCCCCGTCGTCGATATCCGGCAGGGCGTCGAGGCCGTCTCCTTCTTCATCGATATCCGGCAGGGCATCGAGGCCGTCTCCTTCTTCATCAATATCCGGCAGGGCATCGAGGCCGTCTCCTTCTTCATCAATATCCGACACGTCATCCGGGCTGTCTTTTTCATCGTCGGTATCCGACACGTATACGTCCGGCTTGGGTTTCAATATATCCGAAAGGGAATCCCTAAAATTACCAAATGCCATTACATCGGCCCCCTTCCTATAAATTTTTCATATCTTTCAACAAAAGAGTCCACATTCGGCTTGTCAGCAACATATTGCAAAATGAGCTGACGGATCCTCATAACCAGCTCGTTATTGTCAAGCTGCCACATTCGTTTGAGCTTTTCTTCCATTTTCTCGATTTCCTTGGAGGCATCCTCTACGCCGTCCCTGAGGGCAATCGCCGCCGCTTTGCCCGCGAACAGATTGTATGCCACCTTTTGCATCTCCTTTTCGGTGAGCGGTTCTTTCCGCAGCACTTTCCGCAATATGTTCTGCGTATCGGGCGGATAAGGCAGTCCGGCGATCCAGTTGGCGATCCGATCTGCGGCTTCTTTCTCCATGCCTCTATTATCGCGCATCTGAAACAAAATTTCAAAATATTCGTTGTACGCAATTTTCTCCGGGTCGGTCTTTTCCGCTGCCGCATCGGTCTGCGTCGCAGCGCCGTTCGCAGAAGGCGATGCGGATGCAGACGCAGGAGGCTCAGACGCAGGAGGCTTAGGCTCATACTTCTCAAATCTGCAAAGGACCGCTTCGACCCAGTCGTTCTGATAGACTGCGGCCACTCCCCTCGGCAGCTTCGCCAGTTCTTCGATCTGATCCTCCCGCAGCGCTGCCGCTCTGCCGACCAGCTCCCTGTCCGCAGCATCGGGAAGTCTGAGGATTATCTTGGTGTTCGTGTTGCGGATCACAGCCTCGTCCAACAGCCCCGGCGCCTGATCGGCGATGATAAAGCCCTCGCCGTAGGTGCGCATCTCGGCAATGGAATTTGTCAGCATCTCCACCGATTTGCCCTGCAGATTCGCACTGTCCTGCGCCTGTCCGAACGACGTCCTTCTAAGCAGATTATGCGCCTCCTCCAGTACGGTCACATGTTGAAGATCCTCGTTGCTCACCGCCGATGAACTCATATGATACTCCTGCAGCTTCATGATCAGCACACCCATCAGCAGCGCCTTGGTTTCGACCGAACCCACTCTGCTGATATCCACTACGATGTTTTGCCGAAACATCTCCTCATCGGAAAGCTCGACGCCCGCACACAGCACTCTGCCGTTGATTCCGTTCGTCAGCGATTTGACACGCGTCACCAGCGCGCCGGCGTAATCGCTCTTGGTATCTTGGGAATATGCGGAACTGTTTACCACCTCCGGCAGTGCAATCAAAAGATCCTTAAAAGTCGGGAAGGCATCCGACAAATCGCACCGGCACCGGCTCGACACAAGATCCCAGCCCTTCTCGATATACGTCTTTTCTATGGCGTCCTTTAAGACGGCGGGCATAGCGGCGTACATCGGCCAGCACGCATTCAGGATCTCCGTCAACCGGTCAATGTGCTCCAAAACATGTATGGGTCTATCCACACCTTCTCCCGTCGGAAAAGTAAACGGATTTATGCTGAGCAGTTCCATATCCGGCATATTGGGGTTTGTCCCGTAAACCTTATCGCAGACGCCTTTGAGCGCATCTTTATACTCGCCCTTGGCTGGCTCAATGACCATAAAGTTTTTCTGCTTATCATGCAGTTCCGTCACGATCCGGTAAACGGTATTTGACTTTCCTGTACCCGTAGAGCCCGTGACAAAGACATGGGACGCAAGGCTGTTCACGTCAAGCGATACCTTTTTGTTCTCGACCTGATACATATGTACGACTTTTCCGATCTCCAGGAAATCCGCAGGATCGCCGTCCGGAGCATCCGCGCCATCCGTCTCGATCACGGAAAACCTGTGCGTTTCTCTTCCAAACGCCGCGCTGTTGATCACCGGAAATCCCGCAACGGATTTTCTGGGAAAATTCAGAGCCCGCACCAATTCTTTGCCGGAGATCAGCGTAAACAGATCCACTTCCGGGGGCAGCATGGAATAGTCCTCGTATTGCTCGCACTTCTCCTTGTCAAGGACAAATGCGGGATGCAGGATCCGTTTAAGATTTTCCAAAATAACCGCGGCTTCCTTTTGCTGATTTGTCCCATGCCAAAAATTGAGCACGGCACGGGACAGATAGGACTCCTCCCCCTGCGTCAACGCAAGATACATACGGGCCACATCTTTCGCGACAGCCGGAGCCTCCGATACCGCATAGGCTGCGAATCTCCACATCCCGAGGGCCGAGCACTGTTCCAGCCTTTTCATCTGGCTCTCCAGCAATTCCAGACTGTGCTTGACGGCATAATTCGTGATTGTTTTGTTCTTTCCCTGAATCTCCCCTACCGTCTCATTTCGGTTTACCGTTTTCCCAAAATTAAGGCCAAAATTTATGCCGGCATTTACGCCGAAATTCACACCGACATTCATTCCGACGCTTACGCCTGCATTTATGCCTATGCTCTTCGCCAGCGAACTGCCGCTGCCAAGAGTCGTGCTCTTGTTTACGGAAACCGACTCCTGCCATTCCGCATACGGAGACAGCGCATTATACATAGCAAACAGGAGATCCTTTTGCGTCTCCACCTCCGCATCGCTTACCGGGCTGGCCAACAGGATCAGTCTATATTCTTCGTCCTTTTCCGGCACTATGCCGTCCAACAGCTTCTCCATGCTCTGACTGATAAAATCCTCGGATTTATCCGTCGCAAGATTTGTCACGGCCGCCACGGAATACGCTTTCCTAACCTGGCAATTATCATTGTATCGGACGGTACCTTTCATGCAGTCTGGTACGCCCCACTTTTTCTTTTCTGTTATCTCTGCCCCCGGGAAATTGCCCCGTATTGCCCGCTGCAGCCTATCGCTGTATCCCGTCACAATAGCCCGATTCGATTTATCTCCTGTATTTACAACCGCCATGGTAACCTTGCACCCGTCTTGTTTTCTGTCATAGATCAGCGCAATATTACAGTTCTCCCCCGATAAGGTCTGATATACGTTGATCAGCTTCTCTATATTCTTCTCTTCCGTATCGGTGACCCAGCGCGTAATGTCAAAGGATACGATCCTCGATGCCGCATCAAACTTAGAGGGATCAAAGGCGCATATCGGCTCATAGGCTTCGCCCACATACGGCAGATGCGCATTGTACAGCTTGATGCCCAAAGCGCCCAAAGCCCGTTGCGTCGATGTGTTCTCTTCGTCCTGATCCTCCTGAATAATAGAAAAGTAATCTTTTCTTGCTTCTTCGATCTCCTTCCTGAGTTTTTCCCCTTTCTCAGCCCGAGCGGCAAGATAACTTTTTTCCTTCTCCTGTATAGCGTTGTCAGCTTTTTGGGCAAACTGTACCGCCGCATCTTTAGCGCCCTGCCCCATCTCTTTGACGCCCTGTACCATTTTCTTCATATCATTCTTCCCTTCCGAGATCAATTCATCTTTCGTTCACCAGAAACACTAAGACAGCCACGAGCGCTATCGCAATCACGATCCCTGCCGCAATCACCAGCCATTTTGGCACGCCCTTATGCACCTCATCGCTGACCTCCGCCATATACAGATAGAATTCCCTGGATCCTGCGCCTCTTACACTGAGCGCTCTCAGTTCCTCGAGATACTCCATGCTCCACGGCTTGGGTTTTCTCGTCACAACATAGCTGTTAAAGCAATCTTCTCCATACTGCTTTGCGATCCTGTCCAATTCCCTTTCCACTTCAGGTCTGTGGATCTCCCCGTTTACGATCCTCGAGACCAACCTGATCTGCTCCTCCACTGCTCCCATCATCTCTGTCCCTCCGTGCTTCTTTTTTGAAACGCTATCTGCTGTTCGATCTTTCTTTTCTCTTCTTCAATCTGACTGATCTGCGCATTTTTTGTATCGATCTCTTTCTCATACTTCGCGAGCTGATCGGCTATTTCTTTCAACTCAGGATTGAAGGAAATGATATTATTTTGCAGTTTTCCTATGACGGCAGCCGTCATCGCTTCAAAATTTTGCTCATTCATCGTTGTTGCATCATGATTATTTTTGAAAATGTTCTCCTCAAGAGTACTCCGATATTGCCTGATCCATGCGCCTTTGTCTTCCCGCACTTTTTGCTTCTTCTCCGCCCACTGTTTCCGCCCCAAGGCCCTAAAGATCTTACCGACCAAAGAATCTGTTTTTCCCAATGCGAGCCGGAACACATCATGACGATTCGGCACCTTCGCCGTTTCCATCAGATTATCCGCCAGGAGCTTTTTCTGATCCTTTGTCAGCGCATCGCTGTCATACACAATTTTCAGGAGCTTGTCCTTCAGGTCTTGCGTACACTCTGCCCAATATTTTTCTGTGGATTCGGTTGCTTCCTTGGCATAATTTGTGATATCCTCTTGATATGCTTTAGTCAGCTCGCTTAGAAACCATTCCTGATTATCGACATCTATTTTCCCTCCACATTTTTTTTGAGCCTCGTCTATGCTTCCCCTGATCCGCGATTCTTCCGTATACTTCTTTACTATGAGGTCTATTGCCCCATTCGCAAACTCTGTGGTATACTTAGCGTATCTTTCCTTGCACGTCTCCTTCAGCTTGCTTATCAATTCCTTTTTCTTATCGTCCAGCCATGTTTGATGAGTTCGGCGGAGATTTTCACTTACTTCTTTGGCAATTTCTATTTTCTTTTCTGCTTGTTCCGCCGCTTTCGTCAGATACCCGATCGCATTCAGGCACTTGTTGTATAACGCATATTTCTTTGCGAAGCCGCCTATATCCTGCGCGACACACGGTATCCCGCTGTTCCACAGAAGCGAGGCATCGCCGTCTTTCGCACGGCCCTCCAGCTCCTCTTTTTCGTCCTCCGGAAGGATATTGTAGGTAGGCAGATCTAGGTAAAAGTCGTCGTCTTTATCTTTGAATTTATTCTCGTGATCTTTGTAAGTAGCATAATATTGCTGATCGAACCAGCTCGTGCGCTCTAAGGGGCGCTCCTTCTTGCCGCCCAGCCCTATAATGGAGGAGACAAAGTATACGCGGGCCGGTCTGTAGTTTAGCTGCCGCTGTTCCTCTCTTTTTGCAACAATCGTTTGCAAAGCAGACGGAATCTTGTCATCGCATCGATTGACAACGATCAGCATATTGGAGAGATCCAGTTTCCCATCCAACTCGTCAAGAATTTCATCGAGTTCCGTCTGCGCCGCCTTATCCAGGCTATCCGGTTTCGCCACAATGATCGGCAGTCCGTTTGTCTGTTCTTCCATGGCTTCCCGCAGGACTTCCAGATGCTCCTTGTGCCCCGCCGAATCCGACCCCGGCGTATCATAGATAACAAAGTCATAATCCTTCGGCAGATCCGACGCGTCAAAAGGAACGTGAATCTCAATCATATCAGCCAGTTTCTCCCGATTCTCCTTATGATTGCCGAATTCATTCAGTGCAGCGAGCGTCCAGTACATCGCCCCGCTCTCCGTCTCAGGTTTTTTCTCCTCCAGCTTATTCTGTATCAGCTTTATGATCTCACTGACGGAACGCGGCGTGACCTTCGGCACAGACCCGTCGAAGGTCAGTGTATACTCTTGGTTCTGAACGCTAAAGCGGATCGAAGATTCCGCTGACGCCCTTATCTTATAGATTCTTGCCGTTTCAGGATTGTCAGCGCTCGGCAGTATCTCCCGCCCGATGAGGCTGTTGATAAAGGCGGACTTGCCGGAGCTGTACAACCCCATAACGCACAAAACGATCTCCTCTTTGACCGTTTCCTGATACTTGTTGATAACGCTTTCCATCTCAGGATCCGGATAGTCCTTGAAATATTCCTCCAACACGTTGAATGACCTCTCTATCTGCTTTATGACATCTTTGGCACATTTTATTTCCCGTTCTCCATGGGCAAGCTTGATATTATCCTCAGGGAAAAAAGTGGTCAGAACCGTTTTTAAGGCGCGATAGTCGTCCTCCGTGCCTTCAAAGGAAAGGCACATGCCTTCTTCTTCGTTGTAAAAGCATTCCTTAATACAATCGAATATCTTGTATGCTATGTGTGAGACAGGCCATTTTTTGGCTTCATCCACACCAAAAAAGGTGTCACCTATACCCACGTCCTCTTTACTGCCGTTTCCAATCCAGAAATATTGATTTTCCTTGTGATACGGGTCGCTCTGCATTACCATTTCTTCCATGTAGAATAATCGCTCCTCTCCGCAGTATATGCCATTATTCTACACCATTCTTTCCGATTTGTTGTATGCTGCCGGCATACATATGTACTTTTTTTCATGCGTTAAGTTTGGGCGGCAATAAAAATGTCTGCTATTTTTGCATAATCCAGCTTTGTATCTGCATATACTATGGCGTGATTATATGCAGAAAATCGGAGCGTCTTCTTTACTTTATGCATATAAACCGCTATAATAATATGCAGAAACGGAGAACAAAGTATGAAAAGATTTGACTACTCTTTTTTGGATAACGGGATGCTTCCGGCCGGTCTTGTGAATCTGACTGCGAATATTGCGGCGCTCAAAACCATGGCGGGCGTCCGGAAAGAGGCATACGCACAGATCTTTACAGAGCTGGAGGCGGTCGCCAAGGTGCAATCCGTCAAAAGCTCCAACGCCATTGAGGGGATCGTCACCAGCGACGAGCGTATCGCCGCCATTGTCAATCAGAACAGCGCGCCCCTAAACCACAATGAGGCAGAGATCGCCGGATATAGGGATGCGCTGAATGCCATCCACTTGGGCTTTGACCATATCGACTTTACACAGCAAAATATTCTCCGTCTGCATGAGATAATGATGTCCATTGCCGGTTATGAATACGGCGGACAGTACAAGACGGACAACAACGTGATTTTGGAAGTGGACGCAGACGGCAATCGCCGCGTGCGCTTCCGTCCGACTTCCGCCGCAGAGACCCCGAAAGCAATGGAACAGTTGGAGCTGGCCTATCTTGCGGCACGGGACGACGCGAATATCAATCAGCTTCTGCTGATCCCCTGCGTGATTTTGGATTTCCTCTGCATCCACCCGTTCCGGGACGGCAACGGCAGAATGTCCCGTCTGCTTTCCCTGCTGCTCCTTTATAAAAACGGGTATGACGCCGGAAAATATGTGTCCTTTGAGGAACAGATCAACAACTATAAAGCCTATTACTATGAGGCTCTGCGGCAGTCCTCCGCCGGGTGGGACACGAATGAAAACAGCTATTTCCCCTTTATAGAAAATTTCCTCTCCACGCTCTATATGTGTTATAAGGAGTTGGATAAACGGTTTGCCGTGGTCAACGGAAAGAAAATCACGAAAAAAGCGCGTGTGGAAGCCACGGTGTTGAATAGCCTGACGCCTCTTTCCAAAGCGGAGATATGCAAGATCCTCCCGGATGTCAGTCCGACTACCGTGGAGGCCGTGCTGGGCGCAATGGTCAAAAGCGGTTCCGTTCAGCACATTGGCAGCGGAAGATCTACAAGATATATGAAAAAGTAATGTGGGGGTAATCCGCATAACAAAAAAGCACAGTCGTTATATCTGCGGAACTCAAGAGCTGAACCTCGATTCCGCTCCGCTTCATCTCGGTCATCTCTTGGATTCGCGCATGCCCCTGCATTCGCGTAGATTATCTGCGGAACCCAAGAGCTGAACCTCGATTCCGCTCCGCTTCATCTCGGTCATCTCTTGGATTCCTATGGAATCTCGGATATATAAAAAAGCACAGCCGCAAGTGAACTTGCGCTGTACTTTTTTCCATATCCTCGTTCCGCAGATAATCCTTATCTCTTTGAAAACTGCGGCGCTCTTCTTGCGGCTTTGAGGCCGTATTTCTTACGCTCTTTCATACGGGGATCTCTGGTAAGATAGCCCGCTGCCTTCAGGGTCGGTCTGTAGTCCGCATCCGCCTGAAGAAGCGCTCTCGCGATGCCGTGTCTTACAGCGCCCGCCTGGCCTGTAAAACCGCCGCCCTTGACTGTGACGATCGCGTCAAACTTGTCTGCGGTATCCGTGGCCGCAAGAGGCTGACGAACGATGACCTTAAGCGTCTCCAATCCGAAATAATCGTCGATATCTCTCTTGTTGATCGTAATCTGACCTTTGCCCGGCACTAAATATACTCTGGCAACAGAGGTCTTTCTTCTGCCGGTTCCGTAATATTTTGCTGCTGTTTTAGCTGACTTAGCCATTCTTATTTTCTCCTTTCAGTCCTTGCGAATCAAAACGTCAATACTTCCGGCTTCTGTGCCGCCTGCTTGTGCTCGGGGCCTGCGTATACATGAAGTTTTGTATACATCTGTCTTCCCAAGGGTCCTTTCGGGAGCATACCTTTGACTGCGTGCTCAACCACTCTCTCAGGGTGTGTCTTAAGCATCTCCTTCAGAGTCGTCTCTTTCATACCGCCTACATACTCGGAGTGATGATAGTAGATCTTCTGATCCAGCTTCCTGCCTGTCACCTTTACCTTCTCGGCATTCACCACGATCACATAATCGCCTGTGTCGATATGAGGCGTGAAAATCGGCTTGTTCTTGCCTCTCAGCACTTTGGCGACCTCAGATGCCAAACGGCCGAGCGTCATATCTGTCGCATCGACTACGTACCATTTTCTCTCGATCGTAGCCGGACTTGCCATAAAAGTCTTCATGATATTACCTCCTAGTAACGATTCGTCTTTCGACTGTCTGTGCCGCCGCGACGATCTCTCGGGGCGGATGTCCGGGCCGCCTCTCTGAATCCGTCAGACAACGGACGATATTTCTGTCATATTGAAAAAATGCCCTGCCGGGGCTTTGGCCGGACACTTTCAAACACTGTCACAGTTATCTATTATATTATACGCTTCCGAGTGTGTCAACCCATTTTTTGCTTGATTTTTCTTCCCTTTTCCTCATGGGTTTTGGTCGTCCGGCGCAAACGCTATCCCCGCCAGCGTCAGCCCGCAGGCCGGGGCGGTGGGGCCGGCCGCCTGTCTGTCCCGCGCCTCCAAAATATCCTGCATCTGCTCCGGCATGATGCGGCCTCTCCCCACTTCCATCAGTGTTCCCGCGATGATGCGCACCATATTATAGAGGAAACCGTTGCCTGACACACGTATCACAATATCTTGACCGCGCCGGTCAATATCGTCGCCCATACCGGCGGCCGGACCGTCGTCCCGCGGCGCAAGCACTTGTATCGAATCGATCCGCCGCACGGTCGTCTCCGCCTGTGTGTCTGCGCTGCAGAAGCTCTTGAAATCGTGCTCGCCCGTCAGATACGCCGCCGCCTGACGCATCGGCGCAAGCTCCAGCGGCACATAGGTATAGTGGGCGTACAGTCTTTTGGTCGGCATCGGGAAAGGGGCGCAGTAGATCCGGTACTCGTAGGTCTTGCGGCTCGCACAATGCCGCGGGTGGAAGCCGGCCGCCACTTCTTCCGACTTCTGTATCCTGATGTCTTCCGGAAGGCTCCTGTTCAGGGCATAGGATATCTTGTCCGCCGGGATCGGGCTTTCCGTGTCAAAGACCGCCACATTCCCTATGGCATGGACGCCGGCATCGGTACGGCTTGCGCCCGTCACCTCGATCTTTTCGCCGAGAAGTGCAGAAAGGCATCTGTTCAAGATGCCTTCTATCGTCTCTCCGTTCGGTTGTATCTGCCACCCGTGATAGTTTGTTCCGTCATAGGCCACCGTGAGCATAACTCTTTTCATGATCCACGCCTTCTCTTATGGCCCTGCCGCCGGGCCGCATCCCTTATAAGTATATCCGTATCGCGATGCACAGCGCGAAATACGCCGCAAGCACGCCGTAAGCGATACGGTCCCTCGCCGCATACTTAAGGGGCTTCATCTTCGTCCTGTGCTCCCCGCCCCGGTAACACCTTGCCTCCATCGCCATGGCGAGATCGTTCGCACGCCGGAACGCGGAGATGAACAGGGGCACAAGCAGGGGCACCATCGCTTTCGCCTTCTTGACAAGATTGCCGCTCTCGAAGTCCGCGCCTCTGGCGATCTGCGCCTTCATGATCTTATCCGTCTCTTCCAGCAGGATCGGGATAAAACGAAGGGCGATCGACATCATCATCGCCACCTCATGCACCGGCACCTTGAACAGCTTCAGGGGCTTCATCAGATCCTCCATGCCGTCGGTCAGACTGTTGGGGGTAGTCGTCAGCGTCATCACGGAAGAACCTACGATCAGGAACGACAGCCTTACCGCCATCATCACCGCCAGCTCCAGCCCTTCTCTCGTGATCCGCAGCTTCCACACGGATACGAGCGTCTCGCCCGGCGTCAGGAAGAGGTTGAACACCACCGTGATGAGCAGGATGAAAACGATCGCTTTCATGCCTTTTACCATATATTTAAAGGGTACGTTCGACAGCCTGATCATCACCGCAAGAAATACCGCCGCCGCCACATAACCGACCCAGCTTTTCACCACAAAGAGCGACACGATAAAACAGATCGTCGCCGTCAGCTTCACCCGCGGGTCCAGTTTATGTATGACGGATTCCGTCTGATAATACTGGCCCAATGTAATATCCCGTAACATAACCGATTCCTTTCCTGTATCCGTCGTCCGCAGCGCCCTGCGGCCTTTCGCGCGCTCTGTCCGCGGGGCCGGCTCACCTTCCCAGCGCTTTCAGGATCTCCTGTTTTGCCTCCCCGATCGTGGTGGCGTCCGTCGCCACCGGCATACCGTTTTCGTGAAGCGCCCGCATGATATAGGTCACCTGCGGCGCGGCCAGCCCGATCTGCTCCAGCTCGCGGTAATGGGCGAACACTTCCTTCGGCGCGCCGTCATACATCACGCTGCCCTGATTCATCACGATAATGCGCTCCACATACTTCGCCACATCTTCCATGCTGTGCGATACGAGAATGACAGTGATCCCCGTCTCCTCCTTCAGCTTTGCGATCTGGTCGAGGATCTCATCTCTGCCCTTGGGGTCTAAGCCCGCGGTCGGTTCGTCCAGAACGAGCACGTCGGGCTTCATGGCGAGCACGCCCGCGATCGCCACCCGCCTCTTCTGCCCGCCCGACAGATCAAAAGGCGACTGATAGAAATATTCGTCCTCCAGCCCGACCTGTTTGAGCGCCGCATAAGCCCGCAGCTCCGTTTCTTTCTTGGACAGTCCCAGATTCTTCGGCCCGAAGCACACATCGGAAAAGACGTCTATCTCGAAAAGCTGGTGCTCCGGATACTGGAAGACCAGCCCGACCTTGCTGCGCAGCTTCTTCTTATCATAATCCGCCGCATGGATGTCCTCACCGTTATAGTATATGCTCCCTGCGGTCGGCTTGATCAAACCGTTCAGATGCTGCACCAGCGTTGACTTGCCCGAGCCCGTATGGCCGATCAGACCGATGAACTGTCCGTCGGGAATCACCAGACTGATATCTTTGAGCGCGTGTACCGCGAGCGCCGTATCGCCCCCGTACACATAATCCACATGATCTAAGATGATCGACATGATCCCTTGCGCTTCCTTTCCTTCGCTTCACTGCGGCCCTTCGGCAGCCGCCTTGCCCGATACGATATGACACGCATGTCATTGTTGTCCGCGGTATGTCTGCAGGAGCGCCTGTGTCAGCTCCTCCACTGTCAGAATGCCGTTCGGCAGATCCACCCCGCTCTTTTGCAGCTCGTAGGCGAGCAGCGTCACCTGCGGTACATCGAGCCGCAGCGCTTTCAGCCGCTCCACCTGTGAAAAGATCTCCCGCGGCGTACCCTGCATGGCGATCCTGCCCTGATCCATGACAAAGACCTTGTCCGCGTGAATGATCTCCTCCATGTAGTGCGTGATCAGCACGACCGTGATGCCCTCCACATCGTTGAGCGCCCGCACCGCCCGCACCACTTCCCTGCGGCCGCTCGGGTCAAGCATGGCGGTCGGCTCGTCCAGAATGATGCATTTCGGGTGCATCGCGATCACGCCCGCTATGGAGACGCGCTGCTTCTGTCCGCCGGACAGCTTATTAGGCGAATATTTCCGGTACTCGTACATATCGACCGCCTTCAGGCTCTCCTCCACCCGCGCCCAGATCTCCGCCGTGGGTACGCCCATATTCTCCGGCCCGAAGCCCACATCTTCCTCGACCACCTGTCCGATGATCTGGTTGTCCGGATTCTGAAAGACCATGCCGGCCTCCTGTCGGATATCCCACAGACGCTTCTCGTCCTGCGTGTTCATGCCGTCGACCCACACCGTGCCCTCCGTCGGATAGAGGATCGCGTTGATGTGCTTGGCGAGCGTGGATTTGCCGGAGCCGTTATGCCCCAGAATGGCCACGAAGTCGCCCTGCTTCACGTCCAGATCGACCTCGTCCACGGCGCGCGTGATCCCCTCCACGTTGCCTTCCTCGTCGCGGCGTATATATTCAAAAACCAGTTTTTCGGTCTTGATGATCTCCATTCCGTCTGCTCCTGTCATATCTGTCCTCCGCCTATTATACTAACTAATGCGCCAAAACACAAGGGCAAACGCCTCCCGGCGGGCGGCTGTTGTTTTTTTGTCCCCGATACCCTATAATAATTGGAAGATACGGATAGCAGGAAAGGAGCCGATACCATGTCTCAGAACAGATCCTCCGGCAGAAGGCCGGCTGATGCAAAAGAATTGCTGCGGGCCGTCGCGCGGCCGCTGACCTTCCTATTGTGCCTGATCATGGTCTGTGCGTTTCTGGCGCACTATCTGCTGGACTCGGAGACGCTGGCGGAATATGCCGCAAACGACCCCGAAGCCGCGTACGGCAGACAGGAGGCTGACGGCGGGACAGAGACGGCCCGGACCGCCGAAGACACGTCCGCAGATGCCGACAAGGATACGCCCGCAGACAACAGCGCCGTCACGCCGGACGAGCCGGGCGCATATGATACCTCAGAAGCGCAGAACGGGGGTGTATCCGCAGTCTCCCCCGCAACGCAGCAGGAAGAGGGCGAGCAAGACATGGCAGAACAGGAAAATGCAGACAGGACCGTCTATCGGGACGGCTTTTACTATGAACCGCTGAGCGATGCGGTCAAGGAGCGCATTACGGGGATCTCCTACCCCGAGGAGGGCTGCACCGTACCCTATGAGGATCTGAACTACGTGGGACTTCTCTATGTGGACTTTGACGGCAACGTACAGGAAGGCGAACTGATCTGCAATCGGGCGATCGCACAGGATATGGTGGAGATCTTCTATGAGCTGTACCGGAACGACTACCGCCTCGAGCGCGTCCGTCTGGTTGACGAGTACGGCGGCGACGATACGCTCTCTATGGAAGACAACAACACTTCCTGCTTCAACTATCGGGTGGTGGACGGCACTTCCACGCTCTCCAAGCATGCGCTCGGCTGCGCCATCGACATCAACCCGTTCTACAATCCCTATATCGTATACAACAAAAACGGAAGCGGTGAGACATATATCTCTCCCAAGGGAAGTGAGATATACGCAGACCGCTCCCAAGATTTTCCTTATAAGATCGATGAAAACGATCTGTGCTACAAGCTGTTCACACAGCACGGCTTCACATGGGGAGGCAACTGGAATTCCACCAAAGATTACCAGCACTTCCAGATCGTTCTCTAATCCGTTTCAAACATCGACATGCTGTCATCCAGCCTGTTGGAGATGTCTTTCAGATCGACCGCATTGTTGGCGATCTCACCGACGATGCTGCTGATCTCCGTAACGGAGGCCGATGTCTCCTGCGAGCTCGCCGCATTCTCCTGCGCGATCGCAGACAGATTCTGCACCGTATCTACCACGCTGCTGCGGGCCTCGTTGATCCTGTTCGTCTTCTCGACCACTTCCTCGATACCCGCAAGCGATTCTTCCACGTCCTGCAGAAGGTTCATGACCTGCGTGTTCGTGTTCGCGACATTCTCGCTCTGCTGCTCCATGATCTCTTTCACTTCGTTCATGGTGGTGACAGATTTGTCGGAATCCTCGATCAGCGAGAGGATAATGCGCTCGATCTGCTTGGCGGATTCGTTGGACTGCTCGGCCAGCTTCTGGATCTGCGCCGCCACGACTGCGAAGCCTCTGCCCTGTTCGCCCGCGCGCGCCGCCTCAATGGACGCGTTCAGCGACAGCAGGTTCGTCTCCTCCGCTATGTTGGTGATGAGCGCCGTAGCCTCCTTGATCTTCTGTGCGGACTCGTTCGTCACGTTCGTCTGCTCGTAGATGATATCAATGGATTCGCTCGTCTTTTCGTTGGTGGCCTGCAGTTCGCGAAGCGCCTTGATCGCGGCCTCGCCGCGCTCCTTCATGGACTTCGCGCTCTCGCTTAAGCTGCCCAGCTCATCGACCGTCTCCTCAATCATATTGCCCATCACAATGATATTTTCCGTCGCGTCCTGCGTCTCCTCCGCCTGACTGCCCGCGCCGATCGCGATCTCGCCGACGGCCTTCTCCATCTGTTCCACATGGCTGCTGGTGTCGGTGGTCTTCTCGCTCAGCTGTTCGGAAGCGCTCAAAAGCGTAGTGCTGTCATTCTTAATGGAAGAAATGATATCCGTCAGATTGCTCTTCAGCTTATGTATCGCCCGGCTGATATCGCCGATCTCGTCCTTGCTCTTAAGCTGCGCATCGCTCAGATGCACGTTCAGCTTGCCCTCGGAAAGCCGTGTCAGGGCGTCCACGCCCTCCGTGATACTCTTGACCATCTTGTTGACGATCATGAAGATGAGCACGACGCACACAAGCGCCACGGCCACAACGATACCGACGATCAGGTAGATGATGCTCCTGATCTGGTTCTTCGCGTCCGCCTGTGACATGCCGGCAAATACCATACCCACGATCTGGCCCGTCGTCTCGTCCGTGAGCGGCACATAATAGCCGAAATAATCCTGCCCTACCACCACCACGTCCGTGGCGAAATAATCTTCTCCGCCCTTCAGCACGGTGTTGATGACGGCCTCGCCCGCCTGTGTCCGCAGCACGCGGTCACCGTTCTCGTCCAGCACGGAGGTCATATAGCGCGTATCCCCGTAAAACACCGTGATATCCGTATTGGCGCTCTTGCGCAGTTCGTCCGCCAGCCGCGTATGCTGAGTGACGTTGTAATCGCCCTTGCACAGCTCATCGTTCTCGTCGATGTAAAATGCCTCGTCGTTGATCTCCTCCAAGGAGTCCAAGACCGATATTGCCGCGCTCCGCAGACCGTTCTCAATGGCGGAGGTGAGCACCGCGTTGATACGCTTGTTGCTGACCCACAGCATGACCACGCCCAGCAGCACGATAGGCGCAATCGAGATCAATAAGATTTTCTGTTTTAACTTCATCTCTTGTCTTTTCCCTCCAATAGCTATAACAGTTATATACTTTCCAAAGTGTATTTTAACACTTTTTGGCAAAAATGTACAGAAAAATTTGGCGTCACCCCCCCCCTTTGTGATTTTTGCCTATTATTGTGCATTCTGCCGCAAAATCTATAGAATAATTGTCTTTCAATCGTCAAATGATTATGGTAAAATAGGACTAGGGCGAGTGCTGTCGGTTTGCCGCAGCCTGGTCCGATATATGCAAACGCAAGGAGGATCAGTTGTGAAACTTACAGATTTTATGGATTTGAAGATACTGCAGAAGATTCAGGACGCTTTTTCCGATGCAACGGGTCTGGCGGCGATCGCAGTGGACAATGACGGAAAATACATAACGGAGGGCAGCAACTTCACGGATTTCTGCATGAAGTATACCCGCGGCTGCGCGGAGGGTTCCAAGAGATGCGTGAAATGCGATCAGGAGGGCAAAGGAACATATGAGTGCCACGCCGGACTGATGGACTTCTCCATTGATATCGTGCTGAACGGCGAGAAGCTCGGCTCCGTCATCGGCGGTCAGGTGCTTCCCGCGCCGCCCGACGAAGAGAAATTCGCCCGGATCGCGGAGGAGCTCGGCATCGACCCTCAGGCCTATGTCAACGCCGTGAAGAAGGTTCCCGTGCGTCCCAGAAAATCCATTCTTGCCGCCGCCGACCTGTTGGAGGATGTGGTCAACCGCATCGTGAAGCAGGAATATATGAACGCGACGGAATACAAGAAGCTGAACGTGTGGGAAGACGAGCTGCACATCGCTACGGAGACGATCGGCGAGATCAAGCAGTGTACCAAGGAACTGGAAACGATCTCTTCCAGGCAGTCGATCATGGCGCTGAATGCGGCGATCGAGACTGCAAGAGTCGGCGCTGCCGGCGCGGGCTTCGGCATCATCGCCAAACAGATGGGCGAATTTTCCAGACAGTCCTCCGATATCTATAAGCATATTACGGAATCCGCCAACAAGATCTCCGTCTCTATCGACAAGATGAACAACGCGAAATAGCATAACGCCGAATTTTCTGGCTTTTCGGATCTCTGCAAAAAATCCCTTATGAGCGTCAGCCCATAAGGGATTTTATGATACCGTATCATCGTCCCGGCTTTTATACCAGCTCCAGAACGACTTCCATTGCCGCGTCGCCTTTGCGGGGACCGATCTTCACGATCCTCGTGTAGCCGCCGTTGCGGCTCGCATATTTAGGGCCGTACTCGTCGAACAGCTTTGCGACCAGATCGACCTCTTTCGTGCCTTTCTTTCTGCCCGCTCCCGCCTTGGGTACTTCCGTCACAGGATACAATACGCGCAGCATCTTTCTTCTCGCGTGCAGTCTGGAAGGCATATCTTTCTTGATCTCCTTCTCGACCGTATCATATACGGTGACCTTCTTGCCGTCCTTGACTTCCTTGACTCTCTTGCCGTCCTTATCCTTGCGGGGCACCTTCGCGCTGACCTTGACGGTCTCGAAATTGTCCTTTTCCTTGACGGCAAGCGCGATCAGACCGTCTGCTATCTTGCGGACTTCCTTCGCTCTCGCCTCTGTGGTAATGATCCTGCCGTTGTACAGCAGCGCCGTTACCTGACTTCTCAGCAGCGCCTTTCTCTGGTCGGACGTTCTGCCGAGTTTTCTGTATTTTGCCATTACAGACTCCTTTCTCACCGGGGAGTTCTCTCCCGCGTCATGGTGTGCATACGGCAACGCTCTTTGGACTTACTCACCGAATGCATTTCTTGTTCCATTTATGAGCAGACACGCCGGCGCTCATCGGTCTTATCCCGCATGCCTTTCACATATGTTTAAGCCTCGTCGCTCGGATTGAGCTGTAAGCCTAACTCCTTTAATTTGGCCAGAACTTCCTCGAGAGACTTGCGGCCCAGATTGCGGACCTTCATCATGTCCTCGGAAGTCTTGTTGGTCAGTTCCTCCACCGTGTTGATACCGGCTCTCTTCAGACAGTTGTATGAGCGGACGGACAGTTCCAGTTCGTCGATGCTCATCTCCAGCACCTTTTCCTTCTCGTCGTCTTCCTTCTCCACCATCACCTCTGCGGTTCTGGCGTTCTCGGACAGATCGATGAAAAGGCTCAGATGCTCGCTCAGCACCTTCGCCGCAAGGCTGACCGCCTCGTCGGGCGCAAGCGTACCGTTCGTGTACACGTCCAAAGTCAGCTTGTCGAAGTCCGTGATCTGACCGACACGCGTATTCTCGACGGTGACATTCACCCTCTCGATCGGCGTATAGATAGAATCCACCGCGATCACACCGATCGGGAGATCCTCCGTCTTGTTCCTGTCGGAGCTGACATATCCTCTGCCTTTTGTGATCGTCAGTTCCATGTAGAGTTTGGTATCCTTGCCGCTAAGCGTGGCAATGACCAGATCGGGATTCAGGATCTCGATATCCTGATCCACCTGAATATCGGATGCTCTGACAACGCCCTCTCCCTCATACTCAATGTACGCCGTCTTGGGCTCGCCTGTCTCGCTGGTGTTCCTGATCGCAAGGCTCTTGATGTTCATGATGATCTCCGTGACATCTTCTTTGACGCCGGGGATCGAGCTGAACTCATGCAAAACGCCTTCGATCTTCACCTGACTGACCGCCGCGCCCGGTAAGGAAGAAAGCATGATTCTCCTAAGAGAATTACCAAGGGTAATACCGTAGCCTCTCTCTAACGGTTCAACTACAAATCTGCCATACTTCTTATCTTCCGAGATTTCTGCAACCTCAATGTTGGGTCTCTCAAAATCAAACACGCAAATACCCTCCTTTGCCAAACACGATAATTATTTGGAGTACAACTCGACAATAAGCATCTCGTCTACCGGAACGTCGATCATCTCTCTTGTCGGGAGATATTTGATTGTTCCCTTAAATGCGTCCTGATCTACCTCCATCCACTCGGGGACCAGTCTGCCGGACGTTACCTCAAGGATATCTTTATAGCGCTGCAGGGATCTGGATTTTTCCCGCACCTCGATCACATCTCCTGCCTTGGTCAGATAAGAGGGGATATTGACCGGCTTGCCGTTCACAAGGAAATGCTTGTGGCCTACGACCTGTCTTGCCTCTCTTCTCGTCCTCGCGAAGCCCATTCTGAACACTACGCTGTCCAGTCTGCTCTCCAGCATGACCATCAGGTTTTCACCGGTCATGCCCTTCATTCTCTCGGCTTTCTCATAGTAATTCCTGAACGGCTTCTCCAATACGCCGTAGATGAATTTCGCCTTCTGCTTCTCTCTCAGCTGCAGACCGTACTCGCTGACTTTCTTGCCGGCCCGCATATTCTTTCTCTTGGATTTCTTGTCATATCCCAAATAGATAGGATCTAACTCAAGTGATCTGCATCTCTTCAATACAGGGACTCTGTTTACTGCCATTTTTTCGGCTCCTCTCTTATTTTTGTTTACAGCGCCCTCGCGCCTTCTTCCAAAGTTTCCAATACGTTACCTGTTGCCGTGGAAATATCTGCACCGGCAGATTTTTCCGAAGATATCCACGCAGCGGATCTTTCCGTCAGACGCGGCGTCTCTTCGGCGGGCGGCATCCGTTGTGCGGCACTGCCGTCACGTCACGGATACTTGTCACTTCCAGACCGCATGCCTGCAGTGCGCGGATCGCGGCCTCACGCCCCGAACCCGGACCCTTCACCATGACGTCCACTGTTTTTAACCCATGAACCAATGCAGCCTTCGCGGCTGTCTCTGCAGCCATCTGCGCTGCGTACGGAGTAGATTTCCTTGAACCTCTAAAACCAAGACCACCGGCGCTTGCCCAGCTCAACGCATTACCCTCGGTATCCGTCAGGGTAACGATCGTGTTGTTAAAAGAAGACTGGATATGTGCCTGTCCACGTTCAACGTTTTTCTTTACACGCTTTTTTGTCACTTTTTTGGTAACTTTTTTAGCCATAATAAACTAACCTACTTTCTCACTTTCTACTGGTTTATGTTACTTCTTCTTATTTGCCACCGTTCTCTTAGGGCCTTTTCTTGTTCTGGCATTGGTCTTCGTTCTCTGCCCGCGGACCGGAAGCCCCTTTCTGTGACGGATCCCTCTGTAGCAGCCGATCTCCTGAAGCCGCTTGATGTTCAGTGCGACCTCTCTTCTCAGATCACCTTCCACCATGTAGTCCTTGTCGATCACTTCCGCGATCCTCTTTACCTCGTCGTCCGTCAGTTCCCTGACACGGGTATCGGGATTTACATTCGCCGCCTCAAGGATCTTGTTTGCGCTTACTCTGCCGATTCCGTAGATATAAGTCAAACCGATCTCTACACGTTTTTCTCTCGGTAAATCAACACCTGCAATACGAGCCATTTACGTTTCCTCCATTTTTCTGTTTCATAATCTGTATACCTGCGTATACGTGACACTAATTGATTGGGGTAGGTCCTACCCAACCGGATCAGCCGATCCGATCTTTCCAAACATAAGGTCTGGTATCAAAAAGTTATCTCCTATGGGCTCTCTCAAATATATGAACCCCGTTATATATAACCTTTCGGGGATTAACCTTGCACCTGCTTATGTTTCGGATTCTCACAGATCACTCTGATCTTTCCTTTTCTTTTAATGATCTTGCACTTTTCGCAGATCGGTTTTACTGATGATCTTACCTTCATCTCAAACCCTCCTTTCAAAAAAGACCGTTTTACATTATATCACCATACCCATGATTTGGCAAGGGATTTTTTCGGGCTTTTCTTTGCCGGCCGTCTCTTATTTATCACGCCAGATGATCCTGCCTTTGGACAGGTCATAAGGCGACAGCTCCAACGTCACTCTGTCGCCCGGCAGGATGCGGATAAAGTTCTGACGCAGCTTCCCGCTTATGTGTGCCAGCACGACATGGCCGTTCTCCAGTTCCACCTGAAACATGGTGTTCGGCAGTTTCTCAATGACTGTTCCTTCGATTTCGATTACATCAGCTTTTGACATTTGATCCCTCCTGATACTTTTTGATTGTTCGTCTGATCTCCTGATCCTGAAAACCGTTCTCCGGTCTTTCTATCTGTATTTTCTTAATGACCTGCACATGCTTCCTGTTCTTCTTCTTCGGTCTGTCCGCCGTCCTCGTGCGGCCGTCGGCCGCCAGTACATAGCCGTCCGTCTCGCCCACGATGACATAGACGGCGCCTCTGTCATGTCCGGCTGTGGAAACGGCAAGCATTCCTATCATACTGTAACCCCCTCTTCTCTACGGGATCGCACCGAGGGTCAGGATCTCCGGCTCCCCGTCCGTGATCAGCACGGTATTCTCATAGTGGGCGGAGAGGGAGTGATCGGCCGACACGACCGTCCAATCGTCGTCCAGCCACTCCACGTCCGCGGTCCCCATATTGATCATCGGCTCGATCGCCAGCGTCATGCCGGCCCGCAGCTTCGGCCCTTTTCGCCGCTGGGCAAAGTTGGGGATCTGGGGCTCTTCGTGAAGTCTCGTGCCTATGCCGTGCCCCACCAACGCCCTGACGATGCCGTAACCGTAAGGCGTCACATAATCCGCTATGGCATTTGAGATGTCATGCAGATGCATGCCGGCACGCGCCATTTTGATACCCTCGTAAAAGCTCTGTCTCGTCACGTCTATGAGCTTCTGCGCCTCCGGACTGATCTGCCCCACCGCATGCGTCCTCGCCGCATCGGAGTGGTAGCCGTGATAGATCAGGCCCATGTCCAGACTGACGATATCGCCCTCCTGAATGATACGCTTGTCGCTTGGAATGCCGTGTACCACCTCGTCGTTGACGGAGACGCACACCGAGGCCGGATACCCCTGATAATGCAGAAAATTGGGGGTGCAGCCGTAACTCCTGATGATCTCCTCACATACCCTGTCGATCTCTTTTGTGGAGATGCCCGGGCGGATCAGCTTCGCCAGCTCATCATGCACGAGACTGAGCAGTCTGCCCGATTCCCGCATCAGTTCGATCTCCCTCGGAGATTTGATCGTGATCGCCATGTGATATCCCTGCCTTACCTTTTGCTCTGTCCAACCTGCGGCGGACGCTTACGCCCCGAGGATCTTCTCGATCGCCGCGAACACATCTTTCATATCCTTCGTGCCGTCCACGGTCTTCAGCACGCCCTTTGCCTGATAGAACTCGATCAGCGGCTGCGTCTGCTCATGGTATACGTTCAGGCGTTTCTGCACCGTCTCCGGCTTGTCGTCGTCGCGGAGCACCAGCTCCTGACCGCACACGTCGCAGATGCCTTCCTTCTTGGGCGGTACATGCTCTATATGGTAGGTTGCGCCGCAGGAGAGGCATGCGCGTCTGCCGCTCATCCTCCTGACGATATTCTCGTCCGGCACATCCACGTCAATGGCGTGATCTATCTTCTCGCCGAGTTCCCCGAGCGCCTTGTCAAGCACTTCCGCCTGGGGGATCGTCCGCGGGAAGCCGTCCAGCACATACCCGTTCCTGCAGTCGTCCTGCGCCACCCTGTCAAGCAGGATCTTCACCGTCAGCTCGTCGGGCACCAGCAGTCCTTTGTCCATATACTGCTTTGCCTCCATACCCAGCTTCGTGCCGTTCTTGATATTCGCCCTGAAGATGTCGCCCGTGGAGACATGCGGGATCCCGTATCTGTCCGCGATCATCTTCGCCTGTGTTCCTTTGCCCGCACCGGGCGCACCCAGCATAATAATCTTCATATCTGCGTCTGCTCCTTCCCTACCGGCAGCCGTCTGCCGCTCATACAAAAGAAAGTATGGGGGACGGTTATCCTACCGTCCCCACGATAAACTCATGATCAGTCATTTAAAAATCCTTTATAATTGCGCACCAGCATCTGGGATTCGATCTGCTTGACCGTCTCCAGAACAACGCTCACGATGATGATAAGGCTCGTTCCGCTGAACGATACGCTCGCGCCGAATACGCCGTTGAAGAAATACGGCACCACGCACACGATCGTAAGTCCCACCGCACCGATAAAGATAATGTAGGTGAGCAGTCTGTTCAGATAGTCGCTGGTGGGTCTGCCCGGTCTGATGCCCGGGATAAAGCCGCCCTGCTTCTTCATGTTCTCTGCAACCTCTAAAGGATTGAAGGTGATCGAAGTGTAGAAATACGCAAAAAGGATAACCAGCACTACATACACGATCAGGCCGACAGAGTAGACCGGCTGGCTCGGATTGCACCAGTAGTTGGAGTTTAATCCCTTTAATATCTCACCCCACACGCCTGTCCCCGTAATATTGAAAAAGGAACAGATGATCACCGGAAGCTGCATCAGAGATGATGCGAAAATAACCGGGATAACACCCGATGTATTGATCTTCAGCGGAATGTTCGTGGACTGTCCGCCGACCATTCTCCTGCCCTGCACTTTCTTGGCATACTGCACGGGGATCTTGCGCACGCCGTCATTCAAGATGATGACGAGGACTACCATCAATACGATGATCGCAATAATGATGATCGCCGCCACAACGCCCTTCGCGATCGACCTGCCGATCACGAACTGCTCAAAAAGCTGCGCGATATCCTGCGGCATACGCGACAGGATATTGATCGTCAGCACGATAGAGATACCGTTGCCCACGCCATGCTCCGTGATCCGCTCGCCGACCCACATCAGGAATGCGCTGCCCGCGGTAAGCGCCACAATGACCGTGAGGACATTGATAACGTTGTATGTCTGGAGCAGTCCCTGCCGTCCGAATCCGATCGCCATAGCGCTGGACTCGATCAGGGCAAGGGCCACCGTCACATATCTGGTGATAGAAGCGATCTTCTTCCTGCCGTCAGCACCGTCACGCTGCATCTCCTCCAGCTTCGGGATCGCGATCGTCATGAGCTGCATGATGATCGACGATGTGATGTACGGCGTGATGTTCAATGCCAGAACGGACATATTCAGGAAAGATCCGCCCGTAAACGCATCAAAGAAGTTAAATGCATCTCCGGTCTGCTGCGAGAACCAATCCGCAAAGAAGGTCCTGTTGATACCCGGAACAGGAAGCTGTGATCCGAGACGGATCACAACCAGCATCAAAAAGGTAAAAATGAGCTTCTTCCTGATCTCCTTGATCTTAAACGCATTCTTTAAGGTTGTAAACATTAAATCACCTCTGCCGTTCCGCCAAGAGCCTCGATCTTCTCCTTCGCGGATGCGCTGTAAGCGCCTGCTTTCACGTCGAGTTTCTTCGTCAATTCTCCGTTTCCAAGGATCTTAACACCGTCGCGGGGGTTTTTGATGATCCCTTTTTCGATCAATGCTTCCACGTCAACCGTTGCGCCGTTGTCAAATACCTCCAGCGCGCTCAGATTGATCGCAACGATTTCCTTAGAGTTCCTGCATTTGAATCCTCTCTTGGGAAGTCGTCTGTATAACGGCATCTGGCCGCCTTCAAAGCCCGGTCTCGGCGCTCCGGAACGAGCCTTCTGACCTTTGTGGCCCTTACCTGCTGTCTTGCCGTTGCCTGAACCGTGTCCACGGCCTCTTCTAAAATTATCGCTCTGTACCGAACCTTTGGCGGGTCTCAAATTTGATAATTCCATACCGGCACCTCCTTCTATGCTTCTTCTACTTTGATCATATGACTTACCTGTCTGATCTGTCCTCTGGTTGCTGCGTTGTCAGGCAGTTCCACCGTCTGATTGATCTTGTGCAGCCCCATAGCCTGAATCGTGGCTCTGTTTTTGGGGATCTGACCAATGGTAGATCTAACTAAGGTAATCTTTAACTTCTTCGTCTCTGCCTCTGCTTTTTTTGCTGCCATCTTTTTTTCCTCCTAAACTTTCTACCCGATGACTGTTCTCCGGTAACTTAAGCGCGAATCTCTTCCACGGATTTGCCGCGATTTCTAGCCACCTCTTCAGGAGTCTTCAACTGGCTTAAGCCTGTGATCGTAGCAAGCACAACGTTCTGCTTGTTGTTAGAGCCCAGAGATTTTGTACGGATATTCTTGATGCCCGCAAGTTCGCATACGACACGCGCAGGACCACCGGCGATGATACCTGTACCTTCCGCAGCCCTCTTGAGGAGGACGGAAGCCGAACCGAATTTGCCGATAAAGTCATGTGTGATACTGCTGTTATCATCAAGCGCAACGGAAACCAAGTTCTTGATCGCATCTTCCTTTCCTTTGCGGATCGCCTCGGGAATCTCAGTCGCCTTACCCAAACCTGCGCCGACATGACCGTTGCCGTCCCCGACTACTACAAGAGCCGTGAAACGCATGTTACGGCCACCCTTAACAACTTTGGTAACACGTTTGATGGTTACGACTTTTTCAGTCAATTCCAACTGACTTACGTCAATGATTGTACGTCTCATGTGATTTCCCTCTCCCTTCCTAGAATTCTAAGCCGGCTTCTCTTGCCGCCTCGGCCAGTGCAGCGATCTTGCCCTGGTATATGAATCCGCCTCTGTCAAAGACAACGGTCTTGATGCCTTTCTCGATCGCTCTCTTGGCGATTACTGTGCCTAAATATGCTGCCGCATCAACGTTATTGGTTTTATCCAGCTCGGACTTAACGGCCTTCTCAAGAGTGGACGCCGAGACTAAGGTATTTCCAACTGTATCGTCAATAATTTGAGCATACATATGATTATTGCTTCTGAACACCGACAGACGCGGTCTCTCAGCCGTACCGCTGAAACGGTTGCGCAGTCTCTTGTGCTTCTTTACACGAACTTCCTGTCTTGATTCCTTTCTAACCATTTTCATACTCTCCTTATCTGTTATTTCTTACCAGTCTTACCGACTTTACGTCTGATCGTCTCATCAGCGTACTTGATACCCTTGCCCTTGTAAGGCTCAGGTCTCCTCTTGTCTCTGATCTCAGCCGCAAACTGACCTACTTTTTCTTTATCAATACCCTTAACGATGATAATGTTCTGTCCGTCTACAACAGTCTCGATACCCTCGGGATCTGTCATCTCTACCGGATGGGAATAACCCAGATTCAGCGTCAGCGTTTTGCCGGACTTGGACGCCCTGTAACCTACGCCGTTGACTTCGAGTTTCTTCTCATATCCCTCCGTAACGCCCACTACCATGTTATGGATCAACGTTCTCGTCAGGCCGTGGAAGGATTTCATCTTCTTCAGATCGTTGGGTCTGGAGACTACGACCTGCTCGCCTTCCACTTTGATCTCCATTTCCGACGGAAGCACTCTCTCAAGTGTTCCCTTAGGACCTTTTACAGTCACCTTATTATTTTCTGCGACATCCACAGTAACGCCTGCGGGGATCGCGATTGGCATTCTTCCTATACGTGACATGCCCGTACCTCCTGTTTTATAATCTTACACCAATACCTACCGAGAATGTCTCGAAGAGGCATTCTCCCAGACTCGAGAATCTCTCGTTGCCGGTCGCTCCCCGAGAATGTCCCGCAGGGACATTTCTCGCCAACAAAGCTGTAGTGTTTCTTAGGCGGCGTATTTTGACGCCTTAGAAACTCTCTTTGTTGTGCTACCAAACGAACGCCAGTACTTCGCCGCCCACCTGAAGCTCTCTTGCTTTCTTGTCCGTCACAACGCCCTGATTCGTAGAGATGATCGCAACGCCCAGACCGCCGAGGACCTTCGGCAAATCCTCCTTGCCTACATATACGCGAAGACCCGGCTTGGAAATCCTCTTGATACCGGAGATGATCTTGTCATTCTTATCCTCGCCGTACTTCAGTGTGATATGGATGGTCTTGAAGTTGCCGTTGTCGATTAAATCGAACTTTCTAATATAACCTTCGTCCAGAAGGATCTGCGCAATCGCCAGCTTCATCTTGGATGAGGGTACATCTACTGTATCATGTTTTGCAGTGTTTGCATTACGGATTCTTGTAAGCATATCTGCAATCGGATCGCTCATTGTCATGATTTTTCCTCCTTATATCATTGATCGCTTATTCAGCCGCCTACCAGCTTGCTTTCTTCACGCCGGGGATCTGACCTTTATATGCTAATTCACGGAAGCAAATTCTGCAAATTCCGTATTTTCTCAAATATGCATGTGGACGTCCACAGATCTTGCAGCGGTTGTATCCTCTTGAGGAGAATTTCGGTCTGCGCTGCTGTTTCACCTTCATTGCTGTCTTAGCCATGAATTTACCTCCTTCTATTTAGCGAATGGCATGTTAAACAATCTCAACAACTCACGAGCTTCCTCGTCCGTCTTGGCAGTGGTGACGAAGATGACATCCATACCTCTCACCTTGTCTACCTTATCGTACTCGATCTCCGGGAAGATGATCTGCTCCTTGATACCGAGCGCATAGTTCCCTCTGCCGTCAAAAGAGTTGGGATTGACGCCTCTGAAGTCGCGCACACGGGGCAGCGCAAGGTTCACAAGGCGATCCAGAAACTCATACATCTTATCGCCGCGAAGCGTCGTCTTACAACCGATCGACTGGCCTTCTCTGATCTTGAAGTTTGCGATAGAATTCTTTGCCTTCGTAACGACCGCCTTCTGGCCCGTGATGATCTCCATATCGCTCACAGCGGACTCCAAGACTTTTGCGTTCTCCTTAGCCTCGCCGACGCCCATGTTGACGACGATCTTGTCGAGCTTCGGAACTTCCATAACATTTTTATATCCAAACTTTTTGACCATAGCATCTACGATCTCGTTCTTATACATCTCTTTCAGTCTACTACTCAACGTCTTAGACCTCCTTTCCTAGAATCAATCAATGATGTCGCCTGTGGATTTCGCAAAGCGGACCTTCTTGCCCTTCTCGATCTTAAATCCGATCCTCGTTGCTTTTCCCTTGTGTACATACATTACGTTGGAAGCGTCTATGGGAGCTTCCTTCTGAACGATGCCGCCGTTCTGATTGGCAGCGGAAGGCTTCTCATGCTTGGTGATCATGTTGATCCCCTCGATCAGGACCTTGTTCTTCTTCCTGTCTACGGAAATGACCTTGCCTTCTTTGTCTTTATCTTTGCCGGCGATCACCTTGACGGTATCGCCCTTCTTAATCTTAAATGTTGACATGCCGGCACCTCCTATAATACTTCCGGAGCCAGTGAAACAATTTTCATAAACTGTTTATCACGAAGCTCTCTTGCCACTGGCCCAAAGATACGGGTCCCTCTCGGAGTCTTATCCTCCTTGATGATAACAGCGGCATTTTCGTCAAATCTGATATAAGATCCGTCTTTGCGGCGAGCGCCCTTGACGCTGCGCACAACTACAGCCTTCACAACGTCGCCTTTTTTTACAACGCCGCCCGGTGTTGCATCTTTGACCGTAGCTACGATCACGTCACCGATACGTGCATATCTTCTTGTAGAACCGCCCACAACCCTGATGCACAGGAGCTCTTTCGCACCGGTATTGTCAGCGACCTTAAGTCTGCTTTCCTGTTGAATCATGCTATCTTCTCCTTATTTTAGTGATAATACTGTTATTTAGCCCTCTCAACGATCTCAACGAGTCTCCATCTCTTGTCCTTGGACAGCGGTCTGGTCTCCATGACTCTGACCGTATCGCCGATATTGCACTCGTTGTTCTCATCATGCGCTTTCAGTTTATACGTTTTCTTTACGATCTTATTGTAAAGCGGATGCTTCACATGGTTTTCGATAGCTACCACGATGGTCTTATCCATCTTATTGCTCGTCACCTTACCGGTACGGGTTTTTCTCAAATTCCTTTCCACGATTGCTTCTCCTTCCCGCTGCTTAATTTGCCGCTTTGGCCTTCTGCGTGATAACGGTCTGGATCCGCGCGATGTTCTTTCTGACATCTTTGATCCGCGCCGTATTGTCCAACTGATTCGTCGCATTCTGGAATCTCAGATTGAAAAGTTCTTTCTTAGCATCGACCAGCGCCTGCGCCAACTCCGCAGACGTCTTTTTCTGCAGATCCTCTACATACTGATTAGTTTTCATTTGCCACACCGCCTTCCAAGTCTGCTTTAGAAACGATCTTACACTTGCAGGGCAGTTTATGTGTTGCAAGACGTAACGCTTCCTTAGCCACCTCCTCAGACACTCCTGAGATCTCAAACATTACGCGTCCCGGCTTTACAACTGCCACCCAGTACTCAAGCGTACCTTTACCGGAACCCATTCGCGTTTCTGCCGGCTTTGCCGTTACCGGCTTGTCGGGGAAAATCTTGATCCAGACTTTACCGCCACGTTTGATATAACGTGTCATAGCGATACGGGCCGCCTCGATCTGGTTCGATTTGATCCAGCAGGGCTCCAATGCCACGATACCGTATTCACCGTATGTGATCGTATTGCCGCGGGATGCTTTACCGCTCATAGAGCCGCGGAACTGTTTACGACGTTTTACTCTTTTAGGCATTAACATTATTTATCGCTCCCTTCTACGTTAGATTTAGCAGGAAGTATCTCACCTTTATAGATCCAAACCTTGACGCCGACTTTGCCGTAAGTCGTATCGGCCTCTGCAAAACCATAGTCGATATCCGCTCTCAGTGTCTGCAGCGGAATCGTCCCCTCGCTGTAAAACTCCGTGCGGGCGATATCCGCGCCGCCGAGACGTCCGGCAACCGCGGTCTTGATACCAAGCGCCCCGGCCTTCATGGTCCTGCCCATGCAAGACTTCATGGCACGTCTGAAAGATACACGGTTTTCAAGCTGCTGTGCGATATTCTCCGCAACGAGCTGCGCGTCTCTGTCAGGTCTCTTGATCTCCTTGATATCTACGAAAACTTTCTTGTTTGTGAGTTTGGTAAGCTCCTTCTTGGTTATCTCGATCTCTGCGCCGCCCTTGCCGATCACAACGCCCGGCTTTGCGGTGTAGATGATGACCTTCACTCTGTCGGATGCTCTCTCGATCTCGATCTTGGCAATACCGGCACTGTATAACTTTTCCTTCAAAAATTTCCTGATGTTGTAATCTTCTACAAGAAACTCAGAAAATTCCGCATCAGCGTACCACTTGGAATCCCAATCTTTAATAACACCGACTCTCAGGCCGTGTGGATTAACTTTCTGTCCCATGTTGTTCTCCTTCCTAATTATCCTATCTCTCGTCCAGAACGATCGTGATATGGCTCATCCGCTTCTCGATGCGGTAAGCCCGGCCCTGCGCTCTCGGTCTGATCCTCTTCATCGTGGGGCCTTTGTTTGCGTAGCACTCGGCAACGTAAAGGTGTTCCGGGTTAGGATACTTCGTGGGATCCTGACCGTACAAATACTCAGCGTTTGCACGGGCGGACTCCAGCAGCTTCTTGATGATGCCGGAGGCATATCTGGGATTGTATTCCAAAATACCCAGCGCGGTTTCCACATCTTTGCCTCTGATGGCATCTAATACGAAACACGCCTTCTGTACAGACACTCTTGCGTATGACAGCTTTGCGGAGGGTCTTGTATCTTTGATCGCATTTCTCTCTCTCTTTATCTGGGATCTATGTCCTTTAGCCATAGATAACAACCTCCTTTCAAATTAGCGGACTTTGGACTTTCTCTCGTCTTTATCGTGTCCTCTGTAAGTTCTGGTAGCGACAAACTCGCCCAGCTTATGTCCAACCATATCCTCTGTAACATATACCGGTACGTGCTTTCTTCCGTCGTGAACCGCAAATGTATGTCCTACGAAGGAAGGAAAGATCGTAGAGCGGCGGGACCAAGTCTTGATGACCTGTTTCTGCCCCGAAGCGTTCATCGCATCTACTTTCTTCAGTAAGCTTGCATCCGCAAAAGGTCCTTTTTTCAGTGATCTAGCCATGTTCTTTCCTCCTATTTACTAATCGCTCTGCCGTCTCTTCTTCTTACGATCAGCTTATTGGACGCTTTCTTCTTCTTGCGCGTCTTCAAGCCAAGTGCGGGCTTGCCCCAGGGTGTACACGGTCCGGGACGACCGATCGGCGCTCTGCCCTCACCGCCGCCGTGCGGGTGGTCGTTCGGGTTCATAACGGAACCGCGGACCGTAGGGCGGATACCCATATGACGTTTACGACCTGCTTTACCGATCTTCACGAGGTTGTGATCTACGTTGCCGACAGTGCCGACGGTCGCGCGGCATACGAGCGGAACCATCCGCATCTCGCCGGAGGGAAGCCGCAGGGTCGCGTACTTGCCTTCCTTTGCCATAAGCTGTGCGCTGTTGCCCGCGGAGCGTACCATCTGGCCGCCCTTGCCGGGATGCAGCTCGATATTGTGAACCAGCGTACCTACCGGGATCTGGGCAAGGGGCAGACAATTGCCGACCCTTACTTCGGCTTCGGGTCCGTTCATGACCTTCATGCCGTCCGTCAGTCCTTCCGGCGCAAGGATATATGCCTTCTCGCCGTCCTCATAACAGATGAGCGCGATGTTGGCCGTTCTGTTCGGATCATACTCGATGCCGATGACCTTGGCCGCAACGCCGTCCTTATTTCTCTTGAAATCTACGTTTCTGTATAATCTTCTGCTTCCGCCGCCGCGATGTCTGACCGTGATCTTACCCTGATTGTTACGTCCGGAGTTTTTCTTGAGAGAAGTACAAAGCGCTTTCTCGGGAGTCGTCTTTGTGATCTCTGCAAAATCGGAACCGGTCATGTTACGTCTGGAAGGTGTATATGGGTTATATGTCTTGATTCCCATGATCTTATCTCCTTTTCTTTATATTAGAGTCCCGCAAAGATCTCGATGTCCTTGCTGTCCTCTGTCAACTGCACGATCGCTTTCTTGGTCTTGGCCGTCTTGCCGTACACCATACCGCGTCTCTTGGTCTTGCCGGCCAGATTCATGGTGTTGACCTTTGCGACCTTCGTTCCTTCAAACATTTTCTCTACAGCTTCTTTGATCTGTGTCTTATTTGCTTCCGGGTGAACCAGAAAAGTATATTTCTTCTCGCTCATGCCCGCCATACTCTTCTCTGTGATAACAGGTTTGAGGATCACATCATAATATTGGATCGCTGCCATTATGCATACACCTCCTCGATCTTTGCCACGGCATCCTTGGTGAGTACCAGCGTATCGCCTTTCAAGATGTCATATACATTGATGCTGTCTGCAACTGCCATAGATATGGCAGGAAGATTCTTTGCGGAGCAGATCAGGTTCTGATCCTGCTCGCCGATCACTACCATTGCCTTCTCTACTTTCAGGTTATCCATGACCTCTTTGAATTTCTTCGTCTTGATCTCGTCGAGCTTCAGCTCGTCTAAGACAATCAGTTTGTTCTCCTGCACTCTGCTCGTGAGAACGGACTTAAGCGCCGCGCGCTTCTCCTTCTTGTTCAGCTTGAAAGAATACTCCCTCGGAACGGGTGCGAACACAACGCCGCCGCCCTTCCACTGGGGCGCTCTTGTGGAGCCCTGTCTCGCATGACCAGTTTCCTTCTGTCTCCAAGGCTTTCTGCCGCCGCCGGAAACTTCGGAACGTGTCTTTGCCTTCTGTGTTCCCTGTCTCTTGTTAGCCAGCATCTGAACTACCGCCATGTGTACGAGGTGTTCATTGATCTTCACACCGAATACCGCATCGTTCAGGTCCATCTTGCCGACTTCTTTGCCTTTCATATTATAAACAGATACGTTTGCCATCTGAATGGTCCTCCTTTCATCTGTGACTCACGCCACTATTTCGCTTCCACCTTAGTAGTCTCTTTAATGGTTACTAAGGCTTTCTTCGGGCCGGGTACTGCGCCTTTGACAAGGATCAGATCCTTGTCCGCATCCACTCTTACGACCGTAAGATTCTGAACCGTCACCTTCACGCAGCCCATATGTCCCGGCATGCCCTTGCCCTTGAACACCTTGCTCGGCGAGGAGCAGGCGCCGTTGGAACCCTGATGCCGATGGAATTTGGAACCGTGAGCCATGGGGCCTCTGTGCTGGCCATGTCTCTTGATAGCGCCCTGAAATCCCTTACCTTTGGAGATCGCGGTCGCATCCACTCTGTCGCCCGCCGCGAAGATGTCGGCTTTGATCTCGCTGCCGAGCGTGTACTCTTCCGCATTCTCCAATTTCAACTCTCTGACATATCTCTTGCAGGATACGCCGGCCTTGTCGAAGTGGCCCTTCATCGGCTTGTTCACGCCGTGTCTGTGGATCACTTCTTTTCTGCCGCCCTTATCCTTGTTGACGATCTTCTCCTTCTTGTCAACGAAGCCGACCTGTACGGCGCTGTATCCGTCGTTCTCCACGGTCTTGACCTGCGTTACCGCGCAGGGGCCCGCCTGAAGTACGGTGACCGGCGTCAGTGTGCCGTCCTCGTCGAAGATCTGTGTCATTCCGACCTTTGTTGCCAATATTGCTTTCTTCATTTCCTTTACCTCCTGTTGTTCTACAGCGGATCCAAAGCAGCCGCATTACGGCTGAGCCCGAAGTCTGCTTCAGATCATCCTAGTAGGGGTCGTTATTTGTTCTTCATCTTGATGTCGATGTAGACGCCCGCGGGCATCTCCAGTCTCTGCAGAGCATCTACCGTCTTCGGTGTAGGCGTGATGATGTCGATGAGCCTCTTGTGGGTCCTCTGCTCGAACTGCTCTCTGGAGTCCTTGTCCTTGTGGACCGCCCTGAGGATCGTAACCACTTCCTTCTTGGTGGGAAGCGGCACAGGCCCGCTCACCTGAGAGCCGGTCTTCTTTACCGTTTCGATGATCTTCTTTGCCGATGCATCAACTAACTGATGATCGTAGGCTTTTAATGTAATTCTCATTACTTGACTTGCCATAAAAAAAGTCGCCTCCTTTTCGCACTTTTAAGTTCTAAGTACGACAAGCGGTGACTGTACACTCTCCCGTGTGTGTCCTATTTTTGTAAAACACTAATCACGTTGTTTCCGGCTGTGCCGGACTATCTTGCTTGTACAGTGACTTGTCGTCAGTTTCCTAACTTGACATTCGCTCCACGGAAAACCCGAACGCCATTGCTGACATCCAGCAACCTCACGCTTCACAGCTATCATGCCACAGCAAGGGTTATTATACATGATGTGTTTTCATTATGCAAGTACTTTTTTGGATAAAATCGGAAGAATTTTTCATTTCCGTTCGTTTTATAGCTTTTCCGGGCAAAATATGCTATCCTTAATGCAGCCGTTACGGCGCAGAAGACAGAAAGGAACAGGCAATATGTGGACGACCGATAACTGGAAAGACTACGAGGTGTTAGACACCTCCGGCGGCGAGAAGCTGGAACGCTGGGGAAACTATATCCTGGTGCGTCCCGATCCGCAGGTGATCTGGGACACGCCGAAGACCGACCGCGGCTGGAAACACCCAAACGCCCGCTATCACCGCAGCGCAAAGGGCGGCGGCGAATGGGAGTTCTTTGATCTGCCGGACGAATGGAGCATCTCCTACGGCGCGCTGACGTTTCGTCTGAAGCCCTTCAGCTTCAAGCACACGGGGCTTTTCCCGGAACAGGCCGTCAACTGGGATTGGTTTTCTTCTATAATAAAGGCAGCCGGAAGACCCGTCAAGGTGCTGAACCTCTTCGCCTACACCGGCGGCGCGACGGTCGCTGCCGCCAAGGCCGGCGCCGGCGTCACGCACGTGGACGCTTCCAAGGGCATGGTGGCTTGGGCGAAGGAGAACGCTGCGGCATCGGGGCTTTCAGACGCACCGATCCGCTTTCTGGTGGACGACTGCGTCAAGTTCGTGGAGCGCGAGATCCGGCGGGGCAATACCTACGACGCGATCATCATGGATCCGCCTTCCTACGGCAGAGGCCCGAAGGGCGAGCTTTGGAAGCTCGAGGAGAATATCTTTCCCCTGATCCGGCTGACCGCACAGATCCTGTCCGGGGACGCCCTCTTCTATCTGGTCAACTCGTACACCACCGGTCTGCAGCCCGCCGTGCTCACTTACATGATACATACCGCGCTCGTGCCGGCCTTTGGCGGCCGCGTGGAGGCGGACGAGATCGGCCTTCCGGTCACGTCCAACGGCCTGATCCTGCCCTGCGGCGCCGCCGGACGCTGGACGCGCTAAAAGGGAAAGAAACGCGCCAGCAGATTGTCCGCCCTGTAGACATAGGGCGCCCTGTCGGGAAAATACAGATACATCCGCACGCCGTACACGATGACAAGAAATGACACAAGCGCGATCAGGATCGCTTTCATGCCCCGCGCTTTCCGGTTCAGCAGATAACGGTTCCCCAGAAAATAGACCGCCGCAAGCGCGATGGGAAATATCATCGGATTGAACTGCCACGCCTGACGCCACCTCCCCGTCAAAAGACACAGCGCCGCCCTGCTGACGCCGCAGCCCGGACAGGGTATGCCGCAGAAGATAACAAGCGGGCAGAACGCGCCGAACAGCAGCTCAACAAGAAGCGCATAGAGCGCAAATATGACCGCCGCGATACCGTATTTCCTGATATCCGCCGCGACTCTGCCGCAGACCTCCCGCACATACGTCTTCATGCTATCCCACCCGCATCGCCGTGCCGAACAGGAGGATCGTCAGCCCGTACAAGGCCAGAAGGTGCAGCGGATAGAACGCATAGTAGAAGCTCTTCGGCAGCTGCTTTCCCTTGCTGCCGTTGTACAGCGCGATCGGCACGAATGCCGCCAGCCCCCACATCTCTCCCAGGGCAAACTGCAGCAGCTCCCCCGCGGTGTAATATCCGTCCCACAGGCGGAGATTGTCAAACCAGTTGACGGAGAAATCCCCGAAATACATCACGCACGCCACCGGCAGCACTCTCACCCACACCGGTCTGTCCCGCAGAAGATAGAAGACAAAGATCAATAACACACCCATATGCGCATAGTCAAAATGCAGGAAATACGCTATGGCGCAGCCGGCAAGCAGCGCGCCGATCCGCGCAAGCCGAAAGAGGCATACGCGCGCACGCACCGCCCCTTCCTGTGAGCCGGCCGCATCGCCGCGCAGTTCTCGGATCCGTTCCTTCGCCCACTCCCATACAGCCAGAACAAGCAGTCCCGTCATCAGCGTGAAAAAAATGTTCTGGTGTTCAAATTCCAGTACCGCCCCCATAAAAGTCAGATCGAAGGGTATCTCGGACAGGACGGCCAACACCCCCAGCCGCAGGATATACCTGCTCCTGCTGTGCGTGTACGCAAACCCCTCCGCGAGCAGGAATGCGAAGAGAATAAAAGCCACTCTTCCGACCGCTCTGCCCGCCGCCTGTATTTGCAGAAGCAGACTCACATCCTGTCCGGCATTCCAGCACTTCCAGATGTAGGACTCGAACGGGGCGGCAAAAAAATGATCGATAAACATGGTCAGATAGGCCAGATTCTTTAAGACCGCTCCGCTAAACGGCATTCTGCTCTGCTGCATGATGATCACATCCTTTGTTTTTTCTTTTGCTTTTTCTCTGAGTATACCACAGCTTTCCGCGTCCCGCCACCCGCAGGACAATGTTTTGTGTATCGGCTGTTGCTTTTTATCCCAAAAAAATATAATATGATAGATAGAGAACAATTCATAAATGCATACATATCTGCAGGACGGAGGATGAACTATGAGCAAGAGCAACAAGCGCGGCAGCGGACAGACCAGCGCCGCGGCACTCTATGACAAACTGAAAGACAAGAAGGTAAAAGACAAGCTGAACTTCGCATTTTCCAGAACGCTGGTATTGATGGTCGTCTGTATCGTCATTTCCCTTGTCGGCCTGATCTTCCTGTCGAACAGGCTGCGGACCTTCTATCAGGTCTCCTATCACAACGTCAAGCTTGCCAGCCAGAGCCAGTCCAACCTTCAGGAAGGCGGCAAGAACATGATACACGCCTGTCTGGTCACGGAGGACGAGGAGACAGAGGCCAAACTGAACGCGGCGAAGGACAACTTCGCGAACATGACGGCCCTGCTCACGGAGCTGAAAGCCTCCTCTGCGGCGGATCCCGCGCTGTTTGACACCGTCATTGAGGATATGGAACGGCTCAACACGCTGTTCAAGCCCTTTGAGACCTTCTGCCGTATCCATAACCCGCAGAGCGCGTACGGCGTCTATAACTCGCAGTATCTGGAGATCTTTGAAGAAATGGAACAGGGCATCGCCACCATAGAGCAGGTGGAGGACGAAAACGCCGTCCGCATGTACCGCATGGCCAATATCATCAAATACTGCTGCATCATTTTGGAGATCCTGCTCGGTGCGATCAGCGTTTTCTTCGGCATCAACCTTTCCAAATTCCTCGCGGATATGCTGAATGACAGCATCTCCGAGTTGAAAGGCTCCGCTCTCGAGATGACGAAGGGCAATTTTGACATCCAGATCGCTTACGAATCCACGGACGAGTTAGGCGAGCTTGCCGATGCGATGCGCCACATGTGCGCCGAGACACGCCTCATCATCTCCGACACCAGCGAGATGCTGGAGCAAATGGCGGACAACAACTTCAATATCCACGCCAAAATGGAAGAACGTTATGTGGGCATCTATGAGAATCTGATGTTGTCCATCCGGAAATTGAACTACCGTCTGAACGATACGCTGCACAACATCAGCCAGGCTTCCGGACAGGTCAGTTCCGGCGCCCTGCAGCTCGCACAGAACGCGCAGTCTCTCGCGGCGGGCGCGACCGATCAGGCAAACGCGATCGAGGATCTGACATCGACGATCGAGAACGTCACCAATATGGCTGCGGAAAGCGCGAGAAATCAGGAGACGGCCGCCAAGAACGTGGATCTGGTGGCACAGGAAGCCGCCAAGAGCCGTGAAGAGATCAGCAAGCTTTTGGACGCTATGGAAAAGATCAGCAGTACCTCCAAGGAGATCGAAAATATCACCGTATCCATTGAGGAAATTGCTTCCCAGACAAACCTCCTCTCCCTGAACGCCTCTATCGAGGCGGCACGGGCCGGAGAGTCCGGCAGAGGCTTCGCCGTCGTCGCGGATCAGATCGGCAAGCTGGCTGCCGACAGTGCGCAGTCCGCCGTCAACACAAGGGATCTGATCGCCAAGTCGCTGGCGGAGATCGCCAACGGCAACGCCATTACCAAAAATACGGCCGCCGTTCTGGAGGAAGTGTTAAACTCCATGAACAAGGTGCAGGAGATCGTCAGCAGCGCCAGCGAGGCATCACAGACACAGGCGGATATGATGAAAACGATCGTCCAAAACATCGAGAAGATCTCTTCTGTGGTGGAGTCCAACTCCGCCTCCGCGGAACAGAACTCCGCAACGAGTCAGGAGCTGACGAGCCAGTCGGAATCCATGAACAGCATGATCGCAGAGTTTCGTCTGCGCCAGTAAGACCTATGCGGCGGCGCGGCCGCACACAGACATATACAGTACAAAGAAAGGGCTGCCGGAAGATCCGGCAAGCCCTTTTCTTATGATGTCCCCCAATCTGCTCTTACGCTGCCTGTGCGGCCTCCTTCCTCCTAGGATCGGGATCAGCCGAGCAGGGACAGTGCAAGCTGGTTGCTCTGGTTCGCCTGTGACAGCATGGACGTACCCGCCTGCTGCAGAATGTTGTTGTTCGCGTACTTCACCATCTCGGTAGCGATATCCGTATCGCGGATCTGCGCCTCTGCACTCGTGGTGTTCTCCACTACGTTGTCGAGGTTGTTGATCGTGTGCTCCAGTCTGTTCTGCACTGCGCCGAGAGCGGAACGCTGTGCGGAAACTCTGCTCAGAGCCGCGGAGATAGTCTCAATGGCGTTCCTGCCGTTGGTGTCGTCCTTACCGTCCACTTTCAGGCCGCTGATCCCAAGGACCTCAGCGCTCATAGCGTCGATGTCCACGGAGATCTGGTTGTTCTCTGTCGCGTCAGCGCCCACATGGAGCGTCAGCGTCAGTGCGCCCGTGGAATACGGAACACCGGAATCCACCAGTTCATCCACATCCTCCTTCTTAACCGGGCGGATCTCATCGCCGAACTTCACATACAGATCTGCGTCCGATTTCAGCGTGCCGTCGTCGTTCAGGTACTTATACAGGCCGTTGGCCGCGATCTCGTTGCCGTCCTTGTCGGCAAACTGCGCAAGACTCTTAGTCGTCTCGAGGGCATCGAACTCAACCTTATTCAGGCTGTTCAGCTTGCCCGCGCCGACGTTCTTGTAATAGCCGTCCACAGCCTCAACGATAGTGCCCTCCGCCAGGTCCTTGCCGTACTTATCATAGATCGTCGTGCCCGCCTTGGTCTTGTACGCAGTCGTTCCGCCAACTGTTGCTTTTGTTGCCTTTCCTACTGTACCGTCCGCATTGAACGTGACCGTATAGTAGTCGCCGCTTCCCTTTTCGGCATTCTTATCGACCTTGACATAATCGTTTCCCTCTTTTCTGTAGAGGTCGTCCTGTCCGACGATCGTTACCTCGGTAAAATCGCCAGTCTCCGCCGCTTCACCCACTTTGCCGGGTTCAGAGCTGGTGTAATAAGTGAGATTCTCATCCATACCGCTCTTGTAAGTGCCCGCCTTAACGGTCTGTACCTCTCCTGCCGAATCGAGATAATACACGTCCTGTGCCAGCACATCCGCCGCCTTATACTTGAAATTGGTCTTATGGACTGCTGTATCGTCGCCTTTGAGCAGATACGTCTCGTTGAACTTGGTGGTTTCGGCCACACGGTCGATCTCCGTTACCAACTGGTCGATCTCGTCCTGGATCGCCTGACGGTCGGATTCGGAATTGGTGCCGTTGGAAGCCTTGACAGCCAGCTCGTTCATTCTCTGGAGCATGTCGTGTACTTCCGTCAATGCACCCTCTGCCGTCTGTACTGCGCTGATACCGTCCTGTGCGTTCAGGGAAGCCTGTGTCAGACCTCTGATCTGGCGTCTCATCTTCTCGGAGATCGCAAGCCCTGCAGCGTCGTCAGCCGCGCGGTTGATCTTGTAACCGGAAGAGAGCTTCTCCGTGGACTTTGCCTGTGCGCTGGTCGTAAGACCGAGCATCCTGTTAGAGTTCATGGCCGTAATGTTGTGTTGTACTATCATAGCGATACCTCCTTGTGGTTGTTCTCCCGCAAATCCGTTTGCGGAAAATTTTTTTATTTAGTTGTCATATAATCAACCGAAAAGCCTAGGATTTTTCGGCAATTACCAGTTACCTGACCGTCGTCTTCGCGCTCACGCGCGTGTCGTTGATGACGATGTTTTTCTTTCTGCGGTACTTCTCAGGCGTCTCCGGCTCCGCGTAGTACTTGGGGAGTTTTGCCTTCTCTGCCGGGTCTTCGGTGTGCTTTTCAATATAATTGCCCCGCACCACATTGACCTCCTTGGGCGCGTCCACCATGATCCGCAGATGTTTGCCCGTGCCGCCCAAAAATGCGATCTTGACGTTATCGCCGAGCTGCAGATATTCCTCTGTCGAAAGTGTCAGCCTTAACATATCGTTACCTCCCTGTATCCTTTTGGCGTCCCTGCCGCCGCTGTCATGCACACTCTGATGTAACACTTTGTTATAGAATGTTGCATCAGGGATATGCATTTTACAGACAAAGGAGAGAGACCTATGGGTACAACGGAACCGATCAAAAACAGAGAGGACTTACTGAAATTCAAAGCTTACTATGAGAGTGTGCATCCGGACGGGCGCAACGCGCTCCTTCTGACTATCGGGCTGAACACGGCGCTCCGCATCGGCGATATCCTCGCCCTGCGGTGGCGGGACGTCTATGACTTTGACAGGGAATGTGTGCGCGGACATATCCGCGTGCAGGAACAGAAGACAGGGAAACTCAACATCGTGGCGATCAATCCGACGGTGCGCGAAAGGCTGCTGCTCTTTCGCGAGGAAAACAGAGAGGCGTCGGCGGACGATTATCTTTTTCAGAGCAGGAAGGGACAAGGAATGCCGCTCAGCCGTTATCAGGCTTTCCGTATCACAAGAGCAGCGGCCGTCTACGCGGGGCTGGAAGAACACGTAAGCTGTCACTCCCTGCGCAAGACCTTCGGTTATCATGCATGGAAACAGGGCGTACCGCCCGTTATGCTGATGAAGATATTCAATCACTCTTCCTATCAGATCACGATCCGCTATCTGTGCATTGAGCAGGATGAAAAGGACGAAGTTTTCCGCAATATCGCCCTGTAATAGAAAAAAAGAAAAATTTTTGATTTCGCTCTAAAGTATTTTGCAGTACAGCCGATATATGTTGTGAAAATAAAAAACAAATGCAACATTCTATAACAGAATGTTGCATTTTTATTTTACCCCAAGAGAAGCCCGCCGATACCTTCGCACCGCCTGTTGCTGCTTGTCAAGGACGTATTCATCATTTTCTATCAAATATCTTGTCTTTTCGATCTGATGCTGCAAGCAGGGCGGCGTCTGCCCCGCGGTGTTGGTCTGAATGTTGTCGCTCATGTTCCTCCTTTGAACGCAAAAAAGGCACATGGTTTACAATTTACTGTTCCATGCGCCTTTACGCTGTTATTTTGATATCAAATTATTGATTATGCCAGTTGCATGATTTCGGCTTCTAATTCTTTGATGTCACTGTCAATCAAATCAGGAAAACAATCAGATACTTCATCAATTTTTATCTTTCCTAATTTCAAAAGCCTACGGGCATTTTCCTTTGTTTCTTCGTATCGTTCACTCTTGATAAACGACTTCATTATCTGTTCTTCATCAAACAAACTCATCATAATCGTCACAACCTCCTTTTCTCTCTCAAGCAAATATTCCCTCAAAACATTCCTGTCTTTACATATTCTGATTGTTTCCATAACCGCTTTTTGTGTCATTCCATGCTGTTTTGTCTGCTCATTAAAAACTTTACAGAAAATAATGTACTGATTGATGATGTCGTCCTTATCGCTTTCATAGATAACCTTTGCTTTTACCTCAATGTCGATATCTGCACCCTCAAAAAATTCTTGTGAAAAAGATATCTTATCGGGTTTTCGCCCTTTGTTTCCTGTAAAAATCACATAAAGTTCAGGCTTCGGCATTTTCACTTTCTTGCTTTTGTAATAGTTTTGGTTCGTGCGCTGAAAATATTCGTGATAACTTTGCGCCAAATATAGCAAAACTCTTACTAAAATATTCATTGTCCATGTTGATTGTGCTTCTACAAGGATCATCAACTTATTGTTGACAATAAAGCCTAAGTCGTTATAAAGATTATCGGTCAGCACATTTTCTATCGTTACATCGGTCAATGAGTCCTCTGTCGCTGTGACGTCCTCCGGGTGAAGTGTTTTATATAACTTTAGCAAATAACTCTTATTTTGAAAAAGGTCAAGGAATACACTGTTTTTTGCGGTACGCTTTGCCATTACCTCCTGTGTCTGCCTTGTATCGTCCTGCACCTTGTCACCTCGATTTCTTAAAATCTATGGCAAAAGATATGATATAGCCAGCTTACTCTTGCCACACTTCAATTATACAAAAAAGCGCCTATCTTTACAATAAAATTCACATTAAATTTCTTCCTGTTATAGCTGATTACCTCGGCATACGCTAATTCTGTGACGGTCTTGGTCTGCTCCTTGTGCCGCATAATTCCCGTGTGAAAAATCAGCACATCAGTGTGATTTTTCACACTATAACTCCATATTCAAAAAGGGCGCACGGATCAGAAGATCCATGCGCCCCGCATCATAAGCTGTCCCGTATCTACAGTTTCACGTCCACCGTCTGCCGCCCGCGGCTGAAGGGTACGCCAAGCATCGCCGTGTCAAAGGTATTCTGCGGCTGCCCGCCTGTCTGCTGCGCAGCGTCTGTACCCGCAGCTTTCTCGTCCGCGTCTGCCAAAGCTGCAGCGTCTTTTGGCGCATCGGCCTTCTGCTCCGTCTTGTCTGCGCCGTCGGCCTTCTGCTCTTCGCTCTCCTCGGACCGATCCGCACGGTCGTCCTCCGCCTCTGCCGCTTTCTTCGCCGTCTCGGTCGCCTGTGCAAGCGCCCCCATCTGGGAAGCCGTCGCTTCGGCTGCCTTTGCTTCTACCTCCGCCAGTTGTTCCTTCTTCGCGCTTATGTTGCTGCCGGCGCCGGACATGCTGTCCATCTGGATCTCAGCCTTCAGCACCCCGGCCCGGCCTTCCATTTTCTGCGCGGTGCTGCCATGCACGTCCGCCTGTTTCATGGTGGCATCCGCCGAGATCAGCGCTTCCATGCTGCCCGCGGACATACCTGCGCTCTCTTTGCCGGCGCCCTTCGTCTGCTGCTTCGTGCCCAGCATCTCGTCCATAGAGTAATCCTTCTGACGCTTCTTCGCGGCTTCCTCGCGCTTCGCCTCGATCTGCCGCTGTCTGAGCTGCGCCTCAAGATCGGTGATCTGTTTCTGTATGTCCTGCCTTTTCTTCGATTTCATCTCCGGCGGCAGCTCGCGATTCGACGAAAGCTCTTTTAACTGCTTCTGCAGACCCTGTATCTGATTCTGCAGATCTTTCACGACCGGGTCCGCCTGTCCGCCGATGCCCGCATCCATGCCGATCGCACCCGCCGCTATGTTGATACCGTTTGTCCCGCTTACTTTCATATCTTCCTCCGTTCCGAGGCGTCCGTGCCTCCGTGTATCTTATCGTTCTGTCTTTTATTTCGGCATCCGGCGCGCACCGCTTAAGCGAATTGTCGCCAAGCGCCCTTTATCGGTTGTGAACGGCTTTAGCCGCCTCGTTCTGCCTCATCTGCAGCATAACGCGCAGCACGAAACGGTTCCCGCCGCCGCACGTCTCCCTGTCGATCTCCAGCTCCCCGAGATATTTGCGCGCCACGCGGCGAATGCCGGACAGACCGTACCCGTGCCCGCCGTCCGCTTTCGTGCTGACAGGAAGGCCGCTCTGCGGATCTGTCTCCAGCTCGCCGGCATAGTCGTTTACGACTTCTATCATGAACATGCTCCGGACACGGCGGGAAGCAAGCGATACCTTGGCCGTCCGTCCTTGGACGGCCGCACCGCCGTCCGTTCCGTTTGTGACAGTCGTGTCACAAGTCATCATCCGCTCCGTCGCCTCGATCGCGTTGGCCAGTGCGTTATGCAAGATGATACTGATGTCAAACGCGTCGATATTTCCGTCCTGCGGGTAATGGAAGTCGCAGTCGAAGGCGATGCCCTTTTCCGCCATTTCCCGCTTCCTGCCGGACAGGATCACGTCGGTGACGGGATTGCCGCTCTGGACTTCCGCGGCCGTCGCCCGTATCTGTTCGCTGAGCGTCTCGGCATACTGTTCCGCGGCCTCGTACTTTCCCGCACTGTATAGCTCCTTGAGCGTCATCAGATGATTTCCCATGTCATGCCGCAGCCCCCGCATATCCCGGTAGAGCCGCTCCGTCTGCGCTATATGGTTCTCCATATCCTGCAGCTGCCTGTTCAGAAGCTCCCGCTGTCTCTCTTCTTCCTGCCCGTCCTTCCACCGCCTGAACACATAGACGATGAGAAAAAGCACCGCGGAGCTTAAGAGCGTCAGCCCGATATTGTAGATCTCATACCAATCGTACTTATCGTAACCGTTTATGACCGTCATCCACGGCTCTTCCCTGTAGGCCGACACATAGCTGCCGCTCTTTCGCGCCGCGATGCAGAGCGCTATCGGCGCGGCAAGCACCGCCGCTTCAAAGCCGCTGATATCCTCCCGTCTGCGCCCGTAGAGCCTCTGCATCAGCCGGATACCGCCGTACAGCATCAGGAAGTGCAACGCTGTGTACACGATGCTCTCGATGACATACCAGAGCAGCCACTGCTCCGCGGTATCCAAGATCCGCCAGCCGTGCGCATGCGTACGGATATAGAACAAGTCCTCCGCCAACAGACTGATAAAACTGAGATTCGCTATGATCTCGGCCGCCTGTTTTTCCAGACAATAGTGTACGGCGGCAGCAAACGCCTTCTGTCTCGCATATCGTCTATCCGCCAGCCACGCGGCGCCAAATGCGGCAAGGCTCCCCAGCGCATACGCCAGTCTGCCCGATATGTTATAGGGCATAAACAGCAAAAACAGCATCATGGCCGCATAGGCGGCTCCCACACGGAACGCGTTCCTGCGGCCGCACAGAAACGGTCTTATCCAAACAGTCAGGCAGAAGGCCGACAGCAGGATCCAGCAGCTGCGCTTACACATGTTGACGATCTCGTAATACTGTTCCAGCTCGTTCACTCAATCGCCCCTTTTCTCATTGATATAGCGCATGTAGCACCGCACGAAGCCGGAGAACTGCTTCTTCGCGATAGGCGCAGACTTCCCTTGTTCCAGCCAGACAGTCTCCGCCGTATACTTCTCCACGTACCGCAGATTGACCAGATAGGCGCGGTGCGTCCTGTAAAAGCTCTGCCCCGCTTTTTCCGACAGGTCTGTCAGCCGCCCGTAATACTCGATATCGCCGCGCTTTGTATGCAAAAGGACCTTCCGGTTGAACACTTCCGCATAGATGATATCGTCGAAGGCCACCCTTGTGGAGACGCCGCCGCGCTTGACGAGCAGCGCCGGCTGTTCCGATGCCCTTGCCGTCCGGCCGCTCTGTATACAGCGGCGCAGCGCCCTGCCCAATACCTCCGCGAACCTGTCGTCCGCAAAGGGCTTCACCAGATACTGAAAAGCGCCCACGTCGAAGGCGTCGTAAACATACTCCGGGAACGCCGTCACAAAGATGAGGATCGTTTCACTGCAGCGCTCCCGCAGCTTCCTTGCGATATCCATGCCGTTTTGCACAGGCATACAGATATCGAGAAAGAGAATGTCCGGCGCAGGATCCTCCTGCAGGACCTGCGCGCCCGCATCGAGGCAGACGATCCGACAGGCCGTCTCCGTCTCCCGGCAGAACAGCGCCGTTTTTTGCTGCAGGATTTCCTGCATTTCTTTATCGTCGTCACATATCACGATCTTTACGCTCTGCATGATCTTTCCCCCTGCCGCACGGATTGCTGCGGCTGTGTCTATTGTACCATATCATGCAAGAGCCTTCTCCCATTTCCCGCGGAAATGTTGCGAAAGACCTTTTTTCGGTAATGAACGGCCTGTCAGAAACACAGCTCGTTCCACTGGCAGCCGCCGCATATCTGCGTGCGTCTGCCGGCCCGCAGGATCCGCTCACGGACCAGCGCCTCAAAGGCTTTCCACCTGATGCGCGTCCCGGCGCGCAGCCCGCAGGCGGCAAGCACCTGCCTGTCATAGTCTGCCGCTTTGTCATCCGAAATACACACACCCGCCTGATTATTGGGACAATGAGTACACACGTCGTCCGCCCCGCAGAGCAGAACGACATACGGATCCTGCTCCAGCTTCTTTTTCATCTCACACATATTTTGTGTGAATCCGCTGCTGTATCCTTTTCCCTGAAAAAAGAAAAAGCACATGCCGTGATGTGCTCTTATCCTGTATTCCATATGCGCCGCTCTCCTCTCTACGCCCCGTCCAAGATCCCGGCCAGCGGTCTTCTGAGTGCGCGGCTCAACAGCAGCGCCAGAGCGATCTTGACCGCGTCCGGAACAAGAAAGGGCAACACGCACCAGCCCAGTACCGTTGACAGCCCTACTGCGCCCATATCCCGCATGTACACGAACATGAACCACGCCGTGCCGAACGCGTAGCAGACGAGCAGCCCGACGGTCATGGATACCGCCTGTGCCCACGTCTTTCTCCCCAAAATGCTCTCTAACAGCCACATGACGAGCGCCGAGAAGATAAAACCGATGATATAGCCGCCCGCATTCCGCAGGATAATGTCGATCCCGCCCGTAAAGCCCCCGAAAACGGGAACGCCGACCGCGCCCAGCAGCACATAGACGACCACCGCCAGCGTCCCTCTCCTGCCGCCGAGCAGCGCCACCGCCAAGAATACGGCAAACGTCTGCAGCGTAAAGGGGATCGCTGTGGGAATGGAGATCCACGAGCATATGGCGATCAGCGCCGTAAAAATGCCGATGTATGCCATGTCGTAGACCCTGCGGCGGTTTTGGGTACGCGCGACTGCTCCCGCCGCGTCTGCGGTCTGTATATCCTTAAGCTTTTCCATTCCTATCCTCCCTGCCGCACAGAACGATGTGCCGGCGTCCGCCGATCCTTCCGTTTTCTGTCCGGCCCTGTACTGAGGATATGGTATCACCGGGAAATCATATTGTCAACCTATTTTTATTTTTAGTTGACAATCAGTCTGCGATAGCGGTTGATGCACGCCATGATCTCCTGTTTGCGCGGTCTGGCAAGCTGTGCGGATACATCGCCGCGCTCAAACAGGCTCTCCAGGCCCTGCCCGTCGAGCTGCGCTTCCAGCATAGCGCCGATCTGCCGCAGGTCTTTCCTGCCGTCCATCAATTTAAGCTGCGCATATTTTAACAGATAGGCCAGCGCCGCCGTCTGCTCCTGATCCTTAAGCTGTTCAAGATAGCGCAGCTCCACGTTTTCTTTATTCACGGACAACTCGCTCGTTCCCGATGCCCTAAGCTTGATGCGCTCTTCCCGACGCAGCGCCATGTCCGGTGCGGGACGTCGCTCCTTATTATAGGAAGGAAAAGCCGCCTGTGTTTTCGCCGAAGCGCCGTAAGCCGCCGCCGCGCTCTTCGCGCGCTCGGTGATGTCGATCGGCATATACTCCTTCATCTGAATGACCGTGTCCGCCACATCAAAGAACGCGCCGGAGCTGCCCGCCACGATGATCGAAGACACGCCCAGCTCCTCGTACATGCCGCGCACCCTGTCGATAAAAGGGGTGATCGGCTCTTCACCGGCCGCGATGACTTCCGCCATCAGCCTGTCGCGCACCATGAAATTCGTGGCCGAGGTATCCTCGTCGATCAGGATCAGACTGCTGCCGCTCTCCAGCGCTTCTATCAGGTTCGCCGCCTGTGAGGTGCTGCCGCTGGCATCTTCTGTGGAAAAATGCTCCGTGTCCTTACGATTCGGCAGGTTTTGAATAAACGGCGAGATGTCCACGCCCGTGATGCTCCTGCCGTCCTCCGCCCGCAGCTTAAACGCCGATCGGTCCGTGATAACGTATTCCCTGCCGTCTCCGCCTATATGGTTGTATACGCCGTTCTGTAATGCCTGCAAGATCGTGGATTTGCCGTGATACCCACCGCCCACGAACAGAGTGATGCCTTTCGGGATCCCCATGCCGGAAATCTCTCCCCTGTTGGGAGTGTTTAACGTCACGCGCAAACTCTCCGGTGATTGGAAGGTTACGGCATCTTTCATCGGTTTCTCCGAAATTCCGCTTTCCCTCGGCAACACAGAACCGTCCGCGATAAAAGCGCATAAGCCGCGCTCTGTGAGGCAAGCCCTGATCGCCTGTTGGTCCTCGCACAGCCGGATCGCCCGCTTTAGCTTCTCCTGATCGATATTGGCATAGAAGAGACTCTTCCGCACACAGCCGGGCAGGATGTCGAACAGCATCTTCTCCAGCTCGCCGGCGTTGATCGTGCGCCCGTTGGCCGGAAAACCCGCCTCAAACCGCAGTATGACATCACCCTCCTGCACCCGCATCGCCGTGCGCTCCAACACCTGCTGCCCGCAGCGCGACACGGACAAAAGCCCGCTCTTGCCTGACCCTTTCGCCTGAAAACTGCCGCCAGCCACCCATTTCGCAAACAGGCGGGTGAGATGATCCTGCAGCGTGACGCGCTTCTCAAAGGTGTCATAGTACGCCGCCGGAAATCCGGCCTTCTCCTTGTCCACCCGCACGGAAAGCCGCGAAGGCGCGGCAAAGGGGTCGCCCTGCACATGATCTATGGAAAGCACATAGTCGCCAAACCGATATTGCCCCCGCAACTCCTTGTAAGCGGGGTATCCCCTGTGGTCTATGCTTCTCAGTTTTGTCCGCAATTCCGTCGCTGTGTTCATGCCTTGTGCGCCGCTCCTTCTTCTTTTTCATACGATTCTCAGCGGATCGCCGTGATGCTGAGCGCATGCATATAGGCATCGTCTCCGCGGGCGCAGGTCACGCTGACCTTCTGCCCCTTGACCAGTATCTTATATCCGAACTGGCTGTTCACCGCGTCCAGCTTCAGTTCCATCTCACCGTTCGGCGTGTCCAAAAACAGGATATTTTCCGTTGACTTGCTTCCCACCGTGCCCGTCACCGTCGCCGTGGAGGAAGTCGCGATATTGGTCGGAATCACACTGCTCTTGGCGCCGACGATACTGGAAGCATGCATACAGGCATCATTTCCCCGGTAGACCGACACGGCCATTTTCCTGCCGGGTACTGCCATGATACCGCTTCTGGAATCCGTCTTGCTGTCGAGCGCGATCTCCATCACACCGCCATCTGTGGAAAGGAACAGCCGATCGCTTGTCGTCTTCTTGTCCACCGTGCCGGAGACCCATGTGGTGGACACATCCACCGTGCCGTCCGGAGACGGCGTCATATTCGACATGGCAACGCCGCCCGAACTCGAAGACGAGACACCGCCGCTCGCATCAGAGATGCTGAGCGCATGCATATAGGCATCGCTGCCGCGCGCACACGTGATACTGTATGTCTTGCCCGCAACCAGCACCTTGCACCCGCTCATATCCGTCGTGCTGTCGAGCTTTAACTCCATCTCGCCGCCCGACGTATTGAAAAACAGGATATCATCTTTACTCTTTTCACTGATCGTTCCCGTCACCACCGCGGTATTGGAAGAATCGACCGTGGCGACAGAAGCCTGTCCGTTGTTTGTGATCCTGACCGCGTGAAGATATCCGTCGGACTCGTGGGATACCGAAACGCTGATCTTCCTGTCCGGAAGCAGCATTTTGCAGCCGCTCGTGTCCGTACCGCTGTCTATCTTGATCTCCATATTGCCCTCCGGTGTGGCGAGCAGCAGCAGATCGGAAGTGGTCCCCTTGCGAACCGTTCCGGTCACTGTCGCGATCACTTCACCGGCCTGTGCCGTCAGCCTGTTTGCCGGGATCAGCGTCACACCGAGCGCCAGACACAGCGCCAGACACAGGTTTGCAGTCTTTCTCTTGTTCATAATTGCACCTCCATCGTACTGTAAAGTATATGCCGGAACCACAAGGTTCCATAATTATCCACTTTATGTAAACTCAGTATACAACATCTATGCGGGAAATGCAACCATTATTCTATATTTTGTTTTTCAATCTATTTTCATATCCCTGACCGTATTGCGGCCGGCACACAAAACACAGACGTGCCGGCTCAGTCGATCGAGACGGTAAAGGTAAGCGTATCGGTATAGTTCCCCGCATACTGGGCGTGCTCCTTCTGCAGATCCGTAGAAAAATTCAGGATCGCCCAGCCCGAACTCTCTCCGGCCGCAACAGTCAGTATCGTATACTGATCATCTTTCGGGATCTCATGATAATTGACCAAAAGATCGTAATCGATATATCCCTCGTTGCGCACCATGGTAAAATGATTGAGACTGGAAATATTTACATTGAGGACGCTCCCCTCATTGAGCACCACGTCACTCACCTGAAGCGATCTTTCGATCTCTTTTTCGGTATCCGAAAATGTCACACTGGCGGGGATCGTTACGGTATAAGTTACCTCGGCATTATAGCCCACAGTGATATTGCCGCTGTTCTCCTGCGAATCCTGCGTTATGGTCTCCCCTTCCGCCAGTGAAACACTCGGCACACTGAGCGCAAAAAATACAGTCAAAATACACGCGAACCATTTTTTCATCTTTCCTTCTCCCTTGCAATATATGTTTGCTCCCCGGCGGCTCTTAACCGACAATCAGCTTGATCCTCATGTCAATATTGTTGGTGGGTGTCCTCTCCTCATTCATGCAATACGGCTGGACATGGACTACCGCCTCATACACGCCCTGCTCAAGCTCCCGCGACAGCGTTATACGGTCAATGCGCTTCCCCGGCTCGACAAGCCCTGATGTATACAATACCTCGTAATCCTGACTGCCGTTGCCGCACAGCCTGAGTTCAAAAGTCAGATAATACAGCTTCGCATTTTCTTCCGGATTCCTGAAATCGGCTTTTACCTTTTTGGTGTCTGCCGCAATCGTCATGGAATCCCGCCCCGCAATGACCACGCCCTGTTCCAAGACCGCTTCATCTTGGTATGACAGACCGCTCTCCGCGTCCGGGTCAATTACCAACGCCACCCCGCCGCCGGGTCTCTTGACGGGAGCAGACGCATTCCCGCTGCCCCTGCTATGCCGCATCAGGCTGATGCCTGCCGCTGTCCCAAGCAGCAGCAAGACCAGCAAAAGCAAAAATACGATCCGTTTTCCTTTTCTGCCTTTGTCCTTTTGGCGCTTTCCTTTCATCGGCTTTCCCTTCTGCCCGATACCGCTGCAAATCCCGCTATCCGTCATCACGGGAATGCTCCGGCTCTTTCTATATACTATGACAATATCTGACACCCTGTTACTGAAAGCTACAAATTTTGCACAAGGCTGTGAGGTGGTGACAAAAGCCATACGTCTGAATCCGCTGAATACTATATTTCCCTTCCGATATGGCAAACAAAAAAGTCACCCCACAATACGGGATGACTCTCTTTATATTGCACTTACTATTTTCCCCTTTTAATCCCCATGTTTATACACCTGCCATCCTTCTTCCGGTCTGCTTTCATCCTCCGCCCATATCAGCGTATAATCGTTATCATAAAGAAACTGTTCCATCGGGTCATCGTAATATGACGGTTGAACGATAATCACTTTCGGCAGCTGCTCTTTCAACTGTACAAAATATCTATTTTTGATTTCAGGCATAACAATGCCAATCGGAAATTGATAAGAATATCGTGTTGCGTGAGGTCTTCCGGTCAATACATAAAAAATATCACTGTTTCCATACACAGATATAGAGGTATCCGCGTTTGTATTTTCCTCAATGATCCGGCATATATTTTCCACGCCACTCGATTTTGTACTGCCATTTCTCTCATAAAAACCTCGGACCGAGTCAGAAATAAGCGGACCCCAAGCAGGCACCACCGTCCCTGCGACAAAATAAGCTATCAATAGAAACTGTATAAATCTTCCCTGTCTCTCAGGAAAAATTTCCCTGCATACGTTGAACAAAGCCGACATCGGCAGTGTGATTGTCGGGATCAAAATCATACAATAATGTTCATACCCGGCGCCGGATATGCTTATAAAGAACAGGGTGACGATCATGTTTGCCAGACATATCCCATTGATAAGCTTTTCTTTAGTCCTGATCAGATATATGCTTGTCACCAATGACAGTACAATGACCGGCTGGTTGACAAACTGCAACAATGAAGCCATCCGATTTTGGGGATTTCTCGAGCTGTATAACATATTAAATTCGATATACTGCTCCCAAAACGGCTGAAGCGATCGGGTAACGCCCAGCCAGATAATGATCGGCATTCCTACGGTCATGAGCCCCAATACAAAAAAGAATATATATTCCCCAAGTTCTTTCCACTTTTTCCACTTGATACACTGCGCCAAAACAACAATGCAGCATACGATCCAAACCGCTATCATATTAATGCGCAGCAGACAAACGCAGCCAAAGCACAGCCCACATATAAACAGCCGAAATCTGCCGATCCTCCGATTAACAAAATAATCCATAAAAATAAACAATGCTACGCTGATAACCGGCAATGCATATTCTTCGACCAGATTTCCTCCTTTAAAATATCCCGTCAGTAATGCCATCTGAACAACAATAACCAAACACGCTATTTTTCTTCCGCACAGTATCCTTGCAGTCTTATACAGATAACAAACTGTTATAAGCAAAAATAAAAATTCAAAAACCCATACCCCTCTGTATACGGCAATCTTCCTTCCGACATAATCAATCAGATAAATCAGCGGCCCTTTGTGATCAAAGGTATCCCTGTACGGCATATATCCTTTGTCCATCATCATTGCAACTGTCATAAAGACGCTGGAATCCGTTCCAACTTCACCGTTTTTCCATATATGCAGCGGACTTTTGATCAAAAAACAAAAAGTAAGCCCTGCGAAAAACAGCATCAGGAGAACTTGTTTTAACCATTTATGATCTTCAAATAGTTTCTTTATGAATACTTCCCTATTCATTATTTTTTGTTTTCTCCGTGTATACTTTATTGATATCCTTTTTGAACCCCCAAAAGTCATGCAGAGCCTTCCAGCCAATCTGCATAATTTTTCTGATATTAATGGAATTTACACCACCTTGACGTGCCCGAAATGTGATTTCTCTGAATTCAACACTTTCGTTGAAATAAACAAAATAAACCGTCAGCATTGCATTCGGAAGATTGTAGTCTGACGGCATATGATGCAGATATTTTTTTAGTATCTCGGCCTTCATCAGACGGAAAGGCGCATTTGCATCCCTGATCCTGACGCCAAAATAAAGTCTCAGAATCAAGCACAGAATCTTTTCTACCAATCCCCTGACATACCCGTCTCCTCTTACCGGCCTTACTCCGATAATAGCATTTTTATTTTTTCTCCCGTTCCAAAAAGCGGCAAATTCTCCCGGATCTGTCTGTCCATCGGAATCCGTCTGAAAAATATAATCCGCTCCACGGTCGACTGCATATTTATATAAAGCAATTACCTTGGGCCCATGCTCTTTCATGGTATCTTCCAAAATTTCCAACTTAGGATATTTCTCAGAAATTTGTTTCAGTATCATATGGGTTTTATCATGACTTCCACTGTCGGCAACCACCAATCTGGAGTTTTCACTTTTTCCGGACAGAACCGGATACCATGCGTCAATCACTCTTTCTATATTGCTTTCTTCATTATAGGCTGGCATCACGATATACAAAGTATCCATTGTCGTTCCTCTATGCTGCGGCAAATATTATAATTTAATATATTTTACCCCCCCCCTAGGGTCTGTCAACTTTTTCCTTATAGGTCGATGAAGTAAACGAATTGTCAGTTGACATGAAAAAGATTGTTCCTAAAGAAAAATGATCTTAGACCTGTTTTCTTGA
>CANQTF010000010.1 GCA_947626745.1 uncultured Lachnospiraceae bacterium
ATTTAGATGCGGAATTTGAAAAAGTTTTACAAACACACTTGACAATACTTCTCTGAGGAAGCAGTCGGCGCGGCGATCAAAAAGAGCGGCGCCTGCAGAGAGGACTTATTTGTTACTACCAAGCTGTGGGTGTCGGATTCCAGCTACGAGGGCGCGAAAAAAGCGTTTGAAAACTCCTTACAAAAGCTGGGGCTGGAATACCTGGATCTATATCTTTTGCATCAGCCTATGGGCGACTACTACGGTGCGTGGAGGGCGCTCGAAGAATTATACAAGGGAGGGCGCATTCGCGCTATCGGCATCTGCAACTTCTACCCTCATGTGCTGGCGGATTTCTGTGAGACGGTGGAAGTGATGCCTATGGTAAATCAGGTGGAGCTGCATCCGTTCTTCCAGCAGACGGACGCACTTTCCCTGATGAAAGAATACGAAGTGCAGCCGGAAGCGTGGGGTCCCTTTGCGGAGGGGAAACATGGGATCTTTACGGATCCGGTGCTGACGGAAATTGGCGCAAAATACGGCAAGAGCGCGGCGCAGGTTGCTCTTCGCTGGAACGTACAGCGGGGCGTTGTCGTGATCCCGAAGTCCACACACAGGGACCGCATGGAACAGAATTTCGACATCTGGAATTTTAGTCTTACCGAGGACGAAATGAAAGCAATCGCACCGTTTGACATCGGCCACAGCGAGATCGTCAATCATTTTGATCCGAACTTTGTCCGGGCGCTGCATGGACGCTTTGTGAAGTAAAGGAGGTTTTGATTATGAATATATTTACCTACCGTTATCCCGTAACGGTTTATTTTGGAGAAAAAGCGGCCAAAAAGAACCTGCCGGCGGAGCTTGCGAAAGCGGGAAAAAACGTGATGCTTGCCTACGGCGGCGGCTCGATCAAAAAGAACGGCATTTATGATGAACTGACGAAACTTCTCGCCGACGCCGGAAAGAATGTCACGGAATTTACCGGCATTATGTCCAACCCCACTTACGCCAAAGTGCAGGAAGGCGCACGGCTCGCCCGTGAGAATCAGATCGACTTTATCCTCGCCGTGGGCGGCGGCAGCGTTATCGACTGCTGCAAGGTCGTATCCGCACAGGCAAGGACGGACGAAGATCTGTGGGAACTGGAAACCGTAAAGCATGGCGGCCCCATGGATTTTATTCCGATGGGCGCGGTGGTGACGGCTTTCGGCACCGGAGCGGAGATGAACAACGGCGCGGTGATCACCAACGAGGAAAAGAAAGTCAAAGGCCCTCTGTGGGGCGCGTTTTATGATTTTGCCATCCTCGATCCGGTCTATACGATGACGATGCCGATGAAGCAGGTCGTTTCCGGGGCATTTGATGCGCTGTCCCACTGTATGGAGACCTACATGGGATCTCCGCGGGAGACAAATCTCTCCGACGAGATCAACGAGGCCTGCCAACGCAATATTATCCGCAATCTGCGGGCAGCCTTAAAAGATCCGCAGGACATTCAGGCAAGGAGCGAGCTTGTCTGGGCGGCGGCTATGGGCGAAAACGGGATCTTAAAGATCGGCAAGGTCACGGACTTTCAGGCGCATATGTTAGAGCATCAGCTTGGCGCTTACACCGACTGCAACCACGGACAGGGGCTGGCGGTCATCCATCCGGTGCTGTACTGCTATATGCTGCCGGAAGCGGCGCCCCAGTTTGCAAGACTGGCGGTCAACGTCTGGGGCATTGATCCTGACGGAAAATCGGAGGAAGAACTTGCCAATGCGTTTCTGGATTCCTTGGCGGCATTTATCCGGGAAATCGGACTGCCGGAAACTTTCTCTGAAATGGGCCTCCCGGAGAATACCGATTATAAAGCGATCGCGGACAGCACGGTGCTGACCGGCGGATGCTGTAAGAAATTTACGAAAGAAGAATTGTTGGCAGTTCTGAATGAGTGCAGATAAGGAGGGATCGATATGGCAAAGAAACAAACGGCGGGACGTGATATGCTTGGCAGTCTCGCTCCCAAATTCGCAGAACTGAATGACGACGTACTGTTTGGAGAAGTCTGGTCGCGGGAAGATAAACTCTCGCCTAGAGACAGAAGCATGGTCACCATTGCGGCGCTGTTCTCGGCGGGGCTTTACCCGCAGCTAAAAAGCCACCTTGCGCTAGGCAAGGAACACGGCGTTACTAGGACGGAGGCAGTGGAGATCGTAACCCAGCTTGCCTTTTACTGCGGCTGGCCGAAAGCGTGGAGCGCTTTTCCGCTGATCGCGGAAGTCTATGGCGAAGATGAGGGCGCTCCGGCAAAAGATCTTTCCGTTTTCCCCGTCGGACAGAAGAACGATGCATTTGCGCAGTATTTCATTGGGCAGAGCTATCTCGCACCTGTTTCTACAGCGCAGGTACCGGTGTTCAACGTGACCTTTGAACCCGGCTGCCGCAACAACTGGCACATCCATCATGCAAAAAGCGGCGGCGGACAAATGTTACTCTGTGTTGCCGGTCGTGGATGGTATCAGGAGGAAGGAAAGGAGGCACAGGAACTCCGTCCCGGCGATGTCGTGAATATTCCTGCAAATGTAAAGCATTGGCACGGTGCAGCGAAGGACTGCTGGTTCCAGCACCTTGCGGTGGAGGTTCCCGGTGAGGAAAGCCGTACCGAGTGGTGCGAAGCCGTGACGGATGAGGTTTACGAAAAACTGGATTGAATGGGGAGATTAGTGTGAAGAAGCTATTGATTGTTTACTACTCGTGGTCGAACGGGAACACGAGAAAAATTGCAGAACGGCTGCAAAAAGCAACGGGCGCTGATATTGCAGAGCTTAAAACAGTTGTGCCGTATACGGGCAGCCATCAGGATGTCGTCGATCAGGGACAACGGGAGGTTGAGAGCGGTTTCCAGCCAAACATTGAACCGCTCCCGTATCCTGTCTCCGACTATGATGTGATTGCCGTCGGAACGCCGACATGGTGGTACACGATGGCTCCCGCTGTTCTGACTTTTCTGAACAGTCAAGACTGGACGGGAAAAACTGTCATCCCGTTTATGACGAACGGCGGCTGGCCTGGTCATGTGATCAAGGATATGAAAAAAGTTTGCAAGGGAGCAAAGTCGGTCTGCGAAATGCAGATACAGTTTGATTCTTCAGGCGGTGCTCATATGGAAACTCCGGATCAAAAAGTCAGTGATTGGATTGAAAGTGTAGAAAAGCTGTTATGAAATCGAAACAAATATGGAAAATGACAGTCGATATTCTCATGACCGTTGCTCTGCTGCTGCTAATGGCGTACAGCCTGGTATGCGGCAGCAATCCCGCCGTTGGGGAAGCCATCCATGAATGGCTCGGCACCGGAATGTTTGTCTTGTTTGTTTTACATCATTTTTTGAACCGGAAGTGGAGTCTCAGTATACATAAAGGTAAATACACCCCTTATCGTGTTGTGCAGACAACACTTGTTGTCCTTGTACTGCTCACTATGTGCGGTTCTATGGTCAGCGGCATCCTGCTGTCCCGTACCGTTTTTTCATTTTTGGGCGTAAGAGGCGGACAGGCAGCGGCAAGGAGCGCACATATGCTGTGCGCTTATTGGGGATTTGTATTTATGTCATTGCATCTGGGACTGCACTGGCGCATGATCATGGGCATGGCAGCGAAGCTCATGAAGAAATCATCGAAAGGCTGCAGATGGATACTTCGCATGACAGCCGCTTTGATTGCGGTCTATGGAGTCTATGCTTTTATCAAACGGGACTTTGGAAATTATATGCTTCTGCGGTATCATTTTGTGTTCTTTGATTTTGAAGAACCGCTGGCGCTGTTTTTGATGGATTATGTTGCGATTATGGGATTGTTCGTGGGTGTTGGGTATTATATTTCAGTTCCAATGTCATCAACTTAAAGAAGATTTATTAAAAAATAATTGAAAAAAATATATGGGGTATTTTTTGCGTCTTTGATAAGTACCGTTTTTCAACATTTGGGATTGCGGGACGCTGACTTGGGTGTGTAAAAGAAGTGTAAAATCTGAATGAGTGACTATCAGGCAAAAAGTTATTGATGAAAGCGTCAATCAGTGTTACGATATTTTATACAAAAAGGGTGTTACCGAACGGTTCGCCTCGGTTAATTGTTACTCAAAAAAGCAACCTAACTTTGGCGGGAGCGGTTGCTTTTTTGATGTCTATTATTTTTTCTGGTCTGCCGGATACTGATAATCGTCACGATGATACTGATCATCGTCACTACAATACCGACAAGCTCCAAAATCATATACAACACCAATAGTGCTTACCTTTCACGTTATTTTCCATATGTATCCCCTCCTTCTTCACATCTCATTTTTTCTGCTTCCCAACAGAAGCATTTCAATCAGTTCTTTCAGCCCGGTTTGTGATATGGTATAATAGACGCAGATTCAGCAATCTGCGGGAAGGAGATTTTGATGAAATACCGAGTAAACCGGAGAACCGGGGATAAGATCAGCGAGATCGGCATGGGTACGGCGTACATCGTGGAAGCGGACAAAGGAGAGGCTGTCCGCACGGTACGGCGGGCATATGAGGGCGGCGTCAATTATTTTGACCTTGCTGCCGGAGACGGGACCGCATTTTCCATTTTCGGGGAGGCACTGTCGGATGTGCGGGATCAGGTCATGTACCAGATCCATTTCGGGGCGGATTATTCCAAGGTCACATACGGCTGGACATTGGATCTGGATGCGGTGAAGCGTTCTGTGGACAGGCAGTTAAGGGATCTGAAAACGGATCATATCGATTACGGCTTTATCCACTGTATGGATACTTCGGCGGATTGGGCAGCCTATCAGAAGAATGGCATTTTGCAATATCTGCTGGACATGAAAAGTCAGGGCGTGGTCAGGCACATGGGAGCGTCTTCCCATACGCCGTCCGTGATCCGGGAGATACTGGATGCGGATCTGATCGATATGCTGATGTTTTCCGTCAATCCGGCCTATGATTATCATCATGGGGAATACGCATACGGCGGAGTGGACGAACGGGCGGAGGTTTACCGGCGGTGTGAAAAGCAGGGAGTCGGCATCTCCGTGATGAAGCCGTTTTCGGGCGGGCAGCTTTTGGACGGAAAGACATCGCCGTTTGGAAAAGCGCTTACGCAGTACCAGTGTATCCGCTATGCACTGGACAAGCCCGGCGTGCTGACGGTCCTGCCCGGTGTGCAGAGCGTGAAGGAAATGGAATATTTATTAAAATATGAACAGCAGCCGGAAAGCGCGCTGGATTACAGCGTGATCGGCAATTTCGCCCCGCCGGAGGCAAGCGGGAAATGCGTGTACTGCAACCACTGTGAGCCGTGCCCTGCCAGAATAGACATCGGCGCCGTGAACAAGTTCTATGATCTGGCAAAGATCGGGGACGATATGGCGAGAGAACATTACCGTGTACTGGAAAAGAATGCCGCCGACTGCATTGGCTGCGGGCATTGCGACAGCCGGTGTCCGTTCTCGGTGGCGCAGACGGAGCGGATGCGGGAGATAAAGGAGTATTTCGAGAATGGAACTGTATGACGGAAGACCGGAAAACACAGAGGGCAGACTGCCGAGAGAGATCAGGACTTACGATCTTCTGGATGCGCTGGGCATCCGTTATCAGCGGACCGACCATGAGCCGGCGGACAATATGGCGGCTTGTAATGAAATCGATGCGGTGTTGGAGGTGGTGATCTGCAAGAACCTTTTTCTGTGCAATCGGCAGAAAACCTGTTTTTATCTCCTGATGATGCCGGGAGATAAAAAATTCAAGACCAAAGAATTGTCGGCGCAGATCGCTTCCTCCAGACTGTCCTTTGCCGATCCGGAGGATATGCTGAAATATCTGGATATTGAACCCGGTGCGGTCAGCATCATGGGGCTGATGAATGACAGAGAGGGCGCGGTGCAGCTTTTGATAGACGAGGATGTGCTGAACGGAGAATATCTTGGCTGCCATCCGTGCGTGTGTACCTCCAGCCTGAAAATGCGGACAAAAGATGTCATAGAAAAATTTCTTCCGGCGGTTGGGCATGACTATCGGATCGTCCGTCTGACCGGAGAAGACTGATGCATGGCTGATGCGCGCGTTGGGCGCTCCGTATCCGAGTGATATTGGGAAATTAGGAACAGCGTTTACGGCTTTCTGTTGCTTGCATACAACTATATGTTGTTTGACCCACATAAATTTTTCCATATGAGGAATCCCTTAAATACAACTTATTGTTGTGAAATAATAATGGAAACAACAAAAAATATTTCACAAGAGGATGAATCGTATGAAAGAATTACGTGAGCTGATCAGGGATCTGCGGGAAGACCACGACCTGACTCTATAAAGTGAGCCCCGCTTTCTTTTTTTGCGGAGGCCGGACAGAGGATGGGCGGGATGCGGCCGGAAGTTGTTGACGGTGTCCTGCGTCTTATTTTATTGGCTGCCCGCCATATGCCGGGCGAAATCGACCGGCTTGACAGAAGCATTCTGGGGGGGGGTATAATGGGAACAGCTTGCATAGATAGCAAGCGCAAATAAAGCGAGGGAGAGAAAAGTAATGTATAAGGTACTGAGGAATTTTTGTATAGGGATTCTGGTCGTGCTGCTCATATTGATGTATGGCGGCAGTGCGCTGACGAAAATGGCGTTTAGCGAGCCGGCGGATATTTATGAAGACGCCTTGACCGATGCGGGCCGTTTAAAGAGAGGATTTGCCATTGAAACGGAGCTTCCTTTTCTGATGGAATGCTTTGGCACGGAAACGCAAACCCAGACAAACGGTTACGATAATTCGACCTTGATAGGCGATGCTACCTATTATTATATCATGCCCATATGGGTAGGAGAAGAAACCTATTATGTGGCGCTTGAAACAAGTTCAAAGAATGACAATTATGATATGCTGAAAGAACTCAGCAAGAGTACAATGGACTGGATCTATATGGAATCGGAAGAGGTCGATGCGGCACCGGTCCATATTACAGGCGGATTGGTGACATTAGATGACGAATTGTACAAATACATGAAACAATGGTTTGCAGAGACAGGGTGGTTTGCAGACGAGGCAGATATTGAGAAGTATGTCTTACCGCTTAGCTTCAGCGAAGAGAATTATACGAGTCTGAAGATAGTGTTTTTTGTGCAGCTTGCGATCGCCGTTGCGCTTTTGGGCGCGATCATCATTTTTTCGAGGAAAGAGAAAAAGGCTGCGGAGAGCGCCGTTTCCGATTGATAAAAGAACGTTATTTAACAAGGGAGTACTGCCCTATAACTATTTTGCAGTTATAGAGCGGTACTCTTTTTTATATTGCCGAATTGTTGCTCATACCCCGTTGTGTTATATACAACAATTGAATACTTTAAATCAAGGAGGTACGGAAATGATACAACAAGATTTTGGACGGGCCTGTAAGAAGCTGAGAAAGATGAAAGGATTAAGCCAAGAGAAATTTGCCTTATTGATAGAAATGGATCGCACCTACTATGCTTCCGTGAAATCCGGGAAAAGAAACATTTCCATACAAAATATCAAGAAAATCGCGGACGGATTTGAAATACCGATGTCTCAATTATGCAGGACGATGGAAGAAGAGGGAAAGCATCATGATTAACACGTTAGATGATTTTATCAGAGAGTACAAAAAGATTCAGGAGATGGGTTGGATCACTACGCATCGTTCCGGTAATACGGGTATCGGCAAAACATTGGAGGATCTGCTTGGTATTAGGGAAAATAACTATCAAGGGCCGGATTTCGGTGAATATGAGTTAAAAGCTTCGCGATGCGATTCAAATAGCATGTTGACCCTTTTTACAAAGGCTCCGATGCCTAAGGGATCGAATACTGTTTTGCGGCTGGCATTTGGCTATGCAAGTTCTGCGTACGATAATGACGAAAAAGTTCTTCATGCTACATTAAATTCTTTGGGCTTTGTTAAGATTGCGGATACAGGTCATAAACTCAAAGTCGATTATTTGGCGAAAGATCCGGACGCTAAGATCATAATAGAATCAGAATCCGGATATGCCAATGCTTACTGGAGCGTTGAAGATTTGCGAAAGAATTTTGAGAGGAAATATCCATATAAATTAGTATACGCCAAAGCGGAATCAAGAGGCCGTGGAAGCAGTGAGCAATTCCGTTATAGAGAAGCATATGTATGTGACGGATTCAGCTATGACGGTTTTCTCGATTTATTAAGAGAAGGCCGTATCTATATTGATCTTAGGATAGGGCAGTATCCTGATGGCAGAACGCATGATCATGGAACGGGATTTAGAATAAGAGAAGCCGATCAGGATGCGCTGTTCAAAAAGCATCAGATTTGTTAAAGATTAAGAAAGAGTGAGGAAGCGCCTCACTCTTTTCTGAATACGACAATCAATTCTTTGCACATCGTCTTGGCTTTTTTTCCGGAAACATTGGTGGGTGAATTAAGGCTGGGCATTACTTTATTGCTGATAGCGCGCCTCATGGTCATTATGTGTTTTAAACCAAGATTCCTGCCTAATTCTACCAGTATTTGGTCTGTTTTGAGAGACACCTCTTTGACAGTTCTGTTGCCTACGACCCAAAACTGATAAGCGTTTGTTCTGCATTTTTTGGTCACGGCCTTCAACACGTCATTTAAGTCCTTGTAAAAACTAAATACATCTCCTGCGCGCTCTAAGTTTTCCGAGGGTTTTAGTATTTCTGAAAGCGCATGATCAAGCGTCGCGCTCGGTAAACAGTTTGCAAATCCCTTTTTAAATGGAGTGCCGCCCATGAGATTTTTATCGATATCAATGATCTCTTTATAAGAAAGAGTGTCATAATCACACCATTGGAGTGAAACTCTGCTAAATTGTCCGTACGCTACGGTCGTTCGGCTGTCACCGTAGGGAGGGGAGGTTATAACGATATCGATGGACTGATCCGGAACGCTGCTTAGAAGCCGGGAATCTTCGCGGCTGAGGTGTACGGAGCCTAAAACACGATCCTCTGCTCTCTTGATAAAAGCTTTCATTTTACATATGTTTGAAGATAAAGTATTGAGATAGGTGGATCTTACATCAGGCTTATAAGCAGCTACTTTTTCAGGCGTCATTCGGTACATCTTAAATTCACCGTTTCGCCTGTTGGAAACGAGTCGGGTCGTTTCGGAAAAAGCTATCATGAAATAATCTTGTAAATCTGTATCTGCGATCTCGCAAATAAGATTTCTGATTATTTGAAGCTCTAAAATGCAGCGGGGCACAAACCAAAACCCTACGCTCTGTATCTCCGGGATAATAAGGTCGGAGTTATGGGCTGATAAATACGCATTTAAAATACTGCTGGCATTTGCGCCCCAGTTGGTCTTGTCGTTAATTTTCGCGGTAATATCATAATTATTTTCAAAGATGTAATCATCGATACCGGCTAAGACGACAGAGTAAAGGTCATATTTTTGATCGAGTTTATTGGCGAAGTCGTTAAATGCTTTGTCGAGATCGCAATGAAGAGGTGTTGTTTTTGCTTTGGATATTTTGTAGGCAAGCGGATTCAGGTCATTTCCGTATACTTCTGTACATCCTGCTAACAAGCCCTCTAAGAGAACCGTTCCGGATCCCATGAACGGATCAAGGAGAGATGACGAGGAACGATATTTGTTCACGATCTTGAGGATATTGCGGCTTATGGGATATACCATGACGGCCGGATAATTGTGAATGCTGTGGGTCAGTTCCTTGGTATCGTCATTTTTAAAATCCCAGAAACCCTCCGGAAGATTGGAAAATTCCTCGATCAGTTCTTTGTCTATGATTCTTGCTTCGTCCATTGATCAAACCTTGTTTGTTTCTAATCGCTATCATTCATAACAAAAATCTTCGGGGTCAATTGTAGCACATCAGGCATGCGATGTCCATCAAATTCCTTTCCCGATCCCGCAGCCTTTTGGTAAATATAGATAAATTGAGGAAACTATTTTCGTAAAAATAGTTTCTTGCGGCGCATAGCACGACATGATATGATTAAGGAAACTGAAAATTAAAAATCAGTTTCCTTATTTTTTTCAGAAACGCCATACAGCTTGCTGACAACGGGGGATAGATATGGATCTGAGAGAAGAGATTTTAAAAGGTACGATACGGATCTTTCGTGAAAAGGGTCTGAAATTTACGATGGACGACATCGCGGAGCGGTTGAAGATCAGCAAGAAGACGCTGTACAAGGTCTTTGACGACAAGGAGGCGCTGTTCCTTGCTATGGTGGATTACATGTTCGACACGATCAAGGAGAGCGAGCAGGCGGTGGTGGACGACGACAGCCTGAGCACTGTGGAAAAAGTACACAGGATCTTGGGCGTGCTGCCGGAAGGGTATAAAGATGTGGATCTGCGCCAACTTTATCTATTGAAGGACAGATATCCGAAGATATACAAGCAGGTGGAGCTGCGCTTGGAGACAGGCTGGGAGACGACGATCGAGCTGATCGAGCGCGGCATTGCGGAGGGCAGTATCGTGCCGGTCAGGATCCCGATCCTCAAGATGATGCTGGAAGCGTCCTTGGAGCAGTTTTTTCAGCGGGATATCCTGATCCGAAACGAGATCTCCTATCAGGACGCGCTTGACGAGGTGGTCCGGATCTTAATGGAAGGAATCAAAGTACACAAACAGGAGGGAAATGAGGTATGAGTGAAAAAGCAAAGGTGATCTTCGGCAATCCGATGCCGGCGGGCGTCTATCGCAAAGCGGTGCGCTCCAAACAAAAGTATGTCAGAAGATTCGGGGACGATTCGGCGGCGGACTATCCGGTCACCGTCGAGAAAAACGCCTACATCGGCGATTCGCTGGGCGTTATGAATGTCCTGCTGGGGAAAAGCGGCAGCGCGCCGCAGAAAGAGGCGGTGTTTGATGAGGATAAAGGGATCATCGTCGGCAATATCCGAATGGGATTCGGCCATTACAGGATCTCCATGGCTATCGCGTCGGCGGCGAAGTCTATGGGCTACACGCCCTACTGGATGGATCTGAACTCTTACCGCCACACGACCTGCACGAAGGTCATCAGTGCGCAGAATGACCTGTACTCTCTGGGCTCCAGACTTTCGGGCAAGAGCAGACTGTTCAACAAGCTGGTGTGGGAGCCTATGAATTACGAGGGCTTCCGCAAACTGAGCTACAACGCGTCGGATCAGAAGAATGCGGAACTTATGGCTGCCGTGTATCGGAACGTGCCGAAGGAGATTCCCGTGGTAGCGACCCATGTTTGGCCGGCACAGGCGGCGGTCCACGCGGGTATGAAGCATGTGGTCAATGCGATACCGGACAACTGGCCTATGGCGCTGCATTTGTCCGAGGGCAGTCTGCACACGGTGCAGACGCACTTCGCCTATCAGGGCTATCGGATCCTGAACGGCATGCGCGGCGGCGCGGTGCTGGAGCCTATGCCGGCGGAGGCGCTGGTATACACGGGCCACTATATCGATCATGAGCTGGTGAGCAATATCGAGAAGGACTGTGAGGCGAGAATAAGGCGGCAGACGGAAGGGAAGCCTTTCCGGTTCCTGTTGACGATCGGAGGCGCCGGCGCGCAGAAAGACATTTTTGCGGCGATCATCAGATATCTGCTCCCGCTGATCCGCAAGGATAAGGCAGCCCTCTATGTCAATGTGGGTGATTACCGCAACGTGTGGGAAGAGCTTGTGCGGGAGATCCCGGGGCTGAGCGAGGTTTCCGAGACGCACTTTGATAAATGGGAGGAGACGGAGCGTTTTGCGGAAGCTGCGCTTACGGGTGATGTGACAGGGGTACATGCTTTTTGGCATGAAAATATCTTCGAGGCGGTCTACTGCACGAATCTGCTCATGCGCAGCTGTGATGTGCTTGTGACGAAGCCGAGCGAGCTCGCATTTTATCCGGTGCCGAAGCTCTTTATCAAGCGCGTGGGCGGCCATGAGCAGTGGGGCGCGATCCATTCCGCGGAGATCGGGGACGGCACGCTGGAGTGCAGGGACATTCCGCATACGCTGCAGATGATCCGGCTTTTTATCCGGGAAAAGAGTCTGCTGCAGGATATGTGCGGCAATATTGTAAAGAATAAGGCGGCGGGCATCTACGACGGAGCGTATAAGGTCGTGGAGCTTGCGATGCAGAAGAAAGGATACACGGGGAGGTAACGCACATGAAACTTTCATTTAAGGAAAAGGCATCATACGGCTTGGGAGCTGTGGGAAAGGACATGGTCTACATGCTTTCCGCAAGCTATGTCCTGTACTACTATCAGAGCATATTAGGCGTGAGCGCGGCGGCGATGGGGATCATTCTGATGGCGGCCCGCGTGTTCGACGCATTCAATGATCCGGTCATGGGTGTGCTGGTGGCGAAGACGAGGACGAGATGGGGCAAATTCCGTCCGTGGCTTTTGATCGGCACGATCTTAAACGCGGCGATCCTGTTCATCATGTTCTCTGCGCCGCCGGCCCTGAACGGCAGCGGACTGGTGGCCTATGCGGCGATCGTCTATGTTGTGTGGGGCGTCACCTACACGATGATGGATATCCCCTACTGGTCCATGATCCCGGCCTTCACGGAGGGCGGCAGGGAGCGCGAAGGGCTTACCACGCTGGCGCGTTCCTGTGCGGGCGTTGGCTCGGCGCTGATCACCATTATCACGATGAAGTGCGTGGTGGCGCTGGGACAGGACGATTACCGCGTGGGCTTCCGGCGGTTTGCGCTGATCATCGCCGTGTTGTTCGTCGTGTTCATCGTGATCACCTGCATCAATATCAAGGAAAAATCTACCGTAGACGTGGAAGCGCCCACCGTAGGGCAGATGTTCCGCGCACTGATCCAGAATGACCAGACGATGGTCGTTGTGGCGGCGATCGTGCTGATCAACTGCTCGCTGTACATCACCTCCAATCTGCTGATCTACTTCTTCCAGTATGACATCGGAGGGCAGAAATGGGTGGATGACTACACGTTATTCAACACGTTCGGCGGCGGTATCCAGATCCTGTCCATGATGCTTCTCTATCCGCTGCTGCGCAGATTTATCAACTCTCTGCAGGTGTTTTATGTGAGCTTTGTCATGGCGATCACCGGCTATGCGGTGCTCTTTGTGATGATGTGCATGGGGCTTACGAATATTTTCATGCTGTTTGTTCCGGCCTTCTTTGTGTTCTCGGCGTTCGGTATGCTGACGGTGCTGACCACGGTATTTCTGGCGAATACGGTGGACTATGGCGAGTTGAAGAACGACCGGCGCGACGAGAGCGTGATCTTCTCCATGCAGACCTTTGTCGTCAAGCTGGCATCCGGCGTGGCGGTGCTGATCGCGTCGATCTGCCTGTCCGTGGCGGATCTGAATGACAGCGCGGCGGCTTCGGGGGTGTCGTCATTCTCGATTTTTGCCCTTCGCATGACGATGACGGTGATCCCGATCTTGGGGCTTCTTCTGGCGGTGTTCCTGTTCCGCAGGAAATACATGCTCACGGAGCAGAAGGTGGAGGAGATCGCTTCGCAGATCAAGCGGAAGCATGAAGGAGAGTAAGGAGATCGAGATGATTCGGAGATTCGGACAATATTTCGCGCTGGCGACAGAGCACACCACATACTGTTTTCGGGTGACGAAAACGGGACATTTGGAACACTTGTATTACGGCAGGAGGATCACGGTCGAAAGCGACGCGGACATGGAGGCGCTGACGGAAAAACACGCCTTCATGCCGGGCAACACCAACGCCTACGATCAGGAAAATAAGGACTTTTCTCTGGAGGACATCAGACTTGAGATGTCCTCCTATGGCAAGGGAGACATCAGGGAACCGTTCATCGAGGTGATCCACGCGGACGGAAGCGGCACGTCCGATTTTTTGTTTGAGAAGGCCGAGATCGGCACGGGCAAGGAAGCGTACCGGACGCTTCCGGGCTCTTACGACGAGAACAATGAGACGGAGCATCTCTGCGTTACCCTCAGAGATCGACAGTATGCGCTCGCTCTGGAGCTGCACTACTATGTGTACGCAGACTGCGATGTGATCACGAGAAGTGTACGGTTTATCAATGAGAGCGCGGAGCAGGTCCGGCTGGAGCGGCTCATGAGTCTGCAGATCGACTTCGACACGCCGGAATATGTTTTTACGACCTTCACCGGGACATGGGCCAGAGAGATGAAGAGGACCGACACGCGTGTCATGTCCGGAAAGCATGTGAACGCCTCCTACACGGGGACATCGTCCAGCCGGGCGAATCCTTTCGTTATGCTGAGCAAGACGGACACCTCGGAGGAGGCGGGAGACTGCTATGGCTTCAACCTGATCTACAGCGGCAATCACTATGAGGCGGTGGAGGTCAGCGGATATGGAAAGACCAGATTCCTCTCCGGCATGAATCCGCAGTCCTTTTCTTTTCTGGTGGAGCCGGGGGAGGATCTGGAGGCGCCCGAGGCGGTGATGAGTTACTCCTGCGAGGGGTATAACGGCATGAGCCGGGGCATGCACCGCTTTGTGAGGGAGCACATCGTGCGCGGCGAGTGGAAGGACAGGCTGCGTCCCGTACTCCTGAACAGTTGGGAGGCGGCTTATTTTGACATTGATGAGCGCAGACTTCTGCAGCTCGCCAAGGCGGGCAGGGATGCGGGCATCGAACTCTTTGTCATGGACGACGGCTGGTTCGGAACGCGGGACGACGATACGCAGTCTTTGGGCGACTGGGAAGTGAATCGCAAAAAGCTGCCGGACGGCCTGGAGGGAATGGCACGGAAAGTGCGGGCGCTCGGCATGGATTTCGGCATATGGGTAGAGCCGGAGATGGTGAACGTAAAGAGCAGACTGTACGAGGCCCACCCCGACTGGGCGCTGCAGATTCCCGGAAAGCCCCATGCGGAGGGAAGAAACCAGCGGATCTTGGATCTGACGAGACGGGAAGTGCAGGATCATATCATAGAAGAGATGAGCCGGGTGTTTTCCACGAAAGGGATCTCCTATGTGAAGTGGGACATGAACCGCACCTTTACCGACTACTATTCGAGCGCGCTGCCGCCGGAACGGCAGGGCGAGGTGGCGCACCGCTATGTGCTGGGCCTGTACCGCTGTATGCGGGAGCTGACGGAACGGTTTCCGCATATTCTGTTCGAGGGGTGTTCGGCGGGCGGCAACCGGTTCGATCTGGGGATCCTGTGCTACTTTCCGCAGATCTGGGCCAGCGACGACACTGACGCGCTGTGCCGCGCCGAGATCCAGACGGGATACAGCTACGGCTATCCGATGTCTGTCGTAGGGGCGCATGTGTCCGGCTGCCCGAATCACCAGACACTGCGGACGACGCCGCTGGAGACGCGCTTTGATGTGGCGTGCTTTGGCATCTGCGGTTACGAGTGCAATCTCTGCGATATGAAAAAAGAAGAACTGGCTGCGGTGAAGGAGCAGATCGCCCTGTATAAGCGGTGGCGCGAGGTGCTGCAGAAAGGCGATTTCTATCGGGGCAGGACCTTTGCATGCGGGGAGGGCGGCGTTCCCGGCAATATCACGGAGTGGACGTGCGTGTCCGCCGATCGGGGCAGAGCCGTGGGATTTTTGATGCAGAAGCTCGTGCAGCCAAACATGCAGTCAGCGTATTACAAGGCAAAGGGACTCGATCCCGCGCGAAGATACCGCTTCTGCAACCGGGCGCTGAAATACGATGTGAGAGAGTTCGGGGATCTGATCAACACGGCGGCGCCTGTCCATATCAGGCCGGATTCCCTGCTGCACAGGACGGTCGCGCGGTTTGTGAAGATGGACGGTGAGACGGAGGACTGCCGGGCATATGGCGACACGCTGATGTACGGCGGCGTCAGACTGAAACAGGCGTTTGCCGGGGCCGGCTACAACAGTGAGGTGAGGCATTTTCCCGACTTTGCCTCGCGGCTCTATTTTATGGAGGCGGAAGACGCGTAGCATGACGGCCGCATTGACGATTGCATTTTGGCGTGGTAGTCTTATAGAGGAGTAGAAGGCGGGTTAAGGCATGGGAAAGAGATGCAACACGCTGTTGGCGGTCGTTTTGACCGGCATGGTCTGTTCCGGCTGCCAACAGATATGGGATACCGGCGTGGGAAACGGCGGCTTGCAGCGGACGGCTGCCGCTGCGGACATACAGGCGCTCCCTGCCGAGATAACGAGCGCCGACACGAAATGCGGCGATGCGGCGGCAAGGGAAGTGCGGCTGGATACGGCGGCCGGGGAAACACGGCCTTGGTATACCGTGGAAGGCGATATCCTGAGCATCGTCGAGGAAGGCGCATATGTGCTGCGGGGAAAATGGAACGGCGGGATCAGGGTCAGCGTGTATGACGACGAGCTGGTTCATCTGATCTTGGATAATGCGGAGATCGAGAATGACAAAGGCCCGGCGGTCTTGGTCGAGAATGCCGATAAAGTGGTGATCACACTGGCGGAGGGAACGCAGAACACTTTGTCTGACGGCGCAGGGTATGACGGGGAGGCGGAAGCCTGTCTCTATAGCGTTGCGGATCTGACGATCAACGGGCCGGGGAAACTGCATGTGTACGGATACCGCCATGACGCGATCCGGTCGAAGGACTGTCTTAAGATCGTGGAGAGCGACGTTTCGATCCGCGCCAAGAATAACGGGATCCGGGGAAATGACGGCGTGATCATCAAGGACAGTCAGGTGGAAGTGGAGAGCGAAGGAACGGGGATCGTGTCCAAGGGCGGCAGGGATTATGTGATTCTGGAAGGCGGGCGCTGTCAGGTGACGTCGGGCGAGAACGCGATATCCGCCGACGTCTATGTCGCGGCCTCGGCATGTGAGCTGCAGCTGTATGCCGTGATGGAGACGATACGGTGCGGCGGGATCAAAGAAGTGGACGAGGGATACAGGTGATGAACAAACAGGCGGATCAGGGCAGTTACAGACATGAGTATAAATACGTGTGCGATGCAAGGCAGAATGCCGTATTGAAGGTGCGGGCCGCCGGTTTTTTGCGGCGCGACAGCCACTGCAGCGCGGACGGGTGCTATCACATCAGAAGCCTGTATTTCGATGATCTCGAGGACGGCTGTTTTTATGAGAATGAGGGCGGAACGGATCTGAGAGACAAATACCGTATCCGCATCTATAACGCGGATCCCGACAGGATCATTCTGGAAAAGAAAAGCAAGGTCAGAGGCATGACGCGCAAGACGGCAAGCCCGATCCCGCAGCAGCTGTGCCGGCAGATGATGGAGGGGCGAAGCGTCAGCTTCAGCGCGGGCATGGGACTTTCCGCGCCGCTGACACGGCTTCTTCTGGAAATGCAGGAAAAAGTTTTACGGCCGGTGGTCATTGTGGATTATGTCCGGTATCCTTTCGTAGACCCTAACGGAAACGTGCGCGTCACGTTCGACGAGGCCCTTGCCTCCTCCAACGATATCGAGAGATTTCTGGAGAAAGAGATCGCTGCCAGACCGGTCATGGAGGCGGGACAGAGTATTTTGGAGGTCAAGTGGGACAGCTATCTGCCGGATCATATCAGAGGACATTTACAGACGGACGCTCTGCAGAGGAGCAGCTTTTCAAAATATTATCTGTGCAGGAAATACAACGTTTACGGAGGTGTGAGGATATGAATCTCCCCAAAGCTCTCAGGCGGCCGTCAGGGGCCGCGGCCGCGGCGTGGTTTCTGTTTTTCCTGTCGCTTCTGCCGATCCTTTATCTGGGGCTGCACAACCATGCTACCGGTGATGATTACTGGTACGGCGTACACACATATAGGGGACTGGTGGAGGGCGGCCTGATCGGCGCGCTGAAAGGCTCGCTCCGGACGGTGTCGGAGTTCTATGAGAATTGGCAGGGGACATGGTTTACCATGTTCCTGTTTACCTTATCGCCGCATCATTTTCATGAAAACGGGTATGTCCTGACGGTTTTTATCTCACTGGGTCTGCTGATCGGCAGCTTTACCTGCCTGTCCCGTTACTATCTGGTCAAAATGCTGGATTTCAGGGCCGACGCGGTCATCGTGTGCAGCGTCCTGTGTCTGGCTATCCAGTATATTCCGAGAACGACTTCGGGGATCTTCTGGTTTAACGGCGTCATGCACTATTCCGTGCCGCTCTTTCTGGCCGTGCTGGCGGTGATCCACAGTCATAGGTTTGTGCAATACGGGCGTTGGAAGGACTATGCGGTGCTTTTTATCTGCTTTACGCTTCTGGGGGGGGGTAGCTATCTGGCGCCGGTGGCCGCGACGCTGGCGGTCTGCCTGATCTTGGCAAGCAGGATCAGGATCCGTGCGTTTGACCTGCGAAACCGGAAGCTTTCTTTTGCGTACGATTGGAAGAACCTCTGGATATTGGCCGCTTTTGCGGCGGAGCTTGTCGGACTGGTCATCAGCTTTCTCGCGCCCGGCAACCGCGTGCGGGGCGGAGAGGAATTTGGGGCGGATCTGAAGTGGGGCTTACAGTGCGTCTACTATGCGATCGACCGCGGCATCTATCTCGGGGAAGACTATTTCCTGAAGAATCCGGTGACGACCGTGGTCTATATTTTACTGGCGGTTTTGATCTGGAGCGAGATGTGGAGAAATATCGGCAGAGATTTCCGCTTCCGTTTCCCGCTGCTTTTTGTCGTCTGTATGAACGGGATCTATTGGGCCAGCTATGTGCCGGAGATCTATGCCAGATCTGACGTGTCGGGCGGCGTTCCCAACACGTATTTTCATATTTTTCTCATCATAACGCTGGCAAACATGATCTATGTGACCGGCTGGCTGCAGCGGCGGCTGGTACGATATTGGCACAGAAAGGCCGAGCGCGCGGGTCTGACCTATGAGGAGACGGCTGCAAAGAGCATATGGGGACCGGAGCGGTTCAAAAAGCGGCTGATGATACCGGCGATGGCGGTGGGGCTGGCGCTCCTGCCGGCGGCCGTACACTACAGCGGGCTCACCACGACGGACGGCTACTGTATGGAATACATTACAAGCGGGAAAATGGCGCAGTATGCCAAGGTGCGGAAGGAGCAGTACAGACTCCTGCATGACAGCACGGAGGCGGACGTGATCGTGCCTGAGGTCTGCGGGGATCAGTATCCGCTGTGCCATATGCCCCTGCCGGACGACAATCAGAAAGCATACTATAATAAGAACAGCATCAATATACGGCAGGTGGACTAAGCGGGGAGGAAGCGCGATGAGACTGGGAGCGCTGGAGACGGGCGGCACCAAAATGGTGTGCGCGATAGGTGACGAGAACGGCAGGATACATGACAGGAAGGTCATACCGACCGGCACGCCGCGAGAGACCGTGCCGCAGATGACGGCATATTTCGGGGAACACGGCGTGGAGGCGCTCGGGATCGGGTGTTTCGGGCCCGTTGAACTGGACAGGACATCGCCGCGGTACGGCTATATCACGTCTACGCCCAAGAAGGCCTGGCGTGATTTCGATATGGCGGGCGCATTTGCGGACGCGCTGCACTGTCCTGTCGGTCTTGACACGGACGTGAACGCGGCGGCGCTCGGCGAAGCGGTCTTCGGACAGGCTGCCGGCAAGGGCGTCGTCGTCTATCTGACGGTCGGCACGGGCGTGGGCGCCGGTATCTATACGGAAGGAAAGCTGCTGCACGGCATGCTGCATCCGGAGGCCGGGCATGTGCTGATCCGGCGAAAGGAGAGCGACGGCTACGCGGGGAACTGCCCCTATCACCGGGACTGTCTGGAAGGATTGGCGTCCGGGCCGGCCATAGAGGAACGCTGGGGAGAGAAGGCGGCGCTTCTGGCGGACCGGGCGGAAGTGTGGGAGCTGGAGGCGGATTACATAGCACAGGCGCTTATGGGATATATCCTGACCCTGTCGCCCGAGATGATCATTCTCGGAGGCGGCGTCATGCGGCAGGAACAGCTTTTTCCGATGATCCGGCGAAACGTTGCGAGGCTGTTGAACGGTTACATACAGACGAAGGAGCTGGCCGATATGGACCGCTATATCGTACCGGCGTCCCTCGCCGGGGATCAGGGGATCATGGGTGCGCTGGAGCTTGCGAGACAGGCTTTTGCCGCTTCGCGGGCGGATAAAAAATAAAAAATGCATTCATCTCTAAAGTCTTGCGGGAAATATCCGATACAAATAGTGTAAAGATTTATGTTCGGAAAGGAGAGTCATTATGCGTATAGAGGCTTACACACAGGTTCAGCAGTTATACAATGCGAAGAAACCTGTCAAGACGCAGGAACAGACAAGGACGGCTTCTTCTGACAAGATACAGATTTCCAGTATCGGCAAAGATATCCAGACTGCCAAGAATGCGGTCGCGGCGGCCGATGATATCAGAGAAGAGCTGACGGCTCCCATCAAAGCAGGTATCGCGAACGGCACTTATCAGGTGAGCAGCGAGAGTTTCGCGGAGAAACTGATGCGGAAGTATGAGGAGATCGAGAGTCTGTAGACACAGTGAAGGAGAGTATCTGCCGTGGCAAGCTTAATGGAGGTCTTGATTGACGTTTTAGAGAAAGAAAGTCAGGAATACGAGAAGCTTCTTGCCTTGTCCATGCGTAAGACTCCCGTCATTGTGTCCGAGGACTTGGACGAATTATCAAAGATCACGGATGATGAGCAGATCATAGTGAGCCGGATCAACCATCTGGATACCCAGAGGACGGAAGCGATCGGTGATATTGCTAATGTGCTTAACAAGGATGTTGCAAAGTTAAAAATCGTTGATTTGATTAAAATGCTGGCGGCAAGACCGGAAGAACAGGAGAAGCTTGCGGCGGTGTTCGACAGACTGCAGGAGAACGTGCGCAACGTGAAGCGCGTCAACGAGCAGAATCGTGAACTGCTGGAGCAGGCGCTCGAACTGGTGAAGTTCAACATGAATGTTCTCCAGTCGCTGAACAAGGCGCCCGAGACGGCGAATTATAATAAAGGCGCTTACAACACGGGCGATGTGATCGGCATGAGCAACAAGGCTTTTGACGCCAAGCAGTAATTGTTGAGGACGGTAGAGTTATGTCATTGATGGGCAGTTTTTGGGTAGGCGTATCCGGCTTACAGACTTCAAATAATGCGCTGAACACGACGGCGCACAACATGTCTAATGTGGATACCACGGGCTATACAAGACAGCAGGTCGCACAGGGCACAAGGTCTTACGGGACATTGTACAAGGGGAGACCGAACTGGCAGCAGATAGGCCGCGGCGTCAACTATACCCTCACAAGACAAGAGAGAGATTATTTTCTGGATAAAAGATATCGCCGCGAGTCTGGGCGAAACGCTTTTTATGACGTTTCCGCCGAGGCTTTGGAGGAGATAGAATATATATTGGGCGAGGGAGAGAGCGGCGGCTCTATCGAGAGCCACGAGTTCTCTGAGTCTATCGACGAACTCTGGAAGGCTGTGCAGGAGCTGAGCAAAGATCCTACCAGCTCGGTGAACCAGAACCTGTTCGTGACGCGCTCCTATGAGTTCCTGACGAAAGCGTCTGCGGTCTACACGAGTCTGGGACAGTATCAGGACAATCTGAATCAAGAGATCATAGGCGACGTGAACAAGATCAACGACTATGCGGGGCAGATCGAACAGCTCAACCGGAAGATCGTGGCGATCGAGGCCGGAAAAGAGCATGCCAACGATCTCAGGGACAGGCGCAACTATCTGCTGGACGAGTTGGCGAAGTTAGCTGACATCTCTGTCAGCGAGGACATCACCGGCTATGTGAACGTTCGGATGGAAGGCGTGGATCTGGTGAAGGGCGGTCAGGTGAACGTGATCGATCTGTATACCGATCCGGTCACCGGCTTCTACACGCCTTATTGGCGGATGCTGGCGGATGCCTCCTATGACAAGGACGGCAACCGCGTCGTGACGGAGGAGGGGATCGAGGGCGCGCAGGTGTTCGATCTGACGAGGACCGTCTCCTCCGACCTGAATACCGATATCGGCTCTCTGCGGAGCATGCTGTTAGCCAGAGGCGACCACAGGGCGACTTACAGCGAACTGCAGAATATCAACACGGATGGACAGTATGAGGCGGGCTGGTACGACAGACATATTTCTCAGTCGGTCATCATGAACGTGGAGGCGGAGTTCGATCAGCTTGTCCACTCTATCACGACGAAGATCAACGAGATCCTCGCCTGGGAGGCCGACCGTGTGGATCCGAACAACGAGACGGGATATCTGCGGGACGCGGACGGCAACCCGTACCAGCTCTTCCAGCTTCTCAACGAGCATGAAGGCTGGACGGTGTCGAATCTCAAGATCAATCAGGAGCTGCGGCAGAATCCGGCGCTTTTAAAGTTCCGCCTGAACGAGCATTCCGAGGACAATCCGGCTATGGAACGGCTGAAGGCCGCTTTCGAGGAACGGATTTATACGCTGAATCCCAACGTGCAGACGCCGCTGTGCTTCAACGATTACTATACCAATCTCGTCGGACAGGTGGCGAACAGCGGCTCGGTCATGCGGGGCGTGCAGGAAACGCAGACGGTGGCCGCCGACGGACTGCTGAATGCAAGGGAACAGGTGGTGGGCGTGTCCTCGGACGAGGAGCTCACCAACATGATCAAATTTCAGAACGCGTACAACGCATCGAGCCGGTACATCAACGTGATCGACGAGATGCTGGAACATATCTTGACAACACTGGGCCGATAGGCGGAAGGAGTGAAAGCAGATGGCTTCAACATTTTTCGGACTGGAAATAGCGTCGTCGGGACTGCGGGCCGCCAATGCGGCGCTCAATACGACGGCCAACAATATCAGCAACACGAACACGCTCGGGTACAGCAGACAGGAAGTGCAGCAGGAGGCTGCGAATCCGCTGCGCGTCTTCGCCCAGTACGGCTGCGCGGGCGCGGGCGTCAACACGCTGGCGATCGAACGTATCAGAGAGCAGTTCTACGACAACAAATTCCGCCAGAACGAGACGAAGCTGGGCGAGTTCGACACGAAAGCGTACTACTGCAAGATGATCGAGGATTATCTGGCGGACGACGGTACGACGGGCTTCACCTCGGTGTTCGATCAGCTGGTCGTCGCACTGCAGAGTCTGGCCGACGACCCGAACAACGATTCCGTGAAGATGTCTTTCCGCTCCACGGCCAAGAGCCTGACGGATTACTTCAATAATATGTACGGCGATCTGCAGAACCTGCAGGCGGATGTGAATGACGAGATCAAGATCCGCGTGGATCATATCAATTCCATAGCGCAGGATATCGCGACGGTCAACAAGCAGATCAACACCATCGAGATGACGGGAGCGACAGCCAACGAACTGCGCGACAAGCGGGACAATCTGATCGATGAGTTGTCCGCCGTGGTGGACGTGGAAGTAGAGGAATCCCCCATCTATGATCAGTCGGGCAACGCCACGGGAGCGAACCGCTTCATCGTCCGCATCGCGGGCGGTCAGGTGTTGGTGGATATGAACGACTATAACCAGCTTATGTGTGTGGCGCGCAGGACGGAGGAGAAGGTGAATCAGACCGATATCGACGGTCTCTACGATATCCGCTGGACGAACGGCAACGATTTCGGCCTGTACAACGAGGCGATGGGCGGCGAGCTGAAGGGCCTGATCCAGATGCGCGACGGCAACAACGGCGAATATTTCAACGGCACGGCGTCCCGCGTCTCCTATAACGGCAAGACGAGCACGGTCACCGTCAGCACGACGGAAGCCTATCTGCAGAGCATGACGCAGTGTAAGCTGTCTGACACGGGCGGCGTCATCAATATCGGCGACCAGCTCTACTACTATACGGATTGGACCTACGAGGGCGACGGCAAGTATACCTTCACGATAGACAACACGGCCAGCGACGAGCCTTTGACCGCGGTCAAGACGGGCAGAGGGGTGTCTATCAACCAGAAAGTGGATTATCAGGGCGTTCCCTACTATATGTCGCAGATGAACGAGTGGATTCGCGAGTTTGCGCAGCGCGTGAACGATATCTTCACGGAGGGTCTTACGGGCGCGGGTGAAGATGCCGGCATCCTTTTCACGGGAACTTACCCGAACGGCAGCGGGGAATACCGCGAGGACGAACTGAACGATTCCGCACACAACGGCAAGGGCTATTATTACCTGACGGCCGGTAATGTGACGGTCACGGACGAACTGATGCACGACGCGAGTCTGCTCGGCACGAGAGAGAACGTGGATTCCGAGGATACGCCGGACGTCAATGAGCAGGACGGCGTGGAGCAGAACAATCAGGTGCGCAAGGTCATCTCCATGATCAACGACGAGAAGCAGTTCAGCTTCCGCGGCAGGTCGGCGGGCGGTTTTCTGGAGTGCGTGCTCTCCGACGCGATGCTGAACGCCAAGAACGCGGATACCTTCTATGCGACGTATTACAGCTTGGAGACGAACATCGACAACCAGCGGATATCCGTATCCGGCGTGGACGAGGACGAGGAAGCGCTCAACCTGATCAAGTATGAGAACTCCTATACCTTGGCGTCCAAGATGATCTCCGTGATGACGGAGGTGTACGACAGGCTGATCCTGCAGACGGGCGTATAGAGAGCGCCCGGAGCGTGATGCGGTGTCGTGAGAGTGATTTGAGTGTGATGAGAGAAGAGAGGTAACAAGCCATGAGAATAACGAACAGGATCATGCGGAACAATTCGCTGTACAATCTCAACCAGAACAAGCTGTTGGAGGATAAGCTGACGAACCAGATGACGAACGAGAGCAAGATCGCCAGACCCTCCGACGATCCGGTGGTGGCGATCCGGGCGCTGCGTCTTCGGAGCAACGTGACTTATGTGACGCAGTACTATGAGAAGAATGCAGAGGATGCGGAACACTGGCTCTCCGTCACGGCGGACGCGATCAAGACCATTGACGATATCCTGACGGATCTGTATGAAAAGGCGGGTTCGGCCGCGAACAAAGACCTGACCTCGGATGACCTGAACATTATCCTGACACAGATGAAATCCCTGACGGAGGAATTTTACGCCAGCGGCAACGTAGACTACGCGGGGCGTTATATCTTCTCCGGCTACAGGACGGATACGGCGATCACCTTCTCTGCGGAAGACGAGAAGCGGATGCGCGATGAAGCATATTCTTACAATATCAAAGAGGATTTCGGCTATGCGGACATCGACTCCTTTGATTTTACCGATTTCAGCGGTATCGGCGCGCCCCTGGCGGACGATGCGGACGGCGACGGCATAGACGATACCACACAGCAGAGTTATGAGCAGAGCGTTACCAACTCCAAACTCTACCGCGTGCGCCTGTCCTATGACGATATCGACGGCAAGGACGGCGAAGGCGTGCCGATCCTGCCGCAGCTGAAGGACGGCGTAGGCAATCCGCTGACCTTCCAGTACAAGGATGCGGACGGCAATACGCAGACATTGGGGCTCACTTCCTTCGACGATCCGGAGGAGGCGTACCGCGCGGTGGCGAAGAACGATCCACCCCGCGTCGCTTACATTCCGTCCACGGGCGAGATCGTGTTCAGCGAGGGCGTATATACCGAGAGCTTCAACGATAAGAGCAAATTCAGCGTCACCTACGACAAATCCACGTGGAAAGAGGGCGACATCAATCCCGTACACTACTTCGAGTGTACCGAGACAAGGGCCGTGGGCGAGGGCAAACAGCGGAAGACGGCCTACAATCAGGACGGCGTCACGACGATGCCGCAGGATATCTACTATGACGTAGGCTTCAACCAGAAGATTCAGGTCAACACCACCGCGCCGGAGATTTTCAGCCACGACGTACAGCGTGACATGGACGACTTCCAGCGTTGCATGGATCAGCTGCAGGGCATTGAGACCAAGCTGAGCGACATCGAGGAGAAGATGAAGGAATTTCCCGAGGACAGCAGCGCCTACAAGGATCTGATGAAGCAGAAGGAGGCGGCGGAGAAGGCGCAGACCTATATCCGGGAGAATATCCACAGCCAGTTCGAGAACCAGATCACCAAGTATCAGAAGTATCTGGACGCCAACAATGTGGCGAGCACGAACAATGCCACCAGAGGAAGCAGACTGGATCTGATCTCCAACCGTCTGATGAACCAGCAGGCCACATTCAAGGACCTGCAGACGGACAACGAGAGCATCGATGTCACACAGGTGGCGGTGGAACTCACCAGTTCCGAGATGATCTATCAGGCGGCGCTCATGGCGACAGGCAAGGTCATGCAGACAAACCTGATGAATTATATCTAAGACGACGAAGAGGAAAGGCGGTTACGGCATATGCAGATATTGACGAAAGTATTTGGTGAGATCGTTATCGATGATGACAAGATCATACATTTTCCGAAAGGGATCATAGGATTCCCGGATCTGACGGAATTTACACTCGTCCACGACGAGGAGAAGGGAACGGAGTCCATCCACTGGCTGCAGTCTCTGCAGGAGCCGGCTTTCGCGATGCCCGTCATGGATCCGCTGATCGTCTGCCCTGATTACAATCCCGAGGCGGACGACGAACTGTTAGGCGTGATCGGCGAGATCGTTCCGGAGGAGCTGCTCGTTCTGGTGACGGTGACGGTGCCGAAGAATCTCACGAAGATGTCCGTCAACCTGAAAGGCCCTATCGTGATCAACGCGGCCGAAAAGAAGGCGGTGCAGATCATCGTGGAGGGCGACGAATATCCGGTCAAATACCCGATCTATGACATAGTAAACCAGAAGAAAGCAGGTGAGTAGATGTTAGCTTTATCCAGAAAAAAGAATGAAGCGCTCGTGATCAACAACAATGTGGAAGTCACGGTGCTGGAGATCAAGGGCGAGCAGGTAAAGCTGGGCATCAGCGCACCCCGCGAAGTGCCCGTATACCGTAAGGAAGTGTATGTGCAGATTCAGGATGCCAACAAAGAAGCGGTCAACGTGGACGGCATGGAAGCGTTGAAGGATCTGCTGGGCTGACCCCGGAGAAAGAGCGAAAGACAGGCGGAACGCGGAGACGCGCCGCCTGTTTTTGTGTGCGGCGCTGCCGGGCGGTCTTAAGATACGAGGCCGGACAGGATCCGGATCATCTCCGCGATCCGCAGCTCGTAGGTGTGATGCTTTGCGGTCTTTTCGTAACCGTTTACGGCGATCTCGACCCGCTCGTCCTCGTGGGACAGATAGTACCGCACCTTCTCCTCCAGCTCGTCCGGGGAACTGTAGGTTTCCAGATCGCGGCCGATCTCGAAGTAGTCCGGTATCTCCGCCTGATAGTTGGTGAGGAGGAAGCCGCCGCAGCCGAGCACGTCCCAGACCCGGAGGGACAGCCCTGTCTCGATAGGGCGCATGGTCATGTTCAGATTGATCCTGCTCGCGTGGAAGACCTTCGGCATCTCGGTCAGCGTCCGCACGCTGCCGCGCACGTCAAGACCCGCCAGCTCCGGTATGGAGGGATCGCTGCGCGTGTAGAGAGCGACCTGAAAATGCTCCGCCAGACGATGCAGTGTCCGGATGCGTTCTACGGAGGCCAGCTTCATGCCGATATATTGGTGGGCTGCCAGATAACGGCGGGTGTCCCCGTAGGTGTCCGCCCCCTCGTAGAAATCCGGATCGGCGGCCGCGATCTCGTCGATCACGCGCTGCGGCAGACTGTCCGCGATGAAGTTACAGCCGTACACCTTAAGCTGCGCTTCGATCAGGCCGTCCACAAAGCCCCGCGTGTAGGCGCTCAGATGCGGGGACAGCCTGTCATATCTGCATTTCTCGGTATAGAGCGATCCGACGAAGCTCACGTCCGCGCCGTATCCGGCAAAGTCTTCCTCGGACATGTGCAGGACGATCTCCTCCCAGCGCTTCGCGTTGGTGGCCAGAGGAAGATAGAAGATGCGTTCCGGGTTGACGGGGCGGAAATATTCGTACTGCGCCCGGTCGAACAGGAAGACCCGGTTCCACTCGCTCTTTAGGGCGTTGGAGAAGAGCTCCGGCACCGGGGAATCCACGCTCCAGCACACGTAAGGCACACGGAACCGGCTGCAGGTGTAAGAGATCGCCGGAAAAAAGTTGATGCTGAACACGAAGGCAAAAGCGTGGGAGGTCAGCCAGCCGGTGAGCGTCTCGGCACACTGCCTGGGCGTGACGCGCTTGTCGGTCATCTCCGCCTCCTCCGTGAGGACGGTGACGCCGAGATCGCGAAAGACCTGTATGATATCCGGCTCGCATATGCTGTTGTAACGGTAGAACAATATCTCCATATCCAAGATCTCCTGATGAAAGCCTTTCAAAGCTTACACAAAAAGAGTATAATAAAAAACGGACATGAAGTAAAGCCAAAACAGGAACGGCCGATATAATATCAGAGATATGTTTGGGAATCATCTTGAAGGGTTGGGAGGAGCATATGAGGATATTGTTTATGGACAGCAGGACGCAGCCCTGCACCAACGCGATCCTGGCGCTGGACAGGCTCGGCCATAGCGTGGCCCGCTATATGACGGAGGTAGAGGATATAGACGGCAATGAGGAGGAAGAGGAGGCGTTGGCGGAATTTATCAAAAGCAGCGATGTGCCGCTTGTCATGAGCGTGATCTTTGCCGCCGACGTGGCAAGGATAACGCACGAGCTGGGCGTCAGATATGCGGTCTGGCTGATGGATTCGCCCGCCTTCACGGCCTGGTGTCCGGAGGCTGATTATGATAACTGCGCACTGTTTTACTTTGACCGCCATGAGTGCGAGCTGCGCAGGCAGAACGGACACAGCAACGCGTACCACCTTCCGCTGGCCGCGGACGTCCTATGGGGAGAACAGCTCGTGATTACAGACGAGGAGATCAAGCGGTACGGCTGTGATATGTCCTTTGTCGGCGGCCTGTATTCGACGAACATCTACGATCAGATCATAGACAAGCTGTCGGAGCAGGAGCAGAGCATATTTACGGATATCATAGAGCAGAGCGCTTTCGTGTGGGACGGGCGGGAATGCCTGGGCATCACGCCGGAGCTTGTTCAAGCCGTGGTGCAGAAGGCCCCGGAAGCGTTCGTGGGGATCTTTGATATGACCGTGGGCTATTATCTGCAGTCCTTTATACTGGAGAGAAAGCTCACGCATGTGGAGCGTACGCTTCTGATGGAGCTGCTGGCGCAGCGCTATGACATCCACCTGTATACGTGGAATAAAGAAAAAGTGCCCGAAGGGATCAAAAGATTTCCGGAGGTCGATGCGTCGGCGGATGAGTTGAAGATCCACTATGCCAGCAAGATCAATCTCAATATCACGCTGCGAAGCATCGTCACCGGCGTGCCCCGACGCATCTTTGATGTGATGAGCGTGGGCGGCTTTATGCTGACGAACTGGCAGGCGGAGATCCCGGAGCTGTTTGAGGACGGGAAAGAGATCGTCACCTATAAGACGCCGGAGGAGCTGATCGACAAGGCCGATTATTATCTGCGGCATGAGACCGAGCGGCTGCGGATCGGGGTCAACGGGTACAAGAAAGTAAAAAGCTGCTATACATACGAGCATCAGTTGAAGAAGCTGCTCGACATGCTGCAGATGAACTGAGGCTTTGACGATCGGGAAGGACATGTATGAAGATTTTGTTTGTGGGAAGCGAACAACAGCAGATGGCAGGGATCGTCTTGGCGCTGGCGCGTATGGGGCATGAGGCGGAGATGTATGCCAAGCCTATGGAAGAGATAGAGAACCAGGAGGAAGAGGAGAGGGCCGTGGAGCTGTATCTCAAGGGCATGGCGCCGGATTTTATCCTGTCCAATGTGTTTATCAGAGAGGTGGCGCGGGCATCTAACCGGCTGGGGATCAAGTATGCGGTCTGGTGTATGGATTCTCCCAGTTTTCCGGCGTGGGTGCCGGAAGCGGACTATGATAACTGCTATGTGTTCTATTTTGATTACAGGGAGTATGAGCGCAGAAAAAAGCAGGGACAGCGAAACGGCTATCATATGCCGCTGGCGGCGGACCTGGCGCAGAGCGGACAGCTTGTGATCACGGACGAGGAGATCGGAAGATACGCCTGTGATATGTCTTTTGTGGGAAGCATGTACACGAACAATATGTATGACCGCGCGGTGGAAGCGCTGTCCCCCGCAGTGCGGGAGGCAGTCTCCGCTATCATAGAACGGGGCGCGTTTCTGTGGGACGGACAGGACAGGCTGCAGGTATCGGAGGAGCTGTTGGCTGCCGTACGGAGAGACTGCCCCAGCATCTTCGATTTCCCCTGTGACATGCCCGACGACTACTTCTTTCAAACGTGTTATGTGGCGCGGAAGATGACCAATGTGGAGAGGCTGCTGATGATGGAGCTCTTGGCGCAGCGGTTTGATGTCCGCCTGTATACATGGGATACGGAGAAGGCGCCGGAAGGAATCAGGAGATTTCCGGCGGTTTCCGCGGCCGACGGCGCTCTGAAGGTCTTCCATGCCAGCAGGATCAATCTGAACATTACTCTGCGGAGCATATTGAGCGGCGTGCCGGCACGGATCTTCGACGTGATGAGCGTGGGCGGCTTCGTATTGTCCAACTGGCAGGAAGAGATCCCGGAGCTGTTTGCGGAGGACGAGGAGATCGTGACCTACAGGACGCCGGAGGAATTGCTGGACAAGGCGGATTATTACCTGCGGCATGAGGACAGAAGGCTCAGAATAGCGATGAACGGATACCGCAAGGTCAAAGAGTGCTATACGTGGGAGAAGCAGCTTGAGAAAATTATTTCTGTTTTGTTCCCGAAACACTAAACATATTTGGTTTTTTTCCGATATATATAGCAAAGATTACGCGCAGACTCTCTGTCATTATGCAAGGATTTCATAGGATCCCTGCACAGGGCAGCGGCCGGTCGCGTTATCGTAAGACGATTCTACCAAAATACAAAATCACACGGAGGTGAATAACAATGGCAATTGAACCATTAAGCAGTGCCATGACTTATCAGGCACAGGCGGTTGTAAAACCGCAGACGGTAACACCAGTGAACACGGACGTTCCTGAAGATGGGCAGACAGTGAATGTGGATGAGACGACCGCGGCGGTAGCGCAGACGCAGACGCAGGAAGAGAAGAGCGGCAGCGAGGGCAGCGGAAGCCAGCAGCAGCAGGCGGCATTGAATTCTCAGGCGACGCCCGATCAGCTCAAGAAGATGATCGCGGAGATGAATAAGAAGATCAATAACACCAATGAAGAGGCTGTGTTCGGCGTCCACGAAGAGACAAACAGGATCATGATCAAGATTTTGGATAAGGATACGAAGGAAGTCATCAAAGAGTTCCCGCCCGAGAAGACGCTTGATATGATTGCGCGGATCTGGGAGATGGCCGGTATCCTTGTAGACGAGAAACGTTAGCATGTAAGATATAACGGGAGGTAAATCGATATGCCAATCAGAATCACGGGTATGTATTCGGGGCTGGATACGGAAGCCATCATCAGCGAGCTCGTCTCCGCGCAGAGCGTGAAGAAGAGCAAGTACGTCAAGGAACAGACGAAGCTGAGCTGGAAGATGGATGCGTGGAAGGCGCTGAATACCAAGATCTATAATTTTTATACCAATACGCTGGACAATATGCGCTGGCAGGCTTCTTTCATGAAGAAGAGCACGAAGGTGTCCGACCCCAACGCGCTGAGCGTTACCGCGGGCAACAACGCGGTCAACGGCGTGCAGAACGTTATGGTAAGGCAGCTTGCACAGGGCGGCAGGATCACAGGACGGGATCTGAGCGCGGAGCATGCCGATATATCGGCGTCCTCTAAGCTGAGCGAGCTCGGCATCACAGGCGATGCGAGCTTTGACGTGACCGTGGACGGCAAGAAGACCAGCATCAAGCTGAACGGTGATATGACGATCAACGATGTGGTCAAGAAGCTGAAGGACGCGGGGATCAACGCCAGCTTTGACGAGGAGAACCACAGATTTTTCATCAGCTCCAAGGAGACGGGCGATGCGGCGGATTTCGCTATCACGGCCAACAACGAGGCGGGCTTAAACGCGCTGGAGTCGCTTGGGCTGCTCACCAAGGAAGACCTGCAGAGCGACGAGTACAAGAAGTGGGCGAGCTATAAGAGCGATCAGGCTGGTTATGACCAGGCGGTCGCCGACGAGGTTGCCAAACGGGCGGCGGCGTATAAGGCGGCGAACGAGGCTCTGCAGAAACAGAACGAATCCCTGGCGGAAGAGCTCGATAAGCTGAAGGAGGACTCGAATTACAAGGCGGTAAAGGACGCGGAGCCTGACAAGAGCGCGGATGACCTGTACGATGAGCTGTACGGTGAGGAACAGGAGAAGGATGGCGTCATGAAGCGCGAGGGCGGACTGCAGGCCGAGCTGGATGCGGCCAAGTCGAAGCTCGAGGAGGCGCAGAAGGCGCTGCAGGAAGCCAATGCGGAGGGCTCGGGCAAGAGCGAGGAAGAGAAGGCCGCGCTGCAGCAGCAGGTGGAAAACGCACAGAGCAGCGTGAATGAGGCACAGGCCAGGTTCAACGAGAAGAACAGCCAATACAAGGCCGTCAAGGCGGCGGAGGATAAGCAGGCGCAGATCGACGCCAACAATACTACCATGACCGAGAACCAGAAGTATTACAGCGTGTCATCGGGAGTTGACGAGAACGGCGAGTCGACCGAGACGGTAACCGGAACGACGGATCTGGAGAATCAGGTCAAGGGTGAGTTCGAGAAGAAGGTGGAGCTTGCCGACCAGATCGTAAATTCAGGCCAGTATGCGGATAAGAGCTTCGCCACCAGAGTGGACGGGCAGGATGCGATCATCGAGGTAGACGGCGCCGAGTTCACTTCGTCCGACAATGAATTCAGCATCAACGGGCTGGATATCAGCGTATATGCAACGACGGACAAGGCGGTCACGGTCACCACGGGCGACGATACGGACGGCATCTACGATATGGTGAAGAACTTCTTCACCGAGTACAATAAGCTGATCATCGAGATGGATACCCTGTATAACGCGGATTCCGCGAAGGGCTATGATCCGCTCACCTCCGAGGAGAAGGCGGAGATGTCCGATTCCGAGATCGAGGAGTGGGAGAAGAAGATCAAGGATTCCCTGCTGCGGAGAGACGGAACGCTGGGCGATGTGTCGGGAGCGATGAAGGACGTAATGCTGCAGGGCGTTTCGGTGGGCGGCAAAACGATGTATCTGTCCGACTTCGGCATCAATACGCTGGGGTACTGGAACTCCGGCGATAACGAGAAGGGCGCATACCATATCAACGGCGACGCGGACGACGCGAACACCAAGGGCGAGGAAGATATCCTGCGCAAGATGCTGGCGGAAGATTCGGGCACGGTGATGGATTTCTTCACGGGCCTGGCGAACAATCTGTATGATAAGCTGTCGCAGAAGATGACCGCCGTCAAGGATACAAGCAGCGCGTTCACGGTATATAACGACAAGCTGATGCAGAAGGAATATAAGGACTATAAGGACCGCATCGCCAAGGAAGAGGATAAGCTGAATGCGCTGATGGATAAGTGGTACAGCAAGTTCTCGCAGATGGAGACAGCGATGGCGAAGCTGCAGTCCAAGAGCGGCTCGCTGTCCAGTATGCTCGGCGGAGGCTGATAAGCGGCAGGCATCTATAAGTACGCGCAAGGAGGAACAAACGCATGCCCGGACAGAATCCTTATGAACAGTATCAGATCAATAAGATCATGACGGCTTCGCCGGCGGAGATCACGCTGATGCTGTATGAGGGAGCGATCAAGTTTTGCAATATCGCTATTATGGCAATTGAACAGAAGGATATGGAGAAGGCGCACACCAATATTATGAAGACGCAGCGTATCATTGAAGAATTCCGAAATACGCTGGATCGCAAGTATGCGGTGGCGGAAGACTTTGACAGGATTTATGTTTATGTGCTGCAGCGCCTGTTTCAGGCCAATATCAATAAGGACGAAGAGATCCTTGAGGAAGTCAACCGCCATCTGCGCAGTCTCCGGGATACTTGGAAGGAAGTCATGAAGCGCTGCAATAAGGCATAGAAAGGTGTGTAACGGTATGGGTCAGAGCAGTGCGCAGATATTACTGCAGAGTCTTGAGAAGAAGAACCGGGTTTTGGATCGTATCATCTCGCAGATCGGTGTGCAGGAGGAGATCCTGAAACAGGAAGAGTTCGACATGGATGCCTTTGACCGGACGATCGATGCGCAGGGCGCTTATCTGGAGCAGTTAGAGAAGCTGGACAACGGTTTCGAGACCCTGTACGACAGAGTACGGGAAGAGCTGATCGGGAACAGGGAGCTGTACCGCGATGAGATCGCGCGCATGAAGGAAGAGATCCAGCAGATCACCGACAAGATCGTGACGATCAATGCGGGCAATATGCGCAATAAGGTGCTGGCGGAGAATCAGTTTAAGAAGAAGCGCACCGCTATCGGTGAGGGAACGGCCAAAAGCAAGGTCGCAAGAAATTACTATAACAGCATGAACAACTTAAATTATGTATCACCGCAGTTCTACGACAGTAAGAAGTAGCGGAAAACCTTGTACTTACGGGCTTTCAGAAAAATATAAAAAAATTTGAAAAAGCCCTAAAGTAAATCGGAAGTTATCCGATATATATTACAAGTAAAGTAAAACAAATTTACTTACGCAACCGTAGCGGAACCGAAGGCAGCGTACGAGCCGGAGGGACCGTTACAAACAAAAACTAGCAGCATGGAAGCTGCATTAAATTCAAGGAGGAATATATTATGGTAGTACAACACAACATTACAGCGATGAACTCTAACAGAATGCTTGGTCTTACGACCAGCGCACAGGCTAAGTCAACTGAGAAGTTGTCTTCTGGTTACAAGATCAACCGTGCAGCAGACGATGCAGCAGGTCTGGCGATTTCCGAGAAGATGAGAAGACAGATCAGAGGTCTTACGCAGGCATCTGCTAACGCACAGGACGGTATCTCCTGCGTGCAGACGGCAGAAGGTGCATTGAACGAAGTTCATGATATGTTACAGCGTATCAATGAGTTGGCAGTTAAGGGTGAGACGGCTACACTGACATCTACAGACCGTTCTTACATCATGACCGAGGTTCAGCAGCTTATGTCCGAGATCGACCGTGTACAGAGCACGACGACTTTCAACGAGCAGAATCTGTTGACAGGTGAGTTCACGAGCAAGGCTCTTCAGGTTGGTGCAGAGGCAGGCCAGCACATCGCAATCACGATTCAGGATATGAGCGTGAGCGGTTTGGCAAGTCTGGTAACCACGAACTCCGGCTCCAAGACGTTTGGTGACGGCACAAATACTGGCATCAAATTGGAAGATGTAGCATCGAAGGTTCTGTCCAGCTTCTATCAGGGCTTCAACAAGGATGCGATCTCTACGGTTAAGACAGAGAAAGACTTCGCAAGCCTGAACGCATTCGTTAAGGCTGCATTACAGGAAGTTTCCAAACAGCGTTCCGATCTTGGTGCGGTTCAGAACAGACTTGAGCACACCATCAACAATCTGGACAACGTAGTTGAGAACACGACTTCCGCTGAGGCACAGATCCGTGATACGGATATCGCTACAGAGATGGTTAAGTACGCTAACAACAACATCCTGCAGCAGGCCGGCACATCGATGCTGTCTCAGGCTAATCAGAGCAACCAGTTGGCACTGTCCTTACTTGGCTAATCGATTAGCGGTTCATGAAGAACATTGCGTAATAACTACCAAAGAGCCACCCGTTCGGGTGGCTCTTTTCATGTCTGAAAGCATGTCTGCAGGGAAAGAGACAAGCGGTCTGTTTATTTGGTCAGCTCTTCAAGCTTTTGCAGCGCCATGGGGAAGTCGCCGCATTTCCGGTAATGTGCGAGGGCGGCGGCCCTGTCTCCCATCATCTCGTTGATCAATCCGATATTGTAGGAAGGAATGAAAGTGTTGGCGCCTTCCACATGGGCGACGCCGCAGGACAGCGCCTTGACGAATTCCAGCAGCGCTTTCATGTACTGCCCGTTCCTGAGATAGATCAGTCCCATCAGATCCAGAAAGTCCGCCGATACCGCAAAAGCGTCGTAGACGCCTGAGAGCCCCAGTGCTTCCTCTGCGCGGCCCAGATGCAGCAGCGCATAGCCGTAACCGATCACCATCATCTGGACATATTCCGCGGACGGGTCCACATCATAGGAAAGCCCTTTGCCGTAATACAGACAGGCATTCTCGTCGTCGCGGATCATGTTGTACGCCTGACCGATCTGAAAATAGGTATAGGGGTTGTCGGGATTTCTTGCCAGGTCTTTCTCCAGAAGCGTGATATTGCGCATCGCCTTTTCGCGCAGCGCGTCCTCGCTGCCGTTGTAGCCGGAATGCTCGACGCTCAGAGGGATACGGTAGGCGCTTGCGGCCGCGCTCTCTGCGCAGACCGGGCGCACCTGTTCGTGGATGATGCCCTCATAGTGATAGTATCGGCGTGAAAAAAACCTTTCCACCAGATCGGTGTACACGCTGTCGGCGCCGTTCATCCGGTAATGATTCTGTCTGGACAGAAGGCCGACGGCATGGGGCTTCTCCTCTGACAGGCGAAGGATCGCATCTATGTCGAGCTTGGTCAGATACTCGTCGCAGTCGATCACGAGGATCCTGTCGTGGGAGGCTTTCTCAATAGAATAATTTCTGGCGGCAGAGAAATCGTCGCGCCAGACATAATCCAGCACTTGATCGGCGTAGGCGGCTGCGATGTCCTTGGTCCGGTCCGTGGAACCCGTATCTACGACGACAATCTCCCAGTCATACTGCCGCAGCGGCTGCAGACATTTTGCGATATTCTGTTCTTCGTTTTTGGCAATGATGCATACGGAAATCGGAAGCATGGCAGTTCTCCTTGCTGCGGCCGGACAGATCGGCCGGTCATTTTACGCCGTAACAGCGATCCAGCGCCTCCAGTATGGAATCGACGCAGTTTACCCAAGTGTAGCTAGCGGCAGTTTTGGCGTAGGCGTTCTCGATCAGCTCCTGCGCCTGTGCTGGATGGGAAAGCCAGTACTCCGCAATTTCCGGCAGCCGCTCCAAATGCTCCAGACTGTAAAGGGCGATGTCCTTTTGATCCGTGTAATGTTCGTCTATCCACGAACTGGAATCCGTCAGGCAGACGGAATGCCGCAGCATCGTGTTGAAGATTCGATCGTGTGTGCCGGCTTTAAACCACGGCATCACATTCAGATTGATCCGCGCGTCCCGCATATAGGCAAAGGTTTCCGCCAACCCGATACGGTCGCTCAGAATATGCAGCTTGTCCGAGGAGGCGGAGGGATGGTTTTCCCAGCCGCGTCCCAATACGGATACGGGCAGCCCGGCGTCAGCCAGCACCTGTATCGCCTTGCCGCGGTAGTACATGCGGACCATCCAGTCGATGGGCGTCATATTGCGCATAATTGTCTTGACCGCGCTGTCGCTTAACGGCATATGGCGCTCCTGCAGCACGTCCAGAACAGACCGGATCAAGGACTTGTCGGTGTGTGCGGTCAGATCCCGGCCGATCTGCATATAGATCTCATACATCGGGGAATCTTTGCCGAACAGAGTCTCCAGCTGCGGCAGCATGCTTTCCGGAACATAATATGTGCCGGAAAACAGGATATCGTAGCTCTTATCCGTATAGGGAATGGCAGACTTGTCGTCCGGCGTTCCGGCATGTGCGAGGAACTCGATGTGCTCCACGCCGGGAAAATATCGTTTGACATAGGCCACATGCTCTTCGTCGGGACAGAACTGGATATATCTTTTGGGGTGCCGCTCCATAGTGGGGTGGAGGCGCAGCGGGTGATCCATCAGGATGTGAAGCGTGACGGCGCCCAGCGTATCCCACAGATTGATGAACGTATCGTTGTGGATGCCCGCACGGTCAAAGCAGATCACCGCATCGACGTTCCGCTCGCAGAAGGTCATGAACTCCTCCGTGGAATGGCAGGGCTTGGAAGGATCGACCAGATCGAGGATAAAGGTCTCGTGTCCGCGCCCGGCCAGCTCACCGGCTATTTCGTCAGTGAAATAATTGAAAGATTCCGTTGATTCATAGAACAGTATAAACCTCATTTTTTGTCTCCCATACATTACTTTGTTGTATCGTTATGCGCCGCTTCTTCTCTATAGCGGAGGAGCAGTTCGTCCAGATCGGTGCCGTATGCCAACAGCCCGGGACGGCCGTTGGCTTCGTCGTCTATGCAGCGGCGGAGGATCTCCAGTATGTCAGCCAGCTCCTGATGAAAGTCGGAGCCGGGCAGCATCACGTCGGGTCTGTTTTTGACCGTATCGATAAATAATTGATATGCCTTCCCAAGCTCCCGCTTTTGGAAGAGCGCCGCCAGCTGTTCTTTGAGCGCCAGCGTCTCGGCCTTTTCCTGTGTAAAGCCGATAGGTGCTTCGTAGCAGGAAAGGCCGCGCCAGCGGATCCACACGTACAGAAGTTGTTCGGAGAGGAAGCCGTAGACTCTTTTGTGGTAGTCGTCGTAGGCGCTGACGTCGATGTGCTCGGCGGCGGCGCGGAATACGGCAAAGAGCCATTCGGCGTACTCGTCAAACAGTGTCTTGGTCGTCACAAAGAGGTTGCCGGAGTAGACGCTGTGGCCGTCGAGGACCGCTTGAAAAAACGGCGCGCAGTCCGGGAAAAGCGCGGCAGCGGCATCTTGGACGGCCATGAGATCGGCAAGATTATGGGCTTTGGCGTAGGCGTCGCGGTAGCATTCCGGATAAGTGACGGGCTGTGACAGGATCACGTCATATTCTGCAAGGATCGGCATGAAGTCCGCCTTCGACATGATGCGGCCTTCCTTTGTCAGAAAGTATCTGCGGTAGTGGCACAGACCGATATATTCCGTGTTCCGCACATTTTTCCATGCCCAATACAGGCCGGTCAGCTCGCTGTAATAGGGGTTCTGCGCGGAGATGTTATCGCCGGTGTCGTCGCCGGGATAACCGAGATCGTCCTTGAGCGCCCGCCCCACATGCAGCGGGTGGTATATGGGATCCTCCGGTACATGGAAGGGCACATGGGTACACACATAGATCTGCAGGACGCCCTTGCTGTAATTGGCGGCGACGGCCCGGCAGACAGCGCACAGCTCCGCCTCGCCGACGGGAAGGTCGAGAAGGTGCAGGAGCAGCCGGTTCAGCTCCGTGACATAATCCTTGATATAAGGATTGTCGTGATAATTCGGGATCCTCTGTAAGGTCTCCGCCTTCAGCTCCAGAAAGAAATCATACGGAACGCGGGTGAGCCGCAGACTGATCATCTTCATGGCGGCGAGATAGCACAGGGTAAGGAACTGATATTCCGTTTCTTTGCGGTATTCGTTGAGAAAGCCGCGGGCCGCGCATTCGTCCCACATCATTTTGTCCACCGCCAGAATATCAAAATGGTGGGAAGCGTCGGGGACGAGCACCGTGGAGGAGGGATTGACATAGTAGTGATACAGCCGTTCCTCGAGGATGTACACCTTAGACGCATAGAAATAGAGCAGTGTGGAGAAAAAGTGATCCTCGTATGCCAGGCCTTCGGGGAAAAAAATCTGGTTGTCCAGCAGAAAATCCCTGCAGAACAGTTTGTCCCACACGCCGTATCCGATGGAGCCGCATACGAGAAACAGCTTTCGCTTCTCTGTCGTATCGATCTCCAGCATGCGGTCCTGAGCCTCTGTCTGCTTCGGCGGCAGCGCCTGACCGGGCAGCGCGCTGTCCCGCCAGTTGCGGCACATGACGATGTCGCAGCCGTGCGCTGCTATCTTCTCGTGCAGCTTTTCATACATGTCAGGCTCTATCCAGTCGTCCGAATCCACATACCCCACATAGGGAGCGGAGGCGTACTGCAGACCGATGTTCCTGGCGCGTCCCTGATGTCCGTTCTCATCGCAGTGAATGATCGTGACGGATTCCGGACAGGACGCCTCGATCGCGGTGAGCTTATCCCATGTGCCGTCCGTAGAGCAGTCGTCCACCATAATGAGCTCCAGCCTCTCTATGCCGATCGTCTGGCGGCGCAGGGAGTCGAAGCATCTGTCGATATATTTTTCCACATTGTAACAGGGAATGATGACGCTGATCAGTTTGTCCATTGCCGATCCTTTCTAGGATAATTCTTGTAATAGCTTCATGAACTCGTCGGCGCGGTGTGCCCATGTGTGGCGCGCGGCTGCGGCGCTGTGGCCGCTGTCGGCGATGCGCTGCATGCGGTCCGGGTCGCGCAGGAGGGCAGCGGCCGTCTCTCCCAGCTTATCCGCTTCCGCCAGAGAGTAGAAGACCAGTTCTTCGTCATCGCGGAATTGTTCCTTCAGGTAGACGCTGTCGTCCGTCAGGCACACCGCGCTCTGCAGCATGGCGTTGAAAATGCGTTCGCAGCAGCCGTCCTTAAACCAGGATAACTGATTCAGAACGAGCTTGCTGTCGCCCATCAGGCCGAGAGCCTCCTCGAAGGAAATGACGGAATGCAGGTCGAACAAAGGGTTGCCGTAAAGCGGGGTATCTTCCCAACCGCCGCCATATACAGTCACGGTAATGCCGGCGTCCACAAGCGACTGCAGGACCTTCAGGCGGTACGTGGCGGAGAGGTTGAGATCCACATAGCGGTGCTGCGCGATCATATACTTCAGCTCCGCCTCCGACACGTCCGGTCGTATCTGCCGGAGGCAGTCCTCGACGGTCTGCTCAAAGGTGGTGTGCGTGTGGCTGCGCAGATATTCCAGCAGCGTCTTGTCAAAGATATCGAACGTGCAGTCCTTGGCGAATTTGTAGCTGCCCACGAACAGCACGTCGATGCTGCGTTCCCTTATGGGCACAGGCGGGCGGCCGGGCTGCAGCTCTTCGCCGCCGGCCGGAATAAAAAAGGCATTGCGTACCGCAGGACAGAAGCGCTTGACATACGCCACATGCGTTCTGTCCTCGCAGATGACGATTCCGTGTGCCGGGCTGTCGTCCAGCGTGTCATGGTAGTACATGGGATGATCCCACAGCAGATTGAAGACGGGGATCTGCCATTGATCCCACAGCGATTTTTCGTCGGCCGTTTTCAGGTTGAACGCATAATTGTTAAAGGTCAGCACGGCGTCGATCCCCTTTTCATGGAACGCATAGAGCTCCTCCATGCTCTCCGTCAGCTGCTCCTGCGAAGAAAAATAGTTGAATATAAGCAGTTCACAGCCCATTTCTTCGAGCGCTTTCGCGTATTGATCCGCAAGATACTGCAGGATAAACAGCCCGCTTCTGAAGATCACGATGCGTCTCGGCCGCGCTGCCGCCGTTTTCCTTAACAGTCGGACGGCCCGTTCCGCAGCGGGAGGATATTCCCCGCACTCGTGGTAGTAAGCCAGTGCATTGTCGAGATCTCCCGTCTGCTCACAGATCAGCGCGATATGGTAGAAGGCGAGGAAGCTGTTGGCGCCGTGGAATCTGCAGTCGGCGTATGCGGTCGCTTGGAGGAACTGTTCGATTGCCTGCGGATACATGCCGTTGGCCATATAGATGCGCCCCATCAGGTAGACAAAATCCGCAGTGACGGCAAATTCGTCATAGATATGTGCAAACCCGAGCGCCGCTTCGGCGCGGCCGGTCAGTAACAGCGTGTTGCCGTAGGAGATCACCAGCGCCTGTACATATGCCAGCGAAGGATCTACGTCAAAATAAAGTCCCTTGCCATAGTATTCACAGGCCGATTCATAGTCTTCTATGATCTCGTAGCCCTTGCCGAGTTGATAGTAGACATAGGGATTCTCCGGCTCCAGCGAGAGTTGTCTGTGCAGCAGCGTCAGATTCCGCTTGCTCTTGGCGCGCTGCTCTTCGGGCGTCATATCGTACCCGGAGTGTCCGATGGTCGTGTGCAGCAGAAGACACGGGAGCTCCCGGCCGTTTTTTGGCGTGAGCTGTTCGTGGATGATGCCGGTATAGTGATAGAGGCGTCTGTCAAAGAAGCGCTCGGTATTGTCCGTGTTATTCAGGACATAATGCCCGTTCTCCGTGACCAGATTCCGGCGCGATACCGCTCCCACGCTGTCGGCGTGATGTTCGCGGAAATAGTCCAGCTCTTCCACATCGATCTCTTGGATCCACTCGTCGCAGTCCAGCATCAGGATCCAGTCGTTGGAGGCTTCCCGCAGGGAGAAGTTGCGCGCGGCGGAGAAGTCGTCACACCAGACGAAGTCCAGCACTTTATCCGCATATGCGGCGGCGATCTCCTTGGTCCGGTCGGCGGAGCCTGTGTCCACGACGACGATCTCAAAGCCGTAGGGTTTGACGGAACGGAGACACTTTTCTATGCGCTTTTCTTCGTTTTTGGCTATGATACATACAGATATCGGGTGCATAATTTTGGTTTCCATGTTAATATAGTACCATAACATGCCGAATAAATCTACGGAAAGAATTCGGCGGCAGGGGGGGGGAAGTCCGGCCGCCGAACGGCATGCGCGGAAGGGGAGGACGATACATGGACGCGGACAGCTTGATGAAGGATGATGTTTTCTGGCAAAAGATGAATGCGCTCTTTGCGGCGCGCGACTATGACTGGATTACCGTACTGACGGATATCGAGCACAATGCGGAGCACAGCGACGACGTGGCTTTGATGTACTATCTGCGGACGACGTATATTCAAGAGAAAAACGGCCCGGGGCAAAAGACAATCTTGGATAAGGTGGGCTCGCTGGAGGAAGTATACAGACGGTATACGGCGTTAAAATTCTATCTCAGGCGGATCGAGTACGACCTGATGGACGGGGATATGACGTCGTTCTTTGAATTTGTAGCCTCCTATCAGGTGTCCGCGCAGGAGATCATGGAGATGATGAAATGCTGTGTCGCGCAGGAACACATGGATAAAGTCGGCCGCAGGATACAGGGCGCGCTGTGAGGAGGGGAAGAGACATGGACGATAAGCTGTTTTGTTTCATCATGTGCAGCAATAACCGATGGTACGCGGAAGAATGCATGCACTATATCAACCGTCTGCATGTTCCGGAAGGATACCGCATTGAAGTGCTCACGGTGGAGGACGCGGCGTCTATGACGGCGGGTTACAATGAAGCGATGCAGAGTTCTCAGGCAAAATATAAGGTGTATATGCATCAGGATACCTTTATCATCAACTGCAATTTCATACAGGACTGCCTGAATATCTTCGGAAGCGATCCGAGGATCGGGATGATTGGCAACGTGGGCTGTAAGAAGATGCCGGTCATCGGCGTTATGTGGGAAACGAAGCGCTGCGGCAAGCTGTATGAGACCCATATCGTCGCGACGGAGAGATGCGAATTTGAAGAGGCGGTGGAGGGAACCTATACTGCGGTGGAGGCGATCGACGGGTTTATCATGATCACCCAGTATGATGTTCCGTGGCGCGAGGATCTGTTCGATAAGTGGGATTTCTATGACGCGTCGCAGAGCATGGAATTTATCAGGCGGGGTTATAAAGTCGTAGTTCCCCACATGGACGAGCCCTGGTGCGTCCATGACTGCGGGTTTATCAACTTGAAGAACTACGAGGGGGAGAGGGTCAAATATGTGCAGGAATATCTGGTGAACATGCACAAGATAGAGATCATCGCCGCCGTAAACAATGAGGCATACTGGGAAGAGTGCGTCCGCTATATCCGCAGACTTAAAGTACCCGAGGGCTATGAGCTGTCGTGTCGGGGCATCCGCGGGGCATCATCGATGCCGGAGGCTTACAATCAGGGATTGAAGGATTCGGACGCCAAATACAAGATTTATATACATCAGGACACGTTTCTGATCCGGCCGGATCTGCTGCAGCAGCTTATCGCTATTTTTACGGCGCATCCGGACATCGGCATGGTCGGGGTCATCGGGAACAGCGAATGGCGGCGCGACGCTGTCGTGATGAAGGCGAGAGCCACCGGGCGGACAATGGGCTGGAACGGCACATGCCAGAATGATATCAATGCGCAGGAGGGATCCGGCAGCGGCCTGTGGGACGTGGCGGCGATAGACGGTATGTTCATGGCGACCCAGTATGACATTCCGTGGCGGGAGGATATCTTGAAGGGCTGGGATTTCTATGACTGTTCGCAGTCGATGGAATTTCGCATCAAGGGGTACCGCGTGGCGGTCCCTTATCAGGAGACGCCCTGGTGTCTGCACGACTGCGGGCCCAGCAAGCTGCAAAATTATGATGAGAACCGGAAGGCATTCTGCGAGGCATACGCACAGTACGGCTTTGTCTATCGGGAAGAGGACAGGCAGGAGCTGGAGGCATGGAAAAGAGAGACGAGCGGAGAGGCTTGGGAAGCGTCGAAGGAGCTGCTGCGAAGACTGCCGGAGCTGACGGGACAGCGGAGGATCGACGAGCTAAAGGACATGCTGGCGCGGGCGGGAGAAACCGGTATGGAATTTCCCGAGTTATCTGTCCTAGAGCAGCTTCTTGCGATCTGGGGGGGGGAGATGAAGGCACACGGCAGAGAAGTGTTCTGGGAGGGCTGCGCCGATTATGCGGCGCTGGCGGACAGGTACAGGGAGGTCAAATTCGGACTGTACCGTCTGGAGTATGATATCGCGCAGCCGGATTCGCCTTTCCTGCGTCTGCTGCAGGAGGGGCGGCTGACGGAGGAATGTCTGGAGCAGATGATACAAAGCAGCGTACACGACAAACGTAAGGTAAAGGATAAGCTGCGGGAAATCACGGGAGCCGGAAGCGGGGAAGAGAAGGAGGGCATGAAGCTGCTCCTGTACGCATGGGGCGCCAACAATGAAAGGGTGTTTGCAGACAATCTGGAACAAGCCGGCTTTCAGCTTGTCCGATACGATAAGCCCTGCAGACATTATACGAGAGATGTGGAGCTGGCGGCGGATATGATACCCTATATCCATGCGCAGCACGTGGAAGCGGTCGTTTCCTTCAACTATTTTCCGATCATCTCCATGATCTGCGACACCTGCCGGATACCGTACTTCGCGTGGGTGTACGACTGCCCGCATTTTACGCTCTATGCCAGACAGATCATGCTGCCGTGCAACCACATCGGGATCTTCGACAGGGAAATGGCGAGGCATCTGCAGGAGGTCTATCAGGTCCCGCATGTTTTCCATGCGCCGCTGTCGGTGGATACGGAGCATTTTGACAGAATGATCCGCGGAACGCAGGGAATATTCGGCGGGGAAGGGCAGGGCCCGCATGAGAAGGCGGCGGACAAGTATCGGTGCGACGTTTCTTTTGTGGGATCTCTGTATACGGACGAACACAATTACTATGAGACGCTGTTGAGCGCCGGAGAGCAGGAAATGCTCCGGCCGCTGGTCGAGCGGCAGTGCTTCCGCTATGACAGGGACTGCATCGGCGAGGCGCTTGCGGCAGAAGAAATTGACACAAGTGTCATAAAAGATAAAATGAGAGCTGCGGGGCTGATGCTGGGAGAAGATTATTTCGATCGGTCAGAGGACGATATCCTTCGCGCGGCCGTTCTGGACAAGAAGGTGACTGTGGAAGAGCGCGGCAGCCTGTTACAGGAAGTCGCAAGGCGTTACGGACAGACATACCGCGTGGCGTTCTATACGGAATCCGATGTGAGCAGGTATCCGCTGCTGCAAAAGTATCACGGGGGCGTTGTGGATTATCATCTGCAGATGCCGCGGGTGTTTGCGGGCAGCAGGATCAATCTGAACATTACCCTGCGCTCGATCCGTTCCGGCATACCGTTAAGGGTACTTGACATTATGGCCTGCGGCGGCTTTGTCCTGACAAACAGACAGGCGGAAATAGATGCGTATTTTGAGGAAGGCAAAGAGCTTGTATGCTATGACGGCATGGAGGACTGCATGGACAAGATAGCGTACTATCTGGAGCATGAAGAGGAGCGGGCGCAGATCGCTGCGGCCGGCCGGCTTGCCGTGCGGGAGCGGTTCGGATACCAAAAAGGCATTATGACCTTGTTCGGCATAGAAGCTTAGAGCAGGGAAAGCGGCGCTTAGTCCAGCATCTCCCGCACCCTGTGCCGGAAGGTGTGGCGCGCGGCCGTTTTGTCGTGGCCGTTTCGGGCGATGGCGGCGCGCTCGTCCTCGTGCGACAGATAATAGCCGATCTTGTCAAGAAGATCCTCTTTGCTCTCGTAGTAATCGAAGTCTTCTCCCGGCACGAAGTCGTCCAGAAGATCCGCCTGATAATTGCTCAGCAGGAAGCCGCCGCTGCCGAGGATATCGAAGGCGCGCAGCGGGATACCGCTCCTGATGCTCCTGAGAGAGATGTTGAGGTTGATCCGGCTTTGCCGGAACACGAGAGGCATCTGGGTGTAGTAGTCCGCCGTGCCGTGATTGGTAAGGTTCGGCAGGGTGAAGCCGCGGTTGGGCGTAAACAGGTCGAAGGGGAAGCGCTCTGCTACGGCGCGGATCAGCTCGGCGCGCTCCAACCCCGTGATCTTGCGGTTGATCACATACTGGGCGTAGAGGTACTCTTTGGATTCCACGCCGTCGGGATTCGGATCCATCGGCAGCGCTTTATAGAGGTCTTCCATTATAGGAGACAATGATTCCTGAATAAAATTGTAGCCCTGTATTTTCATCTGCGCCGCCATAATGGCGTCCAGATAGCCCTTCGCATAATCTGACAGGTCTGTCATACGGTCGAAGAAGTTGTGTTCTTCGGTGTAGAGAGAACCGACGAAGGAGACATTGTACGGATACGAGGCGGCGCCCGACGGTCCGCCGCACAGTTTGTCCAGACGTTCGGTGTTGACGGCCATCGGCATATAGCGGACGGTGCTGATGCCGGCGTTGCGAAATTCCAGATATAGCTCTTTGTCGAAGATATAGACGGTGTTGCAGGGATTGATGACGGTATAGGAGTAGAGCATCACATAGGGGCTGTCGTAGATCCATGCAAGATAGCGCACGTCCTCTTTCCGGCACACGTTGGAGATGACGGGGAAATAATTAAAGGAAAAGACGATGTCGGGAACGTCCCTGCGCAGGGCGGCGGTCAGATCCCGCTCCAGCTCGGCATCGCGTCTGGCGTTTTTGTCGGCGAAGGGAAAGCACACGACCTCATGGCCCTCTGACGTGAACGCTTCCTTGATATCCTCATTTCCGAAACTGTTCCATTCGATAAACATGATCTTCATGGTTTTTCCCCGTGCGTATACCTGGCTGCATGTTCCATGATCTTCTCGAAGGTCTGCGCGCTCAGGTCGTGTTCGATCTTGCAGGCGTCCTCCGCGGCGGTCTTGGCATCTACGCCGAGGGCCACGAAGAAATCCGTCAGCACCCGATGCCTGTTGTAGATGTCCGAAGCAATGGTGTAGCCGGCGTCCGTCAGCTCGATGAAGCCGTCCCCGTCTACCTGTATACAGCCGTTTTCGCGCAGCTTCTTCATGGCGACGCTGATGCTGGGCTTGCTGTAATTCATCTCTGTGGCGATATCGACGGAGCGGACATGGCCGATGCGCTCTTTTAAGATCAGGATCGTCTCCAGATAATCTTCTGCGGATTCATGTATTTCCATGACAGTCCTCCCTCTCTTCGTTCCGGTGCGTTACTGCAGCAGCCGCAGTCTGCTGCGGGCGGGTTCGTAATCGCCGCATCTGCGGTAGGCGTCTTTGGCCTCGGACACATGACCGGTGCATTCATAGATCACGCCGATATTGTAGAAGGCCTTGTAGCTGTTGACGCCGTCCACGGCAAACTCTTCTATAGTGGTAGCTTTTTGAAACTCCTGTACAGCCTCCGCGAACAGGCCGTTGTTCATGTAGATCAGTCCTATCAAAAAGACAAAATCCGCGCGCTTGGAAAATGCTTCGTATACGCCAAGCAGGTTCAGGGCCTCCTTGCTGCGCTTCAGATCCAACAGCGTGTAGCCGTAAGACTCCACCATTGTCTGCACATAGTCTAAGGCGGGGTCCACGTCCAAGGCAAGCCCGAGGTCAAAGTAGTGAAGGGCCTTCTCGTAATCGCGGATCTTGCGGTAGCACTGACCGAGCTGATAGTAGGTGTAAGCGTCCCCGCCGCGGGTCAGGAGTTCTCTCTCCAGCAGGGCAATGTTGCGCATGGATTTTTCCCGCATCTCTTCCGCAGAGCCGTCATATCCCACGTGCAGCACCGTGACGGGCGCGTCGTAGACATATTTGGGGCGGGCTGCGTCTGCCTTTGCCAAAGCGCGGGGGACGAGCTGTTCGTGGACGATGCCCTCGAAGCAAAAAAACCTGCGGTTTACGAAGCGGCTGACCCGCACCTGTTCGTACGCCGTCTGTCCGTTCTCGGTAAACCGGTTCCGGATCAGGATACGCCCCGCCGCCTGCGGCTGCGTCTCCATGAGAGCGGCGAGAGCCGGCAGATCCACGGATTCCACATACTCGTCGCAGTCGATAGAAAGTATCCAGTCGTGGGAGGCTTTGCTCATGGCATAGTTCTTGGCGGCTGAGAAATCGCCGCACCAGTCGAAGTGAAAGATACGGTCCGTGTAGCGCCCGGCCAGCTTGACCGTGCGGTCCGTCGAGCCGGTGTCCGTAAGGACGATCTCAAAGCCGTACGCCGTCAGACGTCTGCAGCATTCCTCTATATGTTTTTCCTCGTTTTTGGCTATGATGCAGACTGATATGGGCTGCATGCCACACCTCGTTTCTGCGCGCGGCCTCGCATGGTCAGGATGCGGCAAGCTCCCGCAGCCTCCGCAGGGCCGGCGCGTAATCGCCGCATTTTTTGTAGTATGTGCGGGCCTCTTCCGGCTTCCCGAGCGTCTCGTAGATAGAAGCGATATTGTAATTTGCCTGATAGCTGTTGACGCCTTTGCGGGAGCAGGAGGGACAGGCGGTCGCTTTCTCAAATTCCTCGATCGCCTTGTCGTAGATGCCCTTTTTCATATAGATCATACCCATAAGGTAGATAAAATCAGCGTGGTGGGAGAACTGTTCATATTTATCCTGCAGCGACATCGCCGCGTCGTATCTGGCAAGCTCGATCAGGCAGTAGCCGTATGTCTCCACCATGCTCTGCACAAAGGCGGACGAGGGATCGGCGTTCAGCTCCAAGCCCTTCTGATAATACTGGGCGGCCTTCTCCAGATCGTTCAGCGAGACATAATTCTGCCCCAGCTGAAAGTATATGTAAGGATTCGGGCCCTTGGCCTTCAGGTCATGCAGCAGCAGCTCCAGATTGCGGGTCGCGCGCATGCGTTTGCCGGATTCGGAAACATATCCCTCATGGTAGAAGGTGAGCGGGATCTGGAAGCTGTCGACTTCCCTGCCGTCCAGCGCGAAGACCTGCTCGTGTATGATACCTTCGAAATGACAGTAGCGTCTGTTGAACAGTCTGCCGAGGCGTTCCGACATGACGGAACGCACGCCCTGAATGCTGTAGGGGTTGTTGCGGACGATCATGCCGACGGAACGGCTGTTGCGCGCAGTCGCCTCCTCCAGTTCCGCGAGATTGACGTTTTCAAGGTATTCGTCGCAGTCGATGATCAGCACCCAGTCGTTGGAAGCCTGCTGCACGGAGAAGTTTCTGGCAGCGGAGAAATCGTTGCACCATGCGAAGTGAAATACCTTGTCGGCGTAGCGCTGCGCGATCTCCACGGTCCTGTCCACCGAGCCGGTATCCACCACGATGATCTCAAACCTGCACGGGCGCAGTCTTTTAAGACATTCCTCTATATGGTTATCCTCATTTTTGGCGATCATGCAAACGGAAATAGGGATCATGGCAGAAAGCCTCCGTGTATATGTATATTTGCAGATCCGGGTCTGCTATCTATATAGTACCATTTTCTGTAAGGGACGACAATAATATCTTTTCGGGAAAAAGCGGCGCAGCCGCCGCAGAACAGTACTATAGTACTAGACTTTTTCCACAAAAACGACGGGTCAAATAAGGAATAAATTGCCAAAGATATCGATATTTCGTTTAAAATGTGGTTTTGGAGTTTTTTTTTCGGACTATCTGTGATATACTTCGACTAAGACACTAAGAAACCGCAGCATCATACAAATGGAGGGCTTATATGACGAAGGCAGAAATTCTTAAGGCAGAAATTTTGAAGCAGTATAAGAGTGTCAGGCAGTTTGCGATCGAGATGAATATTCCTTATTCCACCTTGGTTACCGCGTTGGACAGAGGCATTGAGGGGATGGCCTACGGCACTGTGATCAAGATGTGCGACAAGCTGAATCTGAATCCGGTCGATTTTACGCCGTTGAACCAGAAGAGCATACTGGGCGGCAAGATCATGGAGAATCGCGTGATGCAGTACTATGTGAAGCTGAACAAGCTCGGGCGCAAGAAGACGCTGGAGCTGATGGAAGATTACGCGCAGTTAGACAAGTATAAGGCGGCAGAGGAAGATTGATGCGGTACGATTATCTGGTGGTGGGAAGCGGCCTGTTCGGCGCGGTCTTTGCCCGCGAGATGACCGACAGGGGAAAGAGCGTGCTGGTGATCGACAAGAGAGGACATGTGGGCGGAAACGTCTACACAAGGTCCGTGTCGGGGATTCAGGTACACGAGTACGGGGCGCATATCTTTCACACCTCCGACAAAAAAATATGGGAGTATGTGAACAGGTATGCGGAGTTCAACCATTACATAAATTCGCCGATCGCATATTATAAGGGAGAGTTGTACAATCTCCCTTTTAATATGAACACATTCAACAGGATGTGGGGCGTGGTGACGCCGGACGAGGCGAAGGCCAGGATCGCCTCCCAGATCGATGCGCTCGGGATCACGGAGCCGAAGAATCTGGAAGAACAGGCGCTGTCGCTCGTGGGGACAGATGTCTACGAGAAGCTGGTGAAGGGCTACACCGAGAAGCAGTGGGGAAGGGACTGCAGGGAACTGCCCGCCTTTATCATCAAAAGGCTTCCGCTGCGTTTTACCTATGACAATAACTATTTTAACGACCGGTATCAGGGGATCCCGGTGGACGGCTACACCGCTATGGTGGAGAAGCTGCTCGCGGGGATCGAGGTGTACACCGGCATATCCTATCGGGCGTTCGCGAAGGAGCAGGAGAACGGGGACGGCGCTGCGGCCGTCGATGCGGCAGGGAACACCTATCGCAAGGTGGTCTACACGGGAATGCTCGACGAGTATTTCGACTATCGGCTGGGGCATTTGGAGTACCGCTCCCTGCGGTTCGAGACGGAGGAGCTGCCGGCGTGCGACAACTATCAGGGGAATGCCGTGGTGAATTACACGGAGCGCGAGATCCCCTATACGCGGGTGATCGAGCACAAGCATTTTGCGTTCGGGACGCAGAAGGGGACCGTGATCACCAGAGAGTATCCTGCCGAGTGGCACGAGGGCGACGAGCCATACTACCCGCTCAACGACGAGCGCAACAACGCGCTGTTTGCCAGATATCGGGAACTGGCGGAGACGAAGCCGCAGGTGATCTTCGGCGGCCGGCTCGGGCAGTACAGGTACTATGACATGGACAAGGTGATCGGCGCGGCGCTTGCGGCGGCGGAAGCGGAGGCGTGACGGCGGCGCAGGGCGCACAGGGAAATATGACGGCGGAGTATTGACAAAGAGCAGTGCTCTGCCTATAATAGAGAAAGATAATTTGAATATCAAAGTATTGGATAATCAAATAATTAAGAGCTTCGGGAAAGATTCCCTTTTTAGGAGGAGAACGGCGGACGATGAACTGGGATGAGGCGATCAAAGAACTGGACGACAGAAGACGGAAAGCGCTGGCGGGCGGCGGGCCGGGCAGGATCGACAAGCAGCATGCGAGCGGTAAGCTGACGGCGCGCGAGCGCATAGAGATCCTGCTTGATCCGGGAACTTTTGTGGAGGTGGACGACTTCGTCGAATCGCGTATCGACGATTTTGATCTGGACAAGAGAAGAGTGCCGGGGGACGGCGTGGTGACCGGGTACGGGGAGATCGACGGCCGTCAGGTGTTTGTGGCGAGCGAGGATTTTACCGTGATCGGCGGCACACTGGGCGAGTACCACTCGTTTAAGATCTGCCGCATTCAGGATATGGCGCTGGAGATGAGCGCGCCTCTGATCTGTATCAATGACAGCGGCGGCGCGAGGATCGAGGAGGGCATCTCTTCCCTGAGCGGCTACAGCGGCATGTTCCTCAGACACACGAAAGCGTCGGGCGTCATTCCGCAGATCGCGGTCATCTTAGGGCCCTGCTCGGGCGGCGCGTGCTATGCGCCGGCGATCTGCGACTTTATTTTTATGGTAAAAGACATCTCCAAGATGTTTATCACAGGGCCGAACGTAGTCAAGACGGTCATCAACGAGGAGGTGTCGGTGGAGGAACTTGGCGGCGCGCAGGTACACGCCAGGAAGAGCGGCGTCTCGCACTTTACCTACGATACGGAGAAGGAATGCCTTATGGGCGTGCGCAAGCTGCTGTCCTATCTGCCGAGCAGCTGGCAGGAGAAACCGCCCACGATCAACAATCAGGAGCGGCAGAGCATCCTGCCCCGTGTGGGCAAGGTGTTCGGCAAGGTGGACAACGGCAGGGTGGCCGCGTCCCAGAAGGCCAAGGCGGCAAAGATCAGGGATCTTGTGCCGGACAACTCGCGCCATGCTTACGATGTGCTGGAGGTGATCGACTGCATCGTGGACGAGGGCAGCTTTTTTGAGGTGCAGAAGGAGTTTGCCGCCAATGCGGTGGTGGGCTTTTGCAGAATGGAGGGCAAGGTGGCGGGGATCGTCGCGAACCAGCCCAACTCGTTAGGCGGATCGTTAGACTACCACGCATCGGATAAGATCGCCAGATTTATCCGCTTCTGCGACTGCTTCAACATTCCGCTGATCACGCTGGTCGACGTACCCGCCTTTCTGCCGGGCACGTCGCAGGAGCACAACGGCATCATACGCCACGGCGCAAAGATACTCTATGCCTATTCCGAGGCTACGGTGCCGAAGATATCCCTCATCATGCGCAAGGCGTACGGCGGCGCGTATATTGCCATGAATTCCAAGGAGATGGGGGCGGACATCGTCTTTGCGTGGCCGATTGCGGAGATCGCGGTCATGGGCGCCGACGGCGCGGTCAATATCGCTTTCAAGAGGAAGATCAAGGCGGCGGAGGATCCGGAAGCCATGCGCAAACAGTGCAAGGCGGAGTATGAGGAGCGTTTCCTGAATCCCTATGTGGCGGCGGCCAGGGGCTATGTGAATGCGGTGATCAAGCCGGAGGAGACGAGAGAAGCGCTGGTGAAAGCGCTGCGCGGCCTCAAGAACAAGCATGTGGAGAATCCCCGCAAAAAGCACGGGAACATTCCGCTGTAAGCGGACGGATATCGGACAGCACAAAAAAGAGTTGGCCGGCGGGCCAACTCTTTTCTTATGTGTCGATCTGTGATCCTGCTGTCTCAGCAGTAGCTGTTGAACATCATGCCGCTGTATGCGCTCGTGATGTAGGGGCTTGCGAAATTCTTGCCGGGGTTCTTGTACGCCACGATGATGTTGTTCACGTAGTTCATCGGATTGAGCGATACCTGATTGGTCTTGCGCAGCACGGCGTTCGTAAAGCTCTTCAAAGGAGAGAAAGCCTCGGCCGCGTCTTCGCTCATGGCGCTCTGCTTAAGCGTCTCATCGTCCACCTCGAGCGTACCGTCCAGATTCAGGTTCAGGCCCACGGAAGTGAGCTGCTTTGCAAATACCCGCGCCACACCGCTCATCTCGTTGAACAGCTGACCGCTCTTGGGCTGGTTGTCCGTGTACTCGGAGACTGCCTGCAGGAAAGAGTTGAAGCCTCTCACCAGCGTGTTGACATTCTCCGTGAGAGATTCCACGTCCGTCTTCAGACCGATGGAAGCCGTCTCGCCCTCCTCGCTGCTCACACCGGTCAGATCTATCTCGTAGATGCGGCCAAGCGTAAACTTGTTGGAGGCGGAGGTGTGCTCTTCGCCGTCTATGCTGTAGGAGGCGTTCGACGGCTGTGTAGTTACGTGATCCAGTCCGAAATAATCTACCGTGCCGGAAGTCTTGCTCGTCCTGTGGTCGGACACTCTGTAGATATAATCCCGGCCCTCTTTCCTGCCGGTGGCATTGGACTCCATCCGCAGATAGGAAGTGCCGTCTTCGCCGGAAACGGTCTGGGCCTTGATCCCGATGTTCGCATTGGTGATCAGGCGGGCAAGACGATCCTGCACGTCGCGGTTGGTGTCTGTCGCCTTGATGCTGAACTGGAATTCATAGTTCAGATCGTCGATGTTGATGTCGAAAGAATAGGTGTCCGGCGGCAGGGCGACAGGCTCGTTGTCCGGCAGATACTTGCCGGAATTGATCTGCGGCGTCGCAAGACTGTTTACTTCTATATCATATGTGGGAAGCTCTTCGCCCTCCTGCACCGTGCCGATGAAATTGGCTGTCGCGATATCCGGATTGCTGGAGTATGCCACCTTCTTATTCAGAAGCTCCGCCTCGTCAAGACCGCCGAGGGAAGCGATGGTGTTGCGCAGCTCTCTGGCGTTTTCCTTCATGTTGACGGCAAATTCACGGGAGTCACGGCTCGTATCGAGGATGTACAGAGGGGATTCCTTGTTCAGCTTTACAATGGAATTATATACGCTGCGCAGCTCGCTCTTCTTATGAGAATCATAAGGCGTGCTGGACTTCGGCGCATAGGTAGTCATATAGAAATTATAGACATTCGTAAGATTGCCGATACTGTTATAAGCCATAGTCCCCCTCCTTTCTTCCGTGAATGTTCCCGAGAAATGTCCCTCGGGCGATGACGTCCTCTCATGGCTGTCCGTTGCCGGCGGACTGTCATCGGTGGGTGATGCAATAGGCTGTTATCTGTCTTCTTATAATAATATCCGATAATCTGGTAAGCCTATTATATCACCGTATCCGTCTGAAACGCAACAAAAATCGCACAAAAATACCTATTTATATTTCTTATATCGAAGCCGGGCCGCGAAAAGTTTATAGGATACAGAAAAATATATGCAGATATTCGCAAAATACGGTTGACTTCACGGAAAGCGTGTGATATATTGTTGGGGCAAGATAAGATTCAGGTCTTTTTTTTATGCTCAAAAATAACGGAAACACAGTTGACGAATACACACGGAGGTATCGAAATGCGTACAAGGATCACATTGGCATGCACAGAGTGCAAACAGCGTAACTACAATACGACCAAAGACAAGAAGACCCATCCCGACAGAATGGAGACGAAGAAGTATTGCAGATTCTGCAAGACACATACCTTGCATAAGGAGACGAAATAATCGCCGGTCGTTTTGATGAAAGGAGTATGACATGGGAGATTCTGCTAAATCGGGCAAGGAATCGAAGATCACGAAGTTCTGGAACGGTGTGAAGACCGAGTTTAAGAAAATTACATGGCCGAACAAAGACGATCTCATCAAGCAGTCCATCGCGGTCGTTGTGATCTCCGTTGTGATCGGGGCGATCATCACGATACTGGACTTTGGTCTGCAGTACGGCGTGGATTTCCTCACGACGCTCTCATTTTAGACGGCTCCGAAACATTGGACTGGGAAAGGCGTGGTATTAGTATGGCAGAAGCAAATTGGTATGTCGTTCATACCTATTCCGGGTATGAGAACAAGGTGAAGGCCAATATCGAGAAGACGATAGAAAACAGGCATCTGGAGGAAGAGATCCTGGAGGTCAGGGTGCCGATGCAGGACGTCATGGAGATGAAGAACGGTACGCGCAGAACGGTGCAGAAGAAGATGTTCCCCGGATATGTCCTGATCAATATGGTCATGAATGACGATACATGGTATGTGGTCAGGAATACCAGAGGCGTGACGGGATTCGTAGGGCCGGGCAGTAAGCCGGTACCGCTCACCGAGGCGGAGATGAAGCCTCTCGGCATCAGGATGGAGAATATGACCGTGGACTTTGCGGAGGGCGATACCATCGCGGTAGTCGCCGGCGTCTGGAAGGACACGATCGGCGTTGTACAGAGGATCGACTACGGCAAGCAGACGGCGACCATCAATGTCGAACTGTTCGGCAGAGAGACGCCCGTGGAGATCAGCTTCGCGGAAGTCAGAAAAATGTAATGCAGGTATTTATCCCCTTGCGGGTTAAATATATTGTGGGAGTAACGCTCCGCGGAGACGTTACGCCCGTACCACATTATTTTAGGAGGTGCCATTATGGCAAAGAAAGTAGAAGGATACATCAAGTTACAGATTCCTGCCGGCAAAGCTACGCCGGCGCCGCCGGTCGGTCCCGCACTCGGACAGCACGGCGTGAACATCGTTGAATTTACCAAACAGTTCAACGCCAAGACAGCCGACAAGGGTGATGTCATCATCCCGGTCGTTATCACTGTCTATGCGGACAGAAGCTTTAGTTTCATCACAAAGACTCCCCCTGCCGCGGTCCTTTTGAAGAAAGCATGCAATATCAAATCCGGATCGGCTACCCCGAACAAAGCGAAGGTTGCCACGATCTCCAAGGATAAGCTGCGCGAGATCGCAGAGACGAAGATGCCTGATCTGAATGCCGCGAGCGTTGAGGCGGCTATGAGCATGATCGCCGGAACCGCAAGAAGCATGGGTATCACAGTAGAAGAGTAATGGAGGATTTGACATGAAACATGGTAAGAAATATACAGATGCAGCGAAGCTGGTAGATCGCTCCGTTCAGTATGATACGGCTGAGGCGATCGCACTGGTCAAGAAGACGGCGACGGCAAAATTCGACGAGACCGTGGAAGTCCATATCAGAACAGGCTGTGACGGGCGTCATGCCGAGCAGCAGATCCGCGGTGCGGTGGTACTGCCGAACGGAACCGGTAAGAGCGTAAAAGTATTGGTATTTGCCAAAGGCGATAAGCTGGCTGAGGCGGAAGCGGCGGGCGCCGACTATGTAGGCGGCGAGGAGCTGATCCCGAAGATCCAGAACGAAGGCTGGCTTGATTTCGACGTGGTCGTTGCCACGCCCGATATGATGGGCGTCGTGGGCCGTCTCGGTAAAGTCCTCGGCCCTAAGGGCCTGATGCCCAACCCGAAGGCCGGAACGGTAACGATGGACGTCACGAAGGCGGTCAGCGATATCAAAGCCGGTAAGATCGAGTACAGACTGGACAAGGCGAACATTATCCATGTGCCGGTCGGCAAGGTCTCCTTCGATGAAGCGAAGCTGCAGGAGAACTTCGATGCGCTGATGGAGGCGATCGTTAAGGCGAAACCTTCAGCACTGAAAGGCCAGTACCTGAGAAGCATCACGCTGACCACCACAATGGGCCCCGGCGTGAAGGTCAACACGGCGAGATACTAATTTGCATAAAAGATTCCTGTCTAAAGGGATAGGAATCTTTTTTTATACCGACTTTGGGTCGGAAACGGAGGAAAGCCATGGACAGGGTGTGGAGCAGATTGAAGAAAACGGCGGTCACTTTGGGCGCGGGAGGCTGTATCGGCTTCCTGCTGATCTTCCTCGTCTATATGCTTCCGGTGGATCGCATGAGAGCCAATGCGGCCGCCTCGCTGGAGCTGTTTGACAAGTGGGACTGGAATCCGCAGATCATAAGCGGGTATGATGCCACGACGGTGGACACGTACACGGACGCATGGATGATGCGGATCGCCATATATGACGGGGACGAGTCGGTGCTGCAGAAATGCATGAGCAACTTCTATTACGGGTACAACAATATGGAGATCGCGAACGGGCCGTGTGAGAGTCTGGCCGCCTACGTGAACGGTGTGCAAGGCTATCAAAGCTATTCATACGGCAGATACTGGCACGGCTATCTTGTGATCCTGAAGCCGCTTCTGCTTTTCTTTGATTACGGTGATATCATAGGTATTTTGAAATATGTGCAGCTTGCGCTGGTGGTCTTCTGCTGTGTCCTCATGGATCGGAAGAAGCTCACAAGATGCATTCCGTGTCTGTTGGCGATGCTCGCGTGTATCGAATCCGCCACGATCGGCATGTCGATGCAGTTTTCGTGGGTATTCCTGATCGCCATGATCTCGGTGATATGCTGTCTGCGCATCAAGGATACGGATTACTATGCTTTTTCCGTGGAACTGCTGTTTTTGATCACGGGTATGTGTACCGGTTATATGGATTTCCTGACTTATCCGCTGTTCACGCTGGGCGTGCCGCTCACCGTTATGCTGGTGCAGCGGGGCACGGCGGCCGGGAAGGGAAAGCTGTTCGCGGCGACCCTGCTGGATTCCGCATACTGGGCGCTGGGATATCTTGGCGTTTGGTTCATCAAATGGGTGTTGTGTACGGTCATCACGGATGAGAATGTCATTTCGGATGCCTTGTATACGGTCATGTACCGCATGAGCGACGGCACACTGGAAGAAGAGATCGGCGTGTGGGATATCTGGAAGGAGAATCTCTTTGTGATAGGCAAGTGGCCCTATCTGCTGGCCTTTGTCTGCGCGGCGGCGTGGCTTTTGCTTGCGGGGGGGGGTAAGCTGTCGCGGCCGTCGGTCAAGACGACGCTCAGCTATCTGTTTGTCATTCTGCTGCCGTTTGTGTGGTATGCCTGTGTCAGACAGCATTCTTATGTACACAGCTTTATGGTATTCAGGGATCTGGGGATATCCGTCTTCGGCACACTGTGTTTCCTGATGCAACTCAGGGGAAGCACAACGCCTGTCAATGAGGTGAAAAAGGTGTTATAATACACATATGGGTAGAACGAAAAAGAAGCAGACACAGAAAAAAAGAGCAAAGAGAAGCCATCGTTTTCTGAAGCCGTTCCTTTGGACGCTGTGTCCGGTGGTGGCGGCGGGCATTGCGGGAATGGCGGCCTATCTCTGGATCGTTGCGCCGGCGGCCTCGACGCCCGACACCCATTTCCAGCTGACCAAAGAAGTGGTGGAGCGCGGCGGGGAAGAGGAGGCGTCACAGATCGAGGAGATCATAGCCGTCAACGATAAGTACGGGGATATCCTGAACGATCCGGCGTACATGATAGAGAACAATATTTACGCCAAAGACGCGGCGGACCCCGAGAAGGTGACGATCGCCTTTGCGGGCGATATCCTTTTTGATGACCGCTATGCGGTAATGGCCGGCGTGATGCAGAACGGCGGAGACATCACGCGCGGGATCGATCCGGCGCTGATCGATGAGATGCGCAGCGCCGACATCATGATGCTGAACAATGAATTTCCCTATTCGGACCGCGGAGAACCGCTTGCCGACAAGCAGTTCACCTTCCGCGCGCCTGTCTCCTCGGCGGATTATCTGAATACGCTGGGCGTCGATCTCGTCTCGCTTGCCAACAACCATGCCTATGATTACGGGGAGACGGCGCTCCTTGACACGCTGGCGGCGCTGCAGGATGCCGGGATCGTCTATGTGGGCGCGGGGCGCGACCTCGCCGAGGCCAGACGGCCGGTCTGCTACATCGTCAATAATGTGAAGATCGCCGTGGTGTCAGCGACGCAGATCGAGCGGCTGGACAATCCCGATACCAAGGGCGCGACGGACACGACGCCCGGCGTGTTCCGATGCTGGAACGGGGAGGATCTGTTGGAGACGGTCAGAGAGGCCGCCGCGGACAATGATTTTGTGATCGCCTATATCCACTGGGGAACCGAGAACCAAGAGGCGACCGACTGGGCGCAGGAAGAGCTGGCGTCTGCGCTGGCGTCTGCGGGCACGGATCTGATCATCGGCGATCACCCGCACTGTCTGCAGCGCATCGACGTTGTGGACGGCGTGCCTGTGGTGTACAGTCTGGGTAATTTCTGGTTTAATTCCAAGACGATCGACACGGGGATGATCAGGATATCTCTGGACGAAGACGGAATGCAGAGTTGTCAGTTTGTCCCGTGTCTGCAGAGCGGCGGCAGGACGACTCTTCTGCAGGGCGAGGAGAAGGAGCGGGTGCTGGATTACATGCGGCGCATTTCTTCCGGCGTACGGATCGACGAAGAGGGCTATATCACGTGGTGAGGCGGCACGGCCGCACAGGAAAGGAGACGACACAGATGTCAGATTATGCACGGATCACCGACCGCCGTCCGGCGGCGGAGCGCACCGGGCGGCAGAGCGGCGCCAAAGAAGGCGCGGGCTTTGACGATGTCCTGCGGTCGCAGGAAGATAAGGGCGCGCGGGACAAAACGCAGGACGCCGGCGCCGGGCAGGATACGGATTGCCGGAAACAGCTTCAAGAGCACATGGAGGAGATGATCGACCGCATCAGGCACGGTACGATCCAGCCGAAGATCCGGATCGGCGCGCAGGAGTATACGCAGGAGGAATGGAAGAAGCTGTTGGAGAAGTTCGACGGCGCGGAGGAGACGCTCCGGGAACAGATCGCAGAGGAGATCGAGAAGCGCAGGGAACAGGCGGAGAAGGAAAAAATCGCGGCAGAGGCCGCCGAGGAGGAAGAACTGCGCGCCGGAAAAGAAAAAGCAGTTGACAGTCTGCCGTGATGTGTGCTATATTGTTCAAGGTTGTAAAAACCATGCCGAAGACAGTAGGTGCCGTAATGACGGCGTAAGCATACCGCCTACCGAGGAGATGAGTTGCTTTGCAGAGTAGATCCTTCCTGTCTTCAGGGAGGATTTTATGTTATAGGACTCCTTTCGGCGCAAAATCTATAAGGAGGTAAATGTAATGGCAAAAGTCGAACTGAAAAAACCTGTCGTAGACGAGATCTCCGCTTCCATCAAAGACGCGCAGGCCGTCGTTCTGGTCGATCACCGCGGCCTTACGGTAGAGCAGGATACGGAACTGCGTAAGCAGCTTCGCGAGGCCGGCGTTACCTACAAGGTCTACAAGAACACAATGATGAACTTCGCATTCAAGGGTACGGATTTCGAATCTCTGACGACATATCTGTCAGGCCCCAGTGCGATGGCGGTCTCCAAAGATGACGCGACGGCTCCTGCGAGAGTGCTGTGCAAATTTGCAAAGACGGCGGAAGCGTTGGAGATCAAGGGCGGCGTTGTGGAAGGCGTGGTTTACGACGCCAAGGGGATCGAGAACGTTTCCAAGATCCCTTCCAGAGAGGAACTGCTGTCCAAGCTGCTTGGCAGTATCCAGTCTCCGATCACCAATTTTGCCCGCGTCATGAAACAGTTGGCGGACAAGGGCGGCGCGGCAGAGGCTCCTGCAGAGGAGGCGCCCGCAGCGGAAGCACCGGCAGAGGCTCCCGCGGAGGAAGCACCTGCGGCGGAGGCGTCGGCAGAAGAAGCGCCCGCAGCGGAGGCACCGGCAGCGGAAGAGCCCGCGGCAGAAGAGACACCGGCGGCAGAGTAATGGGCCGTCAGTCGATAACAGAGCATATTTCATTTTAAAACGAACGAATCAACAGCAAAAAATAATTCAGTTTCAGGAAAATGAACGGAGGTAAACAATCATGGCAAAATTATCTACGCAGGAAATCATCGATGCGATCAAAGAGTTGACGGTATTAGAGCTGAACGATCTGGTAAAAGCATGTGAGGAAGAGTTTGGCGTATCCGCAGCGGCGGGTGTCGTAGTCGCAGCGGCAGCAGGTGACGGCGGCGCAGCGGCAGCAGAGGAGAAGACAGAGTTCGATGTTGAGCTGACGGATGTCGGCCCGAACAAGGTCAAAGTCATCAAGGTGGTACGTGAGGCGACAGGTCTTGGCCTGAAGGAAGCGAAGGATCTTGTTGATTCCGCTCCGAAGGTAGTAAAAGAGGGCGCTTCCAAGGAAGAGGCCGACGACATCAAGGCTAAACTGGAAGCTGAGGGCGCTAAGGTCACATTGAAGTGATCCACAGGGCAGCCTATAAGTTCATAAGCAGAAAAACCGTTCGTTCCTGCGGGGAATGAACGGTTTTGTGCTTGTCGGAAGACATGTTTTTGTCGATCGAGATTCTGTATAAATTTCTGAAATTATTCATTGACTCTCCAAAAAATTTGTTGTAGAATGGAAGATGCACTATTGTGGTGTGATATGCTTATTTGAGCGATATGATCCGACGGATAAGCCATAAATCATTAAGAACGGGGTGAAATTGTCGATGGAAAAGAACAGGATTCGTATGACTGCCGCAGGCAGGAATACGCGTATGACCTATGCACGACAGAAAGAGGTTCTTGAGATGCCGAATCTGATCGAAGTCCAGAAGGACTCCTATCAGTGGTTCTTGGACGAAGGACTGAAAGAGGTTTTCGACGACATCTCTCCTATTTCAGACTACAGCGGACATTTGAGTCTGGAATTTGTGGATTTTGAGTTGTGTGAGGACGATGTCAAGTATTCTATTGAGAAATGCAAGGAGAGAGATGCTACTTACGCGGCACCCCTTAAAGTAAAAGTCCGCCTGATCAACAAGGAAAAAGACGAGATCACGGAGCACGAGATCTTCATGGGCGATCTGCCGCTCATGACGGCTACCGGCACGTTTGTCATCAACGGCGCGGAGCGCGTTATCGTCAGCCAGCTTGTGCGTTCTCCCGGCATTTATTATGCGATCGGACACGATAAGATCGGCAAGAGACTGTTCTCTGCCACCGTTATCCCGAACCGCGGCGCATGGCTGGAGTACGAGACGGACTCCAATGATGTGTTTTATGTGCGCGTGGACAGGACGAGAAAAGTTCCGATCACCGTGCTGATCCGCGCACTGGGCGTCGGCACGAACGAAGAGATCAGAGAGCTGTTCGGCGACGAGCCCAAGATCGAGGCTAGCTTTGCCAAGGACACGGCCGAGAACTATCAGGAAGGTCTGCTTGAATTATATAAGAAGATCCGCCCCGGTGAGCCTCTGAGCGTTGAGAGCGCAGAGAGCCTCATTACATCAATGTTCTTTGACCCGAGAAGATATGATCTGGCGAAGGTCGGCAGATATAAATTCAACAAGAAGCTGATGTTCAGAAACAGGATCAGACACCATATCCTGGCGGAAGACGCCGTGGATACCCTGACGGGCGAGGTGCTCGCCAAGGCCGGAGAGAAAGTGACGGCCGAGATGGCGGACGCGATCCAGAATGCGGCGATCCCGTATGTGTGGATCCAGACTGAGGAGAAAAATGTCAAGGTCCTCTCCAACATGATGGTGGACATCACGAACTTTATCGAGTGCAACCCCAGAGAGCTGGGCATTACGGAACTCGTATACTTCCCTGTGCTGCAGCAGATCCTGCAGGAGTACAGCGATGATCCCGAGGCGCTTGCCGAGGCGGTCCAGAAGAATGTACACGAGCTGATCCCGAAGCATATTACGAAGGAAGATATCCTTGCTTCCATCAATTACAATATCCATCTCGAGTACGGTATCGGCAACGACGACGATATCGACCACTTGGGCAACAGACGTATCCGTGCGGTCGGCGAACTTCTGCAGAACCAGTACCGTATCGGTCTGTCCAGACTGGAGAGAGTCGTTCGTGAGAGGATGACGACGCACGATGCGGAGGAGATCTCCCCGCAGGTGCTGATCAATATCAAACCGGTACAGGCTGCGGTCAAGGAGTTCTTCGGTTCTTCCCAGTTGTCGCAGTTTATGGATCAGAACAATCCGCTTGGCGAGCTGACGCACAAGAGACGTCTCTCGGCGCTGGGCCCGGGCGGTCTGTCCCGAGACAGAGCCGGATTCGAGGTCCGCGACGTACACTATACGCACTACGGCAGGATGTGCCCGATCGAGACGCCGGAAGGTCCGAACATCGGTCTGATCAACTCCCTTGCGTCCTACGCGAGGATCAATGAGTACGGTTTCGTGGAGGCTCCCTATCGCGAGATCGACAAATCCGACCCGGAGAATCCCCGCGTTACGGACAAGGTAGTCTATATGACCGCCGACGAGGAGGATAACTACCATGTGGCGCAGGCATCGGCGCCGCTTGACGAGAACGGATACTTTAAGCGCAATAACATATCGGGCCGCTTCAAGGATGAGACACAGGAATATCCGAAGACGATGTTTGACTATATGGACGTGTCGCCGAAGATGGTATTCTCCGTCGCGACGGCGCTGATCCCGTTTCTGCAGAACGACGACGCGAACCGTGCGCTGATGGGATCCAACATGCAGAGGCAGGCTGTGCCGCTCCTCTTTACGGAAGCGCCCACGGTAGGTACCGGCATGGAGCCCAAGGCGGCCGTTGACTCGGGCGTCTGCGTGGTGGCAAAGAAGGCGGGTACGATCGACTATGTATCTTCCGAACTGATCAAGATGACGTACGACGACGGCGAGAAGGATGAGTATCATCTCACGAAGTTTGCCCGCAGCAACCAGTCCAACTGCTACAACCAGAAGCCGATCGTGTTCAAGGGCAACCATGTGGCGCAGGGCGAGGTCATTGCGGACGGTCCTTCCACGGCCGGCGGCGAACTGGCGCTTGGCAAGAACCCGCTGATCGGATTTATGACGTGGGAAGGCTACAACTACGAGGACGCGGTACTTTTGAGCGAAAGACTGGTACAGGAGGATGTATATACTTCCGTACACATTGAAGAATATGAGGCGGAGGCGCGGGATACGAAGCTGGGGCCTGAGGAGATCACGAGAGATGTTCCCGGCGTAGGCGACGACGCGCTCAAGGATCTGGACGATCGAGGCATCATCCGCATCGGCGCGGAAGTCCGCGCGGGCGATATCCTCGTCGGCAAGGTCACGCCGAAGGGCGAGACGGAACTGACGGCGGAGGAGAGGCTGCTGCGCGCGATCTTCGGCGAGAAGGCAAGAGAAGTGCGTGACACGTCTCTGAAAGTGCCTCACGGCGAGTACGGCATCGTTGTAGATGCCAAGGTGTTCACGAGGGAGAACGGCGACGAACTTTCGCCGGGTGTCAATCAGGCGGTCCGCATCTATATCGCACAGAAGAGAAAGATCTCCGTGGGCGATAAGATGGCCGGACGTCACGGTAACAAGGGTGTCGTTTCCCGCGTGCTTCCGGTGGAGGATATGCCCTATCTGCCGAACGGACGTCCGCTGGACATCGTTTTAAACCCGCTGGGCGTGCCTTCACGTATGAATATCGGACAGGTATTGGAGATCCACCTGTCTCTGGCCGCGAAGGCGCTGGGCTTCAACGTGGCGACGCCGGTGTTCGACGGCGCGAAGGAGGGCGATATCGCCGACACGCTGGAGCTTGCCAACGACTATGTGAACCTTACATGGGAAGAGTTTGAAAAGAAGCATAAAAAGGAGCTTTCGTCCGATATCATGGAGTACCTGTACGAGAACAGGGATCACCGTGAACTTTGGAAGGGCGTTGAGATATCCAGAGACGGCAAGGTGCAGCTGCGTGACGGCCGGACGGGCGAGTATTTCGATTCGCCGGTTACGATAGGACATATGCACTACCTGAAGCTGCATCACCTGGTAGACGATAAGATCCATGCGCGTTCCACAGGCCCTTACTCCCTGGTAACGCAGCAGCCTTTGGGCGGTAAAGCGCAGTTCGGCGGCCAGCGTTTCGGTGAGATGGAGGTTTGGGCGCTGGAGGCATACGGTGCGGCGTATACACTGCAGGAGATCCTGACGGTGAAATCCGACGATGTGATCGGACGTGTCAAGACGTATGAGGCGATCATCAAGGGCGACAATATCCCCGAGCCCGGCATTCCGGAATCCTTCAAGGTGCTGCTCAAAGAGCTGCAGTCCCTCGGTCTGGATGTGAGAGTGCTCCGCGACGATCACACGGAAGTGGAGATCATGGAGACGATCGATTACGGCGAGAGCGATTACCGCTATGAGATCGAAGGAGATTCCAGAGGGTACGATTACGAGAAAGACTCCCTCGGCTCTATGGGATACCAGAAGCAGGAATTTGACGAGGACAGCGGAGAGCTTGTAAGCAGTGACGAGGAAGACGATTTCTCTGAGGACGACTTAGAGATGGAGGCCGATTTCGAGGCTCAGGATCAGGAAATGTTCTAAAATAATCTGGAAGGAGCATGGTGATTGAAGATGTCGGATTTAAGACAAGAAACGTATCAACCTATGACATTTGATGCCATCAAGATCGGTTTGGCATCGCCCGAAAAAATCAGAGAGTGGTCCAGAGGCGAAGTTACCAAGCCGGAAACCATTAACTATAGAACGTTGAAGCCCGAAAAGGAAGGGCTGTTCTGTGAGAAGATCTTCGGGCCCAGCAAGGACTGGGAGTGCCACTGCGGTAAGTACAAGAAGATCAGATATAAGGGCGTAGTCTGCGACAGATGTGGCGTTGAGGTCACAAAGGCGAGCGTCCGCAGAGAGCGTATGGGACATATTGAGCTGGCGGCGCCGGTCTCCCATATATGGTATTTCAAGGGTATCCCCAGCCGTATGGGGCTGATCCTCGATCTTTCCCCGAGAGTGCTTGAAAAGGTGCTGTACTTCGCATCTTATATCGTGCTGGACAGCGGCGAGAGCGATCTGGAGTACAAACAGGTCCTCACCGAGAAAGAGTATCAGGACGCCAGAGACACATGGGGCAGCAAGTTCCGTGTCGGCATGGGCGCAGAGGCGATCAAAGAACTTCTGCAGGCGATCGATCTGGAGGAAGAGGCGGCGCAGTTGAAAGAGGAGCTGCGCGATTCGATGGGCCAGAAGCGCGCCCGTATCATCAAGAGGCTGGAAGTGGTAGAGGCTTTCAGGGAGTCCGGCAATCAGCCCGAGTGGATGATCATGGATGCGATCCCCGTTATCCCGCCCGATCTTCGCCCTATGGTGCAGCTGGACGGCGGCCGTTTTGCGACCAGCGACCTGAATGACTTATATAGAAGGATCATCAACAGAAACAACCGTTTGAAGAGACTGTTGGAGCTCGGCGCGCCCGATATCATCGTGCGCAATGAGAAGAGGATGCTGCAGGAGGCGGTCGATGCCCTGATCGACAACGGCAGAAGGGGACGTCCGGTAACAGGTCCGGGCAACAGGGCCCTCAAATCCCTGTCCGATATGCTGAAAGGTAAGTCCGGCCGTTTCCGTCAGAACCTGCTCGGTAAGCGTGTCGATTATTCGGGACGTTCCGTTATCGTGGTGGGACCGGAGCTGAAGATCTATCAGTGCGGTCTGCCGAAAGAGATGGCGATCGAACTGTTCAAGCCTTTTGTCATGAAAGAACTTGTGTCGAGGGGCATCTCTCAGAATATCAAGAACGCCAAGAAGCTGGTGGAGAGACTGGATACGCAGGTGTGGGATGTTCTGGAAGAAGTCATCACGGAGCATCCGGTCATGCTCAACCGTGCGCCTACGCTGCACAGACTCGGTATTCAGGCATTTGAGCCGATCTTGGTAGAGGGTAAGGCGATCAAGCTGCATCCGCTCGTATGTACGGCGTTCAATGCCGACTTTGACGGTGACCAGATGGCAGTGCATCTTCCGCTGTCGGTGGAAGCACAGGCGGAGTGCCGTTTCCTGCTGCTGTCCCCGAACAACCTGTTAAAGCCGTCCGACGGCGGCCCGGTGGCGGTGCCTTCACAGGATATGGTGCTCGGCATCTATTATCTGACGCAGGAAAGACCCGGTGCGGTCGGAGAAGGCAAGTTCTTCAAGAACGTAAACGAGGCGATTCTTGCATACGAGAACGGCGCATGTACGCTGCACACACGGATCAAAGTCAGAGTCACGAAAGAGACGCCTGACGGCGGTACGGTAATGGGCAATGTGGAATCCACACTGGGAAGGTTCCTGTTCAACGAGATCCTTCCGCAGGATCTGGGCTATGTGGAGAGAAACACACCGGAGGATCTTCTGAAGCTGGAAGTGGATTTCCATGTGGGCAAGAAAGAATTAAAACAGATATTGGAGAAGGTCATCAATATCCACGGCGCCGTCAAGACGGCCGAGGTGCTTGACCTGATCAAATCCACAGGATATAAGTACTCCACCAGAGCGGCGATGACCGTATCCATCTCGGATATGACCGTTCCGGCAAAGAAGGAAGAGATGCTGGAGGCTGCACAGGCTACGGTAGATAAGATCTCCATGAACTTCAGACGCGGTCTGATCACGGAGGAGGAGAGATACCGCGCCGTCGTGGAGACTTGGAACGAGACCGATAAGGAGCTGACCGAAGTGCTGCTGAACGGTCTGGATAAGTACAACAACATCTATATGATGGCGGATTCCGGCGCCCGCGGTTCCAACCAGCAGATCAAACAGCTGGCGGGTATGCGCGGACTGATGGCGGATACGACAGGCCGGACCATCGAGCTGCCGATCAAATCCAACTTCCGTGAAGGTCTGGACGTGCTGGAGTATTTCGTGTCCGCGCACGGTGCGCGTAAAGGTTTGTCCGATACGGCACTGCGTACGGCCGATTCCGGTTACCTCACGAGACGTATGGTCGATGTATCGCAGGAACTGATCATCCGCGAGACGGACTGCTGCGAGGGCAAAGATGAGATCCCCGGCATGTCGGTCAAGGCGTTCATGGACGGCAAAGAGACGATCGAAAGCCTGAAGGACAGGATCACGGGACGTTTCTCCTGTGAGGATATCAGAGATAAGAACGGCGATATGATCGTCAAGCGGAATCATATGATCACGCCGGCGCGTGCGGCAAGGATCCTGAGCACGGGCGTAAACGAGAAGGGCGAGCCCATTGAGGAAGTCAAGATCCGTACGATCCTGACATGCCGCTCCCATGTAGGTATCTGTGCGAAGTGCTACGGCGCGAACATGGCGACGGGCGAGGCGGTTCAGGTCGGTGAAGCGGTGGGCATCATCGCGGCGCAGTCTATCGGTGAGCCGGGCACGCAGCTTACGATGCGTACGTTCCACGCGGGCGGTGTCGCCGGCGACGATATCACGCAGGGTCTTCCCCGTGTAGAGGAGCTTTTTGAGGCGCGTAAGCCGAAGGGTCTTGCGATCATCGCGGAATTCGGCGGCGTTGCGACCATTAAAGATACAAAGAAGAAGAGAGAAGTCGTCATCACCAATGAGGAGACGGGCGAGTCCAAGACATACCTGATCTCATACGGTTCCCGCATCAAGATCACCGACGGCGCTGTGCTGGAGGCCGGCGACGAGCTGACAGAGGGAAGCGTGAACCCGCACGATCTGCTTAAGATCAAGGGGATCCGCGCGGTGCAGGATTACATGCTGCGTGAGGTACAGCGCGTGTACCGTCTGCAGGGTGTTGACATCGCCGACAAGCATATCGAAGTGATCGTGCGCCAGATGCTTAAGAAGGTGCGCATCGAGAACAGCGGGGATACGGAATTCCTTCCGGGTACTCTTGTGGATGTGCTGGATTATGAGGATCTGAACGAAGAACTCATCAAGGCGGGCAAAGAGCCGGCAGAGGGCAAACAGATCCTGCTCGGTATCACCAAGGCCGCGTTGGCGACGGATTCTTTCCTGTCGGCGGCATCTTTCCAGGAGACCACCAAAGTGCTTACGGAGGCGGCGATCAAGGGTAAAGTCGATTCCCTGATCGGTCTGAAAGAGAACGTTATCATCGGTAAGCTGATTCCCGCAGGAACGGGCATGAAGCGCTATCGCGACACGCGCCTGAGCACCGACGAAAATCTTCTCAGCCGGCTTGCGGCGGAAGACGAAGTGAGCTTCGACGACGGATTTGAAGAGGAAGGACAGGATACGGCCGGGAAAGCGCTGGATATCGACGTAGAGGATGACGATGATCAGGAGATCCTCGAGGCGGACGAGGCGCTTGCGGACGACGGGCAGACCGAGGAGGAAGAAACCGAGGAAGCGGAAGTCGTACAGGCGGAGTAGGCGGCGTCTGCGGCTTAAGAGATCCTGAAAAAAATGTATTGACAATGCATTCACGTGCAAGTATACTATTTTAGTGTGCATGTGAATGCATTTTTTTAGGCAATGCACAATTTCTACTATATATCATAGGAGGTGAAAAGAATGCCAACATTTAACCAGTTAGTCAGAAAAGGACGTCAGACGTCTGCAAAGAAGTCAACAGCGCCCGCTTTGCTGAAAGGATACAACTCCCTTCACAAGACGGCTATCGACACGGCTTCTCCGCAGAAGAGAGGTGTCTGCACCGCTGTCAAGACGGCAACTCCTAAGAAGCCTAACTCGGCGCTCAGAAAGATTGCCAGAGTACGTCTTTCCAACGGGATCGAAGTGACAAGCTACATTCCCGGCGAAGGCCACAATCTGCAGGAGCACAGTGTTGTTCTGATCCGTGGCGGCAGGGTAAAAGATCTGCCCGGTACAAGATACCACATTATCAGAGGCACACTGGATACCGCAGGCGTTGCCAACAGAAAGCAGGCTCGTTCCAAGTATGGCGCTAAGAGACCGAAAAAATAAGTGAAGCAAAGGCGAAGAGTTATATGAAGGAGTCAGATTTTCGACCACAAACAGAACTAATTTAGTGTTGGTATTCTTGTCTATAGAAACCGCACGAACACATTGAATTAGAGGACACATGTGAGTACCGATGATCTATTGTCACGGATAAGAACAGGTCCGTGAGACACTATAATAAGGAGGGAAGAACCGTGCCGCGTAAAGGACATATTGCAAAAAGAGATGTATTAGCAGATCCTTTATACAATAACAAGGTCGTCACCAAGCTGATCAACAACATCATGTTGGACGGCAAGAAGGGTGTGGCCCAGAAGATTGTATACGGAGCATTTGAGCGAGTGGAAGAGAAAGCCGGAAAGCCGGCTATTGACGTATTCGAGGAGGCTATGAACAATATCATGCCGGTCCTTGAGGTCAAGGCAAGACGTATCGGTGGCGCAACCTATCAGGTGCCTATCGAGGTCCGTCCTGACAGACGTCAGGCGCTGGGACTGCGCTGGCTGGTCATGTTTTCTCGCAAGAGAGGCGAAAAGACCATGCAGGAGAGACTCGCAAACGAGATTTTGGACGCTGCAAACAATACGGGTGCAGCAGTGAAGAGAAAAGAAGATATGCACAAAATGGCAGAGGCAAACAAGGCGTTTGCGCACTACCGCTTCTAGAGTAAATAAAGGAGGAGAAAACCTTGGCTGGAAGAGAATATCCGCTAGAGAGAACCAGAAATATAGGTATTATGGCTCATATCGATGCCGGCAAGACGACATTGACAGAGCGTATCCTGTATTATACCGGTGTTAACTACAAGATCGGCGATACTCATGAAGGCACGGCTACCATGGACTGGATGGAGCAGGAGCAGGAAAGAGGTATCACGATCACATCAGCCGCTACCACGTGTCACTGGACGTTGGAAGAAAACTGCAAGCCCAAGCCGGGTGCGTTGGAACATCGTATCAACATCATCGATACGCCGGGCCACGTTGACTTTACCGTAGAAGTGGAGCGTTCACTCCGTGTACTTGACGGCGCCGTAGGCGTATTTTGTGCAAAAGGTGGCGTTGAGCCACAGTCAGAGAACGTATGGAGACAGGCTGATACCTACAATGTACCGAGAATGGCGTTCATCAACAAAATGGATATCCTGGGCGCTAACTTCTACGGTGCGGTAGATCAGATCAGAACAAGATTAGGTAAAAACGCGATCATACTCCAGCTGCCGATCGGCAAGGAGGACGATTTCAAGGGGATCATTGACCTGTTCGAGATGAAAGCCTACATCTATAATGATGAGAAGGGCGAAGATATCACGATCACGGATATTCCCGCCGATATGGCGGACGAGGCGGCCAAGTACCGCGAGGAGCTGGTCGAGAAGGTCTGCGAACTGGACGATGATCTCACAATGATGTATCTGGAAGGGGAAGAGCCTTCCGTAGAGGACATGAAGAAGGCGCTGCGCAAGGGTACGTGCGAATGTACGGCCGTTCCCGTATGCTGCGGCTCGGCTTACAGAAACAAGGGCGTTCAGAAGCTTTTGGACGCGATCCTGGAGTATATGCCCGCGCCTACGGATATCCCCGCGATCAAAGGTGTCGATCCGCAGGGCAATGAAGTCGAGAGACATTCCTCAGACGACGAGCCTTTTGCCGCATTGGCATTCAAGATCATGGCTGACCCGTTTGTCGGTAAGCTGGCGTTTTTCCGTGTGTATTCCGGTACGCTGAACTCCGGTTCTTACGTGCTGAATGCCACGAAGGATAAGAAAGAGCGTGTCGGACGTATCCTGCAGATGCACGCGAACAAGAGAGCGGAGCTTGAAAAAGTGTATTCCGGTGATATCGCTGCGGCGGTAGGCTTCAAACTCACGACCACAGGCGACACGATCTGCGACGAGCAGCATCCGGTCATTCTGGAGTCCATGGAGTTCCCGGAGCCGGTCATCGAGCTGGCGATCGAGCCGAAGACCAAAGCAGGTCAGGGCAAAATGGGCGAGGCGCTTGCAAAGCTTGCGGAAGAAGATCCTACTTTCCGCGCACACACAGACCCGGAGACGGGACAGACTATCATCGCAGGTATGGGCGAGCTGCACTTGGAGATCATCGTGGACCGTCTGCTGCGTGAATACAAGGTAGAGGCGAACGTCGGCGCTCCGCAGGTCGCTTACAAAGAGACCTTTACCAAGCCCGTCGATCAGGAGTACAAGTATGCCAAGCAGTCCGGCGGCCGCGGTCAGTACGGTCACTGTAAAGTTAAATTTGAGCCCATGGATCCGAACGGCGAAGAAACCTTCAAGTTTGAGTCCACGGTAGTCGGCGGCGCGATCCCGAAGGAGTATATCCCCGCAGTCGGCGAGGGTATCGAGGAAGCGGCAAAAGCCGGTATACTGGGCGGATTCCCGGTACTGGGCGTTCATGCGAACGTATACGACGGCTCCTACCATGAGGTGGACTCTTCCGAAATGGCGTTCCATATCGCAGGTTCCATGTGCTTCAAGGAAGCTATGAAGAAGGCCAGCCCCGTACTGCTCGAGCCTATCATGAAAGTCGAAGTGACGATGCCCGAGGAGTATATGGGCGATGTCATCGGCGATATCAACTCACGCCGCGGACGTATCGAAGGTATGGAAGACATCGGCGGAGGCAAGATGGTCAAGGGTTATGTGCCGCTTGCCGAGATGTTCGGTTATTCCACCGACCTGCGTTCCAAGACACAGGGCCGAGGCAACTACTCCATGTTCTTCGAGAAATACGAGCAGGTGCCCAAGAACGTACAGGAAAAGGTCTTGGCTGCAAAGATGAAGTAAATTTGAGATAATACTTGAAAATATTGGCAATCTTTAATATAATCAAAGATAGCTGATTGTGCAGAAACTATTAAAAATTTATCTATTTTTTTAAGGAGGACTTTAGAAATGGCTAAAGCTAAATTTGAGAGAACCAAACCCCATTGTAATATCGGTACCATTGGTCACGTCGACCATGGTAAGACTACTCTGACAGCTGCGATCACCAAGGTGCTTGCCGAGAGAGTTGCCGGTAACGTTGCAACAGATTTTGAGAATATCGATAAGGCTCCAGAGGAGAGAGAAAGAGGTATCACTATCTCTACCGCACACGTTGAGTATGAGACGGAAAAGAGACACTACGCACACGTTGACTGCCCCGGACATGCTGACTACGTTAAGAACATGATCACGGGTGCGGCGCAGATGGATGGCGCGGTCCTTGTTGTAGCTGCTACCGACGGTGTTATGGCTCAGACAAAGGAGCATATCCTTCTGTCCCGTCAGGTAGGCGTTCCCTATATCGTAGTGTTCATGAACAAGTGCGATATGGTAGACGATCCCGAGCTGCTTGAGCTGGTTGAGATGGAGATCACAGAGCAGTTGGAGGAGTATGGATTTACAGATTGCCCGATCATCAAGGGTTCCGCGCTGAAGGCTCTGGAAGATCCTTCAAGCGAGTGGGGCGATAAGATCATGGAGCTTATGGATACCATCGATTCCTATATCCCGGATCCTCAGCGTGACACGGATAAGCCTTTCCTGATGCCTATCGAGGACGTATTCTCTATCACAGGCCGTGGTACTGTTGCTACCGGTAGAGTAGAGCGCGGTGTTCTGCATATGTCCGATGAAGTTGAGATCATCGGTGTTAAGGAAGAGACGCAGAAGTCCGTTGTAACCGGTATCGAGATGTTCCGTAAGCTGCTTGACGAGGCTCAGGCAGGTGATAACATCGGTGTTCTGCTCCGTGGTATCCAGAGAACGGATATCGAGAGAGGACAGGTTCTCGCAAAGCCCGGCACGGTTACCTGCCACAAGAAATTTACGGCGCAGGTTTACGTTCTGACCAAGGACGAGGGCGGCCGTCATACACCTTTCTTCAACAACTACAGACCGCAGTTCTATTTCAGAACAACGGATATCACAGGTGTATGTAACCTTCCTGCAGGCACAGAGATGTGCATGCCCGGCGATAACGTAGAGATGACCATCGAGCTGATCCACCCGATCGCTATGGAGCAGGGTCTTACGTTCGCTATCCGTGAGGGTGGCAGAACGGTAGGTTCCGGTCGTGTGGCTACGATCATTGAGTAATCAGTAAAAAGCTGGATTTTATAAGGACTTCGGACGATTTGTCCGGAGTCCTTTTTCTAATCTGTTATTGAGAAAATAGAAGCGTGATAACAGAATGATAACAGAAATTCGCTAATTAGCAAACATAAGATTATTTTCCTCAGATTTGTGTTTGAACCGCCTTTAAAGAAAATAGATATTTAAGGATGGTAATGACTATTGATCAATTCATTTATAAAGTATAAACTTACAGCATAGCCAATTTTAGAAAAAGAATTAACGGGTTAGCAATAGCCCCTGGTAACAACTGTGTGATTAGGAAAAGTATCTTTGAATATTTTGAATAAAAATGGATATAGTAGTTCTGTTTTTGCTGTAAAAAGTACAAGCAGGACTTGAATTTTTATATATTGTGTGATAACCTATAAAAAGGTACAATATATAGTGTTCACTAGAAGGGAAAAGCCATGGCAAAGGGAGTTTACATAAGTGATTCTATTCATGGTCTGACGCAATTATCAGAGTATGAGAAGAAAATAATAGCGAGCGTGGGTTTTAACCGTCTTCATGATGTATATCAGAATTCAACAGTATATTTGACATATCCGTCTAACAGAACAAAGCGTTTTGAACATTCTATTGGCACAATGAATTTATGCTCGAAAATGTTCTATAATTCGGTAACCAATATGGCAGAGGGGAAATTGGATTCTTTTTATCAAATATATGAAAAAGAGTTGAATGCCATAATAGAATCAATAAAGAATAAAAATGAGTATAAAGTTATTTTTAGAAACCTTCCGAAGGCAATTCCCGATTTAAAGTGGGATAATTTTCAGATGTCTCTCATTCCTAAAAGGGTTCCCGATCAATACACAAAAATACATATGATTCTTATCCAAGCTATTAGAGCGGCTGCGCTATTACACGATATTGGGCATCCCCCTTATTCGCATGTGGTTGAGCGCGCAATGAAGAGTGCTTATGAAAAGTGTAGGAAGAAGAAGGATGAAGAGATAGGTAGCGCCACTGAAGAATATATAAGGAAAATGGAGCCGTATAAAGATAAAACAAATCCTCTTCATGAGGCTATGGGAGTAGGAATCAGCTACAGTATCCTGATGGGTATTTTGATGCAATCAAAAGCCGCCGATCAAGATATGAATTATTTGACGTATGAAAGTCTTATTTTAGAATCGGTCTTAAAAATCTTTAATGATGAAGGAAATTTTTCGTATCTGCACAAAATTATTGATAACAGTCTTGATGGGGATCGTCTTGATTATGTGACTAGGGATCCGGCCAACTCTGGGATGAATGTGGGTAGTATTGATTATAATAGAATTATTATGGATGGGTACATGCTAAAGATATGAAGGAACGCATATCCTTGGCAGTAGATGAACTTGTCGCATTTGCCAATGCAAAAGGCGGTACTGTTTATCTGGGAGTAGAAGACGATGGAACTGTGACGGGATGCACTGACTATGATACACAGAAAATAATGGAATCCATTTACGACAGAACCCGGCCGGCTTTATTCACTGATGTAGAAGTGATTCGTTATGGGGAAAAGGATGTATTGGCAATTAAAGTAGATCAAGACGGGACAACCTATGCAACTTCTGACGGGAGATGTTTGAAAAGATTAGGAAGAAATTCTAAACCATATTATCCGGATGAGATGAGTAATAAGTATACGTCTGTTCAAAGTCCGGATTTTTCAGGTCAGATTTTGTCGGACAGTACGGTAGAAGATATTAATGTGATAGAAATATATCATTTGAAAGAAAAATTAAAAATGCGTGATCCGCAATCTTCCCTGCCTGAACTGGAGGATATGTCTTTTTTAAGAGATTTAGGTTTGATAAAGGAAGACACAGGGATAGACAGGCTTACGGTGGCGGGATTGCTTTTCGTGGGAAAGGAGGCATCCATAAATCGATTGCTGCCTCAAGCGGAGGTGATATATCTTCACTATTCGGAAAGCAATATGGAAGAATATGATTCCAGATTGAATTTAAAACAGCCGATTATATCTGTAATTGATCGGTTGACTGAAAAAATACAAAATACAAATAAAATTGTAAATGTGCAGGTGGGATTGTTTCGGTTGGAAGTTGAGGATTTTTCTGAAAAGGTTTTTCAGGAGGCGCTTTTGAATGCGTTATCACATAGAGATTATCTGAATATGGGCGCAGTATATGTGAAACATTATCCGGACAGGATTGTGATTGAAAATCCGGGAACTTTCCCAGAAGGTATCACGGAAAAGAATATCATTACGCATCCGTCTACACCGAGGAACAAGCTGATTGCAGAGACATTGCAGCGATTAAAATATGTACAAAGAACAGGGCAGGGTGTTGACATTATTTTCCGGGAAATGGTTTCATCGGGTAAGCCGTATCCGCAATATCATGTATATAATGAGGCAGTAGCACTGACAATATTCAGTGCGATTGATGATGAGAATTTCGTTAAATTTATTGCCAGTGAGCAAGATAAGATGCAGAAAATGCTACCATTGTCAGAATTGATGATATTGCGGTATCTGACAGATCATAAAAGGATTATGTTGTCCGAAGCACAAGATTTAACACAGCTCCCGGCAGCAGAGGCAAGAAAAAGCTGTAATGATTTGGTAAAGAGTGGGTTAATTGAGCTGTCAGGCAAGGAATATATGCTGACAGCCAAAGTGTATGAGGCGATTAAATCGGATGTTGAGTATGTGCAAGATACTGTGATTCGTTATGTAAAAGCAAAAAGTTTGATAGGAGAGTATTTAAAATCAGCTGAATTTATCACAAATGAAAAAATCAGAGAATTGTGTGGTTTTACAAGACAACAGGCAAGAACTACTTTGGATAAAATGCAGTCCGAAGGGATATTACGATTGGAAGGGAAAGGACGTGCGGCTAGGTATTATAAAAATAAATGCGTTTAAATGCGTTTTAAATGCGTCCTAAATGCGTTTTTTGAGTGGAAACGCAATTAAAACGCAAATGGACGCAATTCGCCTTGTGATAACATCATGATAACAAAAAATCCAAAAACCTCAGATACAAGGCGCATATCCGAGAAAAAAGTGTTGAAAATGCCCTTAAAATCGCCTAAAAACATAACGATTTCAGGCGCAAAAGTCCGTGAGGGTGGCCGAACGGTTCTTTCCGTCCACGTTGCTCTAATCATCAAATGCTAAGGAGGCAGAACACAGTAATGGAAATTATATTTTTGATAATCGGACTGGTTTTGCTGCTGGTGGGTATCATTTTTGTTATTTGCTGGCGGTGTCTTGCCCGATATACCGGAGAGACAACAGGAGTGATCATAGATATCACGAGGTCGGGAGGCTGGTATAATCAACAGGCAGAAAGGGCGGCCGCAGTTTCTCAAGAAGATCATAAGCCTCACGTTCAAATACATACGGATACCGGTTCTTTTGACAATCATAGTAATACGTATGCGCCTGTTTTTCAATATATCGTAGCCGGAAAGACGTATTCCAGAGCCAGCGGATTGTCCTATAACGAAGGCATTGCGCAAAAAAAGATTGGGAAAACGGTGCCGGTATATTACAATGTGGATGATCCGCGCAGGGCTTCCTTATCAAATGGGAAAGGGTATAAGCTGCTTGGGCTGGGCTTGTCCATAGGAGGCATACTGGCTTGTATGGTTGGTTTGGCGCTGTTCATAGCCGATCACATGTATCTGCTTTATCTGATCTAGGCAGCCGGTTTCGGCAGGAAGCCAATAAGGGAAAGCGCGCCACGAAGAAGACGTTAGAAAATCACGCGGAAGGAGTATGGCTTGGTGGTGCGGTATATAAGAACAAGCTCGCAAAGCTGATACAAATATATCATACAAAGACAATGATTTCGTGTTGCTTTCAGTAATAAAGGGCATAAGTATACCATAAAACGCTATCTGCCTTGTATTTGTCGGAACAGAAACACAAGAGAAGTTTACCGATGACTGATATGCAATATATAAATAGTTAAATCGAAGTGCGATCCTTCGCCGTAAGGCGGAGGATTTTTTTGTAATGAGGATAGGCACATGTTATGGCGATATTAGAGAAGTTGATGAAATATAGTTCATAAAATGATGAAAAACAGATGCGACGATGTGAGGCTATTTTACGTTCATGTGCAGCGCAGACCGACCTATAAGTTGGAGTAAAGATATTGTCAGTTGATAGAAAATAAATAAATAAAAAGAGTATTGGTTCCTTGAGGTATAATGATT
>CANQTF010000011.1 GCA_947626745.1 uncultured Lachnospiraceae bacterium
GAAGGAATGGTCTTATCCGGCGTGGAAGCTACCGTGTCAGAAGGCTTTACCCAAGCTCCAAAACGTTTTACGGAAGATATATGCTGTCAATGTGGGGTGTGGAAAGCACCCCGAAAGAAAGGAGCAGGAGGACACTATGACGCCATTATCACGATACGAGCAGGAAACGATTGTCAATTACAACGCAGGAGAACAGACCGCCACCCTCTACAAAACGATTCTCTGAATCGTTTGGGATAAGGCAGTCATGCGGAAACTGGACAAGCTTGTTGCCGACTTTCCCGATACATACAAGCTGACAGGGCAGGACGAGGTATCTAAGACCTATTCCTTTCCGAAATCACACAATCTTCTGCTTGCAGAAGATTTAGTTACACGCAAGCCGAGGGCAGTCAGCACCGAGCAGAGGGAACGGGCAAGGCAGTTGATGATTGCACAGAATAAGGGAGGATTAAGCAAAATTTAATGGAATTGTGTGTGCGGTTGTGGTAAAATATCAATATTGAACAATGAAACAAATCGGGATTCGTAAGTGAGGCAGCAGAAATGAAAAAACAGGCTTTTTCATATCTTGCAAGAGTCGGTTTTCAAAAGATAATAGGCTTTTTACTGTATTTGATTGGCGGAGGATTTACACTGACATATACAGGAATAGTCTATTTTGTTTATCTTTTCCTGACAACTGTTATAATTGGTTGGATACTGTTTAAAGCAAATGAGGAAACATTGGCAGAACGAGGAAAAACGGATACGGATTCTCCGATATGGGATAAAATACTTCTATTTACATTTTGGATATTAAATTACTTTATAGTATATTTATTGGCTGGTGTATCCGAAAACAGTGAGCACTTAAATATTGCATATTATTTAGGAATTGTGTTAACCTTGTTTGCGGCGTGGTTCTCAACAAAAGCGACTTTGGAAAACACTTTTTTAGAATCTACAGCGAGGATACAAAGCGACAGAAATCAAAAGGTTTGCACAACAGGTCCATATAGAATTGTACGACATCCTGCATATAGCGGACTAATATTAAACTGTATTGGATTATCCCTGATTTTTCCCTATGTCAGTGTCTGGATATGTATGGCGATAACTGCTGTAATCATTATAATACGAACAGCATTAGAAGATAATATGCTTAAAGACGGATTAGAGGGATATTTTGAATATACAAAGCAGACAAAATACAGGCTGATTCCATTTATCTGGTAATACACTTGATAATTCCCATTTGTCGGGGAAAATCAAAAAAGAAATAAAATATAAAAATTGAATACTGCTTACCTTTGGGCAGCGATTATCTTAACAGACAATCGGCTGCCTTTTTTATTTTCAGAAACTATCCAGCACAGAAAGAGGTATTAAAAATGATTGAAAGCAAAAATGACATAAGCAAAAATTTAGAAAAAGCATTACAGGCATTGGAGTAGGCGAAACAGCGTGTAGCCAATGAGAAGAAAAAGCAGAACGAGAAAGAACGGAAAGCCGAGAAACCACTCCCCCGCAACCCACTATCCCCCATGCCGAAAATGAAAGCGAGGGCGATACGGAATGACAAAAGCCGAGAAACGGAAAAGCCGAGGTGACGTATTCACCCCGTTTACGGGGTGCGCACAGATATACCACCAGAGGTGGTATGTGTGCTCTCCGAGGGGCAAGTTTCACTTGCATAGGAAAATCATCAGTTCAACCTTCTACTGCAGTTGGAGCTCTAAGGTCTTCTCCTTCGCCGTTCTCATAACACTTCCTTGATTCTGCAAATTCTTCGAGGAATAGATCGTCTCTCATTTAGCATCCCGTTTTGATTTTTTCTCCGTTATGATACCTGCCACACAACCTGATTCCGCCCGTTATTCTTGCCGTGATACAGTTTTTCGTCCGCCTTGCCGATAATATGGTCGAGTTGGCCGCTGTCGCCCTCCGCCACGCCGAAGGTCATCGTAATCTTGACCTTTTCATCCTGAAAAGAGATCGTTCTGCTGCGGATCACCCTGAGCAGATCCTCCAGGCTGTCCGCAGCCATCTCGAGACGGTAATTCTCAAATACCAGCAGGAATTCCTCTCCGCCCCAGCGCGCGGCAAAGCCCCGGCCTTTCATCAGTTCTCTCATGCGGGCAGACGCATCCATCAGCACCGCATCGCCGCATTCATGCCCATAGGTGTCGTTCACTTTCTTAAAAAAGTCGATATCGCCGATGGCAACGCTGAAAGGAATGCCTGTTTCCATACTCTTCTTCTGAACCTGCTCCAGTTTGCGCTGCACATAGCGTCTGTTGTACAGTCCGGTCAGCTGATCCAGCTCGATCAGGTCTCTCAGGGAACGCTGCATACGAATCACGTTTCTCCCCATATCGCCCAGCTCGTCCCCTCTCTTAAGAACCTCCGGCTCCAGTTCCGCGTTCAGCTCTCCGTTGGCGGTTTTCTTAAGAAGGTTTTCAATCTCGATCAACGTGCTTAAGAATTTGTTGGAAAATACGGTGATAATCAGAATCATGACGGCTGCAACCACCAGCGCGCCCGCGACAATGGGCGTAATGGACTTCCATATCAGCCTATCCACTTCCTTGGACGGCTTTGCGACAAACAGCATACCGACGCTGCTTCCGTCCGAATTGATCAACGGCGCATAGTAGGCGAAATAATTTTCGCCGCCAATAGGCACCTTCGGATAGAATTTTCCGACCTTGCCCTCCAGCACTTCCCTGGTAATGGAACTGCTTACCTTGGTACCCGCAAGCCGGTCGTGATTCTCATCCATGAGTGTCGTGATGACGCGCACATTCTGGTAGGAAATCGTGATGTCCGCGCCCGTGTTTTCCTTGATTTTGTCTATTACGGAATAGTCTTCGTTGATCTGGTGTTTTCCCTTGAACAGATATAATTCATCCAACTCCTCCACCACGGTGTAATCGCCCGGATAAATCATATCGTAGGCTGCGGAGACCGCGCCATTGAGATTCTTAAGTTCGTTCTCCACCTCTCTGCGCATGGTGCGCGCAAAGCTTCCGGCGGCAAAAAGGGTTACGATCAGTGTCAACAATAAAATAGGTAAAACGCTCAGCTTCAGGAATGTCATCCTGAGGCCGCCGCCTCTGCTCCGCTTTTCCATGAGATCCCCCTCGTCACAACAATTAGGATTATATTATCTCACAATTCATGGGATCGCGCAAGCGACGCGATACGGAGAGCGCTCTCATTGGCGGCGGCAGGTCAGCGGCTGCGCAGCCGGCTCTCAGCTCTTGTTTGTCTGCTTCGCCTTTTCCGCTCTCTCCGCCTTCTTGCGTGCCTCGTGCCGTTCGATCGTTTTCAGATAGCGGATATATTTGATCAGATCTCTTCTTTTTTCACGCTGCAGTCCCTGGATATCATACATCACATCGTGCATCGTGATGTTGTCCAGATACAGGCTCTTCGGATCCGTGTTCCCCAGATAGCCGGTGTCCGCGCCCAGCAGGTAATCGGTGCTCACTTTATAGAGCTTCGCCAAAGCCGGCACGACCCATACCGGTATCTCACGGCGGCCGTTTTCATAGTTGGAATACGTCTGTTGGGAGACATTCAGATACTCTGCCACTGTTTTCTGCTTCAGGTCGTGGTCTTCCCGCAGATCCCTGATCAGCTCACGTAACTCTTTCATACGATTCATCCTCTTGTGAAATATTTTTTGTTGTTTTCATCATTATTTCACAACAATAAGTTGTATTTAAAGGATTCCTCATATGGAAAAATTTATACAAGCCAAACAACATATAGTTGTATGCGAAAGGCAAAAAATCAGGGATAATCAACATTGTCGTTTATTTATCAGTATGATATATTAAATATACAGTTATAAAAGGAACAGACAAATTGTGGCGTTATGGGAAGAAAGGTATGAAGATCAACATAGATTTCGGACATCCATATTTTGACGAAAAAACCATCTTTGAATTAACCCCTACCGATCTTAACGACTTTTATACGGATGAAAACGAGGTGGATCGTCTTAACCTGTTCTTTGTATTAGAGGCGTCGTTACACAAGCTTCAAAGAGAAAATAGTTTGAAAGCCGCCGCTCGTTGTGCATTTTTAATGGCGTATTATCTTTTCATACCATTGGCGCCCCCTGCATCTTTGGAGTTAGCAGAGTTTTATATCAACAGGGCATTAGAATGGGATGAAACGCCGGAATATCGCCAATGGAAAACGCTCATAGATAAGGGGAACTAACCAATTGGTGTTTAGTGAAGGGACAACAATGGATATTGAGTATAGCAAGATTACGGAATTTCCTCGCGGGACACTGGCTGCTCTTTTGAAAGACAGTTATTCCTTTGAGCCGGGCTTCGCCCCATATTGGCAAACCCAATGGAAAGAATTTGATGATTTTTTCTATGATAATCCCCATATCGCCGATTTCAGCGGCTTTATGACTGTCCTTGACGGAGAGCCGATCGGCTTTGTTTCGTGGAATCCGACACATCTGCCTGAATTTACGGAAGTCGGACATAATTGTATTGCAGCGAAATGCAAGGGAATGGGCTATGGAAAAGCGCAGATGAAAGAGGCGGTAAAGCGCATAAAAGAACAAGGCGCAAAAAAGATAATCGTATGGACAAATGAGCGTTTACTGCCCGCTCAGCACACCTATGAGGACGCGGGCTTTCAATTTGTAAAGAAGAGCGAAGAAACGATCTGCCCCGAAATTGCGGGGCACAGAATCCATTATGAGATCATTGTTTAAATCAGAGGCTGTTATTCTGTAAGCAGCCGCCCATTGTCATTCCATTCGCCGTACATAACGCCCGCTCTTGTATTATCTATAAGTTTTTGTAACCGGCTCTGAAATAATTGCGGCTGCCTTTTCTTGATTTGGATCGTATCGATCCTTACACGCTGATATAGTGGCGGGAAACTTTGAAAATTTTTCCAAACCTCTGCATCGGCTTGCAGTGCCTTTAAAATATCGCTGTCGATCACAAAACCCTTTTCCGTCATATCCGGCAGCACGGCGCGACCGGCATCTGTCATTCGCCCCAACCGTTCCATTCTACGGCAACGCTCTTTGTTCAGTTCAGACCATAAACTTCCTTTTCTTCGAGGCGCTAACCTTTGTGCGGTCACCCCATTATCCATTTTCTTTGTGGTACTGTCAATCCAACCAAAGCACATGGCTTCTTCCACCGCATCAATGTACCAAAATGTTTCCTTATCAACAGGCCGTCCGCGCTTGACGACGACCCAGCATTCGTTTTCTTTATCGTGATTCGTTAGAAGCCATTGCCGCAGCTCATCTCGATTTTGCGCTTTCAATAAATTTCTAAATTCCATCTGTTTTATCTCCGCAAATTCCATAATTATCTCATTGATATACTATCATATCAACAAGCGATTGTATAATTTTTCTTATGTTAATACAAATTGTAAAAGCTATCCTATCATGTTTACATTTGAATCATATATTGGTATGCTTGATCCTAAAGAAAATATTTATTATGTCTGTCAAATTTGTAAAGGAGATCGGCATGGAAGAAAAAAACAGGATCATCGCTGCCTGCGGAAATAATTGTTCTGCGTGTCCGAGATATGTGGTACACCCTTATGAAAAGACAAAAGAAGAACTGCTACATACCGCCGAACTGTGGATGAAGATCGGTTATCGTGACCATGTGGTGTCAAATGAAGAAATTGCCTGTCTTGGATGCAGACCTGAAAACTGGTGCAGATATCAGGTAATAAAATGCTGCGCAGAAAAGGGTGTAAAAACCTGCGCCGAATGTGTGGCATATCCCTGCCAAAATATGCAGGACTGCTTTGCTGTTACCGCCTCCTTTGAACCGATGTGCCGTCAGGTCTGCACATGCGAAGAATATGCGCAGCTAAAAAGCGCTTTTTTTGAAAAAGAACTGAATTTAAGAACGAGTGCCGATCGCGGAGATCGTTAAGACCTCCGATACACCCTGTATATCAGCGGCGCAAGTATGCCCGTCAGCACACTGTACAGCGCAAACTGGATCGGCACGGCGCCCACGACTTTTCCGCCTGGCTCATACAGATTAAAATAAGCAAGCGTCTCGTGCATCTGTAAAAGCAGATCCGGCCACAGTCCCATGATCTCGCTCACAAGCTTGCTGTCCGCCTGTCCCAGAAAGGAACGCAGAAAGATGATCACGAACGGAACCAACACCGCGACGACCGCCGACCTGCCTCGGGCGGACAGGAACATGACCAGTCCCGAGATAAAGAGGCAGCCCACATAGCCGCCAAACACTTCCAGCGCGTACTCCTGACCGATAGTGATATGATAAAAGCACTTCCAGCCATATCTGGTCGCCTGCACCGGGCAAGAGATGCCGTCCGCGCCATAGTACGCCAGCACAAAGGCGGAATACAGTAAGACCATGGCCCAGTAGATCCCGGTGGAGATCGCAAAGCCCGCCCTCACCTTGGCCGCCACGGCCTTATCCCTGCCATAGCGCGCCGCAAAAAAGACGGCGTCCGTCCGAAGCTGGTACTCACCGGCGAAAATACCGGAGACAAGATAGCCCAAGACCATGACCGTGATCATGGCGATCCACGGATACCAGTCAAACAGCCGCAGCCAGCCGCCTGTATAGTCATAATAAAACGGCGTCGCAAGCGTCTCATACTGTCTGATCAGGTAGTCCTTCTCCGCATCGGAGAAGCGATAGTAGGCGCCTCCATGCTCATCGGCAAGCCACTCCTTCAGGAGTCTCACCCGGTTGGCATAGAAATCCTTCGCGTCGTCCGGCGTCAGGGACTGTGCCCGATAGTAGTCGTTTGTCTGAAAATCGTCGGCAAAGGAATCGTTCAGCAGCAGACGGAGCTCGTATGTGGCCTGTCCCCAGCTGAAGGCGATATTGCTCTCTTTGGCGTCCTTCGACTGTCCCTGCGGCGTGGCTGCGATCGTGGTGATCTCCCCGATAGCGTGCCGCAGCTTCTCCTCGTCGAGTATGCCGCTCCACGCCTTCTGTGCCGCCCGCAGTTTGCGCACTGCGGCAACGCCGTACTCATAATCGCCGTTTTCATTGACGTAATAGTCTCCCGCGGCCAGCCGGCAGCCGATCACAAGCGTGGCCAAGAGCAGCGCGAGCGCCACTTTTCCCCCTGTCCTCGCAAAAACTTTTTTGATCTCATAGCGAAACATCTTCTCCACCCGCCTTTTCTCCGAAATGATACAGGAATACGTCCTCCAGTGTCGGCATCTCCTCCACAGCGTCCTCCGTGGGCGGCTGTGCGGATACGATACGGAGCTGCGCGCCCTGCCGCAGCATCTTGACATTGGCGACTTTATGGTTTTTGAGATACGCGCCCACCTGTTCCGGCGAGGCTGCGCAGTTCCACACCCGTTCTGGCATGGCCGCGATCAGGTCCTCCGATGTGCCGGACAGCACGATGCGCCCGTCTTTCATCAGCATGATCTCGTTTGCGATGTACTCCACGTCCGAGACGATATGGGTGGACAACAGCACGATACGGTCCTTCGCGAGTTCGCTGAGCAGATTGCGGAACCGGATACGCTCTTTCGGGTCCAGTCCCGCAGTGGGCTCGTCAAGGATCAGGACACGGGGATCGTTCAGCATCGCCTGCGCGATACCCGCGCGGCGTTTCATACCGCCCGACAGCTTTTTCATCTTTTTGCCGCGCACCTTTTCCAGACCGACCTGTTCGAGCAGCGCTTCGGCGCGCTGTTTTGCGGCCGCCGGGCGCAGTCCCTTGATCGCGGAAATATAGTTCAGATAGTCCCACACGGTGAAGTCGGGGTAATAGCCGAAATCCTGCGGCAGATATCCCAGAAACCTGCGATATTCTCCTCCCAGCGCAAAGATATCCTGCCCGTCCCATGTGACGGTGCCGGCGGTCGGCTTTAAAAGCGTACACAGGATCCGCATGAGCGTCGTCTTGCCCGCACCGTTGACGCCCAACAGACCGTACACACCGCTTTCAAGCGTCATGGAAACGCTTTCCACCGCATTGATATCCCGAAATGCTTTGGTCACTTCCGTCAGCTTTAATTCCACAACATCTCCTCCTCCCACAGCGTCTCGCACTTTTGCCGGCCGCGGTAGACGCCGTAGGCAAGATACAGCGCGGAAGCCGCCGACAGGATATACCATGCCGGTACGGACACGGCACAGTACGCCTTTTCGTTTGTCACGAGCATAAGCCACCCGGCCGCCCAAAGCATACAGAACAGCTCGGCGTACAGCTCCGTCGAAAACAGTCTGCTGTAGAGCGTCCGAAAGCAGATGCCGCATGTCACGTTAAACGGCAGAAAGAACTGGAACACAAATTCCCGCACCGGCAGATGCAGCACACACACCGCCGCCGCGCCGAATACGCCAAGAAAGAGCAGATCGACCGCCGCATAGAGCGTGAGTCGCGCGGCGTAGACCTGCCGCAGAGAATAGTACGCCGCGCCTTCCACTTCCATAGTCCCTGCACAGCGGCTTTTGTTGAGCTCCGGCAGCAGCAGCACGGCAAACAGCGGCGCAGCGACTCCCATGCCGCGTCTTATCGTATAGTCCGTATCGGAGTGGGAAAGCAGCAGCCACAGCCCGAACAACAGCAAGCCCTGCAGCGCCCACCAGCGCTTGCGGATAAAATGAAGCTGACGATACAGGAATTCCGTGCGCGACAGTCTGCCCTGCGCCTCACCTGCGCAAAACGCGTACACGGATCTTTCCACGGCCGCCCTGACCGCGCTCTCGCTGACGGCGCGGTCCGCCCCGTCCAAAAGCCGCTCCCGTATCCTGCTATCCGATCTTTTCATTTCTGCCCCTCCTCTCCGAGATATGCTTTCAGAAGCTCCCTCGCCCGCCTGACTCTGTATTTTACCAGCGGGACGCCGATCTCCAAGATCCTCGCGATCTCCTTCTGGGTCATTTCCTGACAGAAAAACAAAACGGCGGTTTCCCTGATCTCCGGCGGCAGCCTGTCAAGCGCCGCCCGCGCGTCGAGGCGGCCTTCGATATCCTCTTCTTTACAGGCCAGCTCTTCCGGCAAGGACTCCGAAGCGGTCATCTTCCGCTTCCCGTAATGATCCCTGCATACGTTTGCCGCGATCACATACAGATAGTTTGCGGCTTTGCCGTAATGCCGGTATCGGTCGAACGCACGGAAGAACCGCTCGAACGTCTCCTGCGCAAGATCTTCCGCATACCCTTGATCCCGAATATGCAGACGGCAGTACCGCAGCACCGTCGGATAGTATCTGCGCACAAACGTGTCCACAGCGCCCTCATCGCCGTTCTTCATTCTCTGTATCAGCAGAAAATCCGAATCCATCTTCTCCCTCTTATCTGGTAATATACGGCAGAGATATGTGTGGTTTCCCCAAATACATGCCGCTTATATCTAATATAACGGTATCCTGCCCCAAAAGGATAGGCGGCAGAACAAAAAAACAGACATTCCGACTGATCCCAAGATCGGAATGTCTGCTCCTGCGCCGGGCTGCTCCGTACCCTACACAACTCGCCTGACCGTGATGATGCTCCGGTACGTCGCTGCAGTGATCTTTATGCCGGTGCGCTCCGTGCTGGCGTGTACGATCTGCCCGCCGCCTATGTAGATGCCCACGTGTCCGCCGTAGTAGATGATGTCTCCCGGCTGCGCGTCGGAGTAGGACACCTCACGTCCCACATTCGACTGCGCATAGGAAGTCCTTGGCAGCGAATAGCCAAACGCCTGATAGACCGCCATCACAAAGCCGGAGCAGTCCGCGCCGTCCGTGAGGCTCGTGCCGCCGGCACGGTACGGGCAGCCGATATATTTACATGCGAAGTCGGCGATCTGTTGTCCCTTGCCGCCGCCGGAGGATTTGTGTCCGGTGGACGCCGCCGGCGCTTCATAGCTGTCCGATGCGCCGTTTTCGTCGTCCTGCGAAGCAAGCAGCGCTTCCTGCCTGAGCCGTTCCTCCTCCTGACGCTTACGCTCTTCCTCTTCCCTGCGCTTGCGCTCCTCCTCTTCCAGCTTCTTGATCTGCGCCGTCTCCTGCTTGATTTTGGTTGTGTAGACAGCGGCCTCCTGCTTTGCCTTCGTCAGCATCAGATCATAATTTTCATACTCTTCTTTTTTCTGGGCCAGGACTTCCTCCAGATAACTCTGTTCCTCCACCAGCTCGGTCTTGGAAGTCTCCAGCTCGGACTTTTCTTCCTCCAGCGTATCCTGCAGAGCCGCCACCTGCTGCACGGTAGCCTCATACTCTTCCAGCAGCTTGCGGTCATATTCGTATATTTCCTCCACATAGTTGGCCTTGTTCATCATATCGCCCATGCCGGACGCGCCGAAAAACATCTCAAGATACGAGGCATCTCCGCGCTCATACATGAATCGGATACGGATCTTCATGGAATCGTACTGTTCCTGCTGCACCTCCACGGCCGCATCGTACTCCTCCTGCGTCTGTACGATATCGGCCTCCTTATCCTTGATCGCTTCCTGAATGAGGTTGATATCCGTCAACAGGGCTACCATCTCCTCGTCCAGCTCTTTGATCTCTTCCCCGACCGACTCCTGCTCGTCCTGATAGCCGGATATCTGCTTGTTCACGCTGTCAAGCTGCGACCGGTTCCGCTCAACGTCCTTCTGCAGATCGGAAATAGTGGTAGCCGATACCGGATCTACCACTGTGAGAAAACATATGAAAGCCAACGCGGCCGCCGCCGCGCGTGTACATCTTCTCTTCATCTTCCGTGCCTCGTTTACTGGCTGATCAGAGCTCACAGTTGTTGACTGTCCTCGGGAAAGGAAGAACGTCCCTGATATTGCTCATACCCGTCAAATACATGACGCATCTCTCAAATCCAAGCCCAAACCCCGCATGGCGCACAGAACCGTATCTCCTGAGATCAAGATAGAACTGATAGTCCTCTTTGTTCAGCCCCAGCTCGTCCATTCTCCGCTCAAGCGTCGCAAGGTCGTCCTCTCTCTGGCTGCCGCCGATGATCTCGCCGATCCCCGGCACAAGACAGTCCATCGCCGCAACCGTTTTGCCGTCCTCGTTCAGCTTCATATAGAAGGCTTTGATCTCCTTCGGGTAGTCGGTCACGAAAACGGGGCGCTTGAACTCCTGCTCCGTCAGGTATCTCTCGTGCTCGGTCTGCAGATCGCAGCCCCACGACACCTTGTATTCAAACTCGTCGTTATGCTTCTCCAAGATCCTGACCGCGTCCGTGTAGGTCACATGGGCGAAATCGGCAGCAAGCACATGCTGCAGCCGCTCGATCAGCCCCTTGTCCACAAACTGATTGAAAAAGTTCATCTCCTCGGGCGCGTTGTCCAGCACATAGCGGATCACATGCTTGAGCATCGCCTCGGCTAACGCCATATCGTCCGTAAGATCGGCAAAGGCGATCTCCGGCTCGATCATCCAGAACTCCGCCGCATGTCTTGTGGTATTGGAGTTCTCCGCCCGGAACGTCGGCCCGAAGGTATATACGTTTTTGAAGGCGAACGCGTAGGTCTCCACATTCAACTGTCCGCTCACCGTCAGATTCGTGGGCTTGCCGAAGAAATCCCTGCTGTAATCCACCTGACCGTCCTCGGTCATCGGCAGATCGTTCAGGTCGAGGGTCGTCACCTGAAACATCTCGCCCGCGCCCTCGCAGTCGCTTCCCGTGATGATAGGCGTATGCACATACACGAAGCCCCTCTCCTGAAAAAAGGTGTGGATCGCGTAAGCGATCAGCGAGCGCACACGGAACGTGGCCTGAAACGTGTTCGTCCGCGGGCGCAGATGAGAGATCGTCCGCAGATACTCAAAGCTGTGGCGCTTTTTCTGCAGAGGATAATCCGCCGTGGAGCCTCCCTCGATCATGATCTGCGCCGCCTGCATCTCAAACGCCTGTTTTGCCTGCGGCGTCGCAACGATCCTGCCCCGCGCCACGATCGCCGAGCCCACGTTCAGCTTGGAGATCTCCTCAAAATTCTCCAGAGAATCATCGTACACCACCTGAAGCGGCTCAAAAAAAGTGCCGTCGTTTACAACGATAAAACCGAATGTCTTGGAATCCCGAATGCTCCTTACCCAGCCGCCGACCGTCACTTCCCTGTCGATATAGTCCGCGGTATTGCGGTGCAGTTCTCTGATATCCGTCAAATTCATGCTGCCCATAGCCTATCGCTCCTTCTTCTTCCCTTAGTCTGTGACCGTTCCCGTCATTTCATGCGCCGCTCAGTCCACGATCTCGGTCGTCGCTGTTATCGTATTATTCTCCTTCAGGAAAGCCATGACATTGTCCCGCATGGTCTGCTCCTTCAGCATCTCCACATCGACGTTCTCCAGATATTCCTCCTCGGACTCGTAACCGTAGGCTTCCACCCTGCTGTCGATCTCCTCCTGAATCTGCTCCTCAGTCGGATCGAGTCCTTCGATGTCGGCGATCGCCTGATACATGATATACTGCTGCGCGCCCGTCAGCGCGTTGGACTGAAACTGCTCCTTGTATGCCGCCTCGTCCATACCGTAATAGTTCTGCATGTAGTCCGGCAGCGTCATGCCCTGCGTCTGCGCCTGTGCGGTCTGTACATCGGTGATGTTCTGCAGGAAGCGTTCCACCATCTCTGCCGGCGGCTCCTTGAACGTGCAGTTTGCCATGATCCTGTTGGTCAGGCTGTTCTCCACCGCCGTCTCGAACCGCAGCTCCTCCTGCTCCGCAAAGCGCTCTTTCAGATAATCTTTCAGATCCTGCACGGTCGTGCAGTCCTCGATGCCCATCGCCTCCCCGGCCGTCACCGCAAACTCGTCGTTCAGCTCCGGAAGCTTCTGTATGCCGATGCTGTTCACCGTCACCTCGAACACCACGGGCTTGCCCGCCAGGCTCGGATCGTTGGGATAGGGATCGGGGAAACTCAGCTCCAGCGACAAGGTGTCCCCCACATTCGCGCCGATCAGACCGTCCTCGAACCCGTCGATAAAGCGATGTGAGCCGATCGTCAGATTCTGTCCGCTGGCGGTGCCGCCGTCGAACTGCTCTCCGTCGAGATAACCCGCGTAGTCGATATTCACCGTGTCGCCCTCCTGTACGGGGCGGCCGGTCACCTCGTCCACCGTGACAAAGCTTGGCAGGAGATAGGCTTCAAGATAGTCGTTCACGAGCGTATCGTTGATCTCCGTCTTCTCCTCGTTCACCTCGATCCCTTTATAATCGCCCAGCGTCACATAATCGGACGCCTTGATGTCCTTGAGATAGGTTTTGCTGCCACAGGCGGTCAGGACCGCCGCCGCGGACAGGATAGCTGCCAAGACCGCCGTCTTTTGGCGGCCGATATGCCTGTTGTTTTCTTTTTTCATAATGCGCTCCATTCTTTTAGTCGGCTTTTTATATAAAATACTTTTCGCCCATACAAAGTAATAATAGCACACTTACTACCTTGTTTAAAGTGTTTCCGCAAATTTATAAATCTCCTTGCTTAAAACCCCGAACAATGATAAAATAACTCTTGCATCTTAGAATGATCGGAGGTAGTTCCATGAGTACAGTAGCGATTGTTTTGTTGGTGATCCTTGCGGTCCTGATCCTTGCCGTCATCGCACTCTATTTTCTCGGCAGGAAAGCACAGAAGAAGCAGAGCGAACAGCAGGCGCAGATCGATGCCATGAAGCAGACGGTCTCCATGCTGATCATAGATAAGAAACGAATGAAATTGAGAGATGCGGGACTGCCGCAGATGATCGTAGACCAGACACCCAAGTGGGCGCGCGGTTCCAAGCTTCCGGTCGTCAAGGCCAAGGTCGGGCCGCAGGTGATGTCTCTGATCTGCGATGAGAAGATCTTCGATTCCGTTCCGATCAAGAAGGAAGTCAAGGCGGTCGTCAGCGGCATCTACATCACAGAGGTCAAGGGACTGCACGGCAAGAACGCAGTCGCTCAGCCAAAGAAAAAGAGCAGATTCAAACAGTTCGTGGAACGCGCACAGGAGAAGGCCGGCGCAAAGCCCGTCAAATAGCGGGCCGGATATCAATGACCATGCGGCAGTCGGACAAAAGGGCATCGTCGATCTCCAGCGCATAGTCTACATCGACGATGATATGATCCTCCCGCCGGGTCAGCCGGATCTGTCTTGTAACGATCTCCATGCGGATCTGTCCGAAGGGCGTCTGATAGTCGATCGGATTCTTTTTGTGCTCCTGAAAGACCATGTGCGTGCTCACCGCGCCGCTCCGAAAGACCTCCACGGTATCCTTGTCGAATTTCAGTCTGCTCTTTGCGCTCTTTCCGAGTCCTTCCACAGTCTCTTCGTAGATCACGTAATGCTTTCCGTTTTTCTGATAATAGTCTCCGCGCGAGACCGTCTCGATCGGACCGCTATTCTCTCCGTCCTGATCGGACTGCAGTCCGCGGAGCGTCACCAAAACTTCTTTTGTCATAGATGCTTTTCCTTTTGCGCCGGGAGCGGCGGCTCAATACTCGTCTATATTGATCACCTTTGCCGACAGGATCCCGTAAGTCAGGATAGAATTGGCGAACTTCTGGAACTTATCGGCGGCGTCGCTGACAAAAAAGCGGTACAGCTCCGTGCCGAGTCCGGGTCTGTGTCCGCTCTCCAGACCTTTTTCCTGCAGGAGTCTCTTAAGTTCTCTGGCCGTCTCGTAGGCGGGATTGACAAGCGTCACGCCTTCTCCCATGATCCTGCCGATCGTTGAACATATGATAGGATAATGCGTGCAGCCCAGAATGAGCGTATCGATCCCCACATCTATGAGCTCCGACAGATATCTGCGGGCGATCTCGTCCGTCACGGGATCCTCCCACAAGCCCTCTTCTACCAGCGGCACGAAGAGAGGACATGCCTTGCTCAGCACCATTGCGTCGGCGTCCTGCTCATTTATGTACCGGCTGTAGATACCGCTGCCGATCGTCGCCTCTGTGGCGATCACGCCGATCTTATTGTTTTTCGTCACACTGACCGCGGTCTTCGCGCCCGGCCTGACTACATCCAAGATCGGCAGATCCACCTCCTGTTCCAGCGCTTCCACCGCACAGGAACTGGCGCTGTTGCACGCGATCACGATCGCCTTGACATTCTGCGTCTGCAGGAAACGTGCGATCTGTCTGGAAAATCTCGTGATCGTCTCCGGTGACTTGCTGCCGTAGGGCACGCGCGCCGTATCCCCAAAGTAGACGATCCGCTCGTTGGGAAGCTGCCGCATGATCTCTCTCGCAACGGTCAAGCCGCCCACGCCCGAATCAAAGACGCCTATCGGTCTGTCTCGCATTTCTTCCTGCTCACTCATACTGTTCTCTCCCGCTCACTGTTTTTCTATTTTCTGTTCGATCCATTCCAACAGTCTGCTCCCGATGACGATCTCGTCATCGGAGGCGCGGAGGATACCGCTCACTCCGCCTTCGGCCGCCTCGTGCCCTTTGCCATTTACGGCCGTTTCTTCTCCGCTGTCCGCCCCGACACGCTCATACGTACCGTCCGCAAAGCACAGCTCCGGATACAGGATGCTCCACCATGTACAAGCGGACACGATGAGGACGAGCGTCCGCAGACGCAGATCGCGGCACACTCTCTGCGCCGCCCGCCGCATGCTCCGTATAACAAACATTCCGCCACACTCCTTCTTCTTTGCGCAGCGTCTTTCGCGCTGCCGCTATCAGAAGTGTAACCGTTATTTTATACTCTATACCGCTACTGCTTTTTTTTCGCGGCCGACTGCTCCTGTTCAAGCCGGAGCTGGCGGATAATGGACTTTTCCTGATTGTCGATATGGAGCTTTGCGGTCTCGGCGGCCTTCCTTTTATCCCTGCCGACAATGCTCTCATATATTATCCTATGCTCTTCGATCAGGCTGTCATGCCGGTTTTCGTCCTTAATATACTCGAAGCGGTAGCGGTACATCTGCTCCGAAAGATTATTGATCAGCTGTACCAGACGCTGATTGCCGGTGGCCTGTACGATGATATCATGGAACGCCACGTCGGCCTTGGCGATGACCGTCGCATCTTTTGTCTCGGTCGCGCGCGCAAACGCCTCGCAAGCGTTTTTGAGCTGCTGCTCCTCCTCCGCGCTGATCCTGTCACAGGCAAGCTCCACGCAGAGCGCGTCCAGCGCACGCCGGACCTCCAGCACATCCTTCAGGCTCTTCTCCGTGATCTGCGCCACCTCCGCGCCGCGGCGCGGGATCATGATCACCAGCCCCTCCAGCTCCAGCTTACGGATCGCCTCCCGGATCGGCGTCCTGCTGACGCCAAGGCGGTTTGCGAGATGAATTTCCATCAGGCGTTCGCCCGGTTTCAGTTCTCCCGTAAGGATCGCCTTGCGCAGCGTGTTGAACACCACGTCGCGCAGGGGAAGGACTTCGTCCATTGTCATATCAAAATGATCTCCCATACAGCCTTACCTTTCTCTTACTTCTGCCCTCATTTGTCCGTATCCTGCATCTGTTCCGTCCTGCCGCCGCAAAACGTCGTCACAAAGATCTGCCCCGCAAGCTGTCCGGCCTCCACGGCCCGCGCCGCCGCCTCGGCCAGCGCGCGCTCTCTAAAGATACCGAACACGGAAGGCCCGCTGCCGCTCATCAGCGCGTTTTCCGCCCCCATGTCTTTGAGCAGGGTCTTGATCTCGTCTATCACCGGATATTCCCTCGCCGTCACCGTTTCAAGCACGTTGCCAAGTCTGTCCGTGATGCCCTGCAGACTGCCCGCCCGCAGCGCATCGGCCATGCCGTCTATGTCCGGGTGGTACGTCAGCCGTTCCGCATGGAGGTTCCCGTACACAAACGCCGTGGACACATTGATGTCCGGTTTCGCCACCACGAGGAAACACGCCGGCGGCGACGGAAGCGGCGTCAGGATCTCTCCGATCCCCTCCGACAGCATCGTGCCGCCCACAAGGCAGTATGGGATATCCGCGCCCAGCTTCACGCCCAGCCGCTGCAGCTCCCGCACGGAACAGCCCATTTGAAACAATAGGTTCAGCCCGTGCATGGCCGCCGCCGCATCGGCGCTGCCGCCCGCCATGCCCGCCGCTATCGGGATCCTCTTATCCAGCGTGATCCGAACGCCCTGCGTGATCCCTTTTTCCTGCAGCAAGAGCGCCGCAGCCTTATAGATCAGGTTACTGCCGTCCACCGGGAGTCCCTCACAGTCTGTCCGGATCGTGATGCCCGGCTTTGCCGTTTTCTCAAATGTCAGATCATCGCAGATATCCACCGTCTGCATGATCATTCTGAGTTCATGATAACCGTCTTCCCTGCGCCTGAGCACGTCCAGCCCAAGGTTGATCTTCGCATATGCCTTTCCGTCGATCCGTTCCATAGCCTTCTCCGTCCAAATTGTACTTTGTATACAATAGTCATTGTACCTTATTATATACAATCCGTATGCTTTCGTCAACTGCGCGGAAGCGCGGACAGGATATCCGCCACAAAGCCTTCATCCGGATCTCCCGCCGCGGTCCTTAAGATCAGATCCACGACGCCCCGATAACCGTCGGCGTACCTTGTCTCGTTTAAAAATACTTCCTCCATGATCTTCTTGTATATGCCGGAGACGTTCCACTTCTCCCACGCGGCGCGGTGCGCTCCGTCATACACATGACGCAGAGCCGCATCCCGGCCCTCCGCATCGATCCCCAGCGCGATCCGAAGCATCGCGACCACGAACAGCCCGCGTCTGTATATCCTGTCGTTGATCGCCGTACACAGTCCGTCGATCTCCTCTTTTGCCGGCAGGACGCCCTTCGCCTCCAGTCTGCCCAACCTCTCCTGCGTCTTCATCTGGCTTTTGTGCGACCCGCACAGCGGCAGGACCTCATACCGCGCATCCACATAATCCCACAGGAAAAACGTATTGACGTACCTTGTAAAATTTTTCTCCCGGATCCGCGCATCCTCGCCGAGATAGCATTTCCCGTCCCGCACATGGGCCAGATTTTCAAGCGACAGGTCAAAATAATCTTTGATGCACGGCTGTGTCCCGCGGTATCCGTTGTAGCCCGCCGGCACTAACGTCAGGTTCCCGACGGTGTGCGTCATTTCCGCAAACTCCTTGATCTTCGCGCTCGCGATATAGTCCTCGTCCGCCTCAATCAACGCCTTGATCCGGTCTGCCCTGTGGCGCTGTCTGCCGTTTTCGCCTTCCCGGAAAAATACCGTGTTCTTGAAATTGTTCCATTTGTAAGTATCCCCGTGATGCGTGACCAGATACAGGCTGAACGTGATCCAGAAAGAATTCATCGTATCCGGCCCCATTTTGATGATGTCGTCATAGCACGAATCGGCGAACTGCTTGACGGTGACCGCCCAAAACGGCCCGTCCTGCCCTCTGCACATATCCTGCCAGTTCCACAGCGTCCGGTAGATCTCCCGCGGAAACCATGAATAGTACCCCTGCCTCAGGTAATCCTTCCTGATCGTTCCGTCACAGTCGAAATCACAGAATTTCGGCAGTCCCTTATACTGCAGAAAATTGACGAGCGCCGTGCCTCCGGCAAGCGGCCGCAGACTGTCCATCCTCTCCCGGTAAAACGCCTTGTCTCTTCCGCCCGATGCCTCCTGCATGGAAAGCTGCTGCAGATGCGTATGCCACAGCGCCTCGTCAAACTGTTCTTTGATGTCGAACAGCTCATGCCTCTCCTCCGGGGCCTTCAGGAATGCCCGCAGACTGTCGTACTTGGGTGCTTGTCTCTTCATTTCCTCTTCTCCGTGTCTCCAGATTTTGTGCCACACCACCCTATTTTAATATATTTTTTGCGCCTTTCCTACCCCAAATATTTTTTTCTTCCCTATGTGCTATGTCACGAACGCCCGCTTTTTTGTCGTGAAATGATAAAGAATTTTCATTTCTACTCCTAATTTTTTCTAAGATGTGGTACGATATAATAAATAGATGTGGGGAGTTATCCCCTATTCGGCAACTGTTGATCCAAAAACTATAACACATTCCAAGGAGGGATACCAATGAGCGTAAACGGAGTTACAGGTGCTGCCAATACTTATGACGTCTACCAGACAAGTCAGGCTGCGAATACGAAAGCTGCGGAAGAGAACACTGCCGCTAAGTCCGACGAGAAGAAGGACGAAGCCGGCGTTGTCTATGAGGCATCCAAACAGAACGCCCAGACTGCAAAGACCTACACACAGAACACCGACTTAGTGAATAAGTTAAAGGCTGACGCGGAGGCTCACACAAAGCAGTTACAGAGCATCGTAGAGCAGCTGATGACCAAGCAGGGGCAGACCTACAACACTGCCAACGGCATCTGGTCGTTCCTTGCAAGCGGTGATTTCACGGTAGATGCCGCTACCAAGGCACAGGCCGAGAAAGATATCGCAGAGGACGGATACTGGGGCGTAGAGCAGACATCTGACAGGATCATTGATTTTGCGACCGCGCTGACAGGCGGCGACCCCGATAAGATCGAGGAGATGCGCGAGGCCTTCAAGAAGGGCTACAAAATGGCGGAGAAGACATGGGGCGGCGAGCTTCCGGATATCTCCAAGAGAACATACGACGCTGTCATGGAGAAGTTTGACAAGCTGGCTGAAGATGCCGGTCTTACAACGTCAAACTAGTCTGTATTATCATAATATCCTTGTATCAGTGAAAAGAAGTCAGGCCCAACGGCCTGACTTCCTTTATTTCCCCATTTACAGCGCCTCGATGACGCCCTGCACGCCTCGCTCCTCATAGATCTTCTTATAATAGGCCACCTCGTCCCGGATCACCTCGTCGATCACCTGCATACCGAGAAGCTCTACCGGCGCCTTGTCGTCCGTCATGATATAGCTGCCCGCTTCATAGGCCGTCAGCCCTTCCGCCACGGTCTTCATCATGGCAGCCAGCTCGCCGTCGTTGACAGATCCCCGGTGCTCGGCAAAGCTCGCAAGCATCTGCGGATCGTCGGAAGCAAACAGCTCCCTGTTCGTAGAGCCCTTGACATCTACGGTGTATACTTCACCGAACACGGCGGCTATGGTATCGGCGAGATGCTGGTTGATGCTCCCCTCCATGCTGCCGCGCATGTTCATATTGACCACCATCACGCCGTCCTCCTGCAGGTGCTCCTTCACCAGCGTGAAAAACTCCACCGAGGACATCTGAAACGGGATCGTGATATCCTGATAGGCGTCCACCATGATAACGTCGTATTTTCCTTCTATGGCGTTCAGATACGCCCGGCCGTCGTAAGTCGTCACCTTGACATCGCGCGGCAGTTCAAAATACTCGTGCGCCAGCTCCGTGATCTTCCCGTCGATCTCCACACCCTCTATCGCCATGTCGCCGAAATAGCTGCGGCACTGATGCGCGTACGTGCCTGTTCCCATGCCGAGGATCAGCACACTGCAGTCCTCCGGCGCAGCGCGCTTCGTCATGAGCGGCGCCGCCATCGCATAGTCGTAATACATGCCCGTCAGCCCCTCGTCCTTCATGAGCATCGACTGCACACCGAACAGCACGTTGGTAGATAAGATGACGCTTCTGTCGTTTTCTTTCACCTGCAGGTAATTGTAGATGGACTCGCCCTCATAGGTCAGATCCTTTTCCCAAAAGGCAAAGCTGCCGGACCTGCCAAACAGACAGCACACGACAAAGAGGACCGCCGCCGCGATACACTTGGCCGCGCCGCGTCTGCCGCTCACAAAATAGAGCAGGGAGAGCGCCAGCAGTATCCCCGCAAAGAGCAGGAAGGTGACGGAGGTCCCCACCGCCGGTATGGAGAGGAACGTCGGCACAAACGTGCCGATGATGCTGCCGACCGTGTTGAAGGCGCCGAGCGTCCCCACGACCCTGCCGCTGTCATCTAAGCTGTCCACGGAATATTTTGCCAGAGACGGCGTCACCGTTCCCAACAGGAAGAGCGGGAACACGAAGATGACCATACACGCCGCAAATGCCGCCCAGATCAGGAAATTCGTGCTGACCGTGAAGATCAGCAGAGCGGAAATGCCGAGAATGATATATTTGCCCACTGCCGGGATCGCCGCGATCCAGACGGCCGCGATCAGTATCCTGCTGTAGAGCCTGTCCGGATCCGGATCCTTGTCCGCGCTTCTGCCGCCGTAGATATTGCCGAGCGCCATAGCGATCATAATCGTTCCTATGATGATCGTCCACACGATCTGGGAAGAACTGAAATAAGGCGCCAGAAGTCTGCTGGCGCCCAGCTCCACGGCCATCACCGACATACCTGCGAAGAACTCCGTCAGGTATAAGAATACTTTATTTTTCAGGATAGGTGTCTCTCTCATGATAGATCCCTCGTCGTACTTCTCATTTTCGCCCGCCGTCTGCCGGCGGGCGCGTAATTTTTTCGCAACTACTGTATAGTATATAGAATATCGCTCGATTTTACAATCCGTATCTTACTGCGGACGCAACGGCTTACAGGCTTCCCTTCACCACCAGTATCTTGTCTCCCGCCTTGATCTCCTCGGAAGCAAGCTCATTCACTTCCTTGAGCTGCGCGATCGGCACATAATAGCGTTTGCCGATATCCCACAGCGTATCGCCCGCGCCCGCAATATAGATGACCATGCCGGGCAGTTCGCTGAGTTTGTTGAGATCCAGCTCCTCCACCTTGATATCCGTGATCAGATCGCTCTTCTGCACGGCAAAGACGATCGTCTTGAACTGCAGCGCCGCCTTCACATCCAGCTCGTCGCTGTCCAACATCGTCACCGTCAACTGCTCGATGCTGTAATGCAGCCTGAAAATACTGGTCGGCGTGATATTCTCGACCTCGGCCACATACCGGAACGGGATCTCGTTCTTGGTGGAGTAGAGTGATTTCGAGCCGTTGCCGCACAGATAAAGGGTCGTCACGATAAGCGTTCCCGTGACGGCGATCCCGTTCTCCACAACCGTCTGCTCGCCCAGCTGGATCTCGCCCTCGGAGTGGATCAACTGGTACATCGGCATCTCCGTATTCTGGATCTTGGCATGCTCGGCGATCTTGCACTTGCCGCTCCCGTTCATGAGCAGACTCTTAAGCTGCACCTCCGTGGTGAGCGCCTCGATCTCTTTCTGCACACCGTAAATATCCGACAGCACTTCCAGATTTTCCTCTTCATACAGGTGGATATCCAGATCCAGTACCGGCTCAACGCAAAAGACTCTCTCCTCCCCGTCAAAATCCTGCCGCACTTCCACGCTGCACTGCCCCAGACTGTAGCAGATATCCGGAATCATATCCTCCCTGCAGCCGTGGCACTCAATGATCCCGCTGAACGGCACGGTATTCTCGTACCAGAGCGTCCTGTCGTTGTCCCCTTCCCCTTCATACAGGAAAAAGGCTTTCATCTCGCCCTGAATGGATATTTTTTCCTCCAGCGCCTTAAATTCCACATGGTCGAAGGTGATGTGATGCCATATGGTCTGGAACACATTCGGCAGGTTGCCGGACAGCTCCATTTCCTCCTTAAGCCGAAAAATGTCTTTTTTCTGCAATACGAGCTGCACGACCGGATACGTCTGCTTCCTGTACTCCACCGGTTCGTCATGATAGATATCCACGGCCGCATCCTGCTCGATGTGCTCTTCCATCTCCAGACGGAAAGATACCACCGCCTGTGTACTCAGCTTGCGGGAATTGATCAGCCCCACGGTCAGATCCTCTATCGTCCAGTCCGCCAATATGGTATCGCCGTTTGCGACGCCTTCCATATTGACCTTTTCCTCGTAGGGGATAACGGCCTCCATGCTGGCGCAGGTCCCCTCCATATCCGTCAGATACAGGACGGACACCACCATGCGGCCCCGCAGACTGACCGTATTCTCGCCGGCGCGTATCTCCTCGATGATGACTTCGCCCTTGCTGTTCAGCAGATAGACTGCATCGGGCTTGTTATCTGAAATATTGACATCTTCTTCCAATACAACTTGCGTACCGGCTCTGCTGCTGATCCGATCCATATGTATCTTCTTTTTTACCAGTTCCACAAAATAACCCTCCGTGCGTATACTTAATATAAGTGTATGCCGTCCGGAGGGTGTATATGCGTTCTCTCTGTTTTATTTTACGCCGTGGGCGCAGCCCGGATAGGGAGTACACGGATAACGCGCTCACTCGTCCACCGCGCCGATCAGGTCTGTCACATTCTCCACATGATAGCGCGCCATATAGTCCTCGATGCCCTCGATCACCTTCACCGTGGCGCAGGGATCGACGAAATTCATCGCACCCACGGCCACCGCGCTGGCTCCTGCCAGCAGAAATTCCACGGCGTCCTCTCCGTTCGCGATGCCGCCCATGCCGATGACAGGGATCTTCACGGCGTGAGACGCCTGATAGACCATGCGCACGGCCACCGGCTTGACAGCGGGTCCGGACAGTCCGCCCGTTTTGTTCGCCAGCGCAAATCTCCGCCTGTGAATGTCGATCTTCATGCCCGTGATCGTGTTGATCATCGACAGCGCATCGGCTCCCGCCGCCTCGGCCGCCCGCGCCATTTCCGCGATGTCCGTCACGTTGGGGCTCAGCTTCATGATGACGGGCTGCTTTGCCCTTCGTTTGATCCGGGAAGTGATATCATAGAGATGGTCGGCCTTCTGCCCGAAAGCGATAGCGCCCTCCTTCACGTTGGGGCAGGATACGTTGATCTCCAACATGTCCACCGGTTCGTGGCCGAGGCGTTCCACCACTTCCAGATAGTCATCCACCGTCTTTCCGCAGACATTGACGATGATCCTCGTGTCGTATTTTTTGAGGAAAGGGATATCCCGCTCCACAAAGACGTCGATGCCGGGATTCTGCAGACCAATGGCATTCAGCATACCGCCGTAGACTTCCGCCACCCGTGGCGTGGGATTGCCCGGCCACGGCACGTTCGCCACGCCCTTCGTCACCACCGCGCCCAGACGGTTCAGATCCACGAAATCACTGTATTCCATGCCGGAGCCGAAGGTCCCCGACGCCGTCATGACCGGATTGTTCAGCGTCACCCCTGCGATCGTCACTTTTGTGTTCATCAGATATTCACCTCTCTTGCTTCAAATACGGGGCCGTCCGTGCAGATGCGGGCGTTTTTTACATGGGAATGGCTGTCCACGCCGTTTGTGGCACAGACGCAGCCGAGACACGCCCCCACGCCGCATGCCATTCGCTCCTCCAGAGAGATGTAGGCGTCTATCCCCTGCTCTGCCGCATACTGTTTGATCGCCCGCAGCATCGGCATAGGGCCGCAAGCCATGATAACGTCCGCGGTAAGCCCGTTGACCTTGATAATGTCCATTACGCTGCCCTGCACGCCCACGCTGCCGTCCTCCGTGGCAATATATACCTGACCGCACTGCCCCAGATCTTCATGCAGGAAGAGGTCCTGATCGCGGTATCCAAGCAGGATATGTTTCTCTGCGTCCAGCTCTTTCGCCAGCTGCAGCATGGGCGGGATCCCGATGCCGCCGCCCATAAGGAAGACCCTCCTGCCCGCCGCGCGCGCCACGGGAAAGCCGTTGCCGAGTACGCCCAGCACGTCCAGCGTATCGCCGGCGCCGTATGTGGAAAATTCGGCCGTCCCCTTGCCCGCAACGCGATACACGAGCCGCAGTTGTCCCTCAGCCCTGTCCGTCTCGCAGATGCTGATAGGCCGCGGGAGCAGCGTCGCCGCATTGTGCGGATAGAGCGCCACAAACTGCCCCGCCCGCGCATCCTGCGCCAGCTCCGTCTCGAGCCGCAGGTCATAGATCCGTTCCGCGATCTGTTCCTGCGACACGACCGTCGCCGTAACTTTCTTTTTCCGAACTGTCTTTTCGTCCATATCCGGTATCCTCTTTTCGTATCCTGAATCTATCGCCGGTACACGATGCGGCCGCCGCAGATCGTATAGGCGATCACGCCCGGCATCGTCTCGCCCGTGAAAGGTGAATTGGCTGCCTTTGAGGCAAAATCCCGCACCGTCCATTCCCCCTGCGGATCAAATACCACCAAGTCGGCGGGGCCTCCTTCTGTCAGATGACCCGCGTCAAGACGATAGAGCTTCGCGGGCGCGAGGCTCATCTTCCCGATCAGCTCCGCCATGGACAGATATCCCTTGTTCACCAGTTCACGAATGCCGAGGGACAGCGACGTCTCCAGCCCGATGATGCCGCTGGGCGCCTCCGTGAGCGGCCTTGCCTTCTCCTCCGCGCTGTGGGGCGCATGGTCGGTGGCGATCATGTCGATCGTGCCGTCCCTCAGTCCCTCGATAACGGCAAGCCGGTCGGCCTCCTCCCGCAGCGGCGGATTCATCTTCGCCAGCGTTCCGTGTTCGATTACCGCCTCTTCCGTCAGGGAAAAATGATGCGGCGTCGCCTCCGCGAATATATGCGCGCTCTTCTTTTTGGCCTGCCGCACCAGCTCCACGGCTTCCCGCGTACTGATGTGCTGAATGAACAGGTCGGCCTCCTCCTCCACGGCGATCCGCAGGTCGCGCTCCACCATGGATATCTCCGCCTCCCTCGGCGAGCCTACGATACCGAAATACTCGGACGCCCTGCCGGCATTGACGCCGTTGTTTGTGATAAGCGCAGGATCCTCCTCGTGCAGACTGATCGGTCTATGGCACGCGGCGGCTCTCCGCAGCGCCTTCCGCAGCAGTCCTTCGTCAGTCAGCGGTATCCCGTCGTCGGTAAATCCCACCGCGCCATGTGTGCTCAGCGTCTCCATATCCGTCAGTTCTTTACCGCCGAGTCCTTTCGTCACGTTGGCGCACGTATAGACATGAATGCCCGTCTTCCTGCCCTTGTCTATCACATAGCGGAGCGTCTCCGTATCGTCCACCGCGGGCCGCGTGTTAGCCATCAGCACCACTGACGTAAAACCGCCCCGCGCCGCTGCGCGGGCGCCCGTACAGATATCCTCCTTATAGGTAAATCCCGGATCTCTGAAATGCACGTGAACGTCCACAAGGCCGGGGGCAACATATTGACCATTTAAGTCAATTATTTCCGCGCCGCCCGCATATCCTGCGGCTTCCGAGCGCATCGCCCCCTGCGGCATGATGCGGAAGATTCTGTCTCCGTCTATGAGTATGTCCCGATATCCCTCCGTGCCGGAGGCCGGATCGATCAGATATCCGTTTTCTAAGAGCAGCATGTCAGACCCCTTTTGAAATCTCCGCTGCAAACAGCCCGTTTCGCAGCGCTTATTGCTTTCCTGTATATTATCAGTCAAAGACTACCGGTTTGTCAATAAACTCCGTCTTGATCACTATGTACGGATAACTCTCCACGGGATTGCTCTTCTCCTCCGGCGACGGCCCGATCAGATTCGTGTCTGCATAAATGGCATTGGAGGTCTCATACAGGTCGTTCAGCGCAATGCTGTATCCGCCTGTCTGCTGCGTTCCGTACCCGACACAGATATAGAGGAATCCCTGATCCTCAAACGTGATCTTGAAGGCTTCCTTTTTTTTCTGCTCGATCATGTGAAACAATTCGTCCGGCAGATTATCCTCCGAAATGATCGTGCTGTCCAGATCCCTGATCTTTTCCATAGCGTCCTGTTTCGCGGCACAGGCGAACACGCTCATGCACATCAGGCAGACCAGGCAGACGCTCACGATCCTCTTCTGATATTCATAGAATTTGCTCATAAGTCTTCTCCCCGAAAATAAACTCTTATTACTTAATTTATTATCCGTTTATACAGTCTATTCCTATTGATTATTGCGGCGGCAGACTATATACTATAAGAAATCATGCAAAGATTGGGGATAATTGGATATGATTCGTTTGGTTTTGGTTGCGTTGTTTGTAACGGTATTTCTGATCGTGAGTCTCCCGATCCAGTTCGTGGAATTCATCATCGGCAAATTTGACCCCGACGTCAAAAGCCGCAGTTCTCTTGCGATCGTGAACTGGGCGTTCCGCGTCGTGCTCTTTCTCTCCGGTGTGTCCGTGACCGTGCTGGGAGAGGAGAATGTACCCAAGGACGAGGCCGTCCTGTATATCGGGAACCACAGAAGTTATTTCGACGTCATCATGACTTATGTACGTGTGCCAAGGCCCACCGGCTACATGGCCAAAGTCGGGATGCTGCGTGTACCGTCTCTGAGCACATGGATGAAATATCTCCACTGTATCTTTTTGGACAGAAGCAATATCAAGGCCGGCATGCAGTCGATCCTTGACGCCATCGAAAAGGTAAGATCCGGTATCTCTATCTGTATCTTTCCCGAGGGAACGCGCAACAGGACCGAAGAGACGCTCCTTGCATTCCATGACGGCAGCTTTAAGATCGCCGAGAAGACAGGGTGTCCCGTCGTGCCTATGAGCATCAATAACGCCGGCGCGATCTGGGAAGAACATCTGCCTTGGATCAAAAAGGCACATGTGGTCATCGAGTACGGCAAACCGATCTATGTGAGGGATCTGGACCGTGAACAGAAACGTCATCTGAGCGCAACGGTGCAGGACGTGATCAGGGCAAACTATGAGAAGAACAAGGCATTGGTGTGATCCTTAATCTTCCACAAGATAAAGCTCCTCCATGATCGAGCTCATCATCAGCACGAACTCCGCGTTGAGCTCCACCTGATTCATAATGCCCTTGTTCTCGTCGATGCTCACATAATTGCGGCTTCCCGCTCCGTCCAGATAACTGATAGACTGCAGGTTGCGTCCCAGCAGGTAGTGCAGATGATTCTGCAGAACGGTTGCGTACTCGTGATTTGTGATGATATGATCCACGACCGCCAGCCGGGTAATGTCACGCAGCAACTCCGCGCTGCCGCTTGACTGCTCCTCCATGCTCACGAGAAACTTGGAATTTTTCGAGGCATAAGAGATCCTCTCACCCTCCTGCATCAAAATCTTGATCAGCGCATCACAGGTATCCACGTCCACCTTCTGCTTGGTGGAAAGATAGGTCACACAGCCCCAGAACACAAAATTATTGCCCATATCCGTCACGGGATACTGCTGGAGATACTTCCTGATCTCATTGTGATAGCCGTAATTCCCCGTGGCACGGTAAAGCTCCGTTGCGGCGTAGAAGTATTCTTCCGGCGATACGTCTGCAAGGTACTGCCCCGCGTATCGGTATGCCCTGTCCGCCGCCTTCAGGCATTTCGTGGCAAACTCCCTGTCATAATTTTGATACAGATAGCTGAATTTCGCCATTGTGGCCGCAAACTGTATCGTCGCATCCATGGTGACGGGATCAATGTAGAGCAGATAGCCGAGCGCAACGCTGTCGGCGCTGCTGACGGAAGAGTACACCGCCCCGCTCCTGCTGTCCTGCATCTTTAAAAGCCAGTCTATCTCATACTTCACTTCGTCGAGCACATCGGGGATCCCGTTGCCGCTCTCGGGAATGCCCACCGCATCGTCAAACACTTCCGGATAAAGCTCATAGGCAAGCAGCAGATGATCGACCGTACTGCAGCCGGTCGGCACGTCGCGGGTAGACGCCTCGTCCACATGCCAGCCGCCGGACACGTCTAACTTCACGGAAGCCTCGTCTTTCATCTGCGCTTCCTTCGTGTGGCACGCATTATGCGCCGCCTCCCCCGCCAGCTCCGACGACAGCGTCAGACCGCAGCGGTTGTAATAATACTGCTTCAGCGCGGCATCGTACAGCTCCCGATAGGGGTTCTTCGCTATTTCAAACGTGTAGGACTGCCCGATGACCGCCGCCTCTATGTAGTAAGTGCCTTCCGTCTGAAAAGACGTAAAATCGCCGTAACTGATACAGGCGCCCGTCTCCTCGTCGTACCCTTTCCGTTCGATCTTTCCCGTGTAGACGTTCTGCCCGTTCTCTGCATCGATGATCTCGAAATCCTCGGGAAGCTCTTCCCCGCAAAAAAGCGCGATCTTATTGCTGCTGACGGCATAGCCCTGCTGATCGACCAGAATGCTCGGCAGACTCTCCGGCACCTCATAATCAAACTCCGGAGACAGCCCCAATGTGGTCAGGAAGCCGTCCCCGTCCCCTGTTTTGCCCGCGTCTGACGTAAACTCGTTCTTGTAGGCACAGCCCGTCAACGGCAGGAGCACGCTGAACAATATGCAGATGATCGATCGTAAGTGTCTTCTTCCCATGACTCCATATTAACACAAAAGTCCGCATTCTTCATCATAATATACAATTTTCCCTTCGATGACCGTACACAGCGTTCTGGTAAACACCTCCATCGGATTGCCGTCAAAGATCGCCACATCGCCGTCCTTCCCCACCGCAAGGCTTCCCATTCTGTCGTCTACGCCGCAGATCCTGGCCGGATTGATCGTGACGGCCCGGAAGCCGTCCTCCAGCGCCATCCCTTCCTTGACTGCCAGACCTGCGCAGATCGGCAGGAACTGTATTTTGGAAACGGGGTGATCCGTGGTGACGGCGGTAAGGATCCCGCTGCCGCTGAGCACGCCCGCCGTCTTAAACGCCATGTTGCGAACCTCGATCTTATTGCGGCTCGCCATATCCGGCCCGACGATAGCCGGGAAACCGGCCTTCTGCAGCTCCTCTGTGATAAGATGTCCCTCGCTGCAGTGATCGAGCGTCATCTTAAGCCCGAATTCTTTGGCGATGCGCACCGCGGTCAGGATATCGTCCGCCCTGTGCGCATGCGCCTTTAACGGTATTTCGCCCCGCAGTACCGGCAGCCAGCATTCATAGCGGAAATCTCTCTCCATATCCGGATCCGCAGTGATCTTTTTTTCATATGCCCTTGCCTTGGTCAGCTCCTCTCGAAGCTTGGCGGCGATCGCCATGCGGGTGGCGGGCGAGATGTCCTTTCCGGCATAATTTACCTTCGGGTTCTCGCCAAAGGCCACTTTCATGGCAGCCGGCGCTTTGACGATCATCTCGTCTATGCATCTGCCGTGTGTCTTGACGAAGGCAAACTGGCCGCCGACCACGTTGGCGCTCCCCGGCCCGATCATGGCCGCCGTGATCCCCGCCTTCAGCGCGTCGTGAAAGGCGGCGTCCATCGGATTGATCGCATCGACGGCACGCAGATAGGGCGTGACGGGATCCACTGTCTCGTTGCAGTCGTCCCCCTCCATCCCTTTCTTCTCCTCCGTGATGCCCATATGGCAATGCGCTTCGATCATGCCCGGCATGACAAGATTTCCCTTCGCATCGATCACCTGAATATCCTCCCCGTCCTGCTGCCCGGGTGCGCTGTATTCCCTCATATCGCCCAGCGCGGTGATCCTGCCCTGCTCTATCTTCAGGTAGCCGTCGGCATGATCCTCCTCTTCCATTGTCTTTATATTTCCATGAATGATAACCAGCATAACATGTCCTCGTTGACGGTATTACTGCAGCTTGCTCATCGGGTTCACGGGTTCTCCGTCCTTCGTCAGCTTAAAGTACACGTTCGTCCCTTCCACACTGTAGTATTTGGTCGGCGACGCGACCGTCCCGATGCCGTCTCCCACGCTCACATAACTTCCCTCGGAGACCGTGATGTTCTCCAACTGTCCGTAAGTCAGCTCATAGCCGTTGCCAAGATCCGTCACCACCGTGTTGCCGATGATCGGATCATATCCTACGGACGTCACCCGTCCGTTAGCCGCCGCGGTGATGCTCTCTCCCTGATCCGCCGCGATCACAATGGCCGGATTGTATTTATACTGCTGCAGCGTCGGGAAATAGATCGTCTTATCCATGCTGTAGTTGATGAGCACGTCTCCCACGATAGGCCATACCAGACCGTCCTCCTCATGGAAGTCGAGCGTCGGCTGCACGGTCGTGGAGATCGCCTCGGCCGTCTCCGGCGCTTCGGCGCGCTTGGCGGTGTCCACCGTCTCGTCAAACATGCCCTCTTCCTCTTCTTCGGTCTTCTTTGACTGCGCTGCCGCATGATCCGCGTCATCCGTCTTCTTATCTTCGGATGCATCGCCTTCCGTTTCGTCCGTCCGGCTTTCCGCAGCCGCCCCGCTTCCGCTCTGTTTTGCCGCAGAGAGCTTGTCTCCGGTATTCTCTACATTCTGGGAGTTGGCCTCCTGAAAACTCGGATCATAGTCGAGATCGTCGGTTCCCACGTCGGCGAACAGTGTGTCCAACTCCTCTCCCGACAGCATATTCTCCGCCGTCGCGCTCCCTTCCTGCTCAATCGTCTCAAAATCCACCACATAATTTTCTTTTTCCGCATCGTTGTTCCTGCGCACAAAGATCCCCGTCACCGTCAGCGCCGTCAGAACAAGCACGGACGTCGCCAGCATAATGATTCGTTCTTTCCTAACACCGTTTCTATTTCTTCTTACCATGAAATCATGCCTCCTGTTTTCACGTTTGCTTCATAGAACTTTTCGTAAAAGTTTACATGGTGTTAGTCTTACCCGTTTCTGACAGGTTATTCAATTTTTGCTAATTCTGTCCCGCGAAAAAAATCCTGCAGTATCTGATCGAAGGTCTCACCGTTTATCGCCTTGCAGTTTGCGCTGTACTGACTCATTCCAAAGCCGTGCCCCACGCCTGTGACGTCAAAAATGATCTGCGTGTCCGTCCGCCTGATCTCAAAGGACGCCGACGACAGACCGAACAGATAGCGGAAAGCCTCGCCGTCCATCTCCCCGACTTCCTCATCGTCCTCATAAAACCGCACCTCCGTCACATATCCCGCATCGTCGCGGTCAAACCGCACGCCCTCCCACAGCTTCTCCGCATCGTGATCTGTTCCCACGCAGTCCTGCACCGCACGCAAAAACTTCATCTTGGAGACCGCCGTCTCGCTCCGATAATCCCGCGCCGCCTTGTCCTGTGTGCAGGAGACGCTCTTTAGATAGGGAAAGCTGTCCGTCTCCCACACTGCGCCAGCGTCTCTGGTCAGGCCGTTGCTTATTCTGAAATAGGGCGTCTGCGCGGGTTCTCCGTGATAGGCCAGATACAGCCCTTCCGTCTCCTGCGCCGCCTCCGCATAGACCGAAAGCGCGTCCTGCTCTTCCCTGTCCGCGCCGTACCATTTCTCCAGCCCGTCGCCGGACACGCGAAACAGCCGTCCTTCCCGCCCCTGCCCTGCCCGCACTACCTCCGTCCGCAGGAGGATCGCCTGTGCTTTCAACGCCTCCGGCTCATACGCCTTCGGTATGACCGCTTCCAGCTTGTAGGCGATATATTCTTCTAAGGAAAGCTCCCAGACGCCCCATTCCATATCCGCCTGAATGCGGTATCCCGCGTCCCCCTCTTTCCCGCCGTCTGCACGCAGCGCATCCTTTTCCGCTCCGGCATGTCCCCACAGACAGGCGCAGACATACGGCAGCAAAAAAACAAACAAAAGAAAGCCTAAGGCATCTCCTTTGTTTGTTCTTTTTAAGACGATTCTGTTTTCTTTCATGAAGCACCCCGCATACTTTATTTGTATGCGGGCGCCTCAGCTGATATTCCCGCGTGCATAAGTCACTGCGCCAGATCCAAGTGCTGCGCCATGTCCAAATGCTGCACGGTGGACACGTTTCCGTTCTCATAGAGGAAAATGCCCGTTCTTCTGATCAGTGCATTTGTCTGGTTATCCTGTGCGGCGTTCAGAGAAAACTCTGTGGACACACTGCCAAGCCCGATAGCTCCCACGCCAAGATCGGACAGGTGATACAAAATATCGTTCCCCGCCTCGTCTTTGGTCCAGATCAGCAGCTTATCCCATATCTCATCCGCCTCGTCGATCCAGCCGTTGCCGTCGGCGTCATACCGCGCCAGATCCGCAAACCCGTCGCCGGACTTCGTGCCGAACAGCTCTCCGCCGTCATTGATCACGCCGTCATTGTTCAGATCCAGCGCCAAAAAACCGCTGCCGGATGCAAGCGACGATATCTCTTCTTCCGTGCCGTCCTGATCCAGATCAAAAAAGAATTTCTGATCCGACACACTCGCCACATTGGTGTCCAGATTGATCACAAGCGGATCGCAATACTTGATCCCGGTACCGTAAGTCTCCTCATAGTACTCTTCAAACCTGCGGCTCATGGAACACTCCAGTTGAAACGACAGCTCCCTGCCGTCCGCCGTTCTGACCACTCCGGCAGTGGAAAAAGATGTACACTCCTGCTCCATGTGGTAATAAGAGTTGGTGATCATACCCGCCTGATAGACGGTCTTACCGCTTCCCGTATCACCCTGCTGCACACCACCGCCGGAGCCGTTTGGTGTCTCCATGCCCCACCGGTCCCTGCCGAAACCAAACAACAGCTCCATCAAGAACGCCATACAGTACTGCCTGATCGTCGTGACCGCGTCCTGCGGCTGCCGCCTTGCCGTCACTCTGCCCGGATTGGACAGATTTTTAAAATGTGTTGTGATATCTTCCAAATTTGCGGCGTTTTCTTCTTCCTCTTCGGCCTGTTCCGCATCTTCTCCGGAACTGATCAGATCTCCGAAAAGGCTTTCCAGATCTTCGTTCGGTCCTCCTGTGCGCCGCACGGTGGACGCGGTCACTGATCTTGCCGTGACAGAAGTATAACTTCTGCTCGATTCCATATCTACTGCGCTGGAATCAATCCTCACTGCTTCCTCCTTTTGTCCAGACCATGATCTCTGCCTGTCTGTGCCACCGACTGCACCGTCCATGATGCATGGCAAATAGAAAGGACGGTATCCTCAAAGTAAATCCTTTTCTTTGAAAAATACCGTCCGTGGTCTGACCCTATTCAGATTCAAGAAACGATCGTCTGGCCAAGAGCAACCGCCCCTTGTACCTTATATATCGTCTTCTTTGGCCGTTTAGTTTAGTCCACTCTGTTATAATTGATGAGACAGCCCTTCAAGATGATCTGTCTTTCCTCGTCCGTCAGTTCGCCTAACCGCAAGTCAAATCCGATGAGCTTATCCTCCTCTGTCGATACCTTGTACGCCTTAATCACATCTGCTTTCTCCTCGACCGCTTTCCGGATACCCGGGAAAAACAGATAGTCCAGATTCCTGAAGGGCAGTTCGCCCGCCGGGATCAGGAACGGCAGCATACCCCAGTTGATCAGATTGGAGCGGTAGCGCTTGGTGGCGTACTCGTTGGCAATATTCGCCCAGCCGCCCAGCACCTTCTGACAGCTTGCCGCCTGTTCCCTGGCCGAGCCGTCGCCCGGCTTCACCGCGAAGATCGTAGAGCCGAAGCCCGTATTCTCATGGGATGCGTCCGCAAAAGTTTTCTTAATGACGCACATCACCGGTTTTACATCAGGATGCACCTGACAGGGATGCTCTCCCTGCATCCGCGCCTTTTCCACCCGCTGAATGTCCTTCGCGCGCCCTACGTACTCGGGATCTTTGCGGGACAGCGTGAACTCCGCCAGTCCAAGGGGATTGGAGCGGTAAGATGAGGTCTCGCCGGAAGGGATCAGCTCGTCCGTGGTCGTGACCGGATCATGTATCTCCGACACCACCCGCAGCACAAGGTTGTCCGGAAGCGCACTCATCTCAGGCCAGTCCTTGATGTTCGGGCCGAACTTGATCTCCACGCTTTCGTCCGCCACGCCCTTGGAATCAAATACGCGGTTCTTGTATATATCCGCATCAAAATGATACTTGTACTTTCCGATCTCGCCGTCGAATGCCGTCGCCGCCGTGAGCATACCCTTGTTCGCTGCCGTCGCGGCGATAGAGCGCGCGTCCATGAGAGCCACGGAGGATATCTGCCCGTTCTGCAGCTTGGAGCCTTCCCTGTTGGGGAAATTTCTCGTGGAGTGGCGGATACTGAACGCATTGTTGGCGGGTGTATCGCCCGCGCCGAAGCACGGTCCGCAGAATGCCGTCTTCAGGACGGCGCCCGTCTCCAGTATCGCCGCCGCGCAGCCGTTCTTGATCAGCTCCATATAGATCGGCATGGAAGCGGGATATACGCTCAAGGTGAAACCGTCCGATCCTATGTACGAGCCTTTTAAAATATCCGCCGCCGCGCAGATATTCTCAAAGCCGCCGCCCGCGCAGCCGGCAATAATGCCCTGATCGACCATGAATCTGCCGTTGACGATCTTATCCTGAAGAGAGTACGGGACCGCACCGTCCAAGCTGACCTTGGCGCGCTCCTCCACATCGTGCAGGACATCCTTCAGATTGGCGTTGACCTCATCGATCGTGTATGTATTGCTGGGGTGGAACGGCATCGCGATCATCGGTCTGACCGCGGAGAGATCCACCGTAATCATGCCGTCATAATAGGCCACGTCTCCCGGCTTCAACTCCTTGTATTCTTCCGCTCTGCCGTGAATGTCATAGAACTCTCTGATCTGCTCGTCCGTCTGCCAGATAGATGACAGACAGGTCGTCTCCGTGGTCATAACGTCGATGCCGATCCGAAAATCCGCGCTCAGGGACGCAACCCCCGGGCCGACAAACTCCATTACCTTATTCTTGACATAGCCGTTATCAAACACCGCACCGATGATAGCAAGCGCAACGTCCTGCGGGCCGACGCCCTTCACCGGCTCTCCCGTCAGATAGACGCCGACGATGCCCGGCATGTTGATATCGTAAGTCTGTGACAGAAGCTGCTTGACCAGCTCCGGTCCGCCCTCACCCATAGCCATCGTGCCGAGCGCGCCGTATCTGGTATGGGAATCCGATCCCAAGATCATCTTGCCGCCGCCCGCGAGCATCTCTCTCGCATACTGATGAATGACCGCCTGATGCGGAGGCACATAGACGCCGCCGTACTTCTTCGCACAGGTCAGTCCAAACATGTGATCGTCCTCGTTGATCGTGCCGCCCACCGCACACAGAGAATTATGGCAGTTCGTCAGCACATAGGGAATCGGGAATCTCTTAAGTCCCGACGCTCTCGCCGTCTGAATGATCCCCACAAAAGTGATATCGTGGGAAGTCAGCTTATCAAATCTGATCTTCAGCTTCTCCATATTGCCCGAGGTATTGTGGTCGCGCAGAATACCGTAAGCCATCGTATTCTGTGCCGCCTCGGCCTTGGACAGCTCTCTGCCCGTCTTATTCTTGATCTGCGCTGCCGCGTCCGCACCGTCCGGAATGATCTCCGTCCCGCCTACGAGGTATGCGCCGCCTTCCGTTAATTCGATCATAATGACTCCTCTCCTTGCTGTTTATTTCATGATAACATAGCCGTCTCATGCGCCGCGCTGCGACAAAACCTTTGGGTTTTCCGCGCGTCGGCTTTCGCGTCTATTATACCTAATATCTGTTTTTCGCGCAATATCGCCTTGCCTCTTTTTCTACTGCACGTATTGCCTGTAGTACCGGTAATCCCGCTCACGGCAGTTTACACGAAGCCGCACGCCGTCCTCCAGATATTCCGCCGGCTCTTTCCATCTCTGCCACCTCTATGCGAAGCTTCTGCCTCCGTACCGTCCTGTCAGCCGAGATACCGTCTCGCCAGCGTCAAGGTTCCCTCGACGAAATCCTCTCCCACGCCGCGCACGGCATCGCAGCCGCGGCGGCTTGCCACCCACGCCGTCAACTGCATACGCCGCATCATGATAAAGGTAGGAATCATGTCCAGATCTTTCCGATCAAGCCTCGCCTTCCTGCCGTATCCGGCAAGCCACGCCTCGATCAGACGCGGCACGTCCGGCTCCGTCTCCCGAAAGCTCAGCGAGCCTGCCAGATCCTGTATATACCACCCGTATCCGCTGTCGTCAAAGTCGAGGAGCTTCAGTGTGCCGTTCTCCGTCAGAAGATTCGCGCCCCGCAGGTCGCTGTGGATCAGTCCGTAATTTTCTTCCGTCATGCCGTATCCCGCCAGGCGGCATCCGATCACGCCGTGGGCCCGTTCCAAGACTGCGCGGTCCGCAGACGTCAGTCCCGGCGTACGCCGCCAGTCGCCCCATATCGCGCGCTCGCCCAGCGTGTTCTCATAGTCCCAGCGGAAGCGCCGCAGGGTGCGTGAACCGCTCCACCCCCGCACATGCGTATGCAGCGCCGCCGTCACCTCGCCGATCCGCTCAAACCAAGGCTCCTGTTTTTCTCCTGCGATCTGTTCCAGCGTGATGCCCGTCAGATAAGAAAAGACCGTTCCATAGTATACCGCCCCGTCTGTATCGTATGCCTCATGTATGCAGAGGCCGTCCTTCGCCGCAACGGGCTCGCGCACGACCAACGGCGTATCCTGCCGCAGCCGATGCAGCCAGACGAGCTCCGCCTCCAATTCTTCCCGTGTGTGGTAGTGCGGATGGCTCAGCCGCAGAACAGCGCGCGGCACACCGTCTGCGCCCTGCACCAGATAGGTCCTGTTTTCCGAAAAATATAATGGCTCCGGTATACAGTCCGCTCCGAAGATATCTGTATAATATGACAAGATCTGCCCGGCAAGCCGCTGCATGCCCTGTGCATCTGCGTTTTCCCAGCTCTGCTCCATTTGCTATCCCCGACTGCCCTACGGACAACGAGATGAAAAAGGCTGTTGCCGACAGGCAACAGCCTTTGCCACCACTACTATTTGCTTGCCGCTTTCTTCTCACTCACAACAGGCGTTTTCGGAATCTCGACCTTGTCGAGTTTCCAGATATCGTCCACATACTCCTGTATGGTCCTGTCGGAAGTGAACTTGCCGGAACATGCCACGTTGAGGATCGCGCTCCTCGCCCAGCCGCTCTCGTTCCTGTACGCTTCCTCCACTCTCTGCTGCGCCTCGGCGTAAGACTTGAAGTCCTTCAGGATAAAGTAGGTGTCCGCCTTGGCCGTGCTCTGGGTATTCAGCAGGGAATTGTACAGCGGTCTGAACAGATCCGGATCGTTCGGCGCATATGTGCCGTTGACCAGCTGCATCAACACTTTGCGGACATCCGGATCGTTGTTGAAGATCTCCGTCGGGTCATAGCCGCCATAGTTCTCATACCTGATGACCTCGTCGGAGCTCAGCCCGAAGATAAACGCGTTCTCCTCTCCGACTTCCTCCACGATCTCCACGTTTGCGCCGTCCATCGTGCCAAGCGTCAGCGCGCCGTTGAGCATAAACTTCATGTTGCCCGTACCGGAAGCCTCCTTGCTGGCCGTGGAGATCTGCTCCGACACATCGGCCGCCGCAAAAATGATCTCCGCATTGGACACGCGGTAATTTTCAATGAACACCACCTTGATCCTGCCCTTGATCTTCGGATCATTGTTCACCACATCGGCCACGGAATTGATCAGCTTGATCGTCAGCTTGGCGTTCATATAGCCCGCCGCAGCTTTTGCGCCGAAGATGAACGTCCTCGGATAGAAATCCATATCGGGGTGCTCTTTCAGTTCATTGTACAGATACATGACGTGCAGGATATTCAAAAGCTGCCGCTTGTACTCGTGCAGTCTCTTGACCTGAACGTCAAAAATGGAACGGGGATCCACTTCGACGCCATTGTGCTCCAAAATGTACTTGGCCAGGCGGACCTTGTTCTGGTACTTGATGTTCATGAACTCATGCTGCGCCTTCTCGTCGTCCGCATAGATCTTCAGCTTGTTGATCTTCGGCAGATCCGTGATCCAGTCGCTGCCCACATGCGCCGTCACCCAGTCCGCGAGGAGCGGGTTCGCATGCAGAAGGAATCTTCTCTGTGTGATGCCGTTGGTCTTGTTGTTGAACTTCTCCGGCATCATCTCGTAGAAATCCTTCAGTTCCTGATTTTTCAAAATCTCCGTATGTAATCTTGCCACGCCGTTGACGGAATAGCCCGCCGCGATCGCGAGATGCGCCATCTTCACCTGACCGTCGTAGATGATCGCCATCTTTCTGACTTTCTCCTGATTGCCGGGATACTGCTGCTCGATCTGCGCCACAAATCTGCGGTTGATCTCCTCGATGATCTGATAGACCCTCGGGAGCAGTCTGGAAAACAGCTCGATCGGCCATTTCTCCAACGCCTCCGACATGATCGTGTGGTTGGTATATGCGCAGGTCTTCGTCGTCACTTCCCACGCCTCGTCCCACGTCAGATAGTACTCGTCCATCAGGATACGCATCAGCTCTGCGATCGCTACGGTCGGGTGCGTGTCGTTCAACTGGAACGTCACTTTCTCATGGAACTTCCTGATATCGTCGTGTTTGCGCATGTACCGCGCCACCGCCTCCTGCACCGAAGCGGAGATAAAGAAGTACTGCTGCTTCAGGCGCAGCTCTTTGCCCGCATAATGATTATCGTTGGGATAGAGCACCTCCACGATATTTCTCGCAAGATTCTCCTGCTCCACCGCTCTCTGGTAATCTCCCTTATCAAAAGAGTCGAGCTGGAAGCACTCGACCGGCTCCGCATCCCAAATGCGCAGCGTGTTGACGATGCCGCTGCCGTAACCTACAATGGGCAGATCGTAAGGGATAGCGCGTACCGCCTGATAGCCCTCCTGCCGGAAATTGCTCCTGCCGTTCTCGTCCACATAAACATTGACATAGCCGCCGAACCTTACTTCCTTGGTGTACTCCGGCCTTCTCAGTTCAAAAGGATTGCCGTCTTTCAGCCAGTTGTCCGGCACTTCCACCTGATAGCCGTCCCGGATCTCCTGCTTAAACATGCCGTAACGATATCGGATACCGCAGCCGTACGCCGCATATCCCAAAGTCGCCAGCGAGTCAAGGAAACATGCCGCCAGACGTCCGAGGCCGCCGTTGCCGAGCGCTGCGTCAGGCTCCTGATCCTCCACCACGTTGATGTCGATGCCAAGCTCATCGAGCGCTTTCTTGACTTCCTTGTAAGCCTGCAGATTGATGATATTGTTGCCGAGCGCACGTCCCATCAGAAATTCCATAGACAGATAGTACACCATCTTGGGATCCTGCTTGTCAAATTCCTTCTGCGTCGTCAGCCACTGGTCAACGACAGCGTCCTTGATCGCATAGGACACCGCCTGAAAGATCTGCTGATCCGTTGCTTCCTCCAGAGTTTTTCTGTAAAGAGTCTTCACGTTATATAGAACGCTTCTCTTAAAAAGTTCTGTATCAAATGTTGATGTCACAGCTTTTTTTGCCATTCATGTGCCTCCTCGTCTGCTATCTGTGGGGTTATCTTAAAACGTAAACTCCATTTTATTATATATGGTCTTCGCAGTTTTGGCTATAAAAAATGTGCTTAAATTGTTGTCGGATATATTATTTTTTTATATCTTCTTGATAAATATCACACTTTTTCCACGCCGATCGTCACGGTCTCGCCGTTGACATTCCACTCCTTGGATACGGCGAGCGCTCTGTCCGAAACGATCTCGTCCGCAAGCACCTTGCCGGAGATGACGTCCGCATTCCTGCTCACGATCTGCGCGATCTTATCATTGCCGCTCACAGAGACCCTGATGTGATCCATCACTTCAAAATCCGCGTCCTTCCGCATCGTCTGGATCTTGCTGATCATTTCATAGACAAAGCCCTCCTCGATCAGCTCCTCCGTCAGGTTGGTATCCAAAACGACCGTCACGCTGCCCGCAGCCTCGGAGACATACCCTTCCTTCTGCGCCATATCGATAAGCAGGTCTTCCTCCGCCAGACGCACCTGCGTGCCGTCCACATCAAACACCAGCGCGCCCTTTTCGCGCAGCTCGTCCATCGCCGCGTTGCCGTCCACGCTGCCGAGATGCTGCCGGATACCGCCAAGCTGCTTGCCGTACTTCGGCCCCACCGTCTTAAGCTGCGGCTTGAAGCTGTAGCTTGTAAATTCCCGCACATCGTCCGTGAAGCGGATATCCTTGACATTCAATTCGTCCTTTATGATCTCCCGATAGAAATCGTCCAGCACGTTCTCCGCCTTCACGAACATCGTGCCGATAGGCTGACGGTTCTTGATGTTTGCCGCATTTCGCGCCGCACGGCCCATCACGACGATCTTCAAGACCTCCTCCATAGCCGTTTCCAGCTCTGTGTCGATCATGGCGTCGTCTACAGCCGGGAAATCGCACAGGTGTATGCTCTCCGGCGCGGACGGATCGATACTGCACACAAGGTTCCGGTAGATCTCCTCCGTCATGAAAGGGATCATCGGCGCGGCACACTTGCAGATCGTCACAAGTGCGGTGTACAGCGTCATATAAGCGTTGATCTTATCCTGCTCCATGCCTTTCGCCCAGAAACGCTCGCGGCTCCTTCTGACATACCAGTTGCTCATCTCGTCCACAAATTCGTCCAATGCGCGGGCCGCCTCGGGTATCCTGTAGTTGTCAAGGTCGTCGTCCACCTCTTTGACGACCGTGTTAAGCTTGGACAGCAGCCACTTGTCCATGACGGGAAGCTTATCGTATTCCAGACTGTACTTCGTCGCGTCAAAGTCGTCGATGTTCGCATACAGGACGAAGAACGCATAGGTATTCCACAGCGTGCCGAGGAATTTGCGCTGTCCCTCCTGCACTGCCTTGCCGTGGAAACGATTGGGAAGCCACGGTGCGGAATTGATATAGAAATACCAGCGGATAGCATCTGCCCCGTACGTCTCCAGCGCTTCAAAGGGATCTACCGCGTTTCCTTTGGACTTGCTCATCTTCTGCCCGTTCTCATCCTGCACATGCCCGAGGACGATGACATTCTCAAAGGGCGCTTTGTTGAACAGCAGGGTAGACTCCGCCATCAGGGAATAGAACCAGCCTCTTGTCTGGTCCACCGCCTCCGAGATGAACTGCGCCGGGAACTGCTTTTCAAACAGCTCCTGATTCTCGAACGGATAGTGGTGCTGCGCAAAAGGCATCGCGCCGGAGTCAAACCAGCAGTCGATCACCTCCGGCACACGCTTCATGACCTTGCCGCAGTCGGGGCAGGTGATCGTGATCTTGTCGATGTAAGGCCGGTGCAGCTCGACCGTCTTCGCCTCCGGATCCCCGGAATATTTCTCCAATTCTTCGCGGGAGCCGACGGAAAGCATATGCCCGCACGCCTCACACTCCCATATATTCAATGGCGTTCCCCAGTAGCGGTTGCGGGAGATGCCCCAGTCCTGAATGTTCTCCAGCCAGTTGCCGAAACGTCCCTCCCCGATAGACTCCGGGATCCAGTTGACCGTCTTGTTGTTGCGCACCAGATCGTCGCGCACCGCCGTCATCTTGATGAACCATGACTCGCGCGCATAGTAGATGAGCGGCGTGTCGCAGCGCCAGCAGAACGGATAGTCATGCTCGAACTTCGGCGCGTCGAACAGTTTGCCCGCCTTGTCCAGATCTTTCAGGATCTCGGGATCGGCCTTCTTGACAAACAGCCCCGCATAATCCGTCTCCTCCGTCATCTCGCCCTTCTCGTTGACGAACTGCACCAGAGGCAGGTCATATCTGCGCCCCACGTTGGCATCGTCCTCACCGAAAGCGGGGGCGATGTGGACGATACCGGTACCGTCCGTCATCGTAACGTAGGTGTCACAGGTGACGTAGTGCGCCTTCTTGTGCTGTCTGGCGGCCTCCTCGCCCGCGCAGGAAAACAGCGGCTCGTACTCCTTATACTCCAAGTCCGTTCCGGCATAAGTCTCCAGCACCTCGTAGGCGGGCCTGCCTTCCTCGGCCAGACTGCCCAGCACGCTGTCAAGAAGCGCCTCGGCCATATAGTAGGTGCGGCCGTCCGCCGCTTTTACTTTCACATAAGTCTCGTTCGGGTTCACACAGAGCGCCACGTTGGAGGGCAGCGTCCACGGCGTCGTCGTCCAAGCGAGGAAGTAAGCGTCCTCTCCCGTCACCTTGAAGCGCACCACCGCCGAGCGCTCCTTCACAGCCTTATAGCCCTGCGCCACCTCGTGGGAGGACAGCGGCGTACCGCAGCGCGGGCAGTAAGGCACGATCTTAAAGCCCTTGTAGAGAAGCCCCTTGTCCCAGATCTGTTTGAGGGCCCACCACTCGGATTCGATGAAATCGTCGTGATACGTGACGTAGGGGTCATCCATGTCGGCCCAGAAGCCGACCGTGCCGGAAAAGTCTTCCCACATACCCTTATATTTCCAGACGGATTCCTTACACTTCTCGATAAAAGGCGCCAGGCCGTACTCTTCGATCTGCTCCTTGCCGTCCAGACCGAGCAGCTTCTCCACCTCGAGCTCCACCGGAAGCCCATGCGTGTCCCAGCCGGCCTTGCGGGGCACCATATACCCTTTCATGGTGCGGTACCGCGGTATCATATCCTTGATGACGCGGGTCAGCACATGACCGATATGCGGTTTGCCGTTCGCCGTCGGCGGCCCGTCATAGAATGTATAGATCTCTCCTTCCCTGCGCGAATCCATACTCTTCTGAAAAATGTGATTGTCCTGCCAAAATTTACTTACCGCTTTCTCCCTTTCCACGAAATTCAGATTCGTGTCCACTTTCCGATACATACCTGTATCTCCTTTCTCTTTCATTACCGCCGGCTCTTTCTTATAAGCGAAAAAAAGCCTCGTCCGTAAAAGGACGAGGCCAAGAGCTCTCTGTTACCACCCGTTACGACATACGGACCGTTCTCTGCGGGTGTCCGGCGCGCTGTCCGTCTCCGCCTCCTTCGGTCGATACGTTTCCCGATAACGGCGGGATGCCGTCAGTCCCTACTTTTCCCTCTCCGCATCTCTCTGCCGGAAAGCGGAAGTTCAGTCCGAAACTCCGAAGTGATCTTCCCCGATCTCCTACTCGCACCGGTCTTCCACCGCCGCCGGCTCGCTGTACCTTTCAAAAATCGGCTACTGTCTTCTTCAACGTCTGTTCCTGTTATTGACCACGCTCTATTATAGTGTGGATAAAATGCGCTTGTCAAGGGGTCATGCGGTAGTTTCTTGATGTTTTCTCCGCTCCCACTCGTCATCGTCTATCCAGTCGTTGGAAATATCCCACTCATCATCGTCTATCCAGTCGTTCTCCGCGTGATCGTCCGCGTACGGATCCGTTTCCGCCGGTCTCTCCGGCTCATGCCAGTCCGCATCCTCGATCCAGTCGTCCTCTGCGTCCTGCGTCTCTTCCGCCTGTGCCGGCTCTTCGGTTTTCTCCGGTTTTCGATCCTCCTCTGAAAGCCCGGACGCCGTCGGCTCTGCCGGAGGCGCTGTTTCGGCATCGCTCCGTTCTTCCATGCGGTCTGCGTCGAGCATCTCGAGCTCCTGCCCGTCGCTCTCGTCCTCCTCTTCATCATCTGCCGCGTCCTCTTCCTCATCGTTCCGGCGCGCTTTCAGGAAAAGGAAGCCTCCGGCCGCAAGCGCCGCCAATACCGCGGCGACCGCTGCCGCGATGAGCAGCTTGGGCCAGATCGGTCCGGCGCTGTCCGCGTCTTTCGCCGGCGACACGGCCGACATAGGGGAGTCGCTTATGATAATGACATAGTCGGACGCATGTTCCATATCGAACACGGCGTATCCGTTTTCGTCGATGATGCTTGCGCAGATAAATTCCAGCGTCCCCGCCTCGGGATCATAATAAAACAGATTCGCATAGCGCCCGCAGTCTTTGGGATCCAACAAAATCTCCAGTTCCGTGTCGAACCCAAACATGCCTTCATGCGCCAGGCTGAATTCCAGATAGTCGTTCCCGTCCGCCAGACGCTCCAGCAGATCCTGCGGTATGATCCCGCGCGCAAACACAACACTCATATCTATGTCCGCAAAGCTGCCCTGCACGCTTCCTGCATCCACGCGCCACACCGCGCGGTCATTCATGCGCAGGATAAGATCGACATTCTGCTCCTTCGCCATCTGCAGCATTTCATCTGTCAGTATGGACACGTCTTCCATGTCCATCGTCACCGACGGTCTTTCATATACCGTTTCCGGCCGCTGTTCTTCTGCCGCAATATCGGCATTCGCAAGCAGCGCATCGTTATTGCTGCCGACGGTCGTCCGCTGCCCGCCGGCTGCGTTCCCGTCCGTACCCGTACTGTTCTGTCCTGTCGTGCCGCCGCCCGCGACCGTGCTGCCCTGACTCGTCACACTGCTGCCCGTGCTGGTACTGCTCTGGCCTGTCGTGCCGCCGCCCGTACCCGTACTGTCCTGGCTCGCTGCACTGGTGCTTGTACTTGTGCTGTTCTGGCTTGTCGTGCTGCTGCCTGTACTCGTACTGCTGCCGCTTGTCGTATCGTGGTCTTTGCCTGTGCCGTTGTTTTCGTTCCCGCCGCTCAACTCTTCTATGCCCGGCGCGCTGCTGCCCGTACCTGTGCTGTTCTGGCTTGTCGTGCTGCTGCCTGTACTCGTACTGCTTTGGCTTGTCGTACTGCTGCCTGTACTCGTACTGCTCTGGCTTGTCGTGCTGCCGCTTGTACTCGTGCTGCTGCCGCTTGTCGTATCGTTGTCTTTGCCTGTGCCGTTGTTTTCGTGCCCGCCGCTCGGCTCTTCTATGCCTGGCCCGTCGAATCCCGGCGCACTGCTGCCCGTACCCGTGCTGTTCTGGCTTGTCGCGCTGCTGTTTGTACTCGTGCTGCTGCCGCTTGTCGTACTGCTGCCTGTACTCGTGCTGTTCTGGCTTGTCGTGCTGCTGCCTGTATTTGTGCTGCTCTGGCTTGTCGTGCTGCCGCCTGACTGACTGCCCGTACCCGAGCCGTTCCCTGAGCCGCCGCCTGTACCCGAGCCGTTCCCTGAGCCGCCGCCTGTACCTGAACCGCTGCCCGAGCCGCCGCCTGTACCCGAGCCGTTCCCTGAGCCGCCGCCTGTACCCGAACCGCTGCCCGAGCCGCCGCCGTTGCCGTCGCCGGGCAGCGGACCGTCATAGTCGTCAGATTCTTCCGGCGCGACGCTGTCATCTGTCACTTTGACCACGACCGGGATATGATCCAGCGCAAGATAGTCCGGATCGTTCGGATCATAGGAGAGAAAGAACGTCTTTTCCCCCGCCTGATCCAAGACGGTCTCCCCGTCGCTCTCCCACGCAAAGCCCTGCGGAAGCGCGATGCTTCCCAGTTTGCTCCCCAGCTTGGCCGAGAGTTTTTCGGGCATATTACAGCGCGGGATCGCCTGAGATATCTTGAGACCGATCTGCCTTGTCACAGTCAGATATCTTGTCGTGTCCTCCGGTGTATAGACCGCCTGATAGGACGATGTGCCGGCATGCAGCAGCGTATCCGCACTGCTCCAGCGCCAGCCCTCCGGCAGAGCGATGTCCGACAGCCGCAGACCCGTTTTGTAGACGACCGGCGAGAGCACCGGCGTATCTGCGTCCGGCTCCGCCTTCACCACCGTCACGGTACAGGACGCGCCGCTTGCACCGCTTCTGGAGCAGGTGATCGTCGCCGTGCCGGGGGAGACTGCCCTGATCACTCCCTGTGCGTCCACCGTCGCGACATCGGTATGATCGCTGGCAAAGGTCAGGACGCTCAGGCTGTCCACCTTGGAACCGTTCACGTAAGGGATTACTTTTTCCGTCCTGCCCACCGCAAGATCTTTGATCGCCGTCTTGTTCAGCGTGATCGCATCGGTCGTATCCGGCTTGGAACATGCCGACGCCGGCATATTGTTATACACCGGGATCTTGAACACAAAGCTGTTGTTGAGCGCCCCGGTATTGCTGTATGCCTTTTTGATGTTCGGCGCTTCCGAGGCCGGCGCCATGATGTTCTGCATATACTGGTGCCCATATCTGCCGTTGGTGGTCACGTTAAACTTCTGTAAATACAGGGTGTCCTGCCCGCGGAGGATATAATTCGTACTGATCACCGCGGCGCCGCCCTGCAGAGACTTATATCGGCTGTTTCAGCCCCGACGCTTCGCTTCCTCCAACCCGTTGATGATCAGCTCCGTATCCCTGCCGCTCGCCCCGACATTGAAGTAATTGTAATAACCCCTGTACTTTTCGTTGTATGTGCCGGAGATCAGCTGGGACGTACCGTTTGTGCCCTGCTCCTGCAGCACCCGCGACGCCAGATGAAAAGGGCTCACCTGCAGTTCCCTGCCGATCGCGGTGAAAGCGCCGGCATAGGTCATGCCTTCATTCGGGATATCGCCTTTCATAAATGAGTTGGCGAGGATCGCCTGCACCGCGCTCTCCGTGTGGTAGGAGTCGTTATAAGTAAGCTGTTCAAACTGGAAGATCGAAGACTCCGACAGGAAATTCCTCGGATCCATGTAATAGCGCAGGATCCCCTCCGAGGCATAGCTCCAGCCGCTCTGCCCCGCCGCGCCGTTTTTCCATGAAGCCGGCTGGGAATTGCTGATCCAGCTCTTATTGCCCAGCTCCTCGGAAACCGCCGTATTGAAATCCATGCCCGTCTCCATTTTGACAAAGATCCAGTTCGGATACTGCCGCTTTAACGCGAGCAGTTTGTTCTGATAGGACGCGGGGAACTGATTGACGTCCGGATAGCTGGAGATCGTGGACATCAGTGAGATCGTCCTTGTCTTTTTCTTCGGCATCTCCTGCGCCTTCTGCACGTACTCGTCCGTCCACTGCAAAAACGCCTCGTCGGAGGTCGCCAGATAACGCTTCTCTATATAACCCGTATAATTCTGATCCTGATCGTAGAGCGATACCCGATACCAGACATTTCCCGCTTCGTCCAGCTCCACGCCGACGATCTGCACGGACTGTCCGCAGACTACCGTGACCACGGTATCCGCATCGGACTCGGGTTCAGCCTTCACCTCGTATCGCTCGCACAGGTACACGAGAGCCAGAACATTCTTCTGCGCTATGATCCCGTCCAGATCTTCCTGCGCCGTCTCCAGATCCTTGATCTCTCCCGCCGCCTCGCTGTGTACGATCTCCACGGTCACGGTCGGGATCGTGACTGTCTCTGCAGCCTCTTGGGAGATCCCGTATGCGGACTCGTCCCACTTAGGCGTAAACAGATACAGCTCTTTGCCCTCTCCGGACCACTCCGCCTCATAGTCCGTGCCGCACTCCCAGACTACTTCGATCTCCTTCGTATCCTCTGCGCCTTCCGGCGTGACCGTGAGCGTTCCGGGAAGATCCTCAAACAATTCCTCCTGCGCAGGTTTCTTTTCGTAAGTCAGGTATGCCTGTTCTGCGGAAAGAGCCTCGATCGACGCAATATATCTTATCTCGGACGGATCCTGCTGTCCGCCGCTCTCCCCTGCGGCCTTCTCGGCATCGCCTGTCTCCTCGGTTTTTGCCGCATCGCCCTGTACGTCTGCACCGCTTTCCTTCTGTGATGCTTCGGTGCGGTCCTCCGCCGCCATGCTGACCGTCGCCTGACTGCCGATGATACTGAACGCCATAAGATACGCTGCCAGCTTCATCATATTTTTTTCCCATTGGCTCTTCTTCATCTGTACCTACCGAAATCCTTTCGCCGCATATATGACATCAGCCGCCAACAGATACCGCCGCGAACTGTTTACCATAATTTTCATATTATGTCAACATAACTATACACTAGCATGTCGGATTATGTCAACTGCTTATCTCCGAAAATCTGCCGTCCGTTTTCCTGCGCGCAAACGAACGATTCCTCTTGAAAAGTACGCCTGATTTCGCTATGATATAAATGGCGCGAAGAAGCGGGCGGCGCAAAGAGCCTTTGCCTTCCCGCGGATCTGCTTGGATCAAATGAAGAAGGGGAATATCTTATGTTACGCATTATTACGGATTCTGCCAGTGATCTGCCGAAGGAGTATATAGAACGGCACAAGCTGCACGTGATACCGACGCCGGTGGTGATCGACGACGTCGATTATTTTGACGGCGCGACGATCCAGACGGAAGAATTTTATCACATATTGGACGACATCAACCGTGATGTGAAGACCTACCACATCAATCCGGCCATGTTCACAGAGGCATTCCTGCCTTACGCACAGGCAAACGACAGCGTCATCTACCTGTGCTTCTCCACCGGCATCGCGGGCACCTACAATGCCGCGAACATCGCACTCTCCAATATCCGTGAGGATTATCCGGACTTCGACATGACGATCATCGACTCCAAATGCGCTTCCGCCGGATTCGGGCTGGTCGTCAGCAAGCTGGTTGCCATGTTGGAAAAGGGCGCGTCCAAGAAAGAACTGATAGACGCTGCCGAATATTATATCTATCACGTCAGACACGTATTCACCGTGCAGACGCTCGCCTACCTGATCAAGGGCGGACGCCTCACCAAATTCAAGGGCACTTTGGCGGAAACGCTGGATATGAAGCCGGTGCTGATCGTCAATGACATCGGCGCCCTGTCGGTCGTCAAGACCGTCCGCGGCCGCAAGAAAGCGATGCGCTACCTTGTCGAATATGCAAAAGAAAACGGCTGCCCCGCAGACGGCGGAACAGTCGCTCTCTGTCATGGTGAGGATCAAGAGGCCCTCGATTTCGTAAACGCATTGGTGCAGGACGCTTTCCACCCGAAACAGACCATGATCTCTGTGGTAGGCTGCGCCATCGGCGCCCACACGGGACGCGGCATCGTCGGCTTCTGCTTCTTCGATGCCGACGACGGCGAGTTCTCCAAATATTTCAACGATTGATCTCTGCAGCCGTCTACTGCGCGCCGATCGTATCGACGATAGACATGCGCCCGAGCCGCCGTATAGGCCCTGCGACCGCCAGCGCGACGGACAGGGCGATGATGCTCAGGATAACTGCGAGCGCGCCAAGCGGAAGCCTCCATGCGTCTCCCCAGTGGGAAGTCACCAGCATATCATACAACACTCTGTTGCACAGCATTCCCAGCCCGATCCCCAACAGACTGCCCACCGCCGTATAGGCCGCCGCTTCCGCCGCGACCATTCCGGCAAGCTGTTTCGTACTCATCCCGATCGCCCGAAAAGCGCCGTACAGCTTCATGCGCGCGGACACGCCCATAGCGACGCTGTTGATGATGTTGAACACCGTGATAAAGCCGATCACCGCGAGGAAGCCGTAGATGAACAGAAAGAAGCAATAACAGGCGCCCTGCACGTTCCGGTTACCCATGCGCCTGTCCGAAAAGGTAAATCCTTCTCCCGCCATGCGGCGTATCCTTTCCGCGTCCTCGTCCGCCGCGTTCCAGCGAAGCTGCACGTCTATGATAGTGTAATCCTTCCAACCGGTCAGCCGCCGGAAAGTCTCCTCCGAGCATACAAGCCGCTCTGTCCCCGCCGTGCTGTCGAAGGGAGTGCCGGAAAGCAGCCCTGCGATCCGAAGTTCCTTCTCCTTGCCGCCTATCTCCAATGTCACCGTATCGCCCACCTTCATAAGGCTGTCCGGCGTATAGACGAGCAGCGCCGCGTCGTTGCCGTCAATGACCTCCTGCATCGAACCCGCCGTCAGATACTCCCCGGCCCAGCCAAACTGGTTCTCTTCATAGGAGACCAGATCCGCCGTTCCCGTCCACGCCCCGCTGTCCGCCGGCACGCCAAAGGCAAAACAGCGCCCGAATGCCCTGCGCACCGCCGGGTCTTCCGCCAGCGTCCGCGCCAGCTCTTCGGGCACGGTACAGGTGTTGTCCGGGCCGATCACGGAGAGATCCGGCGTCCACGGCTTCAGCGGATTGACGGCGTGACGCATGAAATCCACCGTCACATAGAAGGACAGAAAAAGAATGATGCTGAAAGCAAAGGAGCCCGCCATCAGAAACAGATTCCTGCGGCTCGCCGCAGCGTGACGGATCCCCAGCGCCGTGTATACCCTGCAGAATCTCGTGTCCGCCGCCCTGTACACGGGCATTTCATGCCCGGCGCTGCCCGAGACGGCCGCCAGAGGCGATACCGACGCCGCTCTCTTCGCGGGCGTTCCGGCCGCCGCAAGTACGGTGAGAACGCCAACCACAGCCCCCATTATGATACTCGGCACACTCACGCCCAAGACGGGCAGCCCATAGAAATATTCCGGAGCGAGCGCGCGCAGCACCGCACAGAGGATCCAGATCACCGCCACTCCCGCGCCGACCCCGAACGGAACGGCGAACAAACACCAGCCGAGCGCCTCCCGATAGACCAGCCGCATCACCTGCTTTGCCGTCGCCCCGGTGCAGCGCAGCAGTCCGAAAAACGCCGTCCGCTGCGCCACGCTGCTGTTCAGGCTTGCGGCGATCATGATGATCGCCGCAGTCAGTACCAGCACAAACAAAATGGCGGCGGCAGTATAGATCAACAGGACAAACTGCGTGCCGCTCTGCCCTGACAGCGCCAACAGATTTTCATTTCCGATCGTCTGCGCCTCCGTCAGACCGAACGTTTTTCGCAGCTCCTCCGCAAGACGGCGGATCTCCCTCTCTTTCGCAAAGCGGACGAAAAGTACACTGTCATAGTCCGCCAGCGCGTCGCTTGCCAGGTTCGGCGCGAAGAGCCGCCGGTACTCCTGGGTTGTGACAAACATCGCATAAGAATCCTCTCTGCTCGTCTTGTCGATATCGCCGAAGAAGCCCGAGACCGTATACGTCAAAGCGCTGCCGTCCGGCCCGTCTACGGTGATGCGGTCACCGACCCCGACGTTCAGTTCCTTTCCCGCGCGTCTTACGAGAAACGCCTCACCGTCACTGTGAGGAAGCCGCCCCGTCATCTCCCGATCCGCCTCAAACAGCATCATAGCCCCATAGCTCTCATCGACTCCGCAGATCGTGAGATCCTTGCCGCCCAAGGTGTATCCCTCTTTGCCCTTGAAATTCAGGACGCCGTATCTGCAGACAGCCGACACACCGTCCATCTGCGCGATCCGCTCTGCCTCCCCGTCCGTGATGTCCGTCACGGCGATGTGCCATGTACCATTCTCTAACTTCGTCTGCAGCATCTGGCTGCGTATGAACATATCCGCCATACCGAAGATCGCCGCTACCAGAAAAACCGCCAGCGCGATACAGAAGATCGACATGCCGTTCCGCTTCCTGTGCGTCCTCGCCGATATGGCGGCGAGTTCCAAATAGTTCTTCATACAAGCTTCCTCCCATGTCTCCGTCTACAGCTGATCGATCGTCTCCGTGATCTCCATGGCCGCGATGCGCTTCGCCGGCGCATATACCGCCAACACACAGGCGCCCAACAGCAACAGGAACACTGTCAGCAGCACGCCGAACGGCACCTGCCATCTGCCGCCGAAATAGCGGAGCACCATCTGTCTGATCATTCCGTAGTGCAGCATAAGACCCAGCACACAGCCGGATACGCCTCCTGCGGCCGCATAAGCTGCCGTCTCCGCCGCAATCATCCGCCTGATCTGCCTCCCGCTCATGCCGACAGCGCGCATGACGCCATACTGCGATATTCTGGCGGACACACTCATGGAAATGCTGTTCATGATATGCAGCACGGCGATCATCGCGATAATCACCAGAAAGCCGTAAGCCCCGATTCGCGTCACCCAGTATGTGCCCTGCTCCATTCTTGCCGTCGCACGCCTGTCGTCAAGCTGTTCGTTTCCCGCAAGCTGCCGTATTGCCTCCACTGTTTCCTCCGGCGCGCCGCGCGTCAGCCGGACGGACAGGCAGCAATAGTCCCTCTCCCCCGTGATACGGGCAAACGTCTCCTCAGAGCATCCCACTACCACGTCGCCTGCCATGATCCCCGGTCCCGCCGATACCACACAGGCAACCGTAAGCTTCTCGCCGTCGATCTGCAGGGTGTCATCCACACGATTCAGCACCTGATTACTGTCATAGACCGTCAAAACCTGATCCGAGTTTCCGTATATCGGCGACAGCTTTCCCGCCGCCACCGCCGTTTTCGAGGCGGCCAGCATACCCTCGTCGTAGGAAACCAGATCGATGCGTCTGCTCTCTTCGCCGATCTGCACGGGCAGTCCCAGTGCCACACTGTTCCCAAACACCTCGCTGACGCCCGGCAGCGCGGCAATCTTCCGCACCATATCCCGATCCAGCGAATTGCTCTCGTCTGCGCTGCTGATCTGTATATCGCAGGCTATCGGATTCATGGAAGGGAGCAGACGCCGCCCGAATTCCAGCGCCGCCGAGAAAACGAAAAACAGGACGATCACAAAGGCAAAGGAGCCGGCCGTCAGGAACAGCTTCTTCTTTGATGCCGCCGCGTGGCAGATGCCCAGCGCTGTCTCCATTTTCAGGCAGCGTATATCGGTTCCGCGCACGGCTCTGTCACCCTCCGCGAAAGCGCCCGCCACCGCGGCAGCCGGAGAAACTGCAGCCGCCCGTCTCGCCGGAGAATGCGCCGCTAACAGCACCGTGACCACACCCAGCACAACGCCGCACACGATGCCGACGCCGCTCAGGTAGAAAAGCGGTATCTCTGCGAACTCTCCCTTGACCAGACAGCGCAGGATAAGACACAGGCTCCAGTTGGTGACGACACCCAGCAGACAGCCCAGCGGAACGGCCTGTCTGCACCATGCAAGCGCCTCCATCCGCACAAGCCGGACGATCTGTCTGCGGCTCGCGCCGACACAGCGCAGCATACCGAAGAAACGCGTCCGCTGCGCCACGCTGCTGTTCAAGCAGCCCGAGATCATCAGGACGCCCGCGATCAGGATCAGCAGGAACACCGCAGCCGCCGTCGGATATGCCCAGCTCGGATATTGAAAGCTTCCGTGCTTACGGAGCAGACGTTCGGTTTCCATACTGTAATAAGTATCCAGAACAGAAAGGACTGATGTCACCAGAAAGACTGCCAACACGATGCACAGCATGGTCATACGGTTCTGTTCCCTGCGCGCTTTCGCCGACAGCCTGACCAGATCCAGATAACTTCTCATTCCGCACACCTCCCAAGATCCGTGAGCACGCCGTCCGACACCTGCAGCACCCTGTCCGCCGCGGAAGCGATCGCACGGTTGTGGGTGATCATGAGGATCGTCTGCTCATACCGCTTGGAAGCCTGTTTCAACAGGGCGATCACCTCGCTGCTGTTCTTCGTATCCAGATTGCCGGTGGGTTCGTCCGCCAAGATCAGCATCGGCCGCGCGATCAGCGCCCGTCCGATCGCCACCCGCTGCTGCTGTCCGCCGGAGAGCTGGCTCGGCAGATGATGTCTGCGCTCCCGCAGGTTCAGGACATCCAGCAGTTCCTCCACATACGCCTGATCCGGCTTCTGATAATCCAACAGCACCGGAAAAATAATGTTCTGCTCCACCGTGAGCTCCGGCACAAGGTGAAACGCCTGAAAGATAAAACCGATATTGCGCCGCCTGAAGATCGTCCGCTGCTCGTCCTTCATGGAAAAGGTGTCCCTGCCGTCGATCAGCACCCGGCCCGACGTCGGCACGTCCAGCGCCCCGATCATATTGAGGAGGGTGCTCTTGCCCGAGCCGGACTCCCCGACCACGGCCACGAACTCGCCCTTCGGCACTGTAAAGCTCACGTTTTTCAACGCCTCGACGGCCGTTTCTCCACTGCCGTATGTCTTGCAGATCGACTGCACTTCCAATAGATTCATATTGTTATCCTCCGCTTTTCCTTCCCTGCGGCAAGCGTCGGTACGCTCCGGCAGACCGCGCCGCCGCATTGTCAGGGAATCATCATTTTCGGATCGAGTATAACGCTTCTTTCTTACTCTCCCGTGAATCGCAGCTTACAGATTTGTCATGACTGCCGCCTCCCTATCCGTGGGGATCAAAAAGTCCATGACAAACGTACTGCCTTTTCCCTGCACGCTGTCCACCGTAATATTGCCGTCATGCGCCTCCACGATCGCCTTGGCCAGTGGCAGTCCCAGACCGACGCCCGACGTATCCTGCGAACAGCGGCTTCGGTAAAACCGCTTGAAAATATGATGAATATCTTCCGGAGAGATTCCCGCGCCGTCATCTTGCACGGTGATCTGGATCAGATCGGTGACCTGACGCCACGAAACCCATACATGCCCGCCGTCCGCGGTGTGATCCAACGCATTTTTCACCAGATTGCTGACCGCCTCCGCCAGCCAGTCTCTGTCGCACAGGAGCGTGACGCCGTCATTACCGGTGAAGGCAAGCGTTTTCCGCTCTTTCCTCGCACGGTAGGCAAAGTGCAGTTCTATATCCCGCATCATATCCGCCACATCGACGGGCGCTTTGTCCATGACCAGCATACCCGCATCCAGTCTGGCAATCTTCAGAAGATTCTGCACCAGCGTCTCGATGCGGTCCAGTTCTTTCTCCGACAGCGTGACAAACTCGCGGATCGCCGTCTGCTCTCCGGCTTCCTCCTGCAGCAGCCCGTTGTAGATATTGAGAGCGGCCAACGGTGTTTTGAGTTGGTGGGAGATATCCGAGATAATGTTCTGCAGAAATTCCCGTGCGCGCTTTTCCTTCTGCACATGCGCGTTCAGGACGGTCGCCAGCGTATTCACCTCGTGGAACAGCCGGTACAGCTCCCCCTCCTCGTCGCAGTCGATACGCGCCGCCTCGTCCCCGTCAAGGTAGGCTTTGATGATCGCTGCGGCAGCCGTCATCCTTCCGTGCTGTCTTCGGAAATAACGGAGACAGGCGGTGATGATGCCGCCAAACAAAAGCAGCCAAATAAGCGCCAGCAGAAACGCCGTCTCCACGGAACGCACACCGACGACAAACTCCGCCGTCACAAAAAATGCGGTCATAACGCCAGTTATCACCGCAAACAATCTCCTGATCTCTCTGTCCGCAAATAAATTCATAGCCGCCCCCTGCATCAACATATCGGCGTAATCCGCACGCCGTTTTCTCTCACATCGCATTCCACTTGTAACCCATGCGCCGCACCGTGACTAACATATGCGGATCGCCCGGATCGTCCTCGATCTTCATGCGCAGTCTGCGCACGTACACCGTAAGCGTGTTGTCGTCCACGAAACTGCCCTCACTGTCCCATAGCTTCTCCAAGATCTGCTCTTTGGAGAGGATCACATTCGGATTGCGCATGAAAAGACATAACAACCTGTATTCCGCCGCCGTGAGATCGGTCGGAACGCCGTTCTTGTATACCTGCCCCTGCAGAAGCTCCACCCTGATCCCGTTGGAGACAAGCTCCGTATCCGACGCCGCAAAGTCCTTCGCCCGCCTGAGCAGCGCGTTGATCCGAGACATCAGCACGCCCAGCTTGAAAGGCTTCGTGATATAATCGTCCGCGCCCATATCCAGTCCCATAATGATGTCGATCTCCTCATCACGCGCGGTCAGAAAGATGATCGGCACCTTCGAGGTCCGCCGTACCTTCTTGCAGATCTCAAAGCCAGAACCGTCAGGCAGCGAGATATCCAAGATCAGCAGATCGTAACCGCCCTCCGCCCACTTATCTTCCGCCTCTCTGACCGTCCGTGCGACCTCCACCTCGTAGCCCGCTTTCCGCAGAGCAAATGACATGCCGTTTACCAGACTCAGATCGTCCTCCAAGAGCAGTATCCTATTCATGAGACTTTTCCTTTCCGTGTGATTTCATACGCCGATACGGCTTTTCTCCTATCATTGTATACGGCGCGCCGCATTATGGCAAATTACAATTTTGTAAGGAAACGGGCATTTCCCATATACGACAAAACGGCGCATGACCGCCATGCGCCGCTTCGTCCGCTCTTCTTACACTTTTTCACTGTTCCATCTGTCTTCCCAGAAATCCTGCAGCCGACTGGATCAGCTTTTGCTCCACCTCGCCCATCTTGGACTTGTGATCCGTCTCCAGAAGAAGCACGGAGCCGATCACATCGCCTTCACAGATAATGGGACTGATCGCCTCATGATTCACATCCTCCTGCTCGTTGCTGACCTTGATAAAATTCCGGTCTCCTTTCGCCGCAACGACACTCTCTCTGTGATTGATCTTCTCCTCCAGTTCCCTGCTGATCGACTTGCCGAGCATATTCTTCATACCGCCCGCCACCGCGATAAACTGATCCCTGTCTGAGATCATCGCCACATGTCCGGACACCTGCGCCATGCTCTCCGCATACTGTTTTGCAAACGTTCCCATCTCTCCGATCGGAGAATATTTCTTGAGAATGATCTCTCCCTCTCTGTCGGTAAAGATCTCCAGCGGGTCCGATTCCCGAATGCGCAGCGTCCTGCGGATCTCCTTCGGGATCACGATCCGTCCGAGATCGTCTATCCTTCTAACAATACCTGTCGCTTTCATATCATATAACCTCCATCTGTCAATCGCAGCCGAATGGCCGCGTCATTGTTTTTCATTGAATTTATGCTTTTACTATTATTTGTAAAGCAGGAAATTATATGCATGAGGAGGCGGGAAATTGATGTTTTTAGCATACTATCGTTTATAAGGTTTTCATCACTTCAAGCAACTTTTGATAGCTGTCCACATCGTGATACTTTACATTGCTTGTAGACATTTCATTAAAAAGCTTCTTAGCACAGGAAATCTTCGCCTGTTCAATAGGTCGCAGATTCAGGCTCTCCATCGTTCCCTTGGTTTCCGCAACAAAAAAGATATGTTTTACCATTCCTTCGTAGAAAGCAATCGCCCAGTCAGGAGAATAATTGCCCACCGGCGTAGGAATCTGGAATGTCCGAGGTAGTTTCGCATATACACAGACTTCCTCTGCAGCGTCCAGATTCTCCGCAAATTTTCTTTCAATGCTCTTATCCGCCGTGCCATCTGTAAACACATAATCCTGAATGGCCTTTTGGGCAAGAAAAGCCTTTTCAAAACTCTGTGTGTTCTTATCAGCAGTGAAAATATCCGTTGTGTACTCTCCTTCAATCTGGTTGTAGCTGATATGCTGCACGATCATCGTTGCTTTCTGTTCCTTAATCAATCTGACAACCTTGGTAATAAATTCTTCCGGATTGTATCTGAACATATATTGCTTTGCAGGTGCAATCCCTTTTAATATTCTTGCCGCCGTTTTTCTCGTAAGAACGGTACCTTCTGCGACCTTGCCGACAAGATCATATCTGACCTGGCTCGTTTCTGCATGTTTCAGAGTTTGTGTCCTCGTTCTTTCACCACCAAAGGAATCCCCACGTTCCACTTCATTTTCTTCCATCTTTTCTTTCTGTCTGCCGATGGTGGTAGTGTACTGGAGTTCAGAAACAAACAGTTTTTCATTGATATGGTCGATAGCATTTTTAATCAATTCCTCACTGTCAAACTCCACGGTATAAGCATACTTACGGTTAATCTCTTTCCAAAGGGCCTGAAACTCTTTCTTGGCGAAGTTTTCATTCAGCGGGTTGTCTTTTACTTTGGACTCATGTCCATCCTGGAACATATCGTTCAGCACGCTGTCGTCATAGACCGATTGGATCAGCATGTGAATCCCTTCCGTCATGGGAGCGAGGTGTTCCGGCATCGGTACTACTGTTCCATTGGCAACATCACTTCGGTACTTGTCTGTGACCTTACGTTTCATATCCACATAACCGTTGGAGATAAGATAAAATTCAATGTCATTCGCTGTATTATTGTCAATCAGTGTGGGCACATCGTTCACTTTTACATATTTCCCGACAAAATATTCGCTGGTAGCAGCCGTCGGTCTGTCGTACAAGACCGTCTTAATATCGTTCTGCAGATCAGACACAAATGATTTATAACTCTCACTTGCGATAACCGTCAGCATATTGATGTCGTGAACGGTCTCTCCACAGGTCTCCACATCCATTCTGACACCGGACTGGTTGACACAGAGCCGCAGACCCCGCCCGACTTCCTGACGTTTTGCCGTATTACTGTCAGAATGTTTTAAAGTACAGATCTGGAAAACATTTGGATTATCCCAACCTTCCCTCAAAGCAGAGTGAGAAAAGATAAATCTTGTCGGTTCCTCAAAGGATAAAAGCCGTTCCTTATTCTTAAGTATCAAATCATATGCGGAAATATCGTCTGAAAACTCACTCCCGCGTTTGAGTTGACTGTCTATACTTCTGCCTGTCTTCTTGTCAATACTGAAATATCCCTTATGCACTACCGCAACATCACTGCAGACAGTACGCAGATACTTCTGATACGGGGTATCAAACATAGTGGTATACTCTCTCAGGGCATTGATGTATTCTTCCTCGAACATCTGCCCATACTCACCCAGTATTTCATTTCCGTCCTCATCATACTGGCGGTACTTTGCAACCTCGTCTATAAAAAATAGCGACAGTGACTTAATACCCATATTAAAGAGTTTTTCTTCTTTTTCAAAATGAGAAAGAATGGTCTCTCTGATCTGAATACGCCGCATATCCTTTTCCGATACATCTCCGACGACCTCACCTGTACGAATCGTCTCGCCATTTGTGAATGTGACCGTTCCTTGCAGCGGGTCTATTTCAGATATGGTATATCCTTTATACTGCTCCATCCGCTGTGAGGCATAATACAGATCATCTCCGACTCCTAAAACTCTTGTTTTCCTGTTGATGGATTTGTGATATCCTATTTCCATCTCTATCCTGGCCATCGGCGGCTTCTTGGAAGATAAAACGATCTGTTCCAGATACAGATAGCTGTCTGTTCCTCTAAAATTCTTTACTTCAAAACCTTTGACTTCGATTTTCTTGACAAGTCTCTTGTTGAACGCATCAAGAGCATCTAACACATAGACCGTATTATGCTGTTTTACATGAGTCGCCGAATAGTTTAGACTGAAAAGCGGGTTAAAATTTTTCAGCGCCTTTTGTGTGACTTCTCCGCCCATTTTCTGCGGCTCGTCCAAAATGATAATCGGCCTGTTTGCTTTGATGACATCAATAGGACGACGGGAACCAAACTCATCGCGCTTGGAATAGATAATACGGGCCTCCTTGCTTTTCCCATCTTCTTTTAAGGAAGAAGCAAACGCCTGCGTGTTGATGATCATCACATTGATACCGGAACTTTGCGAAAAATTGTCCAACTGGTTCAGATTGCTGCTGTTATAGATAAAAAAGCGAGCCTTTTTCCTGTAATATTCCATAAAATGGTCGGCAGTTATCTCAAAAGATTTTTTCACGCCCTCCCGGATGGCAATAGAAGGAACTACGACAATAAATTTACTCCAACCGTATCTCTTATTCAGTTCAAACATCGTCTTGATGTACACATAGGTCTTGCCGGTTCCGGTTTCCATCTCTATATCCAGAGAACAGCGCCCCAGCTCCCGGCTCAATGAGTCAGACTGTTTGATATTATTCTCGCTTTGCAGTTTCTGAATGTTATGCAACAGCTGTTCATCCGAAAGCTCCACTGCGGCATTTTTATATCCCGTATCACTCAGTGGATCGTAAATCTCCGTTTCGTCTGCGTTATCAAATACCAGCTGCATTTGCCCCTGCTCTTTTGCAACATTCTTGCCTTGGTCCATAATATAGCTTGTTTTCTCGCTGTATCCCTGACCGTCAAAAACTTTCACAACAGCGTCAACGGCTTCTGTCTGATATTGCTGTACTTTAAAATTAAACTTCATATTGTGATTACTCCCTCTTGCCTAAACATCTATAAAGTATTTTTGTACAAATTCAACAGATTTTTTGAAAAAGCTTTGGAATATTGACAAATCCCGCTGCATATGCTATCTTATAGAATAAGTTGACCCGTGAAGGATAAAGGCTGGGTTCCCAAATGGGAGTAGGCATATTGCTTAGAATTCCTTTGCCCCTGGGGTTGACTTATTTTTTCTCAATTTATCTTTAAGATTCTGAATGATATTTTCAGGATCTTTTTTTATTTCTTCCACGATAAAATCAATTGTCTGCAAAGAATAACTATACTGCGGCTGTGAAGAAACCTTATAAGTATAGCATAGTTTCGCATTACTCTTTATACCAAAATATTGGCAGAACAAATTGAAATGAGAAGAATTAAACTTCTTCGGCTCGCCGTTGACAAGCATAGAAATTTTAGCTTTCTCCAACCGTTTGTTTATTTCTTCACAGCAGAGTTTACATGTATATTTATGCGTGTTATTTGGATCTTTCAACTCTGTTACAATCCTTATACCCGTTTCAGCATCTTTATCAATTTTCACTTTAGCTGTAGCTATATTTTCATTTTTGGTTATATAATAATGATGATCGATACGAATTGCAAATCTATTGTTATTATCAGAAATGATCGAACTCAGTTCTGTATTGACAGAAATTAGGCGTTCTGCTATTTCAGGCGGATATTTGGCCCTTATCTCATCAGTATCCAAAGAATTGTAGCTTACCGTCAGTGTCAGAAAATTCTGCGGAATCATTTCCGTCATATCAACATTGTGAAAAGCCTGCATTTTTTCAATAAAATTGAACACTGACGCTTGGAACAACGGGATATAAACCATTTCATATTCCTCTGTTATAAAATGAGTCCCTGTATTCCTGAGTTCAATTATTTTTTCAAGGTTTCTCCGAAGCGGATCCTTGTCATTTGTAAACACCTTTTTAACGCAATTCTCCAATGTAATTGTTCTGTTTGGATTATCCTTATAATAAATGCTGCTGTCGCCCATTGTATTTATCATGTGTGCTTTTAACATCAACTCCCACGCATTACAGATGAAAAAACCGAATCCCTCCACGCGATATTTAATAGACGGTTTATTATACACCTCAATCGCCATCATAAAAGCCTCTTTCGATTTTTCAATCAGCTTTTCTGTAATTTTCATTTTATAAAACTCTCCTTACTGTGTCGGGACTATAGGCAGCAAAGATCTGTTCAAAGTTAGTCTCCAATAAATTGTCTTTCAGTTAAGCGTATATTTTTGACATGGCTTTATTGGCAACATGCCATGTTCAAAGACAAACTTCTTATTTTCTTTTATATAAAAACCATATATATCAAAATAAAACATTATGGCTTTTTGCAACTCACTTCTGTCACAAGTTTGTATATTATTTGCCATATTGCGTGCTTTTTTATTCTTTTCACCAATATCTTGTATTATCAGTTGAATTTTTTCATCTGTCAATTTGATTTCTTCTTCAAGTTTTGTATATTCTGCTTCATATTGTTTAATTTTTTCAGCAATCTTATCATCACTTGAATTTTGCTCAAACTGTTTTTTATAGTTTAAGACCAAATTTTCATGTAACGACAATTGCTGCTTATTCAGTCCATTCTGAGTAACCATATTTTGAGCATCTATACTTTCATCAAGAGCTGTTTGTAATTCATAAAACATCATATTGCAATTATACTCTATCTTATTCATGAACTCACATAGTTTGGTTTTTCTCTTTGATAATTCTCCATAAGATTTGATATCGCAATCTGTACATCCATCACATTTTGATGTGTCATAATATATATTTGTATTAAGTTTTATCATATTCATAGCTTTACGGTAATCAGAAAAGATTTTAATCAGGTTTTTTCTTTCATCCGCTATATCTTCAACGCCTGCCACTTTTAAAATCTGAACTGTAAAAAGTAAATCATCTAATTTGTTTACACTTTCTGTTATGCATTCTTTCTGTTTTTCCATCAAATGTAATAAATTACCTTCAGCTTGCAATGCAGACTGCATATTTAATGCTTTTTCTTGATTCTCTTGCCCTTGCTTTATTGTGATAAACAGTACAATAAAGTTAATACTTCCAGCTATTATGGCACCAAAAATACTCCCTATAAAAGCAGCATAATTAGCGTTATCCTTCAAAAAGAATGAAACAGCTGTAATACATAATATTACTATAATAAATCCTAATAAACCCCAACTAAAAATTTTGTGTTTTTTCTTCATTACAACACTCTCCTTATTTTGCTTGGAAGTATGTAATGTGACGGCGTATAGATCGTGAGACTCAAAAGCATAAGCTGCTCAAATATCTCATTATAGTTTATCGCTGATTTCAAATCCGTCAGATTCGGACGCAGGGAAATCGGTTTTAATCTTGTGGGAAAAGTACCGATATCCGATGTATCATAATATTTCTGGATGTGCTTTCTGGAACGCGCTATCGTCACACTGTCAAGTACTTCAAAAAAGTCAAAATCCAACATACGAAGCAGATTCTCTGTTGTTCGATCCTCCGGCTCCCATTTACTCCATGTAGTAAATGCTCTCTGGGCATTTTTAAATATCTCATCTATCGTTCTGGTAGTATTCAGTTTTTCATCTATCAGATCAACGTTTCCCTCATAAGCAAGTGCCAATTGATTTTTCAGATCAAGGAATTTATTATTGACCGGAGTTGCAGAAAGCATCAGGACTTTTGTTCTGACACCCGCACGGATGACTTTTTTCAGAAGCCGCACATATCGATTTTCTCTTTCATCTTCTTCCGGATTCTCCACCACTTTTCCACCATTGCGGAAATTGTGAGATTCATCTATTACTACAAGATCATAGTTTCCCCAATTCAATCTGCCCAGATCAAGACCGTTTGATGTACCGTGGGTACGGTTTAGATCTGTATGATAAAGCACATCATAACGAAGCCTGTCTGCAGCGATAGGATTATTTACATAGTTGTCTTTATAGGTATTCCAGTTATTTGTCAGCTTTTTAGGGCAAAGAACAAGGACTGATTTATTTCTGTTTTCATAATATTTGATAACTGCAAGTGCTGTAAAAGTCTTGCCAAGCCCGACACTGTCTGCAAGAATACAGCCATTGTATTTCTCCAGTTTATTGATAATTGCAAGCGCAGCATCCTTCTGAAAGTTATAAAGCATATTCCAGATCTTGCTTTCCTTAAAGCCGGTGGCCTCATTGGGCAGCACATCCTCGGATATATCTTCCAGAAACTCGCTGAAAATATTATACAGCGTAACAAAATAAATAAATTCAGGTGCGTTCTCGTTGTATGCTGCTGTAATGCTGTCAATCACTTCATCTGTTACTTCCTGCAATCTGCGCTGATCATTCCACAGACTTTCAAAAATATCTATATATGTCTGGGCAAACGGAACTTCTGTTTTCTGCACCACATTGTAGGCATTATTTCCACGCTCGCAGCCCAAATCTATTGTTGTAAAGCCATTGATGGGCATATAGTTTTTATTGTCCAGATTTATGAATCCCATCATATTTTCAGATGTAATATTTGACTTGAACGTTACCTTTTGGCGTATCCAGTCAGCACATTCTTTTGCTATTGCTTTTTGTGTCAATTCATTTCGCAGCTTTACCTCAAATTCAGTTCCGTACAGACTTCGCTCACGGTTAAGGCGTGGAATATAGAACTCGCGCTTCTCCTTTCTGGCTTTTTCCTTTACAAATGTAGGAGAAGTGAAGATAAAGCGAAGTTCATCGATATCCTGCAATTCCTTTTTTAATTCCTGAAAAGCATAGATAGAAAAACAGGCCGCCGCAACGGACAACTTGCTGCCCTTTTTAATTTCAACCGCTAAATCATCTCGTAGTGTTTTTGATGTATTATCTATCAGTTCCATATCATTACCTGCATTTCCGGTATTTTTCAAGTAAATTTAGTTTGTTTGTTCACCTGAAATCCGTTCCATAATATCATCAAATGTAGCATAAATGCTTTATATATGTTTATAAACATATGTTCACTTACATTATACTTACTTCTATACCAAGAAACAATATATAATTTTATTTTGACAAAAGTTAATTGCTTATATCAGTGTTCCCGCTTCCATGTGATTCAAAAGATCTGTCACATATCGAATACTCTGCCATTTTCTAATCTTTTCGGCCTGTTTCTTTTGATATGCCCTCGCCTTTTTACTTTTACCAGCGATTTGATTTTCAAACAAAGGACTTTCCTTTCTGTACTGATCGTGTTCCACGATATACTGCATATAACCCATAAGAGTGCTCCTACGGATATTCTGACTGTGATACCCCGGTACTAATAATGTTTGTTTTTCTCTATACAGATTTTTATGATATAGCCAGATAAAATGCTTCTGTCCGTTTACAATCACTTTCCATCTGCCCGTATGAGAGATCACATCCAACGCTCCATCTTTTGGGTTAAACTCATAATACAGGCCGTTACGCCGGCAGAAATTCGTCAGTTCCTTTCTTTCACGATCCAGATATTCCCGTATATACGCACAGTACTTACACTGTACATATCCAGCTTCTTTCGCTTCTTTTAATGTGGTGAAATATTTCTTATTTTTGATCCTTTCAGCATATCTGCAGCTTGTTCTATGTACGATCCTGCTATTCGAATTTCCACATATATAGCCCATAGCGTGCTCTCCTTTTTCTACTGTACCCTAACTCTAGCATACATACTGTCCAATAAATGCATCTCTGTCACTGAATATAGGTATGAAAATGAAAAATCCCCTCCACAAAGAAATTGTGTCACGGTTTAAAGTATGCTATAGTGATGTTGATATAAGATATCGATATTTTGCAATCACAGACAGTTCATGACATAAAATCTACGGAGGATAATGATATGGGATTGGACGCGCTTACGCTGACTACCGAACTGCGGCCGGAGATCACGGTAAAGAACAGATCCAAGGAAAACTATGCCGACGCGCTGGCGAAGGCCAAGAACGCCTTATATGAGAAAATGCACAACATGGTGGATTATTACTGCGAGCAGATCAGTCTTCTGGATCGTTCGACTATACAGGATAACTTGGACAAAATGGACGAGCTGGTCTTCTGGGGCGAACTGCAGCGCTATACCGCTGTAAATTTTGAAGAAAAGGAACACCTTTTCCATAAATATTACGGCACAAAGGATTTCGACTGCTACTGCACGCTTGTGGATTATGATAAGATGCAGCTTCCGTGGCCGGACGGCTACAAAGATCCAAGCAGCCGTATCGAGGGACTTGCCCCGATCGGCTTAAATGACAATTACTTTTTCTACGCGGAAGGCAATATCCTATACCGTCTGGACTTCGGTACCTGCGAGCATAAGGAATTGCGTATCGAAGACGGCGCTTCCTTTAATAAGAAAATGGAAAACGTCTCAAAACAGAATTATGACACCGGCAGACTGCTGCCCGGGCTGGATCTTGTGCGGGACGCATTTGAAAAGCTGATCAAGGCAAAGCACGGCGACGGTTCCGTGGATACGCTCTCCGTTATGGAGATCCTCGATAATTTTGCTGCCCTCATCCGTTCCAAGCCGGGACTTCACGATTACAGTCTGCAGATACTTTCCGATGTGGACGATACCGCCTCCAACTTCCCGCAGCGGTTTGCCCTCTTCAAAAATGACAAACCGATCTATCTGGAAGAATTTTTTGACAATATTTATTTCTAAGTAGGCTTCCGGCATGGAGACGTGCGCCTTTTGTTCTTTCTCTTTATTTTTTGACGCCCTTCGCTCCCGACAGATTCGCATTCTGCAGGATATTGCTGTCAAACGAAGTCAGCATGTTCTTCTCCTCGCGCTCCCGCTTCAGCGCGAGTTTTACCATGTCGTCCAGCAGCTCCGCATAGGGTCGGCCCAGTGCCTCCCAAAGATAAAAAGCCAGCGATCCGGGAATCGGATTGATCTCATTGACATACACCCGATCCGTGTCGCGGTCGATCATAAAGTCGATCCTCGACACACCGCTGCAATTCAGGACTTGAAATGTCTTTACCGCCATCCGGCGAATCTCTTCTCTCTTCTCAGGCGCAAGCTGCGCGGGCAGTTCTCTCTTCGCGGTGCGCATACCTTCCGAGCCGCCCTTTCCGCCGGCGACATACTTATCTTCATAACTGAGGATCTCGTCGCTGGAGATCGGCTCCTCGCATTCCGACGCCTCGGCGTGTTCGTAATCGCCCAGCACCGCACAGTTGATCTCCCGAAGATTCACGATAGCGTGCTCGACCAACACCCTGGGCCCGAATGTAAAAGCATACTCCAATGCCTCTGCCAGCGTCTCCCTGTCCTTTGCCACCTTGATCCCCACGCTGGAACCGAGATTGACCGGCTTGATGATCGCAGGATAGCCGATCTTCTGCTCTATCCTGTCATATGCCGCCGCCTCGCCGCGCTCGTATTCCTTCACGTTCAGCGTCACACAGTCAAGGACCGGAATATCGTTGTCCTTGAGGACCGTCTTCATCACATACTTATCCATCGTAACCGCGGAAGCGGCCACGTCGCAGCCCGCAAACGGAACATTGTAATGCCGCAGAAAGCCCTGCAGGGAGCCGTCCTCCACGTTCGCGCCATGCACGACGGGAAATGCAACGTCGATCCGGGCCGCAACGGAATCTCCTATCTTCTTCACCGGATAACGGATCAGCTGCAGCTGTCCCTGCTCACACAGCAAGAACACTCGCACGCTCTTCTTAAGAAGTTCCGGGATATTCCTGTAATTGGCGATATCGCCCACAGCCTCTCCCGTATAGAGCTCGTTCTCCTTCGTGATATAGATCGGTATCGGCTCATACTTATCCCTGTCAAAAGAGTTGTACGCCTGCAGTCCCGAGATGACGGACACCTCATGCTCCACACTCTTGCCGCCAAAAAATACACCTACTCGAATCTTCATTTTCCCCTCCGCTTCGCTGCGTTACCGCGCATTCGCGCCTACGCGTAATTGTCCGGCAGATCGTTCTCGATCAGGACGACCTTCTGCCGCTCGTCAGGAATTGCGTTGACCATCTGAAAGGCTTCCTGTATCGTATTCACCACGATCATATGGCCGCCGGCAAACCCTGCCTCTTTGAGACCGTCTTGGATCGGCCTCGTCTGCTCTTTGCCGACGAGCACGGCATAATCGCACTTATCGGCCGCATACACGCCCACCTCTTTATTTTCGGCATACTGCTTATCCCCCAGCTCTACCATGCCGGGAGTCACCAGAATGCGCAGCTCCCTGAACATTGCCAGCGTATCCAACGCCGCCTTGAATCCGCTCTTATTGGAGTTGTACGCGTCGTCCAAAACGATCCGGTCGCCTTGCCTTATGAGCTGCAGCCTGTGCGGTACGCTCTCCAGTTGTTTCACCGGATAGCGCAGTTTCTCCATCGGGATCCCCAAGCTGTGCGCCACCGCGACGGCGCCCGCAATATTCTGCACATTGTGGCTGCCCACCAGACGGGTGTGGAACTCGTACTCATCTCCCTGTTTATCCCGCATCTTGAAGGACGAGCCGTTCGGCGATACCGCGATGTCATAAGCCCGAAACGCAACGTCATCTCCCTCGATGCCGTAACTGACTACCTGCTTATCGATCCGATGCGCGCGGATATATGCATTGTCATAATTCAGGAAAACTTTTCCCTCCGCCGGCACCGCATCGGCCAGCTCAAATTTTGTGGCAACGATATTCTCGATCGTGTGAAAGCTCTGCAGATGCTGCGGGCCGATGGAGGTGATGATCCCGTGATCGGGATGCACCAGATCGCAGATCTCTTTAATGTCGCCCACTTCCCGCGCGCCCATCTCACAGACAAATATCTCGTGAAAAGGCTTCAACTGTTCTCTGATAGTCCTGACGACACCGAGGGTAGTATTGTAATTTCCCGGCGTATGCAGTACATTGTACTGCACCGACAGGAGTTTGCTCAGGAAATACTTGACGCTGGTCTTGCCGTAGCTTCCGGTCACGCCGATGATCGTCAGATGCGGCATCTGTTTCAGGATGCGCGCCGCATCGTTGATGTAATATCTGTCGATCTTCTGCTCGATCGGCCGATTGATCCGATTCACCGCCAGAATAAGAAACGGCTGTGCGATAAAAAGCACCAGCATGACACACATACATGCCCGCACCTTGTTCCCGCTTAAGATAACCGTCGCCGAGACTGCCGCCGCATAGAGCACTGCCGAAGTGACGAGCATGCGTTTGACACGCTTCGTATACACAAGCGGTTTCTTAGCCGGCTGCGCTTTATTGACCAAAATAGTCATTATATTCATCGCACATGCCGCGATCATACAGCCTCTGTTCCCGATCAGCACGAGCGGCAGCCCAATGACCGCGTACAGACTTTTCCCTAACAGTCTTCCCACGTTGCTGTGTACCCGCAGCCATTCCGCATACTCCCGCGGTTTATAGGAGTTCTCCTGAAACATGTGAACGATATAGCGCTCATATCGAACGATCCCCACGATGAACAGAAGAAACCAAACGACCGCAAGGATCCCGTCAAAAACATTGATCATAAATAGCATTCCCACCTGATCCTATCCTGTTATATCAATCTATGAGGCAAAAAATGCCGTCAGCGCGCCGTGTACTTTCGGCGCCTGTTCCGCGAAAGAAAAGTGTCCCGCGCCCTCGCAAACAACAAGGCCCGCATCCGGGATCAGCTCCTCCATCCGTCTGCCGTCCGCGATCGGCGTCGCCGTATCCTGATCGCCCCATATGAGAAGCGTCGGGCATTTCATCAGATGAATGAGAGGTTCCAGATCTTCGTTCACGACCTTCACCAGCGTGGCCCGCATGATCGGCGTCGCGCTGTTATAGTCCGCAGATCCTCTCCTGCGCCTCATATTGTCCACGGCGTCGGGATAGAGGAAATGCAATACCTTCGTGCTCATGATCGCCCTTGCGGCCTTGTAGCATCTGAGGCTCATTCTCTGCCGTAAGCTCTTCTTAGGCAGGATCCCCGCGCTGTCGATCAGGACCGCCTTCTCGATCGTAAACGGCAGGTTCTCTCTGGCATTCAGTTTAAATAACACCCGGCCGCCAAAAGAGTGTACCACAACGCTGAATCTGCGCAGTTCAAAAGAGGCAAGAAATTTGATGATAAAATCCGCATAATCGTCCACGCACCACGGCACGGGCGGCTCGGGAGTCTTGCCGAACCCCGGCATATCCGGAGCGATCACCCTGTGGTTCTGCGCCAGTACCCGGATCATGCCGGCGTAGAGCGTGACATTCGCTCCCCAGCCGTGCAGCAGAAGCACGACGTCGCCCTCTCCCTCATCTATATAATTTACCGCTATCGAATCTATGTTCTTGACCACGATCTCTCCAACCGTCTCCGCATACGAGACATTATTATGATATACCTATGCCTTTGTTTTGACAATTATGTTTCTGCCCCATACTGTGCAAAAAATGCTCACAAGACTCCCCGTCAGGCTATTCACACGCCGTCATCATGCCTTCGACCAACTCCGGATACATAAACCGGCACGACGCCCGGTCAAAAAGTCCGAAATTTTCCGATCCGCCCGAAAAAGAGTTGTTATCCCACCAGCAGCATGTGATCCCCCGCTCACGCGCCGCCGCCACATAGTAAGACGCATAGTCCGCTCTCGCCTGCAGATTACCGCCCTTATCCCGCGCGCCAAACTCGTCGATCACCACGCCGACGCCGTTTTTCACGTATTTCTCGTAAAGCGTATCCATCATATTGTCGATCTCGGCCGTGCTTTCGCCGCTGTCCGGACTCCACTGATCGGTGCTGCCCGCCTCGCCCGCAGCCTGCAGCGCGAAATTGTTGGGAATATAGCCATGCACTTCCACAAGGATCTTATCGCTGTTGCCCTCAATATCCTGCGGCAGCACAAAATATTCGTTGGCCGCTCCCTGCAGAGAAGCCGCATAGCCCGGCACGAGAAGATATCGGCTCTCATTCCTGCCTCCGGCGGCCCGCACCGTATCCACAAATACCTGATTCAGTTCGTTGATGCACTGTACCGCTTCAAAGCACTCCGGCTTTTCCATATCAAGCCACCACTCGTTGGCCGTGCCGACTAACCTCGGCTCATTCAGCCCTTCCATAAGAAGATGCTCGTCATAATCCGCAAACCGTGTCGCCACCTGAAACCAGATCGCCGCCACATACGCTTCGGATTGTTCGAGATACCCGATTGCCGGATACATATAGTTCACGGAGTTGTCATGGTGGATATTGATGATGACATACATATCGTTGTCTATCGCATAATCCACCACCTCCTGCACCCGGTCCAGCCACACTTCGCTGATCCTATAACTGCCGTCGTCCGTCACATGGTTATGCCACGACACCGGGATCCGTATCGTCTCAAATCCGGCGGCCTTGACCGCGTCTATCATCTCTTTGGTGGTCACCGCCTTGCTCCACTCCGTCTCGTAGGACAGCTCGTCCGCTTTGTTCGTATCCGTATAGGCATCAAACGTATTGCCGAGATTCCAGCCGAGTTTCATATCCCGCACAAACGCAAGCGCGTCCTGTGCGCTTGCCGGATCCGTTCCGTCCTCTGCCTCCGCAGCTTTCGCGTCTGCCGCCGCTTCGCTCTCTTCCCGCGCCGTGTCTGCATCGACCGCCTCATCGCCGGTCTGCTCTGCATCCGCCGAAGCCGTCTCGCCCTCCGGCTGCCCCGCATCCGCCGCGTCCGTCTCCCCAAGGGCGTCGGCTCGTTGCGCCGCGTCCGTGACGACCGCGTCTGTCTTTCCGCAGCCGGCTGCGGCGGCCGCTATCGCACAAAACCAGCCTATGATAAGTATCTTCTTTCTCATTGTTTCCCTGTTCACTCCTGACATACTTGTCCGCTTTGGAAAATATCCCGCACATGAAAAAGTTTACCCTATTATCGCCAATTATGCAATAAATTACCTTATCATATAGTCTTCATAATCCGTCTCGCTCGCAAATAGCATGTACTCCCCGTTGACATATCCCATGTAGCCGCTGTCTACCGTGTAACCTTTCATATCCTTATCTCCTTTTCATAAAATATACTCGAACTTCTGTTCTGGTATAAGGATACAAAAAATAGAGTCCTATATTCAGGACTCTATACGGCAGTCGCTCTTATTTTCCGGACGATACGCACCAGCGCTTCCGCGGCCGCGTCTATCTCTTCCCTCGTATTATCTTCCCCTATCGTCAGACGCACGGAGCCGCGCGCCAGTTCCGGCGCAAGTCCGATAGCCCGCAGCACATGGGAGGGATCGAGCGCGCCGGACGTACACGCCGAACCGCTCGAGGCGCAGATCCCCTCCATGTCCAGCATGATCAGTACAGCCTCGCCCTCCACAGACGCAAAACTGACATTCACATTCCCGGGCAGCCGTTTTACCGGATGTCCGTTCAGCTTAGTGTCCGGGATCTCCCGCATCAGCTTTTCAATGAGATACTCGCGCAAGGCAGTCTCCCTTTTTGCCTTTTCCTCCATTACACGGTAAGCGCGCTTCACTGCCGCCTCCATGCCGGCGATACCCGCAACGTTCTCCGTTCCGGCCCGTCTTCCCCGCTCCTGCTGCCCGCCGTGCATGAAGGCTCGCAGCTTTACTTCTTTTCCGATATAGAGAAACCCGATCCCCTTCGGGCCGCCGAATTTATGCCCGCTGGCGGAAAGCATATCTATATGGCATTTTCTCACGTCAACGGGAAGCTGCCCATACACCTGAACGGCGTCCGTGTGAAACAGGATACCGTGTGCCGCGGCTATCTCCCCGATCTCCCTGACGGGCTGGATCGTTCCGATCTCATTGTTGGCATACATGATCGAGATCAATATCGTATCGGGACGTATGGCCCGCTCCAGCCTCTCCAGGTCTATCAGTCCGTCCCCGTCCACATCCAGATAGGTGACCTCCGCTCCTCTTTGTTCCAAGTACTTACATGTGTGAAGGACGGCATGATGTTCGATCTTGGAGGTAATGATGTGCTTTCCCCTGCCGCAGTACGACTCATAAGCCGCCTTGATCGCCCAGTTATCGGATTCCGTACCGCCCGACGTAAAATATATCTCATTCGGCTCTGCCCCAAGCGTCTCCGCGATCGTCTCCTTCGCCCGGATGATCGCTTTCTTGCTCTCGCTCCCCAGTCTGTAGATGCCGCCGGCATTCCCGTAATAGTCCGTGAGATACGGCATCATGGCTTCCACGGCCTCGGGGGCGGTCTTAGTCGTCGCCGCATTGTCCAAATAGATCATTTCACTTTTTCCTCACTTTTTTCCAAAAGCAGTTCTTCCATATCCCGCAGCGCCGTCTCCGTCAAGGCGAGCAGCGTCTCCTCGTCCTTCTCGATCACGCCGCACTTTTTGTATCGAAGGCAAAACGCGGGCGTCCCTTTGGGATCGAAGCTCAGTCTGCCCGCATATCTCTGCAGCAAAAGCGGTATATTCTCCACCCGGACGGGCGCATCCGTCCGCATCAAAAAGCGGATCGCCTCATTCTTGCCCTGTACTTCGGGCATATAGAGCCTGTGCGCATGGGCGCGGATCAGCGCGATCCGCAGGAGATTTTCCGCCGACTTGGGAATCTCGCCGAAGCGGTCAAGCAGTTCTTCCCTCATATCCTCGCACTCTCTCTCGTTCTCGATCCCCGCGATCCGCTTGTAGATGTCGAGCTTCTGCACCTCATTGACAATGTAGGACGGCGGGATATATGCGTCCGCCTCCAGGTCGATGCTCGTGTTGAAATCTTCTATCGTGGAGATCCCTCTGCGGTTTTTGACCGCCTCATTCAGCATCTTGCAGTACAGGTCATAGCCCACTGCCTGCATGTGGCCGTGCTGCCGCGCGCCCAAAAGATTGCCCGCGCCCCGTATCTCAAGATCCCGCATGGCGATCTTGAACCCGCTGCCCAGATCCGTAAATTCTTTGATCGCTTCCAGTCGTTTCTCCGCTACTTCCTTGAGCATCTTGTCTCTCCTGTACATCAGGAAAGCATATGCCGTGCGGTTGGAGCGCCCCACCCGCCCTCTGAGCTGATACAGCTGCGACAGGCCCATTTGGTCGGAGTCATGGATGATCATCGTGTTCACATTGGAAATATCCAGTCCGGTCTCAATGATCGTGGTGGATACAAGCACATCGATCTCTCCGTCTATAAAATCATACATGATGCGTTCCAGCTCCGATTCCTTCATCTGTCCGTGCGCAAACGCCACATTTGCCTCGGGCACAAGCTTTTGGATCGACGCCGTGATATCCGCAATATTATTGACTCTGTTATAGACATAGTACACCTGTCCTTCTCTGGACAATTCCCTGACGATAGCCTCCCGCACCAGCTCTTCATTGTACTCGCAGACGAAGGTCTGGATCGGCTGCCTGTCGCCGGGCGCCTCCTCCAACACGCTCATGTCCCGGATACCGATCAGGCTCATATGCAAGGTTCGCGGGATCGGCGTCGCCGTCAGCGTCAGCACATCTACGTTCTCCTTCATCTTCTTGATCTTTTCCTTGTGCGCCACGCCGAACCGCTGCTCTTCGTCGATGATCAAAAGACCCAGATCCTTGTACTGCACGTCCGCGGACAGAACGCGGTGCGTACCGATCACGATATCCACCATGCCCTTTTTGATATCCGTCACCGTCTTCTTCTGCTGTGCCGGGGTGCGGAATCTGGACAGCAGATCCACGCGTACCGGAAAATCCTTCATTCTCTGCATAAAGGTGTTATAGTGCTGCTGCGCAAGAATGGTGGTCGGCACAAGATAGACGACCTGTTTTCCGTCCTGCACCGCCTTAAAAGCCGCCCGGAGCGCCACCTCTGTCTTGCCGTAGCCGACATCTCCGCAGATCAGCCGATCCATGATCTTGCTGCTCTCCATATCGGCTTTTGTGGCTGCAATGGCATTGATCTGATCCTCTGTCTCCTCAAAGGGGAACATCTCCTCAAACTCTTTCTGCCAGACCGTATCCGCGCCATACCGGTAGCCCTGACTCTGCTGTCTGACTGCATAGAGTTCGACCAGATCCTGCGCCACCTCGTCCACGGCGGCGCGCACCTTGGACTTCGTCTTATTCCATTCCTGCGTGCCGAGTTTGTTGAGCTTCGGCTTGCTGCCCGACTCCGCGGACGCATATTTCTGGATCACATCGAGCCCCGTGGCAAGCACATAGAGCACGCCGCCGTCCCGATAAGATATCTTCATATAATCCTTGACGATCTTATCGACTTCCACCTTCTCAATACCCTGATAGATACCGAGGCCGTGGCTCTCATGCACCACATAGTCCCCCACATGCAGCTCGTTGAAGTCGTTGATCTTCTGACCCTGATAGATTTTTTTCTTCTTCTTTTTCTTCTCCTCCGCCCCGAAGATATCGCTCTCCGAGATCACAAGGAACTTGATGAGCGGATACTCAAACCCTTTGAGCGCCCTGCCGTAGCAGGTCATGACCTCCCCCGGCTGCACCTCGCGCATCGGGTCCTCGCTGTAGAAAGCGCTGATCTCCTGATCCCGCAGGTCCTCCGCCAGACGCTTCGCCCTCGTCCTCGACCCCGACAGAAGCAATACGCGATAGCCTCTCTTTCGATAATTCCGCAGATCCTTGACCAACGCCTCAAAGCTGTTGTTGTACGACGACAGGCTCCGCGCCTGTATATCAAACTTCGCGTCCGGCTTCAGGAAAGGATTCTTGCCGTCCATCATGGAGAGGGAAACCACTCTGCCGCGCGCGAGCCTTGCCGCAGTCTCCTCGGCGCTGTACAGGATATCCATCTGCCCCGGCAGGATATAACCCTTCTCCACGCGATGCATCATACTCTCGCGAAATTCCAGTTCGACCGCCGATGCATGCTCTTTGACGCGCAGCGGTTCTTCGATAAAAACGCAGCTCTCTTTTCTCTCAAAACAATCTATGAACGTGGACAGCGCGGGATAAAAATAGCGCACATAGCTTTCAAGATTCACGGCATTCCGCGAGATTCCCAGTTCCAGCAGCTGCTCCGAAAGCTCCCGCACCTGCGCCTCAACGCGGTGTGCCTCCTCCGTTTTCTTCTCTTTTCTGAGCGAGGCGGCATGTGTCCTGCACTCCGCCTTGATCCTGCCGATACCCGCCCGCAGTTCCTCGTCTGACAAGATCAGCTCTGTCGCCGGATAGACCGTTACGGACTCCAGCTTCTCTATGGAACGCTGGCTAAGGATATCGAAACTCCGTATGGACTCTACGTCCTCTCCCCACAGCTCGATCCGATAGGGATTCTCCTCGGTCAGATCAAAGATATCCACGATCCCGCCGCGAATACTGAACTGCCCCGGCGCTTCTACCTGATAGTTTTTCTCATAGCCGAGTTCTACGAGACGCGCCGCCAGCTCGCTCTCCTCGACACGGCTCTGCCGGCCGATGCGGATCACATGCCGCTTCCAAGCGTCTATCGGCGGCTGCGGCGCCATCAGCGCATCGTAGGTAGTGATCACCGTGGCCGGTCTGCCTTCCATCAGCCGCCGCAGACATTTGATCCGCTCTGTCGTCAACTGGTTCCCGTGAATATCCGCCTGAAAAAAGATCAAGTCTTTCGCCGGATACAATATGGCGTTCCGGTCATAAAACCTGTAGTCCTCATACAGCTCTTTTGCCCGCAGATCGCTGAACGTCACGATGATCTTATAGCGGAACGCCTCGCCCAGCCCGTATATCATATGGAGCTTCTGAGAATCCACGCAGCCGCTGAGCGCCACCGAGACAGTGTCGCGCGCAAGCATCTTTTTCACTTCTTCATACGCTCCCAATTCCTCCAAGGGAGCCAGCAAAGCCCTCACATCTAACCTCCGTCCGCACTCACGGTTCTCTGTCGATCTTCTTATTGTAAACGTTCATGGCCGCATCCGCGCCCTCTGCGATCATCATCTCGACCGCCTCCGCCGCGCGCGCTGCGCTCTCGTCCATGACCTTTCTCTCCTCTGTCGGGAAGTGTCCGAGCACATACGCCACCAGATCGCTGCCCTCCGGCTTCCCGCCCACGCCTATCCTGACACGCTGAAATTCATCGTGCCCGAGGCAGAGAATGATGTTTTTCAGTCCGTTGTGTCCTCCCGCGCTCCCTTTCCTGCGGATACGGATCTGGCCGGTCTCCAAACTGATATCGTCCGATATCACGATCAGTTCCCGCTTCTCGTCCGCCTTATAAAAGTCTATGACTTCGCGGACGCTTTCACCACTCAGATTCATGTAAGTCTGCGGTTTGACCAAAACGGCCTTCTGCCCGCCGACGACCCCCTTGCCGATCAGCGCTTTATGCTTCCGCTCTCCCACCGTGATCTGATTCCTTGCGGCGATCGCGTCGATCACCTCAAACCCGATATTGTGTCTTGTATTCTGATATTTCCTGTCCGGATTGCCCAGACCAACAACAATGTACATAGCTCTTCCTCATGCCGCGCCGTTACTGTATCGCTCTCATTTTATCAACATTTTCCCATTTCCACAAGAATAAAAGTCAGGCAGAATCGAGTAGGGCGGATTTTCTCCGCCCTCTCACACCACCGTACATGCCGTTCGGCATACGGCGGTTCAACA
>CANQTF010000012.1 GCA_947626745.1 uncultured Lachnospiraceae bacterium
TGCATGTGTTAAGCACGCCGCCAGCGTTCATCCTGAGCCAGGATCAAACTCTCGTCATATCTTCCTTTTACTTCGTTTAATCCGGTCACAAGACAACCTTTGGCTTTCTTGTTCTTCCGTCTTTACGTTCTGAAATCCATTTTTTCTCTTGAATTTTCAGGGTCGCATTACTGTTTATTTGTCAAGGTACTTCCTGTTGCCGTCTCAGCGGCAACTTTGACATGATATCACACCGTCTCAGCTTTGTCAACAGCTTTACGAGACCTCCCACCCCAAAATCCCTAAATTTAGGGTGGGTTTTTATGATATCATACCGCCTCGTCGTTTGTCAACAAGCATACCCCAAAAAGATTTTTAAGCCAAGGTTTTGTGCAATTGACAGCCGAATCGTGTTTTGCTATGCTGAAAATGAATTCAAACATTAGGGGAATCATATATTCTGCATTTCAGATATAGAGAAGCGGAAAAATTATGGAGAACATCGACAGCTGAACGTTAGACATGGAGTGTCGGGAGAGCATGAACAGCGCAGAGAAAGATAACGGCAGAAAAACCGGATCGGCAGAATATAAAAGGATATACGCAAAAAGCGCACTGTTGGTGTGCCTGATATTTATGATACCAATCGTCACATGTCTTCTTTGGGGAATCTATAAGATAGTAGAGCGCAATACAGCTGACAGTATCGGCTTGATAGCCTTATTCATCTACTTTCTTCTGGTGAATGGGTATGCCGGATTCTGTCAAGGTTCCCACTGGATCAAATACGGAAACGGAAAAGTCGTCGTCAGGCGTGTCAGCAAAGAGTGCGTCAATGACAGACCGGTGGGGAAATGGAAGAAAAGAGAGGATACCTTTTTCTTGGAAGAGATAGAGACCTACGGGCTGTCGAGGAAGGTTCTCGGTCATGATCTGGAACGCCATTTCTGCACAAGCTACAAGAATCTGTCGCTGGAGTGCTTTTTCAGGCTGAAAAGCGGAAAGATGATAGGGTGTTCGATAGAATTTTATCCGCGCAGGGATATGAAGGCTTTTTTCACATATTTATACGAAAAGACCGGCATCCCGCTTCAGGAGGAAAGGGCTTCCTGAGAGGGAGCGGAATCGAGAGGCGATAACGCCGGGAAACAAAGGAGGGAGGCTGCTTCTCTGCGAAGTGCCTCCCTTATAAAATCCTTTGCGCCTGTCTCTTGGCGGTAAACGGAGAAGGAGGGATTTGAACCCTCGCGCCGCTATTAACGACCTGCACCCTTTCCAGGGGTGTCCCTTCAGCCATCTTGGGTACTTCTCCATACATAGCTCAATCACAATATGCCATATGATGATTTTGGAAACCCAGAACTCCATGAACTCTTAAGACGATCTTTAAAATCGCTTGCAGAGCGGTCTGCCCTGCTTCATGAAGAGGAAGTTTCGAGCGGAGAGGGTGGGATTCGAACCCACGCGCCCTTGCGGACAAACGGTTTTCAAGACCGCCTCGTTATGACCACTTCGATACCTCTCCGGGTCTTAAACACACTTCCACAGATACCGAAAACGTTCGCTGTTACAAATCAGTCTCCGCGGTCAGCGCAAGAAATATTCTAACAAAAATGGATTGCAGTGTCAACCTATTTGCCAAAAAATTTGCACAAAATCCTGCTGTCCAAAACAACAGAAGGCTTACTTTACGTCATTTTGAACGAAACGGCTAATATATCTTTTGTTTCCATCAGGCGTAAAATCGTAAAATCGTTTTGTTCCAAAAGATATTTCAGCGAATCTGCCGTAAAAAAGTTTATATGTTCTTTCATCGGCATAAAAGGTCCTTTTTTCTGTTGAAAATAATATTTTGCCAATCGTAAGATATTATAATTCGGATCAAATAGCAATCTCAAATTCTTAAAAATAGAAAATCTATTTCCTTTCACAAACGGATTTTCATCTGGCACTTCAACATAGTAAATTGTGCTTGGATTCCCAATCTCTTTTAATTTTACCAATATTTCCAATGGACTCGTTACATGTTCCAAAAGCATATTACACATGATAAAATCAAAACTATGCTTTTTGAGTTCTTCATAATCTGTTATTCCTATGACTCCGTCAATCGGTGCAACTCCTGAAATATCGAAAACATATTTTCCCTCAGTTCCAAGTTCATTGTAGAATGTCCGACCTTCATTTCCACCATAATCCAAAGCAACTTTAACGCCCTGCTTCATATGAGACGGCATGCAGTATTTTATCATCTCATGCTGTTGCCGCAATCTCTTTTTACTACCCTGAAGTGACGCATTTACCTTGGCAGTATACCAACACTCATACTTTTCTCTGATCTTTTGATAATTTTCATCTCTGTAATTCTTGTACAGCTCGTAGTCTTCTTTTTCATTAAATCTATAATCATAAAAGGCGAACGTACAATGTCTGCAATAGCAAAGCTTCGTTTTATAGTTTTCTCCCCCCCCCTGCCGCGAACTTCGGACTGATTCTCGCCATAACAAAATCCGAAACAACTGTGTCTATCATCTCTAAATCTGTACTTCCACACAAAATACACTTCATTTTCTTTGTCTCCTTATCCTGATATGATTCGTTGAATCCAAGTGCCTTCCTTTAGACTCCAAATCCACAAAACTCTCTCAATACTAATACCATAATATCGTATCGGATGGCAAGCATTATGCGCCTTTTTCTAAAAAAATTTACACCGCAATTACCGCCGCACCCATACGTCGATCTCGTCGTCAGCCGGCGGTTCAAACAAACCCGCAAACTTTGCGGCAAGCGCATCGTCGATCAGGTATGCTTCCGTTTCTCCTGCCAGCACCATATGATTTCTCCGGTCTATCTGCTCTTTCCAGAGGCCGTCTGCAATATCGATATAATGAAACTCGCATGCGATGCCGCGTCTTTGATAATATTCTCTCGCAGCGGCGCGCTTTTGTCTTGTCCAGAATCCCCAGTCCAAGATCACGCAATGACCGCTTTTGACGATCTCGACGGATTTTTCAAACAAATAGCGCTGTATGCGCTCTGTGTATTCGTCATGCTTTTCCCCCGCATAGAGTCCAAAAACCGCGAGCATGATCTCGTCCACGGAGAGCAGGACTGCGTTGTGTTCGCTGCGCAGATTTTCCGCATAGGTGCTTTTGCCGCTGCAGATCCTGCCGCATATCAGAAAGACCTTCACCGCTTCCTGCCGTCGGTCGAGCCGGTCTTCCAGAAGCGCCTCCGCCACCGTCATATCCTCCGGCGTGGTGATCTTGATATTCTCATAGGATCCCTGCACCAGCTTCACGGGAACGTCCGTAAAAGCCTCCACCGCCATGGCATCGTCCGTGATGCGGCGTTTCGGCGCAGCCGTATCCTCCTGTTCCGCATCTGTTTCACCGTGCTGCAGCATCATCTTTTCATAGGCCTCCGTGATCAACCGCGTCTCGAACACCTGCGGCGTCTGGATCTGCCACAGCGTACTCCGGTCGGGCGTCTGCACGGCGAAGCCGTCACGGTCCGCTACCTTGACGGTGTCCTTCACCGGCACGGCAGCCACACAGGCCCTGTACATGCGCGCCGCTTCATAGCATCGCTGCAGGATCTCTTCCGTCAGGAAGGGTCTTGCGCCGTCATGGATAAAAACATAGCCGTCTCCGTCAGATGTCTGCATGTTTCCGTCAGCGATAAACCGCAGCGCCTGATACACGGAATCGTACCGCTCGGCCCCGCCCGCCACAACGGCCGCGATCTTGCAAAATCCGTACCGCTCCACGATTTCTTCTTTTACATAAGAAATATCCTCCGCTCCGGTGACGAGGACACAGTCATCAATGACAGAGGATTCTTCTATCGCATGCAGGGCATACCAGATCAGCGGTCTGCCGCACAGGTCCATATACTGTTTTGCCACATCGCTCTTCATGCGGCTGCCGCTCCCGGCCGCCAGCACGATCGCGGTACATCTTTTTCTATCCATATCCCTACACTCTCTCGCCCAGCTTCAGATTCGGCACGGCGTTGAGATCATATCCGTGCCGCACGCCGTTCCGATACTCGTAATATGCCGCAGCGCCGATCATCGCCGCATTGTCGGTACACAGAACGGGCGACGGGCGATAGAACGCGATGCCTCTTTTTTCGCACTCCTCCGTCAAGGCCTGTCTGAGCGCCGAGTTGGAAGCCACGCCGCCGGCAATGGCAAATTTTTTCATGCCGCACTCCTGCACCGCCTGCATGGAATGTTCCACCAGAACGTCCACCACCGCTTTCTGAAAAGAGGCGGCGATATCCGCCTGACAGATCGCGATCCCTTTCATCTCGCAGGAATTGATATAGTTAAGCACCGCGGATTTCAGGCCGCTGAAGCTGAAATCGTACACTGCGCCCGCGACTTTCGCCCGGGGAAATTTCACGGCGTCCGGATCTCCTTCCCCAGAGACTTTGTCGATCTTTGGGCCGCCGGGATAACCGAGGCCGATCGCCCGCGCGACCTTGTCAAAAGCCTCCCCCGCCGCATCGTCTCTGGTCCGTCCGAGGATCTCGTAGCGCCCGTAGTCCATGACTTTCACCAAATGAGAATGTCCGCCTGATACGACCAGACAGACAAAGGGCGGTTCCAATTCTTTGCTTTCGATATAATTTGCGCTGATGTGTCCTTCGATGTGGTGTACGCCGATCAGGGGAATGCCCGTCGCAAAGCTGATCGCCTTGGCGGCTGACACACCGACGAGAAGCGCCCCCACGAGTCCGGGCCCGTAAGTCACCGCTATGGCGTCCATATCGCCAAGCTCCATACCCGCCGTTCGCAGCGCCTCACCGATCACCTGATCGATCCGCTCAATATGCTTGCGCGAAGCAATCTCCGGCACCACGCCGCCGTACAGGGTGTGCAGATCGATCTGTGAGGATATGATATTGGAAAGGACTTCCCGCCCGTTCCTGACGACCGCGGCCGCCGTCTCGTCACAGGAACTCTCTATGGCGAGTATCGTTATATTTTCTTCTCCGCACGTTTTCTCCATGTGCCGTCCGTGCCTTTCTGTCCGTCAATCCGTTACAGGCTGCCAGCCGTATATCTTCCAGTGTTCGTTCTCGTCCTTGCGCAGCACGAATTCCTGCATGGCAGAGACCGTGCCGCTCGTTCCGCGCTTCACGTTAAAGGTGCAGTACAGTCTGCTGCAGACGTATCCGTTCTCCACGAATTCCTCCACGTCAACGCTGGCGGACAGCACATAACCCGATATCGTACACTTGTCTTCCTTCATGCCGGCGATCTCGTTTTGCAGATCGGTCAGATAATCTTCCTGCGACTTGTTCGCAATCAGCTCGTCGTCATAGATGCCCTTGATCTTCTCTGCCAGCTGCAGCAGCTCTTCGTCCGAATATTCCTCATTGTAGAAGCATTTGGTGATGTCCGCAAAATACTTCACCACTTCCTTGGGTGTGGGCGGATAGTTTCTCTCCAGATCCCGCGACAGGACTTTCTGTACCGCCGTGGACTCCACATCTTTCTCCGCCAGTTCTGCCCTGCGGTGCAAGGATACGGCGACTCCCGCGATGACCGCCGCAAGGATCACGCCGATGACAACAATACCGATCACATTGGAACGTTTCATAACCTGTCAGCTCCTTCCCGTTTTCATGAATATCCGCGCTGTCTTCTCACGCTTCTTCAAACACAAGCTCCGTGCTTCTGCCGTCCTTCGCGGCCACTGCGTTCGGGAAGATCTTGCGCACGGCCTGCATATATTCCTCCGGCCGGATGAGCGAGGGACTGTAATGCGTCAGCCACAGCTCCTTCACCGCAGCCTTTCTGGCAAGCTCCGCCGCCTCATAGAGCGTCATGTGTTTATATTCTCTCGCCTTCTTCAGCTTCTCCGGCTCCCCGTACATTCCTTCGCAGATAAAAAGATCCGCACCCGCGGCATGCCGCACGATGCTCTCCGTCGGTCTGGTGTCCGTGCAGTACGTCACTTTCAGTCCCTTGCGCGGCTCCCCCAGCACCATGTCAGGAGTAAATGTTCCTTCCTCTGTCTCTATTATCTCACCTTTTTGCAGACGATTCCAGTAATTTCTCGGAATTTTGAGTTTTTCCGCCTTGCCGACGTCAAACCTGCCGGCGCGCTCCACGACGATATCATAGCCGTAGCAGAGCACATTGTGATTCACCTTGTACGCCTCGATGCGAAAACCGTCAAAGGCGATCGTCTGCTCCGCCTCCGTAAGCTCCAGACACCTGATCTCAAAGGGAAGCTCCGGTGCGATCACCCGCAGCGCGCTCACCACTTTCGCAAGCCCCTTCGGTCCTATGAGGAGCAACGGCTCCGTGCGCTCGGCATTCCCCATCGTCAAAAGCATTCCCGGCAGCCCGCTGATGTGGTCCGCATGGTAATGCGTAAAACAGATGATCCCGATCGGTTTCGGACTCCACCCCTTTTCTTTCATCGCGATCTGTGTGCCTTCGCCGCAGTCGATCAATATGCTTGTCCCGTTATACCGCGCCATCAGCGAGGTAAGCCATCTGTGCGGCAGCGGCATCATGCCGCCCGTACCCAATAAGCAGATATCTAACATATGTGCTCCTATTCCATGTGCCGGAATCGCTCAGAGCAGTTCCTTTCGCTCCCACTCTTCTGCCGGGATCGAAAAACCTTCGGTCATCTTCCGATAACAGTCCTCACACAGATCGAACCTGTGGCTGAGACCGTCCTTCGTTCCGAAAAAGCCGAAATCATGCTCCACGTGAATGCATTCCTCTTTCAGGAATCCGTTTTCCACCGCCAGCTCTTTCCCACAACAGTTGCAAGCTGCCCGGATCAATTCTTTTTTTTCTGAATAAACGCGCATGACAAACCTCCTGTAATGTTACCGCTTCCGCTATGTCTCATTCTATCAGACAGAGGGTGTAACAACAGTGGTAATTGTTCCATACACTACCTATCTCTTCCAGAAGATCACGGCGTCTTCCGCCGGCTTCTCATAGAAGCCGGGGCGTATCCCCTCCGACACGAAGCCGAGTTTCTCATACACATGAATGGCCGGGGCGTTGCTCACCCTGACCTCCAAGGTGTATGCCGACAGTCCTTCCCGTCTGCCCTCTTCCATGAGATGTGCGAGCATCGCCGTGCCGATGCCTTGGTTTCTCGCCTCGGGCGCGATCACAACGTTGGTGATATTTCCCTCGCCCGCGATCATCAGGACGCCGCAGCCTCCCAAGAGCCGGCCGTCCCGCTCCGCCACATAATATCTGGCGTCCTCTTTGCCTATCATCTCCAGAAAAGAGTCCGCCGACCACGGCATGGAAAAGGCTTCCTCCTCAAGTCTGCTGATATACGGCACGTCCTCCGGCGTCATTCTGCGGAATGTGACATTCTGCGCTCCCAACGCATTTTGTTCCTTCGCCCGACGCTCGTTCTCCTCCCGCCGCTCCCGCTCCGCCTGGGACAGCCGCAGATACTCCGGCACATACGCCTCTCCGCTCACGGCCCTGCCCTGCGCATAGTACAGGCCGCCGAGAACGGCGATCGCCGCCGCAGACTGTCTGTTTCGATGTGCCGGCGCTGCAGAGTACGGCACGCGCATCACCTCCGCCATGCGCTCCCGAAAGACCGGTATGCCGTCCCCCGTGAATATGACTTTTCTTCCCAAGCGGTTCAGCGCCTCCGCGATCTCGTCAAAGGCAGCCGCACAGGCTTCCTTTATGACGCGCATGTCATATCCCTTATCTCCATATGTAAACTCATAAATACCCGTATATACCTGACTTCTCCGTGCGTCCATAATGGGGCACACCAAAGCGTCTGTGCCGTACATCTGGTAGGCAAGCCCGTCGAGTGTGGGCACGGGAACAATCGGCTTTTGCAGCGCAAAAGCAAGTCCCTTGGCGGTCGCCGATCCGATCCGCAGCCCTGTAAAGGACCCCGGCCCCGCCGCCACCGCAATGGCGTCCACCGTTGACAGATCGAGCTCCACCATGTCTCTGATTGCCTCCAACATAGGTAAGAGTGTCTGCGAGTGTGTCTTTTTATATTGTATGGTGTACTCCGCGATTAAATTATCATCTTCTGCCAGCGCTGCAGATGCCACCAGTCCCGAACTGTCCAACGCCAATATTTTCATGATCCTACAGCCTCGCTATCCACTGCGTTTCCCAAGCTTTTCCTGCCGCGGCATGCTCCCGCCTTATGCCGTCCTGCACTCCTCGACCGTGATCTTACGGTAATCGAACCCCTTGCCTGGATCTTTGTCGATCGTGATCCTTGTGTATGCGGGCGGCAGGATATCTTCGATCAGATCCGCCCACTCGATCATGCAGACGCCTTCCCCATAGAAATAATCCTCGTAACCGATCTCGTCCATCTCTTCCACGCCGCCGATCCGGTACACATCGAAATGATAAAGAGGAAGGCGGCCCTCGTCATAGATCTGTACAATGGTAAAAGTCGGACTGCTGATCGCTTCCTCTATCCCAAGTCCCGCCGCAAAGCCCTGCGTCAGAACGGTCTTGCCTGCGCCCAAGCCGCCGACCAGCGTATAGATATCTCCCGCCTTCGCGCGGATACCGATCTGTCTGCCGAGCTCATAAGTCTCCTCGGCGCTGTTAGTTTCTGTCACTTTCATGCTTTTCCCCGTCTCATGCGCTCAGCCTCTGATCTTCACCTTTTTCGGCGGCATATGCGTGGATATGATCTCAATCACCTTATACTTGCCGTCGCCCAGATCCTTTTTGGGAAAGATACAGGCATTGGTGGGCGTCGTGTACACCACGATACTGCCGCGCGTGGAGACGGCCTTCACCATACCCTCCCAGCCCATCTGCTCCGTCACGTCGTCCTGCGACACGGCGATGCCCTCATCGGACAGGCGGTAATGGAGGGGCTTTCTGAACGCCGGCGTATTGAGCGCCTGCTGTCTGGATCTGAGAAAGAGCGTCCACGGAAGATAGAGCAGGATCACTGCGCCGATGATCAGGCAGACCGGCTGCCTGTTTGACGCAAAAAGAACAAGCATCAGCACACCCACGAGCGAGCCCATGATGCCCGGCAGACTGCTGTACGTGTGGTGCAGCATATAATCGTATAAAATATTTGCAGTGATCTTGACATCGAATTCGATTTCCATAAGGAGACTGCTCCCTTCGCGCCGAACCTCTCCGCGGCGTTCTGTGTACGTCATGTCGTCTTTCGGTACGTTTCCTTCCCGGCACGACAGGAAATGATTCCCTACTCATAGAAAGCACCTACGACGTAGGTGCTTTTGCCTTACTCTCTATTATACTGAAATTCCCAAGAAGTGCAAGTGGAAGAAAGCTTTCCTCTTAATATCCCTGCCAGAACGCCGGAACGACCCAGACCTCCCTGCTTGCAAAACCCGCATCCTGCACCGAAGCGTCATCCGCCCCTCCGTCTGTCTCAGCCGAATACGCCTCCTCCCGCGCCGTATAAGTCTCCGTGGCGCCGTCAAAATTTGCGTCGTAGGCGGGAATGCGGACCTGACTGCCGTCCGCAAAGGTATAGACCACGACCGTCTCCCCATCCGAGCTGCGGTACGCCAGCCCACTCTCGCCGCCCGTCAGATTCAGTATCCACGGCACTGCCGTCTGGGGCTCTCTGTAGACCGCATGATAGTCCCGGCCGCCCGTTTCCTCGCCATATGCCGTCTGCTCATTGATCGCATCCACGAACCCGCGCCGCACATAGTCCGTAAAGCCGTATCCGTCTCTGTCCGGCCAGTAGTATGCCTCTTCGAACTGCTCCGCCGTAGCGATGCTGTCCAGCCACGTAAGCTCACTCTCTGCCGCCCGCCAGCCTTCCGCCGTCTCCTGCAGGGTGAGCCGCTCCTTCCACACCGTGATGTGCGGGTCGGAGGTCCACGCATAGTACCAGATATCCGCCTGTGTGTTGTCTTGCCCGTCTGCAGACTCCTCTATCACAAAACGATACTCGTCAGGCCAAGGACTGGAAAAGCCGAAGGTGTACCCGCCTTCCGTCCGATCCAGTTCTACGATATTGGCATGAGCCGCCGCCTCGTCGGTATACAGGCTGACAAGCGCATCCCCGTCTCTGGCACAGAACGCCTCGGCATAGGCCGTGACGAACTGCAGCTGCTCCTCCGTCGCCTCGTCTGCGCGCGCCGGATTCACTGCCAGGCCCAGCAGGACCGCACACAAAAGAAGCGCCACGGCCGCTGCTGCCGCGGCCGTCCTCTTTTTGCAGTGTAATAGGTGTCTGATCCTGCTCTTCACCGCATTCTCCCCGAAAGCGATAGGGCAGCAGCCGCTATTTCGATCCGCGCAGGACAGCGATAAAAGCGCCTCGGAATACGCTCTGCGCACCCCATAACCAAGCCGCGCAAGCACCGCCTCGTCGCAGGACATCTCCATATCCGTTTCCGCCAGTCTGTATGCCAGCCAGACGAAGGGGTTGAACCAATGCAGACACACGGCGCCCCAGGCCAACAGCTTCCACAGATAATCTCTGCGCGCGATGTGAACGCGCTCGTGCGTCAGCACAAGCTGCCGCTCCCCGTCCTCCATTCCCACAGGCAGATAGATACGCGGTCGCAAGAGTCCGAATACGACCGGCGTGCCAAGCCCTGCGACAGTATAGACGCCGTCTTCTTCCGGCACTGCCCGGGAAAGGGAGCGCCGAAAACGGCGCGCCGTCCACATGCTGTACGATACGGCCGCGGTCACTCCCGCGAGCCATACATAGCCGCCCACGCGGAAAAAAAGGTCGGCCCGCCCGGCCTCCGCAGACAGCTCGGTCGTCTCGGACACGGCAGTAGACAGCGCTCCGTCCGCAGCTTCCGGCCCATGCCGCGTGACGGTGTCCCTCTGTGAATATCCGTCCCCCGCAATGCCCGCCGCGGAAAAAGGTTCGGGATCCACCCTGAGAAGGCTGAATGCGCCCGTCACCGTGACCGGACACAGCAGACGGAACAGCACGACGCTCCACAGCAAATAGGAAAATATCTTGGGCTGTCTGCGCAGCAGCAAACGCAGCAGGATCACCGCTCCAATACAGTAGGTCGCCATGAGGCTCCTGTTGCAGAGCTTCATAAAGATCAGACCGATGCTCATAACTCTTCCTCCGTAAAATCGTCTATCAGTTTCTTGATCTCCGCCGCCTGTTTCGGCGACAGCTTTTTCCCGCCCATAAAAGCCGTCAGGAAACGCGGGATCGAACCGTCGAAGGAATCCTCCACGAACTCCCTGCTCTTGTGGCCGTAAAATCCCTCTCTTGTGATCAGAGATGTGACCGTGGCATTCTCATTCTGAAAGATCCCCCTGTCGCACAGTTTCCTGAGCACCGTGTAGGTGGTCGATTTCTTCCACGCAAATTCTTTTTCACACAGCTTCACAAGCTCCGGCGAGGCGATCGGCTCCCTCTCCCAGATCAGATCCGCGAAACGCGCTTCCAGCTTGGCCAGCTTATACTCTCTCATCATGCTCTCCCTTCCGAAAATATTTTTCCCGTGTCAACGCACTGTTCGTCTGGTCTATTAGTGATAGACTCTTTTTCTATGAGTCTATCACTAATAGACCCGCATGTCAACAAACAATCTGCTCCTTCACAGTTATCTTTTTGCTCCTAGTATACCTTTTTATCCAGCCCCATCCGCACGATGATCTCTTGGATCTTACGGTACACAAGCTGTTCGTCCACAGTCAGGAGCTGTCCGTGCTCCAGCGTCACTTTTCCGTCGATGATGACCGTATCGACCTCCGAGCCGTTGGCGGAGTAGGAAAGCGCCGCGATCAGATTGTTTCTGGGCGTGAGAGACGGCGTGTTCAGATCAAGGATCGCCAGATCGGCCTTCTTGCCGACCTCGATGCTGCCGATCTCCCGCTCCATGCCGAGCGCCTTCGCCCCGTTGATCGTGGCGATACGAAAGCCTTCTTTGGCGCTGACGCATTGAGGCGTCTTGCCCGTTCCCTTATGGATCAGCGTGAGCAGACTCAGCTCGTGGAACATATTCAGGCAGTTGTTGCTGGCAGCGCCGTCCGTGCCGAGGCATACGTTGATGCCCTTCTCCAGCATCCTGCCGACGGGCGCAAAGCCGTTGCCGAGCTTCATGTTGCTGGCGGGATTCGTCACCACGCTGACATTTTTCCTCTTCAGGATATCCATATCCGCCTCGTCGATCTGTACGCAGTGCGCCGCTACCGCCGGCACGTCGAACAGGCCGCATCTGTCTGCCAGTTCAATGGGACTGCAGCCGTACTTTTCGCGGATCTGCCCGATTTCGCTCTCGCTCTCCGACAGGTGCATGTGGATCCCCATACCGTTCTTCTTCGCCTCGTCTGCGACGATCTTAAGGTACGCTTCGTCGCAGGTGTAGGGCGCGTGCGGCCCTAAGACAAAGGAGAGCCTGTCACAGTCCCTGGCCGCGTCCCGCTCCTCGTACGCCTGTCGAAGCCGCATCTGCCCGCCTTCATCGCTGCCGCTTCCCACCAGCCCTCTGCTGATCACGGCGCGCATGCCCGTCTCCCTGACCGCTCTGGTGGTCTGATGAATATTCATCTGCATATCGTTAAAACAGGTCGTGCCGCTCTTCATCATCTCGATGATCGCCAGATTCGCGCCCCAGTAGGTATCCTCGTCCGTCATCTGCTGCTCGATCGGATCGATCGTGCCGAACAGCCAGTCCATAAAGGACAGATCGTCGGCAACATTGCGCATGAAAGACATATAGGAATGGGTGTGGCAGTTGATCAGACCCGGTATCACCAGCCTGTCCGTGCCGTCGATCGCCTTATCCTCGCAAAATCCCGACGGTCTCTGCCCGATCCCCGCGATCCTGTCTTTCTCGATATAAATATCCGTCTCCCGTATCACGTCCTCCGCTCCCTGCGGCAGGACTGCCAACGCGCTCTTGATGATGATACCCATAATATATTTCCTCCTGATCGACGCCGTATGACTGCGTTTATAGCCGTGAGCCTATAAGCCGAAATGCTCCCGTTCTCTTGTAGTGTATCATATCTTGCGGCGCTTGACCAGCTTATCTCACTCCTCCGCCGGTCTGACCGCGGCCCCGTTTTCCAGTTCCTTCGTGGAGGAAGCGATCACAAGGCTGTCGCCGTCCAGCGCGCTCTCCACTGCGGCCCAGCTGTCGTTCTGATCAATGATCTTCACGTTGATCTGTGACGCATAGTACTCTTTGCCGAGAATGCCGTCGCGCTCCTGCGCCACGTAGACGTAGCTTCTGGCGTTCACGGTATACACCGCCTCCGCCGGCACGCAGCAGGGCTGTTTTTCCCCGCTTTTTGCACAGCGCAGTTCACCGGATATCCCCGGCGTTCCCACTCCTTCGGGAAGATCGATATAGACATCGTAACTGCCCGGCACGGAGTCGCTTTCCGCCAGATAGTCCACTGTCATTTCCTTTTCCCTGCTGCCGTCCAGCTTCAGTGTCACGGTATCGTGCAAGCCGATATATTTTTTCTGTTCCTGCGAAATGACCGTCTTGAAGCGGCAGGGCACGGAATCGTCCGAGAGCAGCATGGCCGCGGAATCGGAAGTCCGGCCGCCGATGCTCACGTAAATATCCGTCACCAGACCGCCCTGCTGTGCATAGATCTGCCCTCCCGCGTCTGCGATCGCCTGGAAACGGTCCAGCTCCTCCTGCAAGGCGCCCAGCTCAAGACGGCTCACCTCCAGCGAGGCGTCCTCGGCATCCGGCGCGGTGGTATCCTCCACTCTGCGCTCCGCCTCCTTCATCGCTTCGTCCCGCTGCCATCTGGCATCTGCCTCCGCATATGCCGCCTGTTGCAGCGCTTCCGAGAGCGCTTCCTCCGAATATCCGTCGTCCCCGTCTCCTTCCATCTGCTCTTCCACCTTACTGATCTCATTCGCCGCCCGCCCTACGAGCGTATCCTCGCGTCTGGCCGTCGCGTCGTAGTCCTCTCTGGCCCGCTGCTCGTCCAACGCTTTCTGTTGTCGGGCCAACTCTTCGTTGCGCTCGGCCGCGCCGATCTGCGCCTGCAGTTTGGCTATCGCCGTCCGCCTCTCCTCTATGATATCCTGCAGATCCTCCGTATCCACCGTAAAAACGACGTCGCCTTCCTCCACGCTGTCGCCCGCCTGCACCGTCAGACTCTCGACCCGCAGACCGCTCACCGTCGTCACCGGTTTCTTGTCGCCCGCCACCACGATACCGTCTGTCTGCACGATGTGCTCTATATATTTCTGCTCGGCCGACACCGTGCTGACGATCGGCAGCCGAGAACTGTAGATACTCTTGGAGATCACCGTACACAGCCACATGAGTCCCAGAAAAACGAAAAACGCCGTTATGATCTTCTTTTTCCTTCTGTTTTCCAATATCGATCCCTCCACTCTATCCGCGCCTTACTCTTTCAGTCCCGAAAAGACAATGCCCTGCTCCAAATAATCCTGCCCCCAGACAAAGACAAACACCGCCGGGATCAGCGTGATGACCGACGCTGCAAAGGCGTTTCCCGCCTGCTGCCATGTGATCTCCGGCAGGTACAGGGACAGCGGCCACAGTGATTTATCCTCCAGAAAAGCCATAGGCTGCTCCATCATGTTCCAGTACTCCAGAAAACCCAGCACCACGGCCGACAGCAGCCCGCTCTTGCCGAGAGGCAGCCCGATACTCAGAAAGATACGGCGCTCCGACGCCCCGTCGATCCGCGCCGCCTCAAACAGCTGCGCCGGGATTGCCCGAAATCCCCCGTAGACAAGGAACACCGGCAGCGTCGAAAAGACGGCCGGCAGGATCACGGCCAAATGCGTATCCAGCATATGCAGCCGGTTCAGCACGAGATAACTCGAAAGCATCGTCACCTGAAAGGGCAGGAGCATCAGCACGATATAGAGGGTAAACAATGCCCTGCCGCCCCTGACCTGATACACCGCAAACGCCCATGCCGCAGGGACTCCCACCGCAAGCTGTCCCGCCAGTATACAGACCACCAGCCTGACGGAATTCCAGAACAGCACAAAAAACTGCGGCGTCATAAAAAGCAGTTTTCCGTAGTGGGCAAATGTGGGGTAATCGGGTATGGCCTTCCAGCTGACAAACGCCGCATCGTCGGAAAAGACCGGCGCCAGATGCTGCTGCAGCTCCCCGCCGCTCATCACGGAGCCGGTTATCAGAAGAAAGATCGGCAGACAGACCAGAACGGTCGGCAGCAGGATCAGCAGAAACGCCGCGCCCCGCTTGATATCACGAAGATGGAATTTTATGTATGGCAGCTTCATTGTGATCCTCCTTTTCTATGTGTGCTGTCCGTTACGTCAGAGGACGGCGTTCGCAAGATCCTCTCTCCCTACATGTCCCGGCTGTCCCACAGCCGCTGCAGCAGCATGATCACAGCGAACAGGAACCCGCCGACACAGACGGTAGCGGCAGCCATTTTGTCAAAATCCAGATTGACGAACCAGTTATTGAACAGATGCTGCAGCAGATACATATCCTGTACCGGATAGGAGCCGGCCACCAGATAAGCCTCCCTGTATATCTTGAAAGAATTCAGAAAAGAGAGTATCACGATCGTGTAGAGACTCCCTTTCAGATTCGGGAGCACGATCCGAAAAAAGCACTGGCTCTCGGAAGCGCCGTCCGCTCTCGCCGCTTCCAGAAGTTCATTCGGGATCCCCAGAATGCCGGCCAGCCACAAAACGATCGTGTAGCCCACATTTTTCCAAATATAGCTGAACACCAATACCCAGAAGGCGGCCTTCGTCCCCAGAAGATCCGTCTGCACCTCGCCCCACAGTCCGCTCCATTCGCCGAGCCGGGTCAGCAGGAGGTTCAAAAATCCCCGGCGGCAGAAAACGATCTTCCACACGATAACGATAGTCGCCGTCGGCATCGCCAGCGGAAACAGGTACAAAGATTTGATGACCCCGGCGCTCTTGAACCGGCTGACCGGATAAGCGATCATCAGCCCGATCACAACAAGGAGCGGTATGCACACCAGCGTAAACCGCAGAGTATTCCCGACCGCCAGCCGAAAAGCCTGATTGCCAAAGACGGTCGCATAGTTTCCGAATCCCACAAACCGCCCCGTCACCACCGTGCGGAAGGACCGTTCAAATACGTCCAGAAACGGCAGCAACACAAACACAAGCACCCCCAGTATACTGGGGGTGAGAAACAGAAAGAAAGTCCGCGTGTCTTTACGACTTTTCGCGCCGGATCTGCGTATTTTCATAATTCCTTCTCCTCCGGTCCGCTGCCCGTTACATCTATAGGCCAATCGTTGATCTACGGTATCATCATATCAAGTTTTTCTCTAAAGAATCTCTAAAAGCGCGTGCCGTCCGCTGCTCACCGTTTTGCCGGGAACTGCGCGCCCTTTAAGATCGGGCTGAGCGGTTTATAGATCAGCATGGTGACGACCGACGCCGCCACGCTCTTGATGATATTGAGCGGCGCCACCGCAAAGCACACGAAGGTCGTGACGCTGTGGATATTGTCGTTAATCTCAGACCCCATGGCGATGATCTCTTCAAGCGGCATGCCGTACAGCGACGCGAAAGCCGGCAGCAGATAGACGCCGTTGAAAGCCGTGCCGAACACCGTCATGATGACGCCGCCCGCCACGCAGGAAAGCGCCGCCCTTTTCTTCGTCTTCTTACACATATAGATGATCGATGCCGGCAGCACCAGACTGCACCCGATCACAAAATTTGCCAGATCTCCCACGAACGCCGTGCTCGTGCCTTTAAAGACCAATTTCAGCAGTATCTTGCAGAACTCGATCATCACCCCCGCCACCGGGCCGAAAGCGAACGCCCCCACAAGCGCAGGGATCTCGCTGAAGTCCAGCTTATAGAAACCGGGCGCCAGAAAAACAATGGGAAAATCCAAAATGTGCAGCACCACCGCGATGGCCGAGAACAGGCCGATCATCGCGATCTTTCTGGTACTTAAAATGCGCTCCCTGACACCGTCCCGCTTATACACATACTTCTCCGCCGCATAGGCGATCAGGAACAGCCCCACCGCCACCACGAGACACACCAACACGAAGATCACATTGTCCTTGATGCTCTGCCATAATCCGTTACTCATGTTACTCTTTTCCTCCATTCCGAAGCGCCCTGCATGCAGCGCTTCTGTCATAAATTTGTCGGAAAAAGCCCTCGATCCTTTGTCGTGCCGAAAATTTTCATACGACAAAAAAGCCCCGAAAATCTTTCGGGGCATTCATGCAAAAGAAACAGCTTCCGTAATGCGTACACACGAAATGCTGCCTTTTCTTCTCTCATCCAGACTGTACTGTCGGTTTTGGAATCACACCAAATCAGCCGAAGCAATAACCGCTTCTCTGTCATGTACACTTACGGCACATATACAGGTCTGCCGGATCATACTGCCCCGGGTCGCGGACTATACCGCCGGTAGGGAATTGCACCCGACCCCGAAGAACTTTTTCTTTATTTTATTACTATAGGGAGTATACACCCTGACGGTGAATTATGCAAGAGGTGTTTTGTGCTCCCTCCCCTCATCCTTTTTGCTGTGAATAAATTCCGAGAAGGACAGGATCATGTCTTTTTCGTCCATAGATGACGCCTCCCACAAGTTGTTCAGGCGCTCCGTCTTAGCCTGCGCTGTTGAGCCTTCAGGATTTTCCCTCAATAACGAATCGATCGGCACATGAAAGCACTGAGCCAAAAGCTCCAGTTTCTCCAGTGTGACGGCCCGCTCACCGCGCTCGATAAATCCGACGTAGGTGGTGGATACGTCGATATACGCCGCGACCTGTTCCTGAGTCATTCTATGTCGTATACGTTCCTCTCTGAGTCGTCTTCCAAGTACCTTCCTATCTATCAATACCGATCATTCCTTTCGCCATCGTATCTCCGTTTTTACATTATTTTTTAAATGTCTGCTTTTCCCTTGATCCTTATCGCTAACAGAATCGCAAATATGAAAGCCAGCCCGCTGACCAGTATCGTATAAATCCAAGAAGCTCCGTCAATTCCCCATCGCCGTACAAATAAAGGCGACAGAAAAAAAGCCAAAACCGCTATCAGGAAATATCCTCCTATCAAGTCCTGCTGGCATCGCAGTATCGTCAGCAAAATATTGATAAAACCAGACAGAGCCAACATGCCGCTTCCGACAAGCAGTATCAGCAATTCTACTTTAAAAGATCGCAGATCCGTGTGATACAGCAACGATAAAAACGGTATACCAAGCAGATACGCACCGATCAAAACGCTCATTGTGATTGCAAATATAAGAAATATTTGTCTGACCGCACGGCGAATAAATAATTCATGGCGTCCCTCATTCCAGTCTGCCGCAAGAGACGGCAGAATCGGCTGATAGAGAAAACTATTCAGCAACCCGACAACCAGAATCGGCATAGAGATAAACCCGTAATATGCTTGCATCTCCTGTGGCAGATACGCATCAATCGCATATTTGGATGCATTGGCAAGATAAAAAGAAAGAAAGCCCGCCGCAAACGGTCCCATGCAGTCCCACAATAGATTCATAGTTGTCCGAAAAGAAAAACCTGTCTTCTCCCACCGAAATATACTCATTACCGCGCGATTCATCAATACAGATGTGACAGTGCTAACCGCTACTGCCGCTATAGAAGACATCAAAAGATTACCGCCTAAAATCAACAGTATACATAAACAGACAACACTCAGGAGTTGTCTTGTAAACGTAAGTTTTGCCCCTACATCCAATCTGCCCTGCTGCTGATAGAACGCGGTAAAGACATCTTCCGCAGCATCTACCGTCCTCATCAGACAGATAATCAGCATGACCGCAATCTTATACGCATGATAGCCGTTGCACACATATCCATATATGACATACAATACACTCAACACATTCATCGCAGCACAGGTCATCACGCGCGATCCCAAATAGTCTGAAAAACGGTAATGTCCAAGCGTATCCGTTACCTGATAGCTTCGCATGCCATAACTCCCCACCGTAAAAAAGAGCGCTGCAGACGCATAGGCAATCGTAAAAATTCCCGTTTCTTCCATCCCGACAGTTCTAGTAAGCGTCATCAGGATCAGCACCGACTGCCCTGCGTTGAGCATTCCGGACAGTGTATTCCATATATAACTTTTTTTTGGCATATCCACCTCAGCACCAACCATAAATCTTTTCAGGCAGTCTGTCAGATTTCTCATGTATTTCCACTGTTTCCTTCGCTAATATAACCTCAAAATCACTTATACACAAAATTCCCAACACAAGATCATCTCATATCTCACATTGGGAATTTATCGAATCACTGTTTTATTTTCTGCTTACATCCTCTGCGCTACTGCATCCTCTCTAGCCCTGCATTTGCTGCAGCGCCTCGCTGTGTCCGGAAACAACGCTTTTCAAAACAACAATATCTGCCGCCATCTCATCTATCTGCTCCGTTCGGTTTATATATCTCTCAAAAGTATCCAGATAGCACGACTCAATCGTATTCAGTTTCGGTATCACGCCATTTTCAAGCTGCACGACTCTGACATAACGCATATCGTTTTCCAGATGATCCAAGCGTGGCATTACGTTATTCTCCAACTGCTCTTCTCTCACGTAATGCATATCCTCTTCCAGATGATCTAAGCGCGGTATCATGTCATGCATGCCATTTTCCAGATGATCCAGTCGCGGCATCACATTATTCTCTAGCTGTTCTTCTCTCACGTAATGCATATCTTCTTCCAGATGATCTAAGCGCGGTATCATGTCATGCATGCCATTTTCCAGATGATCCAGCCGCGGCATTACATTATTCTCCAGCTGCTCTTCTCTCACGTAACGCATATCCTCTTCCAGATGATCCAGTCGCGGCATCACATTATTCTCCAGCTGTTCTTCTCTCACGTAATGCATATCTTCTTCCAGATGATCCAGTCGCGGCATTACGTTATTCTCCAACTGCTCTTCTCTCACGTAACGCATATCCTCTTCCAGATGATCCAGTCGCGGCATTACATTATTCTCTAGTTGCTCTTCTCTCACGTAACGCATATCCTCTTCCAGATGATCCAAGCGTGGTATTACGTTATTCTCTAATTGCTCTTCTCTCACGTAATGCATATCCTCTTCCAGATGATCCACTCTCGCATCCAATCCGTCCAGTCTGTCATAAATCGGCTGCAGCTTCTCATCAAACTTCTGCTCCAATTTCTCTTCCAGTTTCTCTTCCAATTTTTCATCCAGCAAATCCGATATTGCCGAAAGCATTTCTTGGTCTACCATCTTTTTCCTCCTTTGATGTGACGCCGACGGAAAGAGTCGCTTTCCGCCGCATATACAATAGTATCATGAAATTTTGGCGAAAAGCCGGACACCGAGATAATCGGTGTATCGCACTCGAATTTAAGAATGTACTGTGCGAGAATCAATTTCATGTTTTTACTCTATCACACCAAACAGGAGAATGCAAGTTAAATTTAAATTTAATTGAAACGTTTTTTCGTTTATCTCCAAATTCCGCTGTAAGATATGAAATTGCCAAGGTGCTATGCTGTTACTATTGTTCCGCCTTCGGTTTTACATACAGCATATCCACTGGTAATCTGCGTCAGCCATGATACTATGTTGATCACCGAATCGCATTCAGAACATCCGTCGGACGTGCCGGGCGTACCAGTTCGAAACCGGTATCTTCCGAGTACAGATAAACACTAGGCAAATCTCTGCTGAGGAACAAGTACATAGATTCCGTCACGGAATATGCGCCAATATCATGGAAAACCAGCACATCTCCAAGCCGTACATCTGTAAGAGGGAACTGCTTTAATAAAAGATCTCCCGTCGTACAAAGCGCACCGTAAACCATATATTTATCCGTTTCGCCGTTTCTATCCGGCATCTGCTCGACGCGAGGAGTGCGCATAGCCATAGTTTGACCATAATAATTTACATGATTGATTCCACCATTGACTATGCAAATCCTCCTTCCTTCAATTTCTTTGATATCCACCACAGAAGTGACATATGTACCGCATCCGGCCGCAATAAACCGCCCCATTTCCAATGTAATTTCCCCACGGAAACGCATACCTTCCAAAATCCGTTTTAATTCCAAAAGCTGTGTTTCGCTTTCATCTTCCTCATTTGTAAAATAAGAGACATAAAGCCCAGGACCGTATTCAAGTTCCTGCACATAAAATCCATATTTTTCCATCAATTCAGTACAATATGCGTCCAGCATCTGCAATTCCTGCTCAATCTGTCTCAATTTCTTTTTCTGTGTTCCGGAAAACATCTGTATCCCTTTAATGCGTAAATATTTGCACGTTGTTTCTTTTCTGACAATTTCTTCCAACGTTTCCCGATCTACGCCAAACTGATTCCCGCCACAGTTTAAGCGAATCAAAATGGGCAGTTTTTTCCCTGTTTTTACGGCACATTCCTTCAGCAATTCAAATTGTGTACGAGACTCCACAGTATAAGTGATTTTATCTCCGTACACTTCGACCGTCCGAATGGTATCCATCGGATTCTTATAAACGCCGGAAAGTACGACTTTACTCATATCCGCCCCATTCCGTTCACAAATCCGAAATTCCCCAGGAGAGCAGACTTCAAATTTATCTACGATCCCGCTAAGCGCCTGCACCAGAAAAGGATTCGCTTTCATGGCATAACAGACTGCCGCTTTGTCTTCCAAGATATTTTGTATCTGCTGTATCCGGCTGCATAAAACATCCGTATCAAAAATGTAAGACGGCGTAACCTCATGATTTTCAAGAAAAGCTTTTAATATATCACGATCCAAAATTATTCACCTCCCATAGACGCTGTACTCCTATTTATTTGTTCCTATATAATTCCATCAATTGCTTTCTGTCAATTTTTCCGTTTTTGTTTAAAGGCATCTCTTCTACCCTGATCAAAACATTCGGGTGCATAAAATCCGGAAGTTTTCTTGAAATACGCTGAATCAAACCTTTTTCATCCAGCCCTTCTCCCTGGTAAAATGAGACAATCTTGCCGCGCTCCTCGTCATAAATGGTACAGGCACGTACAATCTCTTCGTTTTCTCCGATAGCAATGTCGATCTCACTCAGCTCGATCCGATGTCCCATATGCTTGATCTGGAAGTCCTTCCTAGAATGGAAATACAACTCTCCGTTTTCGCCATATGCACCCAAATCACCCGTGCGGTAAATCATCTCCAGATACTTTGTATTCAGTGGATTCTGCACAAACACTTTATCCGTCTGCTCCCAATTGTTATAATATCCAAGTGCCAGAGCTGTTCCGGAAACACAGATCTCACCCTGTTGTCCTGTGTCCGTCACCAGACAATCCTCTTCATCCAGCAGAAATACCTTTTCATTGGGAAAGGGACCCCCGATGGGCAGCGTCTCACTGTTATCAAATTCTCTGTCAATAATGTAATAAGTGCAGTTGCATGTGATCTCCGTCGGACCGTACAGATTAACATATATGGCATTCGGGATATTACGCTTCCACTCGTTCAGATGCTTCACAGGCATTACCTCTCCGCTGAACATGATCTTGCGCAAAGCAGAAGGAACTTTATACCTGAACGCTTTCAATGTGGTTAAAATACACAGCGCCGAGACAGCCCATATAATAACCGTAACCTGCCTGTCGCAAAGAAAATCCAGCAGTTTTTTCGGCAGTGAAAAATATGTCCTTGGAATAATCTGCATCGTTGCGCCCATTCTGAGGGTAGAATAGATGTCTTTTACAGAGACATCAAAGTCAAAAGGGGCCTGATTGCCAATGACATCTTCCTCTCCTATCTCAAAAATCTCAGTAAAACACTCGATAAAATCAATCACCGACCTGTGGCTGACACAAACACCCTTTGGCACTCCTGTCGAACCGGATGTAAACATAACATACAGAGGATCGATATCCAACGTCAGCCGCCGAATCTCAGCCAAGGAATCCTCGTCAATCTCCGCAGCGCTTATTTCCTCAAAAAGCAGGCATTTCCCCGAAAAATCGATTTTTTCTACGCATTCCTTCTGCTCTTCCTCCCTGCAGATCAGAACCTCAGCCTCGAGGGTAGCCAGAATCTGGTGCAGACGAAACGCAGGCTGCTTGACGTCTAAAACCGTATAGCCACAGCCGGCATAAACGATACCCATGAACGCGGCGATGGCCTCCACACTTTTTTCCATAAACACAGGGATGATATCCCCCTTCTTCACGGCCGGCGCCAGAAAACTGCCGATCCGCTTAGCCCTGTCAAGCAGTTCGCGGTATGTATAACTTTTATCCTTATCCGCAACGGCTATCTTGTCCGGGAATCTATCCGCGCTGTTTTCCAACCATTGAATGATATTATTCTGCATAATCCCAAGCCTTTCTCTTTTTATTGCTATCTTTATATCTCAAATTTCTTCAGCAGCCCACCCTCTCCATGGCCTGGGCAGACATACAATTCTCCGGACAGGCCCGCGAGCCATGGCTTTGTGATCTCCTCATACTTCCGGCGGTTTCCACCCGGCAGTTTGGTGATGATCCTGTCTTCCTTCAGCAGCGTATCTCCCGTAAACAGCAATTTTCTATCCATCACGATACAGATGCTTCCCGGCGAGTGACCGGGCGTCTCCCGCATTTCCAATATATGTCCCTGCCATGTAAAGGTATCGTGACCCTCGAAGGTGTCCGTAGCCTCGCAGGTATAGGGCTGTGTCTTTTGGCTGTACTTCTGCTGGTGTCTGCCTATCATCAACGCGTCATAATATCTGGACATATTCTTCCTGTCGTCCGTCAGGCACGCCGCGCACGCCGCAGAGCAGACCACCCTACAGGGATATCGCTGTTTCAGCCAGTTGACCCCGGAGATGTGATCGTAATGCTCATGGGTGAGCAGGATAGTAAGCTGCTTTACCCTCATGTCATCCAATACGGCAAGGGCGCGTTCCGCAACGCAGGGATCCACAGCAAGCGCCTGATTGCCTTCGATAAGAAGGTACATTCTGGAGTCGATGGGGAGGAATGGGAAGATTTCTAATAAGGCCGCAAAGGAAAGTAGATAGCGTCGTAAACAGCAGATAAAAAATCAACTTCCATCCCGCGCACAAATAAAAGAAATAGCTAGAAATAAGCAATACAATCCATTGGTACTTCTTTGGTATACAAAAATAAATACAGGCAACCGCCGTGATAAAGAAAAATGTTTCTTGGCATAGATAGACAGCCGGAGAATGCGGTCGCGCTGGTCGATAATATGAATCAGGAAATTACATATGGTGGACTATGTGAGATGTGTTCAAAGGATAAGGATGCGATTCCGAAACATTCTGTGGTTTTTATTTTGTGCAGAAATACGGTTGGCGCAGTTGCAAGTTACATATCATGTCTTGAAAATGGAATAATCCCGCTTTTATTATTTATCCATTATGTCATCATAATAAGAATTTACATGAATAATCTCCATAACAGCTTCCTGCCTAATATACAAATCGCTCACTCCCCAAGACAACCCTATTCCGAATCCAACAGCCAAAATATGCAGATTTGTTCTTTTCACTTTCGTCCACAAGGTATCTGCTATTGTAAGTGGGATTGAGGAACTGTTCGTATTTCCATATCTGCTTATGACAATCGGCACTTTTTCTTTATCAAATTTACATTTTTTTATGATGCGCTGCACGATTGATGTATTAGCCTGATGTAAGGCAATCAAATCAAAATCCTCGTTTTGATATCTCGTCTTATCCATAAATTCTTCAATAGATTTCGGAATCTCTATCGTTGAAAACGCAAAGACATCAATACCTTCCATCTCCACATAAGCATTCTCACTTTCAGGATGCCTGTATCCGTTGCCTTCCATAAAAATAGTTTTGTATCGACTCCCATCCGAATTCAGTAGAAAATGCATGCTGTTAGCAACAGAATCTTTTTCAAGTGCAATGGCAGCCCCCACGTCTCCAAACAATAAATTAGTGGTATTATTCGGCCTGACTGCCCGACTACTCATATCGCCGCACATCAAAATCGCTCTTTCAATATCCATATTTTCCATAAGAGAACCCAACACAGCCATTCCGTATATGAAGCCAGAACATCCCAGATTAATATCCAACGTCATACAGGACATGGGGAGAGAGAGCCTCTTTTGCAATATGCTTGTCGTAGATGGTCTTCCATAATCAAACGCATGTGTCGTCAGAACAATAGCACCGATACTTTTCCGTTCCCATTGCAATTTTTCTATCAACCTATCTGCTGCCGAGCAGCACAAATCGGAAATAGTCTGTTTTCCTTTCACACGATATGTTTGTTCCACTCCCGTCTGCTCTTTCACTCTAGTCAGAGTTTCCCAATCAAACTGTTTTATATGTTCTTCCGTTCGAATACAGTTATCAGGCAATGCACATACAATTCCCTTTATTTCAACTTTTTTAATCTGCCCAAAGGCCATTTTTCAATAATCTCCTTCTTTTCAAAACATTACCTATCAAGGTCTTTACTCAACAACTCCCCAAACTTATCTTCTCTCCAAAAACCACTCTTCCATGACCCGGCCTTCCCAAATCCAACCCGATTTTTTGTGATATTTTACAGACTCTTTATTTCCTCGCATCACCCAACCGTATTCTTCACCAATATTATTCTCCTCTGCATATTTCATCGCCGAATAGTTGAACAACATCACAATTCCATATGTCTTTTGATACTCTTTCTTGATCGCATACCACCCTCCTATGCGTCCGTTTTCTGCATCAAAATAATGCGCGGCGCAGAGATTCCCATTCAGATCCAAAACACCTTCCAAGCGCCCATCCCGGATCGCCTCCCCGTACTCTTCCGGAGAATGATAAGACAACTGATAGTATGGTATACAATCTATGTTCTTCTGAAATTCCAATAGCTGCTCCACCTCATTTGGCAAAAGCGTTCGAAATGTCAGATGACTTTCGTCCAACAGCCTTAAGATATGTTTCACTAAAGGCTCAATTTTTTTCTTATTTGCAGTCCGATCCTCAACAATATAGTCCATAGTATCCTTTAGGATAAAACCGACCTCTTCCAGCCAACTTGCCATTTCCGATTCTTTAGCAGTCCTTTCATTCCTGTATAACAGTTGCGTCAAAAGCAACTTGTCTTTTTTTTCAATTTTCTTATCTCTCTTTGTTCCACCTGAAAGGTCTGCGTGGAAATAACATCGATAATGACTCTCCTCATCGGAATAAAAAACAATTCCGTTTTCCAGTTTTTCATAGTAAAGCCGCCCTAAATCTATATATCTGCGTATCTCGTCAAGAAACATGTAGGAATTGGTGACAAGTCTCCTCCCGCATTTCTCTTTGGTTTCGGCAAGCAGTTCTTTATACCTGTCCAGACTCTCTACTTTATCCATATACTCTCCTCTCCGTTCTTACATATCTTCCGGTGAATTGATCAGGCCATCTTCAAAATAATCATCCGTTTCTATAACCGGATAAATATCGTCTGCCTCTATCATCGCAGAGGCCACGCCCCATGATAACCCGACACCAAACCCGCAAAGCAGCAAATTTAACTTTCGACCTGTTTCCTTTCCATAGGTTTCATTGATAGCCAATGGAATCGACGCCACAGAGGTGTTTCCGTATTGATCCAGCACGACAGGCACTTTTTCTCTGTCCGCCTTGATCTTTCTGATAATCTGTTTCAGAATATAACTGTTCGCCTGATGCAGCATCACCGCGTCATAATCATTGATGTCGTGATGTTGACTCTCTATATAGTCCTTTATGGCTCTCGGCACCTCTGAAAGCGTAAAATAAAACACCTCTTGACCGTTCATATTCCCGTTATACAGAGTTCTGACATTTCCATCCGCCCACTCCATAGGTTCATGGGACGCCCGCATATTGCGATAGCCCCCCCCCGGTACGATAATCGCTTTAAAGCCGCTGCCGTCCGTGCGCAGCATGCCGCTGATCTCGGATTCTTCCTGCGTTTTTTCCAAGAGCATGGCGCTGCCCGCCTCGCCCATGAGCATGACGATAGATCTGTCCTCCGGATAGCCGATCCGTCGTGAGGATTCTCCCACAACCACCAGCGCTTTCGTCTGATCCGATGCTGACAACGCTGCACAGGCCGTCATGAGACCATAGACGAATCCGGAACAGCCAAGGCCAATGTCCATCGCGGCACATTCCTTAGACAGCCCCAGTCGATGCTGCAGGACGCATGCCGTCGCAGGCTTCACATAATCAAAGGAGTGGGACACAAAGAAAAGTAATCCTATCTCATCTCTGTCGATTCCCTTTTCCGTCAACAGCTTTTCCGCCGCCGCGCAGCCCAGATCCGATGCTGTCTGCTTTTCATGCGTCTCCCGCAGCTGCTCGATGCCGGTCATCTTCTTATACCGCTCGATCGTTTCGATGCCAAATTTGGGGATATAATCATCCACCTTCACCACTTTCGTAGGGACTGCGCTGGCAATTCCGGATATTTTGATTCCCCGATAGCTGAAATAAGCCATGATATATTCCTCCGTTTCTATTTGATCCGTCAACAAGACGTGCTCCCGCCGTCAACAGACACGGAAGTCCCCGTCATATGCTTTGCGGCATCCGACAGTAGAAAAACAACTGCGTTTGCTATGTCTTCCGGCTCTGCAATACCCAGATACTGCCTTTTCATTCTGCTCTGTGCATATTCAGACATAGCCAGCTGCTCTTTCCAGGATTCATACATTTCCGTTTTTACCCAAGATGGCCTTACCGTATTGATCCTAATATGCTTCTCTCCCAGTTCGACGGCCATGCTCCGAGAAGCAGCATCCATAGCCGCCTTTGACGCGCAGTAGGCGGTTTTGCCTTTGCTGCCAAACAGGGACGCGGCCGACGATATCCCTACGATACTCAGTCCGGAGTTGTGATATTTCTTTTTGGACAGTACTCTGATCATTTCGACATAGCCGAAAAAATTGACGTCCAAAATTTCCTTTATTTTCGCGTAGGTAGTGTTTTTCAACGGAAGCGTTGTTCCCACTCCCGCGCTGTATACCGCGCCGTCAAACGGGCCGCTCTCCTCTACCGTCTCCTCTATGACAGCCTCCACGCACTCCGGATGCGACAAATCCATTCTTCTGTAACAGGCTCTCTCTCCAATCTCCCGGCAGACCGCCGCCAATTTCTCCTCATTCCGGGCTGCCAGAACGCATTGTGCGCCCACCTCGGCTGCCAAAACCGCAACTGCTCTTCCTATGCCCGATGAGGCTCCAACAATTAAAATCCGTTTTCCCTGCAGATCAACGATCGGCTCCATCCGCCAACTCCCTTCCCTTATATCAACGAAAATCTTAACTATCACGAAACGTCCGGCAAAGGAAGGGCTGTTGTTCTGACAGACTCCTTAATCAGCAGATCCGGCCGCCGTCCATTTCCAGATTTGCTCCGGTAATGAACTTTGCGGCGTCCGACAGGAGAAACGCGATCATATTCGCAATATCGATCGGCTCTCCCGGCCCCATGAGTTGGTTGATCTTCAACTCCCCGAACACTTCATAGCCCTGCTGCAGCATTCTGGTGTTGACCATACCGGGCATCACACTGTTCACCCGGATTTTTTTCTTTGCCAGTTCCTTCGACATGGCCACAACCGACGCGTTTATGGCGGCCTTGCTGGCCGCGTAGGCGATCTGCCCCCTGTCGGCGGCTATCGCAGACATGGAAGATACGGCAACGATACTTCCCCCGTTGTGATTCTTCCTAAAGGAATATTGCCTCGCCAGTTCCACAAAGGAATAGAAATTTGTCCGCATAAGCAGTTCCAGCAGATCGCAGTTCAGGTTTTTGATCGGCATTCTCACGCTGATTCCCGCGCAGTGTACCAGACCGTCCAGTTTCTTACCGTCGAAACCCACAGCCTCCTCGACAAGTCCCGCGATCCCGTCCGGTTGTGACAGGTCACATGTTATGAAATAGTGTTTTTTTCCACCCCCCCCCTCGGGCATATTCCCGAGGGTTTCCGTCAGGGCATTCTCATCCCGTCCGGTCAGCACCACGCTCGCGCCCATGCTTCCCAACAGCATGGCAGTCTCCCGTCCGATGCCGGAGGACGCGCCGGTGACCAGTATCTTCCTGCCGGACAAGTCGATAATATTTTTCACAATACAACTCTCCCATTCACAGTTCCTACTGCATCAGCCCCAACAGATCGTTGACCGTGCCGCACGCTTTGAGCTGGGCGGCCGTGATCAGCTTACCGAAATGCTCGTCCACCATGGCGACGAAACTCAGATACGCCATGGAATCCCACTCTTCGATACCGGAAAGATCCGTCTCCGGCGTCAGCGTACCTGCATCCAACTCCAGTTCCTCTTCAATCAACGCAATCTTTTCTTCAACCGTCATTTTCGTTTTCTCCTTCCTATACCCAGACTATAGTTCTCATTCATCCAACAATTTTTGGATCAGGCTGTAGATCGCTTCCACAGAGTTGAAATTTTCCTCTACGATCTCTTCCACGGGGATGTCGATTTCATACGCCTCGTTCAATTCAGCCACCAGCGTGATGACATCAAAGGAATCCAGCACGCCGCTGTCGATCAGGTCTGTTTTCCCCTCGTACACGACGCCCGGTTTTACCTCCTGCAGAATCTTCATCAGTTTTTCCATCGTTGCTCTCCTTTCCGCATATGCATAAAATGTTAATGCTATCTTTGAAAAGCCCGAAAATTCAGAGCTTTCTCAAAAACCGACCTCGTTCTTGTACAGACATCACAGCGGGATATTCCCATGATATCTGTCACGGCGTTTCCGATGTTTCTTTTCCAGAGCCTTCAGCGCGCTGCAGAGCTTTTCCCTTGTTTCCTCCGGCAGGATGATCTCGTCAATGAAGCCGTTGGAGGCCGAAATATATGGACTTATGAATTTATCGCGGTATTCCTGCACCAGTTTTTCTTTCTCACCCGCCGGATCCTCAGCTTGTGCCAGCCTTTTGGCATATACGATGCTGACGGCGCCTTCTTCTCCCATCACCGCCAGCTCCGCGATTGGCCATGCATAGACGAGATCAGCCCCCATTCCCTTGCTGTTCATGGCGATATAAGCGCCTCCGTAGGCCTTGCGCAGAATCAGGGTTATCTTCGGCACGTCCGCCTCGGAAAACGCGTACAGCAGCTTCGCCCCGTGTCGGATGATCCCTTTATGTTCCTGCTCCACGCTCGGCCAGAATCCGGGAACATCTGCAAGAACGATCAGCGGTATCCCGAAACAATCGCAAAAACGGACAAATCTGGCCGCCTTGTCACTGGAATCGGCATCCAGTGATCCTGCCAACACAGCCGGCTGGTTCGCAACGATGCCGCATACCTTTCCGTCCATTTTGGCAAACGCAATCACAATATTTCCGGCAAAATCCTTCTGTATCTCAAGAACACTTCCCTGATCGGCCAGACAGGATATCACTTTCCGAATGTCATAAGGCAGCTTTTTATTGTCCGGTACGCACTCCTCCAGAAACCTTCCGACAGACCTGTTTGACGGACAGGATCTCCGGACGGTCTCCTCTTCCGCTCGTTTTCTGCCGTTATGATCCGGCAGATATTCCAGAAGCTTCCTCACGCCCTGCAGACAGCTTGCATCGTCCGGATACGTAAAGTGAGCCACACCACTGATTTCACTATGTACCTTGGCTCCGCCCAGTTCTTCCGTACCGACCTTGGTGCCGGTCACGGAATCGATCACCTTGGGGCCGGTTACAAACATATAGCTTGTTCGTTCTACCATAAAGATAAAATCGCAGATTGCGGGCGAATAGCATGCCCCGCCCGCGCAGGGTCCCATAATAACGGCGATCTGCGGAATAATTCCCGATGCTCTGGTATTCCTCAGAAAAATGCCGCTGTATCCGTTCAGCGAGCAGACGCCTTCCTCGATTCTCGCGCCGCCGCTGTCATTGACCATAATAAACGGAACGCGCATCTCGAGTGCCATGTCCATAATGTCGATGATCTTGCGGGAATGATATTCTCCCAGTGTACCGCCATGCACCGTAAAATCCTCCACTGCGACACAGACACATCTTCCGTCGATCTCGCCGTAACCGGTCACGACCCCGTCTCCCGGAATATGCCTCGTCGGTAGACAGATGTCGCGTTCATGGCTCTGCAGGAGCGTGTTGACTTCCGTAAAAGTGCCCTTGTCAAACAGGATCTCAATCCTCTCCCTGGCCGTAAGCTTACCCTGTGCATGCTGTCTGGCGATGCGTGCGTCGCCGCCGCCCGCATAGGCCTCTTTCCTCTTGTTCAGTAATTCTTCCCTGTACCGCTTTTCCCACATGGCGGCTTACTCCTTTTCCCTACTGTAAAGCATTCAGGATATCCTCTACGGTTATGAAGGAATTGATCCTCTCTCCGGTCAGCTTCACGCCAAATTCATCTTCCGCCATCACCATAAGCGACAGTTTCGTCATAGAATCATAGCCGGGGATCTCGTCCAGCCGCATCGCCGGCGACAGCCCTCTGTCGTCGGCTTCCAGAACTTCTTCCAACAATGCTATTTTTTTCTCTTCAGACACTTCTCTCTCCCATACCTCTACAACACGATACGATGCGCCGGATTACCCAGTACATGTGTGCCCGCTTTCACCTTCCAGAACACCATACTCCCCGGAGCGACCGTTGCCTTATCCTCTATCTTCATGTGTGCGCTGAGAAACGAACAGGCGCCCACCATGACTTCCTCTCCGATCTCACAGTATCCGGAAACCTGCGCACGCGGCATCAGGACCGTGTAATCCCCTGTTTTCACATGGTGGCCCAGCGCCGGCCCGTTTAAGAAACAGCCTTTCCCGAGACTCACATTCACGGACACATTGCTCAGCCTGGTAATCACGCATCCGTTTCCTACGGAGGACGTCGGCGGTATCACTACCGCAGGATGGATCAGTGTTTCAAAGCGCACCCCTTCCGCCTCCATCTCCTCTTGGATCCTTCGCCTTGCCGCAGGCTGGCCAACCGTACAGACACAGTACACTTCTTCCTTATGCTCCAGCAGCCAACCGGTATCGCCGAGAAGCGGATAGCCGTTGACGGACACACCCTCCTGATAATAGGCGGCATCCACCACAAACCCTACCAAGCGATAAGTCTGGTGTGCTGCGTTGATCTGCTCCACCAGATAAGCCGTCTCGGCCCCCATCCCACCCGCTCCGTAGAGGACGAGCTGTTTTAAACACTCCGGATTCTGCTCTTTAGGCCTCTCCTCCGGCGCCTCGCCGCTGTCAACGATATAACGCGGAAGCCCTTGTTCCAGATATAGGATCCGCCAGACATATTCGCCCAGAATCACGAACGCAGCAAAAAAGAGGGCGGCGAACAAACACAGCAGCATACACAGAAGACCGATCCCCGTGCCGAAATCATCTCCGGACGCGGCGCAGAACGCCAAGCGGATGAGAAAAGAAACAGTCATAACGCCGCTTAGGGCTGCGGGAATCAAAAATATCCGCAGCGGAAACCGAGAATAGTTCACAAAAACGCCCGACATTACATGAAATCTTTTTCTCCATGTATATCCTGATTTCCCGATTTTTCTGGCCTTTCTCTCGTACTCAACCGTTTTGAAACGGTATCCCGGCCACAGGACGCTAAGCTGCATGAAAGCGTTCGGCACATCGATTTGTCTGTATGTCTCGGCGACCTCTCTGTCCATAAGCCAGAAATCAAATCCGCCCGCCGGATAGTTCCGGTCAATCAGCTTGCGGATCAGCTTATGTGCCAGCTTGGAGGCCGCCTTCGAGAGTCCTCTTTCCTGACGGCTCTTTCTGGTGCCTATGACTAGCTTATACCCCTGCTCCCAATATCGCAGCATGTCCGCAAATAACTCGAACGGATCCTGCAGATCTGCGGAGATCACGCCGATCACATCGCCCTTTGCAATGGCTACGCCGCACTTTACAGCGCTTCCCTGCCCGAAATTTCTGGTAAATCTGGCCGTGCGGATCCGTTCCGGATATTTCCGCCTGTATTCCTCCATTACCTGCCAGGAATGATCCGGAGAGCCGTCGCATACCAAGATCAATTCCGTATCGTAATCCGGAAACAGCTTCAGATGCTCTAGCATATAAGGCAGGGTAACGGGAAGGTTTTTTTCATTTCCATATACCGGTATGACAACAGAGAATTTCTTTTTCATCCTTCCGTTTTCCTTTCCCTCTATCCGGCCAGAAATCTGTAGAACACACTCTCTCCGGTATCCACGGATTCATAAACGTTTCCCAGTACCCTGTCCGTTCCGACCGACTCCGACAGCGTCTGCTGTCCCGAAGAAGTATAGATACGCTCCGTTTCACTGATCGTCCTTTTGATCTCATGCATCGGCGTGACGGCTCCCGCCGTCAGCACAGCCAGAAGAAACAGGAAAGAAAGCCATTTTCTCCCCAGCAGAGAACGTTCCAGCGCATCCGTCACATAGAGATACAGGAGGATGAGGGCCGGAATACTTGCCCGCATACAGAAATTGTCTCCGCCGTACACATTCAGGACGGGACACAGGCACAACCAAGCCAGCAGCACATACAGAAGGGGATTTCTCTTCTGATAGCAATACACCGCCGCAAAAAAACCACCCACTTCCACCAAAAGGGAAACCAGCCAGATCAGCCAGCCGCCGTTTCGCAGTTCTATCAATACGCCGTTCCCTTCGCCTCCCGGCGCCCGCAGCAGAAAAAGGCAGGACAGGATACCCACCACGCCGCCGCAGAGTACATTCTCCACGGTGATGCTGTCCCTCGCCAACCGCTTCCACCACGAAGCACGAAAACGCTTTTCACCGTAATCTCCTGCAAACATACGATAAAGACAGATCGGCACCATCCCGATGACCGGCAGGATGCAGCTTATGGCGGATACCGCCAAAAGCAGGGCAATACAGCGGTTGTCTCTCTGCAGACACAAAAGCACCGTGACCAGCCAAGCCGGAATGGCCTGATTAAAGACCCAAAAGAGCTGCGCCGTTGTACTGGTAAACTGAAACTGTGTCCACCATTCCAGATGCTGTGTAGGCTCAATCTCCGATAAGGAGATGCCGGACAGATACCAACCGACAATATCCGCACCGCTGAAGAAAATAAATACAAGCAACGGCCATATCTCGATCTTTCCTCTCAGGATGCATATCCCGTAATAAAAGAGTAAAATGCCGATATATGCCCACAGGATCTGAAAATAATACCCGCTCTGCAGTCCGAACAATTTTCCGGCCAAGGCCGGAATCAGCCAGAAACCCATGTAATAAGAATATCCTCTCGTCTGCGCTATGCCGTCTACCGTCACAGTCCGAATGACCGGCCATTTCTCTTCTACCAACATTTCAAACATGGCGTTACGCCAAACATGATCTTCATTCTGAAACGCTATCCCGCCGATGCCTGAAACGGCAACCCAGAAAAGCAAAATCAACGAAATCCAACACAGCCTCTGCCGTTCTTCGGCGCTCCACCGGCGACCGGTCCTTTCCGGCATTTTGCGAAGCATCCCACAGAACCCGCCTCCCGTACACACAACCGCGGGAACCGCATACAGCGGTTTGAGCCAGCCCAATGCAAAGACAAAAAACGGAAGAAAAAGATATAGATAAGCCGCTGCAAAATACCAATTTTTATCTGCTGTCTTCTTTACGTTCATATCTCACCGTCGAATCTGTTCAAGGATAATATCGCAGATCCTGTCTACCTCCTCACAGGTAATATCCGAATAACATGGCAGCGTCAGGATACGTTCGGAGACATATTTTGCCACCGGAACATCCGCTCGAAGCCCAAGATCCTTGCAGCAGCCAAAATCACTGGTCAACGGATAAAAATATTTTCTTGCAAAGACGGAATGCCGCTTTAACGCATCGGCAATTCCGTCCCTGCCGATCCCGAGTTTCTCCTCTTCAAAAAGCACCGGGAAATACGTATAATTATATTTTATGTTCTCCTTCTCGCGGCAGAGACGCACGCCTTCTATTCCTTCCAGTCGTTTGCGGTAGCGCCTTACCGCCAGCTTCCGATTCCCGATATATTCTTCCAGATGCCGCAGGTTGCAAAGCCCCATCGCCGCGTGCATTTCCGACATCTTGGCGTTGGTTCCGATATACGGATATTCTTCCGTCCCCGTCACCTGTCCGAACTGCCGCATACTCGACAAGAACTCATCCAGCGCGTCGTTCGCAAAGGTGAGACACCCGCCCTCCACCGTATGGAATACCTTAGTCGCATTGAAGCTGAAAGCGGACATATCACCAAACCGTGCCACGCTGATCCCCTGCCAGGTCTCCCCAAACGCATGTGCCGCATCATACAAGACCTTCAGACCGCGCCGGTCTGCGATCTCCTGAATCCTCTCCACATCACAGATATTACCGTAAACGTGTACGGGAAGAATCGCACTCGTCCTGTCGTTGATCAACCCTTCCAGCTTATCGCAGTCAATGGTATAATCATCCTCTCTAATATCGCAGAATACCGGAACCAGACCGCATCTCAAAATAGCCTGTGTGGTGGAGGCGAAAGTAAACGGCGTAGTAATCACCTCGCCCGTTAAACCCATGGCTGTCAGTCCCATCTCGAGCGACAGGTGCCCGTTTGCCATCAGAGACACATGGGCTACATCCAGATAGGCTTCCAGCTCCTCCTGAAGCTGCCTGTGTTTAGGCCCGGTATGTGTCAGGATCCTGCTCTCCCAAATGTCCTCCAGCATTTTTCTATATTCTTCCAGCGGAGGCATGGATGGTCTTGCGACGAGGATCGGTCTTTCATTCATCTCTGCTTCCATCCTTGTCAGAAACGCTTTCGCCGTCCTGCAGTTCTTCCTCTTTTTTCGTATTCCTGAATGTGGAGACGACGCCGACCCCAAAGATTGCCAGCACCAACACAGCGCCCACGATCCCCCAGATCAAAGAGGTCCGCTTCTGTTTCGCGGCCAGTTCAGCCTCTTCTATGAGCCGCTGCTCTTCCGCCGCCACATCGCCCATCTCCTGCTCCAGATTCGCCAATTCCTCCTCGGCATATACTTCAAGCATGTCACTCTCCACATAGCCTTCCAGTCCTTGGTAGAGCACCCTGCTCCATGTGCCGTCGTCACTTTCCACAATAACGGCTGTTCCGGCCTGAAGTCTGCCGATCACAGCGGAATCAGCAGCCGCCTCTTCCTTTATTTCCGTGTCTGCAGTCACCTCATACAGAATACCTACCATATTCCCATCTGCGGCATGCACCTGCGCTCCTGCCGTACCAATCATGCACAGGGCGGCCGCGGCAAATCCGAGTCCTTTCAGTCTCTTTATCAACTTTTCCATCCCGTTCTCCCTCTTCCTAATCATTATATAGAATCGTGAAATGCCCGTAGGTATCTTCATGCGCATACCGATCGGCCCATTTCACGGCATATTCATCATCAAAAGCAAAAATCAGAATATCATCCGCCGATATCTCTCCGTCACAATCTCCCGGCTCCGTCCTGCCTTTCATGACCTGTATATCCATATCCCTGCCCATAAATTGCAGGATACCGATATAGGCCGGTCGGCAGCTGTCCATATAAATCACATCTCGATCCTCCCCGTCGCAAAGCGAGACGATCCTGTCGGCCACCCGCGTGTCACGAAACGCCGCATTCTTAAAGGGCATCAGATATAAATTATCCGCGTGGACCGCCAACGCCAATTCCGCCACTGCCAGTAAAGTCATCAGATAATGTCTTCCTGTGTGGCTGCGGCAGAGAAAGAGCAGCAGCATCACCGACAACGTGAGAAGTTCGCCAAAGAACCATGCTCCCGCATAGAACCGGCTCAGCGTATATCCTTCCGGCCTGTACAGATAACTGATTCCCACCATGAAATATCCGAGATACTTCTCCGTCCCCGTGTGCGTGATCTGCCGTACGACCAAAAAGAGCACCGCCGCGTGCAGTATTGCTATGATACCCGTCACAGCCATTGCCCGTCTCCGCTCCGCCTTCCACATCGCAGCAAAGCCCACGGTCATCACAAAGGGAACGACCAGTTCGCCGTATCTGCCGTAAGTGTAATCATCCACCTCCCCTATTTGCAAAAGATGGATGGAAGCAATGATAAGCTGCGTCACAACAGTCAGAATAAGAAAACCTGCCATCTCCGCCCGCGCCGTTCCATCTGCATTCGCCGCAGCACTGCCTCCTGTCTCTCCAAGCGTCTGCTCTGTTTTCCGCAGCTTTGCGTCTGATCTGCAAAAGAGCGGCGATACATATCGTATCAGGGCATAAAACCCCCAATAAAACAGCCCGAACGTCGCCAATCCCAGATATAGTATTCCGCCAAGCAACGTGACGATCAGGTCATAAAACCCTTTGCCCGTACAGACATAGCCGAGTTTGGCAAATTGCCCGCTGTAGTCGTTATCCGCCGCAAGCGCAGGATCGATGCTTCCGTATACATGGGAGAAAGTATAGTCTTTCATATATACGGCTATAGACATCGACAGCACTGTGATCCCCAGAATCACAGAAAAATGCCATTTTTTCTCTCCCCGTAAAATATGCATTGCCAGCACACCCGCCGCAGAAACCAAAATGCCCGCCGTTCGCATATGAACACTGTAGGCATACAGCATCGTCAGCAGAAGAAGAATCAGCACAGACAACTTTTCCTCTGTCAGATACCGGTACAGCAGATATCCGGTTACGGTGTACAGAAACAGCAACAGCGTCTCTGTCATGGTCATCTGTGCATAGAACAGATTCCATGGAACCGAGATCGTGAGCGCCGCAAACAACGATACCGGCACAGCGCGGTCAGGTATCATCTTCCTCACCGTACAGACCAGAAAAAAATACGCAGCAACGAGTAATGCATAATTAATACTCACGGCGATCCTGTACGCCAGAACCGCGTCTCTGCACAGCCGGAAGATCGGAAACAGGATCAGCCCGTATCCGTAAGAAAAGTACGGTCCCAATGAGGTGATGTCCGACCAGTCATATCCGGCTGTCCATGCCGCACAGGACCAGTAGGCAAACTCATCCGGGAAGATCAGGAAACCGTATATACTTCCTATCTCCAACATGCCGAAGGAAACCACAGCCGCCAGTACCGGAATGCTCTGCCTCTGATCCTCTCTTCCCATCGTCCATCCGTTTCCCGTCTTCATATGTTCCGTGCTGCCTTTTCCGTTTTTCCTGCTTTTTACAAAATACGGGGGAGCTCATGCCCCCCCCCTTTTTAATATAAAATTTTTGCAGACGTCAAACCGTTACTTCGCCACGATGCCGTAGGTGCCCAAACCTGCCTTAACGGCGAACGTAACCGTCTTCGGTGAGCTGTCCTGATCATTCAGGATCGTAACCACGCCGCCCGGCTGTACGCATACGATAGAATAGGTCTTGGACGTGTCGGCGTTCTTCGGAAGTCCGACTACCATACCTGCACTGCCGTTAGAGAGGGAGATCAGCTTGCCGTTCTCCTTCGCGCCCAGCGTTACGTTGATTGCCGTGACAACCTGTCCGCCAAGGGACTCTGCCGCCGCATTGACGCAGTTCATTGCCAGATTGCTCTTCTTTGCGTCGGTGTCAAAGGCAATGACATAAGGTGTCTGGCTGCCGGTCAGACCAAGACTTGCCTTTACCTCCGCAAGAGGTGTCGTAACAGCCACACCCTGCAGCGTATTTACTTTGATAGCGCCCGCTATGGTGTTTCTTACGGCTGTGCCTGCTACGGATACATTGCCGTTAGCAGATACGAAGCTGACCGCCGGTGCTGCGGGTTCGCTCTCCTCTGCTTCTGTCTGCGTATCCACTGTAGCAATCTCTTCTTTGCCTTTGCTGCCTCCGCTTCCTTCACTACCCGAAGCGGCGCAGACCGACAGCGTGGAGCCGACCAGCATTGTCGCAATAAGCGCTGTGGTCAGCAACTTCTTGATACTTTTGCTTTTCATAAGCTCTCCTCCTTTTGGAATTAGTTTATTTTCAGCATGCATTATAACATCTATAGATATAATATGCAATATCTATTGATATAATTTTCTACGAAAAAAATTGCTACCCTATCTTTAAAAAGAGGATTGTGCGAGATGAACAAAAAAGTTTACGATTATGATGTAGGCAAGAGAATTACTTATTTTAGAACGCAGAAAAATTATTCGGTCAACAAACTTGCAAACATGTCAGGAATTTCACAGAGTTTCCTCAGAGATGTCGAACTCGGTAAGAAGAACATTACCGTTGAATATCTTTCTTATATCTGCTACGCCTTAGACATTACTCTGGCAGATTTTTTCAGCGACAGTCTGAGGGATCAAATATCCGTCGATCCTATCGTGTCTAAAATCTTTCAGCTCACAGACAAACAACGCAGCACCTTACTCGCCTTTTTAGACTCCATGAGCAAGTAAAATGCTGCGTATTCCTTATGGCTGTAGTTTGAAAAACACAACGTCGTGTCTGTCGGTTTTCCCGTTTTTCCCCAATACAAATACATGAAACTTTATTTAACCTACAAACCCCAAAATATCAAAAGGCATCATTTTCCTTTCACCGTATCCGATTGAAATGTCAGCGTATACTCGATCTCATGAGGCGTACTCATCGCCACCGTGTCTCCAATCACGATAAGTTCTGTATCTAACGCCGCCACAGGGATCTCAAACACGGAATTGCCGCCCTTGCTGACAGGCAGGTACTTCTCGCCGTCCACGATCATGTAATCGTAGTTGGGGCTGTTCCACTCCACTCTGGCCGTCATCCTGCCGTCCTCGACGGTGAGCTCCGCGGGGGAGAGAAGCCGGGCCTTGCCGCTGCCGCCCGCAAAAGTAAATTCGATCTTGTACGTACCGTCCGCGAGATCGCCCGTCTCATCTTTCGCGCTGCCCGTATCCTTGCCCTGTCCGCCGTTTTCGTTCGTACCGTTCCCCGGCATCGGATTTTCCGCACCGTCCTGTCCGGAAACGCCGGACACGCTGACCTTGTGATCGTACCACGTGCCTTTCTTGCCGAGGATCGCCAGATCAAACTCCGTATCGAGCGACGGCACCGGCACATCGAAGCCGTACACCTCCTCTGTTGTACCGTCCGCATAGACCACCGTGTCCGTCGTTGGCTCCAGAACCTTTGCCCCCTCCTTCTCCGCGTCCGCCGCAAGCCCCGGGTAAAGGTTCACGATATTTTTGGAACTGAGCGAGATATGGATCGTCATCTCCCCGTCCTGCACCGTCAAGGTGCCTTTGCCGTCATAGGCCTCGTTCACCTTGAACATACTGCTGTCAGTCTGAAATTCTGCCGTATATACGCCGTCCGTCACCGCAGTACCCGGCAGTTTTGTCTGCTGTCCCTGCAGCGCGGAGGCCGCCGCCGTGTGCGCCACATAGATGTCCTGAATCGCCGGGATCGCGCCCAGACCCGCGATCTGCGTCTCCACACTGTCAAAGCAGCCGGAAGCCTCGAACCTGCTGACCCACGAATCCGTATCTTCCCCCGCCATATCGTTGTTGGCATGATCGCCCGCCACTACCATCAGCGGCCGCAGGATCACCTTCTTATAGCCCGTCTGCGCAACCGTTTCTATCACTGCCTCGCAGGAAGTCTCCTCCGGCTCGCCTTCCACCGTGCCGATAAATACGTTGGTGCAGCCCAGCTCGGTCATCTGGGTCTGCATCTGGCTGTAGGACACCTTGGCCGCATGGGACGTACCGTGTCCCATAAGTACGAATGCGGTACCGTCCTCCCGTGCCGCCGCAAGACTTTCATAACCCGCTTCTTTGGCCGCCGCCTCCGTGACCGCCAGCGCCACCGCCTCCTTATCCGCATTGACCGCGGCCGCATCTGCGCCCACTTCACCGAGTAACGGCTCCGCGATCTTCACCGACTCGAATCGATCCAGATAAGCGCCAACCGCGTCCATCAGCTCGTCGTACTCTGCGCCGTGCATCAGGTGGGTAGGCTGCACGATCAAATTTTTCACGCCGTTTGCCGCCGCGCGCTCCAGCGCCTGATCCATATTGTCGATAAACTCCCCGTCGCGCGCCTGTATATGGTTGATGATGATCTGCGCCGTGAAAGCCCTTCTGACCGACCAGTCCGGATTTGCCGCCGCGATCGCGTCTTCGATCCCTTTGATATCGCTGACACGACTGTCATTAAAGGAAGTGCCGAAACTCACCACAAGGATCTCGTTTTCCCCGATATCGTCCTGATTGCGCGGATCGTCCCGAGAGGCATCTCCCGTATCCCTTCCGAAATAATCCGGATCGGCAAACTCGCCGGACACCAGTTCCTTCTGTGCGTCCGTCAGCGCGTCCCACGCCGCCTTGGCCTCTGCACACTGGGCGTCCGTCTCATCTGTCCGCTGCTGTACATAGATCGCATCGATCAGCGCGGCCACCTCGTCCGCCGCAGCCTGATCCGACACGGCATCCGCGCCGGCCTCGTCTCCTTCCGTCTGCGCAGCGCTTCCCTGTGTCTGCGCCGCCTCCTCCGTACCGCTGCAGCCCGCCAAAAGTACGGCGCACGCCAGCGATCCCGCCAATAAGATCCCGATACTTTTTTTCTTCATAATGTCCCTCCGTAGTATGTGTAAAATAGCCGCAAGCCGAGACACGTATTGCGGCTTGCGCCCGCTATCGCGGCCTTTGCCGGATCGACAGACAAACCGGCGGCTTGGCTCATTGTACAAAAAAATCCCCTGCCGCAGCTCTCACGCCGCTGCGGCAAAGGATCGACACACGAAAAACAGGCAGAACGCTCCCGCGCTGTACACGGAATGTCCGCTGTTCCAAACGTACGACCAATGACTCGTGGCCTGAGACTGTTGTCTCCGTACCGGCCATCGGCAGGTTTCCTGACTTACAGATCGCCATGTGACGTCGCCTTCCCGCGAAGTAAATCCGCTATGCGGATTAACTTCTGAAGCTTATTCCGCTTCCCAGTGGCTGTGTTTTCCACACAGACGGCACACTCCCTGTTTACAGTGACGAGTTCGTGCAGGACTTGCACCTGCTTCCCTTTTACCCGCTGCCGCCGGAAGAGGCTCCGGCACAGCGGCACCGACCGCCTATTCAGTTATCACGGTGACTATCATAGCACAGACCGCTCCTCTCGTCAATCCGCGGCATGCATACGCATGCACGCCGAAAAACGCCTTGCGGCCGCATCTTTTTCTCGAAAATACCGCGAGGGCCGCTATCCTTCCCGTCTGCGCGCGGTCTCAATGACGCCCCCGATGTGTTCCAGCACATACGCATAACCGCCCTCTCTGTGGGGGATATCGCAATCCGTGCAGTCCTTGATCCCCTTGTCCGTATAGCGGAAGCCGCCGCCGCACTGATCGCCCAGCGCATAGAGCGGACAGTAGCAGAACAGACAGTTAAAATCCTCCGTGTTCTCCGATCGGTGGCAGGGAAAGTATTGACACGATCGGTTGCTGAAATATCTTGCGCTGTCTTCCTTCATGATCTATCTCGCTTCCTGCTTGATCTTCATGGTCAGGCCGATGCGCTTTTTCACAAGATCCACGGTGAGCACCTGCACGTCCACCACATCGCCGACGCTGACCGCTTCTAACGGATGCCTGATATACCTGTCCGTGATCTGGGAGATATGCACCAGACCGTCCTGATGTACGCCGATATCCACAAACGCGCCGAAGTCTATGACGTTGCGCACCGTCCCCTTCAGGATCATGCCGGGTTTCAGATCCTTCATGTCAAGCACATCGCTCCGAAGGATCGGCGCGGGCATGTCGTCGCGCGGATCGCGCCCGGGCTTCTCCAGCTCCGTCAGGATATCCGTCAGCGTGATCTCGCCGATGCCCAGCTCCTGTGCCATTTTTTTCTTGTCCTTGATCTTCTTCTCCAGACTGCCGGCCGTCATCTCCGGCTTGTCCGACGCGCCTTTAGAAGAACCGACATTTATGTCATTATCATATTCCGGTGTCATGCCGCCCATAGCCGCCGCAAGCGCTTTTCCCATAGCGGTGTCGGTGTTGCGGATCACGATCTTCTGCTGCTGTCTTTTTTTCTCTTTCACGGGCTTCTCTTTGGCGCCCGCCGCCTTCCGCGCGGCGGCCTTTTGCTGCGCTTCCTTAACGTCCTTCATCGTCAGCCCCATTTTGTCGAGCAGCTTCATAGCCGCCTCATAGGATTCCGGATGTACGCTCGTGGCGTCTAACGGATTGTCTCCGTCCGTGATACGCAGGAAACCGGCGCACTGCTCGTATGCTTTCGGCCCTAACTTCGCCACCTTGAGAAGCTGCGCCCGATCCGTAAATCTGCCGTTCTTCTCGCGGTAGTCCACGATATTTCTGGCGATCACCTTCGTCACGCCGGAGACATACGCCAGCAGCGAAGCGGAAGCGGTATTCAAATCCACGCCCACCTTGTTCACGCTGTCCTCCACAACGCCGTTCAGCGCCTCACTCAATTTCTTTTGATCCATATCGTGCTGATACTGTCCGACGCCGATAGATCTCGGATCGATCTTCACAAGCTCCGCCAGCGGGTCTTGCAGCCGCCGCGCGATCGACGCCGCGCTCCTCTGCCCTACGTCAAAGTTGGGGAACTCCTCCGTCGCCAGCTTGCTCGCGGAATACACCGATGCCCCCGCCTCATTGACGATGACATACTGCACGGGCGTGTCCAGTTCTTTCAGGAGCTCCACGATAACCTGCTCGGACTCTCTGGAGGCCGTTCCGTTCCCCACGGAGATGAGGGACACATTGTATTTTTTGATCAGCTTTTTCAGCTCCGCCTTTGCTTCCGCCACCTTGTTTTGGGGCGCTGTGGGATAGATCACCTTCGTGTCGAGCACCTTGCCCGTCTCATCCACCACGGCCAGCTTGCAGCCTGTGCGAAAAGCCGGATCCCAGCCGAGGACGACCCTGCCCGTGATAGGCGGCTGCATGAGAAGCTGTTCCAGGTTTTTGCCGAAAACCGTGATCGCGCCGTCCTCCGCCTTCTCCGTCAGCTCGTTACGGATCTCCCGCTCGATCGCGGGCGCGATCAGCCTGTCATAGCTGTCGGCGATCACCTCTTCCAAGATCGGAGTTGTGACAGGATTGTCATTTATGATCACCTTCTTGCGAAGGTACTGCAGGATGCGCTCCGTCGGCGCTTCGATCTTCACCACAAGATATTTCTCATTCTCACCGCGGTTGATTGCGAGCGTTCTGTGTCCCGCGACCTTTTTGACAGGTTCTTCATACTGATAATACATCTCATAGACGCTCTGCGCTTTTTCGTCCTTGGCAGCGCTCACCAGTCTGCCCTCTTCCGTGGTGATATTTCTGATATAGATACGGTAGTCCGCCTCATCGGAGATCATCTCCGCGATGATATCCTTCGCGCCCTGCAAAGCCTCCGCCGCAGTCCTGACGGCCTTCGCCTCATCCGCGTCCTCACGGATATATTTGGCCGCCTCATTCTCGATCGGCTCTGTCGTCTCCTGCGCCAGAATAAACTGCGCCAGACCGTCCAGCCCTTTTTCTTTTGCCACGCTCGCCCTCGTCTTCCGCTTCGGGCGATAGGGCCGGTACAGATCCTCCACGACCACCATCGTCTCCGCAGCCACGATACGCTCCCGCAGCTCGTCGGTCAGCTTGCCCTGTTCCTCGATGCTCTTCAGCACCTGCTCCTTCTTCTCTTCCAAATTGCGCAGATAGGTCAGGCGCTCGTCCAGAGCCCGCAGCACCTCATCGTTCAGGGAGCCCGTCATTTCCTTTCTGTATCTGGCGATAAAAGGGATCGTGTTCCCCTCGTCGATCAGCTTCACGGCAGCTTCCACCTGCCATTTTTCCACCTGCAGCTCTTCCTTCAATTTCTGTATGATATCCATAGCTTCCTCCGTCTTATCAGAAGAAGAGTGACCTGCCGTTTAACAGATCACTCCTGTTTTCTCCTTATCCCCACAGGGAGTCACTCAATATCTTCTCTATCTTTTCCAACAGCACACGTTCCACGATCGGCTTCACCGCGTAATCCTTCGCCCCGTAAGAAAAGGCCTTCATCACGGCGTCCTTGTCGCTGTTGGACGTCAGGAAAATGACCGGCGGCACATTGGTATCCGCATACAGCTTCTTGATCTGCAGCAGAAGCTGATAGCCGTTGATCTCCGGCATCTCCACATCCAGAATGATCAGATCCGGTCTGTCGGGCTGCTTTTGGTTCAGATATTCCAGCGCCCGGCTTCCTTTGGAGAACGGCATAACTTCATAGTTCTTTCCCAATAGATTCATCAGCATCTTCAAAACGATTGAACTGTCGTCCACTGCCATGATCAGCTTTTTGTTCATCTTTCTCTTCCTCCCTGCTTCTCACATCATATTTTTGAGACAGGCGTTTGCGAAACGCCGCCTTTTATGAGCCGCTCAATATTTCAATGGCCTTGTCTTCGTCAAACTCTTCCTCTATGGCAAGCAGCGCGTCCCGCAGCTTCTCATGCATCGCCGGCTCCAGCGGTTTTTCCAGCCAAGACTTGAGCCGCTCCGTCGCCTGGGGCGTCTGGAATTCGTCTAACAGCTTCCTGATCGCTTCCAGTTCTTCCGCCGGCACATCCACCGTCTCACCGCCGCTCACCGCGGCATATTTCTCCGGCGCGTCTTCCCGATACTCATGGTAGAAGACGTCAAAGCTGCGTCTGCATTTTTCCCATTCCTCCGCCAGTTCTTCCCAGTGCTCCTTTGCGTACGCAAGCTGGCCTCCCTTTCCTGCCTTTTCATGCAAAAAGGCGATATCCGCCAGCCGATCCGCGCCCAGCGTACGGGCGTTGCCCTTGAGAGCGTGGGCCTGTATCCCGTAATCGGCCATATTTTCGGCCTCCAAAAATCCCTTCAGGTTCTGTTCCTGCTGCTCTTTCCCCTTCAAAAACATCTCCATCAGATCCAGATAAACGTCTCTGTTTCCTCCGGCGTAGGAAAGACCCTGCCGGATGGAAATGCCCTCTTTCAGATACCGCTCTTCCTGCTCCTCTGTGACGGCTCCGTCGCCGCCTTCTCCTTCCGGCCCCTCTTTCTCCTCTTCCGCGACCGTCTCTCCGACGTCTTCTCCGCACCGGATCAGTTCCTCCGGCAGGTATTCACGGACCATCTTTTCCAGAAGCTCTCCCTCAATGGGCTTTGACAGGAAATTCTCAAACCCTTCCTGCAGATACATTTCCTTCGCGCCCACGATAGCGTTGGCGGTCAGCACGATGACCGGCGTATCCTTGTTGGGAGAATCGGCATCCTTGCGCATCTCGTGTAACGTCTGGATACCGTCCATCTCCGGCATCATATGATCCATAAAGATAATATGATACTTTTCTTTCTGCACCAGCGCAAGGCACGCCCGGCCGGAATCCGCCGTGTCGATCTGCACCTTCGTCCGTTTCAAGAGAGCCTGGAACACAGCCAGATTCATGGCGTTGTCGTCCACCACCAGCACCTTGGCCTCCGGCGCTTCAAAGATCTGCTTTTGGGTATCGACCTCCGTTCGGTGCTTCTTCTGTATCTCCTCAAAGCTCCCGACCGGCGTCTCCTCCACGATCGTCTGGGGAATCGTTACGGTAAAGGTGGAACCCTCCCCGTAAACGCTGTCCACCTGCATTTTTCCTTCCATCAGATTCAGCAGCGACATGGTAATGTTCATTCCCAGACCGGTGCCTTCTATCCTGCGGTTCTTCTCCGCATCCAGACGCTTAAACTCCTCAAACAGCTTCCCGATATCCTCCTTGCGGATACCGATGCCCGTATCCTTCACGGACACGGTCAGCGCCAGCTTTTTGTCCGATACTTTCTCGTAGGATACCTTCATCTTCACACTGCCCTGAGGCGTGTACTTTACGGCGTTCGTCAGCAGATTGGTTATGATCTGTTTGATCCGCAGATCGTCGCCGTAGAGTCCGGCCGGCATTTCCGGCTCCACCTCAAACGTGATGGCAAGCCCCTTTTCCTGCGCCCGCAGACAGATCACGTTCCACAGATCCAGCACCAGCTCGCCCAAATCATATTCCACCGGCACGATCTCCATTTTGCCCGACTCGATCTTGGACATATCCAGAATATCATTGATCAGAAACAGCAGCGTCTTTCCCGAGCTCTGGATGTTTTCCGCATAGGTGAGAAGCTGGCTGTCGTTGCATTCCCGCAGGATCATCTCGTTCATGCCCAGCACCGCGTTGATGGGCGTACGGATCTCATGGGACATGTTCGAGAGGAACAGGGATTTGGCCTGTTCGGCCCGGATAGCGGAAGCCGCCATTTCCCGCAAGTCGTCGTTGGCCTTCTGCTGCCACTGGATCATCCTGTTCATAACCAGATTGATCCCCACGATGCACACGCCGAACAGGACAAAGAAAAGCACCGTATGTTCCAGAACATTGCCGTAGATGCTCCACCAGTTCTTCACCACGAACAGCCGGAAACCGGAGACATTTTCCTCCAGAGAGGAGCCCACCTTCAGTTTGCCGTCGAAATCCGTAAAGGTCACCATGCCGTCTTCACTGTAGAACTTGTCGTAAACAAGATCATGAATGTTGACGGGATTGTCGTCGGAAAATTCATAGGCGGAATTGGGATGGTCGATGATCAGCCCGTTTTTGTCCACCAGAAAGGCGTAGCCCTGCTCCGAATAACTCTCGCCCAGAATATTCGTCAGCACATCCAGATAAAAGTCGATCGCAAACACCCCGTAAAACTCTCCCTGTTCCGACTGCACCACCTTGGAAAAGGTAATGCAGTATTCGCCGGTACGGGCGTCATAATAAGGCTCCGTGATATTGAAATCCTCCGCCGTCAAAGCGCCGGTGTACCACACCCGCTCTTCCTCCACATAGTCTTCCTCCGGCACCCAGCCGTTGTTCATCACCATCGGATGCCCGTGCGCGAACTGCGGATTGGCGATATAGGTGGCGGAAATCTTCGGATAATGCTTGGTGATATCATCCAGAAATTTTACCATGCCCTCATAGCTGTCCAGCAGCTCCGGTTTCGCCACCACCACGTTTTCAAACATATCCAGAATACTTTTCTGCTCCAGGATCCAGTCGCCCACCGCATAATTGTATTTCAGGACCTCATCTTCCATCTTGATGCGGCTCTCGTTGATGTTCATCCGGGCGCAGATCACAATGGTCGCAAGCATGGCGATCACCAGAATGACCGTGATGCCGGCCTGGAACTTCCGCTGATTCGCGGCCGTGATATCGTTCTGCTGCCCCTCTTCTTTCCCTGTCTGCCGCCTCTCGTCTCTTTGCCGTTTCTTCTCCTCCTGCAGACTCTGTTTCTTCTGCCGCAGCCCCGGCAGTACAAAATAAACCGCAGCTGCCACCGCGATCAGGAATACGGTGAGCAGGACGCCGCGCAAGAGCAGCATGTAGCTGTCCTGATACAGCTCTCGGCTGCTGACGCTGCACATCAGATACCAGCCGTTCTCCGTTTTGCTGCAAAAGATAGTGCTGGGGCCGTTCTTGCTGCTCTTTAACGATATATTTGCCTCATCGGAAGCGACGGCCCGCAAAAACGCATCCCGGTATTCGGGCAGCACGACGGAGAGCTTCTTCCCCACCATAGCGGGATCGGAATAGCCGACGATCACTTCGTTGGAATCCACGATCAGCGCCTCGCCGTATCCGTCGCCGGCAAGCTCCTTCACAAATTCCTGAATCTCCGATACGCTGTAATCCATGGCGGCGATGGTCACGCCGTCGCTCAGTACCTTTCCCACGGTATAGCACATATTATCCGTAAACGCATCGTCATAGGCGGGGGAAAAATAGACCTCTCCCTTGGGCGTCGCCTGCAGACCCCGGTACCAGGCCCGATCCTGCAGCACATAGTCAGGCGGCGTCATCATGCCGGATATCCATACCTCGCCGTCCACCACGCAGAACACGTTCAGGCACAGCCCGCCGGAGGAATCGTATTCCAATTCCTTCTGCTGCGTCAGAAAATGCCGGATCTCTTCCTCGCCGGCGCCCTCCTGCATCAGAGCCTCCAGATCTGTGCCCAGCCGTTCCAGCACGTTCTCCGAGCGGGTCAGCGATCTTTGATAATTGGCCGCAATATTCTGCACCCGCATCCTGCCGATCTGTTCCGCCTGTTCAGAGGCAATGCGGTATGTCAGCACCATATTCAACAGTAAGATGCCCGCCGCAAGCGCAGCCGCCGTCACCACAAATTTCCGGCCGTTCAGTCTGTTTGCCCGTTTCTTCTGCTTATCCATTCCCAATGTCCTTTACCGTCTCTCTTCGCTTTCTCTCAGCCGGTCTCCTTTGCCCCGGTCATGCCGAAAAGCATTTTTCGCCGCCTCTTATGCCTGATCCGTCTGCTGACGAGTCTGTTCCAAGGTATGCCTTACCCGCTGCAGCAAAACTTCCGGCACAAAAGGCTTTCTGATAAAATCCACGGCGCCGGCCTGCAGACCCTTTTCCTCCGTCTCACCGTCGTCGTCCGCCGTCAGAAAAATCACGGGAATATCTGCGGTGGCGCTGTCGGCCCGAATGGCGGCGATGGTCTCAAATCCGTCCATTCCGGGCATATGTACATCCAACAGTATCAGATCCGGACGATTAAACTTCAAAAATTTAACGGCCGACTCCCCCGATTTCACACAGCTTACCCGCATGCCTTCCTCTCCCAGAATGCGGTTTGCCATCGCCAGATTCGCCGCATTGTCATCCACAACCAAAATCCAAATATCCACTTGCTTCCCCCTTGGTCTTCTTTCTATCATTTGATAAACCGTAACTTGATAAAAACCGAAGCTATTATAACATATGAAAAATATGCTTGTCCATGTTTATTCGCATATCGATCGTATTTTGCGCCGGATCACCTGCATTTTTTGTGTGCCGCCATGTGCAGAATGCGATCGGGCAGACGAAGATCCCTAAATGATGCAACTTTGATGCAGTTATGATACAACTTTGATGCAATCGTGGTGTATGATTTTTATAAAATCCGCCAAGGAGGACCCTGCCCATGCATACGAACGAAAAACGGCATGCCCGTAAGAAACACCGGGCGCCCCTGCGCATTATCCTGCTCTCCGCCGCAGCTGCACTGTGTGTCTGCGGCTGCTCCCCAAAGGGCTGCGAGAATTACACGGTACAGATGAAACAGCACTTCGTGGAGTACTCCGACGAGTACGACTACTGGGACGTGCTCACGGTGGAATATCCGCAGCTTACGGATACGGAGGCCGCATGGGCGGACACGGTAAACACACGGCTCTACGACACGGCCATGGACAGAGTAAACTACTGGCATCTGTCGCCGAACGAAGAGGTACAGGCATTTCAGCGAGAGCGCTTTTCTATCTTCTGCAGCGACGTGTCCTGCAGCGTTCCTTTTCACAGCCAATACCTGCTCAGCGCAGATTACCGCGAGCTCTACTCGGCGGGCAATCCCCTCTGGTATACCAGTCAGACCGAACGGACGCTGAATCTCGACCTTACCACGGGCGAGGTATACGAGCTGGCTGACATCCTCCGTATCGACGAGGCATTTATACAGCTGTGGTGCAGGGCCGCGGGGACAAAATACGGCGATGCCTTCGAGGGTACGAAAGCGGAGACGGCGCTCTTTCTCTCTTGGTTTTTGAACGAAGATGAAGAGACCAAAGAGCTGTACGACTTGCACACCTTCTTCTATCCCACCGGACAGGACAGCTTCGTGATCGGGTTTGCCTATGACCCAAAACCTGCCGCCGTCAGCGCTGCCGCGACGGGACCGCAGGACGATACCTACTGTGTGGAGCTTGCAGCCGCCGCCCTCACACCGTTCCGGACAGATTCGCCGTTTTGGGACAAGTATGACGATTCGGAGGAGACAGGCCAAATCGCGGCATGCGAAAACAAACAGGAAAACCTTTGGCTGGGGAAAGGAGCGAGTGTATGGGATTACTGGGACGAACAACGTTAGCCGTCTCTGCCGCCACACTTCTGCTGGCATATCCGTCTGTCACGGCGCTGGCATCGAAAACGGAGCTGATCCGTATAGACGAAGCTGCGCCCTACACGGTACAGCCGGGAGATTCCCTGTGGACGATCGCAGAAAGGCAGCTCGGGGACGCATACAGGTATCCGGAGCTGGCGGATCTAAACAGCGGCATCATAAGCGATCCCGATCGCATCTACCCCGATATGACTCTGCTGCTGCCCGCCGAACGGATCTGGCTCGTCAACAATGAACTGCAGATGCCGATGGGCGATTACAGCTTTGCCGTTCCCTTCGGCATGCACGTCTCCTGCCTGAGTCCCAGTCCGGCCAAGTATGCGCCGGACGGCGGCGCCTCCGCCAACTTCACGCTGACGGACACGGACGGGGTGAACTTCATCGCCTGTCTGGTACAGGACAGGGACGATCGGCTTGCGCAAAGCATTTCGGACTGGGAGTCGTGCTGTCAGACTATCCGCAGCTATGCCGCGGCCGAATACCGGGATACGGTGTCGGAGCTTTCCTTTGAGCATTATCGGACGTTGACGGGCGAAGACGTCTGCCTGTTCTCCTATGTCTACCGGCTCGATCTGGCGCAGTACGGGCATCCCATCGTCATTCCCATCGACGTGTGCATGGGCATCCACCTCACCGATCACATACAGGCGCAGTTTCTGGGCGTCTCGATCGACGCCGACGATATGCGTTCTCAGGTACGCATCGCCGCCGGCAGCTTCACGGAGCTTGCCGCACCGGACGCGCCCCTCGCCGAAACCGACAATATGGCCATACTGCCCGCCTATTCTTGGGAAGTCTCCGGCATGTTCGACCCTTTCCCGTGGGTGGCGCAGTTCTACGACGAGACGAGCCGGGAAGCCTTTGACATTCCCGCCGAACAGAGTCTGCGGGACAGATTCCTGCACAACACCGAAAAGCCGTAACCGCGCTCGGTCTTTTCGCATAAGCAGAATAAACAGAGCAGGGCAGCGCCGGCGTCCTTCTGACAGACGCGCTTTCGCTCGACTCCGCACATAACGGCACTAAGTTCGCCATTACCTCACTAAGTGCCGATGTGCTCCAACGGTCTGTCTAAAGGACGCCGGCGCTGCCCTGCCCGATATGCCATAGGCGCAATACGATTAGGTCTGGTATTTTCAGCGGGATGATGCTATAATATTTTTAATAGGCACACAACTTTTTTGAAAACGATATGGCATATGAGGCAATGATCGATATGATGAACGCAATCGGCAGTTTCTATGACAACTACACAGCCGGCAGAATGCCGGAAAGCTATGCGGCCGACACCGGACACGCGGGCGCGCAGACGGACGAAACGTCCGCAGAGAAGCCGGAGATCATCCGCAATCCCGGAGAATCCACGAAAAAACAGGCCGGGCGCAAGTCCTCTCCGGCCGAGTGCGAGACCTGCAAGAACCGCAAATATCAGGACGGTTCCGACGAGAACGTGTCCTTCAAGTCTGCGGCGCACATCGACCCCAACGCGGCGGCCGCGCGCGTGCGCAGCCACGAGCAGGAACATGTGAACAACGCATACAAGAAAGCGGCGCAGAACAACGGCGAAGTCGTTTCCTGCAGCGTGGCGATCCACACGGCCGTCTGTCCCGAGTGCGGGCGCACCTATGTGTCTGGCGGCACGACTTCCACCCAGATCAGATACTTCAACGAGGAGAATCCTTATCAGAAAGACATGAAAGCAGCCGACGCGGCGAGCAAATACCGCGGCATGAATCTGGACACCGGATTTTGACCGCAAAAAAGTCAGGCTTTCGAGCCTGACTTTTTGTATCTCCATACGTCCACACTTTAATTGGCGCTGATCCAGCGCAGATAAGCATTGATAAAGGGATCGAGTTCGCCGTCCAGAACGGCGTTCACGTTGCCCGTCTCTTCCTCCGTCCTGTGATCCTTCACCATCGTGTAGGGCTGCAGCACATAGGAACGTATCTGATTGCCCCAGCCGATCTCTTTGACGTCGCCTCTGATGCCGGAGAGCTTCTCGGCATTCTCCTCCTGTTTGAGCATATACAGCTTCGCCTTTAACATCTGCATCGCCTTGTCCTTATTCTGGAACTGGCTCCGCTCGTTCTGGCATGTCACCACGATGCCCGTCGGGAAATGGGTGATGCGGATCGCCGAAGATGTCTTGTTGATGTGCTGTCCGCCCGCGCCGCTGCTTCGGTACGTGTCGATGCGGATGTCCTCATCTTTGATCTCTACATCGAGATCCTCCTCAATGTCCGGCATCACGTCCAGCGAGACGAAAGAGGTCTGCCTCTTCCCCTGCGCGTTAAAAGGCGAGATGCGCACCAGTCTGTGTACTCCCTTCTCCGATTTCAGATAGCCGTAAGCATTTTCGCCGTTGATCTGAAAAGTCACCGACTTGATACCCGCCTCGTCGCCGTCCAGATAGTCGATCACATCTACCGTAAAACCTTTGCGTTCCGCCCACCTGGTATACATGCGGTACAGCATACCGCACCAGTCGCAGCTCTCCGTGCCGCCCGCGCCCGCGTTCAGCTTCAGGATCGCATTGTTCCTGTCGTACTCTCCTGACAGCAGCGTGCTGATACGGATATTCTCAAAAGTCTCTTTGAACTCTCTGAGTTCCTCCTCGATATCCGGTATGATAGCGGGGTCGTTGTCCTCGTACCCCATCTCGATCAGCGTCATGATATCGTCGTACTGCCGGCTGAGGGCGTTCATCGTATCCACCGTGTCTTTCAGGCTTTTTGACTCCCGCATCTTCTGGTTGGACTTCTCCGGATCGTCCCAGAAATCCGGCGCCTGCATTTCCATCTCCAGTTCTTCGATACGCTTTGACTTATTCGCTAAGTCAAAGTGAATCCCTCACTTCCGCTAATGGCGTTTCGTAAGCCTGTAACTCAGACTTCATGTTATCCAGTTCTACCACTTCACGTCACCTTCTTTCTTACATTTTTATAGAAATATTATTTACCTTCTCCCGCAGCAGTTCTTATACTTCTTGCCGCTCCCGCAGGGACACGGATCGTTTGGATATACCTTGGCTTCCATGCGCTTTACCGGCCCCTTCTGCACGGTATCGTCCTTGTTCGTGCCGGTGACCTTAGCCACCTGCTCACGCTCCACCTTCTGCTCGATGCGGACGCGGAAGAGAAGCCTTACCGTCTCCTCCTTGATATTCTGCGTCATCTCGTCGAACATCTCATACCCGCTCAGCTTGTACTCCACAAGCGGATCCTTCTGTCCGTATGCCTGAAGGCCCGCGCCCTGGCGGAGCTGTTCCATATCGTCGATATGATCCATCCACTTTCTGTCGATGACTTTTAAGAGGATCACCCGCTCGATCTCACGAATCGCCTCAGGCTCGGGGAATTCCGCTTCCTTGCTCTCGTACAGCTTGACCGCTTCCTCTTTGAGCTGCTGCTTAAGACTGTTCTTCTTCGGCTTCAGCACGCGCTCAGCCTTGAGCGGCTGCAGCGGGATCGTCGGCAAAAGCAGCGAATTCAGTTCGTTAAAATCCCAATCCTCGAAATCGGTGTCGTCGCCGATACAGATATCCACACAGTTCTCCGTAATATCGGTGATCATCTTGTAGATAGCGTCGCGCATGCTCTCGCCGTTTAAGACGCGCCGCCTCTCCTCATAGATGATCTCTCTCTGCTCATTCATGACCTGATCGTATTCAAGCAGACTCTTTCTGATGCCAAAGTTGTTGTTCTCTATCTTCTTCTGTGCCGACTCGATCGCCTTCGTCAGCGCGCTGTGCTCGATCTCCTGTCCTTCCGGAATGCCGAGCGCATTGAACATGGCGATCATCCTGTCCGAGCCGAACAGCCGCATCAGATCGTCCTCCAGAGAGATATAGAACTTGGATTCGCCCGGATCGCCCTGACGGCCGGAACGGCCGCGGAGCTGATTGTCGATACGTCTGGACTCGTGACGTTCCGTGCCGATGATCATCAGTCCGCCGGCGGCCCGCGCCTCCTCGTCCAGCTTGATATCCGTACCACGGCCCGCCATGTTGGTCGCGATCGTCACTGCCCCGTGGATACCGGCATCCGCCACGATCTCCGCCTCCATCTCATGGAATTTCGCATTCAGGACCTTGTGCTCGATGCCGTTCTTTTTCAGCAGTCCGCTCAGTTCCTCGGAAGCGTCTATGTTGATCGTGCCGACCAGCACGGGCTGCCCCTTGGCGTGCGCCGCTTTCACCGCGTCCACAATGGCATGCAGCTTCTCCCGCCTCGTCTTGTACACGGCGTCCTGTCTGTCGATACGCGCGACGGGCAGATTGGTGGGGATCTCCACCACATCCATGCCGTAGATATCCCGGAATTCTTTTTCCTCCGTCAGGGCCGTACCCGTCATGCCCGCCTTTTTCTCGAATTTATTAAAGAAATTCTGGAAGGTGATCGTCGCTAACGTCTTGCTCTCCCGCTTCACCTTCACATGCTCTTTCGCCTCGATCGCCTGATGCAGTCCGTCGGAATAACGGCGGCCCGGCATGATACGTCCGGTAAACTCATCGACGATCAGCACTTGGTCGTCCTTCACCACATAATCCTGATCGCGGAACATCAGATTGTGCGCGCGCAGCGCCAGAATGATATTATGCTGGATCTCCAGATTCTCCGGATCCGCCAGATTGTCGATCTGGAAGAACCGTTCTACCTTGGAGACGCCCTGCGCGGTCAGGTTCACGACCTTATCCTTCTCGTTGACGATGAAATCGCCCGTCTCCTCGCGCTCCACGCCCATGATAGCGTCCATCTTGGACAGCTCTTCCATATCCTCGCCGCGGGTAAGCTGCCTCGCCAGAATATCGCACGCCTCATACAGCTTCGTGGATTTGCCGCTCTGTCCCGATATGATGAGCGGCGTGCGCGCCTCATCGATCAGCACGGAATCCACCTCGTCGATAATGGCATAATGCAGATCCCTGAGCACGAGCTGTTCCTTGTAGATGACCATATTGTCGCGCAGATAATCGAAGCCCAGCTCGTTGTTCGTCACATAGGTGATATCGCAGTTATAAGCCTCTCTTCTCTCCTCGGATTTCATATCGTTCAGAACGACGCCGACCGTGAGCCCCAGAAACTCATGCACCTGCCCCATCCACTCCGCGTCACGCTTTGCCAGATAATCGTTGACGGTGACGACATGGACGCCCTTGCCTTCCAGCGCATTCAGATACGCCGGCAAAAGACAGGTCTGCGTTTTTCCTTCACCGGTCTTCATCTCCGCGATGCGTCCCTGATGCAGGATAATGCCGCCCATCAGCTGCACACGGTAATGCTCTGTCTTGAGTACCCTTCTCGCCGCCTCCCGGACCGTCGCGTATGCCTCCGGCAAAAGGTCATCCAGTGTTTCTCCTTCCGTCAGCCTTCTCTTATATTCCTTTGTCTTGTCACGAAGCTGCTCATCCGACATCTCCATCATCGCCGGCCGCAGCTCCTCTATCTTTTTTACCAGTCCCTCGATACGCTTCAGCTCTCTCTCACTGTGCGTCCCGAACACCTTCTGCACTAAACCCATGTTCTGCTCCTATTCCGTGCATCGATCCGTATATGCACTGCGCCGTGATCCTACAGGAACAGGTTATCCTTCTGTCTGTTCCCGTCAAAGCACTAGATTATATTCTAACAGATTCATTCCATAAATTCAACCGTTCTGAATTTCCGGCCGAAACAGGGCGAATACCGGCTTGCACAGCCGCATCTGTTATTGTATAATCTTAGAGTGTTACCGCCGTTTCCCCGATATGCAGTATATGCCGCCCTGCGGCAAAGGAGTATCGCCAATGAACCGCAAGAAGAAAAACTGCCTGTTCGCCATAGAAATACTGGCCGCAGCGCTTCTGATCATTTCTGTGAACATCGTCGCCGGCAAGGTCAACTACGGCCTGGAGGGAGATGAAGTATTCTCCTATATTTCGTCCACCTCGATGGGCGGCTTCAAAGGCATCTGCTATCTGAACGATCAACAATGGTATGATGCGGACTATTTCCGCAGCGCCGTGACCGCCACAGGGAACGAACGCTTCAATGTGAAGATGGTGGTCGAAAATCAGGTGATGGACACCCACCCGCCTTTGTTCTATCTTTTTTTGAATCTGATATGTTCCGTTTTTGACGGCCGGTTCTCCAAGTGGTTCGGCATCGGCCTAAACATATTTTTCATGCTCTTTGCAGCGCTCGGCTTCTATCTGCTGCTGCAGTATTTTGTGAAAGACCGGCAGATGTCGCTGATACTGAGTACGGTCTTCTGCTGCTCTTCTCTGTCTGTCGGCATGGTCCTGTTTATCCGTATGTATGTACTGCTGATGGCTCTTGCACTCTTTCAGACATGGTATCACCTGATCATCTATGACAAAATGATGTCCGCAGACAAAGCTTCCCCGAAGGAAACCGTCAAACGATACGCAGTCCTGATCCTCCTCACCTTGGCCGGCGGGCTGACGCACTACTATTTCCTTGTATTTCAAGCGCTGATATCCGGAATGCTTGTCATGGCTCTTATCATGCACAGGAAATATAAGAGCATACTGCACTACGGTGCTGCCATGATCGGCAGCGCCGTCATCTACATCTGCCTGTATCCCGCGTCCATCAACCATATTTTCTTCAAATACAACGGCCGGGATGCCGTGCATAAATTTCTGAAAGAGAGCAGCCTGATCGGAGATGCCGTCTCCATGATGTCCGGCCTCAACGAAAAACTGTTTAAAGGCTGTCTGCCCTATATCGTGTGTACCCTGCTGTTGGCAACGGTCGCAGTGATCGCGGCGGCTCATGTCAGACCCATGACGGTATTGAAGGATCCGCTTCTTCTGGCGGCGCCCGCACTGATCTATATTTACGGAATCTCCAAGGCCTCCCCCTATATCACCGTGCGCTACATCGCGCCGGCGGCGCCTCTCCTATACGCCGCCATCATCGTGTGGGGCAAACGCCTGATCGACCCCCCCCCAGTCATATCCGTACCGCATCTTACCAGAGCGGCAAAGGCATTGCTGTGCCTCTGCCTGTTCTTTACCACCTTCTACTTTTTTGAGAAGCCCGTCAAAGACGATTATTTTGCAAACAGACAGGCCGTCGTTGATGCGCTGTCCGAAGAGGCGGACTACTGCGTCTTTGTGGGCGACGGGGTAAACTATTGGCGCATGTGGGAGGATTACGTCAATTATCCGGCGTTTCAGGGATTGTTTTTTATCAACGGCAAAGAGCAGCTCCCCATCAGCGACCAAAAGCTGCTCAGTCAGGAGAATGTGGTCATCTATATCGACCAGACCCTGAACAGCGAAGATATCTTAGACTATCTGCGCCAATATCTGCCGTTTCGTGCATACGATGTGCAGTATGAGACGAACTACACAAAGATCATCATGGCCGGCATGGGATAACGCCATATTCCGAATTTGCTTTTTGCGCGCGGAAGTGTTACCATTTGAAAAGAAAAATAAAATGTGAAGTGTCGTGATATCGCACTTTGGAATGGAGGACAAAATGAGCAAGAGTTTTGATGACCTGTTATCGAAGGTGTCCGAGTGCAGCGTCAAGAAAGTGGCCGTTGCGGTCGCGCAGGACAGCGCCGTGCTGGAAGCGGTCGCGGCAGCGAAGAAACGCGGCATCGCCGAGGCGATCCTTGTGGGTGACGCGGACAAGATCAGGGAAGTCGCCGCATCGGACAATGTCGATATAAGCGGTTTTGAGATCATCGACGAAAAAGATAACTACACGGCCGCCCTCAAAGCGGTCGAACTGGTACATACAGGCAAGGCCGACATGTACATGAAGGGGCTGATCGACACCAAGTCTTTCTTAAAAAGCGTACTGGACAAGGAAGTGGGGCTTCGGACCGGCAAGACTTTATCCCACGTGTGCGTGTTCGAGGTCAAGGGCATCGACCATCTGCTGTTCTTATCCGACGTCGCGTTCATGACCTATCCCACGCTGGAGGATAAAGTACACATCATCGAGAATACGGTGGAGGTCTGCCACGCATGCGGCATTCCCAACCCCAAAGTAGCGCCTCTTGCGGCCGTCGAGGTAGTCAATCCCAAGATGCCCGTCACCGTGGAGGCGGACGAACTGACCAAGCTGTGCAGCGAAGGCAAGATCACCGGCTGCATCGTGGACGGCCCTCTCTCTCTGGATCTCGCCATCGATCCGGAGGCAGCCAAGCATAAAGGCGCGGAAGGCAGAAAGATCGTCGGCGATGCGGACGTGCTCCTCTTCCCCGATATCCACGCCGGCAATCTGGTATACAAATGTCTCGTACACACGGCCGAGGTCAAGAACGGCAATATCCTGACCGGCACCAAGGCGCCCGTCATTCTGACTTCCCGCTCCGACGACTTCGAGACGAAAGTAAATTCCATCGCCCTCGGCGCTGTCGTTGCCGAAGCGATGTCCAAGATGAACTAAATACAAAAACAGGGGGTATTATTATGGCAGTCAAAAGTTTGATCATCAATCCCGGTTCTACCTCTACGAAGATAGGCGTATTTGAGGACGAAACTCTCTTGTTTGAGGAGACTTTGCGCCACTCCACCGAGGAGATCGGAAAATATGCGTCCATCGTGGACCAGAAGGATTTCCGCAAGGACATCATCGTAAATCTGTTAAAAGAAAAAAATTTCGACATCAAGACCCTCAACATGGTCGTCGGCCGCGGCGGTATGTTGAAACCCATTCCCGGCGGCACTTATGAGGTGAGCGACGATCTGCTGAACGACCTCAAGATCGGCAGACAGGGACAGCACGCATCTAACTTGGGCGGTATCCTCGCGAGAGAGATCGCGGATTCTATCGGCGTTCCCTCCTACATCGTGGACCCTGTCGTAGTGGACGAGTTAGAACCCGTTTCCCGCTATTCAGGCGTGCCCGAGCTTCCTCGGACGAGCGTGTTCCACGCTTTGAATCAGAAGGCGGTGGCGAAACGCTACGCAAAGGAGAACGGCAAAGATTACAACGCACTGAACCTGATCGTGGTACACATGGGCGGCGGCGTCTCCGTCGGCGCGCACAGAAAAGGCAAGGTCGTGGACGTGTTCAACGCCCTCGACGGAGACGGCGCTTTCTCCCCGGAGAGAGCCGGCGCGGTTCCCAGCGGCGCGCTCATCAGACTGTGCTTCTCCGGGCAGTATACCGAGAAGGAGGTCTACAAGAAAGTGGTCGGCGGCGGCGGCTTCAACGCATACTGCGGCACCAACGATATGCGCGATGTGGACAAAATGGCTGACAGCGGCGATGCGAAAGCCAAGGAAGTGCGCGATGCGTTTATCCGTCAGGTAGCCAAAGACATCGGCTCTATGGCGTGCGTTCTGGAAGGCAAAGTAGACCAGATCATTGTGACCGGCGGTATCGCCTATGACAAATACGTGGTGGAGGGCCTGAAAACACAGGCCGGCTGGATCGCTCCCATGACCGTATATCCCGGCGAGGACGAACTGCTCGCTCTGGTGCAGGGCGGTCTGCGCGTATTAAACGGCGAAGAAAAAGCGATGATATACTAATAGAACAACGTGTATGCAAAAGCGGGGCGGATCACCGCCCCGCTTTATTGCGCTATGGAAAGACTCACGAAAGGATAACTTCGCATCAATGATGAAACAGGCGGATCCCGGTGAAGCACATCGTCATACCGTACTTGTTGCACGTCTCGATCACATTGTCGTCGCGCACCGAACCGCCCGGCTGCGCCACATACTTAACGCCGCTTCTGTGCGCACGCTCGATGTTGTCCCCAAAGGGGAAGAACGCGTCAGAGCCCAGCGCCACATCCTTCAGCCGATCCAGCCAATCCCGCTTTTCCTGCGCCGTGAACACCTCGGGCTTCACTTTAAAGATCTTCTGCCATGCACCCTCGGCAAGCACGTCCATATGATCCTCACCGATATACAGGTCTATGGCATTGTCCCTGTCCGCGCGCCCGATGCCGTCCGCAAACTGCAGACCGAGCACCTTGGGCGACTGGCGTAAGAACCAGTTATCCGCCTTGGAGCCAGCCAGTCTGGTGCAGTGAATGCGCGACTGCTGCCCCGCGCCGATACCAATCGCCTGACCGCCCTTCACATAGCAGACGGAATTGGACTGCGTGTATTTTAAGGTGATCATGGCGATCGCCAGATCGATCTTTGCCTGTTCGGGCAGATCTTTGCACTCTGTCACAATATGATCGAAAAAGGCGTCGTCGATCTTCAACTCATTTCGGCCCTGCTCGAAGCTGACGCCGTACACCTGCTTGACCTCGATCGGCGCCGGCGTATAGCTCTCGTCGATCTCGATCACGTTGTATGCGCCCTTTTTCTTTGCCTTCAGTATCTCCAGCGCCTCCGGCTCATATCCCGGCGCGATCACGCCGTCCGACACCTCCCGCTTGATGATCCTTGCGGTGGCCGCATCACAGACATCGGACAGCGAGATAAAATCTCCGAACGAACTCATTCTGTCCGCGCCTCTCGCTCTCGCGTAGGCATTGGCAAGCGGCGTAAACTCCATATCCAGATCGTCTACCCAGTAGATCTTTTTCTCCACATCGGACAGGGGCAGTCCGACCGCTGCTCCCGCGGGAGAGACATGCTTGAAAGACGTCGCCGCCGGCAGTCCGGTGGCTTTCTTCAGTTCCTTCACAAGCTGCCAGCCGTTAAAAGCGTCCAGAAAATTGATATACCCCGGTCTGCCGTTCAACACCCTGATCGGCAGGTCGCCGCCGTCCGCCATATAGATGCGCGACGGCTTCTGATTCGGGTTACAGCCGTATTTCAATTCCAGTTCGTTCATGATCATCCTCCGTCCATTACTGATTCTTGTTCACGATCCGCGTCTCATACTTTCCGCTTGCGATCTCGATATAGCGCACGAACAGCGACACTTTATTTTCCTCATTGAGGTTCTCCCACACCGTCCTGGTGAATGCGTCGATGTCATCGTCCATCCCTATCGGCACCGGTTCGCCTTCAAAGCTGGGAAGCGGATCGCCGTCGCCGATGTATGTATGGATAAAATGTCCTTCTCCCGGCAGCGGATTTTCATAGGCGAAGGTGAAGCGGCGGCAGGAAGCCGGATCGCCGTTGTCACTCTTCAGGATAGACATCGCATAGTTGTAACCGCCGTTTTCCACATGCATGATGCCGGATATGCGGGGCGTATAGTTGGGCGCGTCGGGCTCAAATGTCCTCGTCCTGAGCGCCTGTTCGAAAGTCTGCTGCCTGTCCATCAGCTCGTAGATAGTATCCGTCTGATCGCCGTTTGTCACAATGGTCTTGTTCCCGAGAACTCTGACAGGCGCATAGATCACAAGGCTGGGATCTTCCAGCTTGGCCGGATCAAAGGCCTGGGTCCGTATTCCCGCGCCGTCCTCCACAAAGATGCGGTTGCGGCTGTTCGTACTCCTGCCCATGATAAAATATGCCGCAACAGCGTATTTCCCGTTCGGCGATCTGCCGATCACGATCCCGCGGCCGGGATAGCTGTTGCCCGCCAGCTCCTTTGCCAAAACTCTTTTTTTCATATCTTCTTCCTCCCATTTGAAGGGTTTAACTGCCCTAAACCCGCCATTTTCTATTCTCCCATCGTGTAGTTCGGGGCTTCCTTCGTGATGTGGATGTCATGCGGGTGGCTCTCCTTGAGAGATGCCGCCGAGATCTTGACAAACCTGCCGTTCTGCTTCAGTTCCTCAATGGTAGCCGTACCGCAGTAGCCCATACCGGAGCGGAGGCCGCCCATCAACTGGAAGATCGTATCTTCCACCGTGCCCTTGTAGGCCACACGTCCCTCTACGCCCTCCGGCACCAGCTTCTTGGCGTCAGACTGGAAATAGCGGTCTTTGCTGCCGTTCTCCATTGCGGCAATGGATCCCATGCCGCGGTACACCTTATATTTTCTGCCCTGATACAGTTCAAAGTCTCCGGGGCTCTCGTCACAGCCCGCAAAGATACTGCCCATCATGCACACATTTCCGCCTGCGGCGATCGCTTTGGTCATATCGCCGGAATATTTGATGCCGCCGTCGGCAATGATCGGTATGCCGTACTCCTTCGCAACCGCATAGGCGTCCATAATGGCGCTGATCTGCGGCACGCCGATACCCGCTACCACACGGGTCGTACAGATCGATCCGGGGCCGATGCCGACCTTCACCGCGTCCGCGCCCGCCTCGATCAGCGCCTTCGTTCCTTCGCCGGTAGCCACATTTCCCGCGATCACCTGCACATCGGGGAATTTCTCCTTGATCATCCGCAGACAGCGGAGCACATTCTCGGAATGGCCGTGGGCGCTGTCGAGCACGATCACATCCACCTTGGCGTCTACCAGAGCGCCCACCCTGTCGAGCACGTTCGCCGTGATGCCCACACCGGCGCCGCACAGCAGTCTTCCCTGGCTGTCCTTCGCGGAGAGCGGGTATTTGATCGTCTTCTCGATATCTTTTATGGTGATCAGCCCTGCCAGATTATAATCGTCGTCCACGATAGGCAGCTTTTCTTTTCTCGCCTTCGCGAGGATCTGCTTCGCCTCGTCCAGCGTGATGCCGACCTTGGCGGTGATCAGACCCTCGGAAGTCATGGATTCCTTGATCTTCTTTGTAAAGTCTGTCTCGAACTTCAAGTCGCGGTTGGTGATGATGCCGACGAGCTTCCTGCCTTCCGTGATCGGCACGCCCGAGATCCTGAACTTGGCCATCAACGCATCGGCGTCCGCCAGCGTATGCTCCGGCGTCAGCGAAAAGGGGTCCGTTATGACGCCGTTCTCGGAACGCTTCACCTTATCGACTTCCTCCGCCTGCGCCTCGATAGACATGTTTTTATGTATGATGCCGATACCGCCCTGTCTTGCCATAGCGATCGCCATTCTGTGCTCGGTCACGGTGTCCATGCCCGCGCTCATCATCGGAATATTCAGTTTGATCTTTTTCGTCAGCCACGTGGTTAAGTCTACCTGATTCGGGATTACCTGCGAATAGCTGGGCACTAACAACACGTCGTCAAAAGTGATGCCTTCTCCAATAATCTGACCCATGTTCTCTCCTCCTATGTTGTTGTAATGTTGGTAAGTGACTTGATGTGATCTTTATGTAAAGAATACTGCCAGTCCTCCAACTGACAGTATTTCTTTGCACTAATCCGTATAGACTTTGCGCGGTGCAACGCTCTGAACCGCCTTCACCATCGCTTCGTTCGGTTCGAGGATCACCTTCACGCCGCCGCTGTATACCAGCATATACCTTCTGTCCGGCTGAGCGGCGATCCCCGAACTGTAATCCAGCGTCTTCGCGTTCACGTTCCTGTAGGAATCCAGTCTGTGGGAGTTGATCGGCGCAAGGATCTCCATCTGCTCCACCGAAAAAGCGCCCGCTTTCTTCCTTCTGCTCTTCGCCATGACCTTGTCAACGCTGATCTCCTTGTCAAGATACAGATATTCGTATTCTATATTCGCGTTCATGGAAGCGAAATAAGCGCCGACGCCCGCGGCGATCGCGATAAGCAGCCCGAATATGTTCAGGAGAAGGACGCCGAACAGCGCAAACACCGCCGTCAGCATGATCAAAAAGATCTTTAAGAAAGTAAGCAGCGTCGAAGGCTTCCTTGCCACGAGACATTCCACATATGTGTCACCCACTGAAGACACCTCCACATTCTATTCTTCCTGTCCGGCGTACATGCATACATCGGACGGTCCGGTACAAAAATATAGGATAATCATATAACAAATCGGGGAAAGTTTCAAGCATTGACATACTCTTTTTGAGTTTATATAATAGGGCTTACGAGTATCGGCAAAGAGAGGGATACACCATGTCCGTAGTGGAGGAGATCAGGAACGAACAGAAAAAAGCGCTGAGTACCATGACTTTCAGGGAAAAGCTTTCCTATTTCTGGTATTATTATAAGATACACACCGCCGTCGTGTTAGCCGTAGTCGCTTTCGCGGCTCTTTTTATCTATCAGTATGTGACAAACAAGGACTACGGCTTCTACGCCGCCTTCGTCAATGCGCAACTGACCTATGACAACGCCGATCTGGCCGCCGAATGGGCAAAAGAATTTCAGACGTATGCACAGATCGATCCTGACGAATATCAGGTATATCTGGACACCTCCATCGCGCTCTCTCAGGACATGGGCTCGCAGGACGCGCTCTCCAATCAGGAGAAAATGCTTGCCATGCTGCAGGCCGGCATCGTCCATGCGATCGTAGCGGAGACGGAGACTTTCGAGAAATATGCCCAGAACGAGTATTTCTATGATCTGGAGACGCTCTTCTCCGAGGAGGAGCTTGCCAAATACGGCGCTTACTTCTACTACACGGACGCGTCCACCTTCGCGGACGGCAGCGACGATACCTTCTACGCGGAGGACGAGCTCACGGATCCCGCAGACCTTGTGATCAATCACCGCGATCCCGCTTCCATGGAAAGACCCGTTGCGGTCGGTATCGTCCTCACCGAGGACAATCTGCTCGCCGAGGCCGGCTACTATGATTATCTGTCGGCGCCGGAACAGGATTATCAGGGATATCCGTCCGATATCGTTCTCGGCATTCCCGTGACATGCAAAGAACCGGAGCTGGCCGTCCGGTTCCTTGCATTTATCAAATTCTGTGAATAGCATACGCTTCCTACAGCAGTTCCTTCAGCATCCGGTTTACCAACGCCGGATCCGCTTTCCCTTTCATGGCCTTCATCGTCTGGCCCACAAGGAAGCCGATCGCCTTCTCCTTACCGTTATGGTAATCCTCCACGGACTGCGGATTCGCGGCAATGACCTCTTCGACAGTCTTGCGCAGCGCGCCCTCATCGTTGACGGTCTTTAAGCCTTTTTCCTCCACATACTTCTCCGGATCTACGTTCTCCTCGAACATCACCTCGAAGACCTCCTTCGCCACGGAACTGTTGATCGCCTTGGCGTCTGTCAGAGCGATCAGCTTCGCCAGATTCTCCGGTGAAAAGCGAAGGTCTTCCACATCTACCTCTTTCTCTTTCATCAGGCGCAGCGTCTCCACCATCAGCCAGTTGGAGACTTTCTTCGGCTGCCCGCAGATCGCAGTCGCCGCCTCAAAGATATCCGCCATGTGCTTCGAGGCGGTGATGATCTCTATATCGTAGTCGGGGATCCCGAACTCTTCCTTATAGCGTTTCATCTTCTCGGTCCGAAACTCCGGCTGCCGCGCTTTGATCTGTGCGATCATCTCGTCGCTGACGGCGATAGGGACCAGATCGGGATCGGGAAAATAGCGGTAATCCTGCGCGTCCTCCTTACTTCGCATCGCGTAAGACTCGCCCTTTGCATCGTCCCATCTTCTCGTCTCCTGCACCACCTTTTCGCCGGACTCGATGAGATCGATCTGTCTCTCCGTCTCACCGGCGATAGCTCTGGAGATCGCCTTGAAGGAATTCAGGTTCTTCATTTCCGTTCTGGTGCCGAACTCTGTTGCACCTGCCTCCCGCACGGACAGATTGACATCGGCACGCATAGAGCCCTCCTGCAGCTTACAGTCGGAAGCGCCGAGATACTGAATGATCAGGCGCAGCTTCTCAAGGTAAGCGATCACTTCCTCCGCGCTGCGCATATCCGGCTCGGACACGATCTCGATGAGCGGCACGCCGGAACGGTTATAATCCACCAGCGAGCAGTCCTCCCACTCGTCATGGATCAGCTTGCCCGCGTCCTCCTCCATGTGTATCTCATGGATGCCGACGGTCTTGACGCCGCCCGCCTCCGTCTCGATCTCCACGCCGCCGTTTTTGCAGATCGGAAGATAGAGCTGGGATATCTGGTAATTCTGCGGATTGTCGGGATAGAAATAATTCTTCCTGTCAAACTTCGCATATCTGGTAATATCGCAGTTCGTGGCAAGACCTACCGAAATGGCATACTCGAGCACCTGTCTGTTCAGCACGGGCAGCGATCCGGGCATGCCGGTACATACCGGACAGGTCTGCGTGTTCGGCTCTGCGCCGAATGCGGTGGAACAGCCGCAGAATATCTTCGTCTTGGTGGCAAGCTCCACATGCACCTCCAGACCGATGACCGTCTCATATTCCTTTGCCATTAGCCCACCTCCTTCGCCGTCTTCGGGAACGCGCCCCGTATCTTCTCATAGGTATACGCCGTCCGGATCAGCTTTTTTTCCTGAAAACAGTCACCGATCAACTGCAGACCGATGGGAAGGCCGTTTCGGTCCGTTCCGCACGGCAAACTGATGCCCGGAAGCCCGGCTAAGTTCACGGCGATCGTATAAATATCGCCGAGGTACATTTTGATTGGATCGGCGAGACTTTCCCCCAGCTTGGGCGCCGTGGCAGGCGCTACCGGGCCGAGGATCACGTCATATCTTGCAAACGCCTCGTCGAATGCCTTCTTGATCAGCGCCTTGACGCGCAGCGCTTTCAGATAATAGGCGTCGTAGTAACCGGAGCTCAACACAAAAGAGCCCAACATGATACGGCGCTTCACTTCCTCGCCGAAGCCCTCCGACCGGGATCTCTTATACATATTGTGCAGCCCCGCGTAATCTTTTGTGCGGTAGCCGTATTTGATGCCGTCAAACCTCTCCAGATTGGAGCTTGCCTCCGCCGCCGCGATCGTGTAGTACGTGGGGATCGCATATTCCACCAGACTCAGATCGAAATGCTCCACGACAGCGCCGCGCTCTTCCAGAGCCTTCGCAGCCGCAAGCACGGCCTCTTTCACCTCGCCGTCCAGTCCGTCCCCAAAATAATCGTTCGGGATACCGATCCGCATATCCTTCACGTCATCGATCAGCGCCGCCGTAAAATCGGTGTCCTCACGCGCCACGGAAGTGGAATCTTTCTCATCGTGGGACGCGATCGCCTCGAGCACTGCCGCGCAGTCCGTCACATCCTTCGTGAGCGGCCCGATCTGATCCAAAGAAGAACCGTAGGCGATCAGTCCGTATCTGGACACGGTGCCGTAGGTCGGTTTCATGCCGACCGTGCCGCAATAGGCCGCCGGCTGTCTGATAGATCCGCCCGTGTCCGACCCGAGCGCATAGAAGCACTCGTCCGCCGCCACCGCTGCCGCGGAGCCGCCTGAAGACCCGCCCGGCACATGGTCCGTATTCCACGGATTCCTTGTCACGCCGAAAGCGGAAGTCTCCGTCGTCGAACCCATGGCGAACTCGTCCATGTTTGTCTTTCCCAAGATGATTGCTCCCGCTTTCCGCAGATTCAGCACCGCCTCCGCCGTATAAGCGGGCACAAAATTATACAGGATCTTGGAAGAGCAGGTGGTGAGCATACCTTCCGTACACATATTGTCCTTGATCGCCACCGGCACGCCGGCAAGCGCTCCCGTAAGCTCTCCCGCCTCGATCCTCGCCTGCGCTTCCTTCGCCTGTGCGAGCGCGCCGTCCGCGTCCACCGTCACATAGCAGTTATAGATCTTATCCTGCGCTTCAATGCGCGTAAGTACAGCCTCGGTCGCTTCCACGGCGGTCGTCCGGCCCGCCCTGATCGCCTCCGCCAGCTGCACTGCTGTCATATCCGTGATACTCATATGGCATCCCTCTTTCATTTACGCAAAAGTCTTCGGAACCACAAACATGCCGTCTTTCTGCTCCGGCGCGTTTGCCAACAGCTCCTCTCTTGTGTCGCCGTTCGTCACCGTATCCTCGCGAAACACGTTCTGCACGGGAAATACGTGCGACATGGGCTCCACCCCCTCGGTATCCAGTTCTCCCAGCTTGTCGATATAGTCGAGCATCTTGCCCATGTCCGACTTCGCCTGTTCCTTCTCCGCGTCGGACAGCTCCAGCTTCGCCAGTATCCCTACATACTCTATCGTCTCGTCACTGATAATATTGGCCATACCGTCCTCCTATCCCTTAGCTTCTTATCTTGATATGCACTTCGCGAAGCTGCTGCTCCGTCACGTCGTTCGGTGCGCCGCACATAAGATCCTGCGCCGTACCGCTCATCGGGAAGGCAATGACCTCCCTGATGTTCTCCTCGCCCTTAAGCAGCATGATCATACGATCCACGCCCGGCGCCATACCGGCGTGCGGCGGCGCGCCGAACTGAAAGGCATTGTACAGCGCTCCGAATTTATGCTGCAGCGTCTCCTCGTCATAGCCGGCGATCTCAAACGCCCTGACCATGATCTCCATATCATGGTTGCGGACCGCGCCCGATGACAGCTCCACGCCGTTGCACACGATGTCGTACTGGTAGGCCAGAACGTCCAGCGGATCTTGGGTGTTGAGCGCTTCCAACCCGCCCTGCGGCATGGAAAAAGGATTGTGCGTGAATCCGATCTGCTTCGTGTCCGGATCAAGCTCGAACATCGGAAAATCGTTGACGTAGCAGAAGCGGTATGCGTTTTTCTCGATCAGATCCAGCTTCCGCCCCAGCTCCGTGCGGATCTGCCCCGCGTAGTATGCGGCCCTTTCCTCCTTGTCCGCGATGAAAAAGATCGTATCGCCGGGCGCAAGCTTTGCCAGCTCTGCCAGCTCCTTCTTCTTTTCATCGGGAATGAACTTGTCGATCGGGCCCTTGTAGCTCATGTCTTCGTCCACTTCCAGATAGCCGAGTCCGCCCATTCCCATGTCCGTCGCAAATTTTAAGAGTTTCTCGTGAAAGCCCTTGGACATATCTGCGTGTACCTTGATCGCGCGGACCGTCCGCCCGTGAAAGGGTTTAAACGTACATGTCTGAAAGAACGCCGTCAGGTCGATGATCCTGAGCGGATTGCGCAGATCCGGTTTGTCCGTGCCAAACTCCAGCATCGCCTGTTTGTAGCTGATGATCGGATAGGGCGCCTTCGTCACCGCGAAACCTTCCGGCGCAAACTTTTCAAATGTGGCGGACAGCACTTCTTCACCCACGCGGAACACGTCCTCCTGCGTAGCGAAGCTCATCTCGAAGTCAAGCTGATAGAACTCGCCCGGCGAGCGGTCCGCTCTGGCGTCCTCATCGCGAAAGCACGGCGCGATCTGAAAATATCTGTCAAAGCCCGATACCATCAGAAGCTGTTTATACTGCTGCGGCGCCTGTGGCAGCGCGTAGAATTTCCCTTTATACTTTCTGGAAGGAACGATATAGTCTCGCGCGCCCTCCGGCGAGGAAGCGCACAGGATCGGGGTCTGGATCTCCAAGAATCCCAGCTCCGTCATCTTTTCCCGCAGATAAGCGATCACTTTGGAGCGGAAAATGATGTTGTCTTTCACCTTCTGGTTGCGCAGGTCGAGATAACGGTATTTCAGGCGCACCTCTTCCCTCGTCTCCCTGGATGTCATGATCTCAAAAGGAAGCTGCTTGTATACCTTGCCGAGCACATCTACCTTGTGCGCCTCCAGCTCGATCGTTCCCGTCGGAATGCGGGGATTATAGGTCTCCTCGTCCCTGTGCTCGATCAGCCCCTCGACGGACAAGCTCATCTCTCTCGTAAGCCCGTCGAGCAGCGTGGTGTCGCGCATGACGATCTGCAGCACGCCGTACATATCCCGCAGATCCACAAACGATACGCCGCCGTGATCCCGGATATTCTCGATCCAGCCCGCCACGCGGATCTCCCTGCCGATATCTTTCTCACTGATCTGCTGCAGCGTCACGTCCCTATAGATGTTTTTCACTGTCATGGTTTTCCCTCCTGATAGAATTTTCCTTCTGCCTTGTCTGCCGTACTTGCACGCCGCCGTGGCGGCTGCCTTCCGGCCCTGCCGATACGCGCAAAAAAGTCCCGAAATGCATTTCTGCATTTCGGGACGGATATCTCTGATGATCCGCGGTACCACCCGCATTGGTAAGCCGCCGTCTCTGACAAGACGCCTGACCGCCTTACCCTCTCTAAGCACTTAACGCGTGCGACGTATCATCCTAGCGCATCGGCTGCGGTTCGGATGATCTGCTCCGGAGTGTTCCCGATCCAAACTTCCCACGAACAGCGCTCTCAGTCGGTGACGCCGTATTCCTGTCGTTTTCCGTGAGGTGAGTCTCCTTCCCTGCATTTCGATCCTGTTTCGGTTTCTGAGCGGCACTGTCCGCTCTCCGATTGTTATACAGTTATTCATGTATACAATTTATATTATGTATATATCATAAAAAATATAAAAAAGCAACCTTTGTTTTTAAAAAAATACAAAGGCTGCTTTCCCTGCTTGATTTTCAATAATGCTCCTTACGCGGGACCGTTGTACTGCGCATCGCCGAAACCGAGGATCGGTATAAAGATATAGGGTAGGAAGATCAGCCCCACCGCGAATGCGCCGCTCTTGCCAAAAGCCTGTGCCAGCTTCACATACATAATGATATTCATCACTACGCCGACGCAGGGAACAAAGGTCAGCAGGAACAGCCAGCCGTTGCCGAACGACATGTCAAACAGACAGTAGAAATTGTAGAACGGCACGATTGCTCCCCAGCCGGGTTTGCCCGCCTTCACAAAGATCTTCCACTGTGCCACGATCAGCAGGATCGTCAGCGCGAGAATCACGATGTACCACACGATCAGAAATCCCGCCGTCGCCGCGGTCAGCGCATCCGCATCGTTTGTCATTAAAACAGATGTCATTTCCTTTTCCTCCTCACAAGAAAATATTCTCGATGCCGCGCGGCCTTTCGCGCACGCGATATCATATTGTATGGTAACAAAATACGACACTTTTTGCAATGGGCAATTGGTATCATGCGCTCCGCGTTACAGTGATATCCTTCGGATCCTGTCCACCGCCTCCACCGTGTTTTCGTAGCTGCCGAAAGCCGTCAGGCGGAAGTATGTCTCGCCGCTGGGCCCGAAGCCCGATCCCGGCGTCCCGACCACGTTCACATTCTCCAGCAGATAGTCGAAGAACTCCCAGCTCGTCATGCCCTTTGGCGCTTTCAGCCAGATGTAGGGCGCGTTCACGCCGCCGGATACGGTGAAGCCCGCAGATTTCAAGCCGTCGAGGATATAGGCGGCATTCTTCATATAGTATGCGACAAGCTCCTTCGTCTCCCGCTTGCCCGCTTCGCTGTATACAGCTTCCCCGGCTCTCTGGATAATGTAGGGCGCACCGTTGTACTTCGTACCGTGACGTCTCGCCCACAGATCATGCAGCGCCACATCGCCTGCCTTCAACTCCTTCGGGATCACGGTGAAGCCGAGGCGCACGCCCGTGAAGCCCGCGTTCTTGGAGAAGGAGCGCAGTTCGATCGCACAGGTTCTCGCCCCCTCGCACTCATAGATCGTGTGGGGTACGTCCTCCTCGGAGATATATGCCTCGTAGGCAGCATCATAGATGATCACAGAGCCGTTCTTATTCGCGTAGTCCACCCACTCCTGAAGCTGCGCCTTCGTGATCGTCGAGCCGGTCGGATTATTCGGGAAACACAGATAGATCAGATCCGGAACCGTCTTGGGCAGTTCCGGCGCAAAGCCGTTGTCCGCCGTACACGGCATATAGATCACGTCGCTCCAAATGCCTGTCGCCGCATCGTATGTACCCGTCCTGCCCGCCATGACGTTGGTGTCCACATAGACCGGATATACCGGGTCGCAGACCGCGATCTTGTTGTCCAGCGCAAAAATTTCCTGAATATTGCCGGAATCGCACTTTGCACCGTCGGACACAAAGATCTCGTCCGCTTCGATCTGACAGCCTCTCGCCTTATAGTCATTGTCCGCGATCGCTTTCCGCAGGAATTCATAACCCAGATCGGGCGCGTAGCCGCGGAAGGTAGCCGCATCCGCCATCTCGTCCACCGCGCCGTGCAGCGCGCTAATGACCGCCGGGGACAGGGGCTGCGTCACGTCGCCGATCCCCAGCCGGATGATCTTCTTGTCCGGATGAGCCGCCGTGTAGGCATTGACCTTCTTTGCTATCGTGGAGAAGAGATAGCTGCCGGGCAGTTTCAAATAGTTGTCGTTCACTTTTACCATATTTATCATGTCCTTTCCTGTCGCGTGGCAGACGGCCCGCACACGGCGCTCCCTTTTCGCAATACCGCAGCGCCTATATCGGGAATTCCCCCGTAAACACGCTGACCGCAGGGCCTGTCATATAGACCGGGCCGTCCGCGCCGTCCCACTCGATCCTGATTTCGCCACCTAATAGTTTAACAGTAACCGCGTTATCCGTCAAACCGTTTAGGATACAGGCCACGACCGTCGCGCAGCAGCCCGTGCCGCAGGCCAGCGTCTCACCCGTACCGCGCTCCCACACGCGCATCTGCACCGTATGTCTGTCAAGCACCTTAACAAACTCCGTGTTGATCTTCTTCGGAAATCGCTCGTGCGTCTCAAAATACGGCCCGATCTTCTCTATATCCAGATGCTCCACATCGTCCAGAAATACGACCGCATGGGGATTCCCCATCGACACGCAGGTCATTCTATACTCTTTTCCCTGCACCTTGATCGGTTCGTCTATGATGCGCTGTTTTTCCCTGCCCGGCAAAGGATTGACAGGAATATCCTCCGCCGTAAGGATCGGCGCGCCCATATCGACCCTGACCGTCTCCACTTTGCCGTCTTTCAGGAAAAGCTGCAGATGCTTTACCTGGCCGCAGCTAATGACACTTATGTCGGTTTTGTCCGTCAGGCCGAAATCATAGACATACTTGGCCACACAGCGGATCCCGTTGCCGCACATCTCCGCCCTGCTGCCGTCCGCATTGTACATCTCCATCTCGAAATCCGCCTTGTCGGACGGATTGATAAAGATCGCCCCGTCGCCGCCGATACCGAAATGTCTGTCGCTGATCTTACGCACAAGTTCGGGCTTCCTCTCCTGTGCGATCTTCTCCTCAAAGCCGTTGATATAGATATAATCGTTGCCGCAGCCCTGCATTTTTGTAAATTTCATAAAACCCCTGCCTTTCTCCGCATTTATGGAATACCTGTAACGAAAAGTCATCTTCATTATATCACGAGGGAAGGCCACTAAAAGCGTATAAAATGCATGATACTGTGCAAAAATTGCTTGTCATATCAAAATAACAGAAAAGCGCTGACCCGCAGAGTCAATCCCGCATCATCGCCAGCACCATCTGCGCCGTCTCCACCATGTTGGTGCCGCTGTCCATGCTGGATTTCTGAATATAGCGGTGCGCCTCTTCCTCGGTCATGTTATTACGCCCCATCAGAAGCTCCTTGGCCTCTCTGATGAGCGCATCTTCCTCCGTGCTGCGCTGTCTCGGCTTCATTCTCTCCCGCCGTCTCCTGCGCAGGATCGCCTGACTCATCATGTCTACCGTATTGAGCAGATCGCGGACCTTAAACGGCATGGCAAGGCTCATGATATCGCTTTGCCAGTGTTCGTTCAGCACCGCCTGAGAAGCGAGCAGCAGCATATCAAAGCCGTCAGGGAGACAGTCGTGCAACTCTGTATATATCATGTCCGTCATTTTGTAGCTGCATATAACGATGCCGTCGCTCAGATCCCGCAGACAGCTCAGCGCCTGAGCGCCTGTAGAGCATGCCGCCGTCGTCTGAAAACCGTTCTTCATCAACACGCTGCGGATGCCTCTTGCGTCTTCTATCTTCGGCAAGACCACGACAATATTAGTCACACGATCACCTCCTGTCCGCCGCGTTTATCTATACAACAATTTGTTGTATCAGTAATTATTCAGATACTCGCCGATCTCCCATGCCGTCACCTGCGCACGGTAGCGGTGCCACTCTTCCTTCTTCGCCTCGATATACTTGGCATAGGCGTGCGCTCCGAGAACGTCCTTAACCAGCGCATCCTGTTCCATATAGTGGATCGCCTCGCCCAAGGTGCCCGGAAGCTCCTCTATGCCATACTGCGCTCTCTCGGCCGCGCTCATCTCGAAGATATTGCCCTCGACGCACCGGGGCGGCGTGATCTTGTTCACGATACCGTCCAGTCCGGCGCGCAGACATACCGCCAGCGCCAGATACGGGTTCGCCGCCGGATCGGGCGAGCGCAACTCGATCCTGACGCTTCCCGAATGCGTGGCAGGGATCCTGATGAGCGGAGAGCGGTTTGTGACGCTCCACGCGATATAGACAGGGGCCTCATAGCCCGGCACCAGCCTCTTGTACGAGTTGACGAGCGGGTTGGTGACCGCCGTGATCCCTTTCATATGCCGCATGATCCCGCCGATAAAGCAGTAGGCGTCCTGACTGAGCCGGAACCTGTCGCTCTCATCTATAAAAATATTTTTCCCGTCCTTAAATAATGCCATATTGATATGCATACCGGAACCGTTCACGCCGCAGGTGGGTTTCGGCATGAAAGTGGCGTGCAGTCCGTGCCGCTTTGCGATCGTCTTGACAGCCAGCTTAAAGGTCATGATATTGTCCGCCGTGGACAGCGCCTCGTCGTGTTCAAAATCGACTTCATGCTGCGCAGGTGCGATCTCATGATGCGAGGACTCAATGACAAACCCCATATCCTCCAGCGTCAGTACGATATCCCGCCTTGCATTCTCCCCGAAATCCACGGGCCCCAGATCAAAATACCCGGCCTTCTCGTGAGTAATCGTCGTAGGCAGCGCATTTTCATCGGTATCAAATAAGAAAAACTCGCACTCCGGCCCGACCTCAAAGGAGAAGCCCAACGCCTCCGCCTCCGCGATCGCGCGCTTCAGGATATACCGCGGATCGCCCTCAAACGGCTCGCCGTTCGGTTTGTACACGTCGCAGATCAGCCGCGCCACCTTGCCCTGCTGCGGCCTCCACGGGAAGATCTCAAAGGTGTCCAGATCCGGATGCAGACACATATCGGATTCTTCTATCCTCGCAAAGCCCTCAATGGACGAGCCGTCGAACATACAGCCGTTGTCCAGCGCTTTCTCCAGCTGGCTCGCCGTCACCGCCATATTTTTTAAGTTCCCGAAAATATCCGTAAATTGCAGACGGATGAATTCCACGTCCTCTTCCTCCACCAGCCTGATGATATCCTGCTTCGTGTAATTTTTCCTCATAACTTCCTTCCTTTCTTCCGACTCTGCAGCCAAGTCCCGCATATACTTTTCACGCTCACGCAAAAGGACATTCTTATCCCCCTTGAATAAGAACGCCCTTGCTCTTGTATCAGAATAGCATTACAGCCGTGTGTTTGTCAATCGCCGTCTGCATTTGAGATGAAGTAAACGAATTGTCAGTTGACATGAAAAAGATTGTTCCTAAAGAAAAATGATCTTAGACCTGTTTTCTTGA
>CANQTF010000013.1 GCA_947626745.1 uncultured Lachnospiraceae bacterium
ATAGGCCCAAGGTGTAAGTGCAGCGATGTACTGAGCAGATGGGTACTAATCGGTCGAGGGCTTAACCACGGAGTAAATCCCTTCGGGATTAACTCCAGAGGATTGCAGAGCAATCCTCAGACGGATGAAGAGAGATCCTGAAAGCGGCAGAGGACGCCGCCTAAGGACAGCTGCTTTGTCCAGAAGAATCGCTTTGCGATTCTTCCGAGGAGTATAGATTGTTCCGGTATCTTTCGGTTTCGGTTTTGAGGGCATAATGTCCTTTAAGTGGCCCGATGGCTCAGTTGGTTAGAGCGCCGCCCTGTCACGGCGGAGGTCGTGGGTTCGAGTCCCATTCGGGTCGTTGGAAGTTACCTCGGTTAGTCGTGATGCGAAGAACCGTAGGTTCTTCGGAAAGTAGTGTCGTATGGCGCCTGTGTCCGCAGTATGCCGATTCTGCGAATCGTCATCCCGCGTTCACAGCCAGATGCCAGCTTTCATCTTTGATAAGCCTTGTGCGTGCAAGCACGCAGCGGCTTATACCAGTATATTTATATTTAATTTCGAAGAACCGCAGGTTCTTCGGAAGTTAATTCCGCAGGAATTTACTTCAGGGATCTTAGCTCAGCTGGGAGAGCATCTGTCTTACAAACAGAGGGTCATAGGTTCGAGCCCTATAGGTCCCACTTATGGACTTGCCGATATGGCTCAATTGGCAGAGCAGCTGATTTGTAATCAGCAGGTTAACGGTTCGAGTCCGTTTATCGGCTTGTGGTATGTTTATATCACTCATACGATATTTATATGGGCGGATTCCCGAGTGGCCAAAGGGGACAGACTGTAAATCTGCTGCAAATTGCTTCGGTGGTTCGAATCCACCTCCGCCCAGTCAACTGATATACAGAAAAGTGATTGTCAGTTGGGTATGTGCATATAATTAAATAACGCGGGGTGGAGCAGTCTGGAAGCTCGTCGGGCTCATAACCCGAAGGTCACAGGTTCAAATCCTGTCCCCGCTACTCAAATGCCCAGATAGCTCAGTTGGTAGAGCAGAGGACTGAAAATCCTCGTGTCACTGGTTCGATTCCGGTTCTGGGCATTGTTTTTTTGCCAAAAGGCTGAACATCATTCATTGAGGATCGGCCTTTGCACAAAAAAGAGCGCATAGACTGATTTCTATACGCTCTGACGCCGTGCTGTATTTAGTTGTTACGGCATGGCTATCTCATTGTATTGACAATATTCTTTAGGGTATCTATGGAGACCCTTCCTTTTAAGGAATAGCGGACACCATTTGCCACAAAAACTGCCGCTTTTTCTGAAACATAAGCTTCCGGATCTTCCGCATTCACCGTGTCCTGTATGATATTCACCCTATAACCCTGATCTGATGTATAACTTTCTACAAATTCGTATAGTCCAAGATAATCTGTATCCCAGCCATTACGCATTTGGTCTTCACTAAGGATCAGGTCGGCAGTCAGCGAAACAGGGGAATAATATTCTTTCCCATGCCGATACGAATATCGGTTTTCTGCTTCTATGAATCGGTAGCTGTCTGTATCGCCCAGAATATAATTGTTCACTGTAATAATTGCAAAATCCTGCATGTCTGTCTTAACCCGACACAGCATATAGGGATTGTCAAGAGACAGCTCCGTGTCTAACAGCTTAACGCCCAACGCATCTTTTATTGCGTTGTAATCGCTGTAATCCTTGTTGATCGTTCTATATTCATCGGGTACTGCCTCCAATTCATTCATTTGCACGATCTGCATGGGATCCAGCTCCGGCAATACCTCCTCATTCACATGAACTTTGTTCAATATATGGTTCCCGGCATAGACAGTAGTTCCTGCTAAAGCAACGACTGCAAAAGAAGCTGCAAGACTTCTCCACGCCCGGCCGGGGTTGCGGGAAACAGCTTTGCTTCTGATCTTATTTTGAATCTCATCGTTCAGTTTTATCTGTCTGAGCTCCGAATCAATCATACTTTTTATGTTATTTTGGGTCATAGCCTGCCTCCGTTAAAAATTTTTTCATTTTGCCTCTTGCTCTGTTTAAACGCTGTATCGTCGTATTTTCTGATTTTCCGATAATTATGGCAATTTCCTTGACAGACAGCTCTTGATAATAGTGCAGTACAATAATCTGCCTGTCATCTGCACGCAAGGCCATGATAGCCGCGGACACACTATCTTTCTCTAAAAAATCATTGATTGGGTCATCGCCGATCCCATTCATGTGATTTTCCGGATCATTTTGACGTGTGCGGAACCAACGGGTTCTCATTACGTTTTTACAACAGTTGATAGCGATACGCATTAACCATGTCTTTTCACTTGATTTGTGTTCAAATGAGTCATAGGCTCTCATCGCCTTGATGAAAGTTTCCTGAACGGCATCTTCCGCAAGCTGATAATCTTTCAAATACAAATAGCAAGTGCGCAGAAGTTCATCGCCATACTCATGCATTAGTCTTTCTAAAAATCGTTCTGCCGGCATTTTAGTTTTGCACCCTCCTTTCATTTATTAGACACGCCATGCAAGGAAAATATTACATAGACTTATATAATCAGTTCCATTATTGAACAATATTGCTTTTTGATGCAATTTAAACGATAGGATAATTTGATTGACAGCATGCTGACGCGTATGCTTTTCCTATATGGTTTGAAGTGCTATAATAAAAGCTGTGGTTTATCGGCAGGATATGCATGGGACGGATCAGATCTTGCAGAAACGGGAAAAATTGAAGCTGATAAAAAAGATTGGTAAAGGAGCAGGAGACTTGGGAATGGATCAAGATTATATTTATGATGAAAAGAACCGTGTAGTAAGGATTTGCAGTCCGGTAGGTATTAAAGTATTCTGCCGGGAGCATAAGATAAAAATAGAAGAATTTAATCTTCCGGTTTTATTAGACGATTCTATAACACATTGTTCTGGGATGTTTCAAGACTGCACAAGCTTTAACCAGCCGGTCGTGATACCGGAACGTGTTGCAGGATGCATGGATATGTTTCGTGACTGCAAGGCTTTTAACCAGCCGGTAAAAATACCCGCTTACGTGGTGCAATGCGCACGGATGTTTGCGGGCTGCAGCTCTTTCAATCAGCCCATTGAACTGCCTAAGTACGCGGCATACTGTTATGAAATGTTTGCGCAGTGTGAAAGCTTCAATCAAAAGATAGAGCTGCCCTTGCGCGCGGAAAATACTTCGGCAATGTTCTCGGGCTGCACGAGCTTTGATCAGGAAATAGTATTAGGGGAAAATATCATCAACTGTTGGAGCATGTTTGCAAACTGCACCTCCCTGAATCAGAAGATCGAACTGCACAATACCCACTGCCTGTACAACAATATGTTTTTAAACTGTACCTCCCTGTCTCCGGAAAATGTAACGATCTACAGCGGGCGGATCACTCAGAAAACTTTGGAGAAAAGGCTGCGGCAGATGTGGGGGAGAGATGAGGCGGAGGACATCGCGGATATTGCGGAAAAGGTCAATATTGTCAAAGTAAAAACAGTCAAAAAAATAAGAATTACGGACATTTCTTATACATTGGAGGGAAATCCTCCCGTAGAGATAGAGGAGGAAGAACTTGCAAAACTTACTTCCGCAGAGATTTTCCAAAAGCTGGAGGAGCTTTATGACACCCAAAAGCTGACAACGCTGGAGATCAGTACGCGGTCGGCGTCTTCGATGAAGACGTTAGCTGTCTATTTTGACAAAGAGTTATCGGCGATTTCGGTCATCGACGACTGGGACGAGAGCATCTCTTATTATGATTCCGGAGAGGACAAGGAGCCGGTGGAGATACGGGGGAATTTCTATCCGCGCCATATGGTGTCCGATGACCGGAACATTCTATTTACGATTATTGATGATTTTTTAAAGACCGGTAAACCCTCTAAACAGGTTAAGTGGATCAGGGAATGACAATAAGTTTATAGCAAAGAGGCAATCTTCTTTTGCATCATGTGGGAACGACGGCAACGGCGGCACTGAAAGCGGTAGTCGATACTTTGTCCGGTATATGACGATCCGAAGATTCGCCGAAGCCATGATAATGACACCGCCGCTTGCGGATATTACAATTAGCCGGCCGTTCATGACACAAACTGATTTCTGCGCACTCGTATGTCGATATATATCATATATCCGTATAAGGTGGGGAAGCAGATGTTATCGATAGCGGTATGTGATGATGAAGTCATGGAATGCTGCAGCATAGCGGGCAAGATTAAGGAAATATTGCGTGAAATGAAGGTGCCCTGCATGATCCGGCAGTTTTACAGCGGGCCGGAATTGCTGCGGTCATCGGACGATTTTGACATCATTTTTCTTGATATCATCATGCGCGATATGAACGGCATGAAAACGGCGCAGCTCTTTCGTGAAAAAGCATTTGACAAAATGCTTATTTTTATCTCGGCCAGCAGGGATTATGTATTCGATGCATATGATGTAGAGGCCTTTCAATATCTGCTAAAACCTCTCGACAGAAAAAAACTGAAAAGCGTGCTGCAGAGAGCCGTTCTAAAAATAGACGGCGCTTCGCAGGATTTTATGATCGTCAGCAAAGAACGGCAAAAGAAAAAAATATTTTTAGATCATATCTACTATTTTGAGATCAGGGGGAGAATGATTACCGTTCATGGGACAGACGGCATTTTCACATATTATGAGCAGATCGGCGTTTTGGAAAAGGCTCTGCGGGACAAAGGATTTTTCAGGTGTCACAAGAGTTTTCTGATCAATCTGAAATATGTCGATGTGTATAACCGGCAGGAGGCGGTTCTCGATAACGGAGAAAAAATCGTGATCGCAAAGAGAAGATACGAGGAATTTTGCAGAAAAATATTACAGTATATGCGCAAAACCGGAGGGACGGCATGAGACGGGACTTTGTGAGCATTATCGTGACGGCGCTGTGTTATCTGGGATACGTCTGCGCCGCGGAGCGGTTTTGTAAAAGACATCTGCGGGATTCTCGGTTCTGTGAGCGAATGAACGTGTTCTGCTTTTTGCTGTATGGCGCGCTCAGAGAAGGCGTAATCCGGTACTGCCCCGTTCCGGCAGTCTTGTTGACGCTGCTGCACCATATTTTATTGATCGGACTGGTACTGGCATTGTATCGGGACAGCGCAGAGAAAAAAGTGTTTGTGGCGTCTGTCCTAATCACTGTGACCACTCTCGTGGAAAATTTCTGCGTATCTCTATTCTCATGTGCAGCCCTGTTTTGGCGGCACCGGGTGCAGGGTATTGCGATCCCCGTTTTGGGCGAAAAAGACGGGCGGATCATCGCTTGCGCCGGTCTGGCCATAACGATCGTAAGCATATCCTGTGTATCAAAATATTTTTCCGCTGTTTTATATGGCAAGTCAAAAAGGCAGTATCTCCTATTGACGTTTCCCCTGCTCGCGGCGACGTTAATGATCGACGTGGCGAATTGGGGAGCGGGCAACGGTATTTTGGTGAGGAGCGGAGGCAGTATGAGCTTATACTATGACCAGCTTTTCAGCCATACCGAATTTTGCGTCCTGACGGCATTGTCCATGTGCGGGACGGGATTTTATATTTTTGGAATGAATCGGATCTATCTGGAGCAGGAAAAAAATAACCGATATCATCTGCAGATCGCGGCATACGAGATGCTGGAGGAACAATACAGGCAGTCGGAGCGGCTGCGGCATGATCTGAAAAATCATGTGACCGCTTTGTCGGGGCTGTTGGAAAATAAAGAGTGGGAGAAGATGAGGGACTATCTGAGGAACATGGAGGACAGGGCCGATCTGGGGAGCGGAGAGGAGATCACGGGCAGCAGGGTAGTCGATATCCTTCTGTACCAAAAACGAAAGATCGCCGAGAGAAAAGATATCCTATGGGAATGCGATGTGCAGATACCTCGCGAGTGCTGTATCAACGAGTTTGATCTGTGCGTGTTGTTCGGCAATATATTGGATAATGCGATAGAGGCGTGCGAAAGATCAAAACGTGGTGAGCCGCATCGGGAAAGCGGTCCTTTCATCCGGATACAGGCCGGAGCCGTTAAGCGCTGCTTCCTGTTGAAAGCAAGAAACAGTGCGGGTACGGCAGGGCGGCAAAAAGAGAGCTCCGCCGAAAGGGAAGATGCAAAGCATCGCGGCATCGGGCTGCTAAATGTCGGCGATGTGGTACAAAGATACGACGGAACGATGAATACGGAAATTCTGGACGGCGTTTTTGCGATCTCGATCCTGATTCCGCTGAACGCTCCCGCACATGACATCGAACAGGCTGTTTGAAACAAAAGACTAACGGCAGACCTCTGCTGCGCCGAGAAATGAGGTAAGAGTAGTGATGACTATGCATAACGACGGGAGGCGGCAGAATGAATACAAAAATGATAGAAGGGCTTGTGGGCGCACAGACGAATATGGAACTGCTCAACACACCGTTCCGGGTCTATAAAGAGGCGCAGCTCAAAGGCGACACGGCGACTATGGAGAGGGCGATGGGTTATGTTCACGACTTCTCGGGTCAGGCGGAGGAATACAGGGCTAAGGCCGATGAAGGCACGAAGCAGGACGCGGAGGACGCGAGAGAGAAGGAACAGGCCGAACGCGAGGGAGCGATCCAAAAGCGCAGAGAAGAACGCGAGGAGCTTGCGCGGAAGATCGAGGAGAGGCGGAACGAGGACAAACAGACCGACACCGTAGAGATCAGCGGGGAAGGCAGGGCGTTGGAGGAGAATGCCCGGGCAGAGGGCACGGATAGGAAAGGCGCGGATACGGACGACAGACCGGAGACAGAGCCGCGTGCTGCGGAGCCGCCGGTATGGTATACCAAGATCGGAGAGACAAGTCTGCCGGAGCAGGAAACGCACCTTTCGGTTTCCGTATAGAGAAAACAGGGGACTCGCACGACGGTGCGGGTCTCTTTGCGTTGACAAAGAATTTCTTATGTGCTATGTATGGATAGTGGATCATTTTATTATGGACGCCAGTGATATGAAGGAGGAAGCCGTTTGGCGCACGGGAAGTATGCTGTTTAACTCTTATGTTTTTCTGATGGTATTTCTGCCGATCACCTGTTTATTGTATTATGGTCTGAACCGACTGGAAAAATATCGCATGGCCTCTTTTGCACTGCTGGCGGCTTCTTTTGTGTTTTACGGATATCAGGATCCGAAGCTGTGTCTGCTGCTGGCGGCCAGTATCTTGCTCAATTACGCGATCCACCTGGCGCTGACCGGATCGTGCGCAGGGGGGGGGTGCCGCGCACTACTGCTGGTCTGCGGCCTGGCGGTCAATCTGGGGATACTGTTCTATTTTAAGTATCTGGATTTTTTTCTGGAAAATGTGAATGCGCTGACGGGAAGCCGCTTTGTCCTGCGCAATATAGCGCTGCCGCTGGGGATCAGCTTCTATACGTTCCAGCAGTTGTCGTTTGTGGTGGACAGTTACCGCGGAGAGACAAAGCGGTACCGATTCTTGGACTATGCGCTGTTCGTCTCCTTTTTTCCGCAGCTTGTGGCGGGACCTATCGTTCTGCACAGTGAGATCATTCCCCAGTTTGCGGATATGCAGAAGAGGAAAGTGAATTACGCCAACCTGTTGGCGGGAACGGAATATCTGATCATCGGCCTTGCCAAGAAGGTGCTGCTGGCGGACTCGTTCGGCAGGATCTGCGATGCCGGTCATGCCATGATCCCGGAGCTGAGCAGCTTCGGTGCGATCGCGGTCATTCTGTCCTATACGCTGGAGATTTATTTTGATTTCAGCGGATACTGTGATATGGCGGTGGGGATCGGCCGGCTGTTCAACATTGAGATCCCGGTAAACTTCCGCTCGCCCTACAAGGCCGTGAACATAGCGGATTTCTGGAAGCGGTGGCATATCACGCTGACACGTTTTCTGACGACCTATCTGTATATCCCGTTGGGAGGCAGCCGGAAGGGAAAGTGGAAGACCTGCCGCAACGTGCTGATCGTCTTTGCCCTGAGCGGGCTGTGGCACGGCGCCGACTGGAGCTTCGTGGTCTGGGGTATGATGCACGGCGTGATGATGGTCCTGTACCGGCTGACCCGCACATGGGTGGATCGGCTGCCTAAATGGTTTACGTGGCTTCTGACGTTTGTATTTGTCAACGCGGCGTGGATGTTTTTCTGGACGGAGAGCATAAGACTGCCCCTGCAGTTATTTAGAAGAGTGTTTTGCGGCGGCCTGTCCGGTCTGCCGGTGCAGCTCTCCCGGGCGCTCTGCGACGGCAGTCTCGTATGCTCTCTGCTGATGACGGTTTCGGATATGGGCGGGGGAGCGGAGCTGTTCCTGCAGGGCTTGACTGTCCTTTGGCTGGCCGGCGGTCTGCTGCTGTGTGTGGCCGCGCCTTCCAGCCATGAGATCGTGGCGGCGAAGTGCCGGAAGGGGCGTTACTATTTGGCGTTGTCCGCGCTGCTGTTTACCGCGGTGATCCACCTGTCCGAGATATCGAAATTTATCTATTTCAATTTCTGATGCGGAGGAAAGAGATATGGAAGAGAAGAAAGCATTTCGGCGGCTGTGTGCATATCTGGGCGGCGCCGGCGTCTGCATGGCGGGCTTTGCGGTTTTTATCTTTCTGATAGATCCGTTTTATCAGTATCACGATACATGGTTCGGCATTCCGGCAGTCTTGGAGAATGCCGTGTACCAGACGCCCGGCGCGGCAAGGAATCTGCCCGGCGACAGCGTGATCGTGGGAAGCTCCATGACGGAGAATTTTCATGCGTCGTGGTTTGACGAGATGGGCTGGGATACGGTGAAGCTCTCCTACTCCGGTGCGCACACCGACGATCTGAGGGCGATACTTGCGCAGGTGTTCGAGCGGAAGGAGCCCCCGGTCAACGTGGTGATGGATATCAACGATTATCAGTTGACGACGGATGCCAAGGCGGTCTATGTCAAACGTCCCGCGTATCTGTACGACCGTTTCCTTTTAAACGATGCGGCGTATCTGTGCAACAAAGATGTCTTTCAGATGTCGGTGCAGCGTGTCGCCGACAAGATGAACGGCCGGGAAAGCAATCTCGATACGGCCTATGTGTGGGAGGACGAGGCGCTGTTCGGCAGCCGGATCGCGCGGGACGCGGACTGGAACGACAGGCGCATCGCGCTGGAGCAGGGCAAGATCGACTGCGATCCGGAGCAGATGCTGGCGCTGTGCGACGCGAATCTGGACAACCTGACGCCGCTGATCGAAGCGCATCCGGAGACCCGGTTCTATATCTTCTACCCGCCTTACAGTATGCTGTATTGGGAGCTGCTGCACCTGAACGGGACGACAGAGGAAATGCTGGCGGTCTATCGGCATTCCATAGAGCGTTTCCTTGCGTATGACAATGTGAAGGTGTATTATTTTCAGGCGGAGAAGGAGATCATTTCCGATCTGGACAATTATCGGGACGCGGCCCACTACAGGCCGGCGTATAACCGGTATATCTATGAGTGCATCAGGGACGGGAAAAATCTGGTGACGCGGGAAGACCTTGCGGAACGCATAAAGGACATGCAGCGGTATGCGGATACGTTCGACTATGACGGATTGTGGGTCGATGACAGCTTTTAGGATAAACGGCATGTTCCGCAATCTATAAAGCAGACACAGCTCCAAAAATAAAATTGTATTTCTGGAGAAGATTATGCTATAATTTAGAGTATACTGATAATGGAAGACGAAGAAATCCATCGGGAGGTTTACCATGAAAGAGAAAAGTAGGGTGTTTGGCAATAATTTGCGCTTCTACTTGGAACAGAGACAGATGCAGCCGAAGCAGCTTGCCCTGCGGTTAGGGTATTCTGAGCAGGAAATATGGAAAATCATGGATGCGCGTCTTTTCCCGGACAATGAAGAGCGAAAACAGATTGCAGAAGCGCTAAATTTGCCGTTGGATGTTTTGTATCAGGCGCAAGAAGATAAGTGTTATGAGAAAGCGGGATGTTTTGAATGCAGAGGAGAATTTTCCGATGCGGATCAGAAAAAACAGATTTTTGATCTGTTTGACATTTATTGCGATATACAGGAAGTATTAGTCGAAGAAGGATTGAAGCCATCTCATTAAGTAGATGGCTTTTTTCGAAGAGGAGCAGGATGATCAAGGAAAATGAACAGGCAGTTATCCAAATAAAAAAATTTATTGACGACAAAAAGCGGGAAAAAAATATCGTTAATGAGATCATCAGAGAAGACGTTTTTGAATTGTTAGATACAGAGTGCGTTGTGTTATATTATCCGTTGGAAAATAGTGACATTGAAGGATGTCATATTATGAAGCCTGTGTGTGATAAGCTGGAGCAATTTGTGTTTATCAATACGGCCAAAACGGTACAGGAGCAGACATGGACGGCAGCCCATGAATTAGGGCATGTGTGGAAGGTAGATTCTTATGTCAAAGAGAAGCTGGGCCAATGCAATTTAGATCCGGAGGATCTGGTAAACCGCTTTGCGGCAGAACTGCTTTTGCCGGAAGGGATTTTTAATAAAGAATTGAGTTTAAAATTGGCAGAGTATCATTATCAAGGGCCACAGATGTCTGCTGACATGATGGTTCGCTTGGTGACGTATTTAATGAATTATTTTTGTACGCCGTATAAGGCTATTATCCGGCGGTTTATTGAACTTGGTTACATTAAAGAAACGGCTGAGGAACAGTTTTTAAAGGGTTTTGAGGCAGAAACCGAACTTTATAAGCGATTGATCGTTGAAAATCAGTACACCAGACTGGAGACAATAAATCGTGCTTACGCTATGGGGAGCATCATGCATGATATCAATTTACTGGAAAGCCATGAAATTTATTCCGATAAAAAAATTGCACGCCTTAGACAGCTGTTTCATTTAGAAAAAACGATTGCAGGGGAAGAGCGCTACCGCTTTAAGGGCTAAAATATGGACGAGAAGATGAAAGCAGTAATTGACGCAGATTTTTTTCGTCATATTACAGAACACGAACGCGGGATAAAGTTATTTTTGCATGTGATGAGCGATCTTGGCATGGTGCCGGTCATGCATGAATTTGTGGCACAGACGGAGTTAAAGGGAAATACATATTTGCAGGAGCTGTTGAAAAGCGGAAGTGTTTCTGTTGTTTCTTATACGGAGTATCTGGCACAAAGCGATAAGGAAGAATATGAAGAATATTTCCGGACAGCATTTGAGCGGATCAATATGTATGATTTTCCGGAGGAAGAAAATATTTATTCCTATGCAGATCAAGGGGAAAGTCTGGGAGAGATCCGTTCACTTTATATGGCTAAAAAAATGGGATATTTATATTTTATGTCTGATGATGCGGATGCAAGGACTCTTGCGAAAGGGTTTTTCGCGGGAAGAAACGCGGTTACAGTGAAAACGCTGTATGACGCTTTGATCATGTGTAAAGGTAGAGACACCACATTACGGTGGAAAGACATTAATCCGACAGTTACGAATGTTATGAGAACGCGGCAGGACAGGATCAGCGATCTTAAAAAAATATACAGTGAACAGGATGCCATACATAAATAACAGGGCATTCGGAGCGAGATAACCATGAAAAGGATCATGCTCTTTGAGGGCGATATAGAGACACAGGGATATTTTTCGAGGCAGCTTGCGGCGGCCTTTGCGGCGCTCGGCCATGAAACTTTTATGTTCGATCTGAGCAGACCTTATAACAGCGCGGATAAGCTTTTCCGTTTTTTCGAGAGAGGCAACACGGTGCTGGTCAATTTTAATTTTCACGGCATGAGCGGCGAAGATTATTTTCTGGACGAGAACGGCAGGAGTATGTGGGACGCACTGGATATTCCGAGCTATGATATCGTGGTGGATCATCCGATGTACTATCACCATTTTCTGGAGAAGGTGCCGCACAATTACCACCATGTCAGCATCGACAGAAACCATGACAGATATATGGCGCGGTTCTTTCCGGAGATCGCACGGATGCCGTTTCTGCCGCTTGCGGGCACGGAGCTGTATCCGAACAGGTCCAATGTGCCGATCGCGCACCGCAGGTACGATGTGACGATGGTGGGGAATTACTGTGCGCCGCAGACGTTCGAGAAGTTTATTACGCGGATAGACGATGACTATACGGCATTCTACTACGGTATGATCGACGATCTGCTCGCGCAGCCGCACAGGACGGTGGAAGAAGTGGCGGAGGCGCATCTGCTCGACGAACTGGGAGAAGTGCCGGAGGAAGAGCTGAAGAAGGCGCTTGCGGCGATGACCTTTATCGACCTGTATGTGCGCTATACGGTGCGGGGACGGGCCGTTCAGGCGTTGGCGGACGGCGGAATCAGAGTGCATATTTTCGGCGACGGCTGGGAGAAGCTGCTTTGCAGACATCCGGAGAATATGCTTTTGATGAACAAGCTGGACTCCGAGGGCTGCCTTAAGAAGCTGTGTCAAACGAAGCTGTCGCTCAATGTGATGCCGTGGTTCAAGGACGGCGCCCATGACCGGATCTTCAACAGTATGCTCAACGGTGCGGTGTGCCTGACGGACACAAGCGTTTATCTGGACGGGATCCTGCATGACGGCGTGGACTGCGGCATTTATTCTCTCGCACAGATGGAGCGGTTGCCGGAGATCGCGGGAAGGCTGCTCGATGATCCCGACAGGATGCAGCGTATCGCCGATGCGGGATATGCGCTGGCGGCCGCGGGTCATACATGGGCGCATCGGGCGAAGGAGCTGCACAAGTGGATCGAGGGCGCGTGAGGGGAAGCTGCCGCCGGGAGGCCGGTATATGCGGCCCAGACGGCAGTCACGCAGTAATGTATGTTATTGCACGAACGGAGTTACGGATATAGATGGAAGCAAGAAAAAACAAGAGAGATTACATAGGGTTTGCCTTCCGGCAGTCTGTGCCGGTCATGCTGGGTTACATTTTCTTGGGGATCGCGTTCGGACTGCTCCTGCAGAACGCAGGCTACGATTTCGTCTGGGCTTTCTGCGCCAGTCTGTTCATCTACGCCGGCAGTATGCAGTTCGTTCTGGTGAATCTGCTGACCGCGGGGGCGGGATTGCTATACACGGCGGTGATGACGCTCTTTATCAATGGGCGACATATCTTTTACGGGCTGTCTTTTGTGGAAAAATATAAAAAGATGGGCAAAGCGTATCCGTATATGGTCTTTTCGCTGACGGACGAGACATACTCCGTCCTGTGCGGAACGAAGGTGCCGGACGGCATGGAGGAGAAGAAGGTGTTCTTCTGGATCTCGCTTTTGGATCAGTCATACTGGGTGCTCGGTTCGGTGATCGGCGCGCTGGCGGGGAGCTATATCACTTTTGATTCCACGGGGATAGACTTCTCCATGACGGCGCTGTTTGTGGTGATCGTGGTGGAACAGTGGCAGGAGCAAAGCTCCCATTTTCCGGCGGTCATAGGCGCTGTGAGCGGGATCCTGTGGCTGCTCCTTCTGGGGCCGGACGAATTTATCCTGCCGACCCTGTGTACCTGTGTACTCATATTGATATTGGCGCGCGGACGGCTTTTGCCGCACACGGAAGAAGGGAGGGGATAGCATGATGCCGATCAGCGTGGAACAGTCTGTCGCTATTATCGCGGTGACTGCGCTCTGCACGATCCTTCTGCGGGCGCTGCCATTTCTCGTGTTCGGCGGCAGGAAGGAAGTACCCAAGGTGGTAAGCGATCTGGGGGTGCTGCTTCCCTCTTCTATCATGGCGGTGCTCGTCGTATACTGTCTGAGGAATGTGAATTTTGCGGCGGCGAGGAATTTCCTGCCTGAATTCATCTCCTGTCTTGTGGTGGTGGGGCTGCATCTGTGGAAGAGAAATATCCTGCTGAGTATCGGGCTTGGTACGGTGTGCTATATGATATTGGTACAGGCGGTGTTTGTGTGACGGTCCGCGATCCGGACTTCGAAAGATCAACGGAGGGTATCATGGGCATATTCGGCAGAAGTGAAGAGAGGCGCGGGCAGCGCATCAGGGAAATGTATGAGCGGCATAAACGGATCCATGAGATGCTGAAGGAGCATGCCGCCGACATTCTGGATTCGGACAATTTCAAGAGCACGAAAAGGCATATCCAGCACGGGTCTATGACGGTGTACAGGCACAGTATGGACGTGGCGAGATACAGTCTGCTCCTGAATAAAAAACTGGGACTGCGGTGCGACATGCATGACCTGATCCGGGGCGCGCTGCTGCACGACTATTTTCTCTATGACTGGCATGACAAAGCATATCTGACGCAGCGCAAGAGGCTGCATGGCTTCCGGCATCCGGGCATCGCGCTCGGGAATGCCGAGAACGAGTATGAATTGAACCGCAGACAGAGGGAGATCATTAAGAAGCATATGTGGCCCCTGACTGTTGTGCCGCCGGTCTGCAGGGAGGCGTGGGTAGTCACGGCGGCGGATAAGTACTGTTCGCTGATGGAGACGGTCGGCCTTCACAGGGGACACGGCGCAAAGGCTTCCTGAGCGCGGCGGATACCGCACGGGGCAGCGCCTTTACAGTATACGGACGGAGACGATCATTTGGAAAAAAAGGAAGACCAATACGGCGGACTGTATGCGGCGTTGTCCGCATACAGCCGGAGCGGCTGTTATCCATATCATATGCCGGGGCACAAGAGAAGCGGACAGGCCGGGGATATGGCGCGTTATTATGATATCGACATCACGGAGATAGACGGGTTTGACGATCTGCATCACGCGGAGGGTATCCTGCGGGACGCCATGCAGTTTGCCAATGAGCTGTACGGCGCGGAGGAGACGTTTTATCTGGTGAACGGGAGCACCTGCGGCATTCTCTCGTCGATCCTGGCGGTGACCGAACGCGGCGGGGAACTGCTGATCGCGCGCAACTGCCACAGGTCCGTGTACCACGCGGCGATCATGCGGGAGCTGACGCTGCGGTACTGTTATCCGCCGCTGCTTGCGGAGTACGGTATCTGCGACGGCGTTCCCGATAAAGATATCGACCGTCTGCTGGAAAAGTATCCCGGCTGTCCTGCGGTGGTCGTCACTTCGCCGACCTACGAGGGCGTGATCTCGGATATAGGCGCGATCGCGGCTGTCGTACACGCGCATGGCAAGATCCTGATCGTGGACGAGGCGCACGGTGCGCACTTGGGACTGGACGACAGTATGCCGGACGGAGCGCTTGCACATGGCGCGGATCTTGTCATTCACAGTCTGCACAAAACGCTGCCGTCCATGACGCAGACGGCGCTTCTGCATGTGCAGGGGGAGAGGGTCGACCGCGGAAAGCTGCGGGCGTATCTGCGTATGCTGCAGACAAGCAGCCCGTCCTATGTGATGATGGCGAGCATGGACAGCTGTATGCGGTACGTGAAGGCACACGGCGCAGAGCGCTTTGCGTTTATGAGGCGGCAATATGCGCTTTTCTGTCAAAAAACGGAGGCGTGCAGATACATTAGGATCGGGAAAATGACAGATCTGTCACAAAAAGAACATTTTCTGACAGACTGGGACATCGCGAAGCTGGTAATTTTCGTCAGACACCCGTCTTTCGACGGACGGAAGCTGTACGATATGTTACGGCAGGAGTATCGTCTGCAGCCGGAGATGGCGGCGGGCGATCATGTGGTCGCGATCATGAGCATCATGGACGAGGAGGAAGGCTGGCAGAGATTGGCTGACGCGCTCGTGCAGATCGATGATAGAATAGAGAGGGAAAGTCCGTGCGCCGTGCAGCCCGGTCAAACGGCGGCTTTGCAAGCGGACGGGCGTATGGAAGGCGGCACGCCGGAAACGGCCAAGCCCGTGGCGGTCATGGGCGCTGCGGACGCTTTTTTCAGCGTGTACACGGAAGTGCCGCTGGCGGAGGCAGAGGGAAGGACGACGGCGGATTTTGTCAATCTGTATCCGCCGGGTGTGCCGATCCTCGTGCCGGGGGAGATCATAGACGGCGGCGCGGTCGCACAGATCAAAGCGTATCTGCGCATGGGACTGTGCGTGCAGGGGGTGTCTGCCGACGGACGGGTGGCCGTGGTTTCCTGAATATTGAATTTCTTCTCCAAATGTGGCATTATGATAGAAGACACTGCTGTCGATAAAAGGTATGAGACTTTATGGGAAAAATCGTGTGCCTGATGGGGAAGAGTTCATCGGGAAAAGATACAATCTATAAAAAGCTGCTCGCGCAGGATCAGGTGAAGCTGCGTGCGATCGTCCCCTATACGACCAGACCTATCAGGGCGGGCGAGCGGGAAGGCGTGGAATATCACTTTACGGACGAGGCGGGCTTTCAGGAGCTGCAGAGCCGCGGCGTCGTCATAGAGAGCCGGGTATACAATACCTATCTCGGTATGTGGCGGTACTTTACGGTGGCGGATCAGGAGGTGGATCCCGACAGGCATTCCTATCTGCTGATCGGCACGCTGGAGGCCTATATGCGGCTGCGCCGCTTCTACGGCGCGGGCAGGGTGCTGCCGGTGCTGATCGGGCTGGATGACGGTGAACGTCTGCAGCGCGCGCTGGACAGGGAGAAGGCGCAGACCGAGCCGAAGTACGAGGAGCTGTGCAGACGTTTTCTGGCGGACGCAGAGGATTTCTCGGAGGAGAGACTGCGGAGCGCGGGCATAGACAGAATTTTTTACAATGATAAGGTAGACAGATGTCTGGAGGAGATACTGGCTTATCTCAAAACCGATCCGGACGGCCCGGCGGGAGGTGACGAAGCGTGGATATCAAAGTAAATCAGGTGCAGCAGACGCCGCAGATCGAGCAGCCGCAGCAGCCGCAGGAGACGGACGGGACTTTTAAATTCACGCTTGTCAGCCGGATCGAAGAGCAGGATCTGCAGAATGCCCTGACGGGTATGATGGAGGAGATCACCAGACAGGGCGAGAAGCTGGCCAAGCACAGGGACATCAAGGATATGAAGCGGTATCGGGCGCTGATCAAGGATTTCCTGAACGAGGTGGTGAACCGGTCCCATGCTTTTTCCAGAGAGAACTTTCTGGATCGGAAAGGACGGCACAGAGTCTACGGCATCATCCGTCTGGTTGACGAGAATCTGGATCAGCTTGCGCAGGAGCTTGTTAAGGACGAGCAGGACAATCTGGCGATCCTGAATAAGATCGGAGAGATACGGGGGCTGCTTTTGGATATCTTCACGTAAGCCCGGCACGCCGGGAAGCGGGCAGAGGACAGTACGCATAAGAAACAGGGTGGTTATAGATGGCAAAGTTTACGGATATCATAGGACAGGAACAGATCAAGGAACATCTGCGGGGCGCGATCTCGTCCGGTAAGATCTCGCACGCATACATCATCAACGGGGAGAGGAGCTCCGGCAAGGAATTTATCGCCCGCGTGTTCGCGATGGCTCTGCAGTGCGAGCAGGGCGGGGTCGAGCCGTGCGGGGAGTGCCATTCCTGCCGACAGGCGCTCGGCAACAACCAGCCGGATATCCGGTACGTCAGCCATGAGAAGCCGAACACGATCGGCGTGGAGGATATCAGAGAGCAGATCAACGGCGATATCGGCATGAAGCCGTACAGCAGCCCCTACAAGATCTATATCATGAACGAGGGCGAGAAGATGACGGTACAGGCGCAGAACGCGCTTCTTAAGACGCTGGAGGAGCCGCCGGCATATGCCGTGATCCTGATCCTGACGACGCAGGTGGAGGCGCTTCTGCCTACGATCCTGAGCAGATGCGTCGTGCTCAACATGAAACCGGTCCCGGACGCGCTCGTGAAGAAATATCTGATGGAGGAGCTGGGCGTGCCGGATTACAAGGCGAATATCTGCGTCGCATTCGCCAGAGGCAATATCGGCAAGGCGAAGCTGCTTGCGAGCAGCGAGGAGTTTGAGAAGGTGAAGGACGAGGCGGTCACGCTCGTCAAATATATCAACGATATGGAGATCAACGAGATCGTCAAGGCGATCAAGAAGATCTCGGAGTACAAATTCGACGTCAACGATTATCTGGACATTCTGTCCGCTTGGTATCGCGACGTGCTGCTCTTCAAGGCGACCAAGGACGTGAACAGCCTTATCTTCAAGGAAGAGATCCAGCAGATCATGCGGGTGTCCGACAGAAGCACTTACGAGGGCATTGAGACGATCGTGAACGCGCTGCAGCAGGCGAAGAGAAGACTGGAAGCGAACGTGAATTTTGATCTGACTATGGAGCTCCTGCTCCTGACGATCAAAGAAAATTAAGAAGAACGGTAAGACAGGAAATGCGGAGGTTGATAGATCTATGACACGAGTGATAGGAGTGCGGTTTCGCACTGCCGGTAAGGTATACTATTTTGATCCGGGCAAACTGGATATCAAGAAGAACGATCATGTGATCGTGGAGACGGCGCGCGGCATCGAGTACGGCACGGTGGTGTGCGATCCGAAGGAAGAGGAAGACGACAAGGTGGTGCAGCCCCTTAAGGCGGTCCTGCGGGTGGCGACACCGAAGGACGACGAGCAGGAAGCGTCAAACAGAGAGCGGGAAAAAGAGGCGTTCAAGATCTGTCTCGAGAAGATACACAAGCACGGTCTGCAGATGAAGCTGATCGACGCGGAGTACACGTTCGACAACAACAAGGTGCTCTTCTACTTTACAGCGGACGGCCGTATCGACTTCCGTGAACTGGTCAAGGACCTCGCGTCCGTCTTCAAGACAAGGATCGAGCTGCGGCAGATCGGCGTCAGAGATGAGACGAAGATCTTGGGCGGCATCGGCATATGCGGCAGACCGCTGTGCTGCCACTCCTATCTGTCCGAGTTCGCGCCGGTGTCTATTAAAATGGCGAAGGAGCAGAACCTTTCCTTGAATCCGACCAAGATATCCGGCGTCTGCGGCAGACTCATGTGCTGCCTGAAGAACGAGGAGGAGACTTACGAGGAGCTGAACAGGAGACTGCCTAACGTAGGGGATTTCGTGACCACCGAGGACGGGCTGAAGGGTGAGGTACACAGCGTCAATGTGCTGCGCCAGACGGTGAAGGTCATTGTAGACGTAGACGACGAGAAGGAGATCCAAGAGTACAGGGCGGATCAGCTCCGCTTTAAGAAAAGGCACGGCAAGAACCGCAAGGTGGACGTGAGCGAGGACGATCTGAAAGAATTGGAGAAAATGGAAAAACAGGACGCGGGCAAGTCCAAGCTGGACGAGAACTGATGGACAGGCATACGGATATTCCTTTAAAAGAAAACGAGCGGATCGACGATCTGGAGCGCAACGGCTACCGCATCATTCAAGATGCCAAGCGCTTCTGCTTTGGCATGGACGCCGTGCTTCTGTCCGGGTTTGCCCGGGTGAAGGAGGGCGCGCGGGTGCTCGATCTGGGAACAGGCACGGGGATCATTCCCATTCTGTTGGAGGCCAAGACGGACGCCGCGCACCTGACCGGGCTGGAGATCCAAGCGGACAGCGCGGATATGGCGAGGCGGAGCGTACGGCTGAACGGCCTCGAACAGAAGATCGATATAGTGACGGGAGATATTAAAGAGGCAGGGAGTCTGTTTGACGCTGCTTCTTTTGACGTTATCACCAGCAATCCTCCCTATATGACGGGGAACCACGGGCTGAAAAACCCGAACGACGCCAAGGCGATCGCCAGACATGAGATCCTCTGTTCGCTGGAGGATGTCGTGGCGCAGACGGCGAAGCTCTTAAAGCCGGGCGGGAATTTTTTTATGGTACACAGGCCGTTCCGTCTGGCGGAGATCATGGTGCTGCTCCACGACTACAGGCTGGAGCCGAAGCGGATGCAGCTGGTCTACCCCTATGCCGACAGAGAGCCGAATATGGTGCTGATCGAGGCCAACAGGGGCGGGCGGCCGCGCATGACGGTGGAGAAGCCGCTGATCGTGTTCAGGGAGCAGGGCGTCTATATGCCGGAGATCACGGAGCTGTACGGCTATTGAGACGGCGGCTCATGTGCCGCGCGGCGCAGACGAAAGAGAACGATATGGAAGAACGTAAGATGATGCAAAGATCCATATGCTTGACAATGGCGCTCCTGCTGGCAGGAGGCTTATGCTTCGGCTGCGGAGACGCTGCGGAGACAGCGGCGGAGGCGGCGCCGCCCGAAACGGTCAGCGTGTCTGCGGACTCGGCGGACACGGCTGCGGTCTCCGGCAACAGCGCGCAGGACAGCGCTTCCGTCTCGGAAGAGCGTACGGCAGAAGAGTCCGTCTCGGAAAACGATGCGGAAACGGAGACGGTTTCCGACAATTCGGTATCGGACACGCGCCCCGAGCCGGTCAAGGTCAAAGGGATCTATGTGAGCGGCCCGACAGCGGGCACGGCGAAAATGGACGACCTGATCGATCTGGTGGACCGGACGGAGCTCAACGCCTTGGTCATCGACATCAAGAACGATGAGGGCAGAGTGACCTACAAGATGCAGTCCGAGCTGGTGACGGAGGTCGGGTCGGGTATCCGTTACATTCCGGATATCGACGCGCTCGTCTCCAAGTGCAGGGAGAAGGACATTTATCTGATCGCAAGGATCGTGGCATTCCGCGATCCCTATCTGGCGGAGCAAAAGCCGGAGTGGGCCGTACGCACGAAGGACGGGGAGATCTTTCGGGACAAGAACGGTCTGGCATGGGTGAATCCGTACTGCCGCGAAGTGTGGGAGTATCTCGCGGAGATCGCCTCACAGGCAGGAGAGGCGGGCTTTGACGAGGTGCAGTTCGACTACATCCGCTTCTCCACCGACGTCGAGGAGAGCAGTGTGGATTACGGGCCGGAGGCGGAGAATGCGGGCCGGACAGAGATCATCACGGAATTTGCCCGGTATATGTATGAAAAACTGGCGCCGCAGGGGCTGTACGTGGCGGCCGACGTGTTCGGCACGGTGATCGACAACGAGACGGATCAGGAGATCGTGGGGCAGGATTATGTGCAGCTGGCGCAGTACCTTGATTATATCTGCCCGATGGTGTATCCGTCCCACTACTATGCCGGCTCATACGGGATCGCAGTGCCCGATGCAGACCCTTACGGCACGGTCCATGCGGCGGCTTCGTCGTCCGTAGAGCAGCTGCAGACTTTGCCGGAGGCGGACCGCGCCCATGTGCGGCTGTGGCTGCAGGGCTTCACCGCGGGCTGGGTGCCGGGGCATATCGGTTACGGGCCGGAGCAGATACGGGCGCAGATCAAAGGGGCACACGATGCGGGGTACGATGAGTGGATCCTGTGGAACGCGTCGGTCAGCTATCAGCCGGAGGCTTTTCTGACAGACGAGGAGGCCGCAGAGGAAGCGCTTCGGTGGGACGCGGAGCAGTAACCGAGAGAACAGGGAGAGACGATTATGCCGGGAATGTTATATTTGTGCGCGACGCCCATCGGCAATCTGGGAGACATGACGCCGCGCGCGGTGGAGACGCTTCGGGATGTGGATATGATCGCGGCGGAGGACACGCGCAACAGCATCAAGCTGCTGAACCATTTTGATATCAGGACGTCTATGACGAGTTACCATGAGTATAATAAAATAGAGAAAGCGGACTATCTTGTGGAGCAGATGCTTCAGGGCAAAAATGTGGCGCTGATCACGGATGCCGGAACGCCCGCGATCTCCGATCCGGGGGAAGTTTTGGTCGCAAAATGTCAGGAGGCGGGGATTCCCGTGACCTCTCTTCCGGGCGCGTCGGCGTGCATTACGGCGCTTACGCTGTCGGGGCTTTCCACCAGACGCTTTTGTTTCGAGGGTTTTCTGCCCGCCGACAAAAAAGAGAAGGCGGAGGTGCTGTCAGAACTGAAAGAGGAGTCACGCACGATCATTCTCTATGAAGCGCCGCATCATCTGGTGCGGACGCTGAAAGAATTGTATGAAGTGCTGGGCGACCGCAGGATCACCCTTTGCAGGGAATTGACAAAGAAGTTTGAGACGGTCCTCCCGACGACGATCGAAGCTGCGCTGGCCCTGTATGAGACGGAAGAACCCCGCGGGGAGTATGTGCTCGTTATGGAAGGCAAGAGCCTTGCGCAGAAGAGAGAGGAGCAGCAGACCGCATGGCAGAGCATGAGCATTGAGGAGCATCTGGCATATTATACAGGGGAAGGGCTGGACGAAAAAACCGCCATGAAACAGGTGGCGAAAGACCGAGGTGTGCCAAAAAGAGAGATTTATCAATATTTATTAGCAAAGTGAATTGACAAAACAGAGAAAACACGTAAAATTATGATTGACAAATATAGGGGCAGATAATATACTTTGAATATCAAACTATTTTATCTGCGGGGAAAAAGGAGATTAAAAGATGTTAGAAAGAGTTATCGAGATTATTCAGGAGCAGTTGAACTTAGACGGAGTAGAGATCACGGAAGATTCTTCTTTCAAGGACGATCTGGGCGCGGACTCCTTAGATCTGTTTGAACTTGTTATGGCGTTTGAGGAAGAGTACGGCATCGAGATCCCTTCCGAGGACTTGGAGCAGATCACGACGGTGGGTGCTGTTGTGGAATATATGAAGAACAAAGGTGTAGAGGCGTAAGCCGTACACAGAGTTACTTGTTCGGATAGAGGTAAGGAATGAAGACAAGGATCACAGAACTTCTGGGTATCGAGTATCCGATCATTCAGGGCGGCATGGCATGGGTGGCCGAGTATCATCTCGCGGCAGCCGTCTCCGAGGCGGGCGGCCTGGGGATCATCGGCGCGGGCGGCGCGCCGGCGTCTTTTGTCAGGGAACAGATCCGGAAGACGAAGGAGCTCACGAAGAAGCCTTTCGGCGTCAATCTTATGTTGATGAACCCGGAGGCCGACGAGATCGCCAAGGTGATTGCCGAGGAAGGCGTCTTGGTGGTGACGACCGGAGCGGGCAATCCGGGCAAATATCTGGCCCAGTGGAAGGAAGCGGGCATCAAGACCGCGCCTGTTGTGGCGAGCGTGGCGCTTGCCAAGATGATGGAGCGCGCCGGCGTAGATGCGGTGATCGCCGAGGGCATGGAGTCCGGCGGACATATCGGCCAGACGACTACGATGACGCTTGTTCCGCAGGTGGCGGACGCCGTGAAGCTTCCCGTTATCGCGGCGGGCGGTATCGCGGACGGCAGAGGATTTGCGGCGGCGGTCATGCTGGGTGCGGAAGCGGTGCAGATGGGTACGAGATTCGTGGTCGCGAAGGAATCCGTTGTGCATGAGAATTATAAGAAAAAGATTCTCGCCGCCAAGGATATCGATTCGGAAGTGACGGGACTCTCGCATGGACATCCGGTCCGCCAGATACGCAACAGCATGACGCGGGAATACCTGAAGTTAGAGAAGGACGGCGCGTCTTTTGAAGAATTGGAGCATCTGACGCTCGGTGCGCTGCGCAAGGCGGTCGTGGAAGGCGATACCGTAAACGGCACACTGATGGCGGGCCAGATCGCGGGTATGATCAAAGAGGAGAAAAGCTGCGCGGAGATCATTCAGGAGATCATGCGGGACGCGCAGAACCTGTTGAAGTGACGGCGTATGCGGCACAGGGAATGTAGAGCGCAAGCTCAGCGGCTTGCGCTTTTCTAACAGACAAATACTTTGAAATTCAAAGTATTGACGAGAAACGGAAACGCACGGCGAAGGGCGTCGGAAAGGAAGGTATGGTATGGGTAAAACGGTGTTTATGTTTCCCGGTCAGGGAGCGCAGTATATAGGCATGGGGAAGGACTTCTATGAACAGATCCCCGTATGCAGGGAAATGTTTGATCTGGCAAGCAAGGCGAGCGGCTTAGATGTTCCGGCGCTCTGCTTTGAAGAAAACGAGCGGATTGACATCACGGAATATACGCAGATCGCTATGCTCGCGACGGAGGTGGCGATCCTGAAAGCGGTCGAGGAGCAAGGCGCCAGGCCCGATATAACGGGCGGCCTGAGTCTGGGCGAATACGGAGCGCTGGCGGCGAGCGGCGTGATGAGCGAGGAAGCTGTGTTCCGTATCGTGCGCAAGCGCGGTATCTATATGCAGGAGGCGGTGCCGACCGGCGGCGCGATGACCGCGGTTCTGGGGCTGGATACGGAGACGATCGAGCGGATCTGCGGGGAGACGCCGGGAACGGTGTCGATCGCAAATTATAACTGCCCCGGACAGATCGTGATCACCGGCGAAGAGAGCACGGTACAGGCCGCGTCCGAGAAGCTGACGGCGGCAGGGGCCAAGCGGTGCGTACCACTGAAGGTGAGCGGGCCGTTCCACTCTGCGATGCTCACAGGCGCGGGAGAAAAACTGGCCAAAGAGTTGGAGAGCGTGGAGATCCGTGACATCAAGATCCCCTATGTCGCCAACGTGACGGCGGACTATGTGACGGACAAGGCGCAGGTGAAGCCGCTGCTGCAGAAGCAGATATCTTCCTCCGTGAGGTGGCAGCAGTCCGTGGAGCGCATGATCGCCGACGGTGCGGATACGTTTATTGAGATCGGGCCGGGAAAAACCTTGTCCGGATTCATGCGCAAGATCAACAGAGATATGAAGGTGTACAATGTGGAGAAAGTGGAGGATCTGGAGAAGCTGGATAGTGTGCTCTCAATATAGGACGCATATACAGAAGACAGTTTCTGCATATGCTGACTATAGATAGACAGAAACAATAATAAAGAAGTAGTGAAGAAAGATAGAGCAGTACACAACAGACACAACGGGAGGGAATGTATGTTATCAGGGAAAGTGGCGTTGGTTACGGGCGCGGGGCGCGGCATCGGGCGTGAGATCGCTCTGACGCTGGCGGCGTACGGCGCGGACGTGATCGTGAATTATAACGGTTCAAGGGAAAAGGCAGAGTCAGTGGCCGCCGAGATCGAGAAGCTGGGGCGAAGGGCGGCAGCCGTACAGTGCAGCGTGGCGGACTATGAGGCGTGCGGCAAGATGATCACGGATATGCTGGAGTTGTTCGGCCATATTGATATTCTGGTGAATAATGCCGGTATCACAAGGGACAATCTGGTGATCAAGATGACGGAGGAAGATTTCGACGCGGTCATCGACACAAACCTGAAAGGCACTTTCAATACGATCAGGCATATGTACCGGCCGTTCCTGAAACAGAAGGCGGGCAGGATCATCAACCTCTCCTCCGTGTCGGGCGTGCTTGGCAATGCGGGACAGGCGAACTATGCGGCCTCCAAGGCGGGCGTGATCGGTCTGACCAAGTCCGTGGCGAGAGAACTGGCGAGCAGGAATGTCACGGTCAATGCGGTCGCGCCGGGTTTTATTGACACAGACATGACACAGGCGATGACGGACACGGCGAAAGAGGCGGTGCAGCAGCAGATCCCTTTAAAGCGTGTCGGTACGCCCAAGGATATCGCGGAGACGGTCGCGTTTCTGGCGAGCGACAAAGCGTCTTACATTACGGGACAAGTCATCTCTGTAGACGGGGGCATGGCAATCTGAGCAATGCAGTCTGCGAAGCAGACGGTAGAGCGCCGTAGGCGCGGGCTTGCGAGTCTATATTTTGGCAAGAGAAAAACAAGCGGCGCGAAGTGAAAATATAAGGAAGCGAAAGGAGCACAGTCATGAGCAGACGTGTTGTAGTAACGGGAATGGGTGCGATCACCCCGATCGGATTGAGCGTAGATGAGTTTTGGGAGAGCGTCAAGGAGGGCCGGATTGGTTTCGACCGCATCACCAGATTTGACACCACGGATTTCAAGTGCAAGCTGGCCGCGGAGGTCAAAGGCTTCGACGGCAAAAACTACATGGATTTCAAGGCGGCCAAGAGAATGGAGCTGTTCTCCCAGTATGCGGTCGCCGCTGCGAAGGAGGCGCTGGAGGACGCGAAGCTGGATATGGACAAAGAAGATCCCTACCGCGTCGGCGTCGCCGTGGGCTCGGGTACGGGCTCCCTGCAGGCGATGGAGCGCTCCCATGCAAGACTGTTGGAGAAAGGGCCGTCAAGGATCGAGCCGCTGTTCGTGCCGCTGACGATCTCCAACATGGCTGCCGGAAACGTGTCGATCCAGTTCGGTCTGAAAGGGAAGAGCATCAATGTGGTGACGGCATGCGCCACCGGCACGAACTCTATCGGTGAGGCGTTCCGCACGGTGCAGTACGGCGATGCGGACGTGATGGTGGCCGGCGGTACGGAGGGCAGCGTGTGCCCTATCGGCATCGGCGGTTTCTCGGCGCTCACGGCGCTTTCCACCTGTGAAGATCCTGCCAGGTGTTCGATCCCCTTTGACAAGGAGCGCAGCGGTTTCGTCATGGGCGAGGGCGCGGCGGTCGTCATTCTGGAGGAACTGGAGCACGCCAAGGCGAGAGGCGCGAAGATCTACGCGGAGCTGGCGGGATACGGCTGCAGCTCGGATGCCTATCATATCACCTCTCCCGCGGAGGACGGCGCGGGTGCGGCCAAGGCTATGGAGTATGCCATTGCGGACGCGGGGATCTCAAAAGAGGACATCACCTACATTAACGCGCACGGTACGGCGACGCATCACAACGATCTCTTTGAGACGCGGGCGATCAAGCTGCTGTTCGGAGACCATGCCAAGGATATCAGGATCAACTCCACCAAATCTATGGTGGGGCATCTGTTGGGCGCGGCCGGCGCGGTCGAGTTCGTGACCTGTGTCAAGGAGCTGCAGGAAGGCTATATTCATCGGACCGTCGGTTATCAGATACCCGACGAGGAGTGCGACTTAAATTACTGCAAAGAGCCATACACGGAAGATTTCGAGTATGCGCTCTCCAATTCACTGGGCTTCGGCGGACACAACGCGAGTCTTCTGGTGAAGAAATATCACGGCTGAGAGGAAGGCGCGGGAACAGACATTTTTTGACGGGAGGATACCGATATGTCACTTATGACAGCAAAAGAGATCATGGAGATCATTCCCCACAGACAGCCCTTTATGCTGATCGATACGATAGAGGAGCTGGAAGAGGGCAAAAGAGTTGTGGCGAAAAAGTGCGTCTCCTACAACGAGCCGTTTTTTGCCGGACATTTTCCGGGGGAGCCTGTGATGCCGGGCGTGCTCATCATCGAGGCGCTGGCGCAGACCGGCGCAGTGGCGATCTTAAGCCAGCCCGAGTTTAAGGGAAAGACGGCCTACTTCGCGGCGATCAACAATGCCAAATTCAAGGGCAAGGTCGTGCCGGGCGATGTGCTGACGCTGGAGACGGAGATCATCAAGATCAAAGGGCCTATAGGCGTGGGCGCGGCGAAGGCGTATGTGGACGGTAAACTGGCGGCACAGGCGGAGCTGACCTTTGCGATCGGCGAGGCGTAGGGTGGAGCGGAGGTCTGTCCGGGCGGTTTGGCGTGTCGATAAAGACTGAGATGAGGAGAGAGATGGGAACGAGGATTATAGGAACGGGAAGCTGTCTGCCGGAGACGGTTGTGACGAACGATGATCTTGCGAAGATCATGGATACGTCAGATGAGTGGATCAGTACGCGTACGGGTATCAGAGAGAGGCATCTGGCGAAAGAGGAGACGACGGCGGGCATGTCCGCCGAGGCGGCGAGACGCGCTATGGAGAATGCCGGCGTGACGGCACAGGACATAGATCTGATCATCGTCGGCACGGTGACGGCCGACAATGTGACGCCGGCGTGCGCGTGTGAGGTACAGGCCGAGATCGGCGCGGACAGGGCGGTGGCTTTTGACATCAACGCGGCCTGTTCCGGCTTTATGTTTGCGCTGCATATCGCGCATGCCTATCTGCAGACCGGGCTGTATCGGACGGCTTTGCTCATCGGCGCGGAGACGCTGTCCAAGATCATGGACTGGGGCGACAGGAGTACCTGCGTGCTGTTCGGCGACGGCGCGGGGGCTGCCGTCGTGCGTTCGGACGGGCGGGACGGGCTGCTTGCCTTTGATCTGGGAACGGACGGCGTGAAAGGCAGGGTGCTGTCGTGCCAAAACCGCTCCAACAATAACCCTTTGGTCGAGACGTCCAAGGAGCTGCGGTACGTACATATGGACGGACAGGAGGTATACAAATTTGCGGTGACGAAAGTCCCGGAATCTCTGCAGAAGACGATAGAGGACGCGGGTCTTGCGGTGGAGGACATCGACTATTTTGCGCTGCATCAGGCGAACATCAGGATCCTGCAGTCGGTGGCGAAGCGGCTCGGGGTGTCGGAAGACAGATTCCCGGTCAGTCTGGATCACTGCGGCAACATCTCCGCGGCCAGCGTGCCGATCCTGTTGGACGAGATGAACCGCGGGGGACTTCTGAAGCCGGGCATGAAGATCGCGCTGGCGGGCTTCGGCGGCGGGCTTACGTGGGCGTCCGCAGTGCTGGAGTGGTAGTGCGGCCCTGTCATAGCTTTGGGGCGGGCCGCATAGAATGAAAATAAGAAATAGCGGGAATGCAGGTCGTCGGCAGAATATCGGAGACGTATTTTGCGGCGGCCTTTTGATGTCTATGTTAAACTATATCTGGGCTTTTATGATTCTGGTGGGGGTCATCTACGGCGCTATGACCGGCAGGATGGCCGATGTCACGAATGCGGCGTTGGATTCCGCCGGGGATGCGGTCTCGCTGTGCATCACCATGATCGGCGTGATGGCGCTGTGGGTAGGGTTGATGGAGATCGCGCAGAAGTCGGGGCTGATCGCAAAGCTGACGCGGGGCATACAGCCCTTTATCAGCTTCCTATTTCCGGAGATCCCCAAGGGGCATCCGGCCAGAGAGTATATTTCCACGAACCTGATCGCCAATGTGCTTGGGCTTGGCTGGGCGTGTACGCCGGCGGGACTAAAGGCGATGGAGGCGCTGGCGCAGCTGGAGAGGGAGCGGGGCAATCCGGCGTATCTGAATGAGGGCGCGGCAGCGGGAGACTGCGGGCGCGCAGCCAGCCGGGAGATGTGTACGTTCCTGATACTCAACATTTCATCGCTGCAGCTGATACCGGTCAATATGATCGCATACAGGCAGCAGTACGGCAGCGTGGATCCGGCGGGTATCATCGCGCCGGCGATCGCGGCGACATTTTTTAGCACATTGACGGCGGTCGTATATTGTAAGATAATGGATCTGAGGCGAAGAGGGAGGGACGACTATGAAATATGACGTTATCATCATCGGCGCGGGGCCGGGCGGCATTTTCACGGCATATGAGCTGACACAGAAGCAGAGCGGCCTTAAGATCGCCGTGTTTGAGGCGGGGCAGTCGTTGGAGAAGCGGCATTGTCCGATCGACGGCGACAAGATCAAGAGCTGCATACACTGTAAAAGCTGCTCCATTATGAGCGGCTTCGGCGGCGCGGGCGCTTTTTCCGACGGAAAATACAATATCACCAACGATTTCGGCGGCACGCTGCACGAGCATGTGGGGAAGAAGCGCGCCATAGATCTGATGAAGTATGTAGATGAGATCAACATGCGCTACGGCGGGGAGGGCACGAAGCTGTACTCCACCGCGGGCAGCCATTTCAAAAAGCTGTGTCTGCAGAATAAACTGAATCTGCTGGACGCTTCGGTGCGTCATCTCGGGACGGATATCAACTACATCGTTCTGGGGAATCTCTATGCGGCGCTGAAGGACAAGGCAGATTTCTATTTTGATACGCCGGTCCGTTCGGTGGAGGTCGCAGACGGCGGCTACCGCATCGTGTGTGATGACGGCGTCCATGAATGTGACAAGTGCGTCATATCTGTGGGCCGCAGCGGCAGCAAGTGGATGCAGAAGGTGTGCGGGGATCTGGATATCGAGACGAAGTCCAACCGCGTGGATATAGGCGTCCGGGTCGAGCTTCCCGCGGTGATCTTTTCCCATTTGACGGACGAGCTGTACGAGAGCAAGATCGTCTACCGCACGGAGAAGTTCGAGGACAGGGTCAGGACATTCTGCATGAATCCGCACGGCATCGTGGTCAACGAGAATACCAACGGCATCGTGACGGTGAACGGGCACAGTTACGAGGGCGCGGATAAGCAGACGGCCAACACGAATTTTGCCCTGCTTGTGGCGAAACATTTCTCCGAGCCGTTCAAGGACAGCAACGGCTACGGCGAGAGCATCGCCAGATTGTCCAATATGCTGGGCGGCGGCGTGATCGTACAGCGTTTCGGGGATCTGGTGCGCGGGCGGCGGAGCAACGAGAAGCGCATTTCGGAGGGGCTGGTCGAGCCGACGCTGTCGGCAACGCCGGGCGATCTGAGTCTGGTGCTGCCGAAGCGCATTCTGGACGGCATCATCGAGATGATATACGCGCTGGACAAGATCGCGCCCGGCACGGCCAACGACGACACGCTTCTGTACGGCGTGGAGGTCAAGTTTTACAATATGGAAGTGGAGATCAACGAGCGGCTGGAGACCAAGTACAAGGGATTGTATATCATCGGGGACGGCAGCGGCGTGACGCATTCGCTCTCCCACGCGTCGGCGAGCGGCGTGCATGTGGCGAGGAGCATTCTCGGGACAGAGCAGGGATAACGCCCGCGCAGGACGGATCGGCGCCGTGGACGGCGGCATGCATAGGACGAAAAGAGACTGCATAGATTGTAGTAATGATCTGTGCAGTCTTTTTGTGTGAGGCTATCCTATGGTTGCAGCGCTGTCCAATCTCTCCAATATCGTTATTCCCGTGATCATCTTCTATGTCGTGGCCTACGGCATGATCGCGAAGAGCAACGTCTATGAGGACTTTATCAAGGGCGCGGGAGACGGCTTCCGGACGGTCATTCAGATCATGCCGACACTGATCGGGCTGATGGTGGCGGTGGGCGTGCTGCGCGCCTCCGGATTTCTGGGCTTTGTGGGAGGTCTGTTCGCGGGAGTCACGGAGCGTCTGGGCTTTTCCTCGGAGCTGGTGCCGCTCATACTGATCAAGATGTTTTCCTCCTCTGCAGCGACAGGACTCGTTCTGGATATCTTCAAGAATCACGGGCCGGATTCCCTGATCGGGCTGACGACATCGATCATGATGAGCTGCACGGAGACGATCTTCTATACCATGTCTGTCTACTTCCTGGCGGCGAAGGTGACGAAGACCCGATATACTCTGACGGGTGCGCTCCTCTCCACGCTGGCGGGGATCGCGGCCAGCATCGTGCTGGCACACATACAAAACGGCGTTCCGTAAAGAACGCCGTTTTGTATGAGAAGGATAGAAATGTATCACTATCAATATGTTATCAGCGTGTTCGTACAAACATCACCGTTGTCGTTAGCCGAAGCCGGTCGACACCGAAGCAGCGCCGGCGGCCTCTATAAAATGTAGGATAGAGTCATTCAACAATGTTCCCCAACTACAGTTTTCACTATAAGGGATAAATATGAATACAATATGTCTGATTTCCAAATAAAAAAGAAAAAAAATATAAATTAAAATTTTATAATTAGTACTGCGGTACCGGATGGCCGCGCATATAATTTGACTATCAAAATATTTTTTGCTAAAATAGGGACAGATGAGAGATGGAGAACGGATATGGATATCGGGAATACGCTGAACGAACTGCTCGTCAAATTGTTTCGCAATATCAATGTGATCGAGGAGCGTGCGCTGCGGAACGATGAGTACAGCGACGTGACGACCAACGACATGCATGTGATCGAGGCCATCGGCATGGATGACCCGAAGAATATGACCAGCGTGGCGCGCGCGCTGGAGGTCACCACGGGCACGCTCACCATAGCGGTCAACAGTCTGGTCAAAAAAGGCTACGTTGACAGGGTGAGGAGCGAGGAGGACCGGCGGGTCGTGCTCGTTTCCCTCTCGGAGAAGGGCAGGAAGGCGTACCTTCATCACCGCAGGTTTCACGAGCGCATGATCGAAGCGGTCGTGGAGGAGCTGACGGAGGAGGAGCAGCAGGTCTTGGGAAAGGCGTTGACGAAGCTCAATCATTTTTTTCGGGAAGCAGACGCTCGGACAATGTCCTGAAATCCGCCGGGCCGTTTTCCAACAGAAAACGGTGGAAGGCGTACAGGAAGCCGGGGTCTTTGTCGATATCGTCGTTTTGGGCGGCTGTTGTCGGGCGGTCATCGCGCCAGACATCTGCCGCCTGTTTTTTGAGTTCAAGGATCTCCAGATAGCCGAGATAATACTTCGGATAATTGCAAGGCTCCTGTGCGATATAGCGATAGACTGCCGCCGCCGTGTCGTCGTTTGTCATGCCGAGCGACGCGAGTATCTGCCGCACGTCCGCGAGCGAGATGCCGTCATAGTGGATAGCGATGTCCAGAAGAGAGTAGAGACAGAGCTGGATCTGTCTGTCGAGGCGGCACGCCGTGTAGTAGGCGGCGGCTTCCGGGTGTGCGTCCTTTGCAAGCTCCGCGGCGTATCCGTAGGACGATAATTCCGTATACATCGCCCAGCCTTCCACGAAGCCGCCGTAATACAGGACGCTCCGCAAGGGCGTGATCCCCGTCTTGGCCCAATAGCGCTGACAGTATACGGTTTGGTAGAGATGTCCGGGATAGCCCTCGTGTGCGAGCGTCGTAAAAAGGGAGATGTCGCCGGAGGTGTCCGCCGCATTGATATAGATGACATTGTCCGACAGGTCGTCCACGGGCGGCGTCATGTAGAAGGCGGGAGCGCTGTAGGGCGCCAGACTGTCGTCCACATATTTTACGGTGCAGTTGACGGGAGCCGCGTCGGCGTCTGCGGGGATCTGCGGATAGATACCGGCCATATCCTGTCTGAGTTGTTCCAGTATGCCCTCGGGCGACATTTCCGGCAGCAGGGCCGGCTCGGAGACGAACGTATCGCGCAGGGCCGCGTCGCTTCGCACAAGCTGCTGCAGGGCGGCGTAGCTGGCCTCCAGATCGCTGTACAGGAGCCGCTTGATATCCGCGATCTCCCGTGACGAGCCGGTCTGCAGACAGAGCAGCGCCTCGTAGTATTCTCTGCCGCCCGCATAGTGTGCGAGGCCGCACGTATCCCGGCCGTTTCCCTTAAGGAGCGTGAGTTCATCTGCAAGCCGGTCGTAGGCGGGCGCCACCACGGTGGTCAGGAGCCTGTCGTTTTGAGCCTGATAGGAGCGGACCTCGTCCTCCGTCAGGATCCCCTGCGCGGCCAGCTGCGTCAGGCGGTCCGTGAACGTGTCTTCCAGAAAATGCGTTCCCGCTTCCAGCGATCCGCGATCCATCAGGGCGCTGCACTGCCCGATGACGGCGTCGGCGGTATCGTCGGACATGAAGAGGCCGGCCTGTGCCTTCTCGCGCTCATACACCGCCAGTCCCGCCAGATAGTCGGGGATCTGCTCCAGAACGGACAGGTACAGCTCTATGTCCTGCACCGTGTCGAGGCGGTACTCCGCCAGCAGGATCGGCAGCTCCGCGACCGCGCCAGAGGACGGGGACAGCGGCTCCGCGAAGTAGGGATAGGCGGCGGTGCGCCGAAGCGCGTCCGTGTAAGAGCACAGCAGCTCATACAGATAGCGGTCGTTCTCCGACAGGTCCCGGTCTTCAAAGGCATGCAGCTTCTCCGCCAGCAGGGAGAGCGCATAGGCGTCGTTTGCGGCATCGCCCGCGCGGTACACGGGCAGGGCAAGCTGCGCCTCGTCGATGCGGTAAGCGCCGGCATCGTCTATCGTATAGTGGAAATGGATCGGATTGGCCGTCGCCTCCTGCAGAAAAAAATCCTCCGCAAAAGCCTCAAATTCCGCGTCGGCGTGTACATGGCCGTAGCATAGCAGCGTGACGGCGCTGAGACTGGTGAGGAGGATCAGGGTGAACAGCCATTGTCTGACAGACAGAAAACGTTTCAAGAAAATAACCTGCCGAAAGGATTTGTAATAATATATGAACCGTGCCGGAAAATCATGAGTGCGGATCTGCGCCGCACAGGGCGGCCGGGCCGGTCAGAAGACGATCCGGTCGCGCCCGCTCTCTTTGCCGAGATACAGCTTGTCGTCCGCTTCCTTCAATACTGCCGTGATGTCGCTGTGGAAATCGTACTCGACCAGTCCGAAAGTCAGCGACACGGAAAATGTCGTGCCGTCGCCGTCGAAGGCGATCGCCTTGATCTTTCTTCTGAGCGATTCCAGCGCGATATTGGCCTCGTCGCCGTTGGACTGCGGAAAGATCAGCAGAAATTCCTCGCCGCCCCAGCGGGAGACGAAACAGTCCTGCGGCAGTCCCGTGCGGAAGGTCTCGGCGATCCTTTTCAGGACCACGTCGCCGGTGTTGTGGCCGTAGGTGTCGTTCACCGCCTTAAAGTGATCGATGTCGCACAGACAGATGCTGATCTGCCGGTCTGCGTTTTTCAGCAGGGTCTCCAGATATTCCATCGTGCTGCGCCTGTTGTTGAGTCCGGTCAGCGGATCGATGTTCGCCTGTCTTCTCAACTGTTCGTTGTACTCGATCAGCTTGCCCTCCAGCGCCTGTGTGTCCGTGCTGAAGTAATAGGAGAGCAGCGCCAGCGACCAGAAGATCACGACGGAGTTGAGCGTCTGGAACGCATCGTTGATCTCGGACGTTACTGGGACGGCCGGATCGTAGTGCTGGCAGTGGAAGTACAGATGCATACGCAGCGCCAGCAGCGCGAGGACATAGAGGATCTTGGCGGCCTCGTGGCGGTATTTGGCAAAGAAGCAGAAGACGATTAGGACGAAGATATAAGTCTGCACGCCGATGCCCCAGCCGAACATGTAGACGTTGGCGGTGAGCCATACCAGCGTGACGATGTTTAAGATGCAGTATGAGGCGAAGGTGTGCTGGCGGTATGACATGACAAAAATGGCCAGAAACACGACCATGCATATCTGACAGAAGGCCATTCCGCCGATATGGCCGGCGCGCAGGAACAGAAGACTGTTGAGCAGGGAGTACACGAGCATTGTGAGCGTGAGCATCCTGACCACCACGATCAGCTTCGTGGACTCGTTGCGGTCGCCGGTGTCCTTGCAGACCAACTCATATAATCTGTGAAAAATATTTTGGGTGTCCATTTGTCGGCAGCGGCCTCCTTTGCTTGCGGTGCGCTCAATACTATCATACACTATATTCCGGCTCTGCGCAATCGTGAGGAACGCATGATGTTTTGGGCGGTATGACTGGCTATTTTTCACAAAATGAGGACAATGATTTTTTATAAAATGATAGAAATATAAAAGTGGTATGAAATAACATTGACGATATATTTCTATATTGGTATAATGAATGCACGGGTGGGTCCACCCGAAGTACTTCTTAATCTTAATCTAAGGGAGGAAAAAGAAATGAAGAAGAAATTGGCACTTATGTTGGTTGCCGCTATGACGATGGCAACCGTAGTAGGCTGCGGCGGCGGTTCCGAGGATGCGGCTCCGGCAGCGGCAGAGACCGAGACGGAAGCACCTGCCGACACGGCAGCGGCAGAGACCGAGGCTCCTGCTGACACGGAGGCTGAGGCTCCTGCGGCGGACGGCGAGCTGATCCGCGTAGGTTTCGCACAGGTAGGACATGAGTCCGACTGGCGTACGGCGGCTACACAGTCCGCACAGACCGTATTCTCCGCTGAGAACGGCTATGAGCTGTCTTTCGTAGACTGCGACAATGATTCCGCTGCTCAGTTGGATGCGGTTCGTAACTTTATCCAGCAGGATATGGACTACATCATCATCGATCCTATCGTTTCCACCGGTTGGGACGCAGTGCTGACCGAGTGTGAGGACGCAGGTATCCCTGTCGTAGTGATCGACCGTACGATCGACGACTCCGACAAGTATGTATCTTGGGTCGGCTCCGACTTCAAGGTAGAGGGTCTTGCATGCGGCGAGTGGCTTGCAGCTTATGCAAAAGCTAAGGGCATCTCCGAGATCAACGCACTGGTTATCGAGGGCTCCACAGGCGCATCCGCTACGATCGGACGTACGGACGGCTTCAAGGAGATCGCAGACCGTGAGGGTTGGACGATCCTTGATTCTCAGGACGGCGACTTCACAGAGGCCGGCGGCCAGGAGGTTATGGAGTCTTACTGCCAGAGCTACGCAGGTCAGTTCAACGTAGTTATCTGCCAGAACGACAACGAGGCTTATGGCGCGATGACGGCTATGGACGCGGCGGGCGTTACCTACGGTGTTGACGGCGACGTGATCATCGTATCCTTCGACTCCAACAAGCCGGCAGTTCAGTTGGTACTTGACGGCAAGCTGAACGCTACCTTCGAGTGCAACCCTCTTGCAGCGCCCACAGTTGACGAAGTGATCAAGCAGCTTGCAGCCGGCGAGACGCCTGAGAAGGAGATCTACATGGCTGAGGCATGGCTGGCATCGGAGGACATCGTTCCTTCTATCACTGTAAACGGCGAGGAACAGCCCATTATTCATGTAACAGAAGATGTTCTTGCAAATCGTGCATACTAATTTCAGAGCATCCATTCTGTAAGTGCAATAATACCAGGGAGGTCCCAGGGGTATCCCGGGGCCTCCTTTTTTAACTATATAATGTATGGAGGAAAATCTTATGCAGGACAATGTGGTTTTGACCATGCGTGGCATTTGCATGACATTCCCCGGTGTAAAAGCGCTTGAAAACGTAGATTTTACCCTTCGGAAGGGTGAGATACACGCTCTGATGGGCGAGAACGGAGCAGGTAAATCTACCTTGATCAAATGCCTCACGGGTATCAATGACTTTGAGGCGGGCGAGATCCATGTGGACGGCGTGGAAGGTGCGGTAAAGAATCACTCCACCCTCGACGCGCAGAAGGTCGGCATCTCCACCGTGTATCAGGAAGTCAACCTCTGCCCCAACTTAAGCGTGGCGGAGAATCTCTATATCGGCCGCGAGCCGCTGACGCCGTGGCACAGCATCGACAGGCGGGCCATGATCAAACAGGCGGAAGAACTGACGAAGCGATTGGACATCAAGGTCGATGTCACACAGAATCTGGAAAATTATTCTCTGGCGATCCAGCAGATGATCGCGATTGCCAGAGCTGTAGATATGAAATGTAAGGTTTTGATCTTAGACGAGCCCACCTCTTCTTTGGACGACAGTGAAGTTGAGAAGCTGTTTAAGATGATGAAGGGTCTGAAGGAGCAGGGCGTCGGCATCGTATTCGTCACCCACTTCTTGGAGCAGGTGTACGCGGTGTGCGACCGCATCACGGTGCTGCGCAACGGCACGCTCGTAGGCGAATACCCTGTGGCGGAGCTGCCGAGAGTGAAGCTGGTGGCGGCTATGATGGGTAAGGACTTCGACGATCTGGCATCTATCAAGCCGGAGGGCTTCAAGGTGGACGAGAACGCTCCCTGCCAGATCGAGGCGGAAGGGCTTAGCCACTACGGCACGATCAAACCTTTTGATCTGAAGATACATAAGGGCGAGGTGATCGGCCTCACCGGTCTGCTGGGATCGGGCCGGAGCGAGCTGGCGCGCACGATCTACGGAGCGGACAAAGCCAATACGGGAACCTTGAAGGTGGCGGGCAAGCAGGTCAAGATCAATCAGCCGATCGACGCCATGAATCTCGGCATGGGACTTTTGCCGGACGACCGTAAGGCGGAGGGCATCATCGGCAGCCTGTCCGTGAGGGAGAACATCATTCTGGCGCTGCAGGCCAAACGCGGCATGTTCCGTCAGCTTTCACGCGCGAAGCAGGAGGAGATCGCCGATCATTATATTGATATCGTGCGGATCAAGACGGCCAGCAGGGAGACGCCTATTGCGCAGCTTTCGGGCGGCAACCAGCAGAAGGCGATCCTTGCCAGATGGCTTGCGACGGATCCGGATTTCCTGATCTTGGATGAGCCTACCCGCGGTATCGACGTAGGTACCAAGACAGAGATACAGAAGCTGATCATTCAGCTTGCGAGCGAGGGCAAGAGCATCATGTTCATCTCTTCCGAGATCGAGGAGATGCTTCGTACCTGTAACCGTATGGCAGTCCTGCGAGACGGCGAGAAGGTGGGAGAATTGGACGGCGAGCTGACGCAGGAGAGAGTCATGAGCGCTATCGCGGGAGGTGCTAAGAGTGAGTAAAGTCAAGAAGATAACGAAGAATCAATTATTTTTACCTGTTTTCTGTATGTTTTTGGTGCTGTGCGCGAACATCATCTACGACGTGGCGCACGGAAGCCCGTTCTATAATTTCTTTGCCGTATCCATTACCAACGGTATGCTGCAGGGGCGTTTGATCAATATCCTGAACCGCGGGAGCGAGATCGCTATTCTGGCGATCGGCATGACGTTAGTGGTATCGGCGTCCGCAGGTACGGATATTTCCGTTGGCTCTGTCATGAGCCTGTGCGCCTCCGTGTGCTGCGTGCTGTTGGCGGGAGCGGCAGCGCCCCAGGCGACGGAGCTGGCAGTTCCGCTGATCGTAGGCGTGCTGGGCGGTCTGCTCATCGGCTGTGTCTGCGGCGCGTTCAACGGTTTTCTGGTGGCGAATCTGAGCATACAGCCTATGGTGGCGACGCTGATCCTATGGTCGGCGGCCCGGGCGATCGGTCTGCTGATCTGCAACGATCTGATCGTTTACGTCCGCAACGATACGTTCGCCGTGATCGGCGGTTATGTCGGCATTGTTCCGACGCCGATCATCATCGCGGCAGCGTGTGTCGTGATCACGACGCTGGTGCTGAAGAAGACGGCAATGGGTCTGTACATACAGTCTGTCGGTATCAATAAGAAGGCGAGCCGTATCGCGGGCCTGAATTCTCAGCGGATCATCTTCCTGTGCTATGTGCTGTGCGGCCTGTGCGCGGGCATCGCGGGTATTGTGGGCGCGTCCCGCATCACCAGCGCGGACTCCAACAATATCGGCCTCAACTATGAGTTGGACGCGATCCTGGCGGTGGCGCTTGGCGGCAACAGCCTGGGCGGCGGTAAATTCAATCTGATCGGTTCCATTATCGGCGCCTACACGATACAGGCGATCACTACGACAATGTACAATATGGGTGTCTCTGCGGCCGTTACGCCGGTGTTCAAGGCGATCGTCGTCATCGTCATCGTGGCGATCCAAGCGCCGCCTGTCAGAGCTTTCTTTAAGAAGCTGAGCGCAAAGAAAGGGGTGGTGAACGCATGAGCAGATCAACCAACAATGCAAAAGGACGCCGTTCGATGAACAGCAACACCCTTTTGTTATTCATCACGATCATTCTGTTCTTTGTCCTGTATGCGGCGGGCTGTATTGCATACAGCGGCAAGGGCTTTACCAATGTACAGACGTTCCTCAATATCCTGAGAGGCAACGCGGGCCTGTTATGTGTGGCCTGTGGCATGACCTGCGTCATGCTGACGGGCGGTATCGACATCTCCGTCGGTTCCGTGGTGGCGTTAGACTGTATGATGCTGGCTTATGGCATGGCAAACTGGGGCATCAAGGCGCCGATGATGTGCGTTCTGGTGCTGCTGACCGGACTGCTGTTCGGACTGGTACAGGGATACTGCATCGGCTATCTGGAGATCCAGCCCTTTATCGTTTCCATGGCGGGTATGTTCTTCGCACGCGGCATGACGGCGGTCATCTCTACGGATCAGCTCTCTATCACCGCAGAGATCAGCCAGACGTTCTATGACTGGGCCAATTACCGTATCTATCTGCCCTTCGGCGGGGTCGTCAACAAAGCCGGCAAGACGATCATGCCGTACTTTGGCGTCGGCGTGGTGATCGCGCTGGTCGTACTGGTCCTGATATTCCTGATGCTGCGCTATACCAAGTTCGGGCGCGCGCTCTATGCGGTGGGCGGCAGCGAGCAGTCGGCGGCCATGATGGGCCTGAACGTGAAGCGCACGAAGATGCTGGCCTATGTGCTGTGCTCTTTCCTGACGTCTATCGGCGGTATCTGCTTCTGTATGAATACGATGTCCGCCAGCGCGCAGCAAGCGACCGGTCTGGAGATGGACGCGATATCGTCGGCCGTTATCGGCGGCACGCTTCTGACGGGCGGTGTGGGTAATGTGATCGGTACGTTCTTCGGCGTGCTGATCAACGGAACGATCAGCTCTATCGTCAAGACCAACGGTAAGCTGGCAAGCTCTTGGCCGAACGTTCTCACGGCGATCCTGCTGTGCTTCTTCATCGTGCTGCAGAGTATCTTTGCGCTGCTTAAGAACCGCAAGAGTAAATAAATATGTTATTGCAATTCCATAGAGACGCACAATATTGTGTGCGTCTCTATTTCATCATCTGAAAGATAAGAAAAGGGACGGATATGAAGAGAATAGCCTATAAATTTGCAGCAGTGATGCTGGTCATGGTAGTTGTTGCGCTGGCGGCCGTGTTCATACTGGGAAACAATGTCACGAAGATCGCGGGCCAGAGCCGCAGCTTTATGGAGCATGAGGTCGAGTCGATCGATACGGCGCACGCCATTTATGAGGATTATCTGCAGATCTATACGGCGATGTACGCGCACATCAACACGACGCTCACCTCTATCATGGATACGAAGGCCGACGAGATCGGCGCCGTGCGGGCGGATATGTGGCAGTTGATGGAGCGGTTTCAGACGCAGATCGACAGTGAGGAGAAACAGGCGGTATACGATACGATCGAGAGCAAGCTTACGGAGTACGATGCGGTGGTAGATGAGATCCTTGCGGCAAGCTACAGCGGGGACAAGGCGAATGCGAATCTGATCATCACAAACAAGATGTACTCGATCAATGAATCCGTCACGAGCAATATGGCCAAGCTGATCGACGCCTCGACGGCGGATCTGGAGAGCGGCAAGGCGTCTCTGCAGACGACGGCGGAGCAGTCCGAGTATGTGCAGATCATCGTCGCCGCCGTTCTGGTCGTTCTGGCGGTCTTCATCACGTTCATATCCAATCGGCTGATCGTGGTGCCGATCCAGAAGATCGCGGGCGCGATCCGTGAGATGATCGGGGATATACAGAACGGACAGGGCAATCTGCAGAAGCGCGTGCCCGTACAGACGAAGGACGAGATCGCGGTGTTGGCAAACGGCGTCAATCAACTGCTGGATATCCTGCAGACAATGATAGGCGGCGTGATCGGGTGCGGCGAGGAGATCGACACCCAGCAGCAGAACGTCAGAAGCGTTGTGGAGCTGACCAACAATAACGCGGATCACACCTCCGATATGATGAATCAGCTGGCTGCCGCCGTGGAGGAGATCTCCGCCACGGTGTCCTCCGTCAACGAGAGTACCAGAAGCGCGGAGGCGTCTGCGGACGACATTATGAACAAGGCCGTTGAGGGAAGCTCTTTCGCCGCACAGATCAAGGTGCGCGCGGAGGAGATACAGAAGCGGGCGCAGCAGAGCAGGAGCAATGCCGAACAGGCCATAAGCGAGCTGGACGGGGCGCTGAAGGAGTCTATTGAGGACAGCAGCCGGATCGAGAAGATCAACGGTCTGACCGATGAGATCCTGAGCATAGCCTCCAAGACAAATCTGCTGGCGCTCAATGCGTCGATCGAGGCGGCGCGGGCCGGCGAGGCCGGACGCGGCTTTGCCGTGGTGGCTGACGAGATACGTGTGCTGGCAGACAACTCCAAGGAGACGGCGGGCAGCATTCAGGCGATCTCCGACGGCGTGATCGCCGCGGTCATGCGTCTGGCGGACAATGCCAACAGCCTGATACGCTTTATCGAAGAGCGGGTCATGCCGGATTATGAAGTGCTGGAAAATACGGGCGAGAAATATCTGGAAGATTCTATCACGGTAGACAGGATCATGCAGGATATCAAAGATGACATGAATACCTTCAACGAGCTGATGCAGTCCGTGGTGGAATCCAATGACGCCATTACGCTCAGCGTGCAGGACAGCACGCAGAACATCTCCGATGTGGCGCAGAACACGACGATGCTCACGGGCAATATGAAGGACATCATGGCCGTGCTGGACCGGGTCTCCGGGGCGATCGGGCATCTGTCCGAGCAGACATCGGATTTCAAGCAGTATTGACATAAATAAAGACCGCATGAGCGGCGGAAAGAGAGGGTGCTATGCAAGCGAAAAATTATAAGTTTTGGTTTTGTACCGGGTCGCAGGATCTGTACGGCGACGAGTGTCTGAGAAAAGTGGCGGATCACTCGGCGAAGATCGTGGAGGGGCTGAACGCCTCCGGCAATCTTCCCTTCGAGGTGGTGTTGAAGCCGACCCTCATCAGTCAGGCGTCTATCAGGCAGACGTTCAACGATGCCAACAACGATCCCGGCTGCGCCGGCGTGATCACGTGGATGCACACGTTTTCACCCGCCAAGATGTGGATCTTGGGCCTGAAAGAGTTCAGGAAGCCGCTCTGTCATCTGCACACGCAGTTCAATGAGGAGCTGCCCTATGACACTATCGACATGGATTTCATGAACGAGAACCAGTCCGCGCACGGCGACAGAGAGTACGGCCATATTGTCAGCCGCATGGGTATTGAGAGAAAGATCATCGTCGGCCACTGGGCGGATCCCCGTGTCCAGAAGCAGCTCGGAAGCTGGATGAGGACGGCGCTCGGCGTTGTGGAATCCTCTCATGTGCGCGTATGCCGCTTCGGCGACAATATGAACAATGTGGCCGTGACCGAGGGCGACAAGGTAGAGGCGCAGATCAAGTTCGGCTGGGAGATCGACCATTACTGCGTCAACGACGTGGTGGAATATGTGGACGCCGTGCCGCAGGGCGAAGTCGATGCGCTGGTGGACGAATATTACAGCAAATATAAGATCATAGACGACGGGAGAGATCCCGAGGAGTTCCGGCGTCATGTGGCGGTACAGGCGCAGCAGGAGATCGGTATTGAGAAGTTCCTGACGGAGCATGACTATCAGGCTGTTGTAACGCATTTCGGCATGCTGGGCGGACTGAAACAGCTTCCGGGTCTGGCGATCCAGAGGCTGATGGAGAAGGGATACGGCTTCGGCGCGGAGGGCGACTGGAAGGTGGCCGCTATGGTGCGCCTGATGAAGCTGATGACAGCGGATATCAAGGACGCGAAAGGCACGTCCATGATGGAGGACTACACCTACAACCTCGTACCCGGCAAAGAAGGGATCCTGCAGGCCCATATGCTTGAGGTCTGCCCGTCCGTGGCGGACGGCGAGATCGGCATCCGGGTGTGCCCGCTCTCTATGGGCAACAGAGAAGATCCCGCGCGTCTCGTATTTACCGCAAAGGAAGGGCCGGCGGTGGCATGTTCCCTGATCGATCTGGGGACCAGATTCCGTCTGCTCATCAATGCGGTGGACTGCAAGAAGGTGGAAAAGCCTATGCCGAAGCTTCCGGTAGGCACGGCGTTCTGGACGCCCCAGCCCGATCTGGCGGTGGGCGCTGCGGCGTGGATCCTCGCGGGCGGCGCGCACCATACCGCGTTCTCTTACGATCTGACCGTGGACCAAATGGTCGATTGGGCCGCGGCGATGGGTATCGAGAGTGTCGTGATCGACAAGGATACCACGATCAGAGGCTTCAAAAACGAACTGCGGTGGAATGAGGCGGCATTTCGCGCCTGACAGAGAATAGAAAAAGGTGGAAGAGGAGGTTTCAAATGGGAGCAAAAGAATGTATTGCGGACGGCAGGGCCGTCCTCGGCATCGAGTTCGGCTCTACAAGGATCAAGGCGGTTCTGGTAGATGAGGAAAACAGGCCGATCGCGTCCGGCGCGCATGACTGGGAGAACAGGCTGGAAAACGGCATCTGGACGTACAGTCTCGACGATATCTGGACGGGTCTGCAGGACTGCTACCGCAGCCTGGCGGAAGATGTACAGGCGAAGTACGGCGAGAAGCTCGTCAGACTTGGCGCGATCGGCTTCAGCGCCATGATGCACGGCTATATGGCGTTCAATGACAAGGGGGAGCTGCTGGTGCCTTTCCGCACATGGCGGAACACCATTACCGAGGAGGCTTCCGTGAAGCTGACGGAACTGTTTCACTATCATATCCCGCAGAGGTGGACGATCGCGCATCTCTATCAGGCGATCCTGAACGGAGAGGCGCACGTGGCGGATCTGAAATTTGCCATTACGCTGGCAGGATATATCCAGTGGAAGCTGACGGGCGAGAAGATCGTCGGCGTGGGCGAGGCATCGGGCATGTTCCCCATTGACATCGCCACGGGGCAGTTCAACGCAAAGATGATGGATCAGTTTGATGCGGCTGTGGCGGACAAGGGATATTCCTGGAAGCTGCGCGACGTATTCCCGGCAGTCTACACGGCCGGACAACAGGCGGGCGCGCTGACCCAAGAGGGCGCGAAGCTGCTGGATCCCACCGGCACATTACAGGCCGGCATACCGTTCTGCCCGCCGGAGGGCGACGCGGGAACAGGCATGGCGGCGACCAACAGCGTGGCAAAACGCACGGGCAACGTGTCCGCGGGAACGAGCGTGTTCGGCATGATCGTGCTGGAGAAGGAGCTCTCCAAAGTGTATGACGCCATCGATCTTGTGACTACGCCGGACGGCAGTCTCGTGGCAATGGTACACTGTAACAACTGCACCTCCGACCTCAATGCGTGGGTGAACCTTTTCAGAGAGTACTCCGAGCTTATGGGCATCAAGGTGGATATGAACGAGCTGTACGGCAGACTCTACCGCAAGGCTCTGGAGGGCGACAGCGACTGCGGCGGTCTGCTGGCCTACAACTATTTCTCGGGTGAGCATGTGACCGGCTTCAACGAGGGCCGTCCGCTGTTCGTCCGCACGCCGGACGCTGCGTTCAGCCTCGCCAATTTTATGCGGGTACACCTTTTCACGTCGCTCGGCGCGCTGAAGACAGGACTGGATATCCTGTTGAAGGAGGAGGGCGTGCAGGTGGACGAGATCCTCGGGCACGGCGGGCTTTTTAAGACCAAAGGCGTAGGCCAGAGCATTCTGGCGGCAGCCATAGACGCGCCGGTCAGTGTAATGGAGACGGCGGGCGAGGGCGGCGCATGGGGCATCGCGCTGCTGGCCTCCTACATGATCCACAAGGGGGCGGACGAGAGTCTTGCGGCCTTCCTTGACAGCAAGGTATTTGCCGGACAGAAGGGCGAGAAGATAGCGCCGAAGGCCGCCGACGTGGAAGGCTTCAACCGCTTCATGGAGCGGTACAGCGCGGGGCTTGCCATTGAGCGGGCAGCGGTCGAAAGTATATAGGCGCGAAGAAACAGGCGTCCATGATAGAAAGGAGTGGCGGCTTTATGCTGGAAGAGTTGAAGAAACGTGTCTATGAAGCGAATATGCTTCTGCCGAAATACGGCTTGGTTACTTTTACATGGGGCAACGTCAGCGAGATCGACAGAGAGAGCGGTATCTTCGCGATCAAGCCGAGCGGCGTCGATTACGACAAGCTGACGCCCGACGATATGGTGCTGATGGACTTGAACGGAAACAGGGTGGAGGGAAGCTACAACCCGTCCTCCGACACGGCGACGCATCTGGAGCTGTACAAGGCGTTCCCGGAGATCGGCGGCGTGGTACACACCCATTCTCCCTACGCCACGAGCTGGGCACAGGCGGGCAGGGGCATTCCCTGTTACGGCACGACCCACGCGGATTACTTCTATGGGGAGATCCCCTGTCTGCGGTGTCTGAACGCGGAAGAGATCGAAGACGCCTACGAGAAGAATACGGGTCTGCTGATCGTCAGTGAGTTCAGGCGCATGGACAAAGATCCCGCGGCCGTTCCGGCAGCGCTTTGCAAGAACCACGGGCCTTTTGCGTGGGGCAAGGACGCCCACGAGGCGGTACACAATGCGGTGGTGCTGGAGGAAGTGGCGAAGATGGCTTACCGCGCGGAGACGATCAACAAGGATATCAAGCCCGCGCCGCAGGAGCTGCAGGATAAGCATTATTACAGGAAGCACGGCGCGAATGCCTACTACGGGCAAGGCCGATAAGACGGCCGCGCGGCCGTAAAACAGCAAGATAGGACAACGCGGAGAGCAAAGATTTGACAGCGGCGGATCGCGGTTTGTGCTATGCTTATGCTATAGAAAGAAAAATAAGGAGGTTAGCGATGAACAAATTAGAGTTACAGAGAGCGGCCAATGAAGTCCGCAAGGGGATCGTGGCGGCAGTACACGGCGCGAAAGCGGGACACCCCGGCGGTTCTTTGTCGGCGGCGGACATCTTTACTTATCTCTACTTCGAGGAGATGAATATCGACCCGAAAGACCCCAAGAAGGAGGACAGGGACCGCTTCGTGCTGTCCAAGGGCCACACGGCGCCGGGACTGTACTCCACGCTGGCGAACAGAGGATATTTTCCGGTGGAGGATCTGCCGACCCTGCGTCATCTGGGTTCTTATCTGCAGGGGCACCCCTGTATGCAGGAGACGCCCGGCGTGGACATGTCGTCAGGCTCTCTCGGTCAGGGCATCTCCGCGGCGGTAGGCATGGCGCTGGCGGGCAAGATGGACAATAAGAGCTATAGAGTATACACGCTGCTCGGCGACGGCGAGCTGGAGGAAGGGCAGGTATGGGAAGCGTCCATGTTCGCGGGACACAGGAAGCTGGATAATCTGGTCGTGATCGTGGACAACAACGGTCTGCAGATCGACGGCAGCATCGACGACGTGTGCTCCCCCAATCCGATCGACAAGAAGTTTGAGGCGTTCAATTTCCATGTGATCAACATCGACGGCAACGATTTCGACCAGCTCGACGCGGCGTTCAAGGAAGCGAGAGCGACCAAGGGCATGCCGACGGCTATCATCTGCAAGACCCTTAAGGGCAAGGGCGTGTCCTTCATGGAGGGCAACGTGGACTGGCACGGCAAGGCGCCCAACGATGAGCAGTTTGCGGTTGCGATGGCGGATCTGGAGAAGATCGGAAAAGAGTTAGGAGGTGCGGACTGATGGCAGAGGTAAAGAAGATTGCGACACGTGACAGCTATGGAAACGCGCTTGCCGAGTGCGGCGCCGAGTACAAGGATCTGGTCGTGCTGGACGCCGATCTGGCGAACGCGACCAAGACGCTCGTATTCAAGAAAGCGTTTCCTGACAGACATATAGACTGCGGTATTGCAGAATGTAATATGACAGGTATTGCGGCCGGTCTTGCAACCTGCGGGAAGATACCTTTTATCAGCTCCTTCGCCATGTTTGCGGCGGGGCGTAACTTTGAGCAGATCCGCAATTCGATCGGCTATCCGCACCTGAATGTGAAGATCGGGGCGACCCACGCGGGCATCACGGTGGGCGAGGACGGCGCGAGCCACCAGTGCCTCGAGGACATCGCGCTCATGCGCACCATTCCGGGCATGACGGTCATCGTTCCCTCCGACGACGTGGAGGCGAAGGCGGCCGTCCGCGCGGCGATCGAGTATCAGGGGCCTGTGTTCCTGCGCTTCGGGCGGGCGGCTGTCCCTGTGATCAACGACAGGCCGGACTATAAGTTCGAGATGGGCAAAGGCGTGCTGCTGCGCGAGGGCACGGACGTGACGATCATCGCCACGGGCATCACGGTATCCTCCGCACTGGAAGCGGCGGATATGCTCGCGGCGGACGGCATCAGCGCGGAGGTCATCAATATCCACACGATCAAGCCGTTGGACGAGGCGCTTGTGATCGCGTCCGCGAAGAAGACCGGCAGAGTCGTGACGGCGGAGGAGCACAGCGTGATCGGCGGACTCGGCAGCGCGGTGTGCGACTGTCTGTCCCTGCACTGTCCGACGCCCGTCTGCAAGATCGGTATGCAGGACATCTTCGGAGAGTCCGGAACGGCGGCGGCGCTCGTCGAGAAATACGGTCTGGACGGCAAGGGCGTGTACGCTTCGGTAAAACAGTTTGTCAAATGACCGGCTGTCGATAGGGTCCGTCTCAGACAAGAAGAACGGAAAGGCATGGTTACACAGATGTCCGAGAGAAAGAATATTTTAGCGCCCTCCATATTGGCGGCGGATTTCGCTGTTCTGGGAGAGCAGATCAAGGAAGCGGCCTCCGCCGGCGCGGAGTATCTGCATATCGACGTGATGGACGGCGTGTTCGTGCCGTCGATCTCCTTCGGAATGCCCGTTGTGCGGACGATCCGCAGGACGACCGACATGGTGTTCGACGTGCATCTCATGATCGTAGGGCCGGAGCGGTATGTGAAGGAGTTCGCCGCGTGCGGCGCCGACAGCATCACCTTTCATCTGGAGGCGGCGGAAGACGCCGAGGAGCTGATCGGGCAGATCCACAGGCTGGGCTGCAAGGCGGGCATGGCGATCAAGCCCCAGACGCCCGTGGAGGCTGCCGGAAAATACTTGAAGGATCTGGATATGCTGCTTGTGATGACCGTTGAGCCGGGGTTCGGCGGACAGAAATATATACCGGAATCCACGGAACGGATCCGACGGGCAAGGCAGATGGCGGAGGAGCTGCAGACGGACTTGGACATTCAGGTGGACGGCGGCATCACGAAGGACAATGTGGGCGTCGTTCTGGACGCGGGCGCCAACGTGATCGTGGCGGGCTCCGCGGTCTTTCGGGGCAATATAACGGAAAACATACATGACCTTACGGCGCGGTTTTAAACCGCGCCGATTCTTTTACCGCATATTGTTGTAAACATGCAAGATACACAACGAAACAGCCAAGCGACTAAACGGACGGCTGGATTGGATTAAAATAATAGTTAAATAAACGGCGATTCCTGCTGGATCGGAATCACAGATCTGCTTTCGTTTTTATAAAATGCTGTCGATTTTGCAGATCAAACTACACTTTACGTTTAATTTTTCAGGCAAATAACCAAAAAATCTGCTTGCCATTCTACGAAATATCAAATAGTATTGAAATAAGAAGTTATTTTCAATATTATGACTACAATGCCGATGCGTTGTAGGGATGCAGGAGGCAGATATGAAGCTTGAAAACTTAACGGATTGTGAGCAGTTGGTAATGAAGACGGTGTGGGACGCCGCTGACGAGCTTAGTCTTATGGAGATCATGCAGCGCGTGAACAGCAAGTACCATAAGAGCTGGAAGCCGCAGACGGTATCCACGTTTCTGGCGCGTCTGGTGCGGAAGGGTTATCTGAGGCACTACCGGCAGGGACGGCTGTTTTTCTATCAGATTCTGGTACCGCTGGAAGATTACAAAGGACAGTTGACCAGTGACTATGTGAATTTCTGGAATCACGACAATGCAGATGAGTTTCTCTGTGCGCTGACGCAGGAAAGACCGTTACGACAGGATGAGATCGAAAGGATACAGACTTTGATCGATGGATTGGGCGAGTAACTTATTTATCGTATTGTTAATAACGGATATCACGGGAACGATCTTCTTTCTGATAGGGCAGTTATTTAGAAAACGAACTAACGATGACGTCGCGTTTCTGCGGTTTCTCACCAACGTGACCATGGCAGCCTTTCTCATTCCGTTTGTCTACTTTATCCTGTATCTCGGCAAACGGGTCAATCTCATTACCATTGAAAGCGATATCAATCTGTTTTACGGCACGCCGCTCTCCCTGCAGGTGGCGGCGGTGCTGGGCCGCATCTGGATCGGCCTGATCCTCGCGCTGTTTGCGTACAGAGCCTATCGGATCTTGCGCTGGCGCATGCTCTGCCGGGGCAATATCCCGGAGGAGGACGAGGCGGTCCGCAGGGTATTTGACAATATCTGCGCCGAGTTCGGGATCGGCGGTAAGGTTTCGCTGTGCAGGAACGATTCCGTGGACATACCGTGCATCACTTATTATCACGGCTTCACCGTGATACTGCCGCTGGTGAACTACACGGAAAAGGAAGCGGAAGTGATCCTCTGCCACGAGCTGTGCCACTACCTGAACAGAGACTTGCATCTTAAGTCCATCGGCAGTCTGACGACCCTGATCCATGTGTTCAATCCGGCGGTACATATCCTGCTTCGGCAGATGGACAAGCTGTGTGAGACGTACTGTGATCGGGCGGCGTGTAAAAAGGGAAAACATAGATTTACCAAACGCGAGTACTTTCAGGTGATACTGGAAGCGCTGGTAAACGACGGAAGGAGAAACCGTTACCAACTGTTCGCGCTGGCGGACGACAGGTCGGATTACGAAAGGAGGGTAGCGTATATGCTGAATTACCAAGTAAAAGGCGGACTGAAAAAAGGCACGGCGGTCGTGCTCGCACTGGGCTTCCTGATGGGCAGCAGCATGACGTCGCTGGCGGCAGGCGACGGCGTTGCGGAAGCCTACACGGGGCTGCGGGACGCGACCAGTGTCAAGGAGGTCGGTGAAGAGCGCGCCGACAGCGTAGAAGATATGGAAGCGGAAGCCGCGGAGGACGCGGCGGCGGCGAAGGCCATCGCGGAGGCGCAGGGGCTGGACCCGGCCACCGTGAGCATTGTGTCCGAGGGCATGGTGCAGTCAGACGACGGTTTGTGGCTGATCACATGGACGATCCCGGCGGGCGAGACCTATATGTCTTCCGGTTTCCGGGAGTATGTGGGGGATGAGGTAAGCGTGCTCGTAGCGGGAACGCCGGACGACGTGGATTATCAGGCGGGCATCAAGGACCCCGAAGCCATTATGTGGTGCTATGACGGGATAGACCAGCTCGTATTTGAGTTCGTTGTGGATATCAAAGGCAGACACTACTTCTTCGTGACGAATCTGAGCGAAACCGAGAAACTGCATGTCGAGGCGGCGATTGCCAAATAGGCGGTGTGCGCGCTTGGCGTGCGCGACGGAAACTCTCGGCGCGGAAGCCTGAGCGGAGCGGAGTGAGGACGGAACGACTGACGGGGAATGCCCCGGCTGTGACGAGAGATCGGAGCGGCCGGGGCGTTCTTCTGCTATTTGACGCGTTTGATAGAGTTGCGCAGCATCAGCAGCTCGTAGTAATCCATCAGCGCCCGGGTGTTCTCGGTGTCCAGCTCCACCACCGTGTTGACCAGATCGCATACGGTGAAATCTTCGGAGAGCCGGTGGTCGAGGGTGTTGAGGCTGGACTTGTAATTTGTGCGCTGCAGCAGATAGTCCGTGGAGACGTCGAAGTAGTCCGCAAGCATGATCAGCGTGTTCAGATCGGGCAGGTGGACGCCCTTCTCGTAGTTGGAGATAGTCGATACGGTCAGGTTCAGATGCTCGGCCACGTCCTTCTGCAGTATGCCCTTTTCTTTGCGAAGATTTGACAGTAATTTACCAAATTCCATAGTACTCCCCACTGTGCGTCAGATTTCTCCTAAAATCTTAGGACGATTCCACGAAGAATGAAATATAAGTATACAATATATCTAAAAACGCCAAAGATATGACAGAAAATTTCACAACGTATAAATTTTATGCGACAGGGCGGGAAATTTGCCGGCGGTACACTTGAAAACGCTCCGGGCTTAGGGTACTATGGTCTATATGGGCCGTATCATACGGCGGAAGCGGAGGCTTCGGAACGGAGGACAAATGGCGGTTTATTGCGATCAGGTGGGGTATCGCCCCGCAGACAGGAAGACGGCGGTGACGACGGCGGGAGGACGGTTTTCTATCCTGCGCGTGCAGGGCGAAACGGCGCATACGGTGTTCGAGGGCGCTGCGATCGACAGAGGCATGGACAGCGCCTCGGGCGATCATGTGTACACGGCGGATTTCAGCGAGGTGACGCAGGAGGGCGTCTATTATGTGCAGAACGGCGCAGGGGAGACGTCTCATCGTTTCCGGATCGGACAGGACGTTTACCGCGCGCTGCAGAGGGATCTGACGAAGGCGCTGTATTATCAGCGCTGCGGCTGTGCGCTGGAGGAGAGATACGCGGGAGAATATAAGCATTCCTGCTGTCATACAGAGGACGCGGCGCTGTGGGAGGATCACAGCGTCTTAAGGAAGGTGCAGGGCGGCTGGCACGACGCGGGAGACTACGGGAGATATGTGTCTCCGGCGGCTGTGGCGGCGGCACATCTGCTCTATGCGTTCAGCCTTTTCCCGGAGAGTTTCGGGGAGAGCCTGAACATACCGGAATCCGGCAACGGGGTGCCCGATGTGCTTAACGAGTGCCGCTATGAGCTGGAGTGGCTGCTTAAGATGCAGGACGATGAGGGCGGCGCGTACCACAAGCTGACGGCGGAGCGGCACGCGGATTTTATCATGCCCGAGGACGATAAGGATCCGTTCTATCTGTTTCCGGTATCGTCCATGGCGACGGCGGACTACGCGGCGGTCATGGCGCTGGCGTCCAGAGTGTACCGCGCCTATGACGCAGCGTTTGCGGACAGGCTGTTCGATGCGGCGCTCGGCGCCTGGTCGTGGCTGGAGAAGCATCCGCAGTATGTGGGCTTTCACAATCCCGCAAGCTGCAATACGGGAGAGTATGACGACGACTGCGATCTCGACGAGCGGCTGTGGGCGGCCGCGGAGCTGCTCGTCACCACAGGCGAAGAGAAATATCAGGATAAGCTGACGGAGCTGCTTAGCGCGGATCTGACCAAGACGGACTTCGGCTGGACGGACGTGTCGGGCTTTGCGGCGCTGGCGGTCTTAACGGACAAGGCGCACCGGGCCTCCGAGGACAGTGCGGAGGATCTGCGGAAAGCCGTGTTCGCGGAGGCGGACAGGCTGACGGCTGTGGCGCGGGAGTCCGGTTACGGCGTGGCTATGGAGGCGGAGGATTATGTGTGGGGCAGCAATATGGTGGTGCTGAACCGCGGTATGCTGCTGGTGCTGGCGGCGCTCCTTGCGGGAGACGGCGGCGCGGTATACGAGCAGACGGCGCTGGCGCAGCTGCATTATCTGCTTGGAACGAATGCGGTGGATTACAGCTATGTGACGGGGCACGGCGAGCATGCCTTCCAACACCCCCACAACCGGCCGACGGAGTGCGACGGTATCGCTCTGCCCATGCCGGGCTGGGTCAGCGGCGGGCCTTTCAAGACGCCCGCGGACGCGGTGGGGATCGAACGGATCCCGGCGGGGACGCCGCCCATGAAGTGTTATGTGGATCATGCCATGTGCTACTCCCTGAATGAGATCACCATCTACTGGAATTCCCCCGCGGTGTTCCTGACAGCGTATCTTAACCGAAAATGAGGCGGACAGAATGAAGAAACTGGGAAGAAACGATCCCTGCTGGTGCGGCAGCGGCAGGAAATACAAGGCGTGCCATATGGCGCTTGACGAGAAGATAGAGCACTATGCGCTGCAGGGCCATATCGTTCCCGAGCACGATATCCTCAAAACGCCGGAGCAGATCGAGGGTATCCGCAAGAGCAGCAGACTGAACATCGCCATACTGGACGAGATAGAGCGGCAGATCCACATCGGCATGAGCACCGAGGAGATCGACCGGATCGTCAGGGAGATGACGGCGCAGATGGGCGGCATCGCCGCGCCGCTCGGATACGAGGGCTTTCCGAAGAGCGTCTGCACCTCCGTCAACGAGGTGGTGTGCCACGGGATCCCGAGCAGCGAACAGCTGTTGCAGGACGGCGACATCGTCAACGTGGACGTGTCAACGATCTATCAGGGCTATTTCTCGGACTCCTCGCGCATGTTCATGCTGGGCAGCGTGCCGCCGGAGACGCAGCGTCTCGTCCGGGTGGCGCGGGAGTGCATCGACGTGGGGCTTGCGCAGGTGAAGCCGTGGCATTTTCTGGGCGATATGGCACAGGCGATCAACGATCACGCGCGGGCAAACGGCTACTCCGTCGTGCGGGAGATCGGCGGGCACGGCGTCGGACTGGAATTTCACGAAGAACCTTTTGTCAGCTATGTGACGAAGGCGGGCACGGAGATGCTCATGGTGCCCGGCATGGTGTTTACGATAGAGCCTATGGTGAATATGGGCAGGGCGGACATCAGCATCGACGATGACGACGGCTGGACGGTCTACACCGACGACGGTAAGCCGTCGGCGCAGTGGGAAGTCACGGTGGCGGTGACGGAGGACGGTTACGAGATCCTGACATATTGACGGAATTGCGTTTCGGCAGAAAAGCATTTGTGAGGGCTGAGGGCAGGATACATCGCGGTCTGCGCTGTGTTCTGCCCTTTTTGTGCGCGCGGATTTGTGCAATATTCCGATATTGCGGTGCGGGAAAAATTCTGTTATCTTAACGATACAATCTTTGGAAATCTGACAGCATATACTTCATTTTGTGCGTCTGAGGCACGGTCTTCGGCGGTTCGCCATTGATCTCCGAAAATTGAGAAACATAAGGAAAGCGAGGAAAAACGGTATGCGGGAATTTATGACAAGGCTCATGGATCGCTGGAGCGAGAGGAGACAGGATCCGGAACGGAAGGAGGACCGGCTGGCGGTCGTCATTGTGGGGGCGGCTTCGGCCGTCGTGATCGTGGCGCTCCTGCTCGTCCTGTGGGGGCATCTGGCGAAGGAGCGCTCCGGCGGGGCGGACGACGGACTTCTGGCCACCTCCTATGAGGAGAAGATGAAAGAATACATGGCGCAGAACGAAGGGCAGACTTCGCTGTGGCAGGAGTACGCCGCGAAGGTGGAAGCGATGGACGGCAGGGTCACGGAACTGCTTGGGGCCATGACGCAGGTGGAGCAGAATGTGTCGGAGCTGATCGAGCAGTACCGGGAGGAGGGCACGGCGGTGCAGGAGAAGCTGACCTCCCTCCATGCGGAGATCGAAGCCGTCGTGTACGAGCTTCGGGAAACGCAGACGAAGCTGTACGATCTGACGGATGTGGTGCAGGTCATGAGCGAGGAGACGATACCGATCATCCGGGAACAGATCGTGCAGATACAGGCGGAGGTGGAACAGGTACAGGGCGATATCGCAAACCTGTACATGCGGGTCACGGCGCTGGAGCAGGAGGACGTCAGACTGTGGGAGAGCATCGGCGGCATGAAGGAGATCGTGGACAATATGAGCGCCTTGACGCTGCGGTATCGGTATGACGAGGAGAACGCTACGCTCTATCTGGATCCGTACGGAGATTGAGGCGCGGGCGCGGCGGCCCGGCATCGGCCGTTTCCTGCGGCGATACAGCCCTTCCTTTGCGGCAGGTAATTGACAAGCGGCACTATTTATTGTAGTCTTACGGTATATGCCGACGCCTGTTTTGGCCGCATATCGGCGGCGTCAGACGGCGGGATCGGGAAAGGAGCTTATGATGAGTAAGGGAAAGTATTATATCACGACAGCGATCGCATATACCTCCGGCACGCCGCATATCGGCAACAGCTACGAGATCGTGTTGGCGGACAGTATCGCCCGTTTTAAGAGGAAGGACGGCTATGACGTGTATTTCCAGACGGGAACGGACGAGCACGGCCAGAAGATCGAGCTGAAGGCGCAGGAGCAGGGCATTACGCCGAAACAGTTTGTGGACGGGGTGGCGGGTGAGATCCGCCGTATCTGCGACGCGCTGAATACCTCTTACGATAAATTCATACGGACGACGGACAGCGATCACGAGCGTCAGGTGCAGAAGATATTTAAGAGACTGTACGATCAGGGAGATATCTACAAGGGCTACTACGAGGGCATGTACTGCACGCCCTGCGAGTCCTTCTGGACGGAGTCCCAGCTTGTGGACGGCAAGTGCCCCGACTGCGGCAGAGAGGTGAAGCCCGCGAGGGAGGAAGCGTATTTCTTCAAGATGAGCAAGTATGCGGACAGGCTGATCGAGCATATCAACACGCATCCGGAGTTTATCCAGCCCGTCTCCCGCAAGAACGAGATGATGAACAATTTCCTCCTGCCGGGCCTACAGGATCTGTGCGTGTCCAGAACCTCCTACACGTGGGGCATTCCCGTGACCTTTGACGAGAAGCATGTGATCTATGTGTGGATGGACGCGCTGACGAACTATATCACGGGGATCGGCTACGACGCCGACGGCGAGAGCAGCGAACGGTATCATAAATTCTGGCCCGCGGATCTGCATCTGATCGGCAAGGATATCATACGCTTCCACACGATCTACTGGCCGATCTTCCTCATGGCGCTGGGCGAGCCGCTGCCTAAGCAGGTGTTCGGCCATCCGTGGCTTCTGCAGGGCGACGGCAAGATGAGCAAATCCAAGGGGAACGTGATCTATGCCGACGATCTGATCGACTTCTTCGGTGTGGACGCGGTGCGCTATTTTGTGCTGCACGAGATGCCCTTTGAGAACGACGGCGTGATCACATGGGATCTGATGGTGGAGCGCATGAACTCCGATCTGGCCAACACCCTCGGCAATCTGGTGAACAGAACGATCTCCATGAGCAACAAGTACTTTGGCGGCCGGGTGGAGAACAGGCATGTGGGCGCAGACGCCGGCGCGGAGGACGTGGACGCCGATCTGTTCGGCGTGGTGGCGGACACTTACGCGAGAGTGGCCAAGAAGATGGACGAGCTGCGCGTGGCGGACGCGATCACGGAGATCTTTGCGCTGTTCAAGCGCTGCAACAAATATATCGACGAGACGATGCCGTGGGCGCTGGCGAAGGACGAGTCCAAGAAGGACCGTCTGGCGACCGTGCTCTACAATCTGCTGAACGGCATCTTGGTGGGCGCGTCCCTCTTGGAGCCGTACATGCCTGAGACGGCGGGGAAGATCGCGGCGCAGATCAATGCGCCGCCGGTGGATTTCGCGGTCCTGGAGGCGTGTGCGAGAGAGCGGGATACCGCCAAAGCGGCTTCCCTGTATCCGGCCTCCAACAAGGTGACGGAGACGCCGGAGATCCTCTTTGCCCGGCAGGACTTAAAGGAGCTGATCGAGAAGGTAGACGCGATGTTTGAGGCCCGCAAGGCCGCGGCCGGGGTGTCTGCTTCGGAGAAGGAGGCCGCAGAGGCGCCGGCGGACGTCATCGACGTGGAGGCGAAGGCGACGATCGGCTATGATGTGTTCGACCGGTGCCAGTTCCGGGTGGGCGAGATCATAGACTGCAAGGAAGTGCCGAAGTCCAAGAAGCTGTTGTGTTCGCAGGTGCGCATCGGCTCGGAGGTGAAGCAGATCCTGTCGGGTATCAAACAGCATTACAGCCCGGAGGAGATGGTGGGTAAGAAGGTAATGGTGCTCGTCAACCTGCAGCCCCGCGAGATCGCGGGCATGATGTCCGAGGGCATGCTGCTGTGCGCCGAGGACGCCGAGGGGAAGCTGGCGCTTCTCGTGCCGGAGAGAGAGATGCCGTCCGGCGCAGAGATATGCTGACGGGCTGATGGACAGAGGGGGATTTGGTATGGTCAGGAAAGAAGAATTTTATTTTCCGTCCAGAGACGGGGCGCACAGGCTGCACGCCGTCAAGTGGATTCCGGAAACGGAGAAGCCGGTGTGCGTGGTGCAGATCGTACACGGCATGGTGGAATATGTGGAGAGGTATGACGAATTTGCCGAATATCTGGCGGAGCGGGACATACTGGTAGTGGGCGACGATCATCTCGGACACGGGAAATCCGTGCGGGAGGGAGAGACTTACGGCTATTTCTGCAAAGAGGATGCGGCGACTGTCCTTGTGCGGGACGAGCATCGGCTGAAAAAGATCATACAGGAACGGTATGCGGGCGTGCCTTACATTCTTCTGGGCCACAGCATGGGATCTTTTATCACACGGAACTATCTGATGCGGTACGGATCGGGCATAGACGGCGCTATCATCATGGGGACCGGCATGCAGCCGAAGTCGGTGTTGTTTGTCGGGACTGCGCTGGCGATGATACAGGGCGCTGTTTTCGGGGACACTCACCCCTGCCGACTGATCGAGAAGCTCTCTTTCGGTCCTTACGACAAGCCGATCCGGGCGAAGGGCGAGCCGGGCAACTGGCTCTCCAAGAACGAGGAAAGCCTTGCGAAGTACGCGAACGATCCGTTCTGCACGTTTACCTTCACCGCGAACGGCTACAAGGCGCTGTTTAAGCTGATCTATAACCTGTACGACACCGAGAAGCTGAAGAAGATGCCGGTGACCCTGCCCGTGTTCTTTGTGTCCGGCGAGGACGATCCTGTGGGCCATTACGGCAGGGACGTGAAGCAGGTGTACCAGTCCTTCAAGGATATGGGCATGGAGAATGTGCAGATCAAGCTGTATCCGAAGGACAGACATGAGATCCTGAACGAGCTGGATCGGAAAGATGTCTACGACGATCTTTACCGCTGGATCCTGCGGAGGATCTGAGGAGTGAGCGATGAGGAGACTCAGAAGATTTGGGCTGCTGCTTCTTTTGTGCGTGTGCTGCGCGGCGGTGATCAAGGTCCTCGCCTTTGACAGCAGGGGCGGCGGCGCCGAAACGGACAAAGGCGAGGAGACGATCGTCGGCTGGATGATCGAGCGCATGGCCGACGGGGAGATCGATCTGTCGGACGAGGAGAGCATCCGTCAGGCGATTGCCGAAGGCGAGGGAGAGTTCGACGTTACCCTGAAAGAAGAGACGAAGGACAGGGTCGTCGGATTCATGCGGACGCTGGACACGGTCGAGGCGGGCGCGGACGATTTCGCCGAACGCGCGAAGCGGCTGTACGAGAAGTACGGCACGGAGTTTGTGGAACAGGCCAACGATACCATCAACGGCGCGTTCAAGGACGCGGCCGAAGATGCGGTACACAGTTTTTTTGAGAGTATCTTATCGAAGAAGGACGAATGATTTTGCCTTCTCTGCCCATACTATGATGTAGTGATGCCGTGTTCGGTCATACTGCATCACGGCATGGGAAGAGGAGGCAGTTTTTATGAAGATCGCTTTTTTCAGTACAAAACCTTATGACAAGATCTGGTTTGCGCCTATGGCGAAGGAGTACGGCTTTGAGATACGCTTTTACGAGATGCCGTTTCAGGAGGACACCGTCGCACTGGCGAGAGGGTACGACGCGGTATGTATCTTCGTCAATGATTACGTGACGGCGCAGATGATACAGCAGCTCTATGAGATGAAGGTCAAAGCGCTCCTTCTCAGGAGCGCGGGCTTCAATCATGTGGACGTGAAGGCGGCGGAGGACAAGATCCTGATCCTGCGCGTGCCGAGTTATTCGCCCGAGGCCGTCGCGGAGTTTGCCATGGGCATGATCCTGACGGTGAACCGCCACACGCACAAGGCGTACAACAGGACCAGAGATTTTAATATGAGCCTGAACGGGCTGATGGGCGTGGATCTGTACCAAAAGACGGCGGGGATCGTCGGCACGGGCAAGATCGGCCAGGCCATGATACGGATCTGCAACGGTTTCGGTATGCGTGTGCTGGCTTACGATCCCTATCCGAATCAGAAGCTGGAAGCGGAGTATGTGTCTATGGCGGAGCTGCTGTCGGAGTCGGATATGATCTCGCTGCACTGTCCGCTGACGTCGGAGACGCGCCATATCATCAACAGGCAGAGCATAGAGAACATGAGACAGGGCGTTTATCTGGTCAATACGTCCAGAGGCGGCCTGATCGACACGGACGCGCTCATCGACGGTCTGGTGGATGGCAGGTTTGGCGGAGTCGGACTGGACGTGTACGAGGAGGAGGAAGGCATTTTCTACGAGGACAGGTCGGGGGAGATCATGCGTGACGAGAATCTGGCGCGCCTGATGACTTTTCCGAATGTGCTCATCACCTCGCACATGGGCTTTTTCACACAGGAGGCGATGCAGGCGATCGCCGAGGTGACGTTAGAGAATGCCTATGCGGTGGAAAACGGGCTGCCGTTGGTCAACAAGGTAGGCACAGAGGCGGTAAAACAGTAACAAAAAGTACAATAAAATAACTATTTACGGCAACCGATTCTTGAATGTTTGGCTGTGGCATGGTAAACTGAGACATAAGGGTTTACTTAAGGGAGGAGCATCATGAAGTACAAGGTTTTGCTGACGGGCCACAATGACTCTGCGATCGATGATTTTTTCATGCAGATGAGCGATAACTTTGAGGTGGTGACGACATCGACCCGGTTTGCCGACATCACCCGGCACATCACTTTTTTTAAGCCGGATATCTTTGTGTTCTGTATCTACAATGAGACGCGGGAAGACTTAACGCAGATCGCGAATCTGAAGTTCCGGCTGTCCAACAATAAGACGCCGCTCGTCATCATCGGCCTTAAGGAAGACTGCGACGAATTTCTCCAGATCGCGACAAACGCGCCGGATCTGATCCTGCACAGGCCGCTGTCGGTGGCGGTGATACAGGAGAAGATCATCGCGCTCGTGAAGGACAGCCGTTTCAAGAAGGCGATCGACGAGAAGGCGGAAGAGCGGGCCGCCGCTTCGACGCAGACTGACGCGGCATCGGGAAGCGGTTCCCGGCTTGCGATCGACCGCAACAGCATCGATGAGCTCATGGACAGACTTGCCGCGCCCGGCCCTGTGACGGGACCGATCCCTTCCGTGCCCGGCAAGCGCAAGCATGTCCTCGTGGTGGACGATAACGCCATGATGTTAAAGATGCTGAAGGAACATCTGCACGACAAATATGATGTGGCGACCGCAGCCAGCGGCCGTGTCGCCCTGAAGTTTTTGGAGCGGAAGACGACGGATCTGATCCTTCTGGACTATGAGATGCCGGATGAGAGCGGGCCGGCCGTTCTGGAACAGCTGCGCGCTTCGGAGCACACGAAGGATATACCGGTCATCTTCCTGACCGGCGTTACCGATACCAAGAAGATCAAGGAAGCGCTGTCCCTGAAACCGCAGAATTATCTGTTGAAGCCGGTGGACAGGGATAAGCTGCTCGACACGATCGCCAAGGAGATCGGATAAGCGCCGGCGGGGCGTATACATAGAAAGAGGCATATTGCGTATGGACATCAACCGTGAACTGACTTTGACGGATCTGATCGATGTGGAGACGCTGCAGAAGATACAGGACGGCTTCTCCAACATGACGGGCATGGCGTCGCTCACCACGGACGCGGACGGCGCGCCGGTAACGGCAGGCTCGAACTTCTCCGACTTCTGCATGAAGTATACGCGGACTTCGGATGTGGGGTGTGCGCGCTGTGAGCAGTGCGACAAGTGGGGCGCGAAGGCGGCCCTTAAGAAAGGGGAATCCATCGCTTATTTCTGTCACGCGGGGCTGGTGGATTTCGCGGCGCCGATCATGGCGGACGGGCGCATGGTGGGCTGCTTCATCGGCGGCCAGGTGCTCACGGAACCGCCGGACTTCGACAAGATGCGGGAGATCGCGCAGGAGCTGGAGGTGGATCCCGACGCCTATGTGGAGGCTGCGGCAAAGGTCAGGATCATCGCGCAGGAACAGATCGACAAGGCGGCGCGCTTCCTCTACACGATCGCGGAGACCCTGTCCAACATGGCATATAACAAGTATCTGGTGCTGCAGTCCAACATCAAGATCGCGTCCAATCTGGAGCTTGCCACCAAGGCTTACGAGGATCTGGAGCGGTCCGAGAACATGAAGTCCGATTTTCTGGCGAATATGAGCCATGAGATCAGGACGCCCATGAATGCGGTCATCGGTATGGCGGAGATGGCGCTTCGGGAAGATATGACGCCCGTGGCGCGGGATTATATCAACCAGATCAAGGAAGCGGGCAAATCCCTGCTCACTATCATCAACGATATACTGGATTTCTCCAAGATAGAATCCGGCAAGATGGACATCACCGAAGTGGATTATGAGCCTATGTCCGTGGTTCACGATGTCTCCAACATCATCATGACAAGGCTGAAGGACAAGGACGTGGAGCTGATCCTCGACGTCGCGCCCAGCGTGCCGCATAAGCTGTGGGGCGATAACATCAGAATCAAGCAGGTCCTTCTGAATCTCGCGAACAATGCGGCAAAATTCACCTCGGAGGGCAAGGTCACGATCCGCATGGAGTGTGATAAGACCAAGCCGGACGAGGTCAGTATGCATTTCTGCGTGGAAGATACGGGGATAGGCATCAAAAAAGAGGATATCGACAAGCTGTTCCAGTCTTTTCAGCAGGTGGACAGCAAGCGTAACCGCAATATCGAGGGCACGGGGCTGGGCCTTGCGATCTCCAAGAATCTGCTGACGCTGATGAACGGCTCCATATGGGTAGAGAGCGAGTACGAGAAAGGGAGCAAGTTCAGCTGTATCCTCCCGCAGCGGATCGTGGACGACACGCCGAGCATCGGCGTGAAGGAGCCGGATACGGCGGTCATCGCCGGAATGATCTCCAACCCTTATGTCAGGGAAAGCCTGTGCAGCGACGCGGAGAAGCTGGGCGTCAAGGACATCAGGCTGCTGACGGCCAAAGAACTGGGAGAGAGTCTTGACAATGTCCCGCCGGACAAACGGATCTACCTTTTCGTGGAACATCCGCTGTTCTCCGATGCGGTGGAGAACTGGGTCACCGCCCACCCGGAGGCCACGGCGGTGCTGCTCATCGACTTCGACAGCCGCGTGGAGTACGATATCCCCAATCTTCTGGTGGTCAAGAAGCCGCTTTTCGCGCTGAATATCGCCATGATCCTGAACGGGGAGGAGGTCAGGTCGTCCGATCAGGAGGAGGGCAGCGAATTTGATTTCATCGCGCCGAGCGCCAAGGTGCTGATCGTGGACGACAACGCGGTGAACCTGACCGTGGCGGAAGGGCTTCTCGAACCGCTTAAGATGCAGGTGGACACGGCGTCCGGCGGCAAAGAGGCGATCGACATGATCTCCGCGAAGCATTACGATATCGTGTTCATGGATCACATGATGCCGGAGATAGACGGCGTGGAGGCGACGCATATCATCAGGCGTCTGCACCCCGAGTACGACGATGTGCCGATCATCGCGCTCACGGCGAATGCGGTGGAGGGCACCAAGGAGATGTTCTGCAGGGAAGGTATGAACGATTTCGTTGCCAAACCTATAGAGCTGCGCATGCTGGCCGCCAAGGTACGGCAGTGGCTGCCGATCGAGAAGATACAGAAGGACTACACCGGCATGACGAGCGCTGTGAACGCCAAGAGCAGCCGGGGCGAGACGGATATCGTGGTTGGGGATCTGGACGTGAAGTTTGCGCTGGAGTTCCTTGCCAGCGAGGATCTGTTCTGGAAGGTGCTGAAGGTGTTCTATAACAGCATCGAGAAGAAGGTCAAGCAGATCAAGGCGTTGGAGGAGGAAGAGGACTGGGTCAATTACACCGTGGAAGTCCATGCCCTGAAAAATTCCGCCAAGCAGATCGGCGCGATATCGCTCTCCGAGAAGGCGGCGGCGCTGGAGAAGGCCGGCAATGCGAGGGACACGGCGATCATCCGCAGGGACACGGACGAGATGTTAGAGCAGTATGCGGGATATGAGCCGGTGCTTGCGCCGTACTGTAAGGAAGATGAGGATACCGAGAAGAAGGAGCTCACCGACGAGGTGCTTAGCGAGTGCTTCCGGGATATGCGGGACGCGCTTGACAACCTTGATATGGATCAGATGGAGGAAGTCATCAGCCATATGGGCGAGTATCGGTACGAGAAGTGGCAGCATGATCTGTTCGATCAGCTCAAAGAGGCTTCCGAGGAAATGGATGTGGACCGCTGCGATGCGATCCTGAGAAGCTGGGAAGAGCAGATGCTGGCGGGATAGCCTTACATATCACAGGTGATGAAGGAGCGGCGGGAGTGGAGACAGTATTTCAGGTCAGGAGCGCATACCGTAACGAGTGGCAGGAAGCGATGGCGCTTGCGTGGAAGACCTTTCTGCGTTTCGAGGCCGATGTCTACACGCCGGAGGGCGTCGAGAATTTTCGGAACTTTGTCACGGACTCGACCCTGTACCGCATGTTTGTCATGGGCTCTTACCAGCTGTTCGTTGCGGTGGAGCATAACAGAGTCGTAGGCATGATCACGCTCCGGGAGGCTGCGCATATCTCGCTGCTCTTTGTGGACGAAGCGTACCACAGGCGCGGGATCGGGCGCGCGCTCATACGATACCTGTCCGATTATCTCGTGACCGAGATGGGCGTCGGCCGCGTGACGGTCAACGCGTCGCCGTACGGCGTGGAATTTTATCACAAAATGGGTTTTCGGGATCTCGGGCCGGAAGAGACGAAAGACGGCATCACGTACACACCGATGGAATTTATTTTATAAGGCGAGAGGTTTTGTATGGAATATATCAAGAGTAAAGACATTTATCTGCTGATGCGCGATATTTTGAAGCTGATCCATCCGAGGCTGATGGAGCACGGATCGAAGGTGGCTTATATGGTCAGTCTGATGCTGCGGGAAAAGGGCCGCTATGAGCCTTTTGAACTGGCGGACATTTCTATGGTCTGCACCATGCATGACATCGGCGCGTACATGACGGAGGCGGGCAAGATCAACGATATGCTGCGCTACGAGTCCAGAGACAGCATGGCGCATTCTATCTACGGCTATCTGTTCTTCAAATATCTGTCGCCCGTGCCGGATCTGTCCAAGGTCATCATGTATCACCACATGGATTACGAACAGCTCCAGAAGGTGGATTATGAATTTAAGAATGTGGCGGCCTACATCAACATTGCGGAGAAGATGGATATCTATTCCTCCTCGCTGGGGAGCCAGTTTGACCTGTATATGTTCGAGCGGATGGGCGGCACGAAGCTGTCTGCCGACGGGCTGTCGCTTTTTTATCAGGTCGCAAATAAGTATGAGATATTCGATAAGATCAAGAGCGGAGAGTACAAGAGGGATCTGCAAGAGCTGGCTGATTACATGATCTTTTCCAATGAGGACAAGAAAAAGTTTCTGGAGATGCTGATGTACTGTCTGGGCTTCCGCAGCAAGAGCATGGTGGTGGACAATATCACGACGGTCTGCGTCTGCGAGGAGCTGGCGGACGAGATGATGCTGCCGCCGGTGGAGAAGGAGATCCTCTACTACGGCGCGCTGATCCACGACATCGGTATGCTGGCGATACCGCGGGAGATCATCGAGTCGCCCCGCAAGCTGGAGCCGGAGGAGGTCAAACTCCTGCGGACGCATGTGGAGGTCGCGGAGGAAGTGCTGAAGGATAAGATGCAGTCCGAGGTGTCCGATATCGCGCTGGCGCATCACGAGAGAGGGGACGGCAGCGGCTATCCGCACCGCCTGAAGGATCTGCAGATGAACATGCCGCAGAAGATCCTGCAGGTTGCCGATGTGGTGACGGCGCTCGTGAACCCGCGAAGCTACCGCAAGGATATGCCGAAGGAGAATGTGATCGCGATCCTGAACGAGGAGGCTTCCAAGAACAAGCTGAAGAAATCCGTGGTAAACACGTTCGTCAAGTCCTATGACAGGATCATGGAGCGCGTCAGACAGGAGTCGACCGAGATCATGAAGATGTACGATACGCTGAATATGCAGTACGAGCTTGTCAGCAAGAAATATAAGATATAAATTCGTCAAAATAAAAATTTTATGACATATTTTTGCAATTTGTATAGCTTTTTTATGCAGTTTTGTAATATAATAAAGACACGTATGTAGGAGTTGAGCTGCTATGGGTAAGATTTTTGATATGGACAGCCCGCTGATGCGGTTTTTAAACCGTACGGCGGATATGCTGATCTTGAATTTGCTGATGATCCTCTGTTGTATACCGGTCATCACGATAGGGGCAGCCTGTACAGCGATGCACTATGTGCTTTTGAAGATCGTTCGCGATGAGGAAGGGTATCTCGTCAGAGGCTTCTTCAAGTCCTTTGTGCGGAATTTCAAACAGGCGACGATCGCATGGCTTTTGATGCTTGTGGTGATAGCGGTCTACTTGGGAGACTGGCTCATCTTCAGTTACTCCGGCATAGAGTTCCCGCGGGTGCTCGTCATCGCGGTGGTGGCTGTGGGCGCCGTGGCGTTATTGATCTCGCTGTATGTGTTCCCGCTGATGGCCAGATTTGAGAATACGATCAGGAATACGTTCAAGAACGCGGCGATACTCGCTTTTGCGAACCTGCCCAGAACGCTGGGTATGGCGTTCCTCTATGCGCTGCCGCTGATCATAGGTTACTTTTCGGCGTACTCCTATATTTTCATATTTATGTTCGGCATATCGCTTCCGGCATTCGGCGCGGCATGGATGTACAGCGGTATTTTTAAGAGATTTGAGCCGGAATCGGAGCAGACTTCGGATTTGGATTTTTCTGTAGAAATTGAAGGGGAAGGGGAAACGGATGGAAGAAAGGAATAAGTCGGCAATCGTCTCGTGGATCGTACCGGCGATCGTCTTTTTGATCGTCGTCTTCGTGATGATGTTTAATTTTTCGACCAAGAGCAGCGCTAACGCGACGGACACGGTCTCCAGAAATCTGATCAAGTCGGCGCAGTCATATGCGGACGAACTGGCTGACAAGCTGCGAATGCTGGGCAGGATCGCGGGGCCGTTCCGCGTGATGCTGGAGCGGGATATGGCACTGGACGACAGCGGGACCGGCGATATCGCCGATATCTTATATTCCTGCACCGAAGCCTATAAGGTTGTGTTCTGCGACGCGGCGGGAAACGGGATCGATCAGACGGGAGAGAAGGTGGCGCTCGGAAACGAGAGTTATTTTCAGAGTATCGCACAGCATGACGCCACTTCCTGCGTATATGCGGAGGGGAAGGCGGACGATCCCGCGGAGAAGCCGGCCGTTGTCGTGGCGGAGCGCATAGCCGAGGGCGAGGAGACGAACTATCTGCTCCTGTATTATTCGATGGACAGATTTGCGAACCTGCTGTCGGAATCGGAGTTCGACACCAGCACGTTTATGGCGCTTATGGATGATTCCGGCAGGATCTTGGGCAGCAGCGGTTATGAGGAGAGCAGCTTCCTGCAGGACGGCAATCTGTTAGAGACGATCGAGCGGGAGAATCCGGCGGAGACGCGCACCATTAAGAGCCGCATGGATAACAGCTCGCGGGGCACTACGGCTGTGACGGTCGGCGGCGAGAGCTGTACGCTGGTATATGTGCCGTTAGGGATCAACCAATGGGAGATCGTTCTGGGCGTCAGTCAGGCGTATGTGGACAGACAGGTGGATCTGCAGTGGAAGGACGCCAAGAACATGATGATTTATCTTGTGGCGGCGATCTTTGTCTTTATCTTTATGGTGATCGTGATCAACATCATCAGCAAGATACGGAGCAATGAGAACAAGAAAGAGTTGGAGGACAAGGCCGACACGGATCTGCTGACGGGTCTGACCAACAAGCTGGCCACGGAGCGCAAGATCAAGGAGTATATGGCAAAGAATCCAAGCACGCAGTCCATGCTGTTCGTGTTGGATGTGGATAATTTCAAGAAGATAAACGACACGATGGGTCACGCATTCGGCGATGAAGTGCTCCGCTCCCTGGGGCAGCAGATCACGGCGATCTTTCGCGCATCGGATATCATCGGCCGTATCGGCGGCGACGAGTTCATGATCTTCTTAAAGGGGATCAACGATGAGGAATCTGTCCGCAAGGAAGCGAGGAAGGTAGAGAACTTCTTCAAGAACTTCCAGGCCGGAGAATATGTGAAATATGCCGCGACGGCAAGTATCGGCGTGGCGATCTACCCGCAGGAGGGCGAGGACTTCGAGACGCTGTATAAGGCGGCGGATCAGGGTCTGTACAAGGCAAAGAAGCGGGGTAAGAACCAGCTTGCCTTCTACCGCGACGAATGGGGAGAGCCAGGAGCGGCTCCGGCGCAGCAGTAAACGGCACAGTATCAGAGGACGGCGTTTTTCGCCGTCCTTTTTTGCGGTATGACGGGCATGCCGTCAGTCTGTGGTGAAAGTCCACTAGGGGCGTAGTTGCCGACGAACCCCAA
>CANQTF010000014.1 GCA_947626745.1 uncultured Lachnospiraceae bacterium
AAATATATAAAATACGCCAGATTTTAAAGGGCGGTGGAATTTACTTTTTCACTGGAATTTCGGATTGCAAGTCAGCTTTCATGCCGATCTTTTTCCAATATGAACGATTTTTTGTCTTATTTTTGTATACTTTTGACAAAGTTGCGAAAATTTTCGCAAAATTGCCGCCCTTCTCTTGCAATCCCGCCGCGATTCTTCTATGCTATCTATAATACGAATGCGGAGGTAGGAACATGGCTACGATCAAGGACATTGCCGAACGGCTCGGCATATCGGTCAGCACGGTCTCCAAAGGCTTGAACGGCGCCAGCGACATCAGCGAATCGCTGCGTCAGTCCGTGCTGGACACCGCCGTGGAGCTCGGCTATACCACAAAGCAGATGCGCGGGAAGCTGACGCGGAAGTTCTGTATCTTTGTGGAAAATATGGAATTTGAGACGCCGGATCAGTTCGGTTACGACATCATCCTCGGCTTTAAGCAGCTCGCCTTCCGCGAAAACTGCAGCGTAACCGTCACGCCGATCACCCCCGATTTTCAGGCTGCGGAAAAATACGACACCTATATGCTGAAGAACGGCTATGCGGGGGCGTTCCTTCTGGGTCTTGCCCTGCAGGATCCTTGGATCGCGCAGTTCAACGACTCTTCCCTTCCCGCCGTCCTCTTTGACAACTATATCCGGAAAAACCCTGCCGTGAGCTACGTGGGAACGGACAGCTTCGAGGGGATCGACGATGCCATAGAGCACCTGACCGGACTCGGACACACGCGGATCGGCCTGATCAACGGCTCGCCCAACTCCATGATCTCATACCAGCGCCGTCAGGCCTACATCGACGGCATGACCGCCCACGGACTTCCCGTCAGCGAGGATATCATGCCCTATGCCTACTTTGTGCCGGAAGCGGCAGCACCCCATGTGGACAGTCTGCTCTCCCGGGGTATGACCGCCATTCTGTGCGGCAACGATCTGATCGCCTCCGGCGTCATCGACGCATGCGCCGCCCGCGGCGTGCGCATTCCCGAAGACCTGAGCGTCATCGGCTTCGACGATATCCCCGTCTCCGCAAGACTCGACCCGCCGCTCACCACGATCCGTCAGGATCGCCTCGAATCGGGCAAATGCGGCTTCTATGCGCTCAATTCCCTTATCAATCATGTCCCTATCAGCAAGACGCTGCTGCGTCCGCAGCTCATCCTGCGCGGCTCCACCGGACCCTGTTCCCGATAAACACGCCTCGCCCCTTATGCGTCGTCTGCGGGCCGATAATCCCGTATCGTCCGCAAGGCGGGCAGCGCGTTGCCGTCATAGTCGAACAGCGCCTGATTCGCCCACTCGTTCCCGCAAGGGCCTTTTTCTTCTATATAAGGCAGAGCCGCCTCCGTCGCCCAGCCGGAACCGGGTACGGGCAGCCATGCTGGCTCCCAGTAGAAAAAGCCGCGGCACTTATGCGCCGGCACACTGTCGATCACGTCGAACAGCGCGCTCATAAAGCGGCTCTGCCCTTCTTCCGTCATCGGGAAAGGCACCTTCGCCGCCAGCTCCTCGCTCGTCGCATATCCCTTGCGCTCGTCGGCGGACAGCTTCTCGTAGTCGGCGTAATCCTTCATCGTGAATCCCATGGACGTCTCCGCGACGATCAATTCCTTGCCGTAGCGCAGCGCCAGATCGCACATATTGTTCCGCAGATCCTCCAGCGTGCCGTGCCAGAACGGATAGTAGGACAGGCCGATCACCTGAAAATCTTCTCCCCGCTCTATGTAATGGTCGAACCAGTCGCGGTACATCGCGTTGTTGCCGCCGTTGTCGAGATGCAGCATAACGGGCATGGCAGCGTCCGCCTCGCGCACGCCGCGGATCCCCGCGTTTATGAAGCGGGCGAGGCCGTCATAGTCCGGCATCTTTCCGAGCGGCCACAGCATGCCGTTCGTCAGCTCGTTGCCCACTTGGATCATATCGGGATAGGCAGCCGCTTCGCGCAGCGCAAGCAGCGTATCCCGCGTATAGGTATATACCGCCTCTTCCAACTGTCCGGCGTCCATGCCGCGCCATGCCTTCGGCACGCGCTGTTTTCCCGGATCGGCCCAGAAGTCGCTGTAATGCAGATCCAGCAGGATCTCCATATCATGCGCTTTGGCGCGCCTTGCCAGAGAGATGACGGTGGGCAGGTCGTTCGTACCCGCCCCGTAAGGTCTGCCCTCCTCATCGTAGGGATCGTTCCACAGTCTGAGCCGAAGCGCGTTCACGCCGTATCCCTGCAGTATGTCCAGCGCGTCTTTTCTGACACCCTCGTCATAAAACTTGCCGCCCAGACGCTCCACCTCAGAAAGCGTGGAGACGTCCATGCCCTTGTAGAATTTCATCCTTGTGCCCTTTCTGTGCGATTCTTGTACACGCCTTCTGCCCGCCATGAGGACAGGCAGGGCGGACAGGAGGGCTGTGAGTACTGTTTCACAGACCCTTGGAAAGCGTCGGCGCTTAGCGAGGTTTTTCACGAGCTTAGCGTCCGCTACGCTTGGAGTGGAGCGCAAGCGCGTCTGTGAAACAGTACTCACAGTCCGCGTCCCTGCGCTGTTCTCCTGTCAATGTCCGCTCAGTCGAAATCGAACTTCGTAAACCGCTTCATCGCGTCCCGGTAGCGGAAGCGCACCAACTCATTTTTCTCGAGCACGTCCTGCTCCGTTCCCACATACTGACAGCGGATACAGTGGTACTCCTTCTTGTCCTTATCGTAAAACATATCAATGTCCAAGTCTCTCATGAAGCAGGAGGGACACCTGTAATTTAATTTGCCTTTGCCAGATTGAGCCATGTTGCAAATACCTCCTTATCCTTTAACTTCGTCGTGTAGCCTAAGGTGAACATCGGTGAAAACGCATAGCCTTCCCTGATATAGCCGACCGCGTCCTTTTTCTCGCAGCTTAAGGATACCCTCGTCTCGATCTCAGGTACGACCGCAGCGGCCTCCGCCGCGCCGGCAAGCTGCGCCTCGCGGCACTTGTACGCGTAGTCGATCCGCTCTGTCTTCGCGCCGTCGGTGACGGTGAGCACAACGTTCGTCATATCCTCGGAATATTCCGTCGTGCCGTAGCAAGCGACCATATACTCGTTGAGTTCGACCTCTGCATTCGGATCGCTCATCTCAAGCACCGTCCGCTCGATCTTGATCCGGGAGCTTCCCTCCTCAAAGTACATCTTGGTCTGCAGCTTGACGGTCAGGTCATAGAACTCGATGTCCACAGGGTCAAGCGTCAGGATCCTCGTTCTGCCTTCCTCGGAAAAATGCGCTTTCGTCCTGCACAGGCACAGATCGACCTCCTCGCCGTTGTGCGTCAGCTTCGCGCTTCTGACCGTTCCCTCGCCCGCGTAGTGGGTAAAGTAACCGGCCCTGTATTTCTCTTGGATCAGGAAAGGATAGGACGCGTCCGTCACGTGCTTCGTGCCGATCCCCACCGGCCACTCCAGCTTCGCCGCGTAAGGACGCAGGTCCACGATCGCGCCGCCCTGATCCATGTTCGCGCACACTCTCATATAAGGATCGCAGTACCAGAACAACTGCTTATCCGATCCGTACAGGATATCCCGCCACAGCGCGCACTCCGGCTCCGTCAGCCTCCTGTGGGCGCGGAAGTAATCGGCGAACTCAGCCATCGTCATGTCGCTGAGCTTTCCCTCTTTTTTGAGCTTGCCGTAGTATGCCATGCCGTCCTCGTAGGACTTAAGCAACAACTCGTAAGGCGCTTCCCAGCGTCCCATCTTGTTCATCCAGCCCGGCCCGACGAACATCATATTGTATGCGTATCCGTTGTTATATCTTGCAAGATCACGGTACTGGTCGATCAGATTGTACAGATACGGAAATTCCCATGTCTTGGTGTCGTAGATCATGCCGCGCAGGACATTCTGCGGGTGTGTGCCGAAGTTGGAGCCGTTGCCGTCGTAACAGGCGAGCAGATCGCGGGAAAGGTGCGGGATCGCCACGATGCCGCTGTCCTCCGCCTCGTTGGCCGCCGGCGCATGCACGTTCTGCTTACTCGGGATCCACGGCGCCCACGGGCCGCCGTCCAAGAAAGTATACCATGAATTGTTGCAGGTGTGGTAAGCCTTCGGTCCTTCCTCCCAGCATGTCGCCACGGCGCATTTCACCATCGGATATTTCTCTTTGATATAATTGATCAGATCGGCGTCCATATAGTAAGAGCCCGTGGATTCCGGGTAGAACCCGAACCTGTCGCGGAACTTGCCGAACACGTCGTCCACAATGGACTTCTTGTCCTCCATCGAGAACATCCAGATACAGAAATCCTTCGTCTTGTATTTCTCGCGGAACTCCTCGCAGGGCAGACCCAGAAGGGACAGTGCGATCTCGTCGCCGTATTGCTCGTGGTCCGCCTTGGCAAGCGCCACGGCCTCATCATTGAATAGAGATGCGTACGTCATCTGGATCGTCGTTTTAAGTCCGTTCTTATGCGCGATCGCCTGCTGTGTCTTGAAGATATCCAAGGACTCCGTCAGAAGCTCCTTTCTCCCGATATCCTCCTCCTTGCCGTGTCCGGTCACCTTCTCCGCATACTCGGGCACCATCTCCGGACGATGAATGATGTTTACGATAAACTTATCCATGTCTGCGCTTTCCTCCGTCTTCTATGCTTGCTCTCTCGCTCCTCCGACGCGCCGGGCTGTCCGCAGCGCCCTGCAGCGCTTAGCCAAACCCTTGTATTTTCTGTTGCGCAATCGGTTGTTCACTTTGATGCTTCAAGCATAGCAAACGGGCCGCCGCTTGTCAATTTGGAATATTGCATAGTTTGAAAAAACGGGAATTGGAGATTTTGCACAAAGTAAGCGGCGGCCGCGGCAGTTCCGGGTTGTAACGACAGCCGGGAATGTGCTACAATATATGCGGATCCGGCCCTGCGGCCAAAACAGCTTATCGAACGGGAGAGACCCTCATGAAGATCACGATCATAGACGGCCAAGGCGGCCGTATCGGCAAGACACTCATAGAACAGATCAAAAAAAAGCACGGCGGACTGGAGCTGTATGCCATCGGCACGAACAGCATCGCCACCTCCGCCATGCTCAAAGCGGGCGCGGAGAACGGGGCCACAGGCGAGAACGCGGTGATCGTCAACGCGGCGGACTCCGACATCATCATCGGCCCGATCGGCATCATGTTCGCCAACGCCCTGCTCGGGGAGATCACGCCGGCCATCGCCGCCGCGGTCGGCGCAAGCGCCGCCTACAAGATCCTGATCCCCGTCAACCGCTGCAATCACTATGTGGCGGGCTGCACGGAGGCGCCCATGAGCGAATACATACGCATTGCCGTGGAGAAGCTGGAATCCATGCTGCCGGACACGGAAGCCTGAAAAGCGCCGCCCGTGCGGCATACCGGCCTGCTCACTCCAACAGGATACGGATACACTTTTCTCTGATGCCGTACGCTTCAAAGTAGCGGTTCTCCATGGGGATCCACGCTTCGGCGAAGCGCCGGTATTTCTCCGCCCCGCCCCTCGCAAGCAGCCGTTCGCGCTGTACCTCCTGTGAAACTTCGGCGAAAAAGCGCACACAGTAAATATCCCCGAAATACGGGTGACAGCTGTACGCCCCCTCTATGATGTTCAGTCGTCTGCGCGGGACACGGCGCGGTACGCCCAGCGCCATGACGCCGCAGTCGAAGGGCCGGTAGCTCAGCCCGCCCTCGTCCGGCAGATGCGCAAGGACCTCTTCCCGAAATCTCTCGTAATCCACGTTGCCGCCGGGCTCGGCATACCGCTCCTTCGTCCGCTGCTTGGGTTGCAGGAAGAAATCGTCCATATGAAAAAGACTGCATGCATAACGCTCTGCCAGCAAACCGCCCAGCGTGCTCTTTCCCGCGCCGCACATGCCGTCGATCGCTACATTGACCTGATCGGTCATTTTATTTTGCGCAAGCGCCTGATCAATGAGCTCACAGACTTTCCGCCACACGTTTTCTCTCATAAGCGTTCAGCACTCCGGCTTTTTTCAAAGCGACCATGATCGCAGGGATCAGCACGAGCTGCAGGACGATCCCCGGAATCGCATTCAGAAATGCGCCCGACAGAAAGATCGCCACCGAGAACGTATTGCCCATGATGCCGTACAGGGCTATACTCGCAAGCCCCCATGCCACTCTGCCCGCGATCATCGCGCCGATCAGACTCACATACAGATAGGGGGTCTTCTTCGGGAGCCTGTCATGCAGCAGCCCCGTCACCAGCCCGTACACCGCCAGCTCCACCGCCATCGCCGCAGCCGTCGGCATGAAGGGCGGCATCCCGAACATGGCGCTGCGAAGCAGCGGTGTCACCGCGCCCACCACTATGCCACACTGCCAGCCGCAGATAAAGCCGCACAGCATCACCGGGATATGCATCGGCAAAAGCATGTTCCCGATCTGCTTGATCTGCCCTGTCAAAAAAGGCAGCACGATCCCCAGCGCCAAGAAGAACGCCGATAATACAAGTTTACGCGTCTGATTTTTCATTGTTTTCCACACTCCTGTCTCTGATTATTTTGAAGTTTTCCGGCCTGATCTTCCCGAACCGGCTCATTGCCGCGCAAAAAAAGAAGGCCGCCGACGGTGCTTCTCCCCGCTCCGGTTACCTTCCTGATAACGCTTTATCCTATATCTATATCTTCATCTGATCTGTCATAGCTTGCGGCGCTTCCCCGAACGGAGGGCCGCTTCCGCTGCGGCTTTCAAAGCTATGTCAGGCTTCCTGCCTTCCCCGGAGCGTCCGGCGCTCCCCGACCGGCTTCTGCCGGCCATTTTCCCGCTTATGAGCCACACTTATTTTAAAATTATACCTCACGCTCCGCGCCCTGTCAACCCGCGCTTTCCCGCATGCACACCCGATAACCCAGCAGCGTGTACCGCTCCACTTCCTCCCCGTCCAGCATACGGAGAAGCTGCTCGCACGCCTTTCTGCCGAGCGCCTCCACGTCAAACTGTATGGAAGTGATCGCGGGGATACGGTTCCCCAGCACGCTGCTGTCGTAGAACGAAGCCACCTGCACCCTGTCCGGCACGGCGACCCGCTCGGTCTGCAGGACGTTCAGCAGACAGCCGCACAGGAAATCGTCCATGCACACGATGCACTCCGTCCGCCCGCGCAGAAGTCCGCCCGCGATCCGTTCGACCTTGTCCGCGTCGTCAACATTCAAGAGGATCTGCGGTTCGATATCCGCGCCCTTCCCGCCGTGCGCCGCCAGCGCGTCCTCAAATCCGCGCAGCCTGTTCCCCGTGACGACCAGCCTCTCGTCGCCCCCGATCAGCGCGATCCTGCGGATCCCGCTCTCCAAAAGTCTGCCCGTCAGGTCCCGGCACGCGCTCCGATGGTCGTTGTCCACCTGCACGGTCTCCCCGTCGTCCGTGCTGCCGATAGCCACGAAAGGGACGCCTTTGTCCCGCAGATACCGCATCGGCGCATCGTCCACCAGCGTTCTCGTGAGAATGACGCCGTCCACCTTGCGGTTCGCCACGACCCGTTCGAGCTGCGACATATCGCGGCCCGTCACCATAGAGAGCAGGACGTCATAGCCTTGCAGAGAGGCGAAGCGGCTGATGCCCAGCATACAATTCTGGAAAAAGGGCAGCTCCGCGATACGGTAATCTCCCGGAAGCACCATGCCGATGTTGAACGTTTTGTTCTGCGCCAGCCCTTTGGCGATAACGTTGGGGCTGTAGTGGTGCGCCTCCGCATAATCCAGCACGCGTCTGCGCGTCTCCTCCCCGATCCGGCCTTTGCCGGACATGGCCCGCGAGACGGTAGTCTTGGAGACATGCAACGCCTGAGCGATATCGTCTATCGTGAGGTTTTTCTCTTCCACTGCGTCCTCCTTCCCGGCTGTGTACGCCCATCCGGCACATCTTGTCCTTTACCGTTTCCGCCCTGTATGCTATGCTACAGATATGACGCGGATCATTTACGCTGTCCGCGGCGCAGACGACTGTTCCTATCAGCGTACCAGACCCGGCGCGATTTTGCAATATATTTCGGCAGAACGCGCGGTTTCGCGGACCGGCAGGGGACATCACAGAGAAAGGACGAGGGAGCATGAAGACAGACAGACTGCTGTTCGGCGCGGCATACTATGACGAGTATCTGCCCTATGACAGGATCGAGACGGATATGGAGATGATGGAGAAAGCGCACATCAACGTGATCCGCATTGCGGAATCCACATGGAGCACCTGGGAGCCGCAGGAGGGCGTCTTTGACTTCACGCATCTGCACAGGATGCTGCGCGCTTCCGCCGCACACCATATCTCGGTGATCGTGGGCACGCCGACCTACGCCGTTCCCACATGGCTCGCGGCCAAATGCCTGGAGGTGCTCACACAGACCCACGACGGCCCGGAGCGGTACGGCAGACGGCAGAATATGGACATTACCAACCCCGTCTACCTGAAACACGCGGAGATCATGATACGCCGGCTGCTGGAGGAGACCGCGCCCTATGACCATGTCATCGGCTTCCAGCTCGACAACGAGACGAAGTCCTACGATACCTGCAGCGAAGGGGCGCAGCGCAAATTTGTGGAATACCTGAAAAAGAAGTTTGACGGCGATCTGAACGCCATGAACCGCGCTTTCGGGCTGGACTACTGGAGCAACCGCATAAACGCGTGGGAGGATTTCCCGGACGTGCGCGGCACGATCAACGGCTCTCTCGGCGCGGAATACCAGAAGTTCCAGCGTATGCTCGTGACGGACTTTCTCGCATGGCAATGCGCTATCGTGAAAGAGTACGCCCGCCCCGGCCAGTTTATCACGCAGAATTTTGACTACGAATGGCGCGGCTACTCCTTTGGGCTGCAGCCGGAGGTCGATCAGTGGAAAGCGGCGCGGCCCCTGACGGTGGCCGGCTTCGATATCTACCACCCCTCCGCGCAGGATCTGACCGGAAAGGAGATCGCCTTCGGCGGCGCCGTCGCCCGGTCCGTCAAGCGGGACAACTACCTGATCCTCGAGACGGAAGCGCAGGGCTGCCACGGCTGGCTGCACTATCCCGGACAGCTCCGCTTACAGGCTTTCAGCCATTTCGCCTCCGGCGCCGATTCCGTCATGTATTGGCACTGGCACTCCATACACAACGCGCTGGAATCTTACTGGAAGGGGATCCTGAGCCACAACCTGAAGGAGAACGCCACCTACGCGGAGGTCTGCGCCATAGGCGCCGATCTCGCCAAGTACGGCGACCGGCTTAAGAATCTGCGCAAAAAGGCGGACGCAGCTCTCGTTCTGTCCAACGAAGCCCTGACCGGTCTGCAATGGTTTCCCACGCACAAGGATCTGCAGTACAACGATATCGTCCGCTGGCTTTACGATGCCTTCTACGAGTTGAACATAGAATGTGACATTTTGTCCGCGGAGGATACTGACCTATTTAGTCAATATAAGATCTTGGTGACCCCTGCGCTCTACAGTGTTTCCGACACACTTGTCAGCAGTCTGCGGGATTATGTGGCGTCCGGCGGACACCTGATCTCTACATTCCGGACGGCCTTCGCGGACATGGAATTGAAGATCTATCCCGACGACCAGCCGCACGGACTGACGGATGTGTTCGGCATGACATACGATCAATTTACCGATGCGGTCAACGTGGGGCTGCGCGGATTCGCCTTCCCGCTCTCCTGCGGCGCTGCCTCCGCCGACGCGGAACGTACCGCTGCGGACTGCGTCCGCTGTTGGATGGAACTGCTGATCCCGGACACGGCCAAGGTCCTCGCCTCCTACGCACACCCGCAGTGGGGCAGACACGCCGCCGTCACGGAAAACCGGTACGGAAGCGGGCGCGCGGTCTACCTCGGCTGTTACTTCGACCGGCAGCTTCTGAAGGATCTGCTATCCTATCTGACCCAGGAGGCCGGCATCGCGCTTCCGGCAGAAAAATACCCCGTTATCTGCAAACGGGGTATCAATGACTATCACAAAACGATCACTTACTATTTCAACTATGCGGACGCGCCCGCCGAGATCGTCTGGCAGGGCGGGGACGCCCTGCTGCTCATGCAGGAGCGCCCCGTGAAAAACGGCGACCGCATCACGATCCCCGGCTGGGATCTTGTGATCGCAGAGCAGCGTTAGGCTGCGAGGCCGGTCATCTGTGCCGGCCTTAGTTCAATCGGAGATCCTGTTCAAGGTGAAATCGTCCAAGGTGCCCCAGCTCTTGGCGTTGCACTTCATGCGCACGCCGATGGTGAGGGTGCCGTCGGCCACCTTGATGTCGGATATCGTCGGATTCTGCCAATCCGCCCAGCTCGTCACCATAAAGGGCGCCGTCAGCTCTTCCCCGTCAACGACCGCATACAGCTCCATCTCGCAGTCATCGGACACATCGCCGCCCTGCGCGAATACGGAGAGCTGATAAGTTCCCGGTTCAAGCGCCGTACATTCCTGCTCAATGGCAAACTCCATATCGGTATCTTCCGACCAGAAATGATACGCGACCTCTCCCGTGTATGCGTCGTCCGCTTTCACCTGAAAGTCCGTAGGGTCTTCTTCTCCCTCGTACGTGACCTTCCACATGGAAGTGTCCGCCTCCTCGAAGCTCGGGTTCTTGACATGGTTCATCATTTTGACTTCCACGTGGGCCGTGACCTGCGTACCGTCTTCCAGACTGCCCGTGACGTCATACTTGCCGCCCACGCCCGTATCGATCGCAGCGACCTGCTCTGCAGACCATGTGACCGCCTCTTTCGTATTCGCCGAACGGTCATTGTAGATCACATCGATCTGATCCGGCAGCGCCAGCACACCGCCCACATCGCAGGAAACGTACACATCCGGCACAGAATCCACCGCCAAAGGCGCCGTTGCGCCGTATTTCAGATATTTAAACACATTTAAGGACGCAAGCGGGTGGCCGTCGAAATCAAACATCGCCTGATTATCCCATGAACAGCCGCCGTAGTACAGCCCAGCGTCGTCCGGATCGTAATCCGCCGCATAGCTGCTCGCCCAACCGCTGCCGTATTCCTCCCAGATCGGCGAATTGTCCGCCGCAGCCTCGCCGACAGGGATCCAAACGCCTTCCCAATAGAAGACGCCCAGCACGCCGGCATCGTTCGCCGCCGCACAGATGTCGCGGATCATGGACGCCTGACTCTGCACGGTCGCAGCGTAACCCTCGACCAGATCGTCCGTTCCCGCCAAGCTGTTCGCCGTGCCGTCACCGTCCTCGGAAGTATAGCAGTAAGAAGTCTCCGCGATCAGGACTTGCTTGCCGTATTTCTCCTGAATATTTCTCGCAACCGCCTGCATATTCTCGTTCGTGCCGTCCCAGAACGGATAGTAAGACAACCCCATAATGTCATAGTCAACGCCGAAGTTGAGCAGATTGAGCGCGATATTGTCGATCTTATCCGCCTCCTCGATATTCGTGTAGTGCAGGACGATCCGGATATCTCTGCCGTACTCCTCGGATATCTCCCGCACCGCGCGGCTGCCCGACACTAACAGGTTCATCACGTTCGGCGCCAGCGTCTCGCCCGCCATACCGTTGTTGATCTCATTGCCGATCTGCACCATGCCGACGTCCACACCGGCGTCCAGTATCTCCGAGAGGCTTTCCTTGGTAAAGTCGTAAAGCGCATCGCACTTCTCCTGCGCGCTCATACCCTCCCACGCCTTCGGCGCATGCTGTCTCTTGGGGTCGGCCCAGAAGTCGGAATAGTGAAAGTCGATACACACTTTCATGCCGTACTTAGTGGCCCGTCTGCCGAGCTCGATGGCCGTCGCCACATCGTTGTTGCCGCCGCCGTACCCGTGGCCTTCCTCGTCGTACGGATCGTTCCACACGCGCAGACGGATATAGTTGACACCCGACTGCGCCAGCGTCATGAAGACGTCCTGCTCCTCGCCGTCGTAATTGTAATAGGTGACGCCGCTGTTCTCCTCAACCAGCACGGAAGACGCGTCCATGCCGCGTATAAAGTCGTCCGCAATATCCGGAATCGGCTCCACATAGATCTCGGACTCCTCGGACGCTTCCGGAAGTGGAAAAGACATCGCGTCCCCCGCAGTCTGCTCCTTGCCCGTCTCTTCGGAGACGTCCGTCTGCTGCGTCTGCTGCCCGCCGTCCGCGCCGCAGCCGGCCAGCGCAGTCATACATAAGCTGAGACTGAGTCCCAGACCCAGTAATTTTGTGTAACCCCTGTTCATACACTGATCCTCCTGTCGCTGTCATGCTCTCCGAAATCCGTCCGCCCGGGAAGGACGCCGCCCCACTTCCGCACTTTGCGGCCCTTCTGTGCGCAACCGATTGCGTATCTATATTTTATCAGGAAAGGCGGTCCTGTGTCAATGCCGGGAAAAAGGCGGTCCGGAAGAAGGTCTCCGCACAGGCAAAAAACTCTTGCGAAGCCCTGCCACCTATGCTATAATGTGAGTCGGCGGTTTGGACGCCGCAGACAGATAGGGGCATAGTTCAAAGGTAGAACAGTGGTCTCCAAAACCATCGATGTGGGTTCGATTCCTACTGCCCCTGTTCCTCAAAATGAAAGGGATTCGATATGAAAAAGAAAACCGTCACCGCACTGGCGCTTGCCCTGAGTCTCGGACTTCTTGCAGGCTGCGGCGCGGACGAGCCTCCGCTCACTGCAAGCGATTACATACTGGATCCCGAGACCTGTGAGACAAGCCGCGGCATCACCCTCGGAGCGACGCCGGAGGCTTTTTTTGATGCCTATGAAGACTGCAGCTTTTTCACCTCCACAGGCGGGAGCGATTACCGGCTGCTTTCCGAGGACGAGATCCCGTTCGATTCTGCCGTCACGATCCTTGTACCCACTTTTTTCGTGGACAGGGAACCCATCGTGCCCGCAGCCTTCTGCAAGGAGAACGACATCAGCGAAGCCGATCTGATCGCCTATCTCAGCGCCGCCGATTATCTCAGCGCCCACACGGTAGAATACCGCTATCTGACTTTTCTGTGGGAGGACGGCGTCGTCGCGGATATCCAATCTGTATACATGAATTACAACGAGGAGGGCGCAAACTGACTGTTGTACAGGCTTGCGTAGAAACCGCCCTGTGAGAGCAGCGTCTCATGATCTCCCTGCTCGATGACGTTTCCGTCCTTCATGACAAGGATCACATCGGCCTCACGGATCGTTGACAGTCTGTGCGCCACGATGAAGCTGGTCCTCCCCTGCATCATAGCCGCAAAGGCTTTCTGTATCCTGATCTCCGTCCTTGTGTCGATGGAGGAGGTCGCCTCATCTAAGATCAGCATCGGCGGCAGACACAGCATGACTCTCGCGATACACAAGAGCTGCTTCTGTCCCTGCGAAAGATTCCCGCCGTCTTCCCCGATCACGGTATCATATCCGTTGGGCATCCGCTTGATAAAGCTGTGCGCATGCGACAGCTTCGCCGCGGCGATGATCTCCTCGTCGGAGGCGTCCGGTTTGCCCATGGCGATATTGTCCCGGATCGTACCCGCTTTCAGCCACGTCTCCTGCAGCACCATACCGTAATTGGCGCGCAGACTGCTCCTCGTCACGCTGCGGATATCCGCGCCGTCCACGCATATCTTTCCCGACTGCACGTCATAGAAACGCATGAGCAGATTGATCACGGTCGTCTTGCCGCAGCCCGTAGGCCCGACGATCGCGACGCGCTGTCCCGCTTTCACGGACAGATTGAAATCCGTAATCAGCTTCCTGTCCGGCACATAGGAAAAGTACACATGCTCCAGCCCCACCCTGCCGTCCACGCTTCCGAGCGAGACGGCATCTTCTCTGTCCGGTATCTGCGGCTCTTCCTCGATCAGCGCAAAGATTCTCGCCGCACAGGCTATGGCGTTCTGCAGCTCCGTCACCACGCCCGATATCTCGTTGAACGGCTTCGTGTACTGGTTGGCATAGGTGAGGAAACAGGAGAGCTGCCCGACGCTGATGCCGCCGCGGATCGCGTAGACCGCGCCGGTCACCGCCACGCCCGCGTACACCAGATTGTTGACGAAGCGCGTCGCCGGATTGGTGATAGAGGAATAGAAGATCGCCCGCAGCGAACATTTCGCCAGCTTCTCATTGATACCGTCAAACGCTTCCAGCGCCTCAGCCTCGTGTGAAAAGGCCTGTACCACCTTCTGGCCGCCGATCATCTCCTCGATCAGCGCCGTCTGCTCTCCCCTCGCCCGGGACTGGGCCTGAAACATCAGGTACGTCTTCTTCGCGATAAAGGATGCCACCAGAAACGACAGCGGCGTGATAAGCACAACGACGCACGTGATCCAGACATTGACGCTGAGCATAAATCCGAGCGTTCCGATGATCGTGATCACACCCGTAAAAAACTGTGTAAATCCCATCAGAAGGCCGTCCGAAAACTGATCCACATCGGCGATCACACGGCTCACGATCTCCCCGTAGGAATGTTCGTCGATATATTTGAGCGGCAGTATCTCTATCTTGCGAAACGCCTCGTTCCTGACATCCTGCACGATACGATACGCCATTTTGTTGTTACAGACGTTCATGATCCACTGCGCCGCGGCCGTGACCGCTATGGCCGCACCCATTACCCGAAGGATCCGGAATACGCCCGCAAAATCCACCCTTCCCCTGCCGATGATCAAATCTATGACCCGTCCGGTCAATATCGGCAGATACAGCGTCAAAGTCACGGTGAGCGCCGCCATCAGAACAGACAATGCCAGATAGATCCAATATTTTTTGATATACCGTAAGACTTTCCGCAGGGTCTCCTTTTGCCCCTCTCTGTGATCCCTCTGCATCAGACCGCGCCTCCTTCCGTCTTCGGATACTGCGAATAGTAGATCTCCTGATATACGCTGCACCGCTCCAGCAGCTCCTCATGCGTACCGATATCCACCGCCTCGCCGTCGTCCAGAACAACGATCCGGTCCGCATAGCGGATAGAGGAAGTCCGCTGCGACACGATAAATACCGTCATACCGCCCGCCATGCCGTGGATCGCCTGTCTGAGCGCCGCGTCCGTGGCATAGTCGAGGGCCGACGCGCTGTCGTCCAGGATCAGTATCTCCGGACTGCCCACAAGCGCCCGCGCGATCGTCAGGCGCTGCCTCTGCCCGCCGGACAGATTTTTGCCCGCCTGTGTAATGCCGTGATCCAGTTTTCCCGGCTTCTGTTCCACAAACTCCCGCGCCTGTGCGATCTCCAGTGCGCGCCACAGCTCTTCGTCTGCGGCGTCCCGTTTTCCCCACCGCAGATTCTCTCTGACCGTTCCCTGAAAAAGCACGGCCTTCTGCGGCACGATGCGCACCTTCTCCCGCAGCTCTTCCTTACCGTACTCACGCACATCTCTGCCGTCGATCCGGACACAGCCCTTCGTGGCATCATAGAAACGAGGAATCAGATGAACCAGAGAGGTCTTGCCGGATCCCGTGCCGCCGATAATTCCCACCGTCTCTCCTCTTTTTACCCGAAAAGCAATATCGGTGAGCGCTTCCGCACCCGCGCCCGTGTAAGTCAGGCACACATTGTCAAACTCCACGGCATACGGCGGCGCAGAGCCGTCCTGCTCCCCGGCCGGATCCTCGCTTTCCCCTGTCCACGCCATGCCGGAGGATATCTCGAAAACATTCTGAATGCGGTTTGCACAGGCCAGCGCTTTGGTGATCGTAATAATGAGGTTTGCCAGCTTCACCAGCTCTACGAGGATCTGGGACATATAGTTGACCAACGCCACCACCTGCCCCTGCGTGATCGTTCCCTCGTCCACGCGCACCGCGCCCGTGTAGAGCAGCACGATCGTTGCCACATTGACGATGATATATGTGACCGGATTAGTCAATGCAGAGATCCGCCCCACGAAGAGCTGCATATGCGCGAGCAGGGCATTTTTCTCCTCGAAGGCGTCGATCTCCTCCGCTTCCTTATTGAAAGCGCGTATGACGCGCGCCCCCGTCAGATTTTCCCGGGTGATGCCCAGCACGCTGTCCAGCCCGTTCTGCACCTTCCTGTACAGGGGCATGGTGAGCATCATGATGCCGAACACCACGACGGACAAGAGCGGGATCGCCACCACGAAGATGAGCGCCGCCTTCACGTCAATGGTAAACGCCATGACCATGGCGCCGAACACAATGAACGGCGAGCGCAGAAAGAGGCGCAGCACCATGTTGACGCCGTTCTGCACCTGATTGGCATCCGACGTCATGCGCGTGATCATGGTGGACGTGCCGAGGGTGTCGATCTCCGTGTAGGACAGACTCTGCAGATGGTCGAACAGCGCATGCTTTAACTCCGTCGAGAAGCCCACCGCCGCCTTCGCCGCAAAGTACTGCGCCGTGACGGAACAGACAAGCCCGATGACCCCCAGCGCGACGAGCAGCCCGCCCATGCGCAGCGCATAGCCCACATCGCTCCCGCCGATCCCCCGGTCGATGATCTCGGCCATGACAAGGGGCACGAACAGCTCGAAGCATGCCTCCAGCATCTTAAACAGCGGCGCAAGGACCGTCTCTTTTTTATAATGTTTCAGATAAATCAACAATTTTCGCATCGTTCCCATAACCTCGAAACAGCAGTCAGGGGGATCCCCCTAACTGCTGTCTTAGATCTTTCTATCCTGTCTGCGTGTCATACACGCTCAATTGCGGTATGCATCCGTGAGCGCCGCGATCTCGGCGCTGATGCTCTCCACCCGCTTCGACGGCTTGTAGTCTTGCTCCGGATAGAGCAGCTCGTGCAGCGCGGCCACATTCTCCTGCAGATCGTCCGGGATCACGCAGCTTCCCTTACTTCCCACATTAACGCCCACTCTGCCGTCCTCAAACGGAAAGCCGTCGCTGGCCACCACCTCATAGCCCGCCACGCTTCCCAAAACACTCAGGATCTCGTTTACCCCCAGCGAAGTCTGCACCTCCGGCAGGATCGACTGCACCATTTCGGTCAGCGAACTCACCGATGCGCCTTTCGCCTTATTCATCATCGCGGTCAGCACATCCCGCTGCCGCTCGGCGCGCCTGAAATCATCGCCCTTGGTATAACGTATCCGGCAGTATGCCGTAGCCTGCAATCCGTTTAAGAGCTGTTTCCCGCTGTGTTCTATCGGTATATAGTCTACCCCCAATTCCTCGGACATAGACAACTGATAATTGTTGAGATGCGAGATCTCCGCCTCGGTGACCTCCATTTCGATCCCGCCGAGCGCATCGACCGAATCCATCAGGCCGCCGAAGCCCACCGTCACATAATCGGTGATGTTCAGGTCCAGATTGGTGTTCAGCATACTGATAGCCTGTTCGGGGCCGCCCTGCGCATACGCGGCGTTGCACTTGTTGTATGAATCGTTCCCCAGATTCAGGAACGTGTCGCGGAACACAGAGATCAGCTTGATCTCCTGCGTATCCATATTAATGCTGGCAATAATGATCGAATCGCTCCGCGTTCCCCGGCCCAGTTCGCCGTCCCTCGCGTCCACGCCGAATAAGGCGATGTTGTAATAGCCTTTTGCCGTGTCTGCGGACGTATCGCTCTCCCCGGCCTTCGCCGTCTCGGCGATCTCTTCATTGACCGTGATCTTGTCACGATCCAGATTCCTGCGCTCCACGTCCTTGGTAGCGACGATCACCACATACAGGACGCCGGCCGCAAGAAACAGCGCCACGATCTCGGCGATCAGCAGCGGAACGTTCTTGACCCGTCTGCGCTTCGCTCCGTTATGTATGGGATGCACGACCTCTTTCACAGGTTCGTCCGCCCCTGTATCCCCCGACGGATTCCCGGCTGCAGTCTGCCCGTCGGGATCCTGTATCTGCTTGTCCATAAGTGACTCCTTCTTTGTAAAAGTTTTCACACTTTCTTAAGATTTTACCATATAAGACACGATTTGAACATACAGACAGGGTATTTATTAACACTTTGTTAAAAATTGTCATATTTATGTCATATTTTGGGAGCGGCAGCCGTCTCAGATCATGTCCACCGCGTCCTGCACCGTTCTGACCCCGATCACTTTGATCCCCGCCACCGGCCGCAGCTTGCTTCGGTTGACCTCCGGCAGGATACAGGTGGTAAAGCCCAGCTTCGCCGCCTCCGCCACTCTCTGCTCGGCCATGGATACGCCGCGCACCTCGCCGCTCAGGCCGATCTCCCCGAAAGCGATCAGCTTGTCGTCGATAGCCCTGTTCTTAAAACTCGACACGATCGCCATCGCGATCCCCAGATCGATCGCGGGCTCCATAATGCGTATGCCGCCCGCCAGATTCACGTAGGCGTCGCAGTCCGACATCTGCACGCCAAGCCGCTTCTCGAGCACGGCCATCAGCAGGTTCACCCTGTTGAAATCCGTGCCGATAGCCTGACGTCTGGGAATACCGAAGCTGCTGTGGCAGACAAGCGCTTGGATCTCTAAGAGGATCGGTCTCGTTCCTTCCATAGAGCAGGACACGACGGAGCCGCTTGCGCCTTCCGGCTTGCCGTCCAGCATAAATTCCGAAGGATTCTGCACTTCCACCAGTCCTTCCTCCTTCATCTCAAACACGCCGATCTCGTTGGTAGAGCCGAAGCGGTTCTTTACGCCGCGCAGGATACGGTAGGAAGCGTGTCTGTCTCCCTCAAAGTAGAGCACCGTGTCCACCATATGCTCCAGCACGCGCGGGCCCGCCACCGTGCCTTCCTTCGTCACATGGCCCACGATGAAAACCGAGACGTTGAGTCCTTTCGCCAGCTGTAAGAGTATACTCGTTGACTCCCGCACCTGAGAGACGCTGCCCGGCGCGGAGGAGATGTCCTCATGGTACATGGTCTGGATCGAGTCGATGATCGTGATATCCGGCATCACGCTGCGGATCGTTTCCTCCACGATCCCCAGATTCGTCTCGCACAAAAGCAGCAGATCGTCGGTAAAGTCTCCCAGCCTGTTCGCCCTGATCTTGATCTGGCGCAGCGACTCTTCGCCCGAGATGTAGAGCACTTTTCTGCCGTCCGCCGCCATGTGTCTGCACACCTGAAGCAAGAGCGTAGACTTGCCGATGCCCGGATCGCCGCCCACCAACGTCAAAGAGCCGGGCACGATACCGCCGCCCAGCACTCTGTCCAGTTCCTCCATGTGTGTGTGCATACGCTCCTCTTCCCGAACGCTCACCTCAGAGAGCGCTGCGGGCTTGGCCGCCATATGCGCTCTTGCGCCCGCACCGGCGGACGCGCCGCGGGAGGCGGCCTTCGGTTCTTCCACCATGCTGTTCCACGCCTTGCAGCCGGGACACTGCCCCAGCCACTTGGAGGATTCATATCCGCAATTTTGACAATAGAAGACCGTTCCCGCCTTGCTCTTAGCCATTCTTCACGATCCTGACCGCGGTCTCGCCGGCGCCCTCCAGTTCAATGCTGAGACTCAGCTTCCCGCTCAGGTTTGTCTTCATCGTACCGATATTTTCGTCGCCTACGCTGACGCTGTACTCGGTGTCCTCCTCCAGTCCGACCGTGATCTGTGCGTCCTCCGCCGCCTCTACGCGAAAGGCGACGCCGTCCTCCGTCTCCCGAAAACCGATCACGCTCGTTCCGGGCTGCGACTCATAGGCAAACATGCCGTTCTTCTCCAATTTGGTCAGTTCCCTGTAGGTCTTTACCTTATACAGATCTCCGTCGTGCTCGTAATCCTCGACCTTCGCCTTGGCGTCCAGCCTGTAATTGCCGAAGCTGAGCGCCCCGTCCTCTTCGGTTCGCAGCAATTCCTCTACTACAGCCATTGTGTTATCCTCCTAAGTCATTGCTTTATTTATCATCGTGTACCGTAAATACGATCTTTTTATTTTTGAGTCCCGCAGACACCTTGCTGCCTCTTTTGACATCGCCGCGCAGGATCTCCTCCGCCAGCGCGTCCTCGATCTCCGACTGAATCGCACGTTTCAGAGGCCTTGCGCCCATCTTGGCGTCCATGTGCTTCTCGATCAGCCAGTCTTTCACGGCGGCCGTTATGGTCAGTTCGATCTCCATCTGCTCTTTGCAGCGCTTCACCAGATTTTTGGACAGCAGGGTGACGATCTTCTTCATGTCCTCCTTGTGGAGCGGATGGAATACCATGATCTCGTCAATACGATTGATGAACTCCGGCTTGAAGAGTCTTTTTACCTCTTCCATCACATTGGACTTCATCTTGTCGTAATCCTGCTCCTTCGTCGTCTGGGTGTCAAAGCCCAGATTTTTGGGATCGACAATGCGCTGCGCGCCCGCATTGGAAGTCATGATCAGGATCGTGTTTTTGAAGCTGACTTTCCTGCCCTTGGAATCGGTGATATGCCCGTCGTCCAGCACCTGCAGGAGCACATTGAACACATCCGGATGGGCCTTCTCGATCTCGTCAAAAAGCACCACGGAATAGGGATTCCGGCGCACCTTCTCCGATAACTGTCCGCCTTCCTCAAAGCCGACATAGCCCGGCGGCGAGCCGATCATCTTGGACACCGAATGCCCTTCCATATACTCCGACATATCCACACGGATCAGCGCGTTCTCCGAACCGAACATCGCCTCGGCAAGCGCCTTGCTCAGCTCCGTCTTACCCACACCGGTAGGCCCGAGAAAGAGGAACGATCCGATAGGTCTGTTGGGATCCTGCAGCCCGACCCTGCCGCGGCGCATCGCTTTGGCGACGGCGCTGACCGCCTCCTCCTGCCCGATCACGCGCTTATGCAGGATAGCTTCCAGCTTCAGGAGCCGCTCGCTCTCCTTCTCCGCCAGCTTTTTGACGGGGATCTTCGTCCAGAGGGCGACCACCTCCGCGATCTCGTTCTCGCCGACCACATAGCTTCGCATTTCTTCCTCTTTCTCCATGCGCTTGATGATACGGTCATACCTGCGGATACAGTCGTCCTGTTTCTTTTTCAGTTCAGCCGCCTGTGTAAAGGCTTCCATGCGGATAGAGCGCTCGATCTGCAGATCGATCTTTTTGATCTCTTCGGACAGCTCCCGCAGTTTTTCAGGCTGCCCCGCGACCTTAAGCCGCACCGCCGCGGCCGCCTCGTCGATCAGGTCGATGGCCTTATCGGGCAGGTTCCTGTCATTGATGTATCGGTTGGAGAGCGCCACCGCCGCACTGATCGCCTCGGGCGTTATGGTGACGCGGTGATGCTCCTCGTATTTATAGGCGATGCCCCGCAGGATATTTTCCGCTTCTTCCACCGTCGGCTCTTCCACCGTCACAGGCTGAAACCTTCTCTCCAGCGCCGCATCCTTCTCCACATATTTGCGGTACTCTGCGATCGTAGTGGCGCCGATCAACTGGATCTCGCCTCTCGCCAGCGACGGCTTTAAAATGTTGGACGCATCGATCGCGCCTTCCGCTCCGCCCGCGCCGATGATGGTGTGCATCTCGTCCAGAAAAAGTACGATGTTGCCGTCCTCGATCACTTCCTTGATCACCTTCTTGATGCGCTCCTCGAACTCACCGCGGTACTTGCTGCCGGCCACCATGCCGGACAGATCCAGCGTCAGCACACGCTTGTTCTGCACGGTAAACGGCACATCCCCGGTGACGATACGGGAGGCAAGCCCTTCCACCACCGCCGTCTTTCCGACGCCCGGCTCACCGATCAGACACGGATTGTTTTTCGTTCTGCGGCTCAGGATCTGGATCACCCGGGTGATCTCATCCTGTCTGCCGATGACGGGATCCAGCTTTCCCTCTCTCGCCAGTGCGGTCAGATCGCGGCTGTACTGGTCAAGCGTGGACGTGCCGCCTTTTTTTCTGCCCTGCTTCCTGCCCAGATCTTCCTTATACAGACCGCCGTCCTCGCCTATCGCAACGAGCACATCCACATACAGCTTCTGTATGGACACGCCCATCGTGTTGAGCAGCCTGACGGCCACATTTTCTCCTTCTTTCAGCAGCGCCAGCAGGATATGCTCCGTTCCGGTCTTGTCACTGTGAAAACGCTCCGCCTGCCTGTGCGCCTCGTCCAAAATGCTCTGCGCGCGCGGCGAATAGCCGTCATGCTCCGCAAGCAGCACGGAGCTTTCGGGCGGCGCGATCAGATCCTTGATCATCTCCTTGAGCTGCACGACGTCCACGCCGTTATTCTGGAGGACGGTGGCTGCAACTCCCGTATTTTCCCGAAGCAGCCCGAGCAGGATATGCTCGCTTCCCACATAACTCTGTCGCAGACTTTTGGCGGCTCTCTCCGCAAGCAGCAGCGCCGCCTTCGCCTTATCCGTAAATTGTGGCTGCATCAATCATTCATTCCTTTCCCATAATCTTCATAGATCTCATCAATAAGAGCATGCACTTCTTCTCTGGAAATATTCTTACAGCTTGCCTTCGCCAACGTCACCTGCAGCTCTCTGCGCACCTCTTCCACGGTCCGCAGCTTGTCGATGTCAAGAGCGATCACCGCGCCTCTTCTGCGGTCTACCTTGACATATCCCTCCTGCTTCAGGACCGTGTACGCCTTGTTGACCGTGTGCATATTGATGCCGATATGCTCGGCGAGCTGCCGCACGGACGGAAGCGTATCGCCTTCCCGAAACCGCTCGGTGGCGATCCCCAGAATGATCTGGTTGCGAAGCTGCATATAGATCGCTTCGTCGCTGTTAAAATCTATTTCTATAAACATCTCTCTACCACTCTGCCTATCGAAGCGCCTCAGGCATTACAGATCCTTGTCGTCCATATTCAGGAACTCAAACTCAAATTCATCGTCGTCCAGCAGGAAGTTCTTCGTCTTGCGCTTCGTCGCCGCCGCCTTTGCCGCAGCGTCTTCTACCGCCGTCTCTTCCTCTGCGCGGCTCCGGCGCTTAACCGGCGTTTCCTCCTCTGTGCGCCTTCTGCGGGGCGCCTCTTCTTCCTCCTGCACACGCCTTCTGCGGGGCGTCTCCTCTTCTTCCTGCACACGCCTTCTGCGAGGCGTCTCCTCTTCCTCCTGCACACGCCTTCTGCGGGGCGTCTCCTCTTCCTCCTGCGCACGGCGTCTGCGGGGTCTCTCTTCCTCTTCCTCTTCTTCCTCGTCGTCCTCTTCGTCATAATCCTCGTAATAGGCATCCCGCAGCTTCAATGCCATAACGATCACAACGACGATCGCTATCACCAAAAGCACGGCCAGCACAACGATCACGACGCGCTGTCTTACCAGATTCTTCGCATCCTTCTGCGCCGCCTCGCTCCGCGCTTTCGTGGCTTCCATAAGCTGGTCCAGCAGATACTTGTCGGACTGTCCCGTCCCGCCGGTGTGATCGTACAGATACCACACGTCGGAGCCATCCTCCCCCTTCTCACAGGAGAGTTCATAGTCGTTGTTGACGGGCTCTTCCGGCTCTGGCTCCGGCGCTTCCTCCGGCTCAGGCGTCTCCTCCGGCACGGGCACCATGTCGCCCATAGACAACAGATCTGAACGGATATATCCCGTCTTTTCCGCGCCGTCCGCTCCGGTAAAGGTAACGTAGTACCAAGTCTTGCCGTCGCCGTCGCTGCCGGCCGACTGTCCGCTCACGACGACCTGTGTGCCCTGCGACAGCTTTTCCACAAGAGCCTCATGGGCCGTGGGCGCGGTGCGGACATTGATGGACGCCGGGGAGACCGAAGCGTACTGCGCATCCATGACCGTCTCCGGATCGATGGAAGCGCCGGACGCGGTCGCCTGAGGCTGCACCTCCTCCTGCCCGCCTTCACTCTGACTGTCATTATTACCTGTGTCAGACGCTGTCTGGGAAGCGGCATCGCCGCCTTCTTTTTCCACCAGATCGGAACGCAGATAACCCGTCGTCTCTCCGTCGATATAGACCTCATACCACGTCATCCCGGAAGAGTCCTTCACCTCGTTCAGGATAGTGACTTTCGCACCCTGCACCGCGCTGCCGACCACTTCGCTGCCCGTGTCCGCCTTCTCCCGTATCTTGGCCGATCCCACCGTGACCTTGCCCGTTGTGTCCGCCAGACTGACAAAGGGCCGGCACCACAGCGCCGACACGGCCGCCGCCAATGCGATCAAGCCGAAAACCCGATATCTTCCCATTGCTATGCGTCCCTTCTTCCGTACCATAATCTTCTCCCTCTTTTGCCTGTTTTTACCACTCTCTCCGGAAACGCTTTGCGCCTTCCTCGCCCTTCGGTATCTCCGCGCTGAAGCCGGACATGTTCTCATGCGGCTTGTGTATCCTCGCCTGATTCTCCAGATCCCTGTGGTATTTCGTCTCACAGTTCTTACACAGTCTGCCGTACCGTATGCTCGCCCCGCAGGATTCGCACTTTAAGAAAGCGTGCGAATTCGCCGCGATCTCTAACCTCTGGTCCTTGAGCATCTGTCGGATTGCCTTCTGGGAAACGCCGGTCCCCGACGACACCTGTGCGGTCGTCGCGCCCGGATGCGTCTCGATAAAGTTCCTGCACTTGCCGTAATCGTCGTATTCCACGTGTCCGCAGTCCTCGCACTTGTACTCGCCGACTCCCTTAAAGACCATAACGCCTTTACATTTCTCACAATATGTGGGTATGTTCAAATGACTGATATCCAACAGTTCCCTGCGGAAATGCGCCTGTTTTTCTTCTCTGCTGTTCTCTCCCATCGCCCGTCTCCTTTCAGATCGTTCCTATGCTCTATTATTATGCCTTGCAGCGCTCTTTTTTTCGGCTCTCTCTGTCATACCGCGTACTACGCCTCGTCGATGGCTCTGCCGATATCATGGCGCATGTATTTGTTGGCAAAGCCGACCCATTCCGCAGCTTTGTATGCATTTGCCCGGGCTTCCTTCAGATCCGCTCCCTTTGCCGTGACGCCGAGCACCCGGCCGCCGTTCGTGACGACACCCTGATCGGTCTGTTTCGTTCCCGCGTGGAAACAGTAACGGCCGTCCGCATCGTCGAAGCGTTCCAGCCCGCTGATCGGAAAACCTTTTTCGTAAGCTCCCGGATATCCCTGCGAAGCCAATACCACGCAGACCGCCGCATTGTCCTCGAACTGCAGATCGATCCGATCCAGTGTGCCGTCGATACAGGCCTCCATTACGTCGATGATATCATTCTTCATACGCGGCAGCACTACCTGCGCCTCCGGATCGCCGAATCTTGCATTGTACTCCAACACCCGCGGGCCGTCCTTCGTCAGCATCAGCCCGAAGAAGATGACGCCCTTGAAGGGCCGTCCCTCCGCCGCCATAGCGTCCACGGTCGCCTGATAGATATGACGGCGGCAGAACGCATCCACCTCTTTTGTATAGAACGGGCTCGGTGAAAAAGTTCCCATGCCGCCCGTGTTCAGGCCCTGATCGCCGTCGCCCGCGCGTTTGTGATCCTGTGCGGAGGACATGATCCTGATCGTCCTGCCGTCCACAAAGGAGAGCACCGACACTTCCCGTCCCGTCATGAACTCCTCGATGACCATGCGGTTGCCGGCAGCGCCGAACTTCTTGTCCTGCATGATCGTCTTTACGCCTTCTCTCGCCTCGTCAAGATCCTGACAGATCAGCACGCCCTTGCCCAGCGCCAGACCGTCCGCCTTCAGCACCACCGGCATCTTCGCGTGCTCCAGATAGGCGAGCGCCGCCTCCGGATCGTCGAAATTCTCGTATGCCGCCGTGGGGATACCGTACTTTTTCATCAGATCCTTGGAGAACGCCTTGCTGCCCTCGAGGATCGCCGCGTTCTTCCTCGGCCCGAAAACGCGCAGACCCGCAGCCTCCAACACGTCCACAAGGCCGCCGGCAAGCGGGTCGTCCGGCCCGACAATGACCAGATCCACGGCTTTCTCCCGGGAAAACTCCGTCAGCTTATCAAACTCCATGACGCCGATGGGCACGCACTCCGCCAGACGGCCGATACCGGCATTTCCCGGCGCGCAATAGATCTTATCCACTCTGGGGCTCTTCGCCACGCTCTGCACGATCGCATGCTCGCGTCCGCCGCCTCCCACAACCAATACTTTCATATGATTCCCTTACCTTTCGTATCCGCGGATCACTCCGCTATCCTTACATGTCCGTCTGCCACCGTGACTTTGCCGGCCGCGATCAGCGCAAGACTTCTCGGCAGGATGATCCACTCCGCCTCTTCCATGACCCGCCGCTGCAGACGCTCCGGCGTATCGTCCTGTTTCACCTCCACGGCCTTCTGCATGATGATCGGCCCGGTGTCCGTGCCCTCGTCCACAAAATGCACAGTCGCTCCGGTCACTTTAACGCCCCGCGCAAGCACGGCCTCGTGTACTTTCAGCCCGTAATATCCCGTTCCGCAGAAGGACGGGATCAGGGACGGGTGGATATTGATGATCCTGTTTCTGTATCTCGCGATCAGCTCGGGCGGGATCACCACCAGAAAACCCGCCAGCACAATGAGATCCGGCGCTGCGGCGTCCACCGCCGCAAGGAACGCCTCGTTGAACGCCGCCCTGTCTTCGTAATCGCGGGGCGATACGCACACCGCATCGATGTGGGCCTGTCTGGCCCGCTCCAGCGCATAGGCATTCCTGTTGTTGCTGATGACCCGAACGATCTCCACGTCCGCGACCGTCCCCTGCCGCACGCCATCTATGAGCGCCTGCAGATTGGTGCCGCCGCCGGACACACACACCGCCACTCTAAGCATGTTTCCCTCCGTTCCGCAATATCGTGGTTCCCGTCATCGGTCCACCACCGCTTCCCGCTTGCCGGCCACGGTCTCGCCGACTTCATACGCCTTCTCGCCGGCCTCCTGCAGCGCTGCGATCGTCCTCTCCGCATCGGCAGCGTCCACCGCCAGCACCATGCCAAGACCCATATTGTAGGTATTGTACATCATCTTTTCTTCCAAAGCGCCCTTCTTCTGCAGCAGCCCGAAGATCGGCGGTACCGGATAACTGTCCTTATGCACCACCGCCGTCACGCCCTCGGGAAGCATTCTGGGAATATTCTCATAAAATCCGCCGCCCGTGATATGGCTGCACCCCTTGACGGTCACGCCGGCCTCCTTGACCGCCTTCAGCGCCCTGACATATATCCTTGTGGGGACAAGCAGCGTCTCGCCCAGCGTCGCGCCGAGTTCCTCATAATAGGTATCCAGACTTTCCCTGGTCATGTCAAACACCTTGCGGATCAGCGAAAAACCGTTGCTGTGTACACCGGACGACGCAATGCCGATCAGTTTGTCCCCGGGTCTGATCTGCCCGCCCGTGATCAGCTCCTTCCGGTCCGCCACACCCACGGCAAATCCCGCAAGATCGTACTCGTCCTCCGGCATCAGACCCGGATGCTCCGCCGTCTCGCCGCCGATCAGCGCGGCGCCCGCCTGTCTGCAGCCCTCCGCCACACCGCCGACGATAGCGGCGATCTTCTCCGGATAATTCTTGCCGCATGCTATGTAATCGAGGAAGAACAGCGGTTCTCCGCCGGCACACGCCACATCGTTGACGCACATCGCCACGCAGTCGATCCCCACCGTATCATGTTTGTCCAGCAAAAATGCCAGCTTGATCTTCGTGCCGACGCCGTCCGTGCCGGACAACAGCACGGGATCGTCCATCTCCTTGATCTTCGCCAGCGAAAAAGCGCCGGAAAATCCGCCGAGGCCGCCGATCACTTCCGGCCGCATCGTCCCTTTTACATGGCTCTTCATCAGTTCTACCGCCCGGTAGCCCGCCTCAATGTCAACGCCCGCTGTCTTGTAATCCATGTCTTACCTCCAATAAAATATGTGATCCGTCAGTTTGCCGGATAGTTCCTGTAGCCCACTTCCTGCAGCCTCGCATCCTTCTTCTGCACGTTCTCCTTCAGGCTCTGCGCGTAGTCCTTCAGCCTCTGCAAAAGCGCCGGATCTGAGGTGGCAAGGATCTTTGCCGCCAGGATCCCCGCATTCTGTCCGCCGCCGATCGCCACCGTCGCCACCGGAACGCCGGAAGGCATCTGCACGATAGAATAGAGAGAATCCACCCCGCCGAGATCGGAGGTCTTCATGGGAACGCCGATCACGGGCAGCGGAAAGATCGCCGCGCACATGCCGGGCAGATGCGCCGCCTTGCCCGCGCCCGCAATGATCACCTTGAAGCCCTTGCTCTCCGCGCTTTTCGCGTATTCAAAAAACACATCGGGTTCTCTGTGCGCGGAAATGATCGTCATCTCATAGGAGATCCCGAGATCCTCCAAGATCTCCGCCGCCTTCGCCATAACGGGCATATCGGAGTCGCTGCCCATCACAATGCCTACCTGTGCCATATGTCTTTCCTCCTGACCGTAAGTCAAATTTCCCTGCCGCTGCCGTTATCTCATCACAACACTCCCCACCACAATATCTTGTGTCAGTGCAGAGTAATATCCATATTCAGTGTACTAGATTTTCCGCCAATGCGCAACCACCTTTTCTGCCTATTTACCGTTTACGGCCGCTGCTCCAAGGCCCGGTTCAACTCTTCACAGCCCTCCAGCACAAATTGACCGTCTCGGATAATGTAGATCGGTTCTCCCGAATCAGTCAACGCATACAGCTCTCCCAGCTCATCGTAAGGAATGGTTATGTCCGTATGGCACTGGAAATATGCCTTGTTGACATCTGTGTCACGTAAAAGTGACACCTCATTATCCTTCGCGATGATCTCCTTGCCGTCCGGATTGCGGACGGGTACGTCCTCCTCGTGGGAATAGCATGTGTCGCCCACCGCAAAATGCGGCCCCGTCTTCTCCGCGATCAGGATCGGCATCTTATCCTCAATGCCGTACCTGCGCGCCGTCACGTAAGCCGTCGTGTTCGTTCCTATGGCGAACTCGCCTATGGGCAGCGTGTCATGGTGAAACAGGACGTTATCCTTGATATATTTGCGGTTCTCCTCCTGTGCCGGAAAGTTGGCGCAGCCGTAATCTTCCACCATACCGTCCCGGAAAGAGAGCCACAGATCTTTGTATTCCAGCTCATTCAGAAATACCCGCGTCACGTGCAGGATCCCCTCCGTTCCGCGCAGGACGGGCGAGGTAAAGACCTCTCCCACGGGGATATTGACATCGGCCACGCAGTTCTCGAAGTTTGTCTCCCGCGCGGGATCGCGCAGCTCATGCAGCCGGATCGTCATGTCCGTTCTGTTGGCGCCGCGCCCTTTGACTTTTACGGCCGTTCCCTTGTCCAGCGCGTCTATGAGCTTCTGCTGAATGCCCTGATACAGCTTGTAGTCGAGCGTGTTGATCTTCACGATATCATCGAAGATCTCCTCATACCGCGCGCCGATGTCCGGCACGGGAAACGCGATGATCGTAAAGCTCCTCTCCCCGCCGGGGATATAGGTGTTCTGCAGCGTGCCCGCCTTCACGGCGTACTCCGTGGACAATCTCTGCTGCTTCTCGCTCAGTCTGCACGCCGTCCGCTTTGTCTGCGGCACAAAAGGTTTTTCACCGAATATCTCCACCACAGCCGGGCCGCCGAACACCGCCGCCTCGGCCTTGTACCGCTCATAGGCGCTGCGCATGCACTCCAGTCTGCGCTCCGCCAGCGGTTTGTCAAAAATAAGCGCCTGATCCTCCCTGTGGTCATAATCAAACTGTTTGTTCGGATCCGCCCCGGAGAATCCGTTCTTGCTGACGCTTCTCCCCTGAAAGAGATTCGTGCCCGCCCGATAGATCGAAGGCCGTAGACCGATCCGGTCAAAATTGAGGACGGCCTGTCGTATCATCCGTTCAAAACCCAGACGATAGCGGATATTCACCGTCTTCTTGATAGAGATATCCTTATTTCCCGCCGCAAAACCGATGCGGTATCCCTCCGTGTACGTGTCCGCCATCAGCCGGAGCCTGTCCTCCGGCAGCTCCTGCAGATGACGCGCCGTCCGGATCTCGCTGTCGGTCACATACTCGCCGTAATAGTAGAGATAGCGCAGGTCGTTCAGATCGCTCTCCATGACGATTCGTAAGGCGAAATCTTTTTCGGGACACAGAAGCTGCGCCGTCCGCTCCAGAGACGACGGCTCATAATAGTCGCTCGCGTACCAGTAGAGGATCTGCCGTACCGTCTCCGGCTTGGGCAGGTCCCCGCAGACTTCCCCGCTCTCCTGCGCCGCACACACGAACGCCTGATAGACCTCCAGCAAAAGCTCCATGCGGATCACCATGTCAAAACGGTTCTGCTCGAACGCCGCCGGTATCATGCCGCGCAGCTCCGCGTAGAGAAAGGAGAGCATCTGCCCGAACGCCTCGCCCAGACACGAAACGGCATAGTCCGGATCGCCGTAGCTCTTCCCGTAATTCTCCGGCAGGATATCCTCGTACAGTTCCCTGTTGAACGTCTGCAGCTGCGAAAGCGTCATCCGCCGCAGTTCTCCGCTCTCCACGAGCTGCCATGCACGGTCCGCCAGCAAAGCAAAGGCCGCCATAGCCCTGAAATATGTCTGTACCGCTTCCGGACAGACCGACTCGCCCGGTATTTCCCGAAGGCGCGCCAGCGCCAGCGCATACCGCTCCGCCTCCAAGTCATTTTGATCCGCTTCGGTCAGATAGATATCTTCCATTCCGCCCCAATCCTTTCCTCCGGTTTCACGCCCTGCGCCGCCGCCCGGACAGCCTTCGCGGCCGTGCTCTACGCGTATGCGCCAGCATACAGGATCACGCTGACCACAACGAGCGCCAGCACATTCAGTCCGATGCCGAGATAACTGAACAGATAGAATTTATCGCGCTCTGTCTTGGAGACCAGCCCCAGCACGATCCCCACAAACGCAAAGATCATGACGAGCAGCGCCGCCGCCCCATACTGGAGCGGGATATCTCCCGCCCGGAAATAACTCATGATGATCGTGTATGCCAGCGTCGCAAGAGCGATCACGCCCAAGATCGTGGACATGATCCCTCTCTGCGTATGCTCCCTGCTTGTGAACATATAACTGTTCTTCTTAGCCATAGCCATGCTCCCAAAAACATTTGAAATGGGCATCTTCGTCCGTCCGAAAACGCCCATTCGTCTTTTGTCTTCCCGTTAAAATAAGATCTTGCTTCTTCCCGCCAGCAGCTTGGCGCCGCTTATCACAAGCAGCACGCCGCTCGCCACGCCCACGACCAGCACGACTACGCCGAGCGCAATGCTGAGCGCGCCTGAGCCGCCCATCGTCTTATAAGTTTTCTCTTCCATGCCCTGATCCGCTTCCTTTCCTGCTTTTCTGTCACAGACGTCCTGACGACGCCGCTCACCTTGCGCCATACTGCTCATAGTATGCGTCGATCGCGGCTTTTAATGTATCGTCAATATAGACCCTGCCCTTGTACGGCTTGCGATACAGGCAGGTCACCACGTCCTCCATCGTAACGATCGCGCCCGTCTCAAAGCCGTATTTCTCCTTGATCTCATGCAGCGCGCTCTTCTCGGTGTCCAATCCGCGCTCCATTCTGTTCAGGGATACGATCAGACCCTTGATCTCCACATCGGCCTGGCTCTTGAGGATCGGGAACGTCTCCTCAATGGACTTGCCGGAAGTCGTCACATCCTCGATGATGACGACCCTGTCGCCGTCCTGCAGCTTACTGCCGAGCAGGATCCCCGTATCACCGTGATCCTTCACTTCCTTGCGGTTGGAGCAGTAGCGGATCTCTTTTCCGTACAGTTCGCTGATAGCCATCGTCGTGGCCACCGCCAGGGGGATCCCCTTGTACGCCGGCCCGAACAGCACGTCGAAATCCAGCCCGTACCTGTCGTGGATCGCCCTCGCGTAATACTCTCCCAGCTTCCGTAGCTGCGCCCCTGTCACATAAGCGCCCGCATTCATGAAAAAAGGAGACTTCCTGCCGCTCTTCAAGGTGAAATCGCCAAATTTGAGCACGCCGCTGTCCACCATAAATTCGATAAATTCCTGCTTGTATTGTTCCATTACAGACCTCCGTACAGACAATGCCTCTCCAAAGCTTATCTTCTCGACGCAAGCGCTTCGGCGATGTCCGCCTTCATGGCGAGGACCGCCGCCCGGGACGCGTCCGCAAAATTCTCCGCGCCATACTTTGCATACTGTTCCTGCTGATAGGCTGCGATGATGCCTCTGGAAGAATTGACGACAGCCCCCAGCCCGTCCTCGTTAAAAAAGTGTACCAGATCCGCGCCCTTACCTCCCTGTGCGCCGTAGCCCGGCACAAGGATAAACGCCTTCGGCATGATCTTGCGCAGGATCCTGCCCTGTTCCGGATAGGTCGCGCCGACCACCGCGCCCACATAGCTGTAGGAATCGCCCATGCATTCCGCGCCCCACGCCGCCACCTGTTCGCCCACGATCTCGTAGAGGGGCCGCGCCGTGCCGTTCTCCTGCACAAGCCTGTCCTGAAACTCCCCGCTGCTGGGGTTCGAGGTCTTCACGAGCACGAAAATGCCCTTTTTCTCCTCCTGACATACCTTAATAAAAGGCTTCACGCCGTCCGAGCCGAGATAGGGATTGACGGTCACGAAATCCTCATCGAAGCCTCTGCACATCGTCCGGCCCACCTTCACCTGCCCGAGATGACCCGCCGCATAGGCTTCCGAGGTGGAACCGATATCGCCCCGCTTCACATCGCCGATGACGATCAGATCCTTCTGCTTACAGTACTCCACCGTCTTCTGAAAGGCGATGAGCCCGTCGATGCCGAACTGCTCATACATGGCGATCTGCGGCTTTACAGCCGGGATCAGGTCGCTGACCGCGTCCACGATCGCTTTATTGTACTGCCAGACTGCCTCGGCCGCGCCCTTCATCGTCTCGCCGTACTCCGCAAAGGCTTTCTTCTGAATATGTTCGGGGATGAGCTTCATGGAGGGATCCAGACCCACCACGATAGGCGCCTGTGTTTTCCGAATCTTTGCCGTCAGCTTGTTTATCATAACTCTTTTCCTTCCAGATCCTGTAAGACATACTGATTCTCGATATAATAAGGAAATTCCTCTCTGGACACCCAGATCCACTCGCCGTAGTCCTCCGGAAGCACGATGTTGGCCTCGTCCTCCTCCCTGATAGAGCACAGGTACGCGATCCCTACGCAGTGCGTGTCGCCTAACAGATTCGACCACGTATATACGATCCTGTCGATCGTTCCCTCCACGGAAAGGAGTTCATTGATCGCACGGCGCACCGTGTCGTCCGGCGCCTCGCCATGCTTTACCTCAGCGTCGATAAACTCCCACACAAAGGGATCGGGGATCCTGTCGTCCACCCATCTCTTGATCAGCAGGTACTTGTCGCCTTTCTTGATAATGCCTTTTATCCGTACAAAAGTGTTCTCCATGCCGCCTCCATATCCTCCTGAAAATATGTATAGCAAAATAGTACCATTGGCTCATGCCCTTGTCAATGTCATCTCGTCTGCAGGAAATCGTACTCCCGCCTTGCCGTCTCGTCGTCGGGATAATCCTTCAGGTAGCTGCTCATCAGCGCCGCCGCCGTCTTGTAATCACGCATATACTCATAGGTGACGATCTCGTTGAATTTGAGCGTCTGCATCATGCCGTTGTCCTCAATGTTCATGGCCGTCTGAAACGCGCCCAACGCCGCCTCGTACTCGCCCAGCTGCATCTTGCACAGCCCCAGCTGGTTGTAGATCTCCGCCTTGCTCTGATCGTTCTGCGTGTAATCCGTATAGATGCCGGACGCATAGTTATAATCCCCCAGCGCCTCGTATGTCCTGCCCAGATACAGCGCCGCGCCGTAATCCGTCGCAGGTTTCAGCTTCGTCAGATAATTGCGGGCATTCTCGTAATCTCCCATGTAATAGCAGATGCGCCCCATGTCATAGTCCGAAATGGACTTCTCGTTCTCGGTCAGGGCATTCTGCAGATAGACAAGGCCGGCGTCCTTGTAGCCGTACTCTTCCAGCGCCATATAAATGCGTATCATCTGGTCGTAATCCCGGCTGTCGAGATCCACAGCCCTGCCGAAGTCGGCCTGCGCTTCCTCAAATCTGCCGTCCGACAGCTTCACCAGACCGCGCAGATAATATGCGTTCTTCTCCCGCGGCCGCAGCGTGAGGATCGCGTCGTAAGCGCCGACCGCGTCTTCCGTGCGTCCGACCTTATAGTAAGCCGTGGCGAGATAATAGTTGATGTCAAAATCAATGTCCTGCACACTGCTGCCGCCGGCCTTAAGCGCCGCTTCCAGATAAGTGACGGCCGCTTCATAGTCCGTCTGGCCCATGTAGGCGATCCCCATGCCGCGGCACAGCAGCTGTTCGTTTTCCCCTGCGTCCCGCGCCTTCTGAAAGCAGTCCAGAGCCTCCTCATAGGAAAGCTCCCCGATCGCCGCCATGCCCTGCTCCGTATAGCTTGGCTGCTCTTTCCCGCAGCCGCCGAGCAGCGCCGACGCGGCCATGCACACCGCCGTCAGAAGCCCGATCCTTTTTCTATGCTTGTCTCCCATATCCGTTTTCACCGTATTGCATCCGTTTACGTTTCCTATAATATTAGCTTACCACATCGCAGCCGCAATTCCAAGCGCAGTTTAAAACAGGTTGCCGCACACCAGATCTTTCATGATGCCGAACGCTTCCCGCACCATATTGTTCGGCAGATACAGGGCGGTGGAGTCCGCGGCGACGCCGCAGGCATTATGAAGCCCCGCCGCTCTGGCAAGCCGCACCCCGCGAAAGACATGAAAATCGTTCGTCACGATGCCGACAGACGCATTCCGATCCTCGATGAACGCCATGCTGAAAGCAATATTCTCCGATGTGTCCGTGGATCTGTCTTCCATGATGAGCCGATTTGGCGCGATCCCTTGTGCAGTCAGATAACGGTACATTCCCTCCGCCTCGCTGCAGGGCTCGTTTTTGCCCTGCCCGCCCGAAAGGATACAGACGGTTTCCGGATTCTCCTCCAGATAGGCGAGCGCCGCATCCAGCCGATACCGCAGGACGACGCTCGGCCCCGTCTCCTTCACCTGTGCGCCCAGCACGATGATATAGTCCATATCCGCTCTGCCCTTATCGCGAAAGCCGCTCAGGACAAGCCCTTCCAGACAAAGGAACAGCACAAGGCAGACAAGCAGGACAGCCCAGAAGCCCCGCCGCAGCGCGGGCGGTATCCTGTCCTGCACATCAAGACGGAGCGCTGCGGCAAACGCCGCAAAAAACACGCCGCCGAGCGCCCACACCATATAAAACTTACTGCCCGATCCGGCACAAAACACAACAGCGCCGTACACAAAGCAAAGCGCCGCCGCCAGCGCGCATAAAATAACAGCCATTTTCTTTTTCAACCTGTCACCGTCCGCCATACGAAAGCAAAAGAGCCCGCCTGTCGACCGGCTCTTCCCAAGCTACAAACCGTCCTGTTATCGCCTTTTTCACAGCGACCGGATCACTTCGACGGTCCGCTCATAGGCAGCGTCCGCCTCCGCCGCGTACCGCGCGATCTTCTCCTCGTCGTAGGGCTCGTTCCGCAGCTCCTCCGTCAGCGGGCCGATGTATTCCAGAACGCCGTTCAGCCCCAGATTGCCGCACAGCCCCTTGACCGTGTGTGCGTATTTGAACGCTTCCTTCCAGTCCTTATCGGCCGCCGACTTCTTTAATCCCTCATAGTTCTGATCGTCCAGGAATTTCTTCAGCATGCGGAGATAGAAGTCCTCTTTCCCCATAAAACGCTTCAGCACCTCATCGTATTCCACACCGACAGCAGCTAATCTTTCTCTCATCAAATATTCTCCCTCTGTTTCCGAAATGTTTGCCCTTTATTTTTATATCCGTTCTCTCAAAACCTACATGATATAGATTACGTTGTTTTTGCACAAATGGCAAGCATTTATTCTATGAAATGTCAATAATTTTTGAAAAACCTCTAGGATTGCGGTATAAAATATGGTACGATAACTAAAACGTTTTAGTTATGATCGCAGGAGGTTTCGGAAATGTCCAAGAAATTGTCTTCCATTCAAACAAAGATCGCTCTGATCACCATTCTTTTCGTCACGATCGCCGTAATTGCCGCCATTATCGTCAATTTCAGCTCCCTGACCGGCATGGCGCATGACACTCTTGTCAGTTATACGGAGGATTCTTTGACCGAAATAGTCAAGGCTTACGGCCGCGGGATCGACGAGTCGATCGAGAAATACAACTCCACCATGACCTATCTGGACAACTCCGAAAACTTCTATGTGTTCAGCGTCAACAACGGCGACAAGTACGCCAACGAGATCCATGCTTCCCTGAACAAATATCTGGAAGCCAACGACACGCATGACAGCATCAATTTTGTCGCCGGCAGCGATATGACGATCCTCGCCAGCACGGACACGGCCTTGGAGGGGACGCCCTGCGCGGAAGAGCCTTTTGTAAAATATATCACGGAAAACAATGCGCCGGCGCAGAGCGACGTCTTCTTCGACGAGGAGAGCGGCGAACCCATGATCTCTATCGGCGTTCCCCAGCACAGCCATTTTGACGACGAGACGCTCTCCGGCGTCCTCTACACCAACGTCAAAGTCTCCCTCTTTGCCGACGCGCTCACGGGCATCAGCGTGTACGGCTCCGATTCCAGTTACGCCTGTCTGCTGGACAGCAACGGCGTCTATATCTACCACCCCGACGAGAGCCTGATCGGCACGAAATCAAACAGCGCCATCACCGCCGAGCTGGTCAGCCGGATCGCGGACGGCACCGCTCCCGCCGTACAGCTTTCCTCAGACGACGAGGCCGGACAATATGTGGCCTACAACGTGTCGGAGTTAAACAACTGGATCCTCTGTCTCGTCGTGGATCAGGATGTCATTATGAACCCGATCGACAATATGCGGCAGCGCGCCGTCACCACCAGCATCGCGATCTGCCTGATCATCATCGCGGTCTTTATGGTGCTTGGCTTCATCTTCGCCGGGACGATCACGACCCCTATCAAGGTCATGACCAAAGTCATCAGCAGGACGGCGGATCTGGATATCTCGCAGGACGACTCCTATCACCCGCTCCTGCAGCATAAGGACGAGACGGGCGAGATGAGCCGCGCCGTTCAGAAGATGCGCCAGTCCTTCAGCCGCATGATGAAAGATATCTCCTCCACCTCGGAGTGCATCAGCGAGAGCGCGGAGGAGCTGCACCGGATCGCCACGACGGTCAGCGACAACGCCAACAGCAATTCGGCCACCGCACAGCAGTTGTCGGCCAGCATGGAACAGACCGCATACAACACGCGATCCATCAGCAGCGAGGTACAGGAGATCGGCCAGAATACATCGGATATCAACACAAAGGCGCAGGAAGGCGTCTCACTGTCCGAGGAAATCATGCACCGCGCCGAGAAGCTGAGAGCGGATACCCAACAGGCCAGCAGCCGCACCAAGGATATGTACGAGTCCGTGAAGAGCGCCTCCGAAACAGCCATTGCGCGCTCCAAAGCGGTATCCAAGATCAACGAGCTGGCCAAAAATATCATGGAGATCGCCAGCCAGACTTCTCTGTTATCCCTCAACGCCTCCATCGAGGCCGCAAGAGCCGGGGAGCAGGGACGCGGCTTTGCCGTGGTGGCGGACGAGATCGGCAAGCTTGCCGAGCAGTCTTCACAGACAGTGAGCGGTATCACACAGATCGTGACGGAGGTCAACGCCGCCGTGGGACAAATGGAATCGACCCTGAACGCCGCCTTGGAATTTTTGGATCAGACCGTTCTCGCGGACTACGAGAACTTTATGAATATCAGCGAGCAGTACACGGACGACGCGCAATTCGTCAACCGCACCATGTCGGATATCGACGTTTCCATAGACGCGCTGAACCGCACGATCACCAATATCACCGAGGCGCTGGCGCAGATCAACGGCTCGATCTCAGAGACTTCCGTCGGCGTTTCGAACGTGGTGGACAACAACACCAACTTTGTGGCGCTCGCAGAGGATACTTACAACATGGTAAACCAGACGATCGACTACGCGAACAGCTTAAAAGACATCGTGAACAGCTTTACCCTGAGTTAAGCGGACAGAGGAGGGTTCCCCTATGGCAAACGAAATCAAATGGAACGACCGTTTCTGCATCGGCGTAGATTCCATCGACAGCGCGCACCAGCGGCTGTTCTCCATCGTCGGCAAGCTGCTCAGCCTCAACGAGGACGAAACCAAGCAGCAGCACGCGTGCCGGGAGGGCATCAAATATTTCAAGAGCTACGCCCTGAAGCACTTCGCGGACGAGGAAGCCTATATGGCGTCCATCGGCTATCCGGGCCTTGCCATGCACAAGAAGCTGCACGACAACATGCGCGACAAGACGCTCCCCGCCCTCGAAGATGAGCTGAACGCCCAGAACTTCTCCAAGGAATCCGTGCGCCACTTCCTCGGCATCTGCATCGGCTGGCTGAATGCCCATATCATGATCGAAGACTACGCCATCACCGGCAAGGCCCGCAGCAAATGGGAGCAGGAGACCCCCGAGAACGAGGCGGACGCCCTGACCGGCACGCTCGGCTTATCCATCGGGGCGATGTGCCACGCAAACGTCCGCGTCATCAGCCAGCACTACGGCTGTGAAGACTTTGCCACCGGCAAAACGCTGTGCTACCGCCTGAACTATATCGCCAAGGACAGATCGGCGCTGCAGCTCTATTTCGTATACGAAGAGGCTCTGGTGTTAAAGACCCTGAGCGAGATCTTGGATCAGGAATTCCTGCGGCTCGACCAGACCGCGACCTCCGCCATGAAGATCCTTTCGGAGCAGCTCGCGGAGAAGATCCGCCCGCACTTCTCACAGGAGAAAAAATATCTGCTGGAGCGTAACGACCTCATGACGTTGGAGCAGTTCTCCCGCACCTTTGACAAGACCTACCCGCCGTACAGCATCCTGTTCGGCGTGGAAAACAAAGGCTACTGCGCAGTCTGCGCCAAATAGCGGGGCATCAGACCGGAAAACTCTCCGCGATACAGAGCGAACCGTAACCTACGCGCGCATTCGGATATTCCGTCTCACCACGGATCGGCTGCGCGCCTTTTCTTAAATATGCCTTCACCTTCTCCCCGTACAGGTACGGGTCATTTCCTTCCACGATCCCCCACTGCATCAGAAGCGCCGCGGCGCCCGTCACGAAAGGCGCTGCAAACGAAGTCCCCGTCACGGGCGTGTAGCCGCCGTTCCTGTCCGGCGCAAGCACTCCCACCCCCGGCGCCGTCAGATCCGGCTTCACGAAGGAATCTGCCGTGCGGCTGCCGAGCTGCGCTTGATACAGATATCCCCTTCCGGAAAAGTCCGCATACGCCTCGTACAGCGGATCGTAGGCTCCCACCGTGATCGCCTTCGACGCCGTCGAGGGGATCGTCAGCGTCACGTTCGGCGTCGGCCTGACAAACCGCGTGCTCTCGCTCCTGACGGTCTCCGACGGCAGATAAAAGGTGTAGTTCCCCGTCACCGTGCGCCGCGGCGCGAGCAAAAAGGTCCAGATCCCGGCGTCGATATACCTGCCGTTTCCGGCCGGCAGAAGATCAAAATAGATCTCCTGTGCGGTCAGGTACGGCGCCGGCTCCCCGTTGTACAGCAGAAGCTCCGTCTGTCCGAGCCGATAGACCTGTTTACCGGGCCGGTCAGTATCCACCGTCACCGTATCGCCGACAGGCGACACAAGTGTCACTTCAAAGCGGTCCGTATATTCTTTCCAGAGCTGTACGTTCAGTCCCGGCTCATAATTGCCGACCACCAGTTCCACCCGCGCCGTCTCCTCCACGGCCCGTCCGTCCGCATGGCCTCCCGCAGCGCCCTCGTTGCCGCTGCCCACACAGATGACGCTGCGGCCGATCTCCGATATATTATCCAAGAACCGCTCTAGCAGAGAGGTGCCGTTGTGTGCGCCGTAGGTGTTGCCAAAGCTCAGATTGACTGCCACCGGCATCTGCAGTTCCACCGCTTTATTGACTACATAAGTCAGCGCCCGCATCAGCTCCGTCGTCCGCGGAAACGACTCCGCGCGGGGTGTGCCGAGACGCACGATGAGCAGGTCGCTCTCTCTGGCGACGCCCGCGTAGGCCGCTCCGCCTGTTCCGCCGCCGCCCGCCGCTATGCCCGCCACGGCCGTACCGTGCCCCGAGACATCTATGCTCGGCACGATCCGCTCCGCCTGTTGTCTGCTGCCCGCAGCGAGCGCCTCGTTGATCTGCGCCTCCGTAAACTCTCTGTTCAGCACCTGATCCCACAGATACCGTATGCGTGTGGTTCCGTCGGCGCGCCGGAAATCCCGATTCCAATAGCTGATGCCCGAATCTATCACCGCCACCAGCACGCCCCGGCCCGTGAGCGAGCCGTACAGCTGTCCGCCCGGCGCATAGCAGGAAGCGGTATTGCCCGCCGCGTCCGCAAAAAAAAGCCGCTTCGGTTTCTCCACATACTCGATCTGCTCCGTGGACGCCAGAAGCGGCATCTCCGACTCCGGCACGGTCAGGATCGCATACCCCGCGATCAGCTCTTCCACCGCGATCCCTCTCGCCGCCAGCCCCTGCAGAGAACCGTGGTATTTCACGATCACCTCCCAGGTCCGCTGTGCCGTGTCATATCCCACATTCAGCTCCAGCGAACGCTCTCTGTCCGAAACCGGTGTATCCAGCGCCAGGTTTAACAGGTCTTCGTTTTTCTGTGAATCCATAGGCTCCGCCCACTTCCATGCAGCACGCCGCCGCACATAGCGGGCGCGGCATACGCTTTTACTATCATCTATATGCCAAAATAGGAAAAAAGTCACTTTGACGCGTATCGTCCGTTCATGATAAGATAGAAATAATTCACCGGAAAGGAGAGTAAGGTTATGCATTTATCTCCAAACAACGAGACAGTATCACACAAAACCCCCAAGACAGCCGTTCCCGTAGATCTGCTCTCCAACGGGCGGCCGAGCCACCCCGCCATAGAAGATGCGCCGGATGGCATCTATGACGACCTGCGCCAGCAGAACGATTTCGGTTCTCTGGATTATCCCGTCAACGTCTTTTTTCTGGATCTGCACAAGTCTTACATGAACCGGATCCGCTGGCACTGGCACGAAGAAATGGAGGTGCTGATCATCAATGACGGGCTTGCGGAGGTATCCACCGACGATGCTTCCTACACGCTGCGTCCCGGTCAGGGGATCGTCATCAATCAGAATGTCATGCACTCCATCTATTCACAGAATCAGGAAAACTGCACCTTCTACTCTTTTGTGTTCCACCCGGACTTCCTGTTCGGCCACAAAAACAGCTATCTGCAGACGCAGTTCCTGCTGCCGGTGCAGAATTTCCGGCTCTTTAAGATGCTCGTCCTGCATGAAAACAACGAGTGGCACGAGCGTATGCTGGACGCAGTCAACGACGCGATCGCCGTCAACATGACGAAGCCTTTCGGATATGAAGTTGCAACCAAGGGACATTTATGCCGATTCTGGTCAGAATTGATCGTGAAGCTGCCGCGGCTTGAGACCGCGCCGCCCTCCCACGTATCCTTGGACGAACAGCGGGTCAAGGAGGCGATGCTCTATATCAGGACGCACCACGCCGAGCAGATCTCTCTGGACGATATCGCAGACAGCGTACACATCAGCCGGAGCGAGTGCTGCAGATGCTTTGCGCGCACCCTGCAGATGTCGCCCTTTGAATATCTGATGAAATACCGTATTTTCGAGGCGACCAAAATCATGCTGGCTCACCCGGACGCGCCTGTATCCATCTCGGAGCTGGCGCTTTCGGTAGGTTTTAATAACGCCAGCTATTTTAATAAGGTCTTTAAAAAATATCTGGGCTGTACGCCCACTTACTATCGGACGCACAAGGTACCGGCCGCAAGGGACAACGCCGCCGGACCGTTCGACGTGCCGATCCCGTGACGCCTAGGTGTCTTTATGCGTCTGTCCGCTCCCTGCGTTTGACGCCGTGCCGGCCGCAGATATCCTGCAGACAGCATCTGTCGCAGAAAGGAGTCGTCCGCGCCGTGCAGACTTCCCTGCCGTGCTCCACAAACCGGTGGCAGAGGGCGTTCCCCTCCTCGGGCGGAACGATCTTCCAAAGCGCCATCTCCACCTTCTTCGGCTCTTTCACATCGTCTACCAGTCCGATACGGTTGCACAGACGGATACAGTGGGTGTCCGTCACGATAGCGGGTCTGCCGAACACATCTCCCATGATCAGATTGGCGCTCTTTCGCCCCACGCCGGGCAGCTTCAGTAGCTCGTCGAAATCGTCCGGCACGCTGCCGCCGTACTTTTCCTGCAGCAGCTTCATGCATGCGCTGATATCGCGCGCCTTACTGTTGCCGAGGCCGCAGGGATGCACGATCTTCTCGATCTCCTCCACCGGCGCGGCCGCGAGAGCCGCCACATCGGGAAATTTCTCATACAGCTTCTCGACGACCACATTGACCCGCGCGTCCGTACACTGCGCCGCAAGGCGCACACTGACCAGCAGTTTCCACGCCTGATCGTAGGCGAGCGAACAGGCCGCGTCGGGATATTCTTTTTTCAGGCGGTCGATGACCGCAAGCGCCAATTCCTTTTTTCTCATCGTACCTCAGTCCTCTGTCCGGATCAGTTTTCTCCCATTTTGGCCAGCTTCGCCGCTTGGTCCGCCGCGATACAGGCGTCGATGATCTCCTGAATGTCGCCGTCCATCACCTTATCCAGCTTGTAGAGCGTCAGATTGATGCGGTGGTCCGTAACGCGTCCCTGCGGGAAATTGTACGTCCGGATCTTCTCGGAGCGGTCGCCCGTTCCGATCTGGCTCCTGCGCAGCTCCGCCTCCGCGTCATGCCTCTGCTGCTGCTCCAGATCGTACAGCTTCGCCTTCAGAAGGGCGAACGCCTTCGCCTTGTTCTGTATCTGTGATTTCTCTGTCTGGCTGTAGATCACGATCCCCGTGGGGTAATGGGTCAGCCGCACGGCGGAATCCGTCGTGTTGACGCACTGACCGCCGTTTCCGGAAGCGCGCATGACGTCGATCCTGATATCCTTGTCCTCTATCACGATGTCGATGTCGTCGTCCACCTCCGGCATCACCGCCACACTGATCGTAGAAGTGTGGATACGGCCGCCGCTCTCCGTCTCCGGCACGCGCTGCACGCGATGCACACCGCTCTCGTACTTCAACACGGAGTACGCGCCCTGCCCGTCGACCGTGAAGGTGACGCTCTTCATGCCGCCGATGCCTATCTCCTCCGCCTCCACCGTATCCACTTTCCACCGTCTGCTCTCCGCATAATGCACATACATACGGTAGATCTCCGCCGCAAAAAGAGCCGCCTCGTCTCCGCCCGCGCCCGCGCGGATCTCCACGATCACGTTCTTCTCGTCGTTGGGGTCCTTCGGCAGAAGCAGGATCTTCAGTTCGCGCTCCAGCTCCTCCACGCGCTTCTTTGCCCCGGAAAGCTCCTCTTTCAGCATCTCCCGCATATCGCCGTCCGATTCGCTCTCCAGCATAGAGAGCGAGTCCGCGATGTCCTGTCTGCACTTCTTATACTCTCTGTAGGCATTCACGATAGGCGTCAGATCGCTCTGCTCCTTCATGAGCGCGCGAAAACGCTGCTGATCGTCCGCAACGCCCGGCTCGCTCAGCGCATTCATGATCTCCTCGTATTTTCTCAGCAAATCTTCCAATTTATCAAACATGGCTACCTCCACACACGACCCTGTCAAGACCCGCATAGTCCTTGATGACTTCTATCTCCGTATAGCCCGCCTCTTCCATCAGCAGACGGACCGCCTCCCCCTGATCGTACCCGATCTCCAGAAAAAGCATACCGCCGCCCTGCAGAAAACGTCCCGCCTGTGCGGTGATCCGGCGATAGAAGAAAAGACCGTCCTCATGTCCGTCCAGCGCCGACACCGGCTCATACTCCCTCACTTCGGGCATGAGCGTTTCTATAACATCTGTTCTGATATACGGCGGATTGGAGACAATGATATCAAATTTATCCGCTTCGTCCAGTCCCGCAAAAAGATCTCCCTGCCGCAGCGTGACGCATGACTGCCACTCCGCGCCCAGTATCCGCGCCGCATTGACGCCCGCAGTCTCCAGCGCCCCTTGGGACAGATCCACGCCGACGCCCGTGCAGTCATTGGAGTAGTGCAGCAGACTGAGCAGGATACAGCCCGAGCCGGTACACATATCCAGCAGACGCATACCGTCATGCAGATGCCGCATCACTTCCTCGACAAGCACCTCCGTATCCTGCCGCGGGATCAGGACATTTTTATTGACCGCATAAGTCAATCCCATAAATTCCTGCTCGCCCGTAATATACTGCAGCGGCACGCGCGACCTGCGTCTGGCGATGCACGCCGCATAGCGCTCATATTCCGCCCGGGAAATGCTCCGATCCCCGTGGGCGAGCAGCGTGCCGCGGTCCGTCCCGCAGCACCATTCCAACAGCAGCCTTGCGTCCGTCCGAGCCTCCGCAATACCGACCGTCTCCAATTCTTCACAGCCCTGCTGATAGAGCTCCTTATACGTCATCTTCTTCCTCTGTCTCCGGCTCGTCGTCGTCCCGCAGCCATGAGTCGTCGACCTCATAGCCGAACGCCTCATACAGATATGCCTTCCAGTCAAACACGGCTTCCACGGCGGCGATCGCCACCTCCACCATGCTCTCGTCCGGCTCTCTGGTCGTCAGCTTCTGCATCCACATACCGGGCGCCGAGATGATCCGCACCAGAATATTGTTGCTCCTGCCCGCCAGCCGAATGATCTCGTAAGAGATCCCGGCGATCACGGGGATCAGCGCGATACGGAGCAGCACGCGGTACACCGGATTGTCCACCCGGATAAAAAAGAACAGCACCACGCTCACCAGCATGACGAACAGAATGAAGCTCGTACCGCATCTTTTATGCTGCTTGGAACTCTTCATGACGTTTTTGACCGTCAGCGGACGTCCCTTTTCAATACAGTTGATACACTTGTGCTCCGCGCCGTGATACCGGTAGAGCCGTCTGATATCCTTCATCAGCGAAATGCACAGCACATAGCCGATAAAGATCACAATGCGCAGCACACCCTCGATGACGGCCATGAAGGATCTGCTTCTGATATAGTCCTCAAACAGGGACGTGATATAGTAGGGAAGCAGCATAAAAATACCTATGGCAAGCGCTAACGATACGACCGTCACCACAGCGTTGAATACTTTGTCGGCCTTATCCTTCAAGGCCTTATCGCGGGCCTTGCCGGCCGAAGCCTTCTCCTCCGTCTCCTCTTCATAGAAGGAGGCCGAGTAGTTCAGGCTCCTCATGCCCAGGATCAGAGAGTCCGCGAACTGAAAAATGCCGCGGATAAACGGCAGATTCAGAGCCTTGCTCCCATGCGCGACGCCCACATAATGCTCCACCTCGACCTCTATTTCTCCGTTCGGCTTTCTGACGGCTACCGCGTACTGCTCCCGGTTCTTCATCATGACCCCTTCCAGGACCGCCTGACCGCCGATGCCGGAATATTTCATCTTTTTCTTTTTACCCATGTATACTCCTCGCGTTTCCTAGAAAAAAAGGTTGAGGTGCGCACCCCAACCTTTTTGTAAAACCTATTTGCTTTCCACACCGTACTTCCTATTGAACTTATCGATACGTCCGCGGGCCTGTGCTGCTTTCTGCTGCCCTGTGTAGAACGAATGGCACTTGGAACAGACTTCCACGTGAATCTCAGGCTTGGTCGAGCCCGTCACGAATGTATTGCCGCAGTTGCAGGTTACGGTTGCCTGATAATATTCAGGATGGATTCCTTCTTTCATCTCTTTCACCTCTTCTTAAACACAAAAGTAAATAGACGTTGCCGCCGTATCTTTTCATCTGACGCCGCCGTAGACCGACAGCTTTTACATTGTAGCATAGGAATACCTTGTATGCAAGTCCTTTTTATAAAAATTTCATCTTCCTGACCATATTGACAAACTCAAAATTGGACTTTGTCCGGGCGAACATATCCAGGATCCTCTCCACCGCCTCGTCGGCCTTCATGCCGTTCAACGCCTTGCGTATGATGTTGATCGCCTCCAGCTCATCCGGCGACAGCAGAAGATCTTCCCTTCTGGTACTGGATTTCGGGATATCGATCGCAGGGAACACTCTCTTTTCGGACAGCTTGCGGTCGAGCACCATCTCCATGTTGCCCGTTCCCTTAAATTCCTCATAGACCACATCGTCCATCTTGCTTCCCGTCTCCACCAGAGCCGTCGCGAGTATCGTCAGGCTTCCGCCCTCCCGCATATTGCGCGCGGCGCCGAAGAAGCGCTTCGGCATATGCAGCGCCGCAGGGTCAAGTCCGCCGGACAGCGTACGTCCGCTGGGCGGCACGACGAGATTGTACGCCCTTGTCAGACGGGTAATGCTGTCCAGCAGGATCACCACGTCCCTGCCGTGTTCCACAAGCCGCTTCGCCCGCTCGATCACCATCTCCGACACGCGCTTATGGTGCTCCGGCAGCTCGTCAAAGGTCGAGTAGATGACCTCCACGTTGGGGCCCGCGATCGCCTCCTTGATATCCGTCACTTCCTCCGGCCGCTCGTCGATCAGCAGAATGATCAGATGCGCGCCCGGCGCCGACCGCGTGATGGACTTCGCGACTTCTTTTAATAAGGTAGTCTTTCCTGCCTTCGGCGGGGAAACGATCATACCTCTCTGCCCTTTGCCCACCGGACTCATCAGATCCATGATGCGCATGGCCACAGATGCGCCCGGCACTTCCAGCTTCAGCCTTTCGTCCGGAAAGATCGGCGTCAGATCCTCGAAGTTCGGTCTGCGCATGGCGATCTCCGGCGGAAAGCCGTTGATCGTCTTGACATAGAGAAGGGCGCTGAATTTCTCGTTCTGCGTCTTCACTCTCGTGTTGCCCTCTAAAATATCACCTGTTTTCAAACCGAAACGGCGGATCTGGCTGGGCGCGACGTAGACGTCGTTCTCGCCGGGCAGATAGTTCTCGCAGCGGATAAAGCCGAAGCCGTCGCTCATGACTTCCAGAATGCCGCTGGCGGTCATGCCGCTGTCTAACTCCGCCGGAAACTTCTCCTCCTCAGCGTTCTCCCGCCGCGGAGGCACCACGGACTTCACAGCCACTTCCTTACCCTCCGCCCGGTCTTTCTCGTCTTCCTTCAGCATGGCCTCCACGACCTCCGACTTCTTCATCGTTGAAGTGCCCTTGATGCCTCTGCTCTTCGCGATCGCCTTCAGATCGGCCAACGCCAATGATTCATACTTTTCTCTCATACCTTCCTCCCGTATTTTGATGATCATTTTCTATCATGATAAATGCATTACCCCACATCCACATTTCGTTCTGTGTATACGTTCTTTCGTCTAGGGATTTAATACCTGATGTGCTATCCGAAATGATTCGTTTTATTACTATTGGACATTATACACTATCTTTGCGGAAAAGAAAAGTCATTTTTCGCATTTGCAGGGTATTTTATTCCGGAGAAATTTATTGCAGAGAAATGCCAAATATTATATGATAGGAAAGCAAGGTCAAAAGCAAGGGATGACCGCGCAAAAATATGTAGAAAATTAAATCATCATTTAATAAAGAAGCGAGGTACACTATGACAACAAACGAAAAAGCATTGGAGTTACACGAAAAATGGCAGGGAAAGCTGGAGACGGTGTCGAAGACGCCGGTCAAGACGCGGGAAGCGCTTGCCCTCGCCTACACGCCCGGCGTAGCCGAGCCCTGCAAGGTGATCGCCGAGAATAAGGAGGCCGCTTACACCTACACCTGGAAATCCAACACGATCGCGGTCGTATCGGACGGCAGCGCCGTTCTCGGCCTCGGCAACATCGGCCCGCACGCCGCCATGCCGGTCATGGAGGGCAAAGCGGTATTGTTCAAAGAGTTCGGCGGGGTCAACGCCGTTCCTATCTGTCTGGACACGCAGGACACCGAGGAGATCATCAAGGCCGTGACTTATCTCGCGCCCGGCTTCGGCGGCATCAATCTGGAGGACATCAGCGCGCCCCGCTGTTTTGAGATCGAGGAGCGTCTGAAAGAGACGCTGGATATCCCCGTCTTCCACGATGACCAGCACGGCACCGCTATCGTTGTACTGGCGGGCACGATCAACGCCTTGAAGATCGTCGGCAAACAGAAGGAAGACTGCCGGGTCGTCGTAAACGGCGCGGGCGCTGCAGGCGTGGCGATCACGAAGCTGCTCTTAAACTATGGCTTCAAGGATATCATCATGTGCAACAGAGGCGGCGTCGTCAACAAAAGCCGCACCGACCTCAATCCGGTGATGCAGAAGATGACCGGCTGCACCAACCCCAGACAGGTCGGCGGCACTCTCGCCGATGCGATGACGGGCGCCGATATCTTTATCGGTGTCTCCGCCCCGAATACCGTAACACGTGATATGGTAGCTTCCATGAACAAAGACGCCATTATCTTTGCCATGGCGAATCCTGTTCCCGAGATCATGCCCGACGAGGCGAAGGCCGCCGGCGCAAGGATCGTCGGCACGGGCCGTTCGGACTTCCCGAACCAGATCAACAATGTGGTGGCTTTTCCGGGTATCTTCCGGGGCGCTTTGGAAGGACGCGCGCCTCAGATCACAGAGGAGATGAAGCTCGCCGCGGCGCTGGCCCTCGCCGACCTCGTGCCGGAGAGCGAGCTGTGCGAGGACAATATCATGCCAGAGGCATTCGATCCGAAGACCGCCGACGCGGTGGCGGCGGCGGTCAAGGCACACATCAGGCGGTAACCATGACCCGCTTCTACTCGCTGAACGACTACCTTAAGGACACTTACGGCGAAAAACTGTACAAGATCGCCATTGACGCGGGTTTTACCTGTCCCAACCGGGACGGGACGATTGCCGAAGGCGGCTGTATCTTCTGCAGCGCCGGCGGCAGCGGCGACTACGCCGTCAGGCGCGCCCGGCACACCGATATCCAAGAGCAGCTTGCCGCCGGCAGAGCATTGTTCGGCAGCAAACAGACGGGCAGGGGCTGTATCGCCTACTTTCAGGCATACACCAACACCTACGGTCCGCTCTCCCGTCTGCGCGCACTCTATGCGGAAGCGCTGCGCGAACCGGCCGTAGCGGGCATATCCGTTGGGACCAGACCCGACTGCGTGCCGGAAAGCACTGTGACTATGTTGGTCGATCTCATGCGGGAATTTCCCGACAAGTTTGTCTGGATAGAACTGGGACTGCAGACGATACATGAAGAAACCGCCCTATTTATCAGGCGCGGCTATACCTTGGATGTATATGACAACTGCGTCAGTTTATTGCATCAGGCGCATATACCGGTGGTCACACACGTGATACTGGGCTTGCCCGGCGAGACGCAAGAACATGTGTTATCCACTATCGCACACCTGAATGACATCCGCACTTGGGGAATAAAATTACACCTGCTCCATGTGCTGCGGGACACCGATCTGGCAAAGCTCTATGCGCAGGGCGTCTATCGGCCGCTGACGCAGACGGAATACACCGATCTTGTCATTGCGTGTCTGGAGCACCTCTCCCCCGATGTCGTCATACACAGGCTGACCGGAGACGGGCCGAAGGATCTGCTGCTCGCCCCGCTCTGGAGCGCGGATAAGCGAAACGTCCTCAACACGATACATCACACTATGAAAACACGCGGTTCCTATCAGGGCCGCCTGTATACGGAAAGGCATCATTCATGACACAGGATCCTATCATGCTGTATAAACTGATCGTGCTCTACATGCTGGACCGCGTCGATTTCCCTCTGACCAAGTCGCAGGTGGGAGATTTTATTTTGGAGCGGGAATACACGAACTTCCTGACATTGCAGCAGACGATCGCGGAGCTGATAGACGCTGGGCTTGTGACCGCCCGCTCTGACCGCAACCGCACGCATCTGTCGATCACGGACGAGGGCCGCTCCACACTTTCCTATTTTCAGAACCGCATCGGCGACTCTATCAAAAACGAGATCAACGTCTTTTTCTGCGAAAATGAGATGACGATGCGCAATGAGGTATCCGTTCTCGCGGACTACTACAAATCCGTCTCCGGCGAGTATGAGGCGCATCTTACTGCAAAAGAAAAGGACGTCACAGTGATCGAGATCACTCTGTCCGTCCCCGACGAAGAGACCGCCTCCGCCATCTGTGCCAACTGGCAGAAGAAAAATCAGGATATCTATCAATATCTGACCAAGCAGCTCTTCTAATGTTTTGCTATGATCTCGCCCCAGCTGCCGACTCCGATCACGCGGAGGGCAAAGTCGGTATACTGGGCCGACTGCGCGGTATCCACGTACTTGAACGCATTGTAAATGGACTTCCGGCCCCCGCCGAGCGTATTGATGCCGAGCGCCAGTCCCTGTGCAACCTCTTCCGACGCGTCCGTCTCACGGGAAAACAGCATATTATCGATATACTGATTCGATTCTATCACCTTGTAGGCGTATACGAAGGAAGCCGCCTGCAGATCCTGCCCCGCGCTGGACGTATAGCCCATCTCGCTCAGCGTCACGTGCCGCACTTCCCCGTCGTCCGTCAGCAGCTCCTCCTTCTGCAGATAATCCGTCAACACATGGATATTTTTGATCGTGATGACCGGACTCGTCTCGGAATCCAATACATAGGAGACGGCCTTGCCGCTCGTGCTCCATGCCTTGGCGCTGTTGAGCGGATAGTTGTACGGGTGGTAGCCGATGCCCCAGTCGATGTTGCCGCCCGCCTTGATGTTCCTGTTGAACTCGTCGAGGATATCTTTGCCGGCATAACCCCCTGTGGAATACAGGTTCTTCCCCCACTGCTGATCCAGCGAGATGTACACGACGGCGTTGCTGTTCACGCTGACGATAGCGTTGTAGAAGACGCGGAACGCTTTCGCATACTCCTCCACATAGTCCGCCGTATCCATATACGCTATGTAGTTCCATTCTTGCCTTGCATTGATCTCATTGCCGATGACCCAGCTCGACACTCTGCCGTGCGTGCCGTCGGAATAGCGGTTTGCCAGAAAAGAACCGATCGCGGCAAGATACTCCGTCCCCTCCTCGTCCGTGGCATTGAAAGCATAGTAGGGCGCGCTTCCGCCGCTTCGCGCCTTGGGGTGGATCAACTGTATATAATCCGGATGCACATCGTTCAGAATGATCGCCGTCACGCTGATCCCCTTGTTGGTCAGGGTAGAGAACACATAGTCGTACTCTGCGATGATCTGTCCGTTGAAGGCATAGCTCCTGCCGTTGTAGGTATAGTAAATGGTCGGATAATAGGCGTTGCTCGTATTGCCCAGTATCCTGCTGAGCATGATATTGTACGCCGCATGCTTCACGCCCAGATCCTCCAGCTCCGAACCTCTCAGCTTCTCCGGATCCACAAGCAGCCCTTTCTTCGAGGACGTATTGATCGGCAGACTGCACTTCGCGATCGCCTCCGGATTCGTGATATAGCGCGGCTTGCTGATCGGCATGAACTTGCCGTCCTTCTTGATAGCGACGACGAACTTGGAGAACAGTCTGGAATCGGCTGAGTTGTAGTTGAGGTTTACCGAGAACGTCATATCCACATCCTTCAGCTCCTCCACGATATACTCGTCGCTTCCAAGTCCCGTCTCGTATGTCTTCTCTTCAAACAGATAATAATAGCTGTCGTCGCTGGCGGCAAGGCCGTCCGCAGACATCGTCACATTCACCTTGCCGGTCTTGGCGTCGATCAGGCAGCTCTCGATCGTGGCAAAATCTTCCGCATCTTCCGCCGTGAGTTCGACCTGCGGCGGCCTTGCGTGTACGCCGTCAAGCAGCAGACGCGATGCGTCCGTCAATGCCTCCGCCGTGCCCTTGCCCGCGTTCTGACGGACATACTCTTTCCGCTTGCGAGTGATCATATTTTCCGTTATCTCCACCGCCTGCGTGTGTACCATGGCCTCGACCGCCCCGCGCTCGGCTGCCTGTTTCGCCAGATAAAAACGGATCCCGAAAAAGCTGCCCGTACCCACAAGTATGACCGCCGCAGCCGCTGCCCCCGCAGCCGCAAGCCTCTTCTTCCTTCTCTGTCTGCGGACTTCTGCGGGCGTCTCCGGCTTTTCCTCGATGGTGTAAGTCTCCTCCACAGTGATGGTGCGCTCTATCGATCCCAGCTCGTTCACCGTCACGGACTCTTCCATCTTCACGGCTTCTTCCAAGACTTTTCCTCTGCGCTTCTGCTCTCTGAGCCGCGCCTTTTCTTCCTTGAGCTGCCGTTTGAGGCGCTGTTTTCTCGCCTTTGCCTTCTTTTTGTTAGCGGCCACCTTCTCCTTATCTATCACGCGTTTCCTTCTTTTTTTCATGTAATGCCTCTTCCTTAATACGCTTCATATGCTCCCTGATCTTCGCCTCGTAGCCGTTGCCCGTAGGCTTATAGAATTCCTTCCCGTTCAGCTCGTAGGGAAGGTATTGCTGTTCCACATAATGATTCGGATAATCATGCGCATACTTGTAACCGGTGCCCCGCCCCAGCTTCTGCGCACCCTTGTAGTGAGCGTCCTGCAGATGCGGCGGGATCGGCAGATCGCCCGTCTCGCGCACCGTCTCCATAGCCAGAGACACCGCCTCACAGCTCGCGTTGCTCTTCGGCGCGCACGCCACATATGCCGCCGCCTGTGACAAAATGATCTGCGCCTCCGGCATACCGACGCGCTCCACCGCCAGAGAGGCGCTGACCGCCACCTGTAACGCCGCCGGGTCGGCGTTGCCGACATCCTCCGACGCGCAGATGATAATGCGCCTTGCGATAAAAGCCACACTCTCCCCCGCATACAGCATACGGCTCAGATAATAGACCGCCGCGTCCGGATCCGAGCCCCGCATACTCTTGATAAAGGCGGATATCGTATCATAGTGGTTATCGCCCGTCTTATCGTAACGTAACGCCCGTTTTTGTATGCATTCCTGCGCCACTTCCAGCGTGATATGTATCCTGCCGTCCCCGCTGCGCTCCGTCGTCAGGACGCCGAGCTCCACCGCGTTCAGTGCGTGTCTGGCATCGCCGCCCGACAGATCCGCAAGGAACTCCAGCGCATCGTCGTCGATCACGGCGTCATAAGCGCCCATCCCCTTGTCCTTATCGTACACGGCACGGGAGATCAGCGCCTTGATATCCTCTTTAGATAATGGGTGTAATTCAAATATGACAGAGCGGGAGAGCAGCGCACCGTTCACTTCAAAATAGGGATTTTCCGTCGTTGCGCCGATCAGGGTCAGCGTGCCGTCCTCCACAAACGGGAGCAGATAGTCCTGCTGCCCCTTATTGAACCGGTGGATCTCGTCGATGAACAGGATCGTCTTTCGGCCGTACATGCCCCGCAGCTCTTTCGCCTTCGCCACGACTTCTTCCATGTCTTTCTTGCCCGCGACCGTCGCATTGATCTGGGTAAATTCCGCGCTGGTCGTGTTGGCGATCACTTTCGCAAGCGTCGTCTTGCCCGTGCCCGGAGGCCCGTAAAAAATAACGGAGCTCAGCTTGTCCGCCTTAATGGCGCGGTAGAGCAGCTTGTCTTCCCCGATGATGTGCCGCTGCCCGACCACCTCTTCCAGCGTAGTGGGTCTGAGCCGCGCCGCAAGGGGCGATTCCTTCTCCTGATTGGTGTTCCGTATATATTCAAACAGATCCATACTGCAGCGCTTCCTCCGAACCGTCTCCGCCGTCCGCGGAAAAGAGCAATCTGTATCATTATACCACTTTTTTGCACTATGCGCAATCAGCCGTTCGTGTCTCTTTCATACAAGTCCGCAAACTTTTCAAGCTCCGTCCTGATCCCGATATGCTGCGGGCAGATGCGCTCACATCTTCCGCACTTGATACAGTCCGACGCCCTGCCGTGGTTCATGGAATACCGTTCGTAGTACATATTCGTCTTTTTGCCGGTAGCGGCATACATATTATACAGGCCGAAATAGGCCGGTATATTGATATTCTTCGGGCACTCCTCCATGCAGTACCTGCAGTTCGTGCAGGGCGTAACGCTGCGGTTCAGGATCCCGGTGACGCGCGAGAGCATCTCCCGCTCGGCCGCGCTCAGCGGCTGAAAATCCTGCATGTAAGAGGTGTTGTCTTCCACCTGTTCCAGACTGCTCATGCCGCTCAGCACCATGAAACAGTCCTCCAGAGAAGCGGCATACCGGATCGCATAGGATGCCGGCGAACCGGCTGCGCCGCATCGGTCGAACTCTTGCTGCGCCTCTGCCGGAAGAGCAGCCAGACTGCCGCCCTTGACAGGCTCCATGGCGATAACCGGTTTTCCGTGGCGGCGGGCCGTCTCATAACATGCGCCCGACTGGATCGCCGCGCTGTCCCAGTCCAGATAATTGATCTGCAGCTGCACAAAGTCCATCTCCGGATACCTCGTCAGGATCTCGTCCAGAAGCCGCGCGTCGTCATGATAGGAAAAACCGATATGCTTCACCAGCTTCTGTTCTTTCAGCCCGCACAGAAATTCAAAGCCGCCGTATCTGAGCGTGTTGTCATAGCGTTCCTTCCCCATATTATGCAGCAGATAGTAGTCAAAATAGGAGACACCGCACCGCCGCAGCTGCTCTTCAAAATAACGCGGATACTCTTCCGGCGCTTTCACGCGCAGGATCGGCATCTTGTCCGCCAAGATATAGCGCTCTCTCGCATACCTGTCCGTGAGGCACCGCTTGACCGCCGGCTCCGACTGCTCCCCGTGATAGGGGTACGCCGTATCAAAATAAGTAAATCCGCGCTCTATAAAGAGATCCACCATACGGCACATCTGCTCATGATCGATGCTTTTGACATCGTCTGCATCTCTAAGCGGAAGCCGCATCGTTCCGAAACCCAGTTTCTTCATACCGTTCCTGCCCTTTCTCGTCTGTCTGCACCTGCTTTTCTATTATAATCCCCGCGCAAAGACAATGTAAAGAAAAAGCGCGTCGCAGGAATCGACACAGCGCTTTCCGCTTTCAGTCTAACAGCAGCTCCTCCACCGTTACGAACTCATAGCCCTGCGTCTGCAGTTCATCTATGATCCGGAACGCGGCCGTCACCGTCGTCTTGTACTCGTCATGCATCAGGATAATGGCATTCTCCTTTGCCTTGCTTTCGACCTTGCGCACGATATTTTCCACGTTCCTGCTGCTCCAGTCAAGCGGGTCGATCGTCCACAGCACCGGAAACATATTGAGTTCCTGCTCGAACCGTTTATCCCACGTGCCGTAAGGCGGCCGCACATACTGGATCTCCTGCCCCGTCAGCTCTTTTAAGAGCTGATTCGTTTTGATTAATTCCTGTTTAAACTTTTCGTGATTGTCCTGTCCGAGCTGGATATGGCTGTAGGTATGGTTGCCGACCAGATGTCCTTCCTCGCTCATGCGCTTCACCAGCTCGGGATACTGCTGCGCGTGCTTGCCGAGCACAAAAAAAGTGGCCTTGACGCCGCGCTCCTTTAATCCGTCCAAGAGCTGTTCCGTGTAGTACGGGTGCGGGCCGTCGTCGAACGTCAGCGCGATCTTTTTGCTGTCCGCCGGGCCGCTCACCGCCGCCGCCTGTCCTCTGTACTCCGCAACGCCCGCGGCACACAAAAGAAAGAAGGCGGCCAATACAGCTGCCCTCTTTCGTACCGCAGTGCCATGTATCCCTATCCGCATCGTCCAACTCCCCCGCCGCTTACATACGCGTGTGATCTCCGGTTTTGGCGGCGTGACACCACATTCAATAATATATATGCGGATCCAACGTCCGCGAGAAGCGGAATCTCCAACCGGGCGGGATCACTGTTCCGGCTCCGCCAGCGCGATCCGTTTTCTCATAAATAGCACTCGTTATTGTTCTTGTATAATTTGAACCTTAATTTTTTCCACATGGTCAAATTATGTTTTAATTATGTGAAAATATATGCTTATCGTTTCTCCATATGGCTGTTCTGCGCGCTCTTCACGCTGCCAAGCACCATATAGCGGATATACAGTTCTTCAAATTCCTCCTGTTCCGCCAGATTGAGACTCTCTATCGCAGAGAGGCTCTGCTCCAGCGACGCTCCGTCCGTCCTGTGAAGCGCCAGATCCCTTCCGATCAGGTATGCGCCCCGAAGCGATGTGTTGCCGACCGCCTTCACGCTGCCGCGCATATGCTCTGGCAGCAGCCCGATCCGCAGTGCCGCCTCCGTATCGAGATAGTAGCCGAAGCCGCCCGCCAAGTACACCTGCACACGCGCCGGTCTGCCCAGCTTCTCATACAAGATCTCGACGCCCGCCCGCACCGCCGCTTTTGCCGTCTGGATGGCGCGTATGTCCGTCTGTGTCACGCGAAGCGGTGCGGCAAGAGCGTCTGCCGCGCCGTCCGCCGGTCTGTCGGCGACCGGATCGGCCAAGACGGGCATATAAACGCCGGAAGCCGTCCGCCGCAGCGCCACGCCTTCCGTAAAATAGGGCTCCGCCAGCAGCCCGCTCCCGTCTGCGATCCCGGCATCCAAAAGCGCCGCCGTACAGGCGACCATATCGCTCCCCACAATGCCCGCGCCCGCGCCGCCCTCGAAGGCCGGTCCGGCCGCCGTGGCCGTGGTTATCATGTGTGCGCCGTCCGTGGCCGCCATCTCGCCGTTCGTCCCCAGATCTATGAGAAAGTACACGGTCCGGCCGCCGTCATGCTTTCCGCCCTGTCTCCCCGCGTTCGTCTGCCCGAAGCCGTCCGGCCGCGATGTCTCGGGCCAGCCGTCTTCCATGCCCGGCAGCAGCCCGCTGGCGTACAGTCCGGCCACGATATCGCCGCCCACGAAGGCGCTGATAACGGGTGTGATCCATACCGGAAAATCCCAGTCTGCATGGAAATACGACTGCAGACCGCTCACAGCCGGCGTGAAAGGACTCCTTCCCAGGCCGGAGACGTCATGTCCCGTGAGAAGGTGCTGCATCGTCGTGTTCCCGGCGATACACATACCTTGTATCTTCGTTCCGCGGCTTTGGAACCGTGCGACGCCGCGTTCCAACACTTCCGTCACGATCCGCTGCAGATCTTCCCGCGCGCCCTCACAGGACGCCCGTATCCGCGACAGCACATCGGCCCCGTACCGCCGCTGCGGATTCATCTCGCACCACGTATCCAGGATCTTACCCGAAGCCAGCTCCGCAAGCTGCATCGCTATGGTGGTGGTGCCGAGGTCCACCGCTATGACGGATTCGACGGCGCTCTCTCCGGGCGCGTCCGCGTCTCGTTCCGTAACAAGTGATCTTTGTTTTTCAGTCTGTGATTTATTTTGACTAGATTGGTTAATATTATCCGTCACAGCTATCATATCGGTCACGACATTGATCCGCTCCGCGTCCGCACATGCCAGTTCAATGACACAATCGTCTTTCGGCTTCGCCAGACAGGCCAGCCGATAGCCCAAACGCAGCTCTTCCGCATCAAGTGCGCTCCGTTCCAACGGCGTAGGGATCGTTGCGCCTTTCAGGAAACGTATCCGGCATCTCCCGCAGTCTCCTCTCCCGCCGCAGAAGCTGCCGTTTATCAGATGCGCTTTCAACAGATCCGACATGATCGTCAAAGACGAATCGTGTGTCAGAACGACAGATTTTTGACCGGAATCGTCCGACATGTTATTCGATTTTCCGTTTTCCAATACGACCGTTATTTTTATCTGTTCAGACAAATTGATTTCTCTCCTTGTCGTAATGATAATCCATTTTTGACAGTTTATCCTCTATCTCTGTGCGGTCGATATCGAGGTCGTCGCACAGCGCCTCCAGCGTGCCGTAATGATCACGGAGTTTCAGATTGAGGAAACTGAGCAGCATAGCAGGGTCTTGCGGAATCATATGGCATACCTCCTTTCCGTCAGCCTGTCCCTATCGCAGCGTCATCTCCACGCTGTAGTGCGTGCCGTCGCTGTGGACCTGCGCCATACTGCCGCAGACCAACGGCAGCATAGGGGAGAGATGCCCGATGTCAAGATCCAGAAGCACCGGAACATTGTACTTGCGGATCGTCTCGTACACAGCGCCGTACTGGTCCAGCCCCATCATCTCCTGCCCGTGGCACAGGGGTCTGCCGATCAGAAAACCGCTGCAGTGTGCAAACCAGCCCGCATGTTCCATCTGCCACATGGCGCGCCGGATCGACATCACATTCAGATCACAGGCTTCCAGAAACCAGAGGATCCCGTCGTCCCGATAGCGTTCCGTAAATGCTGTCACCTTATCATATTTCGTCCCGAGCAGATTCACCAGACAATCCATGCAGCCGCCCAGCAGCCGCCCACGCAGTTCGATCTGCGGGGCTGCGTTATCCGCCGTATCCGCCGCAGCACTTTTTGCCGCGTCCAAGACATGCCCGCCGCGCCGTTCCTCACGTAGGCTCTCCACGTTCGTCCTGCCGTCCGGCAGCACATATCTGATGACGGACGGCTCGGTCACATTATAAGGAAGCAACGGGTGCTCCTCGTCCTTCAGCCACTCGCGCTCCCACTTGTCATAGCCTTCAAATGTAAGCTGCCGGCCATTCAGAAGCGCCATCGCGTCCCGGATCGACGGATGCCACGGCTCCATACCGAAGGCCGCGGCGCAGGGGCCGTAGATCGAAGCGGTGTCGCACAGCGTCGTCAGAAGGAACGTCATGTTCGTGTTGTCCGAAAAGCCCATATACCACTTGGGACGCGCCTGACGCAGCTTCTCAAAATCCACATAGTCCAAGATCTCGCACATCAGCTCTCCGCCGCCGCAGGAGATCAGGACGTCATTAGCGCCGCTGCAATAGTATTCGGTCAGTTCCTCGCCGCACTTTTGCGGTGTATTGCTGATGCCGATGCCCTCCTGTGCGTAACAGTTCGGCCCAAGCTGCAGCTTGCAGCCCATCTCTTTCCACTTGCGCTGCGCATTGTCGAAGGCGCTCAGATAAGGTTCGGTCGCGCAGCCGAAAGAGGGCGCGACAAAGCCGATCGTGCCGCCGGGCTTCAAAAATTCCGGATATTTCATGGTCGTACCTTCCTTTCACCGTTTTCCCATTGCTTCTTCTCCATTGTATACTATAAAAATCCATAAGTATACAGGCAATATGGCACATCAGGCATGCGCGTCTTTTTACTTCCGCACTGCCGCCAGCGTCCCGTCCTCTACTCTGATCAGGATCGTATCCTTGGCGTCCACTTGATCCGAAAGAATCAGCTTTGCCGACAGCGTCTCCACGTATTTCTGGATATACCGCTTCAGCGGGCGTGCCCCGTATACGGGATCGTAAGCCTGCTCTGCAATAAACTTCTCCGCCTCCGGCGTCAGTTCGATCGTCAGCTCACGCTCCGCAAGCCTTCTGTTCAGGTCAGCCACGATCAGGCGGATGATGCCGCCGATATTTTCCTTCGTAAGCGGTTTGAACAGGATCGTCTCGTCCAGCCGGTTTAAGAACTCCGGACGGAAATGATTCCGCAGATCGCCCATGACCAGCTCCTCCGCCTCCGGCGTGATATTGCCCTGCGCGTCTATGCCGTCCAACAGATAGTTTGCGCCGATATTGGAGGTCATGATCAGGATCGTGTTCTTGAAATCCACCGTCCTGCCCTGAGAATCCGTGATGCGCCCGTCGTCCAGTACCTGTAAGAGCACATTGAACACATCGGGATGCGCCTTTTCGATCTCATCGAACAGAACGACCGAATAAGGTTTGCGTCTGACGGCCTCCGTCAACTGTCCGCCTTCCTCGTAGCCCACATATCCCGGAGGCGCTCCGATCAGCCTCGATACGGCGTACTTCTCCATATACTCGCTCATGTCGATGCGCACCATGTTGTTCTCGTCATCAAAGAGCGACGCTGCCAGCGCTTTGGCAAGCTCCGTCTTGCCGACGCCGGTGGGCCCCAGGAACAGGAACGAACCGATAGGCTTCGTCGGATCTTTGATGCCCGCTTTGGAGCGGATGATCGCCTCCGTCACCTTGGTCACACCCTCGTCCTGCCCGATGACGCGTTTGTGCAGTTCATCGTCCAAGTGCAGCGTCTTATTGCGCTCGCTCTCCGTCAGCTTCGCTACGGGGATCCCCGTCCAGCGGGAAATGATCTTTGCGATCTCCTCGTCGGACACGCTCTCATGCACCAGCGACAGATCTTCTTTGCCGACCTTTTCCTCCTCGATCTCCAACTGCTGCCGCAGGGCCGGCAGCTTGCCGTAGCTTAGTTCCGCCGCCTTCTCGTAGTCTCCGTCGCGCTGCGCGATCTGTATCTGCCCGTTGACCTCGTCTATCTCCTCCCGGATCTTGGACAGTTTCTCGACAGATGCCTTCTCATTCTCCCACTGTGCCATGCGGTTTTTCAATTCTTCCTTCCACTCCGCAAGCTCTTTCTGCAGGTTGGCGAGCCGCTCCCTGCTCAAGTGGTCGTCCTCTTTCTTAAGCGCCGTTTCCTCGATCTCCAGCTGCATCACCTTGCGCTGCAGTTCGTCCAGCTCTGTAGGCATGGAGTCCATTTCCGTCTTGATCAGCGCGCACGCCTCGTCCACCAGATCTATCGCCTTGTCGGGCAGAAAACGGTCGGAGATGTAGCGGTTGGACAGCACGGCCGCACTGACCAGCGCATTGTCCATGATCTTCACGCCGTGGAAGACCTCGTAACGCTCCTTCAAGCCGCGCAGTATCGAAATCGTGTCCTCCACCGTCGGCTCGTCTACCATGACAGGCTGAAAACGCCGTTCCAGCGCGGCATCCTTCTCGATATACTGGCGGTATTCGTCTAACGTCGTCGCGCCGATGCAGTGCAGCTCACCGCGCGCCAGCATGGGCTTTAACATATTGCCGGCGTCCATCGCGCCGTCCGTTTTGCCGGCTCCCACAATGGTGTGCAGTTCGTCGATAAACAAAATGATCTGCCCGTCGCTGTTCTTCACATCATCCAGCACCGCCTTCAGGCGCTCCTCAAACTCGCCCCGATATTTTGCGCCCGCCACGAGCGCGCCCATATCCAGCGCGAAGATCTTCTTATCCTTCAGCCCTTCCGGCACATCACCGCGGACGATACGCTGCGCCAGCCCTTCCGCCACCGCAGTCTTGCCGACGCCGGGTTCACCGATGAGCACCGGATTGTTCTTTGTTTTTCTGGAAAGGATACGGATCACGTTGCGGATCTCATTATCCCTGCCGATGACCGGATCGAGCTTCTGGCTGCGCGCTTTGTCCACCAGATCCTGACCGTATTTCTCCAACGTATCGTAAGTTGCCTCCGGATTATCGCTTGTCACGCGCTGATTGCCGCGCACCGTGGAGAGCGCCTGCAGAAAACGCTCCCTGGTGATGCCGAACTCCCGAAAGATCTCTTTGATCTCCCGATTCGGCGTTTTGAGCATGGCGAGAAAAAGATGCTCCACGGACACATACTCGTCCCCGAGTTGTTTCGCCTCGTCCTCTGCACCGATCAGCACCTTGTTCAGATCCTGCCCGATGTAGACCTGTCCGCCCTGTACCTTCGTCCGTTTGGCGAGTCCCTGCTCCACACGGTTTAAGAAATATTCCTTCTGTATCTCCATTTTTTCGATCAGTTTTAAGATCAGGCTGTCATCGATCGTGAGCAGACTGTACAGCAGATGCTCCTGCTCGATCTCCTGATTGCCGTACTCATAGGCCAGCTTCTCGCAGCCTTCCACGGCCTGCATGGATTTCTGGGTAAATTTTGTCAGATTCATAATAATCTCCATTCTGGAGCGTTCACGCGGCAGGGCGACGCGAATCTCAAATCCGTTTCTGCCCTCAGGGGAATCTGTGACACTCCGGCACAAATCCCCGTGTCTTTTGTTCTATGAACAATATAACAATATCTCTTTTTGTTAGCACTGTCAAGTGATGAGTGCTAAAATTTTCTGAAAATTTTTATAAAGCGTTTCCAAGCCTTATTTTTCGGTTTTTTTAATCTCCGCTTTTTAATATCACTTCCATAGTCACCGAAATGCGGCTAGGAGTAATAGTAAACCCCAGCCTTATTTGAAAGATATTGCCCATGGCGCAAGCCGTAACGGCGTCTGCTTACGGATTCGCTGCGCCTAGGCGCCTACGGCTGTCTACGCATGGGGCGATAATGATTCTAGTTTTGTTTGACAATTTGTCGAATTATGTTAGTATTTTCTTAGGACTACAAGACGGTAGGCGGTTAGCCCTCTCCGGAGGGACTGTGACCCTCCGATTACATAGAAACCGGGAACGGAATCTGGAAAAGGAGGGCTGAGCCATATGGATATTTTGGGACTGATTGCAGTGTTGAGTTTCGGCTTGACCTGCTTTGGAATCGGATACTCTTTTGGTAAAGATAATGATAAGACACAGAAATAGCCGCCCTCCCGTGACAAGGTAAGCGGCTATTAGCTGTCAACTTATGAATCGGGCTAACCGTCTATCGGTAGTCCGTTGGGCATCTGTTACCGCAGATGCCCTTCTTTATGTTTAATGTAACATAATATTTAGATTACTGCAAGTATTTCATTGCTTAATGATAGCGTAAATTTACTGTAGGAAAATGAGAGACAGACTGCACCTGAGATGTGCCTAAAATAAGTTTACTGCCTTT
>CANQTF010000015.1 GCA_947626745.1 uncultured Lachnospiraceae bacterium
AAAGTTTGAACATACTTTTACAGAGGGCCGTTGAAGACTTACAGCATGATTTGGGCGTAGCGTAGGAGGACTCTATGGATAATACAGAGTTAGATAATGTCGAGAAAAATGATACTGGCCTTAATGCAGAGCAAATGGGTATAGGAGTCGGTATTCTTGGCTTTCTTTTTGGAATTGGAATGGGAATCAAGGCTTGGTATGATAATAGAGCTCTTAAAAAGGAAAGAGAGAAGAATGCGCTATATCAGGAAGCTATCAAAAAACATCAAGCGATAATTGATGAGCTTATCGTAAAACCGCTTCCGGTTGAATTTAAGGCTCTGATCCGTTTTAGTACCTAGAAGAATTGAGTTATCGTAAAACCGCTTCCGGTTGAATTTAAGGCTCTGATCCGTTTTAGTACCTAGAAGAATTGAGTTATCGTAAAACCCGATCCGCAAAACAGGGACGCCTGGTACGGTTTTAGTACCTAGAAGAATTGAGTTATCGTAAAACCGTCGATCTCGTTATCCGTGGCGTGTGTCGGTTTTAGTACCTAGAAGAATTGAGTTATCGTAAAACGCGTTCTTCGTCGTCGTCTGAAGACCGTGAAGTTTTAGTACCTAGAAGAATTGAGTTATCGTAAAACATGCTCACGCAGAGGGTAATAATACAAAAGGTTTTAGTACCTAGAAGAATTGAGTTATCGTAAAACCCTGAAATGTAATACAAAAATCGAAATGTAGTTTTAGTACCTAGAAGAATTGAGTTATCGTAAAACTGTTTCCGGTACTGATAGAACGTCCCGCGGGTTTTAGTACCTAGAAGAATTGAGTTATCGTAAAACGAAAAAACAGGAACATTAACGAACATAACAGTTTTAGTACCTAGAAGAATTGAGTTACCCAGATAATTATTTGAGGTGGTAAATTTCGTAGCGACCACACGCCGATGGTATTGACAGGGGCAACCCGAGAGATGCAGGAGAAGGCTACGCCTGCCAAATAATTATCTGGTTTAGCAAGAATATAGATTCATTTAGGCACGTCTTTGGGCGTGCCTTTTTGTGAGGGAAATCAATGGACGGGAAGATTCCTCTGAACGAAAATCACCCGTTTCATAATTGCACATTATGTATCAGCGGCATCTTTCACGCTCTATCAGGTATCGCTTCCCTCACGGTTCACCGTGATTTGACCGGGCGTCTTCCGCTGTCTGCGGTACTGCTGCGGTGTGAGGCCGGTCTTCTGCCGAAAAGAGGACGAGAGATTCCCGGGGTACTGGTAGCCGGTCTCGATGGCAATCTCGGTAATGGATTTGTCCGTGTTGAGAAGCAGCCGTGAAACGTTTTTGATGCGGATATAGCTCAGGTACTCGGAGTAGGACTTGCCGAGCTGGCTGTGGAAGAGCCTTGAAAAATAGGCGGTGGAATAGCCGGCGATCTCGGCCACTTTCTCTATGGTGAGCGGTTCCGCATAGTGGATCTCCATGTAATAGACGGCGTCCATAATGGGAAGTGAGAGAGGCGTCGCGTGGGAGGCCGAGTTGTCCTCTGGAAGACGGTATTCCAAGATCGCCAGCAGGAGTTCGGACAGGACGCACTGCGACCGGAACTCGCCGTAGGGCGTTTTTTGGCTGTAAGTCTCCAGCAGCCTCGTAAAATAACCGTAGATGACGGGCTGCATAGCGGCGGCAAACCTGTTGGTGGGTCTGGCATAGATCTGATCTAAGATCTGTTCCCCGAACCGGTCGGTGAGGGGTTTCACAAACAGCGGTGAAAACTTTATGAGAATGCTTTCATACACCTCGCTGGAAGCGGGTACGGTGCGGTGGTAAATATACGGCGCGAGCGTGCTGACGCTTCCGGGGTGCTGCGTGAAGGTGAATCCGGGCGTGATGGTGGTGCGGTCTCCCCGTATGTGATAGTTGATGGAATAGTGGTCGTAGGCGATTTCCAACGAGGGCATCTCGTAGTCTGCGGGGAGTATCCTGTGGGTGATCTGAAAAAGTTCTCCTTCGGGGAGCGGCAGTGCCATGGTACACCTCCTGTTGTATCCTGCTGTTTTTCTAAAATGTCATGTCATCATAAATTTCCGCTTCAAAAAAGTAAATACGGATAAGAAAAGTATGGATAATCTCTATAATATATAACATGGATAGGGAAAAAAAGCAAATGCTTTTCCGCGGGAGTGATGACCGATGGAACAAAAGAAAATAGATATGACACAGGGGCCGATCATGAAGAATGTCTTTCGGTTTGCGGTCCCGATGATATTGGGTAATATCCTGCAGTATCTGTACACGACGGTGGACACGCTGGTGATCGGCAATTACTGCGGCAAGACTTCTCTTGCGGCGGTGGGGACGAGCGCGCAGCCGGTGGAGGTGCTCCTCTGTATTTTTCTGGGGATCGGGACAGGCGTATCCATTCTCGTCTCCCAGTATGTGGGCGCGAAGGATACGGACAGGATACGCAGGGCGGTGGACACGTCGGTGTTTTTCGTGTTCGTGTGCGGCGTTCCGCTGTGCGTGATCGGCTATTTTGCCGTGCCGCTGATCTTACGCGCTATGGGCGTGCCGGCAGATACGTGGGACGCGGCGCTGGTCTACACGAGGATCGTATTTCTCGGGGCGCTCGGGAACATCGGGTACAATATGAACGCCGGTATCCTGCGCGGTATGGGCGACAGCAAGGCATCTCTGTGGTTTCTGGTGGTATCCTGTGTCGCCAACATCGTGCTCGATTTCCTGTTCGTTGCGGGATTCGGCATGGATGCCGGCGGCGCGGCGCTCTCCACGACGCTCGCGGTGTATCTGTCATGGATCATCAGCGTCATATATATCAGACAAAAGTTTCCGGAGCTGGAGCTGTCGTGGCTGCCGAGGACTTTTGATGCGGGAGAGCTGAAGCAGTTTGTCAGGCTGGGGCTTCCCATTGGGCTGAACAATTCGCTGTACTCCCTCGGCCATGTGGCGATCCAGACCTTGGTGAACGCGCAGGGATCTACTTTTATGGCGGGCAACTCGGTCGCGGGCAGGGTGACGGGCATGGCCAACATAGCGGTCACGGCGCTGTCCTCCGCGGCGACGACCTTTTCCGGACAAAATTACGGAGCGAAGGATTTCGACAGGCTCAGGCAGGGATATATCAAGATCCCTGTCATCTCCGGCGCGGTGACGCTCGCGGCGGGGCTGTGCGTGATGTCTTTCCGTATGCCGGTCCTGCGTATATTCACGAGAGATGCGGCGGTGCTCCTGTACGCCGAACGGTATGTCAGGGTCATGCTCCTGTCGTACTGGTTCTATGCGATCTTCAACGGTATCATCTGTATCGTGAACGGTGTCGGGCTGATCCGTTACACAACGGTGATAAACCTTCTCATGCTTTGGGCGGTGCGCATTCCGAGCGCCTATCTGATCGACCGCTTTTTTGACGGGACGTATATCATGCTGTGCTTCCCGATCAGCTTCAGCTTTGGTATGGTCATGATGCTTGGGTATTATATCTTTTCCAAGCGGTGGAAGGAGATCATCAGGACGGGGCTGTAGCGGCGTTCCCTTTTATGAAAATATTATGAAATCATGCGGTAACTGCTTGACAAGAGACGGAAAGAATGCCTATATAAATAAGGTAGGGGAAACGGGAAGGAAAGTAGAGCAGCATGAGCAAAAATGACAGAGCAGAGAGACAGGAGTCGAAGAGCGGGGACGGTTTCGAGGAGATCAGACAGGGATTCTATGTCGGCGAGCGGCCGCTTTTCAACAGGGATCACCTGCGTATCGTTGACACGATCTTTACGGACGGCGAATCGCCGTTGAAGGAATGCCACGACATCGAACTGGAGGGCAGTATGTTCAAGTGGAAATATCCGCTTTGGTACTCCAGCAACATCGTGGCGAAGAACTGCACATGGTTTGATATGGCGCGGGCGGGCGTGTGGTACACGGATCATATCCGCGTGGAGGATTGTGCCGTCGAAGCGCCCAAGAATTTCCGCAGGTGTCATGACCTGACGCTTAAGAACGTATCTTTTCCTAATGCCGCCGAGACGCTGTGGCACTGCGACGGGGTGGATATGGAGCGCATCACGGCGAAGGGCGATTATTTTGCCATGAACAGCCGGAACATGGTGGTGCGCGATCTGACGCTCTATGGCAACTACTCTTTCGACGGGGCGGAGAATGTGGAGATACACGATTCCCACCTGCTCTCCAAGGACGCGTTCTGGAACGGCGACCATGTGACGGTGTACGATTCGTTCATCTCCGGCGAATACCTCGGCTGGAACGCGAGGAATCTGACGCTTATCAACTGCACCGTCGAGAGTCTGCAGGGGATGTGCTATATAGATAATCTGGTGATGAAGAACTGTAAACTGATCAACACCACGCTGGCATTCGAGTATTCCACGGTGGACGCCGACATCGTTACGAAGATCGACAGCGTGATCAACCCCTCGGGCGGCGTGATCCGAGCGGAGCATATCGACGAACTCATCATCGAGAAAGATAAAGTCGATCCCGATAAGACGAAGATCATCTGCAGATAAGAAGCGGTGCGGACAGATGCGCTGCGGCTGTGACCGAACACGGAGCGGTATGCCATGAAGTATGATTTTGACACAGGCACGGACAGAAGAGGCACCGATTCCCTGAAATGGGAAGTGGGGCAGGGAGAACTCCCCATGTGGGTAGCGGATATGGATTTTCAGACGGCGCCGGAGGTGCGGACCGCGATCGAAGCGCGGGCGGCGCACGGCGTATTCGGCTACTGTATCGTTCCCGATGCATGGTATGAGGCGTATACGGGCTGGTGGGAGAGACGGCACGGCTTTGGCATGGACAAAGACTGGCTGCTCTTCTGCACGGGCGTCGTGCCCGCAATCTCCAGCATTGTGCGCAAATTGACGACACCGGCGGAGAAGGTGCTGATCCAGCCGCCGGTCTATAATATCTTCTACAATTCTATTCTGAATAACGGGCGGCAGGTGTCGGAGAACCCTCTCCTGTACGGCAAAGAAGGCTATGCGGTCGACTTTGACGATCTGGAGCGGAAGCTTGCCGATCCGCAGACCACAATGATGATCCTGTGCAATCCGCACAATCCCGTGGGAAAGATATGGAGCAGAGACGAACTGCAGCGCATCGGGGAGCTGTGTGCCCAATATCACGTGCTCGTCCTTTCCGATGAGATCCACTGCGACCTGACGGATCCCGGCACGGCGTATGTTCCCTTTGCGTCCGTCTCGGACGTGTGCAGGGACAACAGCATCACGTGCATCGCGCCGACCAAAGCCTTCAATCTGGCGGGGATACAGACTGCGGCGGTGGCAGTGCCGGACCCGGTGATCCGTCATAAGGTGTGGCGGGGGCTGAATACGGACGAGATCGCGGAGCCGAACGCTTTTGCGGTGACGGCGGCCGTAGCGGCTTTCACGAAGGGGGAGGCGTGGCTTGACGAACTGCGGGAATATCTCTGCGCCAACAAAAAGCTGGCGGCGGATTACATCGAAAGAGAGATCACGCAGCTTGCAGTTGTTCCGTCACAGGCAACTTACCTCATGTGGCTGCACTGCCGTGGGATAAAGGGAACGGCGGCCGAGGCGGCGTCCTGCATCAGAAGTAAGACGGGCTTGTATCTTTCGGAGGGCACACAGTACGGCAGCGGCGGCGAGCAGTTTTTGCGGCTGAACGCAGCGTGCCCGCGGGCGGTTCTGGAAGACGGTCTGCGCCGCCTGAAAGAAGGAATGGCTGCTTACTCGGCCGCCGCAGCTTCCATGTATTGAGACACCTCGTCCAGAAGACGGTACCATTCGTCCTCGTTTTCCACGTAATAGAGCGGACATTTCTTGCCGCCGGCGTCATAGTGGCGCAGGATATCCTCCGCCGTCAGATCGTACTCGCCGCAGAGCCAGGCCAGAAGCTCGACGAGAGAGGCGCGGGTGGACGACGTGAACGAGCCGTCTGCAGACAGATAGCAGCACTCGATCGAGACGGAATCGTCGTTTCTGCCTTTCACGGCATAGGCTTCCTCGTTCAGCGGAATGCACTGTAAGATCTCACCGTTATAACCGATCACGAAATGGGCGCTGGCGGACCGCTCGCCCGTCTCTGCGAGATTGGCGAAGTAGCTGCGGTTCTGTTCGGCCGAGGTCCCCTGATTTGCCGTGTAGTGTACGAAGATGTTCTTGACTTTCTTCAACGTCGTGCCGGGTCTGGAATAGCGGTTGACTTCCAACAAACTGACAGTGATGTCCGGCTTGGGGAACGGATTTTCGGCTTCCTGTACATCAGTGTCATTTTTTGACCCTACGGAACTGACTTCCCTGCTCTGTATCCAAGAGCGGGCACTCCGATAGACCAATCCGGTCAATTTAAATACCCCGACGAGGAACAACAGGAAAAGGACAAGCGCGAGAGCGCGATAAAACAAGGCGCGCCGCCGTCTTGCCCGCCGCCGCTTGATTGACTGCACCGGTCGTCCCGGATACCGCATGATCTTGGCCGATGTCCGCCGCGCTTGCGGGTCTGCGGTGTGCTGTCTGCCGCGGCTGTCCGCCGGACGCCGCCTCCTGCGGTCATCTGCCGTCTGCTGTCTTTTGTGCGCCGACGTGTACTGTGCGGCGGGCATTGTGTCCGCCCAGAGCTGTAATTCCCTGTGTTGTCCGTTTGGTCTCTTACGTGTATCCTGCTGCTGCACCTTATCTTCCGTCCCCGTGTCTGGTCTTGTTTTGCGGCTGTGTCCTGCGCCCGCCGCCGATATCTTCCGAATGCTTTCTATATATTAGACGTCAAACCTTAACAAAAGGTGTCGGGCAATCTTAAGTTTTTGTTAAATTTCCGCTTGCGGTGTAAAGTGTGTGCCGGGGACGCCCGGTTATTTTTTTCGTTACACAAATCAGCAGGAACACAGAACCGGCTTGTGAAAACGGGCGTTTTATGAGATACTACAAGAACAGAGGGAATTTGGTGAAAAGCATCCGCCGGCACGGCGGGCTGCGCAGAGGAAAACGATGATGTTCGGATTCGGCAAAGCAAACAAACAAAGCGGGCGATCGGCCGCATTCGACCCGACCCGCCAGAGAGCCGCGCTGCGGTGCAGCATCTGCACGGGCGAGCAGGTGGCGGGCTTTCAGGATATCCGTTCGGGACAGTTCGAGGAAGTCATGCTGATCCGCGGTGAGGCGGATCTGCAGCGGTTCAAGTCCCGGTACGGCGTGCAGGAGATCGTGAAGATCTATTGAGAAGACCGCCGGCGGCAGAAGCGAGCGGCAAAGACAGATAACGGAAAGCGGCTGCCGGCTTTGAGAAGGCGGTACGGGAGGGCAAAAACGGCATGCAGGAATATTTCCCGGACAACACACCGATAGACGCATGGTTTTATGAGAATAGAGTTCCTTCTTTGGAAGAATTGGGGAGACAGTATGTCCTGAGCGAACATGGCATTGCGGACGACGGTCAGGTACATACCGGACAGATCCAGGCGCTCATAGATACGGCTGCCGAGAACGGCGGCGGGGTCATAGTGGTGCCGGCAGGGACTTATAGGACCGGTTCTCTGTTCTTCAGACAGGGCGTAAATCTCTATGTGGCAGAGAACGGCGTGTTGCAGGGCAGCGATGACGTCAGCGACTACGAGGTGCGGATGACGCGCATCGAGGGCGAAAACTGCATGTATCTGACGGCGCTCGTCAACGCGGAAGGACTCGACGGCTTCACGGTGTGCGGCAGGGGAACGATAGACGGGAACGGGCTGCGCGCGTGGAAGGCATTTCAGCTCAGAAGAAAATGGAATCCGCACTGCACCAACAAAGATGAGCAGCGTCCGAGACTGCTCTATATAGCCGACAGCAAAAACGTGACGGTGGCGGGGCTGGCGCTTGTCAATTCGCATTTTTGGACAAACCACATCTACCGGTGCGAGCGCGTGAAGTTCCTGAATTGCCGCATCTGTTCTCCGTCCGCGCCCGTGAAAGCGCCCAGCACCGACGCCATTGATATAGACGTCTGCAGGGACGTGCTGATCAAAGGCTGTTATATGGAAGTCAACGACGACGCGGTGGTCTTAAAGGGCGGCAAAGGGCCGTGGGCCTCCGATGCGCCGGAGAACGGCGCCAACGAGCGGATCCTCGTGGAGGATTGCGAGTACGGCTTCTGCCACGGCTGCCTTACCTGCGGCTCGGAGTCCGTACATAACCGGAACGTGCTCGTGCGCAGGATAAAAGTGCGGTCGGGCTTCAATCTGCTGTGGCTTAAGATGCGGCCGGATACGCCGCAGCTCTACGAGTATATCACCATAGAAGACGTGGAGGGACAGATCACCAATCTGCTGAACATCAATCCGTGGACCCAGTTCTATGACCTAAAGGACCGGACCGACCCGCCGCTGTCCTACGCGGAGCATATCACCGTTCGCAGATGCAGCTTCGACTGTCACCGCTTCTTCTGTGTCAGAAAAGACGAGACGCAGTACAGGCTGTCGGATTTTACCTTTGCGGATCTCAGGATCCGGGCAAAAGTCAACGGTTTTGAGGAAGATATGATCGACAATGTGTACTTTGACGATGTTGCGGTGGAGGAGAGGCCGCTTTGACGCGGTTACACCGTTTGACTTGGAGGCGCTTTTATGATGTAATTGTATGTAGTGTAGACAATGAACGCAGGGGGAGGGTCACATGCACACGGAAAAGATCAAAGGCTATGAATTTTTGGACGACAAGGGTACGTTCCGGCTCGAACAGCCGGACGGCGTAAGCTATCTGTATTTTCCCATCGCGGGGGAGCAGGGCCTGAAAGGAGCGGTCACGCCGAGACTCGGCGGCGACCTGAAACGCGGCCAGAATGAATTTGTCCTGCAGCCGGTCAGTGCGGAGGAGCTGCATAACAATAAGTCCACAAGGAATTTCTGGTTCAGGCTGAGAAACGGGGACTGCTTCTCGGCGACAGGCGTGTCGGCACAGGCGGAAGCCGGGCGGTTCACGGGCGGACAGGTACACAGCGTGCTGACGGCCGGCCCGATGTGGCAGCAGATCGAGCGCAAGGAAGAGGCGTGCGGCGTGCTTGCCCGGATCACCTCTTTTGTGCCGGTGTCTGCATATGCCGTGGAAATCATGCATGTGGAGCTGACGAACCAAAACCGCGGGCCGATCACCCTGACCCCCACGGCGGCAGTTCCGCTGTACGGCAGGAGCGCGGACAATCTGCGGGATCACAGGCATGTGACGTCGCTGTTACACAGGGCGCAGACGACGGCGAAGGGCGTCTTGGTCACGCCGACCCTTTCCTTTGACGAGCGCGGGCATCAGCGCAACCGCATCACCTATTATGTGTGCGGCATGGAACAGGACGGCACAGCGCCTGTCGGCTTCATGCCCGTCACGGAGGATTATATCGGAGAAGGGGGCAGCTACGAGCAGCCGGAGAGCGTGTTGCGGAATCTCCCCTATGATGCGCCGGGCGGACGGTACGACGGCTATGAGATCGTCGGCGCGATGCGTTTCGCCGATGTCACCCTGCAGTCTCAGGAAAGCCGGAGCTACACGGTGTTTATCGGTCTGGCGGACGAGCGGGAACAGATCGACGCTATGCTCGCGCAGTATGCGGACGACGCGAAGGTGCGGGAGGCGCTCGAGGAGACGAAGCGGTACTGGACAGACAAGATCAACGTCTCCTATGAGACGGCCGACCCGAACTTCGACAATTTTATGTATTGGGTGAGTTTTCAGCCTATGCTGCGCAGGATCTACGGCTGTTCCTTCCTGCCGCACCACGATTACGGCAAGGGCGGCAGAGGCTGGCGGGATCTTTGGCAGGATTGCCTGGCGCTCTTGATCATGAATCCGGACAATGTGCGGCAGATGCTGATCGACAATTACGGCGGCGTGCGCATCGACGGCAGCAACGCGACGATCATAGGCAGCAGACAGGGCGAATTTATTGCGGACAGGAACAATATCACCCGTGTCTGGATGGATCACGGCCTTTGGCCGCTCATGACGACGAAGCTCTACATCGACCAGACGGGCGACCTGTCCATACTTTTAAAAGAGAACACCTATTTCAAGGATAAGCAGGAAGCCCGAGGTACCCGCATTGACGGGGATTGGGAAGCCGACGCCGAGCCGGTCCTCAAGACGGAGGACGGCGCGCCATACAGCGGCACGATCTTAGAGCATATGCTCGTGCAGAACCTGACGGTATTCTACGAGGTGGGGGAGCACAATCATATGAGACTGCGCGGCGCGGACTGGAACGACGCGCTGGACATGGCGCCGGACCGGGGCGAGAGCGTGGCCTTCACCGCCGCCTATGCGGACAATCTGGAAGTGCTGGCGGAGCTGATCGGTCTGCTGGCCGAGCGCGGGCACACGGATACGGTGGAGGTCTTAGCGGAGATAGAGCCGCTCCTTGCCGCCGACACAGCGCTTTACGAAGATATCGAAGGGAAAAAGGCGCTTCTGGCGGAATACTGTGAAAGCTGCTTCCACAGGGTATCCGGCAGGAGAGTGCGTATCGAAGGCGCAAGGGTGCAGGAGAGTCTGCGCGAGAAGGCGCAGTGGATCAGGGAGCATATCCGCAGGACCGAGTGGATCGACGGCGGGGACTGCGGCTGGTTCAACAGCTACTACGACAACAGCGGGCGCCAGTGCGAGGGCATGATGCAAAGCGGCGTGCGCATGATGCTCACGGGGCAGGTGTTCACGGTGATGTCCGGCACGGCGACGGACGAACAGACGGCACAGATCGTCAAGGCGGCGGACAGATATCTGTATGAAAAGGAGATCGGCGGTTACCGCCTGAACACGGATTTCGGTGAACTGAAGACCGATCTGGGAAGGATGTTCGGCTTCGCGTTCGGCCATAAGGAGAACGGCGCGGTGTTCTCCCATATGACGACGATGTACGGAAATGCGCTTTACAGGCGCGGCTTTGTCAAAGAAGGCTACCGTGCGCTTCATACGCTGTACGAACAGGCGGTGGACTTCGCGGTCAGCAGGATCTATCCGGGGATCCCCGAATATTTCAACGACAGAGGGCGGGGCATGTACCACTATCTGACGGGCGCAGCGAGCTGGCTCATGCTGACGGTGATCACGGAGATGTTCGGCGTGAAGGGAAGCTGCGGCGACATGGTGCTGCAGCCGAAGCTCCTCAGCGGGCAGTTTAGGGACGGCGAGGCCGGTCTGACGCTGCATTTCGGCGGCAAAAGGTGGCATATCGTTTACCGGAACGCACAGGGCAGAGAGAGCGGCGCATATCGTATCGTGAGCGCTTCTCTGGACGGGAAGGCGCTGGAAGTCTCGGAATTTGGAGTGCGGATCTCACTGGAACGGATCAGGGAGTTGTCCGAAGATCAGACACATGAGATCGTGGCGGAATTACAGTAAAGGGTTTTGAAAGGAGCGAGGGCGGCAATATGGGAGAGAATGCGGCAGTGTATCATTTGGACAATTACGGCAAGAAATCGGCGTTTGCCAGTTTCCTGCCGGGGATCAGCGGCGTGCGTGGCATTCCGATCTGGTGTTATTATGTAAACCGAGGACAGTGCGTTGCCTGTTTCGGCGTGGAGAACAAGGATCATGCGATCATGGAATTTTCCGCGGCGCATCAGGCTTATCAGACTGTGAAGAAGACGGGCTTCAGAACGTTTATCAAGAAAGAGGGCAGAGTGTTTGAGCCCTTCCGGGATGAGGAGGTCTCTCACAGCATGGCGATCTCCATGAACGGGCTGGCCATCGAGGAGGATAACCGGGCGGAGGGCGTCCGAACGGCTGTCAGCTATTTCACTCTGCCGGAGGAGAAGATCGGCGCCCTCGTGCGCAGGGTATGCATCACAAATACAAGCGGCAGAGCGGTCAGCATGGAGATCTTGGACGGTATGCCGGCCTGTATCCCTTACGGGATCGATCTGGAGAGCATCAAGATGATGGGACAGACCATGAAAGCGTGGATGCAGGTGGAGGACGTGGGCGGGCACCCTTTTATGCGCGTGCGCGCGAGTACGGTGGACTCCGCCGCCGTGACGGAGGTCACAGGGGGCAATTTCTCTATCGGCGTGCTGGAGGACGGCACGGAGCTGTACGCCATAACCGATCCGGAGCTCATATTCTCTTATGATCTTTCTCTGGAGCGGCCGGTCGGCTTTGCGGAACACAGTCTGCAGGAGCTGGAAAAGATGACGCAGGTGCGCCAGAATGTTTTCCCGTGCAGCTTCTACGGGACGGAGGCGGTCCTGCAGGCAGGGGAAAGCGTGACGTTCTACGAACTGATCGGTCAGGTGGAAAAGAAGGAACTGCTTATTGCCTTCGCGGACAGGAAACCGGACGCGGCGTATTTTGAACGGAAAAAGGCGCGCGCCGACGAGCTGGTAAACGACCTGTGCCGGCATATCCGCACCAAGACGGCAAACGAGGACTTTGACGCCTACTGCGAGTACACATACATGGACAACGTGCTGCGGGGCGGCTATCCCATAAGACTGCCGGGCGGCAAGGTCTTCTATGTCTATTCCAGAAAGCACGGCGATCTGGAACGCGATTATAACTATTTCAGCATGCTGCCCGAATTTTATTCGCAGGGCAACGGCAATTTCCGCGACGTGAACCAGAACCGCAGATGCGACATCTTTTTTGCGCCGTTCACGGGCAGGGAGAGCATCAGGACATTCTACAGCCTGATCCAGCCTGACGGCTACAATCCGCTCGGCGTGGAGAAGGTCACATACCGATTGGAGGAAAAGAAGGCGGAGGAGATCTTCTCCGGCGAACCCAAGGAGGCGAGAGAACGTCTTCGGGAGACGCTGGCAAAGCCTTTTACACCGGGGGCGCTCTACCGGGAACTGGATACGCCCGGCAGGACGGCCGAGGAGACGGACCGGCTGTTCTCACAGGTCATGGAGGCGGCGGACGGCGTCGTGAACGGCCGGTTCGGAGAAGGGTACTGGTCCGACCACTGGACTTACAATCTGGATCTTTTGGAGAGTTATCTTTCCGTCTATCCGGAGAAAGAGGAGGAGCTGCTCTACGAAAAGGCATACAGCTATTACAGGCCGCAGGCGAAGGTGAAGAAGCGCGCGGCGCGCTATGTGAAGACCGACAAAGGACTTCGCCAGTACGGGGCGATCGAGGAGCTGGAGGTGCCGGACGGCAGTCTGCTTCGCACAAGACAGGGCGAGGGAGATATCGTCTATGTCACGCTGATGGAAAAGCTGCTGCTCTTATCAGCCACTAAGTTTGCAGCGCTGGACGCTTACGGTATGGGCGTGGAGATGGAGGGCGGCAAGCCGGGCTGGTATGACGCGCTGAACGGTCTGCCGGGACTTTTCGGATCCTCCATGGCCGAGAGCTGCGAACTGGCGAGAAATCTGGATTATACGATACACGCTTTGAAGCGCTATCCGAGACAGGTGGAACTGCTCGCGGAGCTGGCGGCGTTTATCAGACAGGCGGCGCTCATCACGGCGCAGGAAAAGAAAGCGCTGATGACGCAGCAGCAGGTGCTGTCCTTCTGGAATAAGATCAACGACGCCAAGGAAGCGTATCGGGAACGCATCTATGCGGGCGTGAGCGGAGAGACCGAGACGCTCCGGTCGGAGGAGCTTGCCGGGATGCTCACGGAGTGGCACGAGGTGGTGCTGCACGGCATTGAGAAAGCGTGTGCCATGACAGACGGCATCTGCCCCACCTATTTCAGCTATGAGGTGACGGACTACAGCGAGTGCGGGGACGGCATCATGCCGCTCAACTTCAGCGTCTGCCGGATCCCGCTGTTTCTGGAAGGCCCCGTGCGGTATCTGAAGCTGGATCAGCCTATGTCCAAGAAGCGGAAGCTGTATGAGCAGGTCAAGGCAAGCGACCTGTATGACGGCAGACTGTCCATGTACAAGGTCAATGCCTCTCTGGAGGATGCGTCCTTTGAGCTGGGACGCGCCCGGGCATTTACGCCCGGCTGGCTGGAGAATGAGTCTATCTGGCTGCACATGGAGTACAAGTATCTGCTGGAGCTGCTGCGGTCCGAGATGTACCGGGAGTTTTTTGAGGACTTTCACAAGGCGGCGATCCCCTTCCTCGACAGGGAGATCTACGGCAGGAGCATCTACGAGAACTCTTCCTTTATCGCCAGCAGCAGGAATCCCAATGCGGCCCTGCACGGCAAAGGTTTCGTGGCGCGTCTGAGCGGCTCCACGGTGGAGTTTTTGAATATGTGGATCCTCATGATGTTCGGCAGACAGCCGTTTGCGGCGAAAGACGGTGAACTCAGCCTGTGCTTGGAGCCGGCGCTGCCGTCCTATCTGTTGGAGGAGAACGGCGTGGTGGAGGCGGTCCTTCTCGGCGGAACGAAGGTAGTCTACCACGTAGGGGAGAAGAAGGATTACATTCCCGGCGAATACCGTATCGCGGCGTGCAGACTGCAGTATCAAGACGGCGGTGAGACGGCTGTGAGCGGGCCGGAGATTACGGGACAGGCGGCGCAGGACGTGCGGGATGGCAAGGTGGCAGAGATCCATGTGTCACTCGTCTGAGAACGGCAGCAGGTGCGGCGCAGCAAGCGGACAATGACGGAACGTATCATGCACATACTGGATAATCTGATCAGGAAAAAGGAGCGGCGCGCCCACAAAGCGGACGGCGGCACGGGCGGCGCTGCAGGGCAGATGCCGGAAACGGCACGGGCGTCTGCCGGACGCATGCAGGGGCAGAACGCGTCCGCGCAGCCCGATGCGCTTGACAGGCGGGCGTTCGACAGGGTCGTTGCGGAAAGTCTGCGGGGCGGGCATAAGGGCGGCTGCCTTCTGCTCTGTGACGTGGACAGGTACAGGGAGATCAAGGCTATCTACGGTAAGGAGACCGGCGACGCCGTTCTGCGGCATGTCTGTGACACGCTGCACGGCGTGTTCGGCGCGCATGTGTGCGTCGGCTGTCTGGGCGGCGACCGGTTTGCGCTGTGGCTGCCGACGGCGGTATCGGACAGTGCGGACGCTATCGGGCGGGGAGTCGGCATCGTCAATGACAGGCTCCTGCACCCGGGAAGGGAACTGCCGCCGGTCTCTGTCAGCGCCGGCGCGGCATTCGGCAGGGCGGACGACGATCATCAAAGTATCGGCAAGCGGGCGTATCAGGCGCTCACGGTCGTTAAGGAAAACGGGAGCTGCGGCTTTGAGGCGGCGCTGTAGCGCGCTGCGGGTGAGAGAATACGGAGGGAGACATCTATGGGCGGATTTTTTGGAGTGGCATCGAAGAACGATTGCGTTTTTGACCTTTTTTTCGGAACGGACTATCATTCCCACCTCGGTACACGGCGCGCGGGCATGGCGGTGTACAGCAGTGAGAAGGGGTTTGATCGGGCGATCCACAATATCGAGAACGCGCCCTTTCGGACGAAATTTGACAAGGATGCCAACACCATGCACGGGAATATCGGCATCGGCTGTATTTCCGACTATGAGCCCCAGCCTCTGATCGTCCGTTCTCATCACGGGACGTACGCGATCACGACGGTGGGAAAGATCAACAACAAGGACGAGATCGTGGAGGAGCTTTTTCAGAGCGGCCATGGTCATTTTCTGGAGATGAGCGGCGGGGACATCAATGCCACGGAGCTTGTGGCGGCGGTCATCAATCAGCGCGACAATTTGATCGAGGGGATACGGTATGCGCAGGAACTGATCGACGGTTCGATGACGATGCTCATCATGACCCCTAAGGGGATCTATGCGGCCAGGGACAGATACGGCAGGACGCCTGTGACGATCGGGAAGAAGGAAGATGCCTACTGTGTCTCCTTCGAGAGCTTTGCCTACCTGAATCTGGGGTACAGCCCGGAGCGGGAGCTCGGCCCCGGAGAGATCGCAGTCGTCACGCCGGAGGCGGTGCAGCCGCTTGCCGCACCCGGCAAAGAGATGAAGATCTGCACGTTCCTGTGGATCTACTACGGCTATCCTTCGTCATCTTACGAGGGGATCAGCGTGGAACAGATGCGCTACAACTGCGGCGCGATGCTGGCAAAGCGGGACGACGTTCACCCGGATATCGTTGCGGGCGTACCGGATTCGGGAACGGCGCATGCTATCGGCTATGCCAATGCGTCGGGGATTCCTTTTTCCAGACCGTTTATCAAGTATACGCCCACGTGGCCGCGCTCTTTCATGCCTACGATACAGAGCCAGCGGAATCTGATCGCCAAGATGAAGCTGATCCCCGTACATGACTTGATCAAGGACAGGAGTCTGCTGCTCATCGACGATTCCATCGTGCGCGGCACACAGCTTCGGGAGACGACGGAGTTCCTCTACCGGAGCGGGGCGGGGGAAGTGCATATCAGGCCGGCGTGCCCGCCGCTCCTGTTCGGCTGTAAATATCTGAATTTCTCCCGTTCCACGTCGGAAATGGAGCTGATCGCCAGAAGGGTGATCCAAGAGATAGAGGGGGACAACAAGTATCCGAATCTGTCGGTCTACGCGGACCCCGACAGTACGGAGTATCAGGAAATGTTGGAAAAAATAAGGGAGAAGCTGAATTTCACTTCTCTGCGCTATCATCGTCTGGACGATATGATCGCGTCCGTCGGCATCGACAAGTGCAGACTGTGTACATACTGCTGGGACGGCCGGGAGTAGAGGACATGCAAGATACCCGCTTTGCATCGCTGTAGAAGGAGGAACAAGAATGGTATTCAAATGCAGAAACTGTGGCGGTAATGTGGTATACGAGCCGTCCCGTCAGAGTATGTACTGTCCCCACTGTGAGAGTCTGGACAGCGAGGACGCGGTGCAGGGCGGCTCGCCTACGCAGTGTGCGGTGTGCGGCGCGCCCATGGAAGTGCAGGCTTACGCTTCGTCGAGCCGGTGCGAACACTGTGGAAGCTACGTCGTGTTCAACGAGCGCGTGGAGGGGACATATGAGCCGCGGTGGATCCTGCCCTTTAGACTGAATAAGGACGGCGCTGTGAAGGAAATGGAAAAAGAGTTCGGCAGACGGATCTTTGCGCCTCGTGATTTTATGTCAACCAAAAGCCTTGCAAAGATGGTGGGCGTCTATGTGCCGTTCTGGCTCTACGATTATAAGGCGCGCTATGATTTTGTGGGCGAGGGCACGAAAGTGCGCAGCTGGCAGAGCGGCAATACGGAGTATGTGGAGACATCATATTATGAAGTGATCCGCCAGATGGACGTGGCGTTCGACAAAGTTCCCGTAGATGCGTCCTACGCGATGGAGGATGGCATCATGGATCTGATGGAGCCTTACGATTATCAGGTGTTTCAGGATTTTGAGCCGAAATACATGTCCGGCTTCTACGGGGAGATATATAACCAAGGCGCGCAGGAGCTGGAGGAGAGGGCGCAGACCAAAGCGCGCAGCGCTTCCGAACAGCTGCTGCAGGAGTCTGTGCAGGGCTACAGCAGCGTGCGGCCCGTCAGAAAAGATCTGAATCTGCAGAGAGAGGGCGTCAGCTACGCGCTTATGCCCGTATGGCAGTATCTGTACCGATACCGGAACAAGACCTATGCCTTCCATGTCAACGGACAGACGGGCAAGGTCGTCGGAACGACGCCTGTCTCCCGGGGCAAAGTGGCTGCATACGGCGCCTCCGTGTTTGCGGCCGTCGTGCTGATCTTTCATCTGGCGTTCGGAATCTTAGAGATTTTGTGAGGGAGGGACAGCGGTGAAAGAGTATTTTCGTTATTTTAAATGGATCTATATCCTGCTGGCAGTGACGGCCCTCCTGTTTGTGGTCTTGTATGCCGGACACAGTCTTATCGCTTCGGCGGGGGCGCATGAGAGGACAAACACGGAATGCGCTACCACAGAGCGCGTGTTCGATTACGGCGATGTGCTGACCGACAAGGAGGAGGACAAGCTCCGCAGCCTGATCGCCAAGCGGGAAAAGCAGACGGGCTGCGATATCGTTTTGGTCACGCTGAATGAATCGCTGAAAGACTATGCGCGAAAGATCGATCCGTACGTGGACTATGACGAGTTTGTCAGGATCTATGCGGAACGGTTCTATGAGGAACAGGGATTCGGCTATGACGAGCCGAACGGGGACGGCGTGCTGCTGATAGACAACTGGTATCGGGAGGACGACGGACGGATCTATACATGGTTCTGCACCACAGGCAAGGCGAAGGACGAGTATTCCGACCGGGATATCGACCATATACTGGACAATGTGTACCGGTATGTGGAAAAGGATCCCTACCGCGCCTATAAGACATATGTCAATGACTTCTACCACGATATGGTGGGACTGCATGCGTTTCATCCAGGCTCGCCGGGCGTGATCCCTTGGATCGCGGGCATCGTCGCCGCCGTCGCGTTCATAGGCTGTCATCTGAAATCTGCAAGCGGCGCCAGGACCGTTACGGCGGAAACCTATGTGCATGGCGGAAAGGCCGGATTTCGGGTGCGGGAAGACAGATTCTTACGCAAGTCCGTGACGCAGCACAGGATCCAGACAAGCAGCGGCGGCAGCGGAGGCGGAGGAGGCAGCCACAGCGGCGGAGGAGGCGGAAGCCACGGCGGAGGCGGCCACAGCAGATAGCGGGGACAATAAAAAAGAGATGGCGTTCAGCCATCTCTTTGCTTTTGTCTTCGTCGGGCTATTAAGCCATCTTGTTTACGGCAAGGCTCATGCGGGAAACTTTTCTCGCAGAAGTATTCTTGTGATATACACCCTTCTTCGTCGCCTTATCAATCACAGATGTTGCAGCGATAAGAGCTGACTTAGCCGCTTCTTTATCGTTAGCCTCGATCGCAGCGTAGACCTTCTTGACTGCGGTCTTGACGCCGGACTTGATCGCCTTGTTTCTGTCAGCTTTGCTCTTGTTGACCAAGATACGCTTCTTTGCAGATTTGATGTTAGCCATGATCACACCTCCGATTCCTCTTATATTTATTTGGACGTGTCTCATTAAAGCCGGACACGGACGTTTTAATAGAAACACACGCATATTATTGTAGTTTATGAGATTCACAATGTCAATACATATTTTGTTTATTTTTGCAAAAAATAGAAAAGTAAATAACCAATAAAACTGGATACGCATATAGTAAGGTAAAATGCGGGAAATGGGGAACGGTCATGGATAGCTGGTCGACGGTCAGGACAGACTTGGCGTTGGAAGCCAGAGAGAGCATTGAAGAAAAGGCGCAGGAACTGCACGGGGTAGCCGTGGAAGAACGATTTGACGAGACGGGGAATGTGCATATCACGCGGGTGACCGTTGAGACAAAGAACGGCGCCAAGATGCTCGGCAAGCCTATGGGTATCTATATCACACTGGAAGCGCCGGCGATGACGGAGCCGGAGGAGGATTATCATCAGGAGATCTCGTCGATCCTGGCGGACGAACTGCGTGGGATCCTGCCCGAGCCGGACAGAGAGCATTCCGTACTGGTGGTAGGCTTGGGCAACCGGGAAGTGACGGCCGATTCCCTGGGCCCCAACGTGGTGGATAATCTGTTCGTCAACAGGCATATCGTGAAGGAGTACGGCAAGGTCGCCTACAATCGCTCCAAGATGCATCTGGTCAGCAGCCTGATCCCCGGCGTCATGGCCAAGACAGGCATGGAATCCGCGGAGATCATCAAGGGGGTCATCAGTGAGACAAGGCCGGATATGGTGATCGTGATCGATGCGCTGGCCGCCCGGTCCACAAAACGGCTGAACCGCACGATCCAGATCACGAACACCGGCATTCATCCCGGCTCCGGGGTCGGCAATCACCGCAATGCGATCACGCAGGAGAGTCTCAAAGTGCCTGTCCTTGCGCTGGGCGTGCCTACGGTCGTGGACGCGGCGACTATCGTGGGCGATGCGCTCGGCGAGCGCCCGGTCGCCCTGAAGGAGCTGAACAACATGTATGTCACGACCAAGGATGTGGACCAGCAGATCCAGCAGATCAGCCATATCCTCTGCGACGGCATCAACAAGGCGCTGAGCGGGCCGGATGAGCCCTAGCCGGAGGAGGGACCCAAATATGGCATGAAGTCATGTCCGTACAGCATATATATGAATGGATATGGACATGAAAAAGAAAATTCTCAGGCTTATTATAATAACGATTGTTATAATATCTGTGTTCTTTATACTGTCGGAGATGCTGCGTACGGACGGCGCGAAAGAAGAGTCCGGCGGCGGTCTGTTGGCGGTCTGGCTCCAAGATCTGATGCTGGAGCCGTATTTTCCTGCCGTGCGCATCATGCAGCGGGGACAGACAGATAAAATAACGAGCGATATATATGAAGAGTGGATCTTGGCGGAGTATCCGGTCCTGCTCTACGGCATCGGACAGGCACAGGAGGCGGGAGCGGCTTCGGAGAGCGATTATGCCGGCCTTCTTATGATGGAGGGCAGAGACGAGGAGCGCAAGGCGATCTCGGAGGACGCGCTGGAGTACGGCGAGGACGCCATGCACTTGGAGCAGGGTCTTGCGGACGCGCTTCTTAAAGAGAACGGTGCGTACATAGAAAACCAGACGGCGCGGGAGATTCCCGAATCGGCCAAAGAGGACGGGAAAGCGGCGGCATTTCAGCCGTCACAGACGAAAAGCTACAGCTATCAGTGGGACGAATTGCAAAGCTATGAGATGCTGATCAAGGCGTTTTACGCTGTGGACAGTACCACGCGGGCCGGAGAGGAGCTTCTGGACACGGACGCGCTTCTTGCGAAGGATATGCGGATACAGGGCAGCGCGGACGATCCGCAGATACTGATCTACCACACGCACTCACAGGAGGCCTTTGCGGATTCCGCCGCGGGGGACGAAACAACGAGCATCGTAGGGGTGGGAGAATATCTCGCCGCAGTCCTCAGAGAACGATACGGCTACAACGTGCTGCACCATGTGGAGAGCTTTGACAGCGAATCGCGGGACTATGCCTACAGCAACGCGCTGCCCGCTATTGAGGAGCTGTTGGAGGAGTATCCGACGATTGAGGTCGTCATCGATCTGCATCGGGACGAGATGCCGGAGGACAGGAGACTGGTGGTCGATCTGCAGGGAAGGCCCACGGCGCAGTTCATGTTCTTCAACGGGCTGAGCCGTACCGCCAAGGGAGATATAGAGTATCTGGAAAATCCGTATCTGTCGGACAATCTTGCTTTTTCCTTTCAGATGCAGGCAGTCTGCAACGAGTACTATCCGGGACTTGCGCGGAGGATCTATCTCAAGGCGTATCGATACAACATGCATGTCTGTCCGAAGACGCTGCTGATCGAGCTGGGGGCGCAGAACAATACGGTGGAGGAGGCGATGAACGCCTGCGATCCGTTGGCGCATGTGCTGGATCTGGTCCTGAGCGGCAGGGAGCCTGTGCGCTGACAGTGGACAGATTCTCCGGAATGTAGTAGAATATTATAACAGTCCGGTCGTGCGAGCAAGGCTCCGCCTCATTTGTAAGCGGGCATGACCGGGCCGTATGCAGTAAGTTCAAGAGAAGGAAACGGACAAGCATGGCAGTCATAGACCAGAGTAAGATCAGGAATTTCTGTATCATAGCCCATATCGACCACGGCAAATCCACATTGGCGGACAGGATCATAGAGAAAACGGGGCTTCTGACGAGCCGGGAGATGCAGGCGCAGGTGCTCGACAATATGGAACTGGAGCGCGAGCGCGGCATAACCATCAAGGCGCAGACCGTGCGGATCATCTATAACGCAAAGGACGGGAACGAATATATATTCAATCTGATAGATACGCCGGGACACGTGGATTTCAACTACGAAGTCAGCCGCGCGCTGGCGGCGTGCGACGGTGCGGTCCTCGTGGTGGACGCGGCGCAGGGCATCGAGGCGCAGACGCTCGCCAATGTCTATCTTGCGCTGGATCATGATCTGGACGTATTTCCGGTAATCAACAAGATCGATCTGCCGAGCGCGGAGCCGGAACGCGTGAAGAACGAGATAGAAGATGTGATAGGTATCGAGGCGCAGGACGCGCCGCTGATCTCCGCGAAGAACGGTATCGGCATCGAGGATGTGCTGGAGGCGATCGTGGAGAAGATACCCGCCCCCAAGGGAAGCCCGGACAACCCGCTTCAGGCGCTTATTTTTGATTCCGTGTATGATTCCTATAAGGGCGTGATCGTATTCTGCCGCATTATGGAGGGCAGGGTGGCAAAGGGTACCGCCATTAAGATGATGGCGACGGGCGCAACGGCCGAGGTGGTGGAAGTCGGCTATTTCGGCCCGGGTCAGTTCATTCCGTGCGACGAGCTGTCTGCCGGCATGGTCGGATATCTGACCGCTTCCATTAAGAATGTGAAGGACACGGCGGTGGGTGATACGGTGACGGATCTCAACGCCCCGTGTGCGGAGCCGCTTCCCGGCTATAAGAAAGTAAATTCTATGGTATACTGCGGTATGTACCCTGCGGACGGCGCCAAGTATCCGGATCTGCGGGACGCCCTCGAGAAGCTGAAGCTGAACGATGCTTCTCTGAATTACGAGCCGGAGACCTCCGTGGCGCTCGGTTTTGGCTTTCGCTGCGGTTTTCTGGGGCTCCTGCATCTGGAGATCATACAGGAGAGGCTGGAGCGGGAGTACAACCTTGATCTGGTGACGACCGCGCCCGGCGTTATCTACAGAGTCCACAAGACCGACGGCGAGATGATAGAGCTGACGAACCCCTCCAACCTGCCGGATCCGGCGCAGATCGCCTATATGGAAGAGCCGATCGTCAGTGCGGAGATCATGGTGACGACGGAATTTATCGGCCCGATCATGCAGCTCTGTCAGGAAAGGCGCGGACGCTATATCAGCACGGAATACATCGAGGCGACGAGAGCGCTCATCAAGTATGACCTGCCGCTCAACGAGATCATCTATGACTTTTTCGATGCGCTGAAGTCGCGCTCCAGAGGGTACGCATCTTTCGACTATGAGATGAAGGGGTACGAGGAGTCCAAGCTGGTGAGGCTGGATATCCTCATCAACCACGACGAGGTGGACGCGCTTTCCTTCATAGTCCATGCGGACAGCGCCTACGAGCGCGGCAGAAAGATGTGCGAGAAGCTGAAAGACGAGATACCGCGGCATCTCTTCGAGATACCCATCCAGGCGGCGGTGGGCGGTAAGATCATAGCAAGAGAGACCGTGAAGGCCATGCGCAAGGATGTGCTCGCCAAATGTTATGGCGGCGACATCACCCGCAAGAAGAAGCTGTTAGAGAAGCAGAAGGAAGGCAAGAAGCGCATGCGTCAGGTCGGGAACGTGGAGATACCGCAGAGCGCCTTCATGAGCGTGCTGAAGCTGGATGACAAGTAAAAGCGATATAATAACAAAAGTTATGATATGAAAGACAGGAGACTTACATGAAAGAGCTGAGCATTTATATACACATCCCATTTTGTGTCAGAAAATGCCTGTACTGTGACTTCCTGTCTTTTTCCGTGGGTACGGGCAGCGACGACGGAGATAATTATGTAAACCAAATTGCACCCGCCAACGAGAAAAAGATTGAAAGTTATGTAAACTTACTGTGCGACGAGATACGCTGCTCCGCGCCGCCGTACGGACAGTATCGGGTGATCAGTATCTTTTTCGGGGGCGGTACGCCCTCGCTTCTGCCTGTGGGCACGGTGAGCCGGATACTGGATTGGATCCGGGAACACTATCATGTGGCCGAAGATGCCGAGATCACGATAGAGATGAATCCCGAGACGGTCGATGAGAAGAAACTGAAAGAATACATAACATGTGGTATCAATCGTCTCAGCATCGGACTGCAGTCCGCCGACGACGCGGAACTCAAACGGATCGGCAGGATCCACGACTACAGGACGTTTGAGAAGGTATACCGGGCGGCAAGGCGGATCGGCTTCGACAATATCAATATTGACGTCATGTCCGCGCTGCCGGATCAGAATCTGGACGACTATATGCGGACGCTGCGGCAGGTGACGGCGCTTGCGCCGGAGCATGTCTCCGCCTACAGCCTGACGCTGGAGGACGACACGCCGTTATGCGACAGGCGCGCAGAGTTCCGCTTCCCCACGGATGAGGAAGAGCGGGAGATGTACAGGCGGACAGGGGAGTATCTTGCAGAAAACGGCTATCACCGGTACGAGATCTCCAATTATGCCCGTGAAGGCTTCGAGTGCAGACACAACAAGGTGTACTGGCAGCGCGGGAACTATATAGGGTTCGGTTTGGGAGCGGCCTCCATGGCGGAGAATGTCAGGTGGAATGACCCTGTGGATATGGAACGGTATCAGGCGTATGTAGAGCAGCTTGCCCGGAGCACGGATAAGACGGGCGGCAGACGGATCCGCGAGAACGATGTCAAGCTGTTCGATCTGCAGCCGCTCACCGTGCGGGAACAGATGGAAGAATTCATGTTTCTCGGCCTCCGCATGATGCGCGGCGTGGACGGGCAGACATTTTATGAGGTATTCGGGGAGAGCATGGAAGAGCTGTACGGCAAGGTGATAGATAAGCTGTGCGGCTACGGGGTCCTTGTGCGGGAGCAGGGGCGCATCAGGCTCACGGAGCAGGGGATCGACGTGAGCAACTTTGTCATGTCACAGTTTCTTTTTGACTGATATAACACACGTTATCAAATAATGTTTTCAAATGTGCTGATATTTATATTGTATTTTGATTTTCGGATTTGTATAATAGAGTTATGGTAACCTGCCCGTGAGCCGGGTCAGGCAGGGCATGCCCCTTTTTCAGGTGGAAAGGCACTTGAAAAGTCGTCCGTTCATAGAATAGAGTAAATGGACTTTGGGGGCTTCCTTTGAAAACATTTGAACAACCGTTGACTGCGAAGGAAGAGGCGGTATACTTAAGTCTGTTGGAGACGGGCGGGGAGGCCGAGCGGGCGCAGGCCAAGAAGATCCTGACGGAGCACAATCTGCGGCTGGTCGCCCATATCGCCAAGAAATATCAAAATGTGGACGAAGAGATGGAAGACATGATATCCATCGGGACGATCGGTCTTATCAAGGCGATAGATTCGTTTGACGCCGGCAAAGGGAAGCTGAGCACCTATGCTTCCCGCTGCATCGACAATGAACTGTTGATGTTTCTGCGCGCCAAGAAGAAAACTTCCCGGGAGATCTCGCTCTATGAGCCGATCGGCACGGACAGAGAGGGCAACGAGATCAACCTGTTAGATATCATCGAGCAGGATCAGGACGACGTGATAGACAGAATGGAGACGGCGGATAAGCTGAGCAGACTTGCAGGACTGATCCGGAATACGCTGAGCGACAGGGAGAGGGAGATCATCGCTTTGCGCTACGGGCTGGCGAACGAGAGGGAAGTGACCCAGCGGGAGATCGGCCGCAAGCTCGGGATCTCCAGAAGTTATGTCTCACGCATAGAGAAGAGAGCGCTCGAGAAGCTGAGGGAGGCTTTTGAGACGGTATGAGCGGTATGCCTGTAAAGGAGGAACAGAGGAATGCTTTTTGTAAAGCGGGAGGAACTGAAGACGGGAATGAGGCTGGCAAGGCCGATCTACAATAAGGACGGTGTCCTGCTGTATGAACGCAATTCCAAGCTGACGGCGCAGGGAATCGAGAGCATCAGGAATTTCGGATTGATCGGTATCTTTGTGCTGGAGCCGGCCGAGCCCGTTCCGCCTATGACACAGGCGGATATTGATTTTGAACGGTTTCAGACGATGTGCGTCTTTTCGATTCAGGAGGAGATGGAGAAGATACTGCAGACGAAACGCCTGAATAAAATGCCTACGATAGCCGCCAATATCATCAAGAATTACGGGCATCTGGACAAAAAGATCAATTTTGTGCAGAATCTGCGGAGCAAGGAGGACTATATCTACAAGCATTCCCTGAATGTGGCGCTTCTGTGTGCTATGATAACACATGTTTTGAATATGAGAGTCGATGAACAGTTCGAGACGGTACAGGCGGCGGTCATTCATGATATCGGCAAGCTGACGGTGCCGAAGAGCATCATGGAGAAGGATATCCTGAGCCCCGAGGAGCAGGAGGCTGTCCGATCCGCGGAAATACACGGCTTTGACCTGATAGACAGCGTGTATTCTTCAAGCCCGAACATCAGACGCATCTGTATGCAGGCACAGAAGGCGCTGGAGAGCGTGGAGACGGGAGAGGATATCTCGGCCATGAAAATGGTGAACGGCGCAAAGGTTCTTACCGTGGCTGGCGCTTTTGACGTGATGACGGCGATGCAGGCGGAGAAAGCGCCGGAATCCGAGGTGGCCGCGATCAAGCATCTGATGGACAACCCGCAGGTTTATGACAGCGGGATCGTGGAGGGGTTGATCCGTTCCGTCAACATTCTGTATCCGGGCGTCAGCGTGGAACTCAACACGGGCGAGAAAGCGCTGGTGATAACGGCCAACGAGCAGAATATATTGGAGCCGATGATCCTGATGTTCGGCGATAACAGCATTGTGGATCTGAGCAATCGTTCCACGTACGGCGATCTGGAGATCAAGGACATCATGAAAACGATGGACAACCGTCATGTGATGGACGTGGAAATGTTGAAGAAGCAGGGGATTTCGGTGGAAGAGCCTGAGTATGTAGCGGTATCTTAGAGAAAAGGAGTGAGATTGCAATGCCGACGATAGAAGAGATCATGAAAGTAGCGTGCGACGCGGGTGCGTCCGATGTACATATCACGGTGGGCATACCGCCCAAAATGCGGGTGAACGGTTCGCTGATCACGATGGATTTCCCGCGCATGATGCCGGCGGACACGCTTGCCGTCGCCTATTCGATCATGAACGATGTGCAGAAAGAGCGGTTCGAGGAGCGCGGTGAGTACGATATGTCCTTCTCGATACCGGAATTGGGAAGATACCGTGTCAACGTATATAAACAGAGAGGCTCGGCAGCGCTGGCGCTGCGTCTGGTAGGCACACAGGTGCCGTCTCCGGAAGTGCTGGGCGTACCGGAGTCCGTCATCAATCTGTATGAGCGCAAGCGCGGCCTGATCCTTGTGACCGGTCCTACGGGAAGCGGTAAGTCAACCACGCTGGCGGCTATCATAGACAAGATCAATAACAACCGTGATGCACATGTGATCACACTGGAGGACCCCATAGAGTATCTGCATCAACACAAGATGGCGATGGTCAATCAGAGAGAGATCGGACTGGATTCCCAGAATTACGCGAATGCGCTGCGCGCTGCGCTGCGTGAAGATCCCGATGTCATTCTGGTGGGGGAGATGCGTGACTTTGAGACGATCAGCGTCGCGATCACGGCGGCGGAGACAGGACACCTTGTGTTGTCCACCCTGCACACGATCGGCGCAGCCAGCACGGTAGACCGTGTCATCGACGTCTTTCCGCCTCATCAGCAGCAGCAGATCAGAGTGCAGTTTGCGAACGTGCTGGAGGCGGTCATCTCACAGCAGCTCGTGCCGACGATCGACGGAAACGGCCGTGTGGCGGCTTTTGAGGTCATGCATGCCAACCACGCCGTCAGGAATCTGATCCGCGAGGGCAAGTCGCACCAGCTCGCGACGGTCATGCAGACCAACCGCAAAATGGGTATGATCACCATGGACGACGCGCTCGTGCAGCTCTTCTATGAAGGCAAGATCGACCGCGACATGGCGATCCAGTTCGCGCAGGATCCCGATGCCATGCAGAATAAGGTGATGTAGCAGAAAGCCATGCAGACAGGGGAACGCGCTCTGCACGCGGGAGCTTGCTCACGAAGCGCAGAGTGCGTTCCCCTGTCTATAGGGCGCACGCCCGACATGAAATAAGGCGACGGAGTCGGCTTATGAATGGCATGGCTTTCTATTTGAGCGCCCGTTTATGAGCAAAAGTGAGTTGCGATAGCAACGAAAAGCCTCGCAGAGGCGATTTTGCGAATAGGCGCGGGTGAACTGTAAGAAAAGATATATAGGGCGCACGCCCGACATGAAATAAGGCGACGAAGTCGGCTTATGAATGGCATGGCTTTCTATTTGAGGCGCGGGTGAACTGTATTCTTACTCTATTTTTCAATATCATCCAAACAAAAAAGACTTGACAAGTATGCCAAGTCCTTTTATGATGTAAACAATATCAACGTCATTCTGAACATATCGCAGCGGGCACGCAGCCGCAGCAGTCTGCGATATCTTATATTCCGGCGTATCGCCAACGATTCAGAGACAGAGAGAACAGGGACAAAGAGAAAACAGGGACAGAGAGAGCGCACCGAGCGTCTGTATCTGCCGTAAAGGAGGAAAAAGTTTGTTCAGTACAATTACATCAGGGACGATCTGCGGGATCCGCAGCTGCATGGTGCAGGTGGAAGTCGATGTCTCGCAGGGACTGCCGTGCTTTCAGATCGTCGGTCTTCCCGGCTCGGAAGTGCGGGAAGCCAGAGAGCGCGTCAAGGTGGCACTCAAGAACGTGGGTATTGCGCTGCCGCCCGCATGCATCAACGTGAATCTGTCTCCGGCTGATATTCCAAAGAGCGGGACGATGTTTGATCTGCCGGTCGCCGTGGGGATCATGGCGGCGCTCTCCAAGCTGCCGCAGGAGGCGGTGAAGGATACGCTGTTGATCGGCGAACTCGGACTGTCGGGAGAACTGAAAGCGGTCAGGGGCGTTCTGCCCATTGTCAGAGAGGCCGTGCGGCACGGCGTGAAGCGCTGTATCCTGCCGGCAGAGAATGCGTGGGAAGGGGCGCTCGTGGAAGGTGCGGACAGTGTCGGCGTGGCAAGTCTGCAGGAGACGATAGAGGCGCTGGCCGGAACGGACGGGTTTGTCAAAATACGTGCGCGGCGAAAAGACGGCTGCGTGCGGACAGAAGGCAGCGCCGCGGACAAAAACGGTGCCGGGCAGTCCGCGGCGGAGGGCGTGAGGACCGCAGCAGGAAATGCGCAGGAGGATTTCGCGGATATGAGCGGGCAGGAGAGTCTGAAGCGGGCGGCAAAGGTGGCGGCGGCCGGTTTTCACAACCTGCTCATCGTCGGGACGCCCGGATCGGGCAAGACGATGTTGGCCAGACGCATGCCGACGATCCTGCCGCCTCTGTCTGCGGAGGAGGCTCTGGAGGTGGCCTCTATCTACAGCATATCGGGCCTTCTCAGGACCGCGGACGGTCTGCGGTACGACAGACCTTTTTTGAGTCCGCACCACACGATCACGGGACAGGCGCTGGTGGGCGGCGGCCGGATCCCGACGCCGGGCATCGTCAGTCTGGCGCACAGAGGAGTGCTTTTTTTGGATGAAATGCCGGAATTTAAGCGGGAGACGCTCGATATCCTCAGGCAGCCGCTGGAGGACAGGCAGGTGCAGATCGCGCGGAACAGCGGCACGTACGTCTATCCCGCCGATTTTATGCTGGTAGGCGCGATGAATCCCTGTCCATGCGGTTATTACCCGGATATGGGGCGCTGCCGTTGTACGCCGCATGAGGTCAGGCGGTATCTGCGGCGGGTGTCCGGGCCGATCTTGGACAGAATGGATATCTGTGTGGAGGCGTATCCGATCGCTTTTAAGGAGATCACAGAGCACAGGACCGGCGAGAACAGTACACAGATCAGGGAACAGGTCATGCGCGCGAGAGAGCGCCAAAAGGCGCGGTTTGCGGACACCGGCATACGGTACAACGCGGATATGAAGGCGGCCGATGTGGATAAGTACTGTTCGCTCGGCGGCAGGGAGAGGCACTTTATGGAGAAGATGTTTGCGTCCATGCAGCTTTCCGCCAGAGGATATCACAGAGTCATCAAGGTGGCGCGCACCATAGCCGATCTGGAAGGAAGCGAGCGCATCGGGGAGGAGCATCTTGCCGAGGCGATCTGCTACAGGCATATGGAGGTGTTTCAATGACGGAGCAAGACCTGCATAAGGCATATATGCACTGGCTGATCCAAGCATCGGGCATGGGCGGCAGAGGCTTTGTCAGGACGCTCCTTGCCGTCGCCGCACCAGAGGAGCTCTATGAACTGGCGGCATCGGGAAGACTGGCTGACAAGACGGGTAAAAATTATGAAAAGAAGGCGAAGCTGTTGGAAGAGTCCGCACGGGGATTTGACGTGGCGGGCGAGTATGAACGGCTGCGCGGGCGCGGTATCGCGTTCGTTTCCGCCGGGGAGGAGGCGTATCCGCGGAGGCTTGCGGCGATCCCCGATGCGCCCTGCGCCCTCTACTATGTGGGAAAGCTGCCACAGGACGACAGGAAGTCTATCGCCCTGATCGGCGCAAGGAACTGCACCGAATACGGCAGGGCGATGGCGAGGCAGTTCGCGGCAGAGCTGGCGGCGGCGGGTGTGCAGATCGTGAGCGGCATGGCGCGCGGCGTGGACGGTATCGGGCAGCAGGCGGCCCTCGAGGCGGGAGGATATTCTCTGGGTGTGCTGGGCTGCGGCGTTGACATCTGTTATCCGCCGGAGAACAGACAGCTCTATGAGCGGCTGATCGAACAGGGCGGCATCTGCGCGGAGTATCCGCCGGGCATAGAGCCGCGGGCGCTGCTTTTTCCGCCCAGAAACCGTATTATCAGCGGCATGTGCGACGGCGTGCTCGTGGTGGAGGCAAAGGAGCGGAGCGGCACGCTGATCACGGTGGATATGGCGCTCGAGCAGGGAAGGGAGGTATACGCTCTGCCCGGGCGTGTGACGGACGCTCTCAGCGCTGGGTGCAACAGACTCATCAGACAGGGCGCCGCGCTCATCGGCTCGCCGCAGGAACTATTGCGTGAGATGGGAGTGGACGGCGCTGCGCCGGCGCGGCGGCAGGAGCGTGTGCCGGAAGCGGGCGGCGTGCGGGGCAGGGTCATGCGGCTTTTGGACTATCAGCCCCGGCCGCTGGAAGAGCTGTGCCGCCAATACGGGGAAACATACGGCACGCCCTTGACAATCTCGGAGCTGTGTCTGGAGCTGCTTCAGCTGTGCGCCGACGGATATGCCACGCAGGTCGGCGGGCTTTATGCGCAGAAGGGATAGGAAAAGTGCGGGCTGCGGAAAGCTCCGGCAGGGAAAAAGCGGAAAATGCAATATTACTTGGCAGACTCCGGTCATTTGTGATAAAATAAATAAAACATAGAGCATTGTTCGTTCGGAAATTTGTGCAGGAGCGTCACAGATTTCCCAGAAGGCGGAAGCCGATCCCGGCGGGAGCCGCTTCGGGTCTTCGCCGCGTGAACGCTCCGGAATGGAGACAGATATGGAGATCAACAGAAAGAAGCTGCGTCTTGGCGACGTTCTTGTAAACAGCGGCGTCATCACCGAAGCGGATCTTGAGAAAGGGCTTGCCCGCCAGAAGGGTACGGGGCGTAAGCTGGGCGAGGTGCTGGTGGACGAAGGGCTTGTGACGGAGGAGAATATCGCAAAGGCTCTGAGCAGCCAGCTCCGCTATGATATGGTGGAGCTGCAGAACATAGAGATCGACGAGGAAGTGCTCAAGCTCGTGCCCGTCAACGTGCTCAAGAAATATAAATGTCTGCCTTTCGAGTACTCGCAGGACACGATGATGCTGCGCGTCGCGATGGCCGACCCTATGGATATGGCGGCCTTGGACGATATCAACATCATCACCAATATGCAGGTCGAGCCGGTGGTGGCGACGACGAGAAGCGTCATGCTGGCGCTGGATCGGTATTACGGACAGGCGGAGGTCAATTCCGCGCTGGAGGAATACACCAGAGAAAAAGAAAACCAGATGGTGGAGCAGGAGGATCTCTACAGCGAGGACGTCAACAATTCCCCGATCGTGCAGCTTGTCAAAGGTATGATCGAACAGGCGGTGAGACAGCGCGCCTCCGATATCCACATCGAGCCCATGGAGCGTCAGGTGCGCATCCGCTACCGTATCGACGGCGCGCTGTACGAGAAAGCGACTTACAATGTACGTCTCCTGCCGGCGATGGTGGCGCGTATCAAGATCATCGGCGGTATGGATATCTCCGAGAAAAGAAAACCGCAGGACGGACGTATCACACAGGTCGTGGACAGACGGGAGTACGATATCCGTGTATCCATTCTGCCGACCGTTTACGGCGAGAAGATCGTTATGCGTCTTACGTCCAAGAACGCGCTGTCCCGAGAAAAGAGCCAGCTTGGTCTGCGCCCCGAAGAGCTGAAGAAATTCGACCATATCCTGATGAACCCGCACGGTATCCTGCTCGTCACCGGACCTACCGGCAGCGGTAAGTCCACCACGCTGTATACTGCGCTCAGCGAATTAAATAAGGAAGATGTCAACATCATCACCGTCGAGGACCCTGTGGAGGCGAATATCGACGGTATCAATCAGGTACAGGTCAACAATAAGGCGAACCTGACCTTCGCGTCGGCGCTGCGTTCCATTCTGCGTCAGGACCCGGATATCATCATGATCGGTGAGATCCGTGATCAGGAGACGGCGTCCATCGCGGTGCAGGCGTCCATTACGGGACACTTGGTGGTCTCCACGCTGCATACGAACTCGGCGGCGAGCACGATCACCCGTCTGGCGGATATGGGCATCGAGCCGTATCTGATCGCGGACGCGACGATCGGCGTTATCGCACAGCGTCTTGTGCGCCGGCTCTGTCCGGAGTGCAAGAAGGCGAAAAAGGCGACGCCGGATGAGCTGGAGCTGCTGATGTTGGAGCCGGACGAGGACGTTACGATCTATGAACCCTGCGGCTGTTCAAGGTGTGACAATACCGGATTCCGGGGGCGTATCGGCGTCTATGAGATCATGGAGGTAACGCAGCCTCTTAAGACGATCATCAGCAAGAACGGCACGGCGGAGGATATCAAGAACAAGGCTTTGGAGGAGGGCATGAACACCCTGCGCATGAGCGCGACCAAGTACGTGCTCGAGGGTATCACTTCCGTACCGGAGATGATGAGAGTATCCTTCGACATATAGACATGGGAACAAGGAAAGGCCGGCAGTGTGGATGCCGGCCTTGTTTTTGGTCTTTTCGTGGATCGTCAGCAGCCCGATATGGGGTGGCTCACAGCTCTTCATAGGGGATATCCTTCCTTGCAAGGAACTGTCTGACCGCGTTGTCCCACAGGGCGTCGGGGGTCTTGTCCGGCAGAAAGGTGTGAAAGGCGGTGCCGGTCACGAGCGTGAGGCCGGCGCTGTCATATTTTATGTTCAGAACGAAGGCTTTTATCTGCTGCGGGGTCACGGCCGTCTCGCCGCCGCGCAGGATCGACTCCGCATATCCCGGCATCAGGTGGAGCACGAACCGGAAAGCGATAGGCGTGTGGGAGCCTTTGATCAGGTCGAAGCAGATCGGCCGCATGGTCTTCCACATGGAAAAGTCATAGGGGCGGACCGACGCGTCGTCCCACTCTTCCGTTGTGTAAAATTCACGGTTCTGGTGTCCGTCTATATGGAACGTGTTGTAGGTGCTGACAGAAGCCTCCTCCAGCAGAAAGGAGTCAAAGGCGTCGCTTCTTAACAGTTTTTCCATAAATTGTTTGATGCTTGTTATTTTCAGTGCGATCATGTGTGCCTCCGTTTTTTATTGTCTATTTTACCATATCCTCACCGCAAATGCCACAACACAGATTTTATTCTCCCTATTTACAACACGTAATGAGTTGTGCTATTATATGTAGTAATGAAAACTACATGAAATGGTTGTGGAGGTCTTATGAGCTATAAAATCGTGGTAGACAGTTGCTGCGAACTGCAGGAACAGTATAAGAAAGACGACAGGTTTTGCATTGTGCCGCTCCGCCTTGAAGTCGGCGACTACAAAGTGACGGACGACGAGACGTTTGATCAGAAAGAATTTTTGGCGCAGGTGGCTGCATCTTCGCAGTGCCCGAAATCGGCGTGCCCTTCGCCGGAAAAATACAGGGAAGCGTACGACGGCAATGCGGAGGAAGTATATGTGGTGACGCTGTCCTCTCACCTGAGCGGAAGCTACAACAGCGCGGAAGCCGGGAAGGATATGTATCTTGAAAAGTATGGCGGGAAGAAGATCCACGTGGTCGATTCGGAATCCGCAAGCTGCGGCGAGACACAGCTCGCCATGTACATCATGCAGTGCAAGGAAGCCGGGCTCTCCTTTGAGGATACGGTGAAAAAGGTGGAGACGTTCAAGCGCAGGATGCGCACCTATTTTGTACTGGACAATCTGGAGACGCTTCGCAAGAACGGCAGACTCACCGGGGTAAAGGCGCTGGTGGCGTCGGCTCTTAACATCAAGCCGGTGATGGTGGGAACGTTTGGGACGATCGAGCAGAAAGGACAGGCGATCGGCACGAACAAGGCGCTTGCCAAAATGGCGGACAGTCTCGTTGCAGATGTGCCGGAGTCTCGGGAGAGGACGCTCATGATCTCGCACTGTAACTGCCCGGAGCGGGCGCAGTATATGCGTTCTCTGATGGAGAAGCGGGCCTCTTACAAAGATGTCGTCATCATGGATACCGCCGGCGTCAGCAGCATGTATGCCAATGACGGCGGGGTGATCGTGACATTGTGACCGGACGGCAGCGTATGCGCGTCAGTGTGTCAGCGCCCGGCTGCGGAAGCCGTCGCGCAGGTCGGCGCCGCGCAGCTCCACATCGTCGAGCATACCGAGGTATGTCGTGACGGGGAACACATCATAGCCGGACACTTCCTCTTTTACCGGCGTGTAGACGGTGACGCCGTCCAGATCGACCGTCTCCAGCTCAGCCGTATCGTAATCCTGCTGCATCACATAGTAGGGAGAGAAGACATTGTGCTTCAGGTATACGATATCGTCCGTGAAATAGCGCTCCCAGTAAGAGGAGCCGACGAAGAACATCAGAAAGACGATACAGCCGGAGAGCAGCCGATACAGACTGTTCTCTTTTTTGTGCAGCCACATGCCCACCGCCAGCATGGGAACGGCTATAAGAAAGGCAAGCCCGTAGCGTATAAAAGGGGCGAGCGCAAACCATGTGACGGCGCATAGGATCACGACGGCATTTAACAGGACAAGGCTTCCGTCCGGCTTTTTTCTTTTGATCAGGCAGTGTAACAGGAGCACCGCATCGAGGCATAAGGCGAGTATGTCACAGTACAGGAGCATCTGCTCGTAGCGCTCTTTTTGTTCCCACCAGATAGGCAGCCATTCGCCAAGCGGCGTATCGATTTGCGCCGTGTCATAGAGGCATCTTGCCCAGACTTTGATCCGTGCGGCATCGGTCATCACGTTTTCTGCGGGCATCTTCCAATCGACCGAAAAGAGGTCGAGGGCCGGAAAAGGATACAGCAGCCAGCCGGATACGATAACGTTTCTGATGAGAAACGGCAGCGCGGTGACGATGCCCAGTGACAGATACAGTGCGATCTCCCTGCCGCGCTTTTCTTTCACGAGAAAGAAGAGAGGATAGGCGGTCAGCAGGACGATCGGTCCGGCGGACAGCTTCAGCGTACACAGGAAGACCGCCAGCACGCAGAGCAGAGAGTAGGCCGTGATGTTCCTGCGGCCGGCTTCGATCTCCTGCGCCCACCTGGCGATCAGGTACAGGGCCAGAAACATGACCGCATAATCCGACGCCGGAGACATGAACCTGTCGTAATTGACAAGCGCATAGAGCAGTATGCCCACACAGCACATGTCCGCCATATGCCTGTCGTGCGACGAAAAGTCTTTCAGATGACGGAGCGCCCAGATACAGAAGAGAGCCGCGAGGAAGCCGGTGGTGCAGTGGAAGGACTGCAGACCCAGAAAGCCGAGACTGAACAGGGCGGCGAAGGCAAAGTAGGCGCTGTTGTAGGCAAAGTGCCACTGGAAGTTGCCGAGCCCCTTCACGACGCCCATTTCCTCATACCAGCGGATCGCCTGTGCGTGATAGATATTGGTGTCCGTGTGAAAAAGCCCTCTCGAGGTGGCGAAGGCGATCAAAAGCAGCACGCCCGCATAGAGTATGCCGTCCCAAGAGAGAAGCTCCTTTTTTATAAGGAAAAGATATGCCGACACTGTTTTCCGGCAGCGCAGCGCAATGCCGATGCACAGCGCGAGGAGAAAGAGATTCGCAGCGAGGCCCACCTTATGGAAAAGGCTGAAAAACTGTGCGTATACAGTGGTGATGACGATGCCGCACACCACGTCCCGGGTGAGGCCGGAGACGATCTGCAGACGGGGGATCAGGCGGTTCAGACATTGGCAAAATCCGAGTCCGACGGCCGCCGTCACAAAGAATATATAGAGCCAGTTCAACAATACGGATAACATGGGAGGTCTCCTTTGGTTCTGCCGTAAGGCGGTCTTACATCACCAGAAATTCAATGGGCGATGTGGCGAGTATGATCACGATCAGGATCTGCAGGATCAGAATGGCGGGCAGTCCGTACAGGAAGCGCCGGTGTCTCGTCTTGTGGTGAAAAAGATGCATGCCTGCGATGGAGCCTATACTGCCGCCGATCAGCGCAAGCACAAAAAGAGTGGACTCCGGAATGCGCCATAAGCGCTTCCGGGCTCTTGCTTTGTCCACTCCCATTGCCGTAAAGCTGATGAAATTGATAACGATCAGATACACGAGTATCAAGGTCACTGCATTCATAGGATCAGAATACCCTTTTGGAATCCATGTCATACGGTCAGATCAGTTTCTCGCCGTTCTCCTGCATCTTCATGGCACGGACCTTGCAGGACAGGCCGAACAGGTTGATGAAGCCCTCGGCGTCGTGGTGGTCATACAGATCTCCTGTCGTGAAGGACGCGATGCTCTCATTGTAGAGCGTATAAGGCGAGGTGGTGCCGGCCTTGATGATGTTGCCCTTGTAGAGCTTGAATCTCACTTCGCCCGTCACGTAGCGCTGCGTGGACTCGATGAACGCCTGTACCGCCTCGCGCAGCGGTGTGAACCACTTGCCCTCGTAGACGATCTGCGCGAATTTGTTGCCGAGATCCGCTTTCAGGGCGTATGTATCGCGGTCGAGGATCAGCTCTTCCAATTGCTGGTGGGCCTCATAGAGGATCGTTCCGCCGGGCGTCTCATATACGCCGCGGGATTTCATGCCGACCACGCGGTTTTCCACGATGTCCACGATGCCGATGCCGTGCTTGCCGCCCAGCTCGTTCAGCGTGGCGATGATATCGGCGACCTTCATCTTCTTGCCGTTGACGGAAACAGGCACGCCCTTCTCAAATGTCATGGTCACATATTCGCCTTCGTCGGGCGCCTTCTCGGGCGTCACGCCGAGTACGAGGAGATGCTCGAAGTTTGGCTCGTTGGCGGGATCCTCCAGCTCCAGACCTTCATGGCTGATGTGCCAGAGGTTGCGGTCGCGGCTGTAGCTGGAATCCGCGGAGAAGGGCAGGTTGATGCCGTGCTGTCTGCAGTACTCGATCTCCTCCTCGCGGGAGTTCAGCGTCCATTTCTCGTTTCTCCATGCCGCGATGATCTTTAGGTCAGGGGCGAGGGCCTTGATCGCCAGCTCGAAGCGGATCTGGTCGTTGCCCTTGCCGGTAGCGCCGTGGCAGATCGCGGTGGCGCCCTCTTTGCGGGCGATCTCTACAAGCTTCTTGGCGATGACGGGTCTTGCCATGGAAGTGCCGAGCAGGTATTTATTCTCATAGACCGCGTGCGCCTGAACACAGGGTACGATAAAGTCTTCACAGAACTCGTCCGTGAGATCCTCGATATAGAGCTTGGACGCGCCGCTGGAGAGGGCTCTCTCCTCCAGACCGTCCAGTTCATTTCCCTGTCCGCAGTTGCCGCACACACAGATGACCTCGTAATCAAAATTTTCTTTCAGCCACGGAATGATAACGGTCGTATCAAGTCCGCCGGAATAAGCGAGAACAACTTTTTCTTTCATAAATCAATTCCTCCGTTTGCGTTTTTTGGATCGCTCATAGCTTTATAGAACAATATACAACAAGACCACACAGAATGCAAGTGCAAATTTATGCATAAACGAATGAATATTTTTTAATTTTATGCATAAAAGCAAAAAAATGCTTGCATATTATACGCGATTAGCGTATGATTATGCAATATAAAAGGGCCTGTTTGCATCAGGGCGGCATATGTGGTATACTTTTTCCCTGTGCGATCCCGCCCGGATGAGAGAGCAAGGCGGGCGATATTTTGGAAAAATGCCGGCTGCACGGCGGCGGGGCCAAAGGGAGAACAGACATGACGATACGACAGATGAGGATAGAGGATTATGACGGCGTGAAGGCGCTGTGGCTTACCATCAAAGGGTTTGCTATCAGGAGCATAGACGATTCCCGGGAAGGCGTGGAGCGCTTCCTTGGGCGCAATCCGAACACCAGCGTGGTGGCGGAGGAGGACGGGAAGATCGTGGGCGCGATCCTGTGCGGGCATGACGGCAGAAGAGGCTGCCTGTACCATGTGTGCGTGGCGGAGGCGTACCGTATGCGGGGCATCGGCAAGGCGATGGTGGTCTTTTGTATGGAAGCGCTTAAGGCGGAGCGGATCAACAAGGTATCCCTCATCGCTTTTACGGCAAACGATATCGGCAACGCTTTCTGGCGGCAGATCGGCTGGACGAAGCGCGAGGATCTGAACTACTATGATTTCACGCTGAATGCGGAGAATATTACCGCTTTTAACAAAATTTGACTTCCCTTTGGCGGGCATATATAATAAGAAAAGTGTACAGATCCCGTCCGCGCATGCGGCAGACGGGGAAAGGGTGGTGTGCAGCATGGTAAGAGCGACGGAGGGCGGCGTCACCGCGGCGCAGGGATTTGAGGCTGCGGGTGTCGAGGCCGCGATCAAATATGAGAACAGAAGGGATATGGCGATCGTGTACAGCCGCGTGCCCTGCAGGGCGGCGGGTGTTTTCACGAGCAACGTGGTGAAGGCGGCGCCCGTGCTGTGGGATAAGGAAGTGGTGGCGCATTCCCCGTATGTACAGGCGGTGATCGTCAATACCGGGATCGCCAATGCCGCGACGGGAAAGCAGGGCTATGTACATTGCAGACAGACGGCGGAAAGGGCGGCGGAGCTTCTGGGTATCTCCGCAGATGCCGTGCTTGTGGGCTCCACCGGCGTCATCGGCAATCAGCTCCCCATAGACCGCATCTTAGCCGGTGTGGAGAAGCTGGCGGCGGCCAAGACGGACACGGCCGAGGCGGCTGCGATGGCTGCGGAGGCGATCATGACAACGGATACCGTGCCGAAACAGGCGGCGGTGCAGGTCGAGATCGGCGGCAGGACCGTGACGGTGGGCGGCATGAGCAAGGGCTCCGGTATGATCCACCCGAATATGTGTACCATGCTTGGCTTTATCACGACGGACATCGCCATATCCAAGGAGCTTCTGCAGGAGGCGCTCCGGGAGGATATCGTCGATACGTTCAACATGATCTCCGTGGACGGCGACACCTCCACGAACGATACTCTCGTGGTGCTGGCAAACGGTCTGGCCGGCAATCCGGAGATCACGACAAGAAATGAGGATTTTGACAGATTTAAGGAAGCGCTGCGCTTTGTGAACACGACGCTTGCCAAGAAGATGGCGGGCGACGGGGAGGGCGCGACGGCGCTGTTTGAAACGAAGGTGATCCATGCGGCGACCAAACAGGACGCAAGGATCCTGAGCCGCTCCGTGATCTCCTCCAATCTGTGCAAGGCGGCGATCTACGGGCATGATGCCAACTTCGGCAGATTCCTGTGCGCGCTCGGCTATTCCGGTGTGGAGTTCGATCCGGAGCGAGTGGAGCTTTCCTTTGAGAATGACGAGAAGAGCCTTCTCATCTACAAGGACGGCGCAGCCGTGGACTACAGTGAGGAGGAGGCGACGCAGATCCTCTCGTCCCCGGAGGTCAGGGTGCTCGTGGATATGCACATGGGCGACGCGGAGGCTGCCGCGTGGGGCTGCGATCTCAGCTATGATTATGTGAAGATCAATGCGGACTATAGGAGTTGAGGTGCTGTTATGGAACAGAAGGAAATGGACAAGATCTTGGAAAAGGCGGAGGTCCTCATCGAGGCGCTCCCTTATATTCAGAAATTCAACCGCAAGATCATCGTTGTCAAGTACGGCGGCAGCGCCATGAGCAACGAGGAGCTGCAGAGGAATGTCATCAAGGACGTGACGCTTCTCAAACTGGTAGGCTTCAAGCCGATCATCGTACACGGCGGCGGCAAGGAGATCAGCCGCTGGGTCGGCAAGGTTGGCAAAGAGGCAAAATTTGTGAACGGACTTCGCGTGACAGATGAGGAGACGATGGAGATCGCGGAGATGGTCTTAAACAAGGTCAACAAGGATCTGGTCAGAATGGTGGAGGAGCTGGGCGTGCGCGCGGTCGGCATCAGCGGCAAGGACGCCGGGCTCCTGCAGTGTGTGAAGAAGTGTCCCGACGGCGAGGATATCGGCTATGTGGGCGAGATCGCCGGCGTCGATCCGAAGGTGCTCTACGATCTTCTGGAAAAGGACTTCCTGCCGATCGTTGCGCCGATCGGGCTGGACGACCGTTTTATGACCTACAATATCAACGCGGACGATGCGGCGTGCGCGATCGCCAAGTCGGTGGGCGCGGACAAGCTCGTTTTTCTGACGGATATTGAGGGACTGTACAGAGACATCAACGATAAGGACAGCTTTATCTCCAGACTGACGGTTTCACAGGCGGACGAGCTGATCGGCAGCGGCTGTATCGGCGGCGGTATGCTGCCGAAGCTGAGCAACTGCACGGCCGCTATCAAGGAGGGTGTCAACAGGGTCCACATTCTGGACGGCCGGATCGCACACTGTCTGCTTCTCGAGATTTTTACGGACAAAGGTATCGGCACGGCCATTATCGCGGACGCGGACAAGGCGATGCTCGGCTGAGACGGCGCGGGCATGCACGGTGAAAGAGGGGACGGACATGAGTCAGAAGATGCAGCAGTATATCGACGAGGCGGAACAGGCTTTGCTCCACACATACAACCGGTATCAGGTCGTCTTTGAGAAAGGGGACGGGGTGTACCTGTATGATGTGGACGGCCGGAGATATCTGGACTTTGTGGCAGGTATCGCGGTGTTCGCTTTGGGTTATCATAATGAAGAGTACAACGATGCGCTGAAAGTGCAGATCGACAAGATCATTCACACCTCCAACTACTATTACAACGTGCCCGCTGTCGAGGCGGCGAAGAGGCTGAAGGCCGTCTCGGGCATGGACAGGGTGTTCTTCACCAACAGCGGCGCGGAGGCGGTGGAAGGCGCGATCAAGACGGCCAGAAAGTACGCTTATCTGAAAGACGGCAGGACGGATCATGAGATCATCGCCATGCATCATTCTTTTCACGGCAGGACGATGGGCGCGCTGTCGGTGACAGGCAATCCGCATTACAGGGAGGCGTTCGAGCCGATGATCGGCAACATCAGGTTCGCCGATCTGAACGACTTCGACAGTGTGGCTAAGCAGGTGACGGACAAGACCTGTGCGATCATTTTTGAGACGGTGCAGGGAGAGGGCGGCATCTATCCGGCGACAGAGGACTTTATGAAGAAGGTGCGCGCGCTCTGCGACGAGAGGGATATCCTCATGATACTCGACGAGATCCAGTGCGGCATGGGGCGGACCGGCGAGATGTTTGCCTGGCAGCGTATGGGCGTGAGGCCCGATGTGATGACGGTGGCGAAAGCGCTGGGCTGCGGTGTGCCCGTGGGCGCTTTCCTGATGACGGAAAAGGTCGGCGCGAACTCTCTGAAAGCGGGCGATCACGGCACCACCTACGGCGGCAATCCGCTCGCCTGTGCCGCGGCTTGCAAAGTCCTTGAACTGTATGATAAACTGGATCTCCTCGAGCATGTGAAAAAGATCGGCGGTTATCTGCAGGACTGTCTCGACAGTGTCGCGGCAGAATTTGACTGCATAGAGACAAGGCGCGGCGTCGGACTGATGCAGGGGCTTGTGTTTGACAGGCCGGTGGGCGACATCATCACGAGGGCGATGGACAAAGGGCTTGTGCTCATCAACGCGGGGACGAATATCATCAGGTTCGTGCCGCCTCTGGTGATCGACAGACAGAACGTTGACGATATGACCGCGATCCTGCGGGAGAGCATACGGGAAGTGTGCGGCGGTCGGTAAACGGTACGGAATGGAACGAACGATATGAAAAAACGATTGATCACGATCCTTGTGATCGCGCTCTGCGCGGGTGCGGTCTACGGAGTCGGGAAGCTTGGCATTACGGTGCGGCACGATGCGGAGAGCGCTGAGGAGGACGACTCGCTCTTCGGTCACAGGGAAACATTATATTTGTGGTATGCGGACGAGTCGCTGACGGATTATCTGAACAGCGTGGCGGTGTCCTACAACGACTACCAGAGCAAGGCGCGCGTGATACCGGTCTATACGCCGGGACGGGAGTATCTGGAGACGATCAATCAGGCATCTCTTCACACGGAGGAAGTGCCCGATATGTATATCGTCAGCAACGATTCGCTGGAGAAGGCATATCTGGCGGGGCTTGCCTCGGAGGTCAGGCCGCCTGAGGGCGCATCGCCCATGACGGAGACTTTTCCGGAGACGGCGATCCGCGCGGTGACTTATCACGACAGACAGATCGCTTACCCTTTTTACTTTGAGACAAGCTGTTTTTTGTATAACGAGACTTACATGAAGGACTGGGCAAGGGCGCAGCTCGAGGCGGAGAACGACGCGGCCGCGGGCGAGGAGGCACAGGCCGCGCTTGACGGCGGCGCAGCGCAGGAGGAAGCTGCCGGAGAAGAGACGGAGGATGCCGGATCCGGCGGCGCTGTCACGGATGAGGCGGTGGAAGAGCGGGTGGCACAGGCGCTTCCGAAAACGATAGACGACATTTTGGCCTTTGCGGATCTGTACGATGCGCCGGAACAGGTGGAGGCCGTATTTAAGTGGGACGTATCCGATATTTTTTATAATTACTTCTTTGTCGGGGATTCGATCGATGTGGGCGGCGTGAACGGCGACCGGACAGATTCCATTCATATTTACACGGAGGACGCGATCCGCTGTCTCAGGGTGTACCAGAACCTGAATCAGTTCTTCTCCATTGACACGAAGGAGATCAGCTATGACGGCGTCCTGCAGGATTTTATGGACGGCAAGATCCTCTATACCGTGGCGACCACGGACGTGCTCTCCAAGATCGAGGCGGCCAAGGAGGAAGGAAATTTTTCTTACGAGTACGGCATCTCCATGATGCCTGACGTGAGCGGAGACCTGCGCAGCGCGTCGCTTTCCGTTACGCAGTGCGTGGTGGTGAACGGCTACTCCGCCAAGAAAGAGATGGCGAACGATTTCTGCCGGTATCTGACCGAAGACGCGGCGGATACTCTCTATGGGAGGACGGGCAAGCTGCCGGTCTGCGACAGCGGCGACACCTACAGCGATCCGAACAAGGAGGCTTTCCGGCAGGAGTATATGTGCTCGATCCCGATGCCGAAGATGATCGAGACCAGCAACTTCTGGGTGGAGCTGGAGATCGCGTTTGCCAAGATCTGGGACGGGGAGGACGCCAACGGCGATCTGAAAGCGCTGTCCGAGAAGATCATGGCGCAGGTGACCGGAGAGGAGTATGAGGAGGCGTATATCGACGTGCCGGAGGAAGCCGAAGACGCAGAGGAAGAGTATGTGGACGAGGAGGCTTCAGAAGACGCGGGCGAGGAATAGAAAACGGTAAATATGCCGCCAACGGCGCATATTTCGCACACAGACAGGATATGATAAGACAAGGCCGCAAAGGTCTTGTCTTATTTTGCGCGCATGAGCAGAGTCGAAAGGAATGCGGAGGGCGCGGCAGGATATTCGGAAAGGAGTCATATCATGTTTGGATTTTTGATAGCGTTACTGTCGGGAGCGCTCATGAGCGTGCAGGGGGTGTTCAATACGCAGGTGACCAAGACCTCCGGCATCTGGGTGGCAAATGCCTTTGTGCAGTTCACCGCGCTGCTTGTCTGTCTGGCGGCATGGCTGGTGACGGACCGCGCTTCGTTCGGCGCGCTGTGGAGAGTGGAACCGAAGTATATGCTGCTCGGCGGTGTGATCGGCGCGTTTATCACCTACACGGTCATCAAGGGAATGGAGATGCTGGGCCCTGCGAGAGCGGTCATGATCATTGTGATCTCGCAGCTGATCGTCGCCTATCTGATAGAGCTGTTCGGTATGTTCGGCGTGGAGAAGCAGCCGCTTGCAATGCGCAAGATCGTAGGAATGGGCGTCGCGATCGCCGGGATCGTGATCTTCAAGTGGAATTGAGCCGCCGGCGCTTTTTAAAATTTCGGAGATTTTAATGAAAAATTAAGTAGACACGGCATGCATTTTCATCTACAATGAGAATACGGTGCATGGCGGGAACTTCCTTGAAGGCCGACGGGGTTCGGAGAGGAAACTATGTACGGAAAAATGAAGATAACGATCATATTATGGCTGATGTGCCTTTGCCTGTGTGGCTGTACCCGCAGGGAACAGCTTGTGCTGGAGGAGGCTTCCGCCTTTTCGGAGCAGACTGCGGCGGACGTGCCCTCCGACAGCGGCGCGGACGATCAGACAGAGACTGCGGACGGCGCGTCCGGCCTGACGGAGACGGCCAAGGAGGACGCTTCCGGAGACTTTGCGGCGCTGCAGGGCGCAGATGCGGGGACGATCTTCGTGCATGTCTGCGGCGCGGTGAACGATCCCGACGTCTATGAGCTGGCGGCCGGCAGCAGGGTATATGAGGCCGTGCGGGCGGCGGGCGGATTTACGGCAGATGCGGATACGAATTATGTAAACCAAGCGCAGAAGCTGTCGGACGGCGTGAAGCTGGTCATACCCACGAGGGAACAGACGGCGGAGCAGACGGAAGAAGCCGCTGTGGGCGGCATTGTGGGCGCGGAAACGGTAGACGGCGATCATGCGGAGGACGCGGCAGCGGACTTGGACGACAGGATCAATATCAACACCGCTTCGGAAGAGGAATTGTGCAGGATACCCGGTATCGGCGCGACGAGAGCGGCGGCGATCGTTGCCTACAGGCAGGAGAAGGGCGGTTTCGATTCCATAGAAGACATTATGAATGTGAGTGGGATCAAGGAAGGAACTTACGAGAAGATCAGGGAGAGCATCAGGACAGAATAAGAACGGCATCAGCGGAGATATCAGATAGGGGCGGGAAATGTCATGGGACAGAGGATATTGGTAGTTGACGATGAGAAGGTGATCGTGAAAGGCATCCGTTTCAGCTTGGAACAGGACGGTATGGAGGTAGACTGCGCGTACGACGGCGAGGAAGCGCTTGCACTGGCGAGACAGAATCGCTACGATATGATCCTGCTTGATGTGATGCTGCCCAAGATAACGGGTTTTGAAGTGTGTCAGCAGATCCGGGAATTTTCCGCCGTCCCTATAGTTATGTTAACCGCAAAGGGCGACGATATGGACAAGATACTTGGGTTGGAATACGGCGCGGACGACTATATCACAAAGCCCTTTAACATTTTGGAAGTGAAGGCGCGCATCAAGGCGATCATCAGGAGGACCGGGCGCGGCAGAGAAGAAAAAGAGACGGCCCGGGTGGTAGAGAGGGGCGGTATGCGCATGGACTGCGACGGCAGGAGAGTCTCTATCGACGGCAGAGAGATCAATCTCACCGCCAAGGAATTTGAAGTGCTGGAGCTCTTAATGAAGAATCCGGGCAAAGTCTACAGCAGAGAGAAGCTTTTGCAGCTCGTCTGGGGCAGCGATTATCCGGGCGATGTCAGAACGGTGGACGTACATATCAGAAGGCTGCGGGAGAAGATCGAGAGCGTTCCCGGCGAGCCGGTCTATGTGCGGACTAAGTGGGGTGTGGGTTATTACTTTGCTTAAAGATAAACTGCGTAAGATCATATTTCTGAGAAGTCTTAAAACAAGGATCTTTCTGATACTTCTGATCGTCGGACTGATCCCTTGTGTCAGTATGCGGTATGCGATCCTGCAGAATTACGAGCGGCGTGCGGTCAGTATCAGAACTGCGGATATCACGACACAGCTTCGTATCCTTGCGAATCACCTGATCACTTATCACTATCTGCAGGACACCTCCTCCGAGGTGATCAATGCGGAGCTGAGCCAGTTATCCAGCCTGTACGACGGGCGCGTCATGGTCATCAACAGCGACCTGCGCATCGTCAAGGATACCTACGGCATAAGCGAGAATAAGACCATGATCTCCGAGGAAGTGGTGCGCTGCATCAAGGGCGAGAGCACCAACAAGTACGACAGGGACAACGGCTATATCGAGATGACGGTCCCTATCACGGAGACGGTCGATCTGCGGGAAAGCGAAACAGGCGGCGGAAACGGCAAGGCAAAGAAGCAGGAGGCGGTGCGCGGCGTCATGCTGGTAAGCGCCTCCACGGACAATATCGTGGCGACGATGAACACTTTGAGCAGACAGGCGTTGATCATTGAGGTAATCGTCATTCTCGCGATCGTCGTGGGCTCCGTCCTTGCGGCGAAGGTTTTGATCCGTCCCTTTGAGAAGATCACGGAGGCGCTCGACAAAGCCCAAGAGGGTTACACCGACGCGCCGATCTCCGTCACGGACTGTCTGGAGACGGAGCGCATCGGAGATGCCTTCAACAGAGTGCTGGGCAGGATGAAGGTGCTGGACGATTCCAGACAGGAGTTTGTCTCCAACGTATCGCATGAGCTGAAAACGCCGATCACCTCCATGAAAGTGCTGGCGGATTCGCTGCTCACCCAGAACGATGTACCGATAGAAGTGTATCAGGATTTTATGGAAGATATCGCCATGGAGATCGAACGTGAGGACAAGATCATAAACGATCTTCTGGCGCTTGTCAAGATGGATCGGACCGCGGCGGACCTGAATGTCACAAAGGTGGATATCAATGTGCTTGTGGAGCTGATCATGCGCAGACTGCGCCCCATTGCGCAGAAACGGGATGTGGAGCTGGTGTACGAGAGCGCAAGGCCCGTCGTCGCGGACGTAGATGAGGTGAAGCTCACGCAGGTCCTGTCGAACCTTGTGGAAAATGCGATCAAGTACAATAAGGAGCATGGCTGGGTCAAGGTGACGCTGGATGCGGATCATCAGTTTTTTACCGTGGTGGTGGCGGATTCGGGCATCGGGATCCCGGAAGAGTCTCTCGATCAGATCTATGAGAGATTTTACCGTGTGGACAAATCGCGCTCACGCGAGATCGGAGGCACCGGACTGGGACTGGCGATCGCCAAGAACGCGGTCCTGATGCACAGGGGCTCTATCAGGGCGGAGAGCAAGGTGGACGAGGGCACGACCTTTACCGTGAAGATACCGCTTTCCTATATTCCGGCATAGTGCGGGCTTTTGCAAAGAGAGGGCATATGAAGAGTAAAAAAGCCATATGGATCGGTATCCTGCTGTCTGCGCTGCTGTGTGTGGCGTGTGCCGGACAGGACCGGACCGAAAACGGACAAAAGTATGATATATATTATGTAAACAATGAGGAGACGAAGACGCTTACCGTGGAGTACGTCAGCGAAACGCAGGATACGGAGGCGCTCCTTCGGGAGCTTTTGGGACAGCTTGCGCAGATCCCGTCCCAATTTGAGTATGAGGCGCCTCTCGCCGGTCATTTTACACTTCTTGGCTACACGCTGGACAACGGGCAGCTCACCTTGGATTTTGACAGGTATTACAGAGAGATGGACGTCGTCAAGGAAGTGCTTACGCGCGCGGCGATCGTCAGGACGCTGACGCAGATCCCCGGTATAGATTACGTCTCTTTTACGGTGCAGGGAGAGCTTCTGACCGACAGCAGCGGCATCGCCGTCGGCACGATGTCCTCGGACCTGTTCATAGACAATGCCGGCAACGAGATCAACGCATATGAGAATGTGAATCTGCATCTGTATTTTGCCAACGAGGACGGCACGGGTCTGGTGGAGGAGAACCGCAGGAACGTTGTGTACAGCAGCAATATCTCACTGGAAAAGCTGGTGATGGAAAAACTGGTTGCAGGGCCGGAGGCGGACGGGGCATATCCCACGATCAATCCGCAGACCAAGGTCATCAGCGTCACGGTCAAGGACGGAACATGTTATGTAAACTTAGACGAGGCATTTTTGAATCAGCCGTACAATGTGAGCGCGGAGGTGACGGTCTACTCCATCGCCAACTCCCTTGTGGAGCTCTCCAATATCAACAGGGTGCAGATATCCATAGGCGGGGAGTCCAATATCTTATATCGTGAGAAGATGAATCTGAACGATGTCTATGAGCGGAATCTGGATATGCTCGTCACACAGTAAAGGGTCTGTTTTCTGAGGCAGATACCTGAGAATGAGAGGAAAAATGAAAATACGGAGACCATTGTGTCTGATCGGGCTTGCCTATGCGGCGGCAGTGGCGGCGACGGTTTTTGCCTCCGCCCGCAGGGCGACGGCCTGTGAAGACTTGGACAGAACGCCTGTGGCGGCGGCCGGGTTCGTGGAGCGGATCGAGCGCGGCCGGTCGCAGGGGCGTGAACAGACAGTCATAACCTTATCTGAAACAGTCATTCTTGAGGAAAGTCAGTTTCCTATTCTGGAACGGTTCTTATCGGATTCCGAGAAGATCACACAGAGCAGACTACATAGATTCTGGAAAGAAAACAAAGAGAGCATACGGCGAAGCGACGCGGCGCAGGTCGCGGGCGTGCTGTGCTATACGGAGGATACGGACGCGCCCCGCATGGGCAGCCTGGTGCTGGTGCAGGGGGACTTTCGGGCATATGCACACGCCGCCAATCCCGGCGGGTTTGACGCTGCGGATCACTATGACATGATGGGGCAGCAGGGAAAGCTGATGAACTGCAGGGTCGTGGCGCAGAGCGCTTCTTATGATATCCTCCGGGATCGGCTGTATCGGCTGCGGGAGTATCTGTCCCGGCTTGCGGACGCCTGTTTTGAAGAAAAGGACGCCTCCGTCGTCAAGGCGATGCTGTTGGGAGAGAAGGGAACGCTGGACGCAGGGCTGAAAGAGCTGTACCGGCAAAACGGCATCAGCCATATCCTGGCGATCAGCGGTGTTAAGACGCTAAACTTGGTAGCTACATAATCGCCAGAAAGCCCGTAAAATCGGCATTTTTGTAGTTCC
>CANQTF010000016.1 GCA_947626745.1 uncultured Lachnospiraceae bacterium
TGTGAGCCGCCTCCGGAAGACGCTGCCTCGTCTGCATCTGCTGCAGGCGCTTCCGTTGTCGTGTCATCTGCCGCGGGTGCTTCCGTTGCCGTGTCGTCCGCCGCGGGTGTCTCTGCCGCTCCGCCGCCGCAGCCGACTAACATGGCAGCCACCATGGACAGACTAAGCAACGTTGCAAGAATTTTCTTCTTCATGTTGTGTTTTCCTCCCTTTCATAAAGAATGTGTTTGTGATTACACTAAACACTATAACAAACACTCGCGAGCGGATATATCAAATAGTTGTGTATTCTGTTATCAATTCTTGCTATTTTTGAGCGGAAAGCCTTTTCCGCATGAAGCATTTTTTAAATTATTTTAGCTTTATTTTATATGTATTGTATCATTTGCATAGAACCGATTCCTGTTTTTTAGTTATTTTGCCCATATTGCGGTCCGCAATTTTTTTTGATTTTGTTTGCCCGCTATGCACGGATGTGATACACTAAATAAAAAGCGTTTACACAAGGGGAATTGCAAAGCATGCCGAAGACAAGAAGTATTATGCACGAAAATGTCCGCTACCGCGCGGACACACACATCATGATACACTCCAACACGCAGACCGACAACTACGCGCCGCACTGGCACACGCCCGTGGAGCTGCTCATGCCCACCGAGAACCGCTACACGGCCTACATCGCCAACAAGACCTACGTTATCCAGCCCTATGAGATCCTGCTGATCGCACCCAATATCATACACCGGCTGGAAGCGCCTTCCTCCGGACACCGCTACTTCATTCAGGCGGATCTCACCATTTTAAAGGATATCTTCGGCATCAGCCAGATCCTGTCCTTTGTGGCTCCCGCGACGCATTTCACGCCGACCAACAGCCCGAACATCTATATGCAGCTCAAAAGACTGTATCTGGAGATCTGCAGCGATTTCTTCCAGAAGATACCGCCCGGCGGCGCCGGCAGCTTCGCGGCGGACACCCTGAACAGCCTGTTGGAGCCGACCGCCTACGCAAAACTGATGACGATGCTCTCCCTGATCGGGCGGAACTATATCGAGAGCAAGACCGTGAATGTGTCAAGCCCCGGCAGACGGCAGGACTATATCAACAAATTCATGCATGTATGCGATTATATCGACGAGCACTGCACGGAAGATCTCTCGCTGGAGGAGGTGGCGGAGCGCACCGGTTTCAGCAAATTTCATTTTGCGCGTCTGTTCAAGGAATTTATGAACATCTCCTTCTATAAATATGTAAGTCTGAAACGGATCGAGACCGCCGAGGACATGCTGCAGAATCCGCACATCACCGTGACCGAGATCGCCATGGCGTCCGGCTTCGCCAACTCCTCCTCCTTTATCCGCATGTTCAAGCAGATCAACGGCTGCACGCCCAGCGAATTCCGCAAGCTGCACGACACCACGCTGGAGCTGCCGCCGGAGGCCGTGCCGATCCAAGAGTGACGCCCTGCCTTTCCGACACCGGAATTTCCGAATATCCTATACAAAACGCCGGGATTTTGCTATACTGAGACATATGACAGAAAACACGCATCGCAGAAGGGCCGCTCGCGGACGGATCCCGAACAGATCCCTGCCCTTCGGTGCAGACGCTTCAAAACGGAGGATTATCATGAGCAAGAAAAGAGCAGTCGTATCTCTGGGCCACGAGGCGCTCGGCTATACGATACTGGAACAGTGGGACGCCGTCAAGGTGACCGCAAAAGCGCTGGCGGATCTTGTAGAATCGGACTACCAGCTCACTATCACGCACAGCAACGGTCCGCAGGTCAGCATGATCCACAAAGCGATGACAGAGCTGCGCCGTATCTACATCGACTATACGCCGGCGCCCATGTGCGTGTGCTCCGCCATGAGTCAGGGCTATGTCGGCTACGATATTCAGAACGCCCTGCGCGCGGAACTGCTTTCGCGCGGCATTTCCAAGCCCGTCAGCACGATCCTCACGCAAGTGACCGTAGATCCCTACGACGAGGCGTTCTATGAACCCACCAAAGTGATTGGCCGCTATATGTCCAAGGAAGACGCCGAGATCGAGATCAAGAAGGGCAACTATGTCACAGAAGAGCCGGGCAAAGGCTTCCGCCGCGTCGTAGCGGCTCCCAAGCCCATTGCTATCGTCGAGATCGACGCGATCCGCACACTGGCAGATGCGGATCAGGTCGTCATCGCCTGCGGCGGCGGCGGCATTCCCGTCATCGAGCAGAACCATGTATTGAAGGGCGCTTCCGCGGTGATCGAGAAGGATTCCATCGCCGGCAAGCTGGCGGACGATCTAAACGCCGATGAACTGATCATTCTCACCGGCGTTCCGTGCGTCTATCGAAATTTCAATACGGAAAAACAAGAACCTCTGCACCGTCTTACCGTCGCAGAGGCCAAAGACCTGATATCGCAGGATCAGTTTGAGGAAGGCACGATGCTGCCCAAGATCGAAGCCGCCGTCGCCTATCTGGAGCAAAATCCCGACGGCAGGGCGCTGATCACTTCCCTTTCCGCCGTCTCGGAAACCATCAAGGGCCGGAACGGAACGCTGATCACACACTCCTGACAGATATCCGACGGGCTTATTTTCGTCTGCCTATCTCGGAGAGCGCCATGCAGAGCGCGCCGATCAGGATACAGAAGTCGGACAGATTGTATACGATACTGCGCAGCGCGGGATTTTTCACGGGGAAACTCACATAATCCACCACATACCGTCTGCGCAGTCTGTCGTAAGTATTGCTGTAAGCGCCGCCAAGCAGGAATGACAGCCCGGTCTTCATCAGTCTGCCGCCCTTGACGCCGAAGGTCATCACAAACACAAGCGTCATGGATAAGGTCAGCAGCAGGGACAGCAGCGCCACGAAGCCGCTCTTTGCCGCTCCCATATCCAAAAAAGCGCCCCTGTTATGGTATTTGCGAAGAAGCAGCTTACCGTGCAGGATCTCTTTTACTTCTCCTTTTTTCCCTTGTCGCTCCACCCATTCCTTAATGCCAAAATCCACAAGGAAAATGGCGGCCGCTATGACGATATACAGCATGGCTCCTCCGTTTTTATATCTAGTTGCTACAGTTCAGTCCGCGCCAGCATTTCAAACGTTCCGTTGATATCCAGCTTTCCGTATCCCCAGCGTTTGTCGGGATACACGATATCACCGTCCCTGTCCGCGCCCCGGATCAGATAACTCCTGATCCCCCTGCTCGCCACCGTAGGGACGTTTCCGTCTACCACGGCCCACTCCATAAACTGCGCCACGCAGCCCGCCGCAAGCGCCGCCGCCATGCTGGAACCGGTGGCAGGGCCGAGCGGCGTGGAGATCATCACGCCGGGAGCCGCCAGATCGGGCTTGACCTCGCCGTTTTTCGCAAATCCCCTGCCCGACTGCGGGAACCAACTGCCGGACAGCCCGTTATAGGCCGAGATCGTTATGACCTGTTTGGCGTTGGAAGGCTCCGTCAGGGTAACGTCGGGGCTGGGTGTCAAGAATGTGACACTCGTGTCAAGAAATTCCGTGATCGGCAGCCACATATGAAAGACACCCGGCCCGCTCTGCGCCGCCTCCGAAGAAAAAACGCGGAGATTCCATACGCCCGGCGTCGGGTCTTCAAATCGGAAAAAGATCAACTGCTCGCCCGAATTGCGTTCCACGATCACGTTGCTCACGATGATGCGGGTCCTCTCAAAGACAAAATCGATCTCCCTGTCTGTCTTGTTCCTGAAATCTATCTCCGGAGAGGTTTCCCCGCCCGGCGAGCGCAGCTGCACCGCATAGGTATCCGGCAGACCGCCCCACAGCTCCAGGCAGAATCCTTTCGTCTCCCCCGCCACACGGATCTCAGCCACATCGGGCACGACACCCTCATAGTGATGCTCTTTGTCGCCTTCATTACCGCCGCACACGACGACGGCGCGGCTCCTTCTGCCGGCAACGATGTCCAAATAGGCGGCAAGCGGCGATGTCCCGTTATGGCTGCCGAGATTCGTTCCGATCCCCAGCACGATCACCACAGGGCGTTTGAGCGCGATCGCCATGCGCTCCAGATATCTGACCGCCTCCATGATATCGTTCTCCTGATAGGCCGCCGCATCGTCCGCGACCAGATAGTAATCCCGCAGATACTGTTTTGCGCCCTTGAGCTTGACGACCGCAATATCCGCCTGCGGCGCGGCTCCTCGATACCCAAGCCCCTGATTCAAAATGCTGCCGACCGCTGCGGCCGCCATCTTCGTGCCGTGGCCGTCCGTATCGTCCGAGGGCACGAGCAGCTCCGGGTTATCCGAAGCCAATGCGCGGTCAATATCCAGCCGCATATATTCCGTACCGTACTGGAAGCCCTCCGGCGGCGTCCCGTCTTGGATCGTCTGATCCCAGATCGCCATAATGCGGCTCGCCCCGTCCGACCTTCTGAACACGGCCTCCCTGTAACGTATGCCGGTGTCTATAAAGCCCACCACGACACCGCTTCCCTGCAGAGACAGCGGCGGGCTCTGTACGCGGATATTTCCCATAGCCGCCAGATTCTCCGGATCAAAGGCGTTCTCCCCGATCTGCATCAGCCCATACAGGGCAGGTATCATCGAATAGCCGTAGTAGGATACCGACATTTCCGGTATCATGCTGCGGTTCACATTGACCACGCCGTAGCCGCCGTCTATCCTGTGAAAGCAGAAATCAAGCGGCGATATCTCCGCCAGTTCGTCCGCCGTCACATAGTCCGTGAGCAGATCCGCGTACTCGTTTGACAATATCTTTTCTTTACAAGTCATCGCACAAAACAACAGCGCTTGCAGAAGCAGACTGTTCTTTCCGGTATCTTCCCTATTATACTATGTCTGCACCGGCTGCCGTGTCACCTTGCCGCGCTGCCCTCGATCACATTCAGACGGTCCGGATGCTCCAGAGAATTGCTTCGGATATCGATGATCGGCCCGCCGACTCCCTCGATATATTCCCTCGTGATCGTCACCCTGCCGATATTCTCGTCTTTGGGCACTTCATACATGATATCGAGCATGAATTCCTCGATAATGGCCCGCAGCGCTCTCGCGCCCGTGTCTTTCTCCAGCGCTTTCTCCGCGATCGCTTCCAACGCGCCCTGCGCAAATTCCAGCTTTACCTCGTCCAGCTCGAGCAGCTTCTGGTACTGCTTCAAAATGGCGTTCTTCGGCTCTGTCAATATCTTGACCAACATCTCCTTGCTCAGGCCCTCCAAGGTAAAAATAATGGGAAGGCGGCCGATAAACTCCGGTATCATGCCGAATTTTCTGATATCCTCCACAGTCACCCTGCTTAAGATGTTCTTTTCCTTATCATATTTGTCGCGAAGCTCCGCATTGTAACCGATAGACGTGCGCTTATTCAGGCGCTGTTTGATGATCTCCTCCAGATCGGGAAACGCGCCGCCGCAGATAAAGAGGATATTCCGCGTGTTCACCGTGGCAAGCGGCACCATAGCGTTCTTGGAATTTGCGCCCACAGGCACTTCCACCTCCGCGCCCTCGAGCAGCTTCAGCATACCCTGCTGCACAGACTCCCCGCTGACATCACGGGCGTTGGTGTTCTGCTTCTTGGCGATCTTATCTATCTCATCAATAAAGATGATGCCGCGCTCCGCGCGCTCCACATCGTTATCGGCCGCAGCCAGCAGCTTGGACACTACGCTCTCGATATCGTCGCCGATATAACCCGCCTCCGTCAGGGAAGTCGCATCCGCGATCGCCAGCGGTACGTCCAAAAGCCGCGCCAGCGTTTTCACCAGATAAGTCTTGCCGCAGCCCGTCGGGCCGATCATCAGCATGTTGGACTTCTCGATCTCTATCTCGTCCATCGTTCCGGTCGCCACACGCTTATAGTGGTTGTATACCGCTACGGACATGACTTTCTTCGCGTGCTCCTGCCCGACCACATACTCATCCAGTTTTTCCTTGATCTTATGCGGCGGCATGATATTCCGGATATCGATCTCGGGTTTTTCCTCGGATCTCTTTTTCTTCTTGATCTTCTGCTTGTTGGGAATGCCGCCGTCTCCCTGCAGATCCGCCAGATTGACGAAGCTGATGTTCGGGAATCTCCTGTCGTCCCCGTCGTCCGTGGGCGGCTGGTTCAAGAGCCCCTGATAGTCAAATTGGCTGACTGCGTCCATCGTTTTGTGCATACAGTCGTCACAGACACAGATGTGGTTTGGCAGACGGAACATCTTGCCGGCCTTGCTCTCCGGTCTGCGGCAGATAAAGCAGACGTCCTCATAGTCGCTGTCAGACTCTTTTCGCTCGTCTTTTCCGTCCTTGGTGTCTTTCATTTCTTCCTCGGTATCATGATATCTGTCATCACTCATATCTATATCTCCACGCCTTTCCTATTGTGTATCGCCTACTTACCGCCCTGTCTCTATCATAGTATAAAAACCGTATTCCCACAAGTAAACATTTTCTAAACCGCCGCCGTTCTCTGCCACGAAAAAGGCGGCCCGTCGGCCGCCTTAGACTGTAGAAATGGTTTCTCCCATAATCATATCCTTCAATACAACATTATCCAGCCCAAGCTAGTCTCATAATCTCATCCGCAAAATGAGACTGTGTGAGACCAACTTGAGACCAATTTCCCTATTTTTTTCAGAAACACTAGTTTTATCGCATTTCTAATTTTTCCTAGTCTCATCCAGTATCAAATCTCGTGAGACTAAATGAGACTACGTCAAATTTTTCATTATAAAGTCCAAGTTGATGTCTTTTTATCGTACACAGCGCCTTTCACCTTTTTAATTTTCGCATAATCTCTAAATACGGTCGCTCTTGATATGTCAAGTTCTGCCATTACCTGTTCAACCGACAAATGAAGGTTTTCGCAAATCATATTATATATTTTTTCTTCTCTTTCCGATAAGGTCTTCTTCTCTTTTACCGCTTCTGCTGCCACCTTATCCAGCGGAATAATTGTTCTAAACACATCATCTTCAATCAGTTCAGGCTTACCACCATCTGAATATATTGGCGTATATTTATAAAGATTTCTAACTCCGGAACCAATGGTATCCGTTCTGCCAATATTGGCGAAAAACTGTTGAATCAATGGATTCTTCGGGTATGGTGTAAATTCATCACTCATAATATTCCCATGACGTCTTGGAATACACCAGTTCTCTGTTTTTAACCAGTCTTTTTCAACAATTACCTTTGCCGGGAACGCACTGGAATAATCTCTATGCACAAGAATATTTGCGATTACCTCTCTGGAAATAATACCTCTAATACTTGTATTCACATTGTCAATCAGACAAAACCTATCAGAAGTATGCTTTGCTACAAAATCCATCAGGAGCTCATATGCCTCTATCAGATTTGTTGTTACCTGCAATCTATCATCATATCTATCCAAATTTGCAACCCTATAAATTGCATCTGTAATATATCCCGGACAGCAGGAACGTATTACTTCATCCTTACCAAACAAAAGTACTCCGGCAAGATTATATCCTTGTATGCCTGATGAAAAATCTTTTTCCCACAAACCTGCACTCTTCAATATTTCTTTATCAGACATCTTCAGCCAAAGATGATCCGGATTTTTACTCTTTGCAAGATTTCTAACCTTATCCATTAAATCCATGCGTAAATCATCCGTTGTAACATATGGAAATATCTTATGCTCCGCATAGGTATTACTCTTTCTGTTATACATATTTTGCAGCTGAATCGGCGAATCTGTAATATCCATATCGCCATCTTCATTCCTGTCATAGATCCTGTTTGCGCACTTTTCTACTGTGGAGGTCGGTGGTACATACACCCATAATAGCGTCATTCCTTCATATTCGATATCCTCTATTGAAAGATATAATGTTGGTGACATCTTATCTGGATTATTAAGTTGATTCACAAAATTCTTCTTCATATCCTTAACCATATTTCGATTAATACCTATAGGGATACCATCATCCTCTACACCCATGATAATATATCCACCGTATCTGTTCGAAAATGAACACACCGTTTCATACACATCTTCCTGCACACCATGCTGACAAGATTTGTATTCTACGGTTATTTTCTCATCTTTTGTAAGCAAATTTCTCATAAATTCAATGGTCATTCTACCGCCTCCAATTTATATACATATACATTTCCAAAACATACCAATCATTCATGAAATAATTTATTGCAACAGTAATCACAACATACTGTTTCATTGATAATTGTATAGCATCTGCACATTGCAATATGTACATTGAAGCAGTTTATGTTAAACCCCCAATTTAAACACATACCATAGGGTGCATAATTATCCCGAATACAAATATACTTCTCACCACACTCATGACATTCCAATTTCTCAAATGCAATTGTTGTTAGAATGCCCAATGATATCTGCTATTTTTCGTTCCTATTGGACATCAGATTTTGCTGTTTTCAATGAATCTTCATCAAAATTTCTCTTTCTGCTCCATTTATTCATCAACTTAATAGTATCGCTCTCAACCTTTGTTTTCGAATCATCAAACTTAACCTGTACAATATTGGGTCTATTAAATGCTGTACCCGAAAAGATTGCTTGTCCGGGCGACAATATACTAAGCATAGTAATACTCATTTCATCTATAAACGGAACCGTGTTCTTCATAATCTCAATATCCCTTGGATTAACAAGTTTATGAATAACATAATTATGAGACTGCGATAACAATGTCGGTGTAATATCACTTGGCCGCTGTGTTGCCATTGTAAGAAATACACCAAATTTCCTTCCTTCTTTTATAATACTTTCAAAAGTATCTATGCATGTTTTTGCAATTGCATCTTCCTTATCCAAATTTTGAGCAGATAAATAATTGTGAGCCTCGTCAATTACCAAATGCATCGAAAATTTATTATTCTTAAAATCAACAAAATAATGATATAATTTCGCGCACAAAAACGTTGCCATTATCCGCCTTATATCTTTCTTTGCTCTGCTCACATCGCATACAAGAATATGGCTATTTTCAAATAAACATTCCATTACATTTTTCTTTTCCCCAACCTTATATGGCAAAAATATAGTTTTAAAATCCTTTTTATTCGAATTAAATCTTCCAATTAACGGGCTTGTATTATTTTCATTAATATTGAACTTGTATGTTCGGTGCAGATGCGTAATGTTCAACAGAAATCCCATATCTTCTACTGTGAATGAATCTTTGCTTTCAGTTGTAGCATATCTTTCCACTTCATCAGCTATATATTGTGTATAATCTGTATAGTAATCTGAGCTTCCAGATGCAATAAATTTATTTCCATTAACCGTATATCTATCAAATATGTCAAATACAGCCTTGATTCTTCCATAATATTCGTCTTCCATAAAAGAAAAGTCTTCTTTAATACTAGTTATCGCACCCAATTTGTTTGTTGTATTTGAATTCGAATTCAGTATTCCTATTATAGCCTTTTTTAATTCATCTAGTAAATATTTCGCTATATTGGCATTTTCTTCTTTCGCAAATATATTTTTTATAACGCTATTCCATACAGATTTGATTACCGGATATTGTGTCTTTTCAGTTGCTTCAAGCAGTAATCTCCAATCCTCACTCTCTAATAAATTCAAAGGAATATGTATGCTGTTTTTTCCAGCATTTCTTGTATCCAATACCTTATTCAATTTATCATCTGTAAACGCTTTTGAATATTCGCCATTTGTATCTATAAACAAAAAGTAACTTCCGTTAGTATTTATGTTATCAAACAACTCCGTGAAAATTGTATTCAACGTATTCGATTTCCCACTTCCAGTATTTCCTACAATCAACGAATGACTAGCAAAAAACTTATTAATATCAATATAAAAATCTAAATCCTTTCTGTACAAATATTTTCCCGCGCTAATAGAGCCACTATGCGAAGTACCCGAATATATTTTTAATAATTCTTCGTCAGAAACTGTATATGCATTGTCAAAAATATTAGGTGTTTCTCCGCCGCTTCCTTGTTTAAATTCATTACCCTCAAAAAACCGATAACCTTACATAAAACCAAACGATTACTTGCAATTTTAATCAATACTTCTTTTTTATCTGATTCAAGAACTGTTTTTTCACTTACAATTTCATAGACACTGCTCTCTATCTTCAAAAAACTACCCACTCCTGCTATTCTTACGGGATTGGAATTAATCACTATATATGGTGTTTCCAATTCTTTATTGATTGCAACACTAATTCCCTAACAATATCCAGCAATACATTTTTCATTCATACCAGACTTTTTTTACGCCGCTGTCGCATTATCATTTATGCTTTCTATAACCTTCCGGATTCCCAGCCAAATGTTAAGATCCGTAAATATCTCCACTACGCTTCCTTGATCCGTGAACGGAGATTCTTGAAGAACAGACAAATCTTTCATCATTCCGTTATGAACGATATACTCAACAATCTGGTTCACAAAGTATATCTGCCGACTATCGAGATTATTGCTCTCCAAGTACTCTGAAAATGCTGCCTTGGCGGCATTCATGTCAAGGCCGACAATTTCGCGAACAAGCTCGCCCAAAGGCTTAGAGCCATATTCCTGTTCGTATTCTTCCTTGGTGCCAAGCTCGGACCAAAGAATCTTTTCCAGTGTTTCTATATCGCTGTGTGACAAAGGAATATTGGACTTAAGTTTCTTAATCGCCTCATTATCCTGGTGTTCTCGGATATAATATTCTGCCTTTGCCTTATAGTTCTTTAGATCATCGTTATCAAGTTCTGCCTCATTCCATGAGACATCAAGGATATCATCCTCAAAGTTCGTATCGTAACGAAGCTTAGTGTGCGGAATATACTTCATGAGATTACGTAATTTTTTCCTGATTTCCTCGAACTCATTAATGCCGCAGTTGTCGATATAATCAGTATGAAGAATCTTATCGATCAGTTCCGACTGCACCTTTATCTCCGGGATATTTGCAACACTTGCGATACCCCCGACACGCTTAAACAAGTCGCTGCGGGCTTTACCATATTTCTTGCCTGCAAGGTATGCAAGTTCTATACCGTACATAAGCGCATCAAAACGTACTGCACTTGCCTCATCATCATTCGGAAGGATAAGTGGCGCAAGTTCTTCCCGGACAATCAAAGTATCTTCATAAGTCAGCGTTTGATAATTCGTCTCCGCGGAATACAAGTCTACATATTTCAGATGTTGTCTTACCGCAAAGTTTTCGCGCGGCAGTTCCTGCACTTTCCCGGCCAACATTTCTACCAAGGCATTACGATATGCTATAAGCCTGTCTACCTGATACTCCAAATTCTGCAGCTTATAAACAATCTCAAACTGAAGATTAAAGATCGCCCCCTGAAGAGCAATCATATTTGCAGTAGGTTTACCCTTGCTCATACGGAAAAACTCGAAGTTTCCGCAGAAATCAAAAATATAAAACTTGCTCTTATCTTCACCGTCAATAAGTCCCGGACAAAGTCGGGTACCACGTCCGATCATCTGCCAGAACTTGGCATAACTCATTACTTTTTTAAAGAACACAAGGTTCAATACTTCCGGTACATCGATACCGGTATCCATCATATCAACGGATATCGCTATTTGAGGCAGCTTATTAGCCTCAGAAAACTCATCTATAAGAGTCTGTGCATAGTTGATCCTATTGTCGATCACTTGCGCAAATCCGTTCAAATGAGGGTAATCTTTGTTAAAGATCTCAAGGATCTTTTCTGCATGATCATGGTTCTTGGCAAAGATGATTGTCTTTCCAAGCTTCTGACCATAATCTATCTTAATGCCCTCGGTCATAACAGTATGCAACACCTGACGTATGGTATCTTCATTGAAGATCCATGAATTGAGTGCAGAAGAACTGATAGCTTCGGGAACATTTCCGTCTTCCATCTCAAAGGTGCTTTCATAAATTGCTTTATCTTCATCGGAAAGGTCCGCATATACGATTCCCTGTTCAATGAACTTAAGCTTTGTTTCTACAGACAGGAAATCTACAAGATATCCGTCGGCTACAGCCTGTCCAAGTTCATATCCATATGTCGGGACTCCAGGCTCCAAGTCAAATATCTCATAAGTATTCTTATCGATATCATTCTTAGGCGTAGCCGTAAGACCTACAAGCGGCGCATCAAAGTAGGTGAAAATATCTCTGTATTTGTTGTAAATGGATCTATGTGCCTCGTCACATATTACGAGGTCAAAGTGACCACTGGTAAACAGCTTCTGACCCTCAACCTTTACGGAATCAATGCAGTTCATCATTGTCTGATAAGTAGAGAAAGCACAGTGTGCATTATAGTTATCTTTCTCCTCGCAAAGGTTTGTTACCGAGAGTGAATCATAGTGATTCACAAACGCCCTTTTCGCCTGAGTTACAAGAGAAGTTCTGTCTGCAAGGAAAAGAATATTCCTGATCCAGCCGGCATCCAGAAGAACATGGCACAGTTCAATTACAGTTCTTGTCTTACCGGAACCCGTTGCCATGACAAGAAGTGCTTTACGGCGATTCTTTTTATCAAAGCTATCACATATCGCCTTAATAGCAGCTTCCTGATAATAACGTCCCGCAATCTTCTTATCTACATTTATATGAGCAAGGGATGTCCTCATCCTTCTAAGATTAAACATCTTTTCAAGATCTGCCTTGGAATAGATGCAGGCAACCTTTCTCTCGGGATACTGTCCATCTATCATTCTCGTTTCAAATCCATTGGTTAGAAAAATGCAAGGTCTTCTCTTATACTGCTTTTCCAAAAGATCTGCATAAAGCTTTGCCTGTTGGCGCCCTTTTGATACATCGACGCAGGTCCTCTTTGCTTCGATAACAGCAAGGGGCTTATGTGTATTGTCGTAAAGAACATAATCTGCATATCCGACCTCGGATTTATTAGGCATTCCCGGAAGTTCCACTTCATTCATCCAGTCGGAACCTTCCTTCCAGCCCGCATCCATAAGCATGGCATCAATATAAATCTTACGCGTTTTATACTCGGAAAGATCCAGTGGCTTCGGTACATAGGTCTCTATCTGCTCTTCACGACGAGATGTCAGTTCTTTCTTTAATGTAGCGTTTTCTGCAATCAGTTTTTTAATATCAACATCAGGAAAATCCTTTTTTACCTGCTCGTTTTCATCTTTTACAAGCAGAGACTTGTCAAAGGTATGCTCTTCATATTCATCGGCATAGCAGCAGCATACAAAATCAAAGAAAATCAGAAGATTCTCAAGGCAAAGAATCGCCTGGTCATCTGTAATCTTCTTGCCGGAATGAGCAGCATTGTTTCCCATCCTGCGGATGAAATCCATGCGCTTCATAAGGTCTTCGTCAATGAGATCCTTAAATTCCTCTGTGCGCATCAGACTGAGCAGATTATCCTGATAAGGCATGGTAAGAGATTCGTCAACCGAGTACATCCACTTGATGGCAAACTCCATCGCTCTGCGACAGTTGAGGATACAGGAGGCAGAATCTATATATAGTATTTTTTCAGCCGCAATTGCCACATCGGAAAACGTGTTGAATTTCGGCTCTTTTTTCAAATAATCGAAATTGGTCATATCGCTACCTCCGTTCTATCCCCTCAGCCAAAGTATTCTTGCATCAAACTGTCAAAAAGAGTTTGTGTTTCTTCTAAGGCTTTTTGAACAGAAACTTTTAATTTGTATGTTTCCATAACAAAAGCTGCGAATGTATCCTGTGCTGACTTATCTGGCACAATTACTTTCAGTTCACTAAGTATTTTTAGATTTATATTTTTTTGCGCCGACTCTGGTGCTTGGGCTTCTAATATTTCCTGAAAAAAAGAAAACCAATAGTGGATAAAGACATTATTCGTTCTTTCATTAGCATTAAACCCTACTACACTATCAGGAAAACACGCATCAAAAGCCAAGATTGCAGTTTTAGCAATATTAGCCGCTATAGTTATGCAAAGAGTACCCTTTTGCCACATCTTACTCTGTTTTAAACCTATTTCTGAATAGGTATTATCGTAAGACGTAATATACAAATCTGCTGCAGCTATCTCACCAGTTTGAATTAACGGATATTCTCCTCCAAGTAATTCTGGCGCGTTCCGCGGACGATGTTTAGAAACACCTCTTCCAAATTCACCAAGTTCTGGTAAAGTTGATTCTGCCCACCCTTTAATATTATAGATTGGATCACCAAACATCTCTACAAACCGTGATTTGACAAGCAAATCACATTTTTCTATCAGTAACTTATGAGCCGCAACTATATTTTCTACAGCATTAATTCTAGATGCAATTTCTTTTTGCTCTCCGCATGAAACAAACGGAATTAACGTATTATCAAAATCCTTTTTAATAATATGTTTCATTGTTGCACCATGTGTTTTGGATATCATCTCTTTTAGCTTATGCCTTACAGCATATACAAAATATTGCTTTTCAATTATCATTTTGTCAAATACGACTTTAAAAATATGCTGATTTAATAAAGCCTTCCCGCCATTCCAAATATACACACCAAGACTTGCAGACCAAGATATCAACACATCTCCATCATTAATTTCTATTTTTTCTGGATACTCGCCATCATAATATCCCATATCATAAGAATTACCCGTTAAATCTTGAATTCTAATAATTGGTAGTCCTTTTTCTCCCCGATCTTCTGGCTTAAAGGCGTATCCATTTATATAAGACGCTACTTCTCCCAATCGAACTGCATTTTTCATGATTTGCAAACCTCCTTCAGCTTAGCATACTGCTTTTTCCATGCTCGTGAAGGCTTTCTGCAAATATTATCTTCTGTAACAAACGCACATATACCCTCTAAACAGTTACTAGAGCATATTTCTGGATTATTTGTCCTGCATCCAAATGTCTGCGTTTCTGTATCTAGTTCATTTAAAGGTGCGTCATAAGCAACTTTTACCCACTTCTTTCCCATCATTCATCCTCACAAATCCGAATTTTATCGCGTCCCGAAGGACACTATCGTTACGCATTCAGAAGTTTTTCAAGTTCATCCATTTCCCGGCTTATCTGCTTCTCAATTTCTCTGATATTTGCCATAATCTCTGATGTCGGCGGATATTCTACTGCAGCATATTCAACCTCTTTGTACTTGTTGATAGAGAGATCATAGTTATTATCAGCAATTTCCTTCTTAGATACCAGAAAGGATTTGTCTGTACGTTTTCTGTCCTTTTCAGCCTCAAGATTCTTGAAACGGCTGATAATATCAGGAATATCATTATCCTTAATTTCAGTACGTTTATCATCAAGGCTGAACCCATCAGCAGTCATATCGTAGAACCATACATCATCTGTTCCGCCATGACCGGTTTTCGTAAACACAAGTATTCCGGTAGATACCCCGGCGTATGGTTTAAACACGCCAGAAGGCATGGAGATAACAGCTTCAAGGCGCTGGTTCTCTACGATCTCCTTCCTGATAGCCTTATGTGCGTTAGAAGATCCAAAGAGCACTCCGTCAGGAACGATACAAGCGCATCTGCCGCCAATCTTCAACATTCTCACAAACAACGCCAAAAACAAGAGCTCTGTTTTCTTGGTCTTGCACAACTTCTGAAGGTCCGTTGATACGGTATCTGCATCGAGGTTACCCTTAAACGGCGGATTTGCCAAAATAAGGGAATACATATCCTTATCCGGATTCTGATCCGACAAGCTGTCGCGATACTCGATAAACGGATTCTCTACACCGTGAGTCATCATATTCATGGCGCCAATACGAAGCATCGTTCTGTCCATGTCATATCCGTGGAACATCTCATTCATAAAATGATTTCTGTTCTGCTTATCAAGAAGCACTTCCTTCTTGTATTTTTCTCTTAAGTAATCGCCGCTGACAACAAGGAATCCGGAAGTTCCGCAGGCAGGATCACAAATATAATCTGTCGGCTTTGGATCCATCATCTCAACCATCATACGAATGATATGCCTCGGCGTTCTGAACTGACCGTTGACACCTGATTGAGCAATCTTTGAAAGAAGATACTCATATACATCGCCGCGAATATCTGTCTGATGAAGTTCTTCCATCATGGAATAGATCTCATCCATAGCATCAACTATCTTGGAAAGCATCAAAGGCGTGTTTACTTTAAAGATGGCATCATCCATGTATTTGCTGTATGCTGAGTTCTTGTCTCCGTGAAGATTCTTTATAAACGGAAATACCCATTCCTGAACAACGGAATACATTCTCTGTGCTGGAAAGTCATGGAATGTAGACCACTTAAGCTGATTGCCATCCACCTTGCGATCACCAATCTCGACTTCATCAGCGAAGATACTCTTATAAGAAAGGCCCAGCATGGCAGCTTCCTTTGCGCGAAGATTGTCCGTATCATCAAGATCCTTTATAAACATGAGGTATGTCATCTGCTCGACAACATCAAGTGGATTTGTGATTCCTCCGTTCCAGAAAATTTCCCATAAACTATCAATCTTATTACCAAGTTCTCCGGTCATGATCGCTTCCCTTTACTCCTTATCTCTGTTCCAAACATATTTTGTATATCTGCCGCCGCCTATCTTTATAATACTTTCCGATGACAGAAGTTCTGACAGCGCTCTTTCTACCGTTATACGGCTGATGTCGGGGCATTTCTCCATAATCTGAGACTTTGTAATCTCGCCATATGTGTTCTTTATCAATTCTGCCACTCGCTCAGGCTTTGAAAGACCGCTTGTAACCAACGCCTCTACTCTGTCAGAAAAATCTCTGTATGCCGCAACTACGACACCGAGCATATACTGTACAAATGGAACGTAATTATTCTCTTCCTCATGCCAGTTAAGAGAGCTTTCCTGCAGACATTCATAGTATGAAGTCTTAGTCTTTTCAATCAAATGCTCAATACTGATATACTTTCCTACGATGTATCCGGCTCTATATAGCATCAGCAGAGTAAGCAATCTGCTCATTCTTCCGTTACCGTCATGAAACGGATGGATACATAAAAAATCCAATATGAACATCGGAATCAGAAGAAGTGGATCTATTGTTCCGATTCCGAGAACTTTATCAAATTCATTGCAAAGGTTCTCCATTGCCTCCGGCGTTTCCCATGCAGGGACCGTTCTGAATCGAACGAACTTGCTACCCCGCTCATCCTCTTCCTCGATGATATTGTCCGCAGCTTTATATTTTCCACCAATATCATAACCTTCAAATTTGTATAAATCTCTGTGAAGCTGAAGTATCATATTCGGTCTGATTGAAATATAATCATGACTCTCATGGATGGTATTAAGCACATCCCTGTATCCGGCAATCTCACGCTCATTCCTTGTCTTGGGCGTGGTTTTATCCTTTACAAGTGCCTTCAATCTGGCATCGGAAGTGCAGATACCTTCAATCTTATTGGATGCCTCAGTGCTCTGAATCTTGGCAATCTCCACAAGTTGCGCCAGTGTATCCGCCTTCGCTTCTATAAAAAGTGACTGTTCGCCTTTATACTCATGAATTTGCGTAAGCAGTGCCACGATTTCCGGCGTCAGTAATGTCTCCCATTTTTTACTGTAATCAAAATTTCTCATTTCAATATCCTCATTCAAGCATCAATTCACTCATAAGTAAATATAATGATGCAGTTAAATAATAACGCTTATCGCATTCATTGTCAATATTATCTGCATCAAATTTTAAAAAATGATGCAGATAATCAATTGACGATATAATAAAAAATGGGCGGGAGAATCATCTCTCCCGCCTTTTCCCTCTGCGTTCTATCAGTTCTGCACTTTATTGCCCAGCGTCATCTCTACCTGCCGCTCCTTGTATCCGCTGCTCTCCGGCGACATGACGGTGACTTTCACCGTATCGCCCTTCGCATAGAACTCGAGCTGCTCCTGCAGTTCGTCCATGGAGTCGATATCCTCACCGTCAAACGCCGTGATGATGTCGCCCTTCACCAGACCGGCCGCCGCAGCCGCCGTATTGTCATATACCTGAGAGATATAGACGCCTTCCGGCATGCCGTACGTCTCGGACACATACTCCGTAACGCTGATGCCGGTAATGCCCAGATAACCTCTCTCTTCCTCCGCGACCTTATTCTTGGTCTCCTTCAGCATCAGCTCCGCTATGATCGGACTTGCGGAAGAGATCGGAATGGCATAGCCCATGCCTTCCACGGCGCTGCCGCCGATCTTGCTGGAATTGATCCCGATGACCTCGCCCCTGATATTTAAGAGGGCGCCGCCGGAATTCCCCGGATTAATCGCCGCGTCTGTCTGAATAAAGCTGCCGGAGGCCGAACCGTCCGATAGCTGTATGCTTCTGTTCAGCGCGCTGATAACGCCCGTCGTGACGGACTGGCCGTATCCCAAAGAGTTGCCGATGGCGATCGCGGGCTCGCCCACCTGCAGGGAATCGGAATCCCCCAGCGTGGCGATCGCGATACTCTGTCTGACGCTGCCGTCGATCTCCGTGAGCGGCACGGCGACCACCGCCAGATCCATATCCGCATCGGTTCCCTTGACGGACGCTTCCGCCTCGCTGCCCTCGAGGAACTGCACCGTCAGCTTATCCGTATCCGCAACCACATGGTAGTTGGTCGCGATCAACAACTCCGTGTCGTTCTCTCCCACGATGATGCCGGAGCCGCTCGACTCCGCCTCATTGGTGAAAGACTGGCCGAAGTAAGACATCTTCTCGGTGAAGTGATTGTTGATCGACACAATGGCGGGCATAACGTTTTTCACCACTTCCGACACATCCGTCACAATTTCGCCGCCGTCGACCGCCGCCGTCTCGGCGGTCTGGGTGATGCCGTTCTGTGAGTGGCCGTCGGCTGTCGTTTTGCTCTCCTCCGGCGACGTCTCCGGAATATCCGTCTGCTCCCCGGCAGTATCGTCGGTCGTCTCCGAGATCGGCTCTGTTCTGTCTGCCGGGCCGAACATGCCGGTCACGGACTGCACCGCGTATATCCCGATGCCCGCAAAAATACCGAAGAACAGACCGAGCGACAGGCACACCAGCGCTTTCTTCAGATACCCCGCTATATGCGGCCTCTTCTTCCCGTGTTTCTCAGGCTTCTGCGGCTGACCGCCGGCTGCGCCCCCGTTCATCTGCATATAAGCGTCCTGATAAGCGCCGCCGTAATGATAGCTGGCGTTGCGGTTCTCATAGGGATTATGCGCCGTGTGCCGGCCATAGTCCGCGCCGCCGTATGCGTTTTGATAGTAGCCGCCCGCCTGCGGCGCGCCGCTCGATGCATTTTGATTGACAGGCGTTGTATTCGACGTCGATGAATCCGCAGCAGGATTTTCATTTGGATAATTGTTGTCGTACATAATACTTTGCTCCTTCCCTAGTGACAGGTCGGTTCACCGCCGATCTCTTCTTTGATCTTGAGGCCAGTATATGCCGCAATTGTGTATAAACTGTGACAACTTTTTTGAAAAATTGTGTTTTCTCTTCTCCCTATTCGACCGTGACGGATTTCGCAAGATTCCTCGGCTTATCGACGTCGCAGCCCTTACCCACGGAAACATAGTACCCGAACAGCTGCAGGGGTATGATAGCCAGTGAATTGGCAAAATACGGGTTTGTCTCCGGAATATAGATCACATAGTCCGCCGCCTTCTCGATCTCCTTGTTCTCCTCGCATGTGACGGCCAGCACAAACGCGCCTCTCGCCTTCACCTCCACCATGTTGCTGATCGTCTTGGCGTACAGCTCCGGCTGTGTGGACACCGCCGCCACGAGCGTACCCTCCTCGATCAGGGAGATCGTGCCGTGTTTCAGTTCGCCCGCCGCATATGCCTCGGAGTGAATGTAGGAGATCTCCTTAAGTTTCAGGGAACCTTCCAGCGAAATGGCATAATCGATCCCTCTGCCGATGAAAAACACGTCCTTCGCGCCGATATATCGGTTGGCAAACTTCTGTATCTTCAATTTGTTGTTCAGCAGAAGCTCTATCTGATCGGGCAGACACTTCAGGTCGTTCAGAAGCGAGGCAAACGTCTCGTCGTCGATCTTGCCCCGCACTCTGCCAAGCTTCATGGCAAGCAGATACAGCGCGATAAGCTGGGCGCTGTACGCCTTGGTGGTGGCAACCGCGATCTCCGGCCCTGCCCATGTATACATGACGTTGTCGGCTTCTCTGGCAATGGAGCTCCCGACTACGTTGACGATCCCCAGCACCTTGAAACCGCGCGCTTTGGATTCTCTAAGCGCCGCCAAGGTGTCCGCCGTCTCACCGGACTGGCTGATCACTATGACCATGGCGCCCTCCTCCAGGATCGGATCGCGGTATCTGAACTCGGAAGCCAGATCCACTTCCACAGGAATGCGCGCCAGCCCCTCTATGACGTACTTGCCGGTCACGCCCGCGTGATAGGCGGACCCGCACGCCACGATATGCAGCTTTCTGACCGCCGCGAGTTCTTCGTCCGTCATGTTCAGCTCGTCGATGACGATATCGTCATCCTTGATCCTCGGCAGGAGCGTATCCGCCACGGTCTTGGGCTGCTCATACATCTCCTTCAGCATGAAATGCTCGTATCCCGCTTTCTCCGCGGCGTCGGCATCCCACTCGATCTTGACGGGCTCTTTCTTGATCTCTTCCTCGTCCACCGTGTAAAAGTGCATGTGATCCGCGCGCAGACGCACGACCTCCTGATTGTCCACATAGTACACTTTTCTCGTATATTTGAGGATCGCCGGCACATCGGAGGCGATAAAGCAGCCGTCCTCGTTCTGTCCCACGATGAGCGGCGAATCCTTTCTCGCGGCAAAGATCTGATCCGGACAATCCGCAAAGAGGATGCCAAGCGCATAGGAGCCCTCGACGCGGTGCAGCACTTTAGTCACCGCCTCCAGCGGATTTCCCTTGTAGTAGTAGTCGAGCAGGTGCGCCAGCACCTCCGTATCCGTATCCGAGACAAACCGATAACCCTTTGCCGTCAGCTTTTGGCGAAGCTGCAGATAATTCTCGATAATGCCGTTATGTACGACCGTGATCGTCTCGTCCGTATTGAAATGCGGGTGCGCGTTCGTATTGTTCGGCACGCCGTGGGTGGCCCACCGCGTATGTCCGATGCCGCATACGCCGGGCATCGTCTCACCGCCGCGCGTCATATTTTCCAATACCTTCAGTCTGCCGACGGACTTGGTGATATTGATCTTGCTGCCGTCATAGACAGCCATGCCCGCAGAGTCATATCCGCGGTATTCCAATTTCGCCAGACCGTCCAAAATGATAGGGGCCGCCTGTTTCGTCCCGATATATCCCACGATTCCACACATACCTTACTCCTCCATATCCCTTATTTCCCGCGCTGGATCAGCGCCAATATGCCTTGTTGGCGGACATTGCAACAACCAGCTTCGCCGGCAGCCGCCGATAGTGTTTTCCGAACAGATACCCCATATACCTGCAGCCGCTCTGCACGATCGCATAGGGGATCCGACGCTTCATACCACTTTCCCACAGGTGGCGGACAGTCTCTCTGACCAGCCGGAGTCCCTCCGATTCCGCCGGATACGCCGCAAAGACCTCCGGGTGTTCCGCCTGGGACACGCCCAAGTCAAAATTCCTGTGAAACTGCTCCGCGCAGCTATAGCTGTGCGAATGGTATACCTCCGCCTCGGCGGCGTACGCGATGCCGTAGCCCGCCTCCACGGCCTTGGCCGCGTAGAGCATATCCTCATTGAATATCGTACGCCTGACGAAACCGCCCAGCTCGTCGAATATCCGTCGGTTGTATGCCGCGCACACGTTGGAACAGAAGAACGTCTTGATCCCGAGACGTTCCAGATCCGCCTTTGTCTTGACTGCGGATTCCGCCGGATAATTGAAAGCCCGCGCGATCTTCTCCTCCTCGCTGCTGTCCTCCGCGGCAAGCTGTCTGGCGTACGCCACCGCCACCCCGTCCTGGTGCAGCTTTCCCAACAGCTCCTCCACCATATGTTCGTCTGCCGGAACGGCATCCTGCGTCATCATGAGGAAGCAGTCGGCATCGGACTCCTTCACACCGCGGTTCCTCGTTTTTCCGTGGTCAAACTCCCTCTTGGATATATGCTTCACAATAATATTATGATACTCCTTCAGAAAAGAAGTACCATAGAATAACCGGTCAAAATATTTCTGCTCTGTGTTTATGACAATAATCCGATTTACCGGAACGTTCTGCCGTTCCAGCCGTTCGATCAGAGTCAGGAATTTGTGATCGGGCTTGTATACGGGGATAATGACATCTATCGTATCCACGTTTTTCCCTCCGCTTCCACATTTTCCTTATTTTAACAAAAGGGGCCCGCAAAACCGGCCCCTTTGCTCTATCTGTTATTTCTTCAAATATCCACTTGTATCGGAGTAGATCCTATCGCTGCACTCTTTCACGGTTGCAGACGGCTCATAGTCGTAATCGTCAAACAGGTACTGATGCAGCCACCTGACATTGTCCTCCAGACTCACGGGAATCACGCAGGAGCCCTTCGCCCCGATCGTTCCCGTAGCCCGATTGGACTCCTGCGGGAATCCTGCCGTATCGCCGATATAATAATGGTTCACATCGCCCAGCAGTTCCACGATCTCCGACAGATCCAACGACGTATAGGTCTCGCTGAACACGTCCTGCGCCGTCTTGGTCAGATCCGCCACGGAAGCCTTCTTCGCCTGATCCGCCACCGCCGTCAGCACTTCCCGCTGCCGCTCCGCACGCTTGAAGTCGTCGCCCGCCGTATAGCGGATACGGCAGTAACCCGTCGCCTGTAAGCCGTTCAGGAGCTGATATCCGGTGGAAGACACCGGCGTGTAGGAACGCTTCAGATCCTCGGCAATACAGAGCTGATAGTTGTTCAGATGACTGATCTCCGTATCGTCCACATCGATGTAGACGCCGCCCAGCGCATCGATCGTATCCGTCAGCCCGGCAAAGCCCACCGTGACGAAATCCGTGATGTTCATGTCCAGATTCATGTTCAGCATATTGATCGCCTGTTCCGGTCCGCCCTTGGCGTATGCGCCGTTGCACTTATTGTACTGATCGTTGCTCAGGTTCAGGTAAGTGTCGCGGTACACCGATACCAGCTTGCACTCGCCCGTGTCCAGATTGATAGAAGCGATCATGATCGTGTCACTCCGCGTGTTCTTCGTCAGTGCGCCGGAAGTGGAATCCACACCGAACAGGGCGATATTGCGGTAGCCCTTCATACTGGTCTCTTCCGCTTCCTTGACGGTCTCGTTGATGATGATATCGTTTTCCTCGATCTCCATCTTGCCGCCCTTGGTCGCCGTGAGGACGCCGTAGAGCACAACGACCGCAGCGATGAGGATGATCAGCTCTATGATAAATATGATGATCCTTCTGCGCTGTTTTCTTGCTTGCGCCTTTTTGCCAGATCCTTTCTTGCCGGAAGACTTTTTGCCGGAAGGTTTCTTACCCGAAGATTTCTTGTTTCCGGAAGGCTTTTTGCCGCCGGAGGAAGATTTCTTTCTCGGACGTTCCTCTTCGTATTCATCTTCTACATATCTTGCCATAACCCGTACTCCTTAATTTTCACATGTCGTAACGTAAACCTCTGACATTCATTCTCTCACAATCAACATAAAAAATCAAGCTGTTGTGTCAATTTCCGACAATATCCCCATTATCTTGTGGGATTCTTAACAAAATCTTCCTTTTTTCTTAAGGTCTGCGGCGATCCGGCGGCTTTCAGATTAGTATCTCACTAATAGGCGTTTTTATTGATGAAGCCCTTGAAAATCGTCAGGATCATGATCTTGATGTCAAACGACATCGTCCAATTCTCAATATAGAAAATATCGTATTCGATCCTGCGCTTAATGGACGTATCGCCGCGGTAGCCGTTGATCTGCGCCCAGCCCGTAAGTCCGGGCCTGACCTGATGCTTCACCATATAGCGCGGGATCTCCTCCTTAAACTTTTCCACAAACTGCGGCCGCTCGGGTCTCGGCCCGACCACGCTCATGTCGCCCTTGATGATATTGAAAAGCTGCGGCAGCTCGTCGATGCTTGTCCGGCGCAGGAATTTCCCGACCTTTGTGACGCGCGGGTCGTCCTTGGTCGTCCACCCTTTTTGTTCGGCGGACGGCTTCTGCACTTCCATCGTGCGGAATTTGTACATTTTAAAGGGTTTGTTGTGCAGACCGATGCGCTCCTGCCTGAAAATAACAGGGCCACGCGATGTACACCTCACCGCTATGGCGGCGAGCAGCATGACCGGCGACGATATCACAAGCCCGACAAGCGCCACGACCACGTCCACCGCCCGCTTGGCGATCCAGTTGAGCGTGTTGGTGAGCGGCACATAACGGATATTGATCACGGGCAGCCCCATAAGGTCCTCCGTGTATGGTCGGCTCGGGAACATACTGTTGTAATCGGGGATAAACTTCGTATGAACGCCGGATTTCTCACAGATATCCACAATATGCTCCAGATTGTTGTAATCCTTCAGGGGCAGCGTGATCGCGATCTCGTCCAAACTGCTCTGGGGCAGGATATATAACAGATTTTCGATCTCGCCGAGCACCTTGACGCCCTGATACAGCGTTCCCCGCGGCACACTGTCGTCAAGGATCCCCCGCACCACATATCCCCACTGCGGATTATCGTTGATACGCCTGATATACTCCTCCGCCGCCCGGGAATATCCCACCAGCAGGATGTATTTCAGATTGTAGCCCTTATCGCGGAAATATTGCAGCAGAGAACGGATCAGGGAGCGCTCGATCCCCATGAGCACAATATTGATCACATAGAAATAGGCCATCATGCCACGCGAAAAGTGGATCTGCGAGACGAGATACCAGCCCGCCATCAGAAGGATCATGCCCACCGTATTTGCCTGAAAAATGTTGAGGATCTCGTATTTATGGACAGTCGCGCGCTTCGGCGTGTAGAGATTGAAGTTATAATATAAGAGCAGATAACCCGGCACGATCAAGAAGAGCATATTGAAATATGTGCCCATAGGAAGTACACCGACGTCCTCGCCGACGTTGGAGAAGGGGCTGGCAAACCGCAGATACCAAGCCAGTATATAGGAAACCACTATGACAGCGGCATCTAAGACCACATGCAGCCTGTTAAAATACTTCTGATTATCCTTGATCATTTTCTGCGCCTCTTTGTGTGTATCATACAATACTTCGCGCCAAAACACAACCTGCAGTTATCATGCCGTAAAACGATACCATATATTGCGCCAAAGTTCCAGCTGTATCACGATATAGCTGTACAGCCTGTCCCGGCTGAACCGCACCTTGTGTACCCGGCCTTTTTCGGAGCGGCACAGCGCAGCGCCCTCGCACAAGCCCTGCAGATAAATACCGCCCAGCCCTTTTCGCATGAAAAAGACCGTCTTGACCGCAAATCCCGCCAACAGGAGCGGCAGATTCAGAAGGATCTGCGCTGCAGGCATATTTTTGTAGAGCAGATAAACGCTGTTTCGCGAGGAGAGCCTGACCTTGAACCGATTGTAGCGCGACCCGCTGAAACCGCTGCCCGCATGGTAGACCACCGCTTCCGGAATATAGAGATTATTGTAACCGTTCAGCCGCGCCCGATACCCCAGATCGATATCTTCCAGATAGGCAAAATGATTTTCGTCCATCACGCCGATCTCCTCAAAGAGCTTTCTGCGGTAAATGGCCGCGCCGCCGCACGCCGCGAATATCCTCCGCTTGCGCTGATATCCTTGGATCGGCTTGTCTTTGCCGAGGGCGAACGCCCAGCCGAGCGCACAGTAATAATCCCCCGCGTCGTCGATCAGACCGGGGCGCTTCAGGCTGCGCATCTGCGCCGAGCCGGAGAACACCTCCGGATGCCGCTCCAGCGGCTGCTCCAGCGCGCGCACGAATCCTTTCTCCACCTCCGTATCGTTGTTTAATAAAATAACATATGTTGTTTTGCTTGCCGCTATCCCTTCGTTCACGGCTCTGCAGAAGCCGTAATTCCGATCGAGGCAGATCAGCCCGACCTGCGGGAATCTTTCCTGCACAAGCTGTCTGCTTCCGTCGGTCGAGCCGTTATCCACCACAATAATGTGAGCCGGTTCGTCCTGCAGAAAACACAGACAGTTCTCTATATAATCGATCCCGTTGTAATTGGGGATCACCACGGTAGAACGTATCTGTTGTTCCATCTTCCGCTCCTTCTACATATCCGTCCTGATCTCGAGCTGCGGGTCCCACAGCACACGGTATCCCCGCTCTGCCGCAGCCTTGCCCAATTCCAGACTCAGCTTGCGGTAACCCGCCTCGTCGCAGGTAAGTCCCGAAACATCGGCGATCCCGACCCTTCGGGCATTTCGCCCGCGGCCGCATCGGATCATCCGCTCCGCGTAGGCCAGTCCCGTGATCTGTTCATAGGCTTCCCGCATTTCCTCACGCACCTGCATACACCGGATATCCACCGCCGCCGTATCCTGCTTCAGCGCCGCCCGATGCGTGCTGCCGCCGCTATACTCCCTGTGCAGGCCGCAATACATGACACTTCCGTCATTTCCCATGGCGCCGCCGCATATGCGCCTTTGCCGATCCAATATCCTGCCGCCCACGATGCCCACATCACGCCGGACCGTCAGAATGTCCGGCCGGTAGAGAATATCGTAAAAGCCCAGATGACGGCTGTGCCGCACCTGCACCTGCCAGCCCCGCGCCGCGCAAAAATCCGCGAGCGCCGCTCTGCCGGCCTCATAGGCATAGGCTTTACTGGAGGTATTGTCCGCCGTAGAGTCCGCGTGGCAGCGCCAGTGATACAGGATCTGCGGGATATGCACGATCCTGTCCGCCATCTCTCCCGCCGGCACGCGTTCCCACAGCTCCCCCACAAGACGGAGCACAAGGTCATAGTCCTGCGCCCCGTCAAAATCCCCGCGGAGCTGCAGTCTCTTCAGCGCGCGGGCTTCCACGGCCATGAGATGACAGATATAGTTGTTGGCCAATATAAAATCAAGATTAAATTCCGTTTTTCGGTTCGGCGCAGTATAATAACGCGTGTTACTGTCATATTTGTCTTCATCGGAATAGAGCATGACCGGCGCACAGCCCCGTTTCTTTGCCTTCTCAACCGCCGCCGCCATATGATAGAGCGCGTCGGGCGCAAGAAGATCGTCATGATCCAGCAGGGCGATATAATCCCCCGCCGCCTGTGCGATGCCCGCGTTGGTATTAACGGATATGCCCTGATTCTGTGCCAGACGGATATACCGGATCCGCTCGTCCGCCCAATCCGCCGTGATCCGCCCCATGCATTTCTCCACGGCATCGGTGCCGCTGCCGTCCACAATGATAAGCTCCCACTTGCCATAGCTCTGTCGGCGTACGGACTCGACCATCTCCCGCAGAAACGTCCCGTCCGTCTCATAGGCCGGCACCACCACGCTAAAGACCGTGGAATATGCCGCCGCCTCCGCGCGCTGTTCCCGCAGCGTCTCCGCCGACGGCTCCCTGTAAAAATAGTCTGCGCTGCGCTCTTCCCCGATCCTCTCCCGCGCGGCATAGTAAGTGTGAAGAATGCCGTTCCTTCTCAGATAGCGCACGGTCTTCATGAAATTGTTCGCTTTTAGGATCCTGTTCCCCATATTCCGCCCGCCATATTGCGCCAAAAAAGACCATCGCCCTGCCGAAAAGCAGGGCGATAATGTTGGTTGCCTCTCTTAGAGATATGCTTTCAAAGCTTCCGTCAGCTTATCCAGTCTGTTCTGTGCATCTTCCAGATTCGTGCCCTTGACGCCCATATAGAACTTGATCTTCGGCTCCGTTCCCGAAGGGCGGGCGCAGCACCAGGAATCGTTTGTCAGGTCAAAGTAGAGCACGTTGGACTTCGGCAGCCCGGTCACGCCCTCTTCTCCCGTTTCCAGATTTTGGGTCTTGCCCGTGCTGTAATCCCTGAACTCTTTGACCTTCAGATCACCGAAAGTCTTGGGCGGATCGTTCCGCAGCTTACCCATAAGCTCCTCGATCTGCTTCGCCCCGTCGATGCCTTTCATGGTGATCGCGTACTGGCTTTCTTTATAGTAGCCATACTTTTCATACAATGTGATCATCTGATCCCACACGGTCTTACCGTGCTTCTTGCACCATGCCGCCATCTCGCACAGGCACATGACCGCAACGACCGCGTCCTTATCCCTCGCGTGCGTTCCCGCGAGACAGCCGTAGCTCTCCTCAAGGCCGAACACATAGTTGTTCGCACCGCTCTGCTCAAACAGCTTGATCTGCTCGCCGATATACTTGAAGCCGGTCAGCACCTCGATAAATTTCACATGGTAGTCTTCCGCTATGGCGCGGGCCATATTGGTGGTCACGATCGTCGTGACAAGCGCGGGATCCTTCGGCATCTTGCCCGTCGCGGTCCTCTCGCGCAGGATGTACTCCGCTATGAGCATACCGGACATATTGCCCGTAAAAGGAACATACTCGCCGGAGCCGGTATCCAGCGCATAGATGCCAAGCCGGTCCGCGTCGGGGTCGGTCGCCAGCACGATATCCGCCTTCTTCTCCTTCGCCAGCTTGAGAGCCAGCGTAAACGCTTTCGGATCTTCCGGATTCGGGTATTCCAGTGTGGTAAAGTCCGGATCGGGCATCTCCTGCTCCGGCACTACATATACATTCTTAAAACCTAACTCGGACAGAATCCTTCTCACCGGCACGTTGCCCGTCCCGTTGAACGGGGAGTAAACGATCTTCATCTCCTCCGCCATCTCCTTGATAACGTCGGGGTGAATGATCTGCTTCTTCAGTTCCGCCATATACTTGTCGTCGATCTCGCTGCCGATCACCACATAGAGTCCGGCCTTCTTCGCCTCCTCCTTGTCCATCGTCTTGACGGTATGGTAGTCGGTCACATTGTTCACTTCCGTGATGATCTCTTTGTCTCTGGGCGCCGCGACCTGCGCGCCGTCCTCCCAATAACACTTATATCCGTTGTACTCCGGCGGGTTATGGCTCGCCGTGATAACGATGCCCGAGATACAGCCCAGCTCGCGCAGCGCGAACGACAATTCCGGCGTGGGCCTGAGCGCGTCGAACACATACGCCTTGATGCCGTTTGCCGCCAGACACAGCGCCGCCTCATCCGCAAACTCCGGAGACTTTCTTCTGGAGTCGTAGGCGATCGCCACGCCCTTTGCCTCGCCGCCCTGCTTTTTTATGTAATTTGCAAGTCCCTGCGTCGCCTTGCGGACCGTGTAGATATTCATGCGGTTCGTTCCCGCGCCGATAATGCCGCGCAGACCGCCTGTGCCAAACTCGAGGTCTTTATAGAAGCGCTCTTCGATCTCTTTCTCATCATTTCTGACTGCCAGAAGCTCCTGCTTCGTCGCATCGTCAAAATAGGAGTCCGTAACCCAAAAATCAAACTGTTCTCTGTAACCCATTTCGATACCTCCGTTTTATTTTATATCACAGCTTTTATTTTACCATATAACAGACGGCGCCGCAAATAGAAAATCGCTGTACACCGTCTTTTTGTACGCCGTCTTTTCTACTCCGTTTTCAGCGCGAAATCGCTGCGGTCGAGCGAAAAGTTGGGGTTATAGTAGGGATCACCCTTCACGAGCAGCTCCTTCCACTTCGCGCGGAAGGCTTCGGATTCCCGTTCGTAACGCGCCGCCTTCTCGCCGTGGTCGTCAGACCCTCTGGAAACGGACTCATAGTGATACAGCTCCGCGAAGGGCGTGAACACATTGACATAGCCGGCCTTCCACGCCCTGACGCACAGATCCACATCGTTCAGGGAGACGGCAAATTCCTCGTCCAGCCCGCCCAGCTCTTCAAAAAGGGCTTTTTTCATCATAAGGCACGCGCCCGTCACGGCCATCACGTTCTGGGCGTAGCAGAGGCGTCCCATATAGCCGAGGTTATTGCTGCTGACGCGGTAATGGCTATGTCCCGCAGTCCTGTGCTGCCCGAGTCCGAGCACCACGCCCGCGTGCTGGATCGTCCGATCGCCGTAATAGAGCTTCGCGCCGACCGCACCCACGTCCTTTCTCTGCGCGTACATGAGCATCTCCTCGATCCAGTCCAGAGTTATGACAGCGGTGTCATTATTCAGCAGGAGAATATATTCTCCCCGCGCCGATCTCACCGCAAAATTGTTGATCTTGGAGTAATTGAAGTCGCCCTCGTACTTCACTACCCTGATGTTGGGATTCTCCTGTATCTTTTTGTAGTATGCGAAGATCTCCTCCGTCGTGCTGTTGTTCTCCGCCACGATGATCTCATAGTGTTCGTAACTGCTCTTCTCCAAAATGGAAGTGATGCAGCGCTCCAGATCTTCCCTGTGGTCCTTGTTGGGGATCACGATACTCACAAGCGGACTGCCCTGTATCGCATACTTGATCTGAAAGATCGTCTCGAACGCCTTGGTGGAGAGTATCTCAAAATCCTCGTATCCCTGTTCGCGCAGATGTGCGGCCACCGCCCTCTTGGCCGCGTCGATGGCGTAACTCTTGGCATTGATGTCGGCCGCCACGCTGCCCGCATGGGACCGCCAGTAATACAGCAGCTTCGGCACATGCACGATACATTTCGCCCGGCCGGTCAGCCGCAGGATCGCGTCGTGGTCCTGACTGCCGTCGAACGCGGAGCGAAACAGGCTGACACCCTCTATCAGATTGCGGTCAAACGCGCTGAAATGGCAGATATAGTTGTTGGCACGCAGATTGTCCGGCGCGAAATCCGGCTTAAAGTGCAGCGTGATCATGTGATCTATCGTCTTATTGCCCTTAAAAGTGGCTTCGTCACAGTAGATATAGTCCGCGCCCCGGTCGCAGATCGCCTTCATATACTCGTACAGCACGCTCGGATGCAGCACGTCGTCATGATCAAAAAGAGCGATATAATCGCCGGAAGCCATGGCGAGGCATGCGTTGGTATTGCCGGAGATCCCTTCGTTCTTCGGCAGCTTGCGGTAGAGGATACGCGGATCTTCGGCAGCGTATTCCTTGCAGATCGCGCCCACGTCGGCATGCTGCGCATCCGAGCCGTCCGCCATACACAGCTGCCAGTTCGCATAAGTCTGCGCCCTGACGGAGTCGATCGCCTGACGCAGAAATTTTTCCGGCGTATTGTAAAGCGGCATCAGAATGCTGAATCGGATATTGCGGGAAAAAGTCTCCTTGCCCTGTCTCGCCGCCTCCTCCGCGTTCGGAAAACTCGCCGTTCCGTGCTGCATACGCGCTTTCCGCTCGATCTTCTTCGCGTTCAGCTTCCGCAGGACTCCCTTGACGCTGCCGTAATAGCCGAGCCGCTCTTTCACCCGGCGCACCCGGTGGACCGCCATGCGTAAGGGCTTGGACAAACGCCAGAATATGCTGCCCTTGATGCGGGCCAAGCGCGCCGACAGCTCCTCCTCTTTCTGCTGTGCCGCGGCCAGCTTGGCCGTGAGCGCTTCACCCTTGCGTTTTTCCCGCGCATAGGCGTCTCTATAATAGCGGAGCTTTTCTTCCTCCGTCATCTGCCTCTGTTCTTTTTGTTCCATAGAAACGGTATCCTTTCCTGTCCGCGGCTAGATCTCGCAGACCGCGTCGCTCCACGCGATCAGCTTTTCCCTCTGTCCGTTCGTACACAGCATGCCGACGCGGTATGTTCCGGAAGGCAGCGCCGTGCGGGGAACGCGGAGCACGAAGCCCGCCAGTCCGATATTCTGCTCATCGGGCAGGATCGCCTCCACGTCCGCCCGGCGCCGGTTGAAGGGTACGGCCGCATAACATGCCTCCTCGCCGTCCTCCGCATGCAGCAGCACCCGCTTATCGTATAGCGCATTGTCCGCGCCGGGAACGTAGCACCAGCCCATGATCCAGAGGATATCCGGTTCGTCCGCATGCACCTTGTGCTGCAGCTCCGCCCGGTCTACCGTCAGCCGCAGAATGCCTGCCCTCGTCTTCTTCAACGGTTCTCCGCTCCATTTCTCTGCGGATACCGTCCGCAGACGGTCCTCGTAGTCGAATTTATAGTTGCAGCCGTAATCGGAGGCATTGTCGATCAGCGCGCGGTGATAGAAAGCATCCCGCCCTCTCATCTGCGGATGCTTCGCATACAGCGCTTCCTTCTCCGCAAGCAGACGCTCCCACTTTGTGTCGTCCTGCTCGTCCAGGCCCCTGCTCATGGACTCGTGGTGATACAGCACCGCGTCGTTGCGCTGTACGTTATAATATCCCGCCTCGAGCAGCTTAAAGCAGAGATCCACGTCATTGTAGGCCACCGCCATCGTCTCGTCGAAGCCGCCCACTTCCGCATATTTGTCACGGCTCACCATCAGGCACGCCGCCGTCACGCCCGCCATGTCGTATACCGCCCTGTTGCGGCCGTAATAGTAATCCCTGTCGTCCTCAAAGGTGACAAGCTTGTGCGAAGGCCCGATCTCCATGTTCGTGATCCCCGTATGCTGAAGCTTCTGCGTGCCGGCATACCACAGCTTCGCGCCGACCGCGCCCGTGCCGGGCTGCAGCGCCTGTCCTGCCATGCGGCGCAGCCAGCTGTGCTCTATGATCTCCATATCGTCGTTCATAAAGAGCAGCAGGTCGCCGGTGGCCTTGGCCGCCCCGATGTTGCACATCCTGGAGAAATTAAAGGGCATCTCCTCATACAGATAGGTGAATCCGTACTTGTCCCGCAGCGTCTCCGTTTTGGCGCGGTTTTCCGCATTACTGCCGTTGTCCACCACGATCCACTCATAATACTCGTAATCCGTCTTGGCCCGAAACGAGGCCAGACAGCGTTCCAACACCTCCGGATGATCCTTTGACGGGATCACGACAGACACTGCATGGTGCGGGGGGATATGCCTGTCCTCGTTCTGCGCCCGGACGCACCGCTCCCGGCCGGATATGGACGTATCGTACACCACATGATAGATGTCGGGCTCCTGTCCGGTCACGAAGCTGCCCTTGACACCCCTTCTGGCAAGCGCCGACTCGCGCACACCGACGCAGTCCGCTCCCGCGCCGTACAGATACCGCCCCGCTTCCAGATCCGCGATCAGGCTCTGCTCGGCAGCGTCGGCCCGCTCTTCGGGTCCGGCGCATTCCTGAAGCGCCGATGCCGTTTCCCCGGCCGGCTCATATAGCTGATGATAGAGTACGGCATCGATATGGCATATGCTGTCCTGCCAAGACGTACCGTCCAGTCTGCATCTTCGCTGTACGGCCTCCTCCAGCCGAAGGCACAGATCATAGAACCGCGCCGTCTGCGGGCCGCTCTCCTTCGCGGCAAAGGCTGCGCCGCCGCGCAGCGCATCGGACAGCAGCTCCGTTTTGGCCGCGACCAGGTGCCCCCAGTAATTGAATGCGAGCAGCGTGTCCGGCGAATAGTCCGGCTTGAACCAAGGCTGCATGCGATGAGACGAGTCCTCCCAGCAGAAATCCTCATCCGCATAGGCGATCCTGCAGGACGGATTTTTGTTAAAACATGATTTGATCTCTTCCTGTGCGCGTTTATCCAAGATACCGTGCCCATAGGTCAAAAGCGTGATATCCGAATTCGGGATCTGTATCGTCTGCCATCCGTTTACCGGAATCTCCTGTCCGTCACATTCGTTATCATAACGTGCGTTTTCTTTTTTGATCCATTCGAGATAGGGATGGCTCTGCCTGGCCAGCTCTTCCCGGTAGCGAAGCTGTCCGAGCTGTGTCCCGGCATCCGCAGCCGCAGCTTTTTCCTGCCGCGCGCCGCCCCTCAGCCCATGATACAGCTTGCGGAAAGGCAGCGTTGCCCGCCAGAAAGGGCTTGCATAGATGCGGTTCAGGTTATCGTTCAGATCCGCCTGACGCCGCTCGGCATCTGCGATCCTGCCCGCCAGCACATGATTTTTTTTTCGTTCCTTCTCGTATGCCGCCGCGTAGTAGGCGGTCCAGTCATAGCGCTCCGTTCGTCCCCGCATGATCTAAAACAGACCTCTTTTCCGTAGATGTCTCGCCGTCTCCGGCGGCAGCACCGTCACTTCCATCGCCAGCTGCAGAAGATTGCTCTCCTGCTGTGCCAGCCCGTCCAGCGCAACGGTGATATTCGGGTCCTGCGTCACAAAAACATAGGTGTTATCCCCGACTTTACAGCCGTTCGTCCCGATCTGCTTCCCTTTCCACGGCACAGGCGTTCCGTTCCACAGGATCTCCCTGATATAGATCAGGCAGAAGTCATTGCAGGGGTCGATGCGCAGGGCGCTCCTGCCGCCGGAGACCGTTACCGCAAGCTCGGTCAGCCCCTTGGCCGTGACGTGGACCTGCTCCTCCGCCGTCTCATCCAAAAAGAACGACTGCTCCTCCGAGAAACCGCTCCCCGTATCCTCATAGATCTGAATCCGGCCCCGCCCCGCTGCAGCCGCCTGTCCTTCGCAGAAATCCTCCACCGTGTAGACCCGATGCCCGATGGCATCCCGGATCTGTTCCATAGTCATGTTTTTGCCGGTCACATATTTCTGGAACGTCATCTCCTGTCTGCGGTACTGTTCCGCCTCAGACTGGTCCAGACCAAGCTCTTTCAGTATTAAATCAAGATTTAATCTATTTCTTTTTTCATCTTCCAGCAGATAACAATATACCGCCCGAAATGCGATCTGTTTCGTCTCGATCGCCTTGTCGAAGGTCCATTCGCAGTCGATAACATGCCACGTGTTATCTTGATATCGGCTGTTATTATGATCCTCCGGCACGAGGATATTGGCAAAGATCAGGTCATAATCCGCTATTGTTTCCTCTTCACCGACGGCTATCCTTCTCAGATACTCCGCAAACAGCTCGTGAAAGCCCTCCACGTCATTGCGGGCGAGGCGCTCGTCCAACAGTTCCTCCAGCGTCCGCCCTTCGATATAGGCAAGCTGCAGAAAAGGCGCCTGTCCCGCCGCGCCGCCCGACAGTCTGCACGCATTGACGGAAAGTCCGCTGTCCGCATAGCGTTCCGCCAGCCGCGCATATGCCTGTGCCGTCCGCTCGATATGCGGCCACGCCTCTTTACACAGCGGATACTTCTCTATCATCCTGCCCGCGGCAGTCTGCCGCAGGACCGTCTTCATACGAAATTCCGGCGCCCTGTCACCCGAATACTTTACATATCGTTCCTCCAGTTCTGGCCCGAGGATCATCATATAGGAATTGGAAAAAAGCGGGAACTTCTCTTCCCGCAGGATCGTGTCAAAGACCTTCTTTTCATCGAACAGCATAAGCCTCTCTCTGTCAAAGTTGCGCAGATTGGAGGAGAGCTCTCCGGGCCTGGGCAGCCGGTCGTCGGAGTACAGACATGTCATGAATTTGTAGTCGGGATAGGGATAGTACATCTGCGCCTGAGCGTAACCGCACTTTTCCGCGATCCGGCGCAGTCCGTCCGCGGTGAACGTCCTCACCGCGCCGCCTTCCGGATAATCCTCCAGCCCGCTGAAATAAGTCCCGAGGTGATCTTCCCTGCACCCCGCCCAATATTTTAAACCGAATTTGTTCTCAATGGCGATCGCGATGTGCCCTTCTTTTTTGACATGCTTCCGAATGATGCGCAAGAAGTCCTCGTAGGGGGTCTCGGATCGGATATAGGCCTGTGCATACTCAAACACGCCGATCAGGCATATATAATCAAAATCACAGGGCAGCTCCGGCTCCACATCCTGAAAATTCCCCACATGGATCGTCACGTTATCCGCGTCCGTGTGCCGGTACGCGTTGATCCTGCTCCTTTTTCGGGACAGCTCGATACAGGTCACTTCTCCCGCCTTGGCCGCCAGCACACCCGTGATCGCACCGCAGCCCGAGCCCACCTCCAGCACCTTCATGTCTTTGGTGATCGGCAGCCATTCCACGATATTTTCCCGCTGCTGCGACAGATGATACAGGATCGGCCAGTTCTTCCGCTCCTCAATGATCCGCTGATATTCCACCGTGGCATAATTGCGCGTGATCTCCAGCAGTTCATCTTCCTCATCGCCGTCACAGTAGTAGTCTTCCCCCGGATAATGCGTCAGATCCAGTCTGATCTTCCCGATCTCCTCTATCTTGTTCTCCGACATGATTCGTCCCCCGTTTTTGCATCACCGGTCCCGCCGCACTTCGACCGTGGAATCCATATCATAGAAGCCCACCGTATCCTTGTCGGATATGACCGTCAGTTCAAGCACATCGTACAGCCTGTGGTAGACCGTAAAATCATCGTTCTCATAGCCCGTGACTCCCAGCGACAGCAGATAGTCGCCGCCCTGCAGATTCATTTTCTGCGTGAAAGTCACCTGCCTGTCTTCGCCCGCCTGTACGGGCTCCAAAAACGCCTTCTCCAGCATCGTGTTGGTTCCGGTGATCTCCGTGCCGCGCACATTTTTGATCGTGAATGCAAAGATCGGCGCCCGGATCTCCTCCTGTACATGCACCTTCATATGGATCGTGAAGCTATTTCCCTTCAGGATCGCGGAAGTCTTTGTGCCCTTATCGTCCGTAATATAGTATTCCGTGATCACGGCCTTCTTAGACCCGTATTCCAGAAGTTCCGGATTCTCCGCCATGCCGCCGGCCGCCGCCTTATTCTCTGCGGGCTTTTCCCCCGCCGCTGCCCGCCGCAGCTCCTCATCATCCAGCAGACTGTCTCCCTCGGCCTCCGGCGCGGCATACTGTCCCACCAAGACCTGCTTGTAGATGTCGATCATCTTCTTCGGCTCGCCCTCGCCCAGCTTGACGCCCTGATTGAGAAGCACCACCCGGTCACAGTATTTGCTGATACTGCTCAGATCGTGGCTGACAAACACGATGGTCTTGCCCATTTCCTTGAACTCTTCAAACTTATGATAGCATTTCGCCTGAAAAAAGACGTCGCCCACCGAGAGCGCCTCGTCCACGATGAGGATCTCCGGGTCGATATTGATCGCCACCGCAAACGCCAGCCGCACGAACATGCCGCTGGAATATGTCTTTACCGGCTGATACACGTACTCGCCGATATCCGCGAACGCAAGGATCGCGTCCATCTTCTCGTCGATCTCCTTCTCGCTGAATCCGATCATCGTGCCGTTCAGGTAGATGTTTTCAATGCCGTTGTACTCCATATTGAAGCCCGCGCCGAGCTCCAGAAGCGCGGAGATGCGCCCGTTGACCGTCACGCTGCCGCTCGTCGGATTGACAACGCCCGTAATGATCTTCAGAATGGTGGATTTGCCCGAACCGTTCGTGCCGATGATACCGACGCACTCTCCCTGCCGGATCGACAGATCGACGCCTTTCAGCGCGTAGTGTTCCTTGTGCCGTCTGCCGTGACCGAAGCCGAGCGCCTCAATGATCCGATCGGAGGGTCTGTCATACAATTTATATACTTTTTCTACATTTTTGACCTGAATCGCAATGTTGTCCATCATATCCTCGATTTCTCCGCATTGCCGCGGATCTGCTCACAGCACATCCGCAAAGTGAACCCTTAACTTCCTGAAAATAAGCGTGCCGATACAGAATAAGCTGATCGTGAAGATCCAGAAGTAAGTCGATGAATAAAAGTGTTCCCAAAACCACACTTTTTCGTAGATCGCGCTTCTGTAGCCGTTCACGATATACACGAGCGGATTCAGTTTAAACAGCGTCTTCATGTTATTCGATGTCAGCATCTCGATGTTCCACAGGATCGGCGTCGCCCACATGCCGATCTGCAGGGCGATGTTGATGATCTGCTGCAGATCCCTGATAAACACGACGAGCGCGCAGGTGAGATAGCTTAAGCCCAGCACGAACAGAAACAGGCATACGCTGTAATAGAGCAGCTGCAGCGTATAGACGCTCGGATAATACCCGTAACCGACGGAGACGAGCAGCAGCACACACACGAAAAACACATGGATGAAAGTGGCCGCGATCACTTTGATGATCGGCAGGATACTGATATTGAACACCACTTTTTTGACCAGATAGTTGTACTCGATCAGCGCCATCGTTCCCTGCGTGATCGCCTCGGAAAAATAGAACCACGGCACAAGTCCCGCCGTCAGATAGAGCACATAGGGCACTTCAAGGCCGCTGGCCACCATCTGGCTTCTCGTATCGAACACTTTATCGAACACGATCCAGTACATCACAACGGTCACTACCGGCTGTGCCATGGCCCACACAATACCGAGATAGGAGCCGGCATAGCGCTTCCTGAAGTCATTTTTCGCCAGCTTCCAGATCAGCTTCCGGCTCTGGAACAACTCCGCCGGTATCGTCATGATCCTGTCATAGTACAGGGTAAAAATAAAGCAGGTAAAGACGATGAGCACGCAGCCGCTCACTTTTTTCATCTGCTCTGTCACCTGATCCGCCAGCGGATTGTGATGACGCACGAGCACAAGCGCCAGAATCAAACCAAGCCCCCAGAAAGCGGCAACTCCTGCGGGCTTTGCAAAACGTCGTGTTCTCTTGTTATCCTGTTCCTTCCGTTTTGCCATATTACATCGATTTCCTATCGTAAACGTCTCTGCGCAGGGTCATGCGCGATACGTCTCCGTAAACGCCTCCAGTCCCTGATGCCGCATGTCCTTCTCGGACAAGATCGGCTGCGTTCCCGCAGGGATCGGCCATTCTATACCGATAGCCGGATCGTTCCAGATGATGCCGCCCTCGTCGTTCGGATGATAAAAGTCCGTGCATTTATATGCGAACTCCGCGCAATCCGACAATACATAGAACCCGTGGGCAAAATCTTTCGGGATAAAAAACTGCTTCTTGTTTTCCGCCGAGAGCAGGACGCCGTACCACTTGCCGTAAGTGGCAGATCCCTTCCGAAGATCCACCGCCACGTCGTACACTTCACCGCTCAGCACACGCACGAGCTTGTCCTGCGGATAACGGATCTGAAAATGCAGTCCGCGGAGCACGCCCTTGACGGACGCCGACTGGTTGTCCTGCACAAATTCCTGATCGATGCCCGCTTCCTTATAGTCGTTGTAATTGTAAGTCTCCATAAAGTAACCCCGCGCGTCCCCGAATACGGTCGGCGTGATCACCTTAAGTCCTTCTATCCCGCAAGTCTCTACCGTTATCTTTCCCATGATCCCGCTCATCCTTTCCTTTACTCTTCATCGAAGCCCGTGGGCACGTTGCCGCTGTCTCCGTCAATGACGCCGGAATAGCCCGCAGCGCCTTTTGCGTGATCGATCGACGTGTCGATATTCATATAACATACGTTCAGGTCGACCCTCGTATCAATACCGTCCACCGCTCCCTTGGACGTATACTGCCACATGTCAAAATATTCACTGTAGCTTGGCACATCCGCATACTCCGCCAGCCACGTCTTATATTGTGACATCTGTGTCATATCCAGTTCGTCGTTCAGCCAGTTCTTGGACGCATAGATCCCCGTCTCATACCCCGCAGAGGCTATCGTCTCGAGGAAAGCCTTGTGGTATGCCGTCCGTTCCTCCGGAGTAAGGCTGTCCGCGCGCCCGTTTCCTCCCGCGCTCTCGCTGTCGAGGAACACGGGATAGTCCACATCATAATCCCCGATCAGGCTGATCACCATGCTGGCCTCCTCGATGGCTTCCACTTCGCTTATGGCCTGTGTAAAGAAATAGACGCCCACGGGAATGCCGGCCTCTATCGCGCCCTTGATGTTCTGCTCAAACATGGAATCCAGTATCAGCGCGCCTCCGGCAGCGCCCCGGTATCCGCAGCGGATGATCGCGAACTCCACACCGTCCTGCTTAACGGCCTCCCAGTCGATCGCCTGATTCCAGCGCGAGACATCTATGCCAAGTCTGCCGCTTCCGGCCGCGAACTCCAGATCCGTATTTTCGGTGCCGTCCGCCTCGGCCTCCGCACCGTTGACCGCCTTGTCCTCCTTGTCCGTGTCAACATCGTCCTCTGTCAGGATAAGATACTCGATATCATCTATGACGCGGTATTCGATCTCCTGCCTGACCTGAATGGAGGTGATGGTGTTGGGAACGATAAATCCCTCCGCTTCCTCCAGTGCAACGCTGTATTCCCCCGCGCGCAGCCCGTCCAGATAAATGATGCCGTCCTCGTCGTGATCCGTGTACTCCCCGACGCCCTGCACCCTGATGGTGAAAGGCGTCCCCGTGACAAGTCTGCCGACGCTGTCCACGATCATCACGCGCAGGTCTTTCGCCACAGAGCTCATCATGAGGAACACTTTTCTGCCGGAGTAGCTCTCGATGCTCTTAAATCTGACCTCCGGATCAAAAAAAGTCTCATCACGCAGAAAGGCAGACAGATCATCTCCTCTTTGTCCGCCGGCCGCATCTTCTTCCACCGCCGCCGCTTCCTCTGTCTGTTCGTCCGCGGCAAGCCCGAGTTTTTTCATCACGGTATCCAGATTGAGAAACGCGATCACACCGATCAGCACTGCAAACATGGCGATCATGGCATACAGCGTTCTACGCATTTTCTTAGAGTCCATTGGCAACCTCGACCATATACCTGCCGTACGCCGTCTTCATCAGCGGCTCGGCCAACGCAAGAAGCTGTTCCTTCGTGATAAAACCTCTTTTGTACGCGATCTCCTCTATGCAGGAGATATACAGGCCCTGCCTCTTCTGAAACGCCGCGACAAAATCCGCCGCATCCAGAAGAGAATCGTGATTCCCCGTATCCAGCCATGCGAATCCGCGTCCCAGCGTCTCCACATAGAGCTCTCCCCTTCTGAGGTATTCGTTGTTGATGCTTGTGATCTCTATTTCGCCCCGGGCGGAAGGCTGCACGCCGGCAGCTATCTCCACCACCTTGTTGTCATAGAAGTAAAGACCGGGAACGGCGTAATTACTCTTGGGCTGCTCCGGCTTCTCCTCGATGGACAGCGCTCTGCCGTTCTCGTCGAACTCCACCACCCCGTACTCTCTCGGGTCTCTGACATAGTAGCCGAAGATCGTCGCTCCCGACTGTCTGGCCGCCACTTCCCTGAGCACCTTGGAAAAGCTCTGCCCGTAGAAGATATTATCGCCAAGCACGAGCGCCACATTGTCCGTGCCGATAAAATCCGCGCCGATGATAAATGCATCCGCCAGCCCACGCGGGTACTCCTGTACCGCGTACGCCATATGAAGCCCGAGCTGACTGCCGTCCCCAAACAATTCCTCGAACACCGGCAGATCCCTTGGTGTGGAAATGAGCAGGATATCCCTGATCCCTGCCAACATCAGGATCGACAGCGGGTAATAGATCATCGGCTTGTCATAAACCGGCATGATCTGCTTGGATATCGCCTTCGTCAGCGGGTACAGCCTCGTACCCGATCCTCCTGCCAAAATAATACCTTTCATAGCGCCTCCGTCCCGTCGTACTTCCGGTTTTATCTGTTCCGGTACATATCGTCGTAATATTTCTGGTAATCGCCGCTCGTCACATTGCGCATCCAATCCTCATGCTCAAAAAACCACTGGATCGTGCGGCGTATGCCTTCCTTGAACATCGTCTCCGGCTCCCAGCCGATCTCCGCCTTGATCTTGTCCGGGGCGATCGCATACCGCCTGTCATGCCCCTTGCGGTCTTCCACATATGTGATCAGTTCATCGCTCACAAGCGCCTTGCGCGGATCGCTGTCCGGCAGCATCTCCCGCAGGGTATCGAGAATGATGTGAATGATCTCTATATTCTGCTTTTCGTTGTGTCCGCCCACATTGTATGTCTCAAACAGTCTGCCCTTCTCCTGCACCATGTCGATCGCCTTGGCGTGATCCTCCACGTACAGCCAATCCCTGACATTCCTGCCGTCCCCGTAGACCGGCAGCTTCCTGCCCTGAAGCGCATTGTTGATGATGAGCGGGATCAGCTTCTCCGGAAACTGATACGGCCCGTAATTGTTGGAGCAGTTCGTGATGTTTGCCGGAAATCTGTAGGTGTCCATATATGCCTTCACCAGCATGTCCGATCCCGCCTTGCTGGCCGAGTACGGACTGTGCGGCGCATAGGGCGTCGTCTCATAGAAATAGCCGCCGTCTTCCTCCAGAGAACCGTACACCTCATCCGTAGATACATGGAGGAACTTCTTGTCCGGCTTGAAGCTGCCGTCCGGCAGTTCCCACGCCGCTTTGGCGCAATTCAGCATCACCGCCGTGCCGAGCACATTGGTCTGCACAAAGACCTCCGGATCCCTGATGCTTCTGTCCACATGGCTCTCCGCCGCAAAATGCACCACTCTGTCGATATCGTTCTGTGCAAAGATCTGCGCGATCGCCTCTTTGTCACAGATGTCCGCCCTGACAAACGTATAGTTGTCTCTCGCTTCGATATCTTTCAGGTTCTCCAGATTGCCCGCATAGGTGAGCGCATCCACATTGATGATGCGGATATCCCCGCCATATTTGCGAAACATATAGTGTATATAGTTAGAGCCGATAAAGCCCGCTCCTCCCGTTACCAGATAAGTCCTCATGCGATCCGATCTCCTCCGTTCACCGTACCTCTATATTATGTGGTAGCCGCCCTAAAATTGCAAGACTAATAATTCAGATAGCTGATGTTCATGTCCACGTTGCCGCTGATGCCGCTGACTTTTCCTTTCGACGAATACTGCCACATATCATAGCGGGTAGCCGTATAGGTCGGCGACGCGGCGTACTGCGCGAGCCAGATCTTGTATCCCGTCAGGCTGCCTGTGTTGATCTGCTCGGAAAACCAGTTCTTGTTGGAGTATACGCCCGCCGAATAGCCGGAGTTCTGCACCGTCTGGCAAAAAGCCTGACACACCGCCGTTCTCGTGCCTCTGTCAATGCCGTCGCCGCGGCCTCCGCTGGCCTCCACATCTATGAAGATCGGGTAATCCAGCCCGTATCCCTTGACAAGGTTCAGCGCCATGGACGCCTCCTCGACGGCCTCCACCTCATTGACCGCCTGACTGTATATATACACGCCCACCTTGAGCCCGGCGGCCTTTGCGCCCTTGATATTGCTCGCGAATTTGGGGTCTTCCACCAGCACGCCCGTCGAATAGCCTCTGTAACCGCAGCGTATGATGACGTATGAAACGCCGGAATTGCGCACCGCGTTCCAGTCGATACTGCCGTTGTGCTTGGAGACGTCGATCCCCATAGAGCCGGAACCCGCCGACAGTCTGCCGTCGCTGCCGAAATTGTACTTTGCTCCCTGAATGACCTGCTCGCCCGTCACGTAGTTCCCGTTTTTGTCAAAAAAGTATACGCTGCCGTCTATGGTCTGCCAGCCAGTGTATCTGTACATCGATTTGGCAAGATAGAACTTGTCCGCCGTATAATAATCTTCATAGGTCGCCTCAACGTACCGCCCGTCTTTCCTGACATAAACCTGATTGCCATTCTTGTCTTTCAGCTTCGTCTTGTTGTCGCTTGCCGCGTCGTTGGTGACCGTGAGCGCACATTCCAGTATCTTTTCCTTGTCATCCATCGACACTCTGGCCTTGATCTTGGTCTTGCCTACAGCAACGGCCTTGACCTCGCCTGTGTCCCTGTTCACGGTGGCGATATTGGTATCATCGCTGGTCCAGTCCACGGAAGCCCCATAATTACCGGAGCTGCTGACAGTAAGCGTCTCCGTCTTACCTGCTGCCAGCGTGAGGGAAGTCTTGTTGATCGTATAACTGTCCACTTTCTGCTGGCTGGTGAGCTCCGCTTCCTGCACGGTAACCGTGCAGGACAAGTCTTTGTGCTCGCCGCCTATCGTCACCGTCGCCGTGACGGCCGCTTCACCCTTCTTCTCGCCCTTGACTGTCACACCGGCGCCGCTGCCCGACACCGATACACTGTCATTGCTGCTCTTCCAAGCAATGCTTGTTGCCTCCGAAACATATTCGCCGCTTACCGTAACCGGGCCTGACTCTCCGACCTTCAATGTCAGGCTGCCGTTGATAGAGAGCGTTCCCAGCTTCTCCGTCGCCGTAGGACCTGCGGGCGCGGTCGGCTCACTGCCTTCACATTGGCTTGGATCTTTCTCACAGACCGGGCAGCCGTCGGCGTCCTCCGTAGAAGTACACTTTTTGCGGCCCGCGCAAGTACACTTGTCCACATTATTGTCGGATACCAGCTTCATAAATCCGCCGATGGCCCTGCCGCTCTTGGCCGGATCCGGGATCTGATCCTTGCCGATCTCGCTGAAATTCTCCTCGGAGTCGATCGGCGTCTTGGTGGATTCCACCCACTCCACCGTGTCGGTCAGCTGGGATTCCACCGCCACGTTGCCGGTTGCCTTTTCTTCCGCGGCCACGTTGATCTGCGACTCGTCCTTGATCTCGTCCGCCACGTCTACCTTCTTGTAGGCAATCTTGTCGGATACCGTGACCTTGGTAGCCGCGGTCGGGAACTTATATCCCGCATACTCCCCACCGGCAAGCGCCTTCGCTTTCACGCTGTAAGTTCCCGCGGCCACGCCCGTCTCGTAGATGATGCCGTCCTTATCGTCGTCCTTCAGGTCAAAGGTCTTGCCGCCGCCGGACACTTCCACCTCAAAGGGCACGCCGGAGATCAGCTTGCCCGTCGCCTTGTTCACAAATTTGATCTTCAGATCGGATTGGATCGAAGTGAGGTTCAGCGTCACCTCAATACCGTCCTTCTGCTCTTCTTCCTGCGCTTCCTGCTCCTCCTCTTCCGATTCCAGCATACCCGAGAGTCTGGCGGATTCCGAGACGGCCACAAGCCCGCCCTCGCCTATGACCGAGACGCCTTCCACTTCCTCGCCGACCGACGCGAACGCCGCCACCTGCTTCTCGATCGTTTTGGCGTTGACAAAAAGCGTACCCGTCACGATCACACCCGCTGTCACAAAGATGCCGAACATCGCGACCACCATATCCAGCGTGCTCATATCCGCCAGGTGGGCCCAGAAGCGGGCCGCTACGCCTCTTTTCCTGTCATCGTACTCCTCATCCTCGTAGTCCTCATCATCGTCTTCATAGTACTCCTCGTCGTCGTCCTCGTCCTCGTAGTACTCGTCGTCTTCCTCGTCTTCGTCCTCGTAGTACTCCTCGTCGTCGTCCTCGTCTTCGTAATACGCTTCGTCGTCCTCGTCCTCATCGCGATGACCGGACGCGGATTTGCGGGGAGTGCGGCCCGCGCTTTTGCCGCCGCTCTGATAGGCTTCTATCTCATCGTCGTCAAGACACAGAAATTCCAGCGTGTCATCTGTCACGCTGTCTTCGTCTTCCTCGTCGAATCTGTCTTCCGCAAAAAATTCTTCCAGCTCCGTTTTCTTCTTTGCGTGTTTCTTGTCAGCGCTCTTTTTGTTTTGCATGGTTCCTCCATTATGTAAACCCTTGTTTTTAAGCAATTTTGTAATATTATATCATAAGAGTGCGATAACATCAAGGATATTTACAATCGTTCCGATTTTGGTAAGATTTACATAATATTTGTATAATTGCGCGATATTTTACATCGCTTAAAACGCCAAATTCCGTTAAAACATCTTGACTTTATCTTCCATAACTGACACAATACAAGTGCAACCTTACAATTTCAACAACGTCTTTGTATGAAAAAAGGGGATTTTACTATGATGTACATGCATTATTGTAAGCGTTGCCATCGGGTCTACATGCTTAACGGACACAAGCAGCGCTGTCCGAAGTGCCGTGAGAGCATCACGGAGCTCAAAATTACTTACATGGACTATGTTGCCATGGATATGGAGGCGAGAAAACAATTTACCAAAAGCTGCGGCGACGAGGAGCAGCTCCCGAAACTGAGTACCACATACCGTATGTATAAGTACAGCAAATGGTACAAGGAGCTGCAGAAGCAATTCCCGCAGACTACGATCATCAATTATCCTATGGCAGACAGAACCCCGGTGGAAAACGCAATGTCCATGGTCTGATTGCCATGCGACAGCAACGTCTGGGAGCGGCGTCGGGAATCTTCGGATTTCCGCCGGCGCTCTCTCTCGTTCCGCCCTTATGCCTCCGCCCTCACTTCCCGCAGAAAACGAAAGATTTTATGAAAAAAATCGCTAGGGTAAAGTTTTTGTAGGAAAATCAAATAGGCAAAAGAAGAAAGCACCAGCTTTGTGTTAAGATAGAGTTTGC
>CANQTF010000017.1 GCA_947626745.1 uncultured Lachnospiraceae bacterium
TTTATTTTCGATTTCCCTTAAAATCAAGGTTTTTACTAAAATTTAGCAATAAAAAATGGGTAGTTTTTGACACTACCTTTTTGACAGAGAAGGAGCATAAATGAAAAACATAATAAAGGAAATCAAAAACAAGATACAATGGGGGGGGGTAGAAGGAAGGTTAAAGAAAATATATAAAGATCTTCAAGTTAGAAGAGGTCCGTTTGCCGGTATGCATTACACTTCTTTCGTTTCGGTAGGAGGAGCGTTGTACCCTGAGTTGATTGGCGTATATGAGCGCGAAATCGCAGATATAGTTGAATATTGCATAAAACAAAAATACGAATATTTCGTTGATGTGGGCTGTGCAAGAGGATATTATGCGGTTGGAATGGCCAAATTTGGGAAGGTCGAAAAGGTAGTAGCATATGACATAGACGATCGTGCCAGGCGTTTGTGCAAGGAAATGGCATTTGTTAATAATGTTAAAGTTGAAGTGCGTCGTAGGATGACAGCAGATGATTTGGCAAAATTCCCGTTTGATAAAACGAAAAAGAGTTTTATCATGGTTGACTGTGAAGGTTTTGAAAGAGAATTGTTTTCTGAAGCGGCAATTAAAAATCTTGCGAATGTAGAATGTCTGATAGAAGTTCATGACTGGTGTCAATACGAAAAAAGAACGAAAGATATGCTATTGAATATGTTTGAGGCGACACATAGATGTTCGGTGATTGAAGGGGTAGATGATTATGATAAGGCATATGATTACAAGATAGAGGAATTAATGGATTTTTCAATACAGCAAAGACTTTGGATATTTGCAGAAGGAAGGAGAAGGCTGGGGATGTGGATTTTTTGTAGCCCAAAACTGTATGATGAATAGAAAAGATATCAAAAGACAAACAATATTTGTTTTTTTCTCAAAATATATTTCAGTATTTATAGTGTTGGTTATTAATTCCATATTGGCTCGAATTTTGCAGCCAGAAGAATTTGGTATTGTAGCGGCAATTTCGGTTTTCACGACATTTTTTAATATTTTGGCAGATATAGGAATCGGAAGTGCCATAGTGCAGAATAGAAAATTAAGCCCAAATGATATCAATATGCTCTTTACAATAACATTATATTTATCAATCCTCCTTACTGCTTTTTTTGGGATTTTTTCTTTATTTATTGCCGGATTTTATGGTAATGGTGTGTATATAAAGATTGGCGCGGTACTGTCATTATCACTTTTTTTTAATACCTTAAATACAGTTCCCAATGCGGTTTTAATGAGAAATGAAGCATTTGTTTCGGTGGGAATACGGACGATTACAGGCAATTTACTTAGCGGTATATGCGCGATTTGTTTTGCTCTCAAAGGAGCCGGGTGTTATTCTCTTGTAATACAATCGGTATGTTGCGCGGCCGTGATCTTTGCTTGGAATTTTTGGAGTACAAGGTTAAAAATTAAGAGAAAAATTGATTTTTCTTGTGTTAAAAAAATTAAAGATTTTTCAGTTTATTTGTTTGGTTTCAATTTATTAAACTATTTTGCCAGAAATGTAGACAATATACTTATAGGGAAATTTTTGGGAGAAACAGCCTTGGGATATTATGATAAAGCATATAAATTGATGCTTTATCCGGTACAAAATTTGACATATGTGTTGAATCCGATTCTTCATCCAATTTTAGCGAAACATCAAACCAATTTAGATTTAATATACATAAACTATGTAAAATTATTAAAAATATTATCACTTATTGGAATATATATCAGTGCCTTTTGCTTATTTAATGGTAGAGAAATCATCTTTGTAATTTTTGGAAAGCAATGGGGAAATGCAATTCGCGCATTTAAAATATTGAGTGTATCAATATGGTTTCAAGTAACAAATTCCTCGACGGGTGCTGTTTATGCCAGTATAAATCAAACTAAATTATTGTTAAAAAGTGGAATGATTTATATTCCTATTCAAATTTTTTTAATCATAGGCGCTATCAGCAAAAAAAATATTGAAGCAGTTGCAGCTGCGGCAGCAGTGGGATTAATTTTGAAGTTTTTTATAGATTATATAATCTTAATAAAAAAAGGATTTAAAAATTCTCTTTGCAAATTTTTTGCAAATTTTAAAATGGAACCCCTGTTATTTGCTATTTGCTATTGTAGCATGGTTTTGGGCGGAACAATTGGAATTAAGAGTGATGTTATTGTTTTGATGTATAATTTGGCGTTAAGTGGATCGGTATTTGTAATTGCTTTGTTAGTAACTAGGCAAATAAAATATTTAAAACTATAGAAAGATAAATCAAAGAAAGCAGGAGAGTGATTTTATGTGCAATCAAAATGACAAAATTGATTATTCTGAAGCTGCAAGGTTTAGTTATGGATATTCATATGGCGGCGGTTGGGATATTGATATGTCTGACAGAACTCAGAAAGAAAGCGATAGCGGACATATTCCGGGACGATACCAATGGGGAGAAACTACGGATATATCAGATGATGAAAAACCGGAATAGTGAGACGGATGCTCCTGTTATTTGCAATAATAGCACTAAGAACAGGTAAATTGCTGCTTGTATGCTGGACGTTTTTTCAAAACGGTGAAACGATTAAGGGGAGGGATGAAGGAAAAGATAAGAGAAATTTATGGTCGATTGGTATTTATAAATGGCACCTTGACAATTTCATACTTTATATCAGGAACAGTTTCCCTTGCTACTTTTTTGCATATCTGTTATAGTGTTGCTATCGGCAGTGGTCTTGCTGTCGGAAATCTTTTGGCACATGGATAGTTCTCACGTTCGAGAGCAGATATCCCTAGGAAAGAGACAGGCAACAGCATAACAGAGCATGGGACAAGCCACTCCTTTCCCATGCGGAAAGAGAGGAAGGATTGACACAAAAGAAACGAAAAACCATTGTAAAAACCCCGGATGCAGAATATAATAAAAGCAGACAGGGAAGCGTGGAACCGAAACCGTTCGAGGAGCTGACGCTGGCGGACCGTTTCATCTTCTACAAGGTGATGCAGAATAAGGAACTGTGCAAGCGGCTTCTGGAGATCATCCTGCATGTGGAGATCGAGCGCATCGAATATCCGGAGGGTGAGAAGACCATCGAGGTCAAGAATGACGCCAAGGGCATCCGACTGGATATCTATGTGAAGGATGAGGAAGCAACGATCTACAATGTGGAGATGCAGACGGTACACACGGCGAACCTGCCCCAGAGGAGCCGGTATTATCAGAATCTGATCGATGTGAACCTGCTCGGCCGGGGTGAGGATTACCGAACGCTCAATCGGAGCTTTGTGATTTTCATTTGTATGGAGGATATCTTCCACAAAGGCAGACACATCTATACCTTTGAGAATCGGTGCAGAGAAGATAAAGAGCTTGTGCTTGGCGACGGGACGGTGAAGATCTTTTTAAATCCCTGTTCTGAGATGAACGACGTTACGCCGGAGCTTAAGAACTTCCTTCGGTATCTGGCGGAAGGGATAGCGGCGGATGAGTATACGAGAAAGGTGGAGGAAGCAGTGGAGACAGCGAAGAGAGACCCGAGACTGATGGTGGAATACATGTCGTACTACGCGGATCAGGCAGATCACAGAGCGGAGTGTGAGGAAAGCCGTGCAGAAGGATATGAGGAAGGCATAAAGGAAGGCCTTTCAGCGCTGGTGGCAACCTTGCAAACGATGCTGCCTGACTTCGAGGCGGTATACGCCGCTGTCGTCAAAAATGAGATGTACGCCGGCTGCACCCGCGAGGAGATCGAGAAGTATTATAGAAGCAAAGAATAAAGGCGTCGACAGGCTCGCCGGCGCTTAGGCGTAAACAATTAAATACATATTTATAGGAATCCCGGTATAAAGTATGAAATCGACAAAAAAAGGTGAGACGGAAAGCATACTTTGTGCCGGGATTTTTTTTGCCGGCAAGATAAAACAGAGAATTGGTTTAATGCTTTGTTGCTGTTGGCTTTTGGAATGATATGCAGTCAATTTACCATTGGGAATTAAATCGTTGATATGGTGCAGTACCTTGACAATTTCATACTTTATATCAGGAACAGAATGATCTCTGTATCGTAAAACCGCTTGTCATTCTTATACGCATCTGCTATAGTAGTGTCATCGGCGGTGGTCTTGCCGCCGGATATGCGGCGGATATAATCTATACTTATCCCGCCGTTTCGTCACAGGCGTCAGGCTCTGGAGAGAGTCTCTATCTCCGTATCAAGAGCAGATACCCCAGCGAAAAAGCAGACAACAGTATAGCAGAGCGTGGGATAAGTGTGTGGGTTTTATTATCTTCGTCTTTCCCATGCGGAAAGAGAGGTGCAAGTGACCCGAAAGACAAAAGAAACCGAAAACACGCGTCCGGTACAGAACACAAAGTACCGTGACAGCTCCGCCAAACTCATCTTCGAGGATCCTATCCTGTGTGCGCAGTTCCTGCGGAGTTATGTGGATATCCCGCTCTTAAAAGATGTGCAGCCGGAGGACATCGAGGACGAGACGGAACGATTCGTCCACCTGTTTACGGAGGAAAGGGATTCTGATGTGGTAAAGCGTATCCGCCTGAAAGACAGCGGGAACAATGAAATATCGTTTTATCTTATTTCCCTTATTGAACATAAGTCAGATGTGGACTATAATGTAGTCATGCAGATACTGCGTTATATGGTGTTTATCTGGGAAGATTACGAGAAAGAACAGGAGAGACAGCAGACTGGCATCAGCAAGACCAAAGGCTTCCGCTATCCGCCGGTCCTGCCTATCGTGTACTATGAGGGGACGGATCAGTGGACTGCGGCGGTAAGGCTGCATGAGAGAGTGTATTTAAGCGATGTGTTGGGAGAATACATTCCCGATTACCGCTGCCTCATGGTACAGCTGAACCGGTACAGCAACCGGATGCTGATGGAGAAGGAAGACGAGCTCTCCATTGTGATGATGCTGAACCGTCTGCGGAAGACGGGGGATTTTACTACCCTGCAGGAAGAAGTGCCGTCTGCATATCTGAAGAAGGTGACGGCGCAGACACCGGAGTATCTGTTGCGTATCATAGGACATGTAGTAGAAATCCTGCTTGGCAGACTGAATGTGCCGAAGGAAGAGGTGCGTCGGTTTGCGGATCAGGTGAAGGAGCGTAAAGTGGGAGAATTATTTGCGAACTTTCAGGGATATGATGTACAGGCGACAAGGCGTGAGGCCAGGTCAGAAGGATATGAGGAAGGCATAAAGGAAGGCATAAAGGAAGGCCTTTCAGCGCTGGTGGCAACCTTGCAAACGATGCTTCCAGACTTCGAGGCGGTATACGCCGCTGTCGTCAAGAATGAGATGTATGCCGGCTGCACCCGCGAGGAGATCGAGAAGTATTATAGAAGCAAAGAATAAAGGCGTCGACAGGCTCGCCGGCGCTTAGGCGTAAACAATTAAATACATATTTATAGGAATCCCGGTATAAAGTATGAAATCGACAAAAAAGGTGAGACGAAAAGCATACTTTGTGCCGGGATCTTTTTGCCGGCAAGATAAAATAAGGGGAGGAAAAATTAGAAATGAATATAATTTACTTTTTCACATGTGTTTTGGTCCCTTGGGTCATGCTGCAGAATATTACAAAACGAACGGAATTAAGGAGCACGCTCTTATCAAAAACGGATTCGCAATATTTGAGAGGGGTCGCAGCTTGTTTTGTCCTTTTGGTGCATTCCTATATGGGAATGAATGAGATGATTGGGGGGGGGAGATAGAACCAACGATTTACTTTGTTGTCAGTCAGTTGGGTGGAATAGGTAATCTGATTTTTTTCTTTGTGTCCGGATATGGAATATATGAGAGTTATGCAGACAGGATTCCTGATTATCATTATTTATGGAAGAGGATCAAGAATGTATATTTTCCTTATTTGCTCATTAAAGTTTTGTTAGAAATCATAAAGTTTGCTTTGATAGGAGAGTGGAAGTGGGAAAGCAAGCGGTTAGTATCGATTTTATTGGTAGAGGATTGGTTTATACGCGTTATACTGATCCAGTATATTTTATTTTTTGTCATATGGAAATTTTTTAATATAAAAAATTGCTTCTACATGCTTTTTGCAGAAGGAGTTTTAACTCTGATCTTTATTAGTGAAAAGAGGCCGATCGGTTGGTTTAATGCCTTGTGGCTGTTTGCTTTTGGAATGATATGCAGTCAATATAAAAAAGAAATATGCAATTTTTTGAAAAGGAGAATTTGGATCAAGGTCTTAGCCGGTCTCGGCATGTTTTTAATATTTGGATTGATTTTTGCAGTAAATAAAGGCGCCGGTTGGGCCAACTTATTTAAGGTTTTGGGAGGAATCAGTTTATGCGGGGCATTATGCGGTATATTGACCCGATTGAAATTTCAGTCCAAACTCATGCTATACATGGGGAGGAGATCCTTATATTTATATGTTGTTCATAACAATCTTTGGCACTTATTTACTATTGAAAATGCAGCATACAGATTTTGGATAGTTCTTGTGGTATCGCTGATTATTTCGGAGTTGATTTATCAAATGGTTTTGTATGTAGAAAAATTTTTGATCATAAATCGTTGATATGGTGCAGCACCTTGACAATTTCATACTTTATATCAGGAAAACAGGGAGGAACGGGATCCTGATATAGAGTATGAATTTGTCTTTATATCGGGATCTTTGTTTTTGAGCGGGAGAAAAGTCGGATGATTATTACGAAAACTCCTTTCCGCATGTCTTTTTTTGGCGGCGGAACAGATATGGAAGATTATTTCAGGGAAGAGAAGGGCGCGGTCCTCTCCGCTACGTTTGACAAGTATTGCTATGTCAATGCGCGTCATCTGCCACGCTTTTTTGATTACAGTACAGAGATCGTATATTCTCGGATCGAACGGGTTACGGATCCGCGGGAGATAGAGCATCCGTTAGTCCGTAATGCGATGGCTATGCTGGATATGCATGAGCTGCGCCTGAATTATGAGGCGGATCTGCCGGCACGTTCGGGACTCGGGACAAGCAGCTCGTTTGCTGTGGGGATGTTGAACGCTTTCTATGCGCTCAAGGGAAAGTATGCGGACAAAAAGAGACTGGCGGACGATGCGATCTATCTTGAGAGAGTGCTGTGTAACGAGGCGGGAGGCTGGCAGGATCAGATCGCGGCGGCTTACGGCGGGCTTAACAGGATCAATTTCAGCGCGGATGGCTATGCAGTGCTTCCGATCATCATATCTCCGGAGCGCAAGAAGGAACTCAATCGAAGGCTCATGATGTTTTTTACCGGATTCACGAGATTTTCCGCGGAAGTGCAGCGGCAGAATGCAGATGTACGAGGCAGTAAACGGCAGCAGCTCCGGGAGATGTATGAGCTGGTTGGCGAGGCGGAGAGTGTACTGACCAATAAGACGGCTGATTTGGATGAGTTTGGGAAGCTGTTGGATCGCACTTGGAAATTAAAGCGCCAGACAGGAGAGCATATTTCTACGGATTTCATTGATCTTTTATATGAACAAGGACTGCAAGCCGGCGCGTTGGGAGGAAAACTGTTGGGCGCGGGCGGCGGCGGCTTCTTGTTGTTCTATGTACCGCCTGAGCGGCAGAATGCCGTTATGGAAGCGATGAAGGATTTCCTCTATATACCTTTTCAGTTTGAGGACGACGGTACAAGGGTGATTTATTATGTACCGGAGGATTATCAGGCGGCGGAGGGCAGAGAATAGGAGCACAAGCGTATGAAAACAGTGATCATGGCGGGCGGCCGGGGAAGCCGCATCCGAGAGATTGATTCCGAAGTCCCCAAACCGATGATCCCAATCTGTGGAAAGCCGATCCTGCAGCATCAGATAGAAGGTCTGGTGCGACAGGGATTTCGGGATATTATATTGGTGATCGGCTATCTGGGAGCGCAGATAGAAGCGTATTTTGGCGACGGCGGTAAGTATGGGGCAATCATTTCGTATATTAGGGAAGAAATGCCTCTTGGAACGGCGGGGGCGCTGTACTATCTGCGGGATACGGTGCGGGAAGATTTTTTACTTCTCAACGGAGACCTTATATTTAACGTGGATCTGCGGCGGTTCGTGCAGGCGCATAAGAAGCATGCGGCGCTTGTAACGATCCTGACCCATCCTAACAGTCATCCATATGACAGCAGTGTCATAGTCGCAGATGCTTCAGACTGTGTGACGGGCTGGCTGACCAAGGAGGAAAAGCGATCATGGTATAAGAATCGGGTGAATGCCGGACTGCACATGATATCGCCGGCGCTTTTGAAACGGTTTACTGAAGTCAGGAAGCTGGATCTGGACAGGGATGTCCTGAGACCGTTGATAGCGGAACGACAGTTATATGTATATGATTCGCCGGAATATGTGAAAGATATGGGGACGCCGGAACGTTACACTGCAGTGGCACACGATCTTGCGGCGGGGCTTGTGGAGAAACGGAGCTTGGAACATAGTCAGCGGGCGATCTTTTTGGATCGAGACGGAACGCTCAATCGCTATGTAGGATTCTTGACAGATCTCAATGATATGGAGCTCATTGCCGGAGCGGCGGAAGCGGTCAGACTGATCAACGCGAGCGGGTATCTTGCTATTGTAGTGACGAATCAGCCGGTGATCGCACGGGGCGAAATCTCTGTGGAAGAGCTGGAGGAGATCCATCATAAATTGGAAACTTTACTGGGAAATGAAGGCGCATATGTAGATGACATTTTTTACTGCCCGCATCACCCCGATGCGGGTTATGCAGGAGAGCGCAAAGAATACAAGAAGGACTGTGACTGCCGTAAGCCCAAACCCGGTCTCCTTCTGCAGGCAGCGAAAAAATACAATATCGATCTGAGGCAGTCATGGATGATAGGCGACGGAGAGAACGATATGCAAGCCGGCTGCGCTGCAGGGTGCAAAGTCGCATATCTCGGCAAAACGGCGGCTGAAGGAATACCGTGTTACGGCAGTTTGCTGGAATGTATGAGAGATATATTACAGGGAGTACATGATGAATGACCATATTGAAGAACTGACGAAAAGATATCCGATATTGGCGTGCAGTGCGGAAAGCATATACAGGGCATATGAGATCATGACGCAGAGCTTTGCAGACGGTGGGAAGCTTCTGGTGGCCGGCAATGGCGGAAGCGCTGCGGACGCGGATCATATCGTGGGAGAATTGATGAAAGGGTTTATGTCCCCGCGAACGATCAGTCCGGAATTGTGCGCTGCGCTGAGCAGGACAGATCAGAATTTGGGACAGGAATTGTCTGCCAAGCTGCAGGGAGCTCTGCCGGCTATTGCGCTTCACGGACACACGAGCCTGAATACTGCGTTTGCCAACGATGTGGATGGCGAACTCTGCTATGCGCAGCAGGTCATGGGTTATGGCAGACCGTTGGATGTGTTGCTTGCGATATCCACCTCGGGTAATTCGCGGAACATTATTTATGCAGCGGTCACGGCAAAAGCCAAGGGGCTTAAGGTCATCGGACTGACCGGCGCGGGCGGCGGCGAACTTGCCGGGGTGGCGGATGAGGTGATCGCCGTAGATGCCGATGTTACTTATCGGGTGCAGGAGCTGCATATGCCGATCTATCATTGTCTGTGCCTTATGCTGGAAGAATATTTTTGGAGTGAGCCATAGACGATTTAGCGGCATTTCGGAATTATGCGCGGCATGATAGCAAATTTGGACGATGGCAGGATCGTATGCATGAATTCTTGAAAAGGATAAAAAGATGAAAACAAAAAAACGTTTGGCAATGAAAAATATCACGACACTTTTTGTAACGAGCTTGTATGTCGTTTCCATGCTCTGCGGGCAGACGCCGGAAGTCGCGGGCCTTCCGTTGTCCTATTTCCTGATGCTCATACTGGCTGTTTTGTATGCGGTCTGCTGGATATGGAATATCAGAAGAGGAGACAGCGGGCTTTGGCGGTTGGAGCACAGGCCGGATCTTGTCGTGTTGGCGTTGATCGTGTGGAATCTGCTGTCTGTCATAGGCAAAATGTTTCAGGATCCGGATACAGGCGCCATTCACTATCAATTTCAGGCGGGCTGTATCGTTTTGGGACTGCTGTATTTTGAATTAAAGGAAGTAAAGGCGATAAACGGTTGGTATTGGGATATGATTTTGTATATAGGGCTGATCGTGACAGGACGAATGCTGCTCGAATATCTGTGCGGCATACAGATCGGTTGGAAGTCGGAGGTGATGGGCGATACCGGACGAGCCGCCTCGGTATTGCTGCCGGGCTGCCTGGTCAGCGTGCTTCGCTATTGTTTCTGCAGAGATCGTATGCGCTCGGTATTTTATCTGCTGGTTGGCGCCGTAAATTTTTTTATGTTATTTCTCAATTACAATATCCCAAGCCTGTGGATCATGACGTTGGCGTTTCTGGCGATACCGGTCATGATGCGACCGACGGCGGAGTTGGTCAAAAGAGATATGCAGATGTTTTTTCTCTATGGTTTTATGCTGAGCAATATGAGTATTTTGACCAATTACACGCCATGGTTTTCAAGAAAGCCGACCTTCAGTTTAGAGCACAGCGTGTACCTGGAGATGCTTCTGGCAGTGGGCGGTATGTTTTTCTTTCGGTATTGGGACAGGATTCCGGACAATATAGACTTGAACAGGCTGGTGCTTCGTAAAATGCGGCGGGGATATCTATTGGCTTTAAGACTGTTAGGCGTGGTTTTTGCGGCTTTTGTGCTGGGCGGCGGAAGCTGGGCCGAAATGCAGGAGACTCCCGGCTTTTCCGTGGGCGTCACTCTCGTAAAAAGTTTTGCGCTCCCTTTGCACGAAGCGATAGAAAGCGGCAAAAGCGGGTGGAGCTGCTGCCTTGCCAACAGCGGTATCAGTACATTTTTTCTGCTGCTCTTGACCGTGGTGCTGACAACAAAGATGCGGAGCAATCACAGCTTTGCCAAACCGCAGACAGCGGGCTGCCAACTGATCACGCTGGCGTTTCTGGCTCAGACATTTTTTTATGCGCCTGACATAGGTGTGCTGGCGGTCTATCTGTTGTTTGGGATCATGGCTGCCTTTTATCGGGAACAGCCGGAGCGTGTCAGAGTTACAGTATTACATTTAAATAAGGAGATGGAAAGAAATGAAGAAAAGTATGTTTAAAACGGATCGTGCAGTTCGCGGTCGTAAGTCGATTTTGACTGTGCATTTTACGCGAAAAGCGGCAGCAGCCATATTTGCGGCGATAACGCTGTATCTGTGCATCGCGCCTGTCAGGACGCTGGCACAGGACGGAGAGGCAGCGGGACAGACAGGGCGGTTTATGACTGCGCAGCAGGCGGTCGATGCCAAGGCGGAGCCTGATAAAAACGCGGAGACGCTTTTTTCCTATCAGGCGGGAGATATGGTCTATGTGACGGGGCAGACGGAGAACGGGTGGTATATCGTCTATTATCAGGATCAGACAGGTTATGTTGAGGCAGCACCGGCGCAGGACGCGCTTACGCCGGTGGAAGTCGATGTGGACATGCTGAACGCGGGAATGGCGGAGGAAGAAGAGACGAGCCGATTGATCATCGAGGAGACGGAGCGCTATCGGGCGGAGTCCCGAAGATCCAAGATATGGGGCGCCGTGATCGTGCTTCTTGTGCTCGGCCTGTTTGCAACGGGGATCATATCCACCGTTAGATCGGAGCGGGAAGAGGGAAAAGACGACGATGCGAAGCCGGAGGCAAAGCAAAGCCGGATACAGAGGAAAACGGGCGATCCGGGGAAAGAAGCTCGGACAGATACGGGAGCGGCGGGACAGAAAGCGGAAGACGATATCCTCGATCTTGATCTCGATCAGGACAAGGGATAGAGCGGTTTTCAGGCAGAACGGATCTTAAAAGGCAGCACGGCACGCTGCCTTTTATTATATTTTATTTATAAAAATACTGTGAAATTTCTGTGGAACTTCTTGACATTAAAAATTTTGGGGTCGATGATAGTAAATAACGGCAAATAAAGGTAAAAGAGAGCAGGGGTGTTATATGATCAAAACATTGGCGGCACAGATCAAGGAGTTTAAGAAAGAATCGATCCTGACGCCGTTATATATGATTTTGGAAGTGGTCTTTGAGACGCTGATCCCGTTCCTGATGGCATCGATCATCGACGACGGCGTGGAAGCGGGCAATATGCGGCATATCTATATCGTGGGCGGCATGATGATCGGGATGGCGCTGTTAGGTCTTTACTGCGGTATCATGGGCGGTAAGTACGGCGCCAGAGCGTCCACGGGATTTGCGAGGAATCTTCGTCAGGCGATGTTCGAGAACATACAGACATTTTCCTTTTCCAATCTGGATAAATTCAGTACGGCGGGGCTGGTGACGAGGCTCACCACGGACGTGACGAACATACAGATGGCATATCAGATGATCCTGCGGATGTGCTTCCGCGCGCCGATCAGCATGATATGCGCTATGGCTATGGCGTTTTTGATCAATGCGCAGCTTGCATCGGTGTATCTGATCGCGGTGCTGCTGCTCGCGGTCGTTCTTTTCTTCCTGATCAGGCGGGCGCTGAAATATTTCAAGCTGGCGTTTCCCAAGTACGATGAGCTCAACGCTTCCGTGCAGGAGGATGTCAGCGCGATCCGCGTGGTCAAGGCGTATGTGCGGGAGGACTACGAGACGTCTAAGTTTAAGAAGGCGAGTCAGGGCATCTACGACATCTTCCTGAAGGCGGAGAAAAACGTTGTCCTGAATATGCCGGTGATGCAGTTTACGGTTTACAGCTGTATCCTGCTGATAAGCTGGATCGGCGCCAAGCTCATCGTTCAGAATACCTTGCAGACGGGCGAGCTGATGAGTCTTCTGGCGTACTGTATGAATATTCTGATGAACCTGATGATGATCTCCATGATCTTTGTCATGATGAGCATGAGTATAGCGAGCGCGGAGCGTATCAGCGAAGTGTTGTGCGAGAAAAGCGATCTCGTTGATCCCGCGGATCCGATCCGCGAAGTCCCGAACGGCGAGATCGAGTTTAAGAACGTGGATTTCTCCTATTATGGGGACAAAGACAAGGCGGTGCTTCACGATATCGATTTAAAGATCAGGGCCGGAGAGACTATCGGCATCATCGGCGGCACCGGCAGCGCCAAGACCAGTTTGGTGAATCTGATTAGCCGACTGTATGACGTGACTTCCGGGAGCGTCATGGTGGGCGGCCACGATGTCCGGGAGTACGATATGGAGAGTCTGCGCAATCAGGTGGCGGTGGTACTGCAGAAAAATGTGCTTTTCTCCGGTACGATACTGGAGAACCTGCGCTGGGGCGACCAAAACGCTACGGAAGAGGAGTGCAGGCGTGTCTGCCGTCTTGCCTGTGCCGATGAGTTCATCGACAAGCTGCCGGACGGTTACAATACTTACATAGAGCAGGGCGGTACGAATGTGTCGGGCGGACAGAAGCAGCGCCTGTGTATTGCGCGGGCGCTTTTGAAGAAGCCGAAGGTATTGATCTTGGACGACAGCACCAGCGCCGTGGATACCGCGACGGACGCGAAGATCCGCCGGGCATTTGCGCAGGAGATACCGGACACGACCAAGCTGATCATCGCGCAGCGCGTGTCCAGCGTGGAGCATGCGGACCGGATCATCGTGATGGACGACGGGCGGATCAACGGTTTCGGCACGCATGAGGAACTGCTTGCAAACAATGAGATCTATCGCGAGGTATATGAATCCCAGAACAGCGGCGGCGGGGATTTCGATGAAAAGGCAGGTGAAGAGTAATGCCGGGACCGATGGGAAGAAGAATGGCCGGAGGAAAGCGGATAGAGAATCCGGGAAAAGTATTTAAGAGGCTGATGAAGTATGTGGCGAAAAATTACGGCGTACACCTTGTGATCGTCGCCGTACTTATCCTCGTCAGCGTCCTTGCCAATGTGCAGGGCACTATGTTTATCCAGCGGCTGATCGACGACTATATCGCGCCGATGCTCGTGGCGGACACACCTGACTTTAAGCCGCTCGCGTGGGCGATCTTCAGGGTGGCGTGCTTTTATGCGATCGGCGTAGCTTCGGCGTATCTCTACAACCGGATCATGATCAATGTGACGCAGGGAACGCTGCGCAGTGTGAGGAACGATCTGTTCTCCCATATGCAGATGCTGCCGATCAAATATTTCGACACACACTCGCACGGTGATATCATGTCGGTCTACACCAACGACGCCGATACCCTGCGGCAGCTGATCAGTCAGAGTATACCGCAGGTGTTCAACAGTGTACTCACCATTGTCAGCGTGCTGATCAGCATGCTCGTCTTAAGCATTCCGCTGACGGTGGTCACGCTGATCATGGTAGCGGTGATGCTGTTGATCACCAAGAAGACGGCGGGCTTAAGCAGCCGGTATTTCCTGCAGCAGCAGCAGAATCTGGGCCGGGTCAACGGTTTTATTGAGGAAATGATGAACGGGCAGAAGGTCGTCAAGGTGTTCTGCCATGAAGAGGAAAATAAGAAGAAGTTCAACGAACTGAACGAGGCGCTGTATCAAAGCGCGGATAAAGCGAATTATCTGGTCAATATCGTGGGGCCGGTCAACGCGCAGCTCGGCAACGTCAGCTATGTGTTCTGCGCCATTGTGGGCGGCGTGCTGGCGCTGTCCGGTATTTCCGGGCTGACACTTGGGAAACTGGCAAGCTTCTTGACCTTCAACAAGAGCTTCAACATGCCTATTAACCAAGTGAGTCAACAATTTAACTCCATTGTCATGGCAATGGCGGGCGCGGAGCGTATCTTTCAGATGATGGACGAGACGGCAGAGCAGGATAACGGCTATGTGACATTGGTACATGTCAGGGAAGAGAACGGTAAGCTGGTGGAGAGCGCGCAGCGCACCGGACGTTGGGCGTGGCGCCATGAACATCAGGCGGATCACTCCGTGGATTATGTGGAGTTAAAGGGCGACGTGGTGTTTGACGGTGTGGATTTCGGCTACAATGACGATAAGATGGTGCTGCACGACGTGAAACTCTATGCCGAGCCGGGACAGAAGATCGCCTTTGTCGGTTCTACAGGAGCGGGCAAGACGACTATCACGAATCTGATCAACCGTTTCTATGATATACAGGACGGCAAGATCCGCTATGACGGCATCAACGTCAACAAGATAAAGAAAGCGGATCTGCGGCGATCCCTCGGCATCGTGCTTCAGGATACCCATCTTTTCACGGGAACGGTCAAGGATAATATACGGTACGGCAAGCTGGACGCCACTGACGAGGAAGTGATCAAGGCGGCAAAGCTGGCCAATGCCGACGGCTTTATCAGACTGCTTCCGCAGGGCTACGACACGGTGCTGACAGGAGACGGCGCGAACTTAAGCCAGGGCCAGAGACAGCTTCTCGCTATCGCGCGTGCTGCGATCGCCGATCCGCCGGTGCTGATCTTGGACGAGGCGACCAGCTCCATTGACACCCGCACCGAGCGCATCGTGCAGGACGGCATGGATAAGCTGATGAAGGGCAGGACGACCTTTGTGATCGCCCACAGGCTCTCCACCGTCAAGAATTCCGACTGTATCATGGTCTTGGAGCAGGGCCGCATCATAGAGCGCGGCACGCACGAGCAGCTCTTGGAGGAAAAGGGAAAGTATTATCAGCTGTATACGGGCAATGCTATCGCGACGTAGCCCGTCCTACATGCTCCGTCTGCAGTATGTCCGCACGGCCAGCCAGAGAAACAGCGGGATCTCCGCCGCCGGCACGGCGAGGAGCAGCCACGGTGTCCACACCGTCCAAGGCCCGATCTTTAGAAATTCAAAATAGAAAGTCAGGGCATAGAAGAATGCGTTCGTGCCGCCCAGTGCCCCTGAGGGTATCAGGACGCGCAGATATGCGGAGGAATCACTCCCTATCATCGTGTAGAGGACGGAGGGCAGCAGACAGACCGCGAGGGTCAGTCCGGTGGCGATGGTGGTATTTCTGCACGCGGCGGAGAGGAAGAGCGTGAGGCTGACGCAGGACAGCAGGGCGATCAGGCCCGCCAGCGCGACAAGCCCCTGCATCTGTCCGACGTTGATATCCAACAGACATGCGGCGGAGAAGAGCATCTGCAGAGACGTTTTGCAGCTCTCCCAACCGAAAACCGAGTTAGACACCAAGATAAAGAGGGTCATGCACACCGCAAAGAGCGCGGTGCTGATGCACAGGGCGGACAGGAGCTTGCCGACGGCGAGGGTGCGTCTGCCGTACTTCGTGCTGCGCAGAATATCGTCCGCGCCGGTTTGATATTCGGCGCAGAACAGTGGCGCCGTGATGAGCGTACACAGAAGCATCAGCAGAAATAAGTATATGCCTTGGTATTCCGCCATGTTGGAGTCGTAGCCCTCATAGTAGTAAAATGGCGGCTGCACTTTCGCGTACATATCTTCTGCGATCCGTTTTGCGCTAGGGTCGTCCTTCTGCTCCATGTTCATCAGGTCGGTCAGATGCGTGCGGCAATACGCATAGAAGCTGCGAGCGTCTTCTTCGGTGATCTGCGCATACTCCGGCGCTGCGCCGGTATCCGCGTCGGCCATGACCTCGCGCAGCCTCGACGTGAGCGCGGCGTAGGGAAATAGTTCTGTGTTGTACACGTTGACGGGAATGTCGCTGTTTCCAAGACTGCCGTATCGCACGGCATTTCGTTGGTATGCGGCAAGTCCGTCCGCCATCTTTTCGGGCGTCACTTCGCCGTCTGTGGCATTCCGCAGACTCTTGCGCATGGCGAGCGCCTCCCTGCCCTTTAATGTGATCCTCTGTCCGTTCTCCTCGCAGGAAAACTGCACATAGGTGACGGGCACATAAGCCATAAGGACGGACAGCGCCACGGCTGTTATGAGAAACAGCAGGGTACTCCGCGTTCTTAAGATTCGTAACAGTTCTAGTTTCCATACTTTTATCATGGGATATCCTCCGTTCTCGTTCGCTTGTTATCGGTGATGGCGGCTTGCGCCGGAAGCCGTGCTGTCCCTGTGTCCGCCTACAGCTTCCACGCGGGCGGACTCCTGTGGAAAAAGATGCAGGAACAAGTCTTCCAGACAAGGCGTGCAGGGAACGGCGCCCGGTATTGCGCTTTGTTCGCCGAGAAAGCGCAGATACAGATTTCCGTTCTCTTCGTTGCGCAGATTGACGATATTTACGTTTTTCTCATAGCGCGGGAAGATCTCGGGTGATAAAACACACTCGTACACCTTTCCGTGCATAAGGCTCACAAGCTCCTGTGTCGTGCCGGTCAGCAGGATGCGCCCGTCTTTCATGACAGCGTTGCGGGTCGCGATGTACTCCACGTCCGACACGATGTGGGTGGAGATCAGCACGATCCTGTCGTGGGCGAACTCTGAGAGGAGGTTGCGGAAGCGCACCCGCTCTCCGGGATCCAGTCCGCTGGTGGGCTCGTCTAAGATCAGCAGCTCGGGATCGTTTAAGAGCGCCTGTGCGATGCCGACGCGGCGTTTCATGCCGCCGGAAAGTTTGACGATCCGTTTGCCGTACACCTCCTCCAGAGACAGCAGCCTCAGCAGCTCATCGATCTTCCGTCTTGTCTGTCCGTCGGGCAGACCTTTCAGGGCGGCGATATATTCCAGATACTGCCGCACCGTGAACTCGGGATAGAATCCAAACTCCTGCGGCAGATAGCCGATGCGCTCGCGGTAGCTGTCGCTAAACAGTGAGATGTCCAGACCGTCGCAGCAGATCTGTCCGTCTGTCGGTTTCATGATACCGCAGAGCATACGCATGAGCGTAGTCTTGCCGGAGCCGTTGGCGCCGAGCAGCCCCCAGACGCCGGGCGTAAGAGACAGGGTGACGTCCTCGACCGCTTTCTTGGTTCCTCTTTTTTCTTTGAAATGTTTGGTGACATGTTCCAGTGTGATCTCCATATCAGATCCTCCTATTTTCGGTAAATTGTAGACGGCTACAGCAAGCGTTCCGTATTTTCGGGAAAAAACAGCCGTCGGCCTTCCCGGAAGAGCACTCCCGTACATACGAGGGCGTACACCGCCCATGCAAGGAGCGGCGCGCCGCATGGAGCCGTGCCGCAAAATGCCGTTATAGTCCGCTGCGCTGCCTGGCACGAAAGGTACGCCGGAAACAGACAGACGAGAAACAGGCAGAGCGTCTTCTGCCGAACGGCCGTGCGGGAGAGCAGCATGAGGAACGCACAGACCGCAGTGAGAAAAGGAATGATGAGATAGAGAAAGATCTCGTCCGCCGCAGTCTGCCGTTTTGCCGCCGACAGCGAAAGCACAGTCAGCATGAAAACGTCGCCCACACCGCTGAAAAGAAACTGCGCGGCAAGGATACCGCGATTGGAATAGACGGTAGAGCGCTCTAACTCGAACATCCGGCAGCGCACCGCGCGGCTCATAAGCGGGGCGGCGCTCAGCGCGATGATGCCGCCGCATAGCCCCAGAACATTCGGCACCATATGACGGTCATATAATATGACGGTTGTGTCATTCACGGATAGGAACCATGTACACAGAGCGGAGAGTATCATTCCCTGCAGCAGCCAGAGTTTTAGGGCGTAAAATTTGAGCTGCTTTGCGATGAGCGCCCAAAAGGAGAGGCGTCGGCGGGGGCGGAGCGACCGATAGGCTGCGCGCGCAGCAGCCACAGTCTGTTGAAGCTGTGCGCCGTGATCAGCCGTGTCCTCCACGGCAAAAAGTTCATGCAGACGATTCCTTGTGTGACGTCTTGTGTTCATGCGGTGTCCTTCCTCCCTTCTCCTCGGCCGCAAGCGTTTGCCGCAGTCTGTCGAGTGTCCTTCTGAGCCTCGTCTGAACCGTGCGGAGCGGCAGACCCGTGACGACGGCAATTTCCCGAAGCGTCAGTTCCTGTCCGTACCGCAGAAGGAGTATCTCGCGCGAGCCGTTGTCCAGACAGGCGAGGGCGTGTGCCAACTGCTGCCTGTCCTCTGCCGCTTGCAGCTCCTTTTCCGAATAGCACAGCCGCGCGCTGATCTCTTCCGACAGTGCGGTCTCAGGCGGTATGCGGCGCAGCATGTCGGTGCAGGTGTTGGCGGCGATCCGATACAGATAGGCACGGAAATGTCCGCGGTGTTCGTACTGCCCGATGAACCGCACCAGCTTTAGAAAAGTTTCCTGCGCAGCGTCCTGCGCGCTCTCGCGGTCGGGCATATGCCACAGACAGTAGCGCAGAACGGCGGGGTAGGTGAGAGCGATCAGCTCGTCCAGACATTCCTGCTTCCCTTTTTTCAGTTGTCGGATCAGGTGGTCTTCGCGCGTCAAAGCAGCACTCCTTTTTGGTCTCTGATAAATAAACGTATGCGAGGCCGGAAATGATTCAGAAGTGTGTGAGATTTGATCGATCCTAGAATAAGCCCGTTAGAACTGGGCCGGTGGCAGCCCATCCTTGTTTTACGGGTTACAGTGCTTGCAGGGATCGTCATACCCTGCGGCCACCGCGTCTTCCCGCGTGTCGAAGTACACCCTGTTCTTGGGATCGGGAAGATAACTGCAGGTAGACAGATGCAGCTTGCCGTTGTTCGTGTTGCCGATATAGCTGCCTGAATCGCCGGGATCCGATCCGGCTGCTGCCGTGTCGTTTGGCACGGGGTCATTCTTCTGCACATCCGATGAAGCGGCTGCGCCTTTTGGTTCTCCCGCCAGCCATGTCTCGGAAGGCGCGCAGTTCCATGTGATAGAAGCGCCGTCGGAGGTGGCCACGACACTGCCCTGCTCGTCCGTGCGGAACACCTTGATCCCCATGCTGCGGAAACGGTTCAGCACTTCGGCGTGCGGATGTCCGTAGGCATTATCTTCGCCGCAGCTTATCACTGCGTAGGACGGAGTAACCGCATTCATCAGTCTCTGTGAAGAGGCGGTGCGGCTGCCGTGATGTCCCGCCTGATAGACGTCGGCGGACAGGTTTTGACCGCTCGCTGCCAGATCGGCTTCGGCGGTTTCTTCGCAGTCTCCGGTAAAAAGAAAACGATTTTCCCCGTGTTCTACAATCAGTGCAATGGAAGAATCGTTGGGATCGTCGTAGCTTTTCAAAGGTCCAAGGATCGTGAAAGACGCGTCGCCCAACGGATAGCTTTCTCCGGCGGCGGGCGTGGAATAGTTCTGCCCCTTATCTGCCAGAGCGTCCATCAGTTCGCGGTAGGTCTTGGTATCCTGTTCGTAATCGGAGAAAAAGATATTGTCAATGCCAAACTTAGATATGATAACGTCCGCGCCGCCGATGTGGTCGGCGTCGGAGTGCGTCAGTATCAGATAGTCCAAGTGATCGACGCCCTGCTTTGTCAGATAGAGCTGAACGGTCGTGCCTTTGTTATTGTCGCCCGTGTCGATCAGCATCGAGTGGCCGCCGCAGGTGATCAGCGTTGCGTCACCCTGCCCCACATCGATAAAATGCACGTCAAGTTCTGTCTGCGCGCCGGGCTCCGACGGGGAAACGGCGGCGTCTGCAGACGTATCCCGTGATGCGGCGTCTGCGGCTGTGGATACCGGAGAAGCGGCGGGAATGATGCCGTGCTCGTCAGCATCGTCAATCATCGCGGCGGTGTCGGTGGAGGCCGATGCGCTGCCGCCGGATGCTGCCGTGGTATCAGCGGATGTTGATACGCTGTCGCCGGCCGCTGCCGCGGTGTCGGCAGGGACCGATATCCCGTCTTCGGCCGTCAATAGGGCAGCGGCAGGTTCAGATACCGTCTTTGCAGGACTCATCGTCAAAAACAAAGCTGTCAGAGCACATGCGGGTATCAGAGAGAGAAGCTTCAGCAGGGGATTTTTGTTTCGCATGATCTTATAGAAGATCGGATTGGAGATCACGGCAGCGCAGCCGAACAGTACGCCCCAGATCGGCCGGATGCAGAAACCGGCGTAAGTGAGAAACAGTGTAACGATAGACACAAACCATGAAAGAACATCTGCTGCGTAATTGGCCATTTTTCGATCCTCTGGAAAGCATGATCTATTCTTGAACGCTTATCCGTAAAAGACCGCCGGACGCTACAGGTAAGTAGTTGCCGGCGGCCTTGCCTTTTTTATTTCTTGTCCTTATCCATAGGGCGTACCAGGAATATGCTCAGACACAAGGCGATGATGTAGAGCACGATCGTAAAGTACAACACGTTCTGATACCCCACAGGGTTGATGCTGTTGCCGTGTGCGTCCGTTACAAATTCGCCGGTGCTGTTTACGATAAAGTTGGCGATCTGGTTGCCCGTGAGACCTGCGAAAGCCCAAGCGGACAATGTCACGCCGTGCAGCGCGCTGATGCTTCCCATGCCGTAGTGGTCGGAGAGCAGCGTCGGCACATTGGAGAAACCGCCGCCGTAGCCGGCGTTGACTACGAAGATCAGTCCGAGCACCAGTACTGTCAGCAGGATATTGCCCTCGCCGTTTTTGATGCCGCCGGTCACCATAACGAGACCCGTGAATGCAATGGACAGAATGAAGATCAGCTTGTAGATCGTGTTCCTGTCCTTCATCGTGTCAGCCCATGCGGAGAAGCCGAGACGGCCGCCCGCGTTGAAGATCGCGGAAACGGTGGAGATGATGCCTACCACACCTGCAAGGCCGATACATTTTACGATCATCTTTTCCTGAGAGATCAGTGCAAGACCGCAGGTGATGTTGATATAGAACATGACCCAGATACCGATATAGTTGGTGATGGCCTTGTCTTGATGACGGAGATAATGCCCTGCCCCTTCTCTTTCGTCTGCGGCTCGTGCCAGCCCTCCGGCTTCTTTAAGAGGAGATGACCCACAAACATCATCACGAAGTATACGCATGCGAGGATCCAGAACATCTTGTAGATGCCGCCCTCACCCAGATTGTCAAGCATAGCCTGCATGATAGGGCTTGCGATCGCTTTTGCCGCGCCGAAGCCCGCAACGGCGAGACCGGTTGCCAGACCTTTTCTGTCCTCAAACCAGAGCATCAGCGTCTTGACGGGAGACAGATAACCTGTGCCGAGACCGATACCCATGATGAAACCGTAGCTTATGTAGATACCGACCAACGCGATAGGATTGTGCTGGTGCAGACCGCCGTAGTAGATGAAGAAGCCGGTGCCCGCCATGCCGAGCGCGAAGCAGATCGCCGCGATCAGGGATGACTTGTGGATGTCCTTCTCCACGACGTTGCCGAGGAATGCCGCAGACATGCCGAGGAAAAAGATCGCAAAACTGAACGCCCACTCCGTAGCGCCCTTGGAGAAGCCGATGTAGTCCGCTATCTCCTGACTGAAAATAGACCAGCAGTATACCGTACCGATACTGCAGTGGAGCAGGAGCGCCGGAATGGCGGCCCGTATCCATTTGTTTTCGTTTTTGCTCATTGTGATATGTCCTTTCTTTCGTTCTTGTCAAAACGTCCCGGCGGGACGTTGCGATTTCAGTTTATTTTACTCCTAATATCAAAAAAACTCAAGAGAAAAGATAGTAGGCGCTGGTTCTGAGTGTGCGGGTTCTGAGGCAGATGAACGGCAGAAAGCGACAAGTATTGACAAGAGCTCGGGGGGGGGTATAATCACCCTAGAAAAATTCCCCTATAAATAATGATAAAGGAAAAAGCATGAGGATACGAGTAGCCATCTGTACCCAAGATGTCAGGTACAGTGAAAAGTTAGTGCAGTACTTTCAGAAATATTATTATGACAAATTCGTTTGGAGCGTCTTTACAGAATTCTCCTATCTAGTCCGGTTCTTTCAGGAAAATGAAGCGGATATCGTCCTGATCGATGAGAGGATGCAGGTCGAGGCGGCCGCCGCAGAAGATGTTCGGAAGAATTGTGTGTGGGCCTGTCTGGCAGACGATCCGGACGGTGAGAGTCCTTCGGGCTTTGCACAGCTTCGGCGGTATTCGCGGGGCGACAGGATCTATCGGGATCTGCTGGAGCTGTATTCCCATAATGCGAATGCTCATTTTCAGAGCGAGACGATGCTTGATGATAAGACGTCCATCTATGTGTTCGCATCTGCGTCGGGAGGAGCCGGCGTATCGACGCTGGCCTGTGCCGCGGCGCAGTACTTTGCCAGATATGAAAAGGTTCTGTATATCGATATGGAAAATATCGGCGTTACCGAACCGGTGTTCGGTGAAGGAAGTGAGACAGGATTCGACGACGTGCTTTTTGCGCTGAAGAGCCGTAGAAGCGTTCTGGAGCTCAAGCTGTCCAGTGCCGTAAGCCGCGGTGAGAACGGGGTGTATTATTTCAAAGTCTGTGAGAATGCATCGGATATCATGGAGCTGACGGGAGAGGATCTGAAGGAGCTGCTGTCCGTCATCAGACGGATGAGAGAGTACGACAAAGTGATCTTGGATGTCGGCAACGGCCTTGGAGACAGGGAGATCGCGGCGCTGGCGTATGCCGGACGCACGGTCATTGTCATGGAGAACGGCGGGATCGCCCCGGAGAAGTTCACGAGATACCTTCAGACGATCCGGATGTTTGAGGAAGAGCGCAAGACCGATATCTGTTCTAAATTCGTTGTTTTCTACAACAAGATACTTCAGCAGACAAGGCTGCCGGAACAGACGGACGGGGTGAAAGTCCTGGGAGGAATCCCCAGACTGGAAAACGGCAGCTACAGAGAGGTCATTGACAGGATAGCGGGAATGGAAGCCCTGCAGAATATCCGGTGATGCGGGCAGGTGAGCGATGTTAAAGGAAAGCATGCAGGATGCCAAAGAGCATATCCGTAAGAAAATATTGGAGAATATCAACCTGTCCGGACTAGATGACGATCAGTTGGAGCAAAGCATCCGTCTGGAGACGGACAAATATTATGAAGGGCAGTATCTTTCCATATCTGATAAAGCGAATCTGGCAGATGAGATCTTCAGTTCTATCAGAGGATTCGGGCTGTTGGATAGTATCCTTAATGATGACACCATAACCGAGATCATGATCAACGGAGCCAAGGAGATCTTCATTGAGAAGTCGGGCAAGCTGCTCCGTATGCCGGAGGAGTTTGAGAGCGAAGAGAAGCTGCAGGATATTATTCAGAGGATCGTTGCGCTGGCGGGCCGTGAGGTCAATCAGGCCAATCCTATCGTAGATACGAGACTGCCGGACGGTTCGCGTGTCAATGTGGTTCTGCCGCCGATTTCTCTGAAAGGTCCTATCGTGACGATCCGAAAATTTTCCAAGGAACCGATGACGATAGAAAAGCTTATTGCCTATCGGTCGCTCACGCCGCAGATTGCGGAGGTGTTGAGCCTGTTCGTGCGGGCAAAATACAATATCTTTATCTGTGGCGGAACGGGTTCGGGCAAGACCACTTTCCTGAATGCACTGTCCAATTATATCCCACACGATGAACGTATCATCACGATTGAGGACTCTGCCGAGCTTCAGATCACCAATATCGAGAATTTGGTCAGTCTGGAGACCAGAAACGCCAATACGGCGGGCGTGGGACAAATCAGCATCAGGGATCTGATCCGGTCGGCTTTGCGTATGAGGCCCGATCGTATCGTCGTCGGCGAGGTCAGGGGTGCGGAGGCGCTGGATATGTTGCAGGCGATGAACACCGGACACGACGGCTCCATGTCGACCGGCCACGCCAATTCCACCAGAGATATGCTGAGCCGTCTGGAGACAATGGTGCTCACCGGTTCGGAGGGGCTACCGCTGCAGGCGGTAAGGCAGCAGATTGCGTCGGCGGTGGACATTATCATCCATCTGTCCAGACTGCGCGATCGATCCAGAAAGACAATGGAGATCACGGAGGTAGTCGGTTATGAAGATGGTGAGATCATACTGAATCCTCTGTATGTGTTTGAGGAGGATGAGAACACTACTCTGGAAAAAGTAAGCGGAGAACTGAAGAGAACAGAAAACAGGCTGCAGAATGATTTCAAACTCAGACTGATGGGCTACAAGGGCAACATATAGAAGGAACGGATATGGGATTGTTGAAAAAGAAAGAGACCGAACCTTATGAGGAGATACCGGCGCTTATAGGGTACGGTACGGATTATCATGTATATCATATGACACAGAAGGACAGGCTCGTCGGATTTGCGATCGGCGCGGGAGGAGCGCTTGTGGTATCGTGGCTGTTTTTCCATAGCGTGATATGCTCGCTGGCGGCCATGCTTGCAGTCGGTATCGGCGCGCAGCCCGTGTACAAGGATCATCTCATGAAGAAGAGGCAGCGGAGTCTATTGCTGCAGTTTAAAGATCTGTTGGAATCTTTGACGGCATCTTATTCTGCGGGCAAGAATACGCTGGAGGCGTTTACCGACAGCTTGAACGATGTAGCGCAGATCTATGGTGAGGAGGCGGACATCGTCAAAGAACTGGAGATTATTGTGGGCGGCATGAACAACAACATCAATATCGAGGAACTTCTGGTCAATTTTGCGCAGAGAAGCGGGCTTGACGATGTGGAAAGCTTTGCGAACGTGTTCCGGGTAGCTGTCAGACAGGGCGCCAATATCAAGGATATTATCGCTTCCACGCGGGATATCATCACCGACAAGATTGAGGTAGAGATGGAAATTCATACGATGATGGCGGGCAACAAGAACGAACTGAACATCATGATGATCATGCCGCTTGTGGTGATTGCGGGTCTGAGCGGTATGGGAGGCGGCATGTCGGCGGCCGACAATACGCCGGTCAACGTCATAGTCAAAATAATCGCCCTTGGTATATTTGGGCTTGCCTACTGGCTTGGCCGGAAATTCATGAATATTAAGGTATAGGAGGGTATGACGTATGCAGAGCATGTTTCAGTTGGCGATGCTGATTCCCACATCGGTCGTCGTCATATCCTGGGTGGTGATCGCGCTCAGATATGAGGAGAAATATGCGGAGATCACTTCGACCATTGACTCGAAGGAATATCCGCTCAGTGAGCTTTTTTATATTGGCTTTCAGATCATGGAACTCATTCATTTCAATATGAAGTCGGACGCGTCTAGGCGCAGGATCAAGCTGATGTCCGAAGTGTATGGCAGGAAATATGCCGAATACTATTTTTACGTCCTGCTCGGCGGACAGATTACCTATGCAGTGACGGCGGTCTGCGTTGTCTTACTGCTGTCGGTTCTGGCGAACAATCCGACCGCGCTGGTGTTCGGCATCATCATTGCGGGCATGTTGGTCTGGTATCTGAGCGAGAGCTTTAAGGACAAGCTGATGGAGAGACGGGATGTGATACTGTCCGATTTCCCACAGGTTCTGTCCAAGATCACGCTGCTTGTCAATTCGGGCATGTTGCTCCGCGATGCATGGAATCTGGCGGCATCTCAGGGGGATAGCGTCTTGTTTGAAGAGATGCGGCAGACGGCGTCCCAGCTGGAAAACGGTGTGCCGGAGATCACGGCATATCATGAGTTCGCTGAGCGATGCGGCGTCAAAGAGATCAGAAAGTTTGCCTCCATGGTGGTGCAGGGCCTGGAGAAGGGCGGTTCGGAACTCACGTTTTTCCTGCGGGATATGACGGACGAGATGTGGCTGGAGAAAAAGAACATGGTCAGGCGCAAGGGCGAACAGGCCAACTCCAAACTGCTGATTCCTACACTTATGATATTCGCGGGAATTCTGTTCATGATTATGGCTCCCGTCATAACGGGGTTATAAAATAAAGATCAAAGAGAGGAAGAGAAAATGAGGAACTATCTGGAAGAAAAAATGATGCATATCAGTATGAAAATGCTGCAGGCGAAGCAGAAAGCAAAGGCAAATGCCGCGGCGGTCCTGACGGACGAGAGAGGCGATACGAACTTTGTGTCGATCATGCTGATCATTGTTGTAGTCATCGCGTTGGCGGCTCTGTTTAGAGATACGCTTATGGAGGTTGCGGAAAACGTACTCGGCCAGCTTACGGAATTCGTGGGTTCGTGATATGGGAAACGGGAGAAAAGAAAAAGGAGCGGTCATGATCGAGGCGGTGATCGTGTTTCCCATCGTGTTGTTTACCGTTTTTCTCCTGATCTATCTGGGGCTGTTTAAGCTGCAGGAGATGGCTATACTGCATCAGGTGCAAAGAGCGGCCCGCCAGGGCTCATTCCTGGCGGCATCTCCCGGCTATGAAACGTTGGGAGATTTTCAGTCCAAGCAAATCGATTTTACAGCCTCACCTGAAGACGTGGATGCGTACTATCAGGCGTATCACGATAGTATTCCGGTGCTGTACCGCGAGATTTTCGGTTCCGGCGCATGGCTGGGGCGGGGCGATCTGGACGATCTGATGGAGAATATGGAAAAGGATACGATGATCCTGGCGGGCATTTCCCTTACGGATCAGTCGTTGGAGGTCAGGCGGAGTCTGCTGTCCACCAGGGTGGAGGCGCAGGTTCGGTTTGGTCTGCCCACGCCCGGCGCACTGAGGTATTTCGGGTATGACGGGCAGATGGAATTTCTTTCAGGCTCTGTCTCCACGGCCATCTCGCCGTCCGGATTCGTGCGGAACGTGGATCTTGCATGTGACGCCATAGCCGTACCGCTTGAAAAATTAGGCGTTAATGATGATCTGGATAAAATTATGGAAGGAATAAGGAAGTATCTCTTTTAGGAGTGGAACACTGATGTTGCATATTTGCCGTAAGTACAAAGGTACGATCTCGGTTTTTTTGACATTGATACTGATACCGACGTTTATATTCGGCGGCGTTCTGGTGGACGGAAGCCGGATCTTGGGCGCCAAGAACATTGTTTCCGGCGCGGGCGATTTGGCGATGAATGCTGCGCTGTCCGATTACCAGGCGGAATTGAATGATACGTACGGGCTGCTTGCCATGGCGTCCACGCCGGAGGAAGTAAACGATATCCTGCAGGATTTTTTTGAGGTCAGCTTAAACGCAGCCGGCGTATCCCATGAAGATTTCAATAAGGCACTCGTTTATCTGGAGTTGACCGGAGATGGGTTTAATGCTTCCGCCGTTCCGCAGACACAGATCTATGAGACGGAAGTGATTAAGCAGGAAATACTGGAGTATATGAAATACCGTGCGCCGGCCACACTGATCGAACGCGAGATCATCGAGCGGCTGACCGAAGAGGATTCGCCGCTTGAGAATGTAGAGAAGGAAAAGGCGGCTGTGGACGGTGAACTTCAGTTTGAATCGGAGTTGGATGATGCGCAGGAGCTCATGGACAATATCAAGGAGCAGACGGACAAACTGGAAAAAATATACAAACAGATCAAGGATGAAGCCGGTTTGAACGCAATGCTGGAAGATACCGAGGAGATATATCGGGACAGGATAACGGTTCTGGCGGTGGCGTATGCGAGAATGCAGAACTGCAGCGAGAGTGCAGAGGGCGATACGGAGGGTCTCATGAAGAAAATGGTGGATCTCTCCTGTGATGTGGGGACCATCGATGCGTCCAGTGCGGCCAATATCATTCAGATGATCATAGTGCATAACGGCATGAAGAACAAGGATCCGGATGATATTCTGGAGGGGATTCCGGAGGACAGCGAAGAGTACGAAGAAAAGGAAAATTTGATTAAGGATTATGAAAATGCCTGTGGAGTGATGAGCGAGGGCATAGAGAATACCCGTGAACAGCTGGACGAGGCCGTGAAGCAGGTGTACCAAGAGCTGAACGGACAGAGGACACTGGCCGTTGATGGGGAGAAGTGCTGCGAAACGGCGCTGAAGAATCTGGATGAGCTGGAGGCTGAGTTTGAGAAGCTGCACGGCAAATATGATACATGGAAAAATGCCGTGGACGCGCTTCCTGACGGTGAGTCTAAAAGTCAGTACCAAGCCAATATCGACGAGGTCAGCGTTTTCTTTGAGTCAGAGAACGGCATCGGCAGTCTGAGGGAAAAGCTCACCAACGACCAGACATTTTATAATCAGGTGTGGACACAGCTGGATACCGTGACTTTCGGCGGCAGCAAGCTGGATCAGGATATCAAAACGGGAAGCAATGTGTCGGGCAAGGCAAGCGGTTATGCCGGCGGCATCAAGTCGGCAGAGGATATCAAAAGTGCCGCGAACAGCCTGATGGGTGAATATGTAAGCACACATATGTCCGTGGGTGAGAACATTGATGTGTCGGATGATGAACTGGTAGTGCTGTTGAGAGAAAAGTACTGCAAGTATGAAGAGAGCAATAAGGCGGAGGCGAAAGAGAAAGCGAAGGTATGCGAGGACGCCCTTGAGGATCAGACGAAAGAGCTGGAAGAAGTGATGGAGTCTGAAGATGTGGAGGATATCAACATCAATGACATCGGTCAGGGCGATCTGCCGTCCAACTGGTTGGGGATCAGCGCGTACAGCGGTGCGGACACAGCCGGAAAGATCGAGACGAAGGGCGGCATAGAGAGTAAAAGCAAACGTAAGAACATGACTGAGAGCGGCAGCGGCAATCTGAACAAAAACAACAGCAAGCTCGCCGATATCAGCAACCTAGGGGATCTGATCGGCACAGGAGCGGAGTATATGATAGAACCGGTGTACCTGACGGAATACGCGGTCGATATGTTCTCCAACTATACAACCGGTCTGGGAGACGAGGAAGCTTCGACAGAATCCCTCAGCGGAGATGATCTGACGGACAATGCGCTGTATCGGGCAGAGGTGGAGTATATCCTGTGGGGCAGTCCCCATACGAGGAACAATCTGGCGATCACCAAGGCGGTTTTATTTGCGATCCATTTTGTTTTCAATATGGGCTTTGCTTTTACGAATTCCGAGATCAAGACATGGGCGCTGGGGGTAGCGGCTCTTTTCCCTTGCGGAGCGTTAGCTAAGACGGCCATCAAGTGTACCCTGCAGACATTGACGGCCACGATCCAGACGGTGAAGGACGTAAAACTGCTGGTGGCGGGGAAACAGGTGGCGCCGATGAAGATCGGAAGCAGCCATGGAGACGGCATATGGGATACATGGCCGCCCGAAGGCTTGGCGGTTGAGGGTGAGGAGGATACCGGCATTACGCTCGACTACGAAGATTATCTGTGGATCTTTATCTGTGTCGGGATGTTTATTCCGGGCACGCAGAAAGAAATGCTGGCCCGCACGGCGGATTGTATCGAGTTAAACATGACGGACAGCAAGAGTGATAACGATAATTCGCTGCATGAGATGAGCACGATGCTGGAGCTGGAGACGGATGTGTCCGTCAATACCTTTTTTATACCGAAATTAAGTAACGAGGGATACGATGTCGGAACGATTGATGAAGATACCTTTACCATCCATTACCATGGAATACAGGGCTACTGATGATAGGAGGCAGAAAGAACGCGGCAGTATCACGCTGGAAGCCACGATCTTTTTGACCATGTTCATCTTTTTCTATCTGCTGCTGATCAGTCTGATCCAGATGTCCAAGGCGCAGGTGATTCTCCAGTATGCGGCAGATCAGGCCGCCCGGGAGATCTCCGCGTACAGCTATGTGCTGACCAAATCCGGCATCGTTGAGAAACGGACGGAGACTTCCGAACGGGCGGCCGAGGTCAAGGGGCATGTTACAGATGTGCTGGACGCCGTGCAGGAAGTGGGGAATACCCTGACAAACCCTGCCGGTGTGGAGGATATCGTTGAAGCGGCACAGAACGCCGGTGACAAGGCGGAAACTCTGGTGGGAGACTTTGACGAAGCTGACGAAGCAAAGGAGAATGCGCTGAGCCTGTTTAAGACTCTCGGCGCCGACGCGCTCAGCAGTGCCGTGATCGGAGAGGTGGCAGAGCGGGAAGTCACGAAGCAGATAGCGATGATGTCCCGGAAAACGCCGGATCAGTACCTGAAGGATCTCGGGATCGCGGAAGGTACGGCCGGGCTGGATTTCTCACAGTCAAAGTGGGCGAGCGAGAGTGCGGGCGATATGCCGGTGTTGGAGGTAGCGGTCGTCTACGAGATGGAGATCAAGCTGGGCTTTATAGAGCTGGACCCCAGAAAATTCAAAGTGTGCGCGAAAACGGCGCTGTGGTAGGTAGAGTATGGTATATGTGATAGCGATAGTATGCGGGAGCGTAAGCTGGCTGTTGTATGTGGTCACTATGTGGGATGCGGTTGGAGAAGAGGGAGAGCCTGCATGGAGACGTTTGTTGCCCAGAGGACGGCGGCAGCTCGGTTATGCGGCTGTCTGCTGTCTGGTGTCCGGGCTTTTTGCGGCGTTGTTTCGGGCATACGGGTACGGGCCGCTGAAAGCGGCAAGGTATTGTCTGCTGTTGGGCGGGCTTGTGCCGATCGCATACAGGGATCATAGGGAAAAAAGGATTCCCAACGTTTCTCTGGTCAGTCTGGCGCTCATCAGGGCTCTCCTGCTGATCGCTGAGGCGTTCCTGTATCCGGCGGCCATGGCGGAGAATCTCGGATTTACGCTTATGGGCGGATTGGTCAGCGGCGGAGTCATGTTTTTTGCCTACGTGATCTCCAGGCATGAGATCGGTATGGGCGATGTCAAGCTGTTTGCGTTGGCCGGGATTTATCTCGGCACAAGTGTCACTTACATACTGATCATGGTATCACTGATCCTGGCGGCGCTGTACGGGGTAATCAAGATCGCGCGAAGACGCCTGAAGGCGAAAGATGAGATCGCCTTTGCGCCTTTTGTAGCAATTAGCACATTTATTGTATTAGGCATGGGATTTTAAGGAGAGATATGAAGAAGACATTATCGATTCTAATGGTATTTCTTTTGGTCGTGGCATGGTATACGACGCTGAATACGTGGTTAGGCAATGACGACAGATATCAGGAGTATCTGGAGGAAGCGAAAAGGCTGGAAGAAAAAGGACTGTATCTCGACGCGATATCCGTATACGGACAGGCGGCGGAACTGAAAAAGGATGCGTTGGAGCTTGACGAGCGCATAGCGGACGATTATCTGGCAATGGGAGATTATAAACAGTATCAGAAGCAGTTAAATAAGATCCTTGCCGATCATGGTCCGGTAGATGCGGATGTGCGCAAGCTCTGCGAGTATCATCAGAAATATTCCAGCAAAAACAGGCTGATCGACTGTGTGGTCGATCTGTATGCCAAATATCCGGACAGCGACACGGTGCTGGAATATTATAATCTGATTAAAGGCGAATACAGAGAGCTGCCGTTAAGCCTGTCCGGTATCGGTACGTTCCGGAATGGCTATGCTGTCTATGAACTGAACGGAAAACAGGGCATTATCGAACAAGATGGCGATATCGTTATCGAGGCGGTATACGATGAAACGGCCTATGGAGGGCAGGAGGACAGAATAACCGTTCGGGATAAGAACGGCTGCTATTTTGTCAATCTGGACGGATTTAAGACGGCGGTTCCGGAGTCGGATTATGAGTGGCTGGGCGCCGTTTCCCAGAAACGCATTGCTGCGCGCCGGAACGGTAAATACGGCTATCTGGACAGCAGCCTCAAGGAAAAGATCGAATTTATCTATGATGATGCGACCGCGTTCTGTGAGGATGTCGCCGCCGTAAAGCAGGGTGACAAATGGGCGCTGATCGACAGGATGGGCGAGAATATCACGGATTATATCTATGACGATGTGGCGGTCAACAGCTTGGGGATGTGCAGCGTTAACGGTGTGATCGGTGTGAAGCAGGGCGATGCATGGATATTTGTCAATGGCGAAGGCGAGCAGATCGGCACGAACACCTTTCAGGATATAAAGGCCTTTGAGAGTGAGGAGCCGTGCGCGGTGCAGACGGGAAATAAATGGAGCTACGCGGATGCGGAAGGCAATATCGTACTGGAGTGTGACTATCAGGACGCAGCGCCCTTCTCAGAAGGATTTGCGCCTGTGTGCAGGAACGGTCTGTGGGGCTATATCGATCTGAACGGCTATGAGGCGGTGGCGTGTGCGTTTGATCAGGCAGGACAGATGACGGAAGACGGAACGGCTCCGGTATCCCGTTCGGGATCTTGGACTTTGATCAGGCTGGAAGTTATGGATTAACGGGAGGAGCAGAGATGGATTTGTTTTTCAGAGAAGAGAGACAGGGTGACAGGGTCAAGATGGTCCTGGATGTCACTGAAGGGATGGAGCCGGATGCGTTTGCGTTGAATATGTTCCGCTACAACAATATCCGGTATCTGGTGCCGGTACAGCAGATGCGGTTTAACGACCGGATCTGCTTTCAGTATGACATCACGGCGCTGAAGCCGCTGTCGGAATACCTGCGGCAGACGATGAGAAAAGAGGAAGCGCTCCACATGTTTGACGGCGTCCTGCAGGCATTTGAGGAAACGAATGCCTATATGCTTACGGAAACGAATCTGGTGCTGAACAAGGAGTATGTCTATGTGGACGGCAGCGGTCAGTGCCATTTCATATATCTGCCCCTGGAGCAGGAGTTAGGCTCGGATCGGCTTGCTTTCCTGAAGGATCTGGCGGGCGGGATCATTCCCGTTTCCGGGGAGAAGGATCCCTATCTCTTTGACATTCAGAATGCTTTCAGCAGAGGTGCGGTCAACAGATTTTCGGATCTTAAGGACATTATACATAAAACAGCCGCCGAATATGGGAACAGTGTGGCACACGAAGCATCCAAGGCGGCGCCTGTCAGCCCGGGGTCTGCGGCGGACAGGGAGAGGACAGGCGGTTCCGTCAGCGTGCCGGATAAGAAGGAAGCAGGAGCGTCCTTTAGCGTACCAAATAAGAAGGGAGCAGGAGTGTCTTTCAGCGTGCCGGATAAGAAGGGAGCAGGAGTGTCCTTCAGCGTGCCGGACAAGAAAGGATCAGAGGCGTCTTTCAGCGTGCCGGACAAGAAAGGATCAGGGATATCTTTCCATATGCCGGACAGGAAGAAAGCCGCGGTAGCCTCTGATGTACCGGACAAAAAAGGCTTCGGCGTGCCTTTTCAGGTGCCGGGTAAGAAGGAAGCGCCGGCCGGTGCCGCTGCACCCGAGAAAAACGCAGCGCATGCGTCTGCTGCCGTTCCGGGAGGAAGCGGCGCCGACAACGGAGCGAACGAGGAAAAGAAAGGGATCGGCAGGATATTTGCCGGCAAAAAGAGTGCGGGCAGAAACGGCATGGAGAAGGCAGTAAAGAATGCCGTTCCGGACATACCGGTGATGCCGGCGGAGCCCGTACAGCCGAAGAGTGATATCTATGCGGATTATGAAAAGACGGTATTTATGGAGGAAGCGCTGCCGGGGCCGGACGATCCGGGTGCGACGATCTGCATACAGAACGGCGGATTCGAGCCGATTGGTGAGCTGATCAGGTATAAGACGGGAGAGCGGATCACGATCATGCAGTCGGGTGCGGTGATTGGTTCCGGCGCTTCGGCGGACTGTGTAATCCGGGACAACCGGGCAGTCAGCAGGAGCCATGCCGTGATAGCGCTGCGAAACGGTGCGGTCTGTCTTACGGACATGCATTCCAGCAACGGAACGGAAGTAAACGGCAGGAAACTGGTGCCGGGGCAGGAGATAGAGATCGCGGACGGCGCGGTCATCCGGCTTGCGGACGAGGAGTTTGAGTTCAGAGCACTGTAGCGGAGTGCGGACAGGAGAAGATCATGAGGAAAAATGTGCGGGCATATATGACGGTACTGGGGCTGTCCATCGTTTTGGCGATGTTCGACGGACTGAAGACAGAGGCTGCCGGAGATGGCTGGCATCTGCTCCAGGCAGATGCGGACGGGGAGAATATCACGTTATATGTGGAGGGAGATGAAGCGGTCGGCGAGCCGTCATGCCAGATCGGAATGACGGCATGTGAAGATGTCACGGCGGAGAACATACAGGATGCGCATATGGGCTTTCATACCATCGTCATGGTAGATAATTCCTTGTCCGTTACGAAAGAAAACAGCGCAAGGGTCACGGATGTGCTCAATGGCCTGATCGATGCCAGATCCGAGCAGGAATCCATGAGCATTGCCGTTTTCGGGGAAGATATAACGTTCATGGTGGAGAAGTCACAGGATGCGGCGGCGCTGCACGCGGCTGTGGAGCAGATCAGCCGGAACGATCAGGACACTTACCTGACAGACATCCTGTATGATCTGTTAGATACACTGGATGGGACGGAGTATACGCGGTTTATCGTGATATCCGACGGTGTGGACAATAAAGATATCGGCATTACCAAGGATGAACTGCTTAAAAAGCTGGAGAAAAACAGCTATCCCGTATATGCGCTGGGGTACATCTACGGGGATAATGATACGGCGCTGGAGAATATGTTTGCCTTATCCAGGGCGACCAACGGCGAGGCGTTTCTGCTGGATGAGATTACGGATACGGCACAGATAACGGCAGAGTTGTCCGACATCTCCGGCATATGGCGGATCTGTGCGCAGATCCCGCATGACCTGATGGATGGAAGCCGTAAGAACGTGCTGCTCACGCTTCCGGGAGAGCAGGAGGTTCGGGCGGAGATCGAGATGCCTTTCTCCGTGAATGAGGAGGCGCCTGAGCCGACCGCGGAGCCTGAGCCGGTCGCGGAGCCTGAGCCGACCGCGGAGCCTGAGCCCGAACCGGTTGTGGAAGAAGAACAGGTACCCGAGGCGGCGTCTGCTGACGCGGCAGAGACAGAGCAGGACGGCGGAAACGACGGTATCAAATATATCGCGGCCGTTCTCCTAGTGGCGGCGGTGGCCCTGCTTATCCTGCAAAAGCGCAAAAAGGATCAGTCTCAGGAGAAAGCGGGAAGCAGGGACGGAAAGAAAAAGGCGAAAGAAGAAAAGAAGATGAGCATGCCACAAAATATGGTGGCAGACATACCAGAGGCGTCGGTAGCCGTGTCTCCTGCGGTTTATGATGGGGAGGATGAAGACAGGACAATGCTGCTGGAAAGCAGATATCTGCTTGTCCTGAAAGATTCGGAGGATTCGGGCAGAGTGTTCCGCTATCCGATTGACAGTTCTGTGACCATCGGCAGGAATATCGACAGAGTCAACATTGCCATCGATTATAATCCCACGGTTTCCGGCAGACACTGTGAAGTGTCCGCAAGGGGCGGCAGATTCTATGTCAGGGATCTGGGTTCCTCCAATCACACCTATGTGAACGGCAGGCTCGTCGAGGGTGAGACGGAACTTCGGACCGGCAATACCCTGCGGATCGGAGAGGTGGAGCTTTTGGTGGAGATTACGCCTATGTAAGGGTAGGAGTCGGTAAGCGACATGGATGCATAAGTCTGGCAGACCAGGAATGCGGTGCGGAGGGAAGAGCGAGATGCCAGAGTCGCATATTCTGTTGGAACGGTATAGACTGGAGCGTTTACTCGGCAAGGGAGGAATGGGGCGCGTCTATCTTGCGGAGGATATTTATGACCATTCATTTTGGGCAGTCAAAATAGAAGATCTTCATGAAAAGAATCTGGAATTCGTAAGATCGGAGATCAATATCCAGGCTGGCCTTGATCATCCTGCACTCCCTAAGATACGGCAGTATTTTGAATCGGACGGCAGATTATATATTGTCATGGAGTTTGTGGAAGGGCAGACTCTTGAGGACATTTTAAACAGGAACGGGATCATTTCAGAGCAGGATACGATCAAATGGCTCAGACAGATCAATGATGTGCTGATCTATCTGCATGGCCGTAGTACGCCGATCGTATACAGAGATTTGAAACCGTCCAATATTATGATACAGCCTACGGGAAATATTAAGATCATTGATTTTGGCATTGCGCAGGAGTATAGCAAAGGTAAAAAGCTGAGCAGAAATAAAATGGCGCTTACGAGAGGCTATGCGGCGCCGGAACAGTATGACAACAGATATTGTGCGGATGTCCGCACGGATATCTATGCGCTGGGCGTTACGGCTCACTACATGCTTACAGGCAAGAATCCTAATAAACCGCCGTATTATTTTCGTCCGGTCAGGAAGCTGAATCCGAAGGTTTCATATGCGGCGGAATATATCGTCAGAAAATGCATACAGCCGAATCCGGACAGACGATATGCCGGTGCGTTGGAATTGCAGAAAGACTTAGAACAGATCCGGATTCTGGAGATCAATTTAAAGAAGAAAAGAAACAGGAGAAAAGCAGGAGTCTGTATATTGCTTGCGGGCATCCTGTGTCTGGCTTCATTGGTTTTTGTGGGCATAAGAAAGCAGCGGGCCGAGGTGATAGAAAGGTACTATACATGTCTTGAGGACGCCCGGAGCTATATGAGCGAGAACGCATATGATGAGGCCGTGCAAAAATATAAAGAAGCAATAAATATACAGCCGGAAGCATGGGAAGCTTATATAGAATTGGCAGCGCTGTATCTGGAGGAAGGCGATCAGGAGAAATGTCGGCAATGCTTGAAAACAGCGAGTGATAAATTTCCGGAGTTGTTTGAAGATGAGAGGTTTATAGAGATCACTGAAGAATTGTATGAATTGTACGGTATGTGATTTCGGGAAGGCGGAATGAGATGAAGAAAATCAAGTACGCGGCTGTTGCAATGATCATATGCGGCGGAGTCGCAGCGGTTGTCGGTGCAGCGTTCCTTCTGTCTGGATCGGCGGCTGCAAGACCTGAAAAAGATGCGGCAGACTATGCAGAGGAAGGAAACCTGTATTTGGACGACGGCGAATATATGAAAGCTGTTGTGTCCTATAAAAATGCCATGGATCTGGGAGAAAAGGATGAAACGGTTTTAAAGGGATCCGCAGAAGCTTATCATGCGCTGGAGTTTTATGGCGAAGAAAAAGAGACCAGAGAGATGCTGGCGGAATCATGTCCGGACGATTTGGATAATTGGATGGCGCTTGTCATGGTAAAGATTCAACTCAATGAGTTGGAAGAGGCCAAGGAGCTGGTCACAGAGTTGCTGACACAATATGATGACAAAGAACTGGAGCGCCTGTATCATCAAATGAACATAGAAGATCCGGTCTTCAGTCTGGAAGCGGGAAGCTATGATACCTACCAACTGCTCGAACTGCAGGAACTGCCTGATAACGCTATGGTTTATTACACATTGGATGGCACGGAGCCGGATATTTATTCCGATGTATATGAGGATGGAATCATCCTGTCGTATCCGGAGAATACAGTCAAGGCAAAGGCAGTGGGATTTATGGGGTACGAGAGCAATGTCGTAGAGCTGAACTATACGATCACTGCGCCGACAGAGGAGCTTGGATACGATGTTTTCCGGGATACCCGCCTGGAGTGGGCGGTCAGGGATAAATTGAACAAAGACTGGAACGAACCGATCTATAATTATGAGTTGGCACAGTTCAGGTCAGTGTATTGTGTCGGACCGGATACCGGCGATCTGGAAGAGCAGCCGATCGAATTCTACGGAGATCATTACGAGAGGTATGACTACGTGTACCGGGACAGAGGGAATATGAACATGTCTATTCTCCGCTATATGCCCTTTTTAAAGGTATTATGTATCTGCTATCAGGAATCCATAGATCTTTCCGGGATATCGGATCTGGAATATTTGGAGGAAGTGTCCCTGTTAAACGATAATATTACGGATATACATGCACTGAGCGGCTTGAAGAGGCTGAAAAAGCTTGCGCTTGGATGGAATGATATCACGGATGTCTCACCTCTGGCAGGATTGTCTGATTTGGAATCATTGGGTCTTTGGAACAATGAGATCAAGGATATTAGCTCATTGGGAGGGCTGGAAAGATTAACTTATTTTGATGTGGCCGGTAATCAGATCCGGGATATCGGCTGTATACAGAATATGCCTGATCTGATGGAATTATGGATTGCGGGAAATCAGATCGACGATTATGCACCCATAGATTCGTGTGACAGGCTCAGTGTTTTGATGCTGGCTGATAATCCGGCGGGAAGTTATGAAATGGACGAAGAAAGGGCTGCGAAACTTATGAAAACCGATATGCAGATGGGAGGTAAATAGAATGCAGAGCATCTTACTGGCCGGTATTATTGCGGAAGGGATTATTCTGATCGCTTTGGGATATGCCGGAAAGCTGACAAGAAAGATGTTTTCGATCATTGCCGCGGCAACAATAATATGCAGCGGTGTCCTGCTTGGTATCCAAAGCAGAAATTATGGGGAAGATATTGCGGCCGATCAGAGAGAAAAAATATATATATCGGCACGGCTGCTGGAAGAAGATCAGGCTCAGGAGGCGCTGGACGCTCTGGATGTAGTGATAGACGGGCAGTGTGCTCAATATCAGGCGCAGGTGCTGCGAGGGCTGGCGTTAAATCTAAATGAATATTATGATACTGCCGCACTGTGTCTGGAAGACAATGCAGAGGAGATGGCGCAGACAGTGTACAGGGCATCCTTGCAGGAAATTTCGGTTGAAGATGAGGATAAAAAAGAAATTGTCGATACTGAACCATAGTCAAGTAAGTAGACACATTTTTTTGTAAATTTTTTACCGGAGACAGAGAATTATTTCTGTCT
>CANQTF010000018.1 GCA_947626745.1 uncultured Lachnospiraceae bacterium
TTATCCGTCTGTCCTCATTTGCAAAAGGGAAGATGTTTTTTATCAAGGTGGAAAACAGCTTTGACGGGAAGGTGGTGAGAAAAAAAGGAATGGAATTTCCGGCGACTGACAAGCCGGACAAAAAGACACATGGGATAGGGCTTGCCAATATCAAAAGCACCGCAGAGAAATATCATGGCGGGGTGGACTGGCAGGCGCAGGACGGGGTGTTTACCCTGACAGTTATGTTGAAAAACGAAAGGAGTACAGAAAATGAGTATCGGTAATGTAAACAGTGCGCTGATGGCGGCATATCAGTATGCAAATAAGACACAGAAAGGCAATGCGGCGGAAAAGACCAGCTTTGCGGATACCGTAAAGCAGACAGCGGAGAGCAGTTCCGCAGATCGGACAGAGCAGTATGTAGAGTATCTGAAACAGCGGTATGGCGCAAATGTGATGGTGAAAAATATCGGTCACGACCAACGAAGTGTTGATAATTTCGGCGCAAGCATAGCGGGATTTAATAATGTCGCAATCGCTCCGAATATTGTGGAACAGATGGCGAACGACCCGGAAAAAGCAGCCTATTATGAACAGAAAATTCAGAAAGCGCTTGCTGATTTTCCCAAACATCAGGCGATAGCGTCAATGAATGGATTCGAGGTATCTTCTTATGCGGTGGGTATTGATGAGAATGGTGTGGTGCATAAATATCTTACCGGAGACCTAAAACCGGAAGTACGGGCGAAGATTGAAGCAAAAATCAAGGCAGAGCAGGCAGCAAAACGGGAAAGACGGGAAAGGTATCAGGAACTTTCCGAGGAAGCGGCGGAAAAGCGTAGAGAGCTTGCAGAACTGCAATATCATCAACAGCTTATGTCAGATGCGTTGCAAAAGAGCAGCCTTGTTACGGATGCAAATTATCATTTCATCAGTCAGCCGCAGATGTCAGCGGCGGCAGCAGCTTATGAGAGCGCAATCAGCACATACAGCAGCAGTACGCTTGGGGATATTTGACAGGGAGGTGTTTTGGCTTTGGAAATGGTAAATAAGATAAATGTTGGTTTATATACAAGTGAATACAGAAAAACAGCGGTAAACCAACAGGAAAAATTCAGTGTCGGGGAAGTGAATGCTTCCGATGCGGATGAAAGACTGTTGGGGATAGGTTTCTTAAAGGGTTCAGGCAATATGCACTACGGAATGAGAGCCGAATATGCAGAGGATTATTCTGAGGATAATCCAATCATAACGGTAAGGGTTCAGAAAGGAAACGGCAAGGCGGATGAATATAACATAGATGTCCGCAAAGTCAATCCTCAGACGGCAAGCGAGATAGAGATGTTTGCATTGTGCAGTTATGCCGATGCGAACGGCACTGGCACAGGAGAAACTTTCGGCAGTTGGCAGACCTTGAATTATTATAGGAATAACGCCGCACATAACGGGTACTTTGAAATGACAAATACGATGGATCATTTTAGGAGCGTAAAACAGGACTGGATTTCCATGATCGGTGCAATGATTGGCGATTACATGGGTTCCGGTCTGTTCAGGCAGGCAATGGACGGAAGAATGCTGCTGGGTATGTTTAGCAGTTTCATACACGGTTGACATGATCCGAAATGATTTTGTTTTCAAAATAGTATAGGAAAGGTTGGATGAAAATGAGTATAACAATAAGCAACAATTACAATGATATTCCGATTGTGTATACGGGCGATTCTGACAAAAAGCAGGTTTTTGAATTTGATAGCGAAGGCACAATGCGATTTGACAGAGAACTGGCAAAGGCACAGTTTTCCGGTCAGCCCACTTTCGGAACAGCAATGACGAGAGAGGAATTGTTTCGATCCATTGATGAAGAACTGGAAAAAAATAAGAAATTATTTGGGAAAACAGAGGCGGATTGGATCAAAGAACACTGTCCGAATTGGAGAACTGCAACATTTAAATTTGTAGGGGAAGATAAAACCTATTCCTATTTTGAGTGGATTGAAGAATGGGAAAAAAGACACCCTGAACATAAAAAATAATTGCTTGGACCTTATAGGGGAGCAAAGGCGCTGCCAAAGTGCGGCAGCGCAGGACGGTTCTGACCGACAGAGGAACCGCAAAAAAATAGAAAAGCGACGGTAGACATTTGGAAACGGAAGGAGCAGAAGAAAATGGATATTGGAAATATAAACAGCACATGGGCGGCATATCGGTATGCAAATAAGACACAGAAAGGCAATGCGGCGGAAAAGACCAACTTTGCGGACACGGTCAAGCAGACAGCGGAGAGCAGTTTGGCAGATCGGACGGAAGCGTACAAGGATTATCTGAAACAAAAGTATGGGAATGTGCGCTATGAAAGCGTTGGCAGAGATCAGAAAAGTCTTGACCGAGTTGGAAAAGGCATGAGTGGAAATGACGTTATTATTGCCCCAAATATTGTGGAGGAGATGGCGAACGATCCGGAAAAAGCGGCTTACTATGAAGGAAAAATAGACGATTTTTTTAATGCAATTCCCAGACTAAAAACACAGTTCGCAGCACAGGGATTGAATTATACACCTGGTGGTGTCGTAATTCATGAGGACGGGAGAGTGACTTATATCGGCGGTTGTGATAACGATACGCCGGAAACCAGAGCAAAGATCAAGGCGGAGCAGGAAGCAAAGCGGGGAAGACGGGAGAAATATCAGGAGTTTGCCGCAGAAGCAGCTAAGAAGCGCAGAGAGTTTGCCGAATTGCAATATCATAAGATGCTTATGGCAGATAACTTTCAAAAAAGCGGATTCGGTATGGCAAATTATCATTTCCTCGGTCAGCCGCAGATGTCAGCGGCGGCAGCGGCTTATGAGAGCGCAATCAGCACATACAGCAGCAGTGCAATAGGTAATATTTTATAAAAGGCAGTATATGCCCGGACTTAGCATAAGGGGGCATGGCGGTTCTGATTGACAGAGGGACTGCACAATAATACATAGAATGGAGGACTGAAAATGGGTATCAATGGAATATCATCAGGATATTATGAGGCAAGATATACAAATGTAAAAAACAAAGCGAATACGCGTTTTGTGGGAAACATGGGCAAGACCGCAGCAACACAAAACGCTTCGTTTGTGCTGCACATTTCCGACGAGGCAGACGGGGAGGCGATTGGTTCCAGTACAGATAGGCGCGGTTCTGTGACTGTATACAAGCCGAAAGATTTTGATCCGTCACATCCGGTTTATAAAGTGAAAGCGTGGGACGTTAAAGGCAGCGTGACAGCGGAGCGCATGGTGGATGTCGCGGAGGTCGATCCGATCAGTGCAGATTATCTGGATATGTTCGCCTATTCCAGCCATTTGGCGGATAGTGGAAAATGCCCTGATGCACAGGGCGCTTTCATAGGCGCAAATGCAAATTACAATGCTGACAGCGGGTATTCCTATTTTGATAAAGCAAATTGGTTTGGCATGGTCAAGGATATGATGCAGATGCAGTATGATGTCGGAAATCTGGCGGGTTATGCAAAATATAAGCAGTTTTGGGATTCCTTGCCGTCCTGCTCGGAAACGGTCATGCGGGCATATGACAAAACTCTGAAAGAGACAGAGATCGATCCATTTCCAATGAACCGTATATCAACAGCGCTTGTTATCCATGTTGAACAAGGAAAAGAACAGCTAAGTTCCGATTTTTTGGGAAACACTGTTGAATCAGCAACAGCTATGGTAAAAAAAATCTTGGAAAGGATTTATAACCCTATATCTCCGCCGATGCATCCTGAGTTTGCGGCAGAGGAACGTAAGTTTTACGAAAGGTTTTTGGATAATTTGAATGCTTTATAAATGGATCAAAACGATTAGTTTTGTAACCATATAGCGAAGGAGTGTAGAAAATGAGCATTGGAAATATAGGCGGCAGTTTAGCGGCATACCAGTACGCAAACAAGACACAGAAAAACAGTGCGGCGGAAAAGGCCAGCTTCGCAGACACGGTCAAGAATTTCGCAGAGACAGCCGCACAGAAGGCGGCAGAAGCAGATGCGGCGGGAAATTCGGCGGAAAAATATCCGGCTGTCTTGGACTATATTGGATATAATGCACCGGAGAAAGTGAAACAGGCTTTTACGGAGGCAGAAAAAGAAACAGGAGGTTTTATTGACAGTGCAGGTATGTGGATCTCTGCAGACGGAAAACATTGCCAGATGACAAAGATGTTTGTAGAGAGATTTCTTAGGTGGTATAAAGGAGAATACAATCAGTCCGATATGCTGGGAAGCACAGTGCAGAGCGCCATTGGCGCGGTAAACAAATGGATGTATGAGCTGGATCATCCGTTAATCGGAGCAGCGCCGACCAGACAGGAAGACAGGTGGCTGGTGGAGAAAGAACGGCGGTTTTATGAGTCGTTTCTTGACAAGCTGCTGCAGCTTTCCAAGCCGGATTTCTTTGATTAGATCAGCGCATGTGACGGTGTGCGATCTGTGTGAAACTTTTTCCGGAGCTGATTCGTGTTACTATAAAAGGAGTGGCGGACGAGCCGCAGAACGGGAGGAATGAAAATGGCTGTCAATGGCATATCAGGGAATTATTACAGCGCGGAATATACGAATAACAAAACGCCGGGGACGGCAGACAAAGATTTCGCAGATCGGATCAACGATATCGCGAAGAGCGCAGAACCGGAGGAGACAGGGAATGACAAAGAGAAGCCGGTGTTCAGATGGCTGTATTCGGCAGACGGTTCTACCGGAGAAGTGTATAAGGCGCAGAGCGATACCTTGGAGCATCCGGTATACAGAGTAAAGTCATGGGATGCGGCGGGAAAGCTGACAGAGCGCGTGATCGATGTCTCGCAGGTGGATCCGAGAGGCTGCAATACTTATGAGATGTATGCCTATGCCGCAGACCTGAAGGAGACGGGAAAGGGCAGCTTCGAGGAAACGGTGCTGCATGCCGCAAGCGCAAGGGCGGCAGCGGGAGCGGGACAGAACGCGTTGGCCTCATGGGATTATCTGCAGGACATCGACTGGGCGGAAACGGCGCAGGAGCTGATGCGGTCCGCATATAATTATGGAGACCTTCAGGGATATTGGTCCTGGAAGCAGTTTCTGGGATTTTTGCAGTAACGGTCGAGCATTTCAGGCTCTCAGCGCAGGGACGGTTGTGGACGTAAAGGTTTGCGGCCGTCCTTATGATTTATGGCATTGTAGAAAGCTTTTGGCTGCGATTAAGAACTTGACTTTTACGAATTTTTCTCGGTTGTATTTACTTTTAATTTGTGTGAGGCTATTATGGTAATAGCCTCAAGTTTTTTAGCTTTCAAGAATGAAAGGGTGTGTTTTGGGAATTTAGCAAAAGATTCTGTTTTATTTAGAAGCAGAATGGTGAAGTTGTTATAAGCAACGCTTCTGCATAGGCGGCTCGCAGATCGTAGACGGATTTGTTTAATTAAAAAGAATTAATGGAGGATTCAACAATGTCTTTTCTTGAAAGAGCAATAAGGGATGGATATGCTTATATATCAGGGGTAGAGAATAAGCAAAAAATCACTTATATTACATCCGATAGTCATATTGAAAACTATAATGAGCCGGAAGAAAAAGTTCGTGCCGAATTTTGGGCTGAACTTATTTATAAATATGAGTACCCTGTAAATCGAGTTAAGGTTGAAGTAGTTGTTCCTGATCGATTACCGACTAATCGTGCGGATATAGTTATATTCAGTGATGATGAATGCAAGCGCCCATATGCTGTTGTTGAATGTAAGCGGGAGGGTGTTACCGATGCAGAGTTTACGCAAGCGATTGAGCAAGGCGTTGGGAACGCTACGTGGGTAAAACTTCGTGCAGAGTATGTTGTTATTGTTGCGGGCAGCACTCGTCGAGTTTTAGATGTATCTGATAAATTTGGTGTTTTGGAACGCGAACAGAATATTCTTGCCGATTTGCCCAAGGCATACGGCAAACCGCAGGAATTCAGATTTTATAAAGGTATGCAGAATGATATACAAGCCGTAGACCGTGAAGATTTGATTACTGCTATTAAAAAATGTCATAATACGCTCTGGGGTGGCGGCCGCCTTTCGCCTCCCACAGCATTTGGCGAGCTTTGTAAGCTTATATTTGTGAAAATCAGCGATGAACAAAAACCTCGCAAGAACGGTGAACCTTATCAGTTTCAAATCAAAACACATGAACCGTCTTCAAAACTTGCAGAGCGCATAAATGCACTATATGACGAGCAGAAAACGAAAGATCCAGAGGTATTCACGGAATCCATCAAAGTAGATGATCGAGTTCTCCGTACCGTTGTTTCGCATTTAGAAGCGATTAATCTGAGCAAAACGGATCTTGATGTAAAAGGGGTTGCTTTTGAACAATTTATGGACGGTTTTTTTAAAGGCGATTTTGGTCAATATTTTACGCCGCGTCCGATTATTGAGTTTTGTGTTAAAATGATGAAGCCGGAGCAGGATTGGAACGTACTTGATCCGGCTTGTGGCTCTGGCGGCTTTTTACTCCACGCGCTCGACTATATGCGCAAACAGGCAGATGAGTATTTTGATAAAGAAGCGCAGCCAGTGGAATACTTCAATTACTGGCATGATTTTGCTGAAAAGCACCTTTATGGTATTGAAATTAATGATGAAATTGCTCGTGTTGCAAAAATGAATATGATTGTCCATGACGATGGCCATACAAATGTAATCAGCTATGATGCGTTGGACAACATTGAAAAGATGTACGACCATAACAAAGGCTTTACTGAAAATAGATTTGATTTGATTCTTACTAATCCGCCGTTCGGTTCTACAATTAATAAACTAGAAAAGCCGTATTTATCAAGCTATATATTAGGGAAAACAAAAGATGCGAAAGGCAGAGAAAAAGACCGTCCCCGTCAAAACTCGGAAGTTTTGTTTATTGAGCGTATTTGGGACTTTTTAAAGCCGGGGACAGGAAAGGCGGCAATTGTTCTTCCTGATGGCATTTTAACAAACAGTTCATCCCAGTATGTAAGAGATTTTATTCTGGAAAAGTTCCAACTGCTTGCGGTTGTGAGTTTGCCGCAGTGTGCTTTTGCGCACTTCGGAGCGGGTGTAAAGGCATCTATTATCTTTGTTCGTAAGCGCAAGGCAGATGAAAAGCCGGATGAGAATGAACCAATCTTTATGGCGGCTCCAGAGTTGATAGGCTATGATGCAACTGGGCGTAAAACGGACACACAGCTTGATGAGATTGTTATAAAATTTGAGGAATTTCAAAAAGACGCAACGCCTTTTTTTGCGTAACCCCCGATGTTGATAGTCTTTGTACTTTTGCTATTAATCGGGGGGATATAGAAAAAAGATTAGATATTAATTATTACTTGCCTCAGTATAGTTTATTATTTGATAGACTGAAAAAAAGGTTTGGAACAAGATTAAAAACAATAGGGGAAATGAGCCTACGATAGGTGTTATTGATAATTTGTTTGATGAAGAGGTTTATTTTTCTGAATGGGTTGAGAATATAGACTATTTGGATGAATTAGAAAACATTGGAGAAAGAGAGGTTTCTCGTGACCATGGCACAGAGGTGACATCTATTATTGTGGATGGACCCAATTTGAATCCATGGCTTGATGATGGATGCGGTAGATTTAAGGTGCGCCATTTTGGGGTATGTGTAGATAGGATTTCGGTTCCACGGTTAGTAAATAAAATTAGAAAAATAGTTAACGATAATCCGGACATTCATGTATGGAATTTATCACTCGGGACAGAGGATGAAGTATCGAAAAACTTTATCTCATATGATGGCGCTGCATTAGACGAACTACAAGCAAGTAAAAATATTATTTTTGTTGTATCGGGGACAAATGATAATCGCAACGAAAAAGAGGGTATGTTGCGAGTTGGTTCTCCAGCCGATTCTCTGAATGCAGTAGTTGTTAATTCCGTGAAGCGCAATGGATTACCGGCTTCCTATACTAGAAAAGGAACAATTTTATCCTTCTTTAATAAACCGGATGTGTCTTATTATGGGGGAGATTATGGAGAAGGTGAGCGTATAAGAGTGTGTTCCTCCAAAGATATTGAAGAAGTATATGGGACATCGTTCGCAGCTCCATGGATTGCAAGAAAACTCTCGTTTTTAATTGATATCATGGGATTTTCCAGAGAAGTAGCAAAGGCACTGATTATAGATTCGGCAGCAGGGTGGGAATTTAAGACATCTACATATAAAATTCAGAATCAGATCGGCTATGGTATCGTTCCAATCAAGATAGCAGATGTTCTGGAGTCGGACAACAGAGAAATAAGATTTGTTTTGTACGGTACGGCAAGTTCATACATTACTTCGAATTATTCGATACCGGTTCCGCGTGATTCTGATAATAAATATCCCTTTATTGCGCGGGCGACGCTGTGCTATTTTCCGCAGTGCTCCAGAACACAAGGTGTAGATTATACATCGAGAGAATTATCCTTGAAGTTTGGACGTGTGAATGGAAAAGGTGAGATTGATGATATCAATGAAAATATTCAAGATGAAGTAGGCCGTGCTGTTGACGAACGTCAGTCGCGTAGAGACTTCAGAAAATGGGAAAATACGAAGTTTATATCCAAAGTTTTAAAGAAAAATAAAGCTATGAAATCTTATGATGATCGCTTGTGGGGGATATCCATTGTCTCGAAAGAGCGGCTTACTACTTCCATGACCTCAGATTTAAATTTTGGGGTTGTTGTTACACTTCGGGAAATTAATGGGGTCAATAGAATACAGGATTTTATCACGGCATGTACTTTAAGGGGCTGGATTGTAAATAAGATTAATATTGAAAACAGATTAACGCTTTATAATAAAAATCAAGAGCAAATAATATTTGATGAAACAGAACAGACGAAATCCTAGCAGGATACAGAATTAACCCTGGAAACAGTTGGAGTAAAAGGGCAGCTGCAGACTTATGAGAAAGCCTGTACCTGCTCTTTTTTGCGTCTTTGAGGAGAACATATATTTATATATACAGGAAATATCGGTACGGGAGAAAGCAAACTTGCAACCAGCGGCCAATCCACCAATTTACTTTTGCGCCCTGATGTGCTATACTGTCATCGGTTTTATGAGTCGCCGGACAAGGCGTAAACCGCATAAAAGCAAGGATCTATGATCCTATTAGGAATGTGAGACAGAAAATGCAAAGGAGATTACAATAAAATGAAACTAGGAATCGTCGGCCTTCCCAACGTCGGGAAGAGCACACTTTTTAATTCCCTGACGAAAGCGGGCGCGGAGTCGGCAAACTATCCGTTCTGCACCATTGATCCGAACATCGGGATCGTGTCCGTGCCGGACGAACGGCTGAAGCTGCTCGGCGACATGTATCATTCCAAGAAGGTGACACCCGCCACGATCGAGTTTGTGGATATCGCGGGGCTGGTAAAGGGAGCATCCAAGGGCGAAGGACTCGGCAACCAGTTTTTGAGCAATATCAGGGAAGTGGATGCGGTAGTCCATGTGGTGCGGTGCTTCGAGGACAGCAACATCGTTCATGTGGACGGCTCGATCAATCCCTTGCGGGATATTGAGACGATCGATCTGGAGCTGATCTTTTCCGATATCGAGATCTTGGAGAGACGGATCGCCAAGACGGGGAAGGCGGCCAAAATGGACAAGTCGCTGGCGAAGGAAGCGGCTCTGCTGGAACGGCTGAAGGCGCATCTGGAAGAGGGGAAACCGGCGCGGAGCTTTGCGGCAGAGGACGATGACGAGACGGCGCTCCTTGCCTCCTACAATCTGCTCACCTACAAGCCGGTGATCTTCGCGGCGAACGTGGCGGAGGACGATCTGCAGGACGACGGCGCGTCCAACGAAGGCGTTGCCGCTGTGAAGAAGTTTGCGGCCGACAACGGCAGCGAGGTGTTTGTGATCTGCGCGAAGATCGAGGAGGAGATCGCGGAGCTGGACGAGGAGGAGACGGCTATGTTTCTGGAGGATCTGGGGCTCTCCGAGTCGGGTCTGCAGAAGCTGATCAAGGCAAGCTACCGTATTCTCGGCCTGATGAGTTTCCTGACGGCGGGCGAGGACGAGACAAGGGCGTGGACGATCAAGATCGGCACGAAGGCGCCTCAGGCGGCGGGAAAGATCCACACCGATTTCGAGAGAGGCTTTATCAAGGCGGAAGTGGTCAATTACAAGGATCTGCTCGAGCAGGGCTCTCTCGCCGCGGCAAGGGAGAAGGGTCTGGTCGGCATGGAAGGCAAGGACTACGTGGTGCAGGATGGCGATGTGATCCTGTTCCGCTTCAATGTATAAGAATAGCAATGCATAACGCCGGTTGTGCAAAAAGGAGATGTCTGTTGTGCAGGAAATGATGGATGTGACGGATATAGCGTTCCCGAATCTCGGGATCTATCTGCAGAATGTGCCGAAGGGGTTCAGCGTTTTCGGCTTTCAGATCGCGTTTTACGGCGTGATCATCGGCATCGGCGTCCTATGCGGCGTGCTGATGGCGGCGTATGTGGCGAAAAAGGAAGGCATGGATCCGGATATCATATGGGACTTTGCGATCTATGCCATTATCTTTTCTATTATAGGCGCGCGGCTTTACTATGTGGTATTTCGGTGGGATGCCTACAGGAACGATCTGCTGGAGGTGTTCAACCTGCGCAACGGCGGGCTGGCCATATACGGGGCGGTCATCGCCGCTTTTATCACGCTTTACGTCTATACCCGCGTCAAAAAGCAGAGTTTTCTGCAGATGGTAGATGTCTGCGTGCCCGGTCTGATCCTCGGACAGGCGATCGGCAGATGGGGAAATTTCATGAACAGGGAAGTGTTCGGCGGCTATACCGACAATCTCGTGGCGATGCGGCTGCCTGTGGAGGCGGTCAGGAGCAGGGATATCACGGCGCAGGTCGCGGCGCATATCACGGATGGGATCAATTACATTCAGGTACACCCGACCTTTCTGTATGAGAGTCTCTGGAATCTGCTCGTCCTTGCGCTGATGCTCGTCTACCGGAAGCATAAGAAATTCCGGGGAGAGATATGCCTCTGCTATCTCGGCGGCTATGGGCTAGGCAGGTTCTGGATCGAGGGCATCCGCACCGACCAGCTCTACCTGACGGGCACAACGATACCCGTATCGCAGCTTTTGGCCGCAGTCTGCGTGGCGGCCGCCGTGATTGCGGACATCGTGGTCAGGGTGCGCCTTTTGCGGCGTCCGCAGACATCGGAATAGAGACAATTTAGGGAAGGGGCAGCGCGGATGAATCTGTACACTTGTGTGCTTTTATTTTCGGTCAGTTTTCTTGTCCTGATACAGGGGATTCAGGTAAAATGGTTTAACAATCGGCACAGCAGACACAACAGCGCCTATTTTGGCATGTGCCTTTCCACATATGTGTGGGCGAGTTCTCTCGCGATCATGATGTTCTGTCCGAGACAGCACAGCTTTTTCTATGCGAATGTCAGCGTGCTGGGCGCGGTCAGCTTCGTGATGTATGTGCTGGTGTTCATGCTGACTTTCTATGAAGATTCCAGAACCTATAAGCTGCTTCGGGTCCTCTGCCCCGCGCTTGGCGTGGCGATCTGGCTGCTGCGACTTGCGGGCAACGGATATATCATGGTGGAGACGGAGTTTGGCCTTTTCTATCAGGACAGGGTATGTGCGGCAAACTACCTGTTCTATATCAGTATTTTTGTCATGTGCTTCATCGGTATCGCGGTCCTTTTTTATCACAGGAGGACGGCACAGCTCAAGAGAGAGCGGATATGTCTGAGCATCTGGATCGTTCTGATCATCGTCTACAGCGTGGGCGTCAACGGGCTCAGCTTCATGAATATGGGGCGCGGGGTCGCGACTACCCCTTTTGAGGGCGCGATCGGCTGTATCGCCAACCTTAGCTTCTACTTTATCGCCAGCTATCTGGATATGTTGGAGATCCCCAAAGCCAAGGTGGATTCCTATATCACTTCCTATCTGACGACGCCGGTGGTGTTCGTGGATTACACGGGACGGATCATCTACTACAACGAGAGTTTCCGCAAGTTTTTTAATCTGGGCGGCAAGGAGATCCTCGGCACGAGGCAGTTCTACAACAATATCGTCACGGAGCGCACCCTCGATGAGGCGATCGACATGGTGAAGGCGGAGAAGATGTACGAGGGCGCATTCCCGGCTAAGACACTGGACGGGCAGCGGGCGCTTGACATCAGATATACGGTCATCATGGATCATTTCGGGGAGACGCGCTGCGTCATGAATGTCATCAATGACGTGACGGAGGCGCAGAAGCTGCTTGTGAGTCTGGAGGAGCAGACCGCGCTCGCGGAGGAGAACCGTCTGGAAGCGGAGCGGGCCAATCAGGCGAAAGGCGATTTCCTCGCCAACATGAGCCATGAGATCAGGACGCCGATGAACGCTATCATCGGTATGAACGAGATGGTCATGCGGGAGGAGATATCGCCCAAAGCCGCGCAGTATTCGCAGGATATCTACAACGCGGGCCAGACGCTTCTGGCGATCATCAACGATATCCTGGATTTCTCGAAGATCGAGTCGGGCAAGATGGAGATCGTGCCGGTTAGCTATGAGCTTGGCTCGCTGCTCAACGATGTGTTGAATATGGTGAACAAGAAGGTGCATGACAAAGGACTGGAGCTGGTGACGGAGGTGGCTCCGGATATCCCGCATCAACTGTTCGGCGATGAGATCCGTATCCGTCAGATCATTTTGAACTTGGTGAACAATGCGGTCAAGTACACGGAGGAAGGGAAAGTCACGCTCAAGGTAGGGCACAGGAAGCGCGAAGATGAGGAGATCGATCTGCTCGTGTCCGTCACGGACACCGGCATCGGCATTCGGGAAGAGGACTTGGATAAGCTGTTCAACAGCTTCCAGCGCGTGGATATGGCAGCCAACCGCAAGATAGAGGGTACGGGCCTGGGGCTGTCTATCACGAAACAGCTGGTCGAGCAGATGAACGGTTCCATACAGGTAGACAGCGTCTACGGACAGGGCTCGACTTTCAGCATCTCTCTGCCGCAGAAGATCGAGGAGGAGACGCCGATCGGAGACTTCGCCGGTGCGGTGGCCAGGATGTATAAGGACAGAAAGTCCGAAGAACTTGTATTTACCGCTCCCGAGGCGAGGATACTTGTGGTGGACGACAACAAGGTCAATCTGGTCGTGGCGAAGGGCCTGATCAAGGAGACGCAGATACAGGTGGATTCCGTGCTGAGCGGCGTCGAGGCGCTTGAAAAGATCAAGACGGAGAAATATCAGATCATCCTTCTGGACCATATGATGCCGGTCATGGACGGCATGGAGACGATCAAGCGGATGCGGGCGCAGGAAGAGAACGCAAGCAGAGACGCGGCGGTGATCGCGCTTACGGCGAACGCGATCTCCGGCTCGAGAGAGCTTTATCTCTCCGCCGGGTTTGACGATTATCTCTCCAAGCCGATCAACGCGGTGCGCTACAAGGAAATGATATGCAAGTACCTGCCGCCCGAAATGGTACATATGCAGGAGACGGCAAAGTAACGACGATGATACGATAAAGGCAAAACAGAGCAAAAGGGCGCTGCCATCAGGCGATGGCGGCGTCTTTTTGCGTGCGTGGACAGCGCAGATCATGAGCCGGATAAAAAAATGAAAAAAAGAGTTTGTAACACTTGCAATCTGTGGCGTTTTGGGGTAGAATGGGTATCAGAGTGGTGGAAAGTGGCGGCAAGTGGTTTAAAGTGGTGAAGCTGATATCCCAAAAGCCCATGCCGGCGCGGACCGTGGCAGACCACTTGGACGCCGCAGACGAAAGCGGACACGCGGGCAGGTGATCGATGATGTTTATGGGAGAATACAACCACACGATCGACACTAAGGGCAGGCTTATCATACCTTCAAAATTCCGGGAAGCGTTGGGAGACACTTTCGTGGTGACCAAGGGGTTGGACGGCTGCCTGTTCGTATATGATAACGAAGAGTGGAATGTGTTCGAGGAAAAGCTGAGATCCCTGCCGATCACCAATAGAGACGCCAGGAAATTCGTGCGGTTCTTTCTGGCGGGAGCGACGGAAGCGGAAATAGACAAGCAGGGCAGGATATTGGTGCCCAATGTACTAAGGGAATTCGCGGACCTGCAGAAGGACGTAGTGCTGATCGGTGTGGCCAGCAGGATAGAGATCTGGAGCAGGGAACGATTTGACGGGATAGAGACTTACGAGGATATGGACGATATCGCGGCGCATATGGAAGAGCTGGGACTCGGCATATAGCTTTTTGCCGGAATCAAAGAGGATACGGAAAACGAATGGAGTTTAAGCATATATCGGTTCTCCTTGAGGAGACGATAGCGTCTTTGCAGATCAAACCGGAAGGGATCTATGTGGACGGCACGCTGGGCGGCGGAGGACATTCCTGCCGGATCGCCTCCAAGCTGACGGCGGGCGGCCGGCTGATCGGTATCGATCAGGACGAGGCTGCCATAGAGGCGGCCGGAGAAAGACTGAAGCCTTACGGGGACAGGGTCACGCTGATCCGTGACAATTACCGGAACGCCGGACAGGCGTTAAAAAGGCTCGGCATAGAGCATGTGGACGGCATTTTGCTGGATCTGGGCGTATCGTCCTTTCAACTGGACAATGCAGAGCGGGGGTTTTCCTACAAATATGACACGCCGCTGGATATGCGCATGGACAGACGGCAGACGCTCACCGCTGCGGATATCCTGAATCGGTACAGCGAGACAGAGCTGTACCGTGTCATCAGGGATTACGGGGAAGAGCAGTTTGCCAAGAACATCGCCAAGCATATCGTGAATGCGAGAAAGGACAAGCCTATAGAGACGACGGGCCAGCTGAACGAGATCATCAAGGCGGCGATTCCGGCGAAGATGCGGGCCGCCGGAGGGCACCCTTCCAAGCGGACCTTTCAGGCAGTCAGAATAGAGTGCAACGGGGAACTTGAAGCGTTGAAGGAATCTCTGGACGGATTCATCGACATGCTGAATCCGGAAGGGAGACTTTGCGTCATCACTTTTCATTCGCTGGAGGACCGGATCGTAAAGACGGCATTTCGCAGAAATGAAAATCCATGCACCTGCCCGCCGGATTTTCCGGTGTGCGTGTGCGGACAAGTCCCGAAAGGCAGGGTGATCACCAGAAAGCCGATCCTGCCGACGGATGAAGAGATCGCGGGCAATAAGAGGGCAAAGAGCGCAAAATTAAGAGTATTCGAGAGGGGTATGTAAGAAGCTATGGCAGCAGGACAGGGGGACATGAGAAGGAGACAGACGGCAGCCGGCAGAGGTCAGATCTATGTGTACGGCAATACGGTCAGAAAAACGGAGGCCGCGCCGCAGATCGAGAGGCGTCCGGCCAGAAGGACGACCAGCACTGCGCAGAAGAACAGGGAGCGGGCAAGACGCATGAGTCTGGGATACGTCCTGTTTCTGTCCGTGGCGTTGATGGTGACGGGGATCATACTGACGGGCTATATCGGTCTGCAGTCCGATATAACGAACAGTGTACAGCATATTTCCGTGTTGGAGAAGCAGCTTAATGATTTAAGACTTGCAAATGATGAGGAATATAGTAGAATAACAAGTAGTGTAAATTTGGAAGAGATCAAGAGAGTCGCAATTCAGGAGCTGGGTATGCAGTATGCCGGAGAAGGGCAGATCGTTTCTTTTGCGAGCGAGAGCAACGACTACGTGAAGCAGATGGCTGACATTCCTCAGTAGGGTTGCGTGAGCGGGTGATGCGTTGAACGGTCAGACGAGAGGCAGAAGAGCGGTTATAAAATTTACAATTAAAATGCAGAAAAAGCTGCTGTTGTTGTTCCTTATCATGATGGCGGCTTTTGCGGGGCTCAGCGTCCGGCTGTTCCTGATCACGAGGGACAACGGCGAGGCATATAAAAAACAGGTATTGTCGCAGCAGGAGTATGACTCAACGACAATACCTTTTAAGCGTGGAGAGATCGTCGATGCGAACGGGACGATCTTAGCGGTCAGCAACAAGGTGTACAACGTCATTCTGGATACGAAGATCCTGCAGCAGAAGGAAGAGAATGTGGAACCCACGCTGAGCGCGCTCAAAAAGTGTTTCAACATTGATACGGACGCGGTGCGGGGCTATATGGCGGCGCACCCGGAATCGGCCTACTATGTGATGGCCAAACGGCAGGAATATGAGAAAGTAAGCGCTTTTCAGGAGATGGACACCGATCCGGAGACGGGCAAGAGCATCAGCGGCGGCGGTGTGTGGTTTGAGAGCGAGTATAAGAGAGAATATCCCAACAATACGCTGGCCTGTGATGTGATAGGCTTTACGACCAATGACAATCAGGGCACTTACGGCTTGGAAGAGTTTTACAATGATACGCTGAGCGGAATCAACGGCAGGGAGTACGGTTATTTGAATGACGACTCCACGCTGGAGAGGACTACCATAGCGGCGCAGGACGGCTGCAACTTACAACTCAGCATAGACGCAAACATACAGAGCATCGTGGAGAAGTATCTGAAAGCCTTCAATGAGGAGTACAAGGACAACGTCAGACCGGGCAACGGCGCGGAGAATGTCGGCTGTATCATTATGGAGGCGGATACCGGCAGGATCCTTGCCATGGCGAGTTATCCGAACTTCGATCTGAACGACCCGCGCAATACGGAATATCTGCTCGGTATGCCGCTCGTGGACGATAAAGGAAGCCGGACGGGCGAGAGCGTGACGCAGGAGATGCTGGACGGTATGGATGATGCCGCCATGTACCAGCAGCTCAATGCGCTGTGGAAGAATTACTGTATCGTAGAGCCTTACGAGCCGGGTTCCGTGGCGAAGCCCTTTACGGTAGCGGCGGCTCTTGATTGCGGTGCAATCAACGGCGACGAATCGTTCTACTGTGACGGCGGTCTCGTGGTGGTGGAGGGCGAGAAACCGATCCACTGTCATCAGACATACGGGGACGGCATGCTCACCGTGCAGCAGGGCATCGAGCGCTCCTGCAACGTGGTGCTGATGAACGTCGCTTTTAAGTTAGGCAAAAACCAGATGGTGCGATACCAGCACCTGTTTAATTTCGGTCTGAAGACCAACATCGACTTGGCCGGCGAGGCGCGGACGGTGACGATGATATACAACGAGAATACCATGCGGATCACGGAGCTTGCCACCAATTCTTTCGGACAGGGCTTCAACGCGACGATGATCCAGATGATCACAGGCTTCTGTTCTTTAATCAACGGCGGGTACTATTATGAGCCGCATATCGTCGATAGGATCACGACGGCGGACGGCGCGACATTGGAGAACATTCAGCCGAGGATCTTAAAGCAGACGATCTCACAGTCAACGAGCGATACTATCAGAGAGTTCTGCAATACGGTCGTGACCGGAGAAAAAGGAACAGGTAAGACCGCCAGACCGGCGGGGTATATGATCGGCGGCAAGACGGGTACGGCGGAGACGCTTCCGCGTAACAACAACGAATATGTCGTATCCTTTATGGGATATGCGCCGGCGGACGACCCGCAGATCGTCATCTACGTGGTGGTGGACAGGCCCAACGTGTGGCCGCAGGACGACGCAAAGCACGCTACGAGGATCGTCAAGAAGGTGCTGACCGAAGTGCTTCCGTACCTGAACATCTTCATGACGGAGGAACTCAGCGACGACGAGAAAAAAGAACTGGAGGAGCTGCAGATCGAGTTGAAGATGCCGCAGGGAGCGGACGCGGAGCAGACCTTGGACGAGGAAGGCAATCCCATCGATCCCGAGAGCGAAGCGGGAGATGATGAGGAAACGGACGGCGAGAGCGACGAGCAGCGGGAACAGCGCGAAGTGTGGAAGACCTTCCCGGTAGATCCGGAGACCGGTTATCTGAAAGATCCGGCAACCGGTTACCTGTACGATCCCGAGACGGGGACACAGGTGTACGGCGGCAGCATGATGGAAGAAGAGGAAGAAGAGGAAGAAGAGAAACCGGACGGGAAGAACGGAACGGATCAAGACGACCCGGAAGGGAATAACGCCGATAAAACGGAATAAAGCAAATTAAGAATAACCTCATCAAAACGGTAATAGATTATACCAATACCTTTTGATGAGGTTTCTTGTATGTCGGACGAGATGCCGCAGCAGCATAAAACATATCACAGAAACAAGACCGTGACGGTCATGTTTCTCATTCTGATCGTGTTCGCCGTGCTGATGGGAAGGCTGGTATATCTGATGGTCTTTCAGTCGGCATATTACACGATGAAAGCCAAAGAACTGCACGAGAGGGAGCGAACGATCAAGGCGGCGCGCGGACGGATCATAGACGCGGGCGGCAAGATACTGGCGGACAACAAAACGGTGTGTACGATCTCGGTCATTCACAGCCAGATCACGGATCCGGAGAGAGTGATCGACGTGCTGTGCAGGGAGCTTGGACTGTCTGAGGAATACGTCAGGAAAAGGGTGGAAAAGTATTCTTCCATTGAAAAGATCAAAAGCAACGTGGATAAGAGCATCGGGGACGCTGTCAGAGCGTACGATCTGGCGGGCGTAAAAGTGGACGAGGACTACAAGCGATATTATCCCTACGATACGCTTGGCTCTAAGGTGCTTGGATTTACCGGAGGAGACAATCAGGGCATCATCGGGCTGGAAGTGATCTACGAGGAGTATCTGCAGGGGGAAGCGGGAACGATCCTGACCGTCACGGACGCAAAGGGTGTGGAAGTGGCCGAGGAGGGCGAGGAGCGGGTCGAGCCGGTCGCGGGCAGGGATCTGTATATCAGCATGGACATGAATATCCAGAGTTATGCGACGCAGCTGGCCCTGCAGACAATGGAGACGAAGGAGGCTGACAGCGTCTCTATCCTTGTCATGAATCCGCAGAACGGGGAGATCCTCGCTATGGTAAACGTGCCGGAATTTCATCTGAACGATCCCTATGCGCTGCCGGATACCGTGGACAGCGACGGGCTGAGCGAGGAGCGACGTCAAGAACTTTTGAACGGTATCTGGCGCAACGGCTGCATCAATGACACCTACGAGCCGGGCTCCACTTTTAAGATCGTCACGGCGGCGGCGGGACTGGAATCCGGCGCGGTCACGCCGGAGGATACCTTCAGTTGTCCGGGATACATCATGGTGGAGGACAGAAAGATCAGGTGCCATAAGGTCGGCGGCCACGGCGCGGAGACCTTCGTGCAGGGAACTATGAATTCCTGTAAGCAGGAAGCAGTGTATCATAGAGCGGCCCTCGGGCTTGGAAATGCGTCCGCGCATGTGTCTGTTTTACCGGAACAGAGTTGACGGCACACAAAAGATAGTATATAATAGACAAATCAACATCTAAGATATCTGTTTCGATATTGTTATCGGTCTACCCGTTTCGGGTAAATCTTCCACAATGACAGATGTACTTTATGAAAAAGCCGATAGCGGGCTCACTGCGCCGTTTGTCCGTGTACCGTTACGGCGACAGGAAGGGAGGAAAACTGAATATGGGAACTAAGAAAATACTGCTTGCGGGGGCGGCCTGTGCGGTCTTTGCGGCAGTCTGCGGGAAGCAGTGTGCATACGCGGCGGCGGACGCGCTGCACAGCAGAGGGAATACCGTGCTGCAGGACGGCGGCGGGGTGGCATTTTATGCCGAGGATATCCGCTATCTGCAGGAGGAGCTGGACAGGCTGTTTTCGGAAATAGGATAGAAAAGGAGGTATGGAGATGAGGAAACAGGTAAAACAGACAGGACTATTGCTCATGGTCATGGCGGCGGGTATACTGGCGGCTGCCGGAAGCGTAAAGGCCGAGGAGGGCGGCGGACGCGCGGGCAGGATCCGCTCGAAGGGGATCATAAACTACGCAGACGGCAGGGTGGTGATCGATTCCGGCGATCTTATCCGCCTTGCTGAGGAGATCGATACACTGGAAGACACATACAAGACTGCCGTGCTGAAGGCGCTGAACGGGATAGGGACATATCTTCGGGAAGACGGCAGCGTCACGCACACGGCGCCCGGTACACAGCCGGCGCTTCCGGCGTTCGGTATGCTGACGACTGCCGTGACAGGCAGCCAGTCCTTTGCCACCGCGTCCGCGGATCTGTCGGGCGATTCTTATTACAAAGCGCATGACGGCGGGCTGATCACCGGCTCGTCAGGGCAGGATACGTCCGGCGCACAAGCCATAGAACTGACGGCGGCCCTGCCGGAGCAGCTGAGTGCGGGAACGGTCGCTTATATCGACGGAAATCTGATCCTCGGAAACGGCGCGGACAATAAGGCGTATTATAACCTGGGCTACACGGAAGGCTACGCCCAGAAGATAGAGGGCTTAGAGATAGAATATCACTATCATGTGCATCAGGGCGAGGTCGGACTGGATACCATTCCGGACGGTTATATTTATTACTCGGAAACGGATCCGGGCGGCTGCTTTAGAGCCGCGGGTCATGTACACAATAAGACCGCGGCATGTCCTTCGCATACCGAGAGATGTGACGGAAAGATTAATTTTGTAGGAGCTAACTCCACGACGAAAACTTGGTGTCCGGATTATCCCGGAGCTTCCAGCGGCAGTTATCAGACTTTACCCGCTTCTCAGTCAGAACCCTGTCCTAAATGCGGACATTCGGAAAAACGGGATGGCGATGTTTACGGCCCTTATGATTGCGGGCAAGCCAGAAATGTTTGGGATTGCGGCAGCCCGAACAATACATGGCAGCTCGGATGCGGCAGGACGACGGCCACCATAGATTCGGCTACGATCGTGTATCCGTAGGGCAGATCCGCCCGTGACGATCATGACATGCCGGAACGCCGCATAAATCATTTGCCGTATGTAGTAGAATATGATATATTGGTTTTTGAAGAAGCGGGGTCGTGACATGGATATCAAAGAATATATTTTTCATAATCGGGAATATTTTGAAGATTTCATTACCAGAAGCACCTATCACTCAAATGCAATAGAGGGAAACACGCTTTCCTATGCGGAGACCTATGCCATTCTCTTTAACGACAATGAGTTCAAGGTATCCGCAAAACCGCGTGAGATCTATGAAGCCATCAATCATAAATACGCGCTGCACTATGTTTTGGAGAATCTGGACAGGGAACTGACGGAGTCCGTCATCAAGGATATTGCCGTGCTGATCAACAAAAATATATCGGAAATATCCGGATACAGGACAGTCCCGGTACGGATACGCGGCTCTGAACACATTCCGCCGGCCCCGCCGCAGATACCGCAGATGATGATGTACTATGTACGCAACTATAATCAGACGGCTTTTGACGATGTCTTTCAGAAAATGGCGCAGATGCATCTGCAGTTCGAGAGGATCCACCCCTTTGAAGACGGAAACGGGAGGACCGGACGATTGCTGCTGAACTATGAGCTTCTGAAGAACGATATGGCGCCGATCGTGATTCCCAAAGAGCATCGGACGGAGTACTTCCTCATGCTGGAGAAACAGGACAGCATGGAGCTGTCGCGATTTTTCAGGGAATTGAGCGAACAGGAGCAGAAGCGGATCGATGAGATGCCGGATCGCGGCGGCGTATGATCGGGTGCGGGGTGAGGAGAGATGTCGATGAAGCAAGCTGTCGGAGACCATGCGGATCATATAAAAAGGCTTCGGGAGGCGCTTGACAGAGCGGACGCCGTTGTGATCGGCGCGGGCGCAGGGCTGTCCGCTGCGGCGGGGTTTACCTATACGGGGGAGCGGTTTGAACGGCACTTCTCTGATTTCGCCGCAAGATACGGCTTTTCGGATATGTATTCCGGCGGCTTTTATCCGTTCCCGTCGCCGGAAGAATTTTGGGCGTACTGGAGCCGGTATATTTTCATCAACCGCTATACGGACGCGCCGAAGCCGGTCTATGACGATCTGCTGACGCTGATGCGGGATAAGGATTATTTCGTTATCACCACAAATGTGGATCACTGTTTTCAGAAGGCCGGCTTTGATAAAAAGCGCCTTTTCTACACACAGGGCGATTACGGGCTGTTTCAATGCTCGGAGCCGTGCCGTCAGGAGACCTTTGACAATGAGAGCATGATACTGCAGATGACAAAACGGCAGAAGGACATGCGCATTCCGACCGAGCTTCTGCCCGTCTGCCCCTATTGCGGGAAGCCGTTTACTATGAACCTCCGCTCCGATGACCGCTTTGTGGAGGACGAGGGCTGGCATCGGGCGGCGGAGCGGTATGAGACTTTTCTGCGGACCCGGGAAACCGAGCGGTTCCTGTTCTTGGAGCTGGGCGTAGGCTACAACACCCCTGCCATTATCAAGTATCCCTTTTGGCGCATGACGGCGCAGAATGAGAAGGCGGTCTATGCGTGTATCAATTACGGCGAAGCCGCTTGCCCGGAGGAGATCGCAAAGCGGTCTGTCTGCATCAATGATGATATTGCGAGGGTCATAGCCGAATTGCTCAATGAAACATTCTAGCTGTTATTTCATACATTTCTAAAAATGAGTATTTCTGAATACCTTCAAAAGCATTGTATTACCTCTTGCTTTGCATTATTATAAAACCATAAAGGAGGCGATACATATGAAAAAGGAAGAATCATACGCGCAGATCAGAGAAAAGTATAGTGCATTACAAAATGCTTTAAACGGAACAGACCTAGAAAAAATAAGAGAACTGACATTGGAAGTGCATGCTATGGTACATCCGGCTGAAATATCCGGAAGAACCGAAAAAACGATTGCGGATCATGTCTTGGAATATATGCTTCGGGGAAATCAGAACAAGATTGTGCCGAGAGAGGATCGTGATGTGGATCTGCATTATGCAGGGACAAAGGAGGTTCCCCTGTGTTGGCAGTTTTGGCATACATACCGCATTGAAGATCTGGTCAGCAATATCTTAATGGCAGATCAAAATCAGATATTTAACGCAGAATGGCAGGAAAAAATCGGCTCTCCTATTACAGACACCGGAAATGCGCTTGCCTTTGAGGAAGCAGTGGAGTTCGGAAAAAAGATAAATGTTTTTGCACTCCGTGATTATATGATCGCAGTGGGGAAAAATACGCGCCGTATACTAGAAGATTTAACACTGGAACAGATACAGTCCATGGTGCCGGAAAAATGGGTAATGCGGATCTTGGAGGAAGGCGGCGTGACTACGGATTTTCGCTCCGTGTGGCTGCTTGTATTTTGGGGAAGGCTGACGAGAGGCGGCATGATCTTAACTCCTATGACAAGGCATCATATGATGCATTTGCCGCCGTGTCTGAATCACTTGCCGATTTTGGACGAATAGATCACATGGACTTTTCCGGCGGCGTTTACGCAAAGATGTTCGCTTGACATTTCTCATTTGTTTGCCATAATCGGAAACAGATGTTGAAAAACATGAGTTTCCAATCCGCACAGTGAGAATCAAAGCATGCCGCCAAAATGCAAATTTACAAAGGAAGAAATCATAAAAGCCGCTTTATACCTGACACGGGAGGAAGGGATCGACACGCTCACGGCGAGGGCCCTATATGCCGACTATATCAAAACGGGACTTTCGCAGGATATCGCTTTTAAAGGCGTGAGAACGCAGTATATCTTATTTTCTATAAAAGAGCCCAAGACAAAGGAGGCAAAACAGAATGATCTCCATATCAGATATTGTAAAATCTTATGGTAACGATCGTATTTGCCGATGTGGAAAATGTACCCGAATATAACTTCGATTTTACGGTGTGTGCAATCACATTAGGCTTGTTTCTCCTTACTTATGAAATTGCCATGTACGGCTACTCACAGCGGATAAAGAAACTACCGATCAAAAGTGTTATGCTGGAGTGACGGAAAACGGATTCTTCCAAATGAGTCGATTAAGAACTTATAAGGAGTTGTTGCAGAATAGATGGATCATCTATGGTGCGGCAGCTCTCTTTTTATTGCCGGAAGGGAAGTCATACTGCCGATCCCTTCAGAATAGAATGGAGCAAAAGATCATCGCTCCCGCGGCAGAGTAACTCTGTAAAAGAGGCGGCAGAAAAAAGAAAAAGTAAGCGGCGCCGGTTTATGCAACGGCGCATAAATTTTTAAAGGAGGAATTTGGAATGCCTTATGTAGCAATCAATAAGAATCTGTTTTTGAGGAGTGTTTTAGCCCGCATAGGCGGGCTGTATAAAACACATATCGCCGTGTCCGGCGGGCGTCCTCAGCAGGAGGACGTCACTTGCCAGAGAATGGGGGAAATGATAAAATTATTGCGAGAAGGTAACGTGGAAGATTGCCTTACTCAGTGCTATCGGGTATGCGGTCGCTGACGATGTATAAGGTTGCTATGGAATATATGTTTTTGTAAGATAATGAGCAAGATAATAAGCAAGTTAAAATGAGGTGATATTATATGAGCAGCTATACTCCCACATATACGATTTCAGAAAAAATGCTGGAGCAGGTATCTTTAATATCTGAGAAGGTTGGCAAAATAACCAGTCACAAAGAACTTGAATCAAAGCCCCATCTTCGGAGAAATAACCGTATCCGGTCTATTCACTCATCATTAAAGATTGAAGCAAATTCTCTTTCCTTAAATGAAGTCAGGGATGTTATTAACGGGTACTTGGTTATCGGGGATCAGAAAGAGATTCAAGAGGTAAAGAATGCATATGCCGCATATGAAAAAATCTCAGAGATTGATCCATCGAGTGCCAAACAATTAAAAGAGATACATGGGATAATGACGCATCTCACCGTGGAGGAATCCGGCATGTTCCGTAAGGGAGATGAGGGTGTTTTTTCGGGCGATAAATGTATATTTGTTGCACCACCGCCGAATATGGTGCCGGAACTTATGAAAGAGCTTCTTTCATGGGTGAAAAAATATGAGGGCAAGGTACATCCTCTTATTATGGCGGCGGTATTTCATTATGAATTTGTATTCATACATCCTTTTGCGGACGGGAATGGACGCATGGCGAGGCTTTGGCACACAGTTATTCTGTACCGTTGGCGAAGCATGTTTGAGTATATCCCACTTGAAAGCCAGATAGAGAGATTTCAAGAGCAATATTATGATGCTACTGCCCAGTGCAACAAGGTCGGCAATTCGGATGCTTTCATCGAATTCATGCTGGATATGATAGATCGGGTTCTCGATGATGTTATTTTACAGGTTAATAAGGCAAATGCCGAAACCAGCGAATATGTGAAGAAGATGCTTGATCTTATGGAGTATGATATTCCATATACATCCAACGATATCATGGAACGGCTTGGATTGAAATCCAAGGAGACACTTCGTAAGAACTATCTTAATCCGGCAATAGAGCTTGGGCTAATAAGAATGACCATACCGGATAAACCGAACAGTAGAAATCAGAGATATGTGAAGCAGTAAAACAGGATAAATAGCGTGGCGGCGACTGGATTATTATATGCTATGTCGAAAATGTTTTCAAGTTCCAGCATGAAACGCCTTTTGACATGCTCGCTTAATGACAAAAAAATAGCCAAAACCTTGTCTCCTGGCATGGGATTCCAATTATCCCTGCCGCCGACAGGTATCGGCTACAATGCTAACCTACCACACTCGCAGCGGAATGTCAAGCGCTCGCTTACAGACAGGCTGCATGCGAAACAGGAGCAGCTGACGCAGCGGGATCCCGGCGGCCGGAAGCTCCATTCCGATCCCGCCGGACAGAGCAACACTGGCACTGAAGATCTGATATAAGACGAAGAAAGAGGGCAGACATGGAAAAAGGCATTGATATGAGCGAGGCTGAGGCACGGGAGTTTAAGAAGTTTCTGGAAGAATACCGCACAGCAAGGCAAAGATGGATGGAGACCCTGCAACTGCAGGGTGATCCGGGTATTTCCGTCAGAATGATGACTGATTACAGCATCATTGAGCAGTCAGTCCGCTCTGAAATCAAACATAGACGCTGCAGGTGAACTTATGTAAGTCAAAGGAAGGGAAGTCATATTGCCGATCCCTTCAGAATAGAATGGAGCAAAAGAACTTGTACATAGGGGAAGGCAATATGAAAGAGAGGGATATGGAAAGCGCAAGAAAGCAATTACTGCTTCATATTTCAGAGATCCTTGCACAGAGAGGGCTGATCAGCGAAGAAGAAAAGCTGCGGATGCGGGATCAGATCATCGCACCCGCGGCAGAGTAACTCTGTAAAAGAGGCGGCAGAAAAAAGAAAGCAGGAGAAATGGAGAGCAGCATGAAACAGCGTTCCTATATGCGGGAGACGCCACGGTTTCGCGTCGGCATCTACAACCGGTGTTCCACAGAGGAAGAGGCACAGAAGAATGCTCTGGCGGTTCAAGCGGCGGAGAGCAGGGAGATCGCAGCAAGAAAAGGCTGGGTGGTCGCCGCCCAGTATATTGAGAGCGAGTCCGGTACGTCCGTGAAGAAGCGGACGGAATATCAGCGGCTTATGGAGGACATGGAGAGAGATATATTCGACATCGTGATGATCAAGTCCATTGACAGGCTGATGCGTTCGGCGAAGGACTGGTATCTGTTCTTGAACAGACTCACGGAGAATGACAAGCGACTGTATATCTATATCGACGATAAGTTCTACACACCCGACGACGGGCTGATCTCAGGCATCAAGGCGATCCTGGCGGAGGAGTTCAGCAGGGAACTGTCAAAGAAGATCAAGAACTCCCACAGCCGCAGACAGGAGCTCCACAGGCAGGGGAAGGCGGCAGGGCTTAACATCTCCAGACCCATGTTCGGGTGGGATAAGGCGGCGAAGGACGTCTATGTCATCAATGAGGCGGAGGCGGCGGCCTATAGGGAGGCTTTCGACATGGCGCGTTCCGGCATGGGATTTTATCGGATAGCCAATATCATGTATGACAGAGGTGTCCGCTCCAAGAGCGGGAAACGGATCTCAAATGTCCAGTGGCAGAAGATGCTGTATTCCCCAAGGGCGCATGGCGCGATGGTCATTCATACGAGGGAATACAATTTCGAGACGCACAGCTTCGTCAAAGTGCCGCCGGAAGAGTGGATCTGTATAGAGAACGCTCTGCCGCCGATCGTGCCGAAGGCGTATCAGGAGGCGGTCTTGAAGGAGATCGAGGAGCGGCGCGTCTGCTGCAGATTCGGGGAGTACAGGCGCGATATGTCGAACGTCGGGCAGTATGACCTGTCCCGCAAGATCTTCTGCGGCGTGTGCGGACAGGTATATTACCGCACTTCTTTTTTGTCCGGCAAGGCGGGGCGCAGGATCATAGAGTGGAAGTGTTCCACGGCGCTCACCGTGGGCAGGACGAAAAAGGATCCGGCCGGCTGCGATAATATCAATCTGTTGGACGAGAGCCTCCGTGAGACGATCGGGACAGCATGCACGGCGCGGTATGGGAGCGTTTTCGGCGTACAGAAGAGTATCATGGACGAGGCGCTTGCCGCGGCGGGAAAGGCGATACGGGACGCTCCTGCAAAGGAGGAGCTGCAAAGGCTCAGGCGGGAATATGATAAATTATCCGGGAAAAAGAATATTTTATTTGATAAGCTGATGAATGAGACGATTGCGGACGAGGAGTTCGCGCGGTATAATCATCAGTTGGAGGAACAGATGACGCCGCTTGCCGAGAGGATCAGTCTTCTGGAGAAAAAGAGCGGCTCTTATGTCGGGTATGAGGAGCGGCTCTCTGCGATCAGGCTCTCCCTGCAGGACGGCACGGCGCTCAGACAGGCCGTAACACAGGAATTTATTGCCCGAATAGAGAAAATAACGGTATATCCGGACGGAAAGATTGATATAATATTCGATGAGGCAAAGCTGGCGGATATGCTGCGGCCGCATGCGGCGTCCCTGCCGGACGGAACAGACGGGGAGCCGTTTCGGATCACGGCGCAGTATGTACATAGGAAAAAGACTCTATAATGCATAACTTCGCGCAACCCCGTCTTTATCACGGTGGGCCTTCGGATAGGCGCACAGCGCTTTTACTCCTATTTCAAGAAGTTTGGGCTGTTGGATAAGACGGGGATAGATCTGCCGGGCGAGGCGGGGACGATCATGCATGACGTGGACAATATCGGTCCGGTGGAGCTTGCGACGATCTCCTTCGGACAGTCGTTCCAGATCACGCCGATCCAGTTGGCGGTGACGGCGTCCTCGATCATCAACGGCGGCAGACGGGTGACGCCCCACTTCGGCGTCAGGGTGGCGGACGCCGGCGGTGGGAATGCGGAGACATTTGCTTATCCGGTCAGAGAGAATATCGTGTCGGCCGAGACCTCCGAGACGATGCGCGGCATACTGGAACAGGTCGTGGCGGAGGGGAGCGGGAAGAACGGCGCGGTGGAGGGTTACCGCATAGGCGGCAAGACCGCGACCAGCCAGACGCTTCCCAGAGGGAGCGGCAAGTACATCGCCTCCTTTCTTGGCTTTGCGCCGGCAGATGATCCGCAGGTCCTGGCGGTTGCGATCATCAACAATCCGCAGGGAACATACTACGGCGGGCAGATCGCCGCGCCGGTGGTGCGGCAGCTTTTTGAAAACATTCTTCCATATTTGGAGGAGATGCACTATAATAGGACATGATAGAGTCGTCCTTACAGAAGGAACGGATGATTCTTGTGTGACGGAGACGATGGAGGAAACATGAACGCAAATATTTTAATGTCTGTGATGATATCGTTTGCGATAAGCGTTGTGCTTGGGCCTGTTATCATTCCCTTTTTAAAGCGTCTGAAGGTAGGGCAGACAGTCAGGGAGGAGGGCCCCGAGAGTCACCTGAAGAAAAACGGGACGCCGACGATGGGAGGCATTCTGATCCTCGTGAGCGTGGTGATCACGTCCCTCTTTTTTGTAAAAGATTATCCGAAGATCATTCCGGTCCTGTTTTTGACGCTTGGCTTCGGGCTGATCGGGTTCATGGACGACTATATCAAGGTCGTGCTGAAGCGCTCTATGGGGCTTCGCGCATGGCAGAAGTTTGCGCTGCAGATTGTGGTGACGGGGGTATTCACTTACTATCTGATGCGGTATACGGATGTGTCGCTGGCGATGAAGGTGCCGTTTCTACACGGCGTTCTCTTGGATTTCGGAAAGTGGAATATACCGATCCTGTTCTTTATCGTGATCGGCACGGTCAACGGCACGAACTTTACCGACGGGCTGGACGGACTGGCAAGCTCCGTCACGGTGCTTGTGGCGACCTTTTTCAGCGTTGTCGCTATCGGCACCGGCAGCGGTATCGAGCCGATCACCTGTGCGGTGGCGGGCGCTCTGCTGGGCTTTCTGCTGTTCAACGTGTATCCGGCGAGCGTGTTTATGGGGGACACCGGGTCGCTGGCGTTAGGCGGCTTTGTGGCGGCGGCGGCCTATATGATGCAGATGCCGCTCTTCATCGTTATCGTGGGCTTTGTCTATATGATAGAGGTCTTGTCGGTGATCATGCAGGTGACCTACTTCAAACTGACCGGCGGCAAGCGCATCTTTAAAATGGCGCCCATTCATCATCATTTTGAGTTGTGCGGCTGGTCGGAGACGAGGGTGGTGGCCGTGTTTTCTATTGTGACGGCGCTGCTTTGTCTGGTGGCGCTGATGGGCGTATAGACTTTCGGAAAGGCATGGAGCAATATGAACAGAGCGGATTTACAGGGCAAAAAAGTGTTGGTGGTCGGTTCCGGCATCAGCGGGATCGGCGCGGTCGAGGCGTTGTGCCGTATCGGGGCGGTCCCCGTCTTGTTTGACGCGAACGCGGATTTGGATCAGAATGCCGTGAGAGAAAGATTCGCGGCGGGCGTCGAGGCGGAGATCCTTCTGGGGGAGCTTCCGGAGGAGCTGCTGCAGGAGATCGCGCTGGCAGTGTTCAGCCCGGGCGTACCGACGGACACGGAATTTGCGGATCGTTTCCGCAGACGCGGGCTCCCGATCTGGGGCGAGATCGAGCTGGCTTACAGACTGGGCAGAGGGCGCGTGATCGGCATTACCGGCACGAACGGCAAGACGACGACTACTTCTCTGGTGGGCGAGATCATGGCGGCTCACTGCAGGGACGTGGATGTTGTAGGCAATATCGGCAGCCCCTACACGCTCACCGCGCTTGACGCCACGGAGGAGACGGTCACGGTGGCGGAGATCAGCAGTTTTCAGCTGGAGACGATCGATACATTCAGGCCGCAGGTGTCGGCCATACTCAATATCACGCCGGATCACCTGAACAGGCATCACACGATGGAGAACTATGCGGCGGCGAAAGAAGCCATAACGAAGAACCAGACAAAGGATCAGGTCTGCGTCCTCAATTACGAGAACGGATATACGCGCGCTTTCGGGGAGAGATGTCCCGCGAGGGTCGTGTGGTTTTCCTCCGCACACAGACTGACGGACGGTTTTTATCTGGAAGGTGAAGAGATCTGCCAGGCGTCGGACGGCGGGGCGGTATCCTTGATGAACATTCACGATATGAATCTGGTGGGGCTGTGCAACGTGGAGAATGTGATGGCGGCGATCGCCGTCACACAGGCCATGGGCGTGCCGATGGAGACGATCCTCTCCGTGGTGCGGCGCTTCAAGGCGGTGGAACACCGGATAGAGTTTGTGGCGACCAAGGGCGGGGTGGATTACTACAACGACTCCAAAGGCACCAATCCGGACGCTGCGATCCAAGGGATCCGGGCGATGGACAGACCGACCGTGCTGATCGGCGGCGGTTACGATAAACAGAGCGAGTACGACGAGTGGATCGAGGCGTTTAACAACAAGGTAAAGTGTCTGGTGCTCATCGGGCAGACGCGCGAGAAGATCGCCGAATGTGCCAAGAGGCACGGCGTACAGAATATCATTCTGGCGGACAGCTTCGAGGAGGCTTTTGCCGTTTGCGTCAGAGAGGCTGAGAGCGGAGACGCCGTGCTGCTCTCGCCGGCGTGCGCGAGCTGGGGAATGTTCCCGAATTACGAAGTCAGAGGAAAACTTTTCAAAGAACTTGTAAACCGACTGGAGGATACGAAATAAGTGGCACAGAGAAATTCTTCACGAAGAGGGAAAACCAACAGCGAAAATTTCATGGATTACAGTCTGCTGTTCATCGTGCTGTTCCTGCTTGGCTTCGGGCTGATCATGGTGTACTCCACCAGCTCCTACGAGGCGAATCTCGAGTTTGGCGATTCCGCCTACTATCTGAAGAAGCAGCTTTTCGCGACGATACTGGGGCTGATCGCGATGATGATCGTGGCAAATGTGCCGTACCATTTCTGGGAGCGGTTCGCGGTGATCGGGTATATGGTGGCCGTCGTGCTGATCCTGCTGATCATTCCTTTCGGGCATGAGTCCCACGGCGCGAAGCGCTGGCTGTACATAGGGCCGATCTCACTGCAGCCGGCGGAGGTGGCGAAGCTATGCATGATCCTGTTCCTGTCGAGTCTGATCTGCACAATGGGAAAACAGATACGGAACCGCAAGGGCTTTCTGACGGTGCTCCTCGTGCCGATGCCTATCGCGCTTATGTTATGGCAGATCACGAATAACCTGAGCTCCGCGATCATCGTCGTGGGGATCGCCGTGCTGATGCTGTTCGTCTCCTGTCCGGATTATAAGCGGTTTATCCTTCTGGGACTTGCGGGAGCGGCGGCCGCGGCGCTGGTGGTATTTGTCATCGTGCAGATGGCGGCGTCGCATCCGGCCGTGGAGGAAAGCGACGTGGGCTTCAGAGGAGAGCGTATCCTTGCATGGCTTGATCCGGAGGCATATGCGAGCGGCAAGGGGTTTCAGACGATCCAGGCGCTCTACGCGATCGGGTCGGGCGGCGTGCTCGGCAAGGGGCTGGGGGCGAGTATGCAGAAGCTCGGTTTTCTGCCCGAGGCGCAGAACGATATGATATTCTCTATCATCTGTGAGGAACTCGGACTGTTCGGCGGCTTTGCCGTGATCATCATGTTTATCATGCTGATCTGGCGTTTCATGGTGATCGCCAACAACGCGCCCGATCTGTTTGGGGCGCTCCTTGTGGTGGGCGTGCTCGGACATATCGCCATACAGGTGATCCTGAATATCGCGGTAGTCACAAACACGATCCCCAACACCGGGATATCGCTGCCGTTCATCAGTTACGGAGGCTCGTCGGTGATGTTCCTGCTCATAGAGATCGGGCTGGTCTTAAGCGTGGCGCGGGGCATCAGGCTCAAGGATTTGTATTAGGGACAAGATAACTTTCCGTCAAAAAGCCATATAGATAGAATAGGTCATATTTTGAGATTCGAGGTAAGGAATATGGACGCTATTCGTATCTATGGCGGCAACTGTCTTGACGGACAGACTACGATACAAGGGTCAAAAAACGCGTCGCTGCCGATTCTGGCGGCGACTCTGCTGATAGACGGCACATGTGAAATAGAGAACTGCCCGGATATTTCCGATGTCTACCATATGCTGAGATTACTGGAGAGTCTGGGCTGTAAAGTCGAGAGAGAAAGAACGGTCGTGCGGATCGACACACAGAGCTTTTCCGAATGTGACATGCCTTCCGATTCGGTGTGCGTCATGCGCTCCTCCGTCATGCTTGTGGGCGCGCTGCTGGCGAGGACCGGAAAGATCTGCATGGAGTATCCGGGCGGCTGCGTGATCGGCGCAAGACCCATTGACCTGCACCTGAAATCATTGCGGCAGATGGGCGCGTCGGTACAGGAGGATGCGAAAGGATTCTGCGCCGAGGCGGCAAGACTCCGGGGCGCTGTCCTGCGGCTTCCCTTCGTCAGCGTGGGGGCCACCGAGAACCTGATCCTTGCAGCCGTGCTGGCGGACGGCGAGACGGTCATCGAGCCGGCGGCGAGAGAGCCGGAGATACAGTCTCTCTGTGAATTTCTGCGATCCGCCGGCGCGCAGATCGAGGGGAGCGGCACAGAACGGCTGGTCATTCACGGGGTGGAAAAGCTTATGCCGGTGCGATACCGCATTCCGGCGGACCGCATCGTGGCGGGGACTTATCTGTGCGCATGCATGAGCGCGGGCGGACGCGTCTTTTTGCGCGACGCGCCGGTGTCGCATATGGAGAGTGTGCTTTCCTACGCCGAGCGTATGGGCGCGTCGGTGTCCCGCGAGGCGGACGGCATTGTTGTGACGGGCAGGGTGCATGAGAGCGGCTGTGACCTTGTGAGGACGGGGTGCTATCCGGAATTTCCCACGGATATGCAATCCCTCTTTATGGCGGTGATGACGCTGTCCGGGAAGGCCGGGCGTATCGAGGAGACCGTGTTTGAGAACAGATTCCGCATAGTGCCGGAGCTGCGCAAGATGGGCGCGGATATCACCGTGCAGGGCAATGTGGCGCATGTCGGCGCCGTAGACGGACTTCACGGCGCGATCGTACAGGCGCAGGAGCTGCGCGGCGGCGCGGCGCTCGTCGTCGCGGCGCTTGCGGCGGACGGAACGAGCATTGTGACAAACCGTCATTATATAGACAGGGGATACGAGGACATCGTCCTCAACTTAAGGGCGCTGGGAGCCGACTTGGAACTTGCCTGAACCGGCATGGCGGCGTTCACGGCGGCGGCGCGAGGTTTACTGATGGCTGACAGGAAAACGGTAAAAAAAGTAAAGAGAGCCCACCCGCATCTGCGGCTGGTCAAAAACAATGATACCGGGCGGGGAAAGCGCAGGGACGAATCCAAAGAAAAGCTGCGCTTCGACAGGAAAAAGAGAACGGCTGTTTTGGCTTCCGCGCTTTTCCTTGCTCTGGCGGCACTGATCGCCGGGTATGCCTACATCGTACACAATTACACTGTCACTACAGTATATGTGGAGGGGAATGTCCATTATTCCAACGAAGAGATCATCGCTATGGTGATGAACGGCAGATTCGGCAGCAACTCCCTCTTTCTGGCCATGAAATACAAGGATAAAGGCATGGAAGACGTTCCTTTTATTCAGGCGATGGACGTGACCGTCGAGGCGAAGGACACGATCCGCATCACCGTGTACGAGAAGGCGCTGGCGGGCTGCGTGGCGTATCTGGGACGCTATATCTACTTTGACAAGGACGGCATCGTGGTGGAGACGTCTACGGAGAAGACGCAGGGGATACCGCAGGTGACGGGGCTGCAGTTCGATCATGTGATCCTCCACGAGAAGCTGCCGGTGGACAAGCCGGAGGTCTTTCAGAAGGTGCTGAACATCACGCAGCAGCTCGACAAGTATTCCATGAAGGCCGACAAGATCTATTTTGACCCGGATTATCAGGTCACGCTCATGTTCGGGGACGTGAAAGTCGCGCTGGGCGACGACGAGTTTATTGATGAAAAGATCATGAAGCTGCAGTATATGCTCCCCAGTCTGGAAGGGAAAAAGGGAACGTTAGATATGCGGGAGTACAGTGAAGACATGAAGTCATACAGCTTTGAGCAGGAGTAGGGCGGTTTGAAAATTGGTCAATTATGGCATTTCAGCCTGTTTTCAGGCGCTTTGTCATAAAAACCAAAAAAATAGGTTGCGAATTTTGAAAAATAATTATATGATAATCTATGAGAGTTTGTGGGTAAACAAAAGGAGGAATCACCTTGCTTGAGATTAAGTCAAATGATGCGGAGTCTGCAGCCAAGATCATTGTGGTCGGCGTAGGTGGCGCAGGCAACAACGCTGTAAATAGAATGATAGATGAAGAAATAGATGGCGTGGAATTTATCGGTATCAACACGGACAAGCAGGCGCTGCAGCTGTGCAAAGCGCCTACACTGTTACAGATCGGAGAGAAGCTGACGAAGGGACTCGGCGCGGGCGCGAAGCCGGAGATCGGCGAGAAGGCGGCCGAGGAGAGTTCGGACGAAGTGGCTGCGGCGCTCAAAGGGGCGGACATGGTGTTCGTCACCTGCGGTATGGGCGGCGGCACGGGTACGGGAGCGGCTCCCGTGGTGGCGAAGCTCGCCAAGGATATGGGGATACTGACGGTCGGCGTTGTGACAAAGCCTTTCCGCTTTGAGGCAAAGGCGCGTATGACCAATGCCATTGCGGGCATAGAGAAGATTAAGGATAACGTGGATACGTTGATCGTTATCCCGAACGACAAGCTTCTGGAGATCGTGGACAGACGGACGACCATGCCGGATGCGCTGAAGAAAGCGGATGAGGTGCTGCAGCAGGCGGTGCAGGGAATCACGGATCTGATCAACGTTCCTTCCGTGATCAATCTCGACTTTGCCGATGTACAGACGGTCATGAAGGACAAGGGTATCGCACATATCGGTATCGGTACGGGCAAAGGCGAGGATAAGGCGAGCGAAGCGGTCAAAATGGCGGTGGAGAGCCCGTTACTGGAGACGACGATCTCCGGCGCTACGCATGTTATCATCAACGTGTCGGGCGACATCTCGCTGGCAGATGCCAACGACGCAGCAAGCTATGTACAGGATCTGACAGGATCGGATGTCAATATCATCTTCGGCGCGATGTATGACGCTAATATGACGGATACGTGTAATATCACGATCATCGCGACCGGTATCGAGGAGAAGGCGAAACAGGCGGGCGGACTTGGTTTTAAGGCCGGATACATAACCCCCACGTCCCTTCAGGGCAAGACTTCTCTGGGAACGATCCCCAGTTCGGGGCTTGGCAATTTCGCGGCAGGTTCCGGCACAAAGCCGGGCGTTGCGGCGGGGCAGGGCACGGCGTCCCAGCTTAAGACGATCAGCGGGATCAACAAGACGCCTGACATCAAGAGCTCGGTCGAGGAGAAGTCCCTTAAGATACCTGACTTCCTGAGAAGCAAATAGAAGACGATAGAAGCGATCAAAACCGCAGGATAGGATATCCTGCGCGCAGACTGCAGACAAAGCACTTTTGGCTTAAATATTGCCGGAAGTGCTTTTTGGGGTTTTCATACTTTTATGAAAGGGTACGCCAATAGCTGCTTCTGCAAGTCCTTTTTCTCCCGCAAAGTATTTTCCACGGCTTTCAGCTTCCCGGTGGTTTCATGCAAGCCCGCACTGGCGGCGGCAAGGGCGGCTTCCAGTTCCTCTGGGGAAGAAAAGCCGGATTCCTCGTAAATGCTCATGGTCGCCGCCAGCTGCTTTAGGTTGTGTACCGCCGCCCAGCGGTCATAGCCTGCGCCTTTGCCCTCGGCTCTCTTGGCTTCCCGGTCTACCATGCACTGTACGTTGTCCTGCTTCGGGGCGTTTATGGCGGCCTTGTTGCGCTGTAAACGGTCTTTTATGCTGTAGGTGTGTTCCTGTGTGGGTACGGGCTTTTCGGCGGCTCTGGCGGCGTTCTGTGCGTTTATGGTGAGCGTTTCCAGTACGGCGGCACGGTCAAAGTCATCGCCCAGCTTCCGGGCAGTGATTGGCTTCGTCCTGTCCGGCGTGAGATACGACAATCTCCCCCGGCTCTCCTTGACGGTCACGCCCTGTTGCAGCAGCTTCCTGGAAAAGTCCTCAAAGGAAACGGCAGAGGAAAGGGCGGTGCGGATCACGCTGCGCAGCTTCTCCTTGTCGGTTTCAAACTTGGTCTGCTTGGTCTGCTTTCCTGCGGCGACAAGGGAAGCGTTCTCTTTATCCAGTGCGGCTTGCCCTTTCCGTTTCGCCCAATACTCACGCTCGGTAATGCGGTTCCTGTTCCCGTTGAGTAAATCAATCTGATAGAGGTTTTCCCGGTGGCACATCTCCATGACTTCCGCTTTGAAATACTCCATAGCTGCGCCCGGTCTGCGGTCAAGCCGTTTTCGGCAGCGTCACGGGGGTCAAAACTGATAATGTAATGGTGGCTTTTCACGTCCTCCCGTTTCTGGTTCTTGCCGTATTTCAGATTGGAGCGCATACACGCTATGGCGAAATCCTCCCCGCCGCAGTTCAGAGCGGAAATGCGGTAATCGCCACGGGGGACAAGCCGCCCCCTTTTCATCAAGGACGGGCTTCATTGTAAACTCGTCATGCTCAAAGGTCAGGTACTGTTCAGCCGCCCCATATCGGAAGCAATACACATATAGCTACAAACCAGCCCGGAAAATGTGGCATAAGTTCATTCCTCCTTATCTCATGTAAGATTGAATACAGCCGCTATAAAGCAGATAGCAGCAACTAAGAGTGACACAACAATTCTCAAAACAGAAAAGCTATACAGTTTTTCCGGCTTTTGCGTATCATAGCGCACGGTAACGGTTGTTCCGATCTGTGACGCCATTGATACTTGTATGCGGTTTTGAGATTGATAGGCTTTTCCGTTCACTTTATATGAAACGGTCGCCCATTTTGAATTACGGAATTTTGAGTTTGCCGGATTTGGCGTCTTGATAGAGGTTATTGTACCGACTGTCTGCGCCGTCCTGTTCCGCTTCAAAAGGAATTGAATACAGTTTATCAGCCCAAAACACAATGCTATTCCAGCGATAATATAGAGAAAAATTGTATCTCTACCCATAGTCCCACCTTTCTTTTATACTAAGTCTGCTTTTGTGTAAATCTTGACAGACAAAGACGCGGATGTTGCCAAAACTGCAAAACCGACCAAAATGATACTGCTGTAAAGAAGATACGGCGGCAGCATAGAAAGGAACCCCAACCCCGGATTTGCCGTCCGCATAAGTACCGGCAGGTACATGGGCGAAAATATAATTATCACTGCAAAGATATATTTTGTTTTATCAAAACCCAGTTTATATTGTACCGGCAGATAAATACCGATAAAAACGGATATCGCCAAAAACATAAGCGCAAATAGTTTTATGTCTGGTGTTCCCAATCCGGGAATAATAAAAACTTCAATTCCATAGATGACACAACAAAGCACATAGATGACCGTGCAGAAAAAATATTTTGATAAAACCATCATCTTCCGTGAAAACGGCGTGGCGCATAAGTACGTTGCGGCTTTGGGAAACTGATACTCTTTTATGGATACATACTGCAACAGCATAAAAACCGAAAAAATAACTGAGAGGATAAAACCAAAATCTCCCGTAAACTCCGGCGTCCGCCAACGCATAAACGGCGGGATAAGAGCGGCGACCACAACCATAATCAGCACATATTTTTTGACAATCAGAAAATCCTTTTTCAGTAGGGCAAGCAGCATCATTTTTCACCTCCGATATTTCCAAGCATAATATCCTCAATCGTCGGACGCTCAACCATAACGTCGGGAATATAAGACCGTACTTCGGATATTTGCTTTGTAATCCCTGTAAATCCAAAA
>CANQTF010000019.1 GCA_947626745.1 uncultured Lachnospiraceae bacterium
AGGAGAATAAACATGAAAAAGTTATTAAAATCAATCGCTTTAATTGGTGTGATAATTGTTATAGCGTTGATAGCAGTATTTACTCTTGTAATTAAATTTTCGTTAAATAAAAACATGAAATCGGATATAAAATACGATATAAAACTCGAAGCGATAACAGCAGATGAAGGAAACAGAATAGAGTTGAACATTCTTAATAATAGTAGAGGAACGATTTTATGCGATCTTAAATATGAAATTCAGATATGTAAAGGTAATATGTGGAATAATTGTACTGGTGAAATAGCCGTTGATGCCTTGGGGATTGAAATTTTACCAAACGAATCATATGTTCAGAATATTGTGCTGGCTGATACAGATATTGATAAGGGTAAAACATATAGAATAAAAAAGGTTATAGGAGGATATGAGTACTATTCAAATGAATTTATTATAGAATAGTATTTACTCTGTGTTTTATGATTACTTATATCACATACCACTCCTTCATCAATCGGGGGCGTATCAATGGCAAGAATAGCTTCCGGATTCATGATGTCTCCTCCAAAAAGTTTTATCGTTCCGCTGTCTTCTATCATTGTATTCAAAATGCAGCCAATGGTCGTAGTTTTTCCTGCTCCGTTTTCCCCGACAAATCCTAAAATAGCCCCATACGGCAGAGAAAATGTCACATTTTCCAATGTAAAATTCGACTTGGGAAATGTCTTGGAAACTCTCTGCAATTCTAAAATATTTTCCATGCTATTCGTCCTCCTGATAGAATAAAGCCAACAATTCCGTTAATTTTTCCAAGGAAATATTACTTGTCCGTCCAATCTCTGCGGCGGCTTGTAAATGTTCCTCTGCCAACGGTCGTTTCTATGAAGCCGTCCCTTTGCAGATCTTCATAAGCTTTCTGAACAGTGATAACGCTTGCATGGATCGAATAACCCACCGCCTTTGCTTTATTAAAATATATTCTGCCAAATAACATAAAAGTATGTGCAGAAGATTTTTCTTGCATCGCATAGGCGGATATGCTATATTTGAGATAACAAAAGGGAAAACCAGAGAAGCGGCTACCCTCATAAGTGTTAACTGTTATTGCTAACAGCCGTCACTATTCGCAGTAGTGGCGGCTACTTCTTTCCTCTGCCGATCTGATAGATCAGACCGACCAGGGCGCAAATGAATATACAAATGGTTCTCCCCTATGACCATTCTAACATGCTGCGCTAATCTGCACAAGACATTTTTGAACGTTTTTTCGATACTTCTGTTGATCTGTCCCGTTTACTCTTATGTATAAAATATGCCGCCGCCATTTTCCGATTGAAAAATACATGCCGTTGTGTATAATAGTAAGAGTGACTGTAAACAGCGAAAAAGATCGACAATATGAGGTTTTAAGATGATAAGTGCAAACAACGTAACTTACAGAGTGGGCAAGAAAGCCCTGTTCGAGGATGTGAATATCAAGTTTACCGAAGGGAACTGCTACGGCCTGATCGGCGCCAACGGCGCAGGTAAGTCCACCTTCTTGAAGATCCTCTCCGGCGCACTGGAGACAACGAACGGCGACATAAGCGTCACGCCCGGCCAGCGTCTCTCCGTTCTGGAGCAGGATCACTTTAAATACGATGCATACACGGTCATGGACACCGTCATCATGGGAAATGAGCGTCTCTATCAGATCATGAAAGAGAAGGAGGCCATCTATGCCAAGGAGGATTTCTCCGACGAGGACGGCATACGCGCCAGTGAACTGGAGGCGGAATTTGCCGAGATGGACGGCTGGGACGCGGAAAGCAACGCCGCCATGCTCTTAAACGGCCTCGGTGTGGACACCGGTCTGCACTATACCATTATGGGAGAGTTAAACGGTAATGACAAAGTAAAAGTGCTGCTTGCGAAAGCGCTTTTTGGCAATCCGGACATTCTGCTCTTGGACGAGCCGACCAACCACTTGGACTTGGACGCCATCGCATGGCTGGAGGAATTTCTGATCAATTTCGACAATACCGTGATCGTGGTATCCCACGACCGCTACTTTCTGAATAAGGTGTGTACGCATACGGCGGATATCGACTACGGCAAGATCCAGCTCTACGCCGGCAACTACGATTTCTGGTACGAGTCCAGTCAGCTTATCATGAAGCAGCGCAAGGAAGCCAACAAGAAGAAAGAAGAACAGATCAAGGAACTGCAGGAATTTATCTCCCGCTTCTCGGCCAACGCCTCCAAATCCAAACAGGCGACTTCGAGGAAACGCGCGCTCGAGAAGATCGAACTGGACGATATCCGCCCTTCCAGCAGAAAATATCCCTACATCGATTTCAGACCCGAGCGGGAGATCGGCAACGAGGTGCTGACCGTGGAGGGCATCAGCAAGACGGTGAATGGCGTAAAGGTCTTGGACAACATTTCCTTTATCGTCGGGCACGACGACAAGATCGCCTTTGTGGGCGGCAACGAACTGGCGAAAACGACGCTTTTCAAGATCCTGATGGGCGAAACCGAGCCCGACGAAGGCACTTATAAATGGGGCGTGACCACGTCACAGGCTTACTTCCCGAAGGACAACACGGCCGAATTCGACAACGACTATACGATCACGGACTGGCTCATGGGCTACTCGCCCGTCAAAGATGTCACTTACGTCCGCGGCTTTCTGGGGCGTATGCTCTTCGCCGGCGAGGACGGCGTGAAGAAGGTCAGGGTGCTGTCCGGCGGTGAGAAAGTGCGCTGTCTGCTCTCCAAGATGATGATCAGCGGCGCCAACTGCCTGATCTTCGACGAACCGACCAACCATCTGGATATGGAAGCCATTACGGCCCTGAACGAGGGCATGAAAAAGTTTAAAGGCGTGGAACTGTTCTCCTGCCACGATCATCAGGTCGTACAGACGACGGCGAACCGTATCATGGAGATCCTGCCGGACGGTTCTCTGATCGACAAGATCACCACCTACGACGAATATCTCGAGAGCGACGAAATGGCAAGGAAACGCACCATTTACACGAGCACCGCAACTGAGGAAGAAGACGACTGAACATCGAGGAAAGGCGCTGTATCCGTATGAAAGCCGTAGATCTGCACACCCACTCCAACAAATCCGACGGAAGCTATTCTCCTGCCGCACTGGTGGACTACGCCGTCTCCAAGGGACTGCGCGCCGTCGCGCTGACCGATCACGACACTACGGACGGGCTGGCGGAGGCCGTCGCCCGCGCCGAGGAACTGCGCTTGCCCGGAAAGCCTTCCGTCGAGGTCGTACCGGGAATCGAATTTTCCACCAAGCTGGACGATCAGGATGTACACATCGTCGGCTTGTACATTTCCTATGACGCGCCCGCTTTCGGTGCGAAGCTGAAAGAGTTCGTGGACTCCCGCACCGAACGCAACATCAAGATGTGCCGCAATCTGCAGGGCGCGGGGATCGATATCACTTACGAGAAGCTGCAGGCGCGAAATCCGGACGCCGTCATCACGAGAGCACACTATGCCTCTTTTCTGTTGGAGGAGGGCTACGTGAAAAGCCGGCAGGACGCTTTTGCAAAGTACCTCGGCGACCACACCAAGTATTTTGTTCCGCGTGAGAAAGTGACTCCCGCGCAAGCGGTGGAGCTGATTCTGCATGCCGGCGGCATTCCTGTACTGGCACACCCTCCCCTGTACCACATGGGCAGAGAGCGTCTGGACAGACTGGTCGCTTCCCTGAAGAATGACGGGCTTATGGGCATCGAAGCGCTCTACAGCACCTACACGAATCAGGACGAGCGTGACATGCTTCGTCTGGCGAAAAAATATGATCTATTGCTGAGCGGAGGCTCTGATTTTCACGGCACAAACAAGCCAAACCTTGACCTTGGGGTAGGGTTTGGGAAACTCTTTGTTCCGGAAGGATTCCTGACCGCCATGAAACAGGCGCTTCAGGAGAAAAACGAGAAAAAAGGATAAGACATCAAATGAAGCTTCTGTTTACCGATCTGGACGGCACGCTCCTCAATAACGACAGCGAAGTGTCCGCCGGCACAAAAGATTTTCTGGAACGTTTTCTCGCCGCGGGCAACAGGCTGATCCTCTCCTCCGGCAGACCCCGAGACAGCATTCTGGAAGTCAAAAACAATGCCGGCCTCACACAGCCCGGTATCCTCTTAATCTGCGACAACGGCACGCAGGTGTATGACTGTGACAGCGGACGAACGATCTTGGAGAAGCGGCTTCCCCTATCCTACGTGTCCTATCTGCAGACAGAGGCGCTGAGATACGGCATACATATCCATACCTACCGGGACGATGCAGTCGTCTCCCCCGCCGAGGACGCGGAGATCAGATTCTACCGCAGACGCATCCACCTGCCCCTCATCGTTTCGCCTACTCTCACACAGGCGCTGCACGAAGGGCCTTACAAGATGCTTGCCATCAGTCTCGACAATCCCGACAGGCTGGAGGCTTTCCGTCTCGGCATCGCGGACTGGGCTGCGGGCCGGATCCAGTCAATCTACTCCAACAGCATGTATCTGGAACTCTTTGACCACAGCGCCGGCAAGGGCAGCGCCCTGCGGTTCGTCTGCGACTATTTCAGGGTCCCCGTATCCGACGCCTATGCGGCCGGAGACGCGGATAACGACATCTCCATGATAGAAGCGGCCGGCTGCGGCATCGCTATGGCAAACGCTCCCGACAGAGTCAAAGAAGCCGCCGATATCGTCACCCGTCTGGACAACGATAAAGACGGCCTCGCCATATGCATGACGGAGCTGCTCGGCAGTCTGTCATGATCCTCTGACTGCACGGCACTTACCTTCCGGCGTTCTCACGCCTCCACGATCAGATACCTTCCGTCGCCCACCTCGAATACCTCTGCGGCGGACAGGATCTCCTCTTCGTCCGCGCCTTCCATATCTACGCCCTCTTCGTCAAAATACTCCCACACCTCATGCACGGAATCCACGACCACGGCCAGACACTCTCCCAAAAAGTCCTCTGCCTCCTCCGGCGTCTCCGCCACCCTCTGCGGGAACAGCTGCTCCTGATTTTCCAGAAAACAATTCAAAACCGCTTCATCATACATACACATGCCTCCTCAACCTTGGATCTGCTTTGCCCTCTCAACTGATCAAACCCCTTTTTTTCAGTTCCTGATACACCCTGCCTACAGGCAGACCGACCACATTGTTATAGTCTCCGCAGATGCCCTGAATATACGCGGCGCACAGCCCCTGGATCGCATAGGCGCCGGCCTTGTCCATCGGCTCGCCGCTGTCCGCATACTTTTCGATCTCCTCTTCCGTCATGGGGTACATCGTTACATCGGTACACTCGCTGAACGTGCAGTACATCGGAGATACGCCGCGGTTTTTCCATGCCAGCGTCACACCGGTGTACACCTGATGACTGCCGCCCTGAAGCCACCCCAGCATTCTTTTTGCGTCCGCCCTGTCCTTCGGTTTGCCGAGGATCTCTCCCCAGCAGGACACCACCGTGTCCGCCCCGATCACGACGAAATCCTCCTGCCCGTCCTCCGCCAGTCTGCCGCAGACATCGACCGCCTTCTGATAAGAAAGCTCTTCCACGACCTCCTGCGGTTCGGTCTTGGTGATCTTCTCTTCCACCGTGCTCGGCATGACTTTGAAGGACAGCCCCACCTGCTTCAACAATTCTTTTCTTCTCGGCGACGCCGACGCCAAATAGATCTTCATGCGATGAACGCTCCCTTTCCTCTGTCCGTCCTGTTACCTTACGCCTATTCCTCGTGATGTGTTTCGGGAATGAACACGCGCCGGTTGCCGACGTTTGTCTCCGCTCTGGCAAGCTCTTTGGCTTCCATACAGAACCGAAGCTGCGCGTTGAACGCTTCCTTTCCCCGTTTGTCGGCTTTCTCGTAACTGCCATCCGGCTGCAGCACCGAGGCTTTCACCGTATCCTTAAGCTGGCACTCCAGTATATGGCGCAGCTTTTCCTGAAGCTGCGGCTTCTCCACCGGAAACAGGATCTCCACGCGGCGTTCCAAATTTCTCGGCATCCAGTCCGCACTGGAGCAGTAATACTCCGGTTTCCCGTCGTTCTCAAAGTAAAAGATCCGCGCATGCTCCAGATAATTGCCGACGATAGAGCGCACGGTGATATTCTCGCTCACCCCCGGGATCCCGACCTTGAGACAGCAGATGCCCCGAATAATCAGCTCGATCTTCACACCTGCGGCCGAGGCGGCGTAAAGCGCCTCGATGATATCCTTGTCGCACAGCGAATTCATCTTGGCGATGATGTGCGCTGTCCTTCCCTGAAGCGCGTAGTCCCTCTCACGCCCTATCAGGCGTAAGAATCTGTCCTTGAGCCACAGCGGAGCCAGCGACAGCCTGTTCCAGTTGCGCGGCTCGGAGTATCCCGACAGCATATTAAACACGGCCGTGGCATCTTCTCCGATCGCTTCCGAGCAGGTGAACAGCCCGATATCGGTGTACAGCTTCGCCGTCGAATCGTTGTAGTTGCCCGTTCCGAGGTGGACATATCGGCGGATGCCGTCCTCCTCACGCCTGACGACGAGTGTGATCTTGCTGTGCGTCTTTAAGCCCACCAGTCCGTAGATGACATGACAGCCGGCTTTCTCCAGCTTCTTCGCCCACACGATATTGTTCTCCTCGTCAAAGCGCGCCTTCAGCTCCACCAGCACCGAAACCTGCTTGCCGTTGTCCGCCGCCTGTTCCAGAGCCGCTATGATCGGCGAGTTGCCGCTGACGCGGTAGAGCGTCTGCTTGATCGCCAGCACCTCCGGATCTTTCGCCGCCTGTCTCACGAAATTCACGACCGGCTCAAAAGTCTGGTAGGGGTGGTGCATCAGGATGTCCCCCTCTCTGATCCTGGCGAACAGATCGGCGTCCTCCGGCAGCTCCGGCACGGGCTGCGGCTTCAGATAGCCATGCTCCTTCAGGTCGTCGAAGCCGTTCATGCCGTACATCTTCATGAGAAAAGTCAGATCCAGCGGCCCGCTGATCGTATAGATATCCTCCTGTCCGATCTGCAGTTCATTCCGCAGCAGCTTAAGCAGTTTCTCGTCGATCCCCGTCTCCACTTCCAGACGAATGACCTGTCCCCACTGCCGCTTCTTCAACTGCTTCTCGATCTCCTGCAGCAGATCTTCCGTCTCGTCTTCCTCAATGGCGAGATCGGCGTTGCGCATGATGCGGAACGGATAGCTGCACACGATATCGTAGTTCAGGAAGAGTCTGCGGATATTGCGCTCGATCACTTCCTCCAACAGAATGATCTTCGTCCCCTTGTCGCATGGTATCGTCACGATGCGGGACAGCACGCTGGGCACCTGCACGGTGGCAAACTCCAGCTCGCCCTCTCCGTTTTTCTTGCGCATAAGCGCCCCCAGATTGAGGGACTTGTTTCTGATCAGCGGAAAAGGCCGGGAGGAATCCACCGCCATCGGCGTCAGCACGGGATACACGTTGTCCGCGAAATAGCGGTCCACGTACTCGCCCTCCTCCTTCGTCAGATCCTCGTGATGCTTAACGATATGCAGCCCGTGTTCCTCCAGCTGCGGCATAAGCGAACGGTTATATACATTGTACTGCTGCTGCACCAGCTTATGCGTATCCTCCACCACGGCTTCAAGCTGCTCCTTCGCCGTCATGCCGGCGATATCCTTCTTCTTATAACCCGCATGCACCATATCCTTCAGGGACGCCACACGGATCATAAAAAATTCGTCCAGATTGGAGGCCGTGATGCTTAAGAATTTCAGCCGTTCAAAGAGCGGATTGTTCTTGTCTCTCGCCTCATGCAGCACTCTCCTGTCGAAGAGCAGCCAGCTCAGCTCCCTGTTGGTAAAATATTCGTCTTTGGAAAAGTCCGTTTTCACCGCTCGTTCCCCTTTCTCAATCCTTCTGCCGGATGACCGGACGCACACTGTACACTTCCTCAAAGAATTCGGCCCGCTTCGCGAAAAGCCCTTTTTCCAGCGTGATATCCTGTGAGGCGTCCACCGTGATGACGAGCTGTTCGTCCCTGAGCGAAGTCTTGACATCCTTGAACTTCTGCTTATGGCTCCTGTCCAGCGCATTCGCGATCTTCAGGATCGCCGTGAGCTTCGCGATGGTCATGTAATCCCGCTGCGTGAGGGAGCGGTCCCGCCCCATCGCCTCATAATAATCGAAATCCATATGATTGTACTTCACCACATTAGCCACGATCTCGCGCTCCACGTGGGATAATCCGATGATCTCCGTGGACATGATGATATTGTAGGAGCACTCTCCCAGATTCACCAGACTGATATACTTGCCGCAGTCGTGCAGAAGCGTGGCGATCCGCAGAAGAAGCCTCTCTCTCCTGCCGAGCCCGTGTACCTTCTTCATGCTGTCGTAGATCGTCAGCGCGATCTTTTCAAGTGTCTCGCTCCTTCTCCGGCTCCCCATATATCGCTTGCTGATATTGCGCGCACACGCTATGATATCCTGCTCAAAATCGTGGGCGGGCTTGATTAGCCCTGTATTCTCCCCGTACTCGTATGCAATGCCGTCGCAGAGCGCAACGCCCGGTATCCAGATCAGCTTCGCGTCCATCACCTGCGCGATACGGTTGACGAGCACACCCGAGATAAATAAGAGCGGCACATTCTCCTCAGGCATATCCAGAATACGCGATACCTCCTGCGCGGACTTCGCGCGCACACGCTCCAGGAATTTGTTCATGGCCGGGGCTTCCACGCTGTTCTGTTCCAATCCCGCCACGTTTCCGCCGACCACAGCAGAGACATAATCATCTACCACGATGATATTCTCGATCGTTTTATCCTTCAGATAGAGCTTCTTAAAAACGGAGAGCTGGGAGCTGATGATCTCGTCCAGCATACTCTCGCTCTGCTCCGGACGGATGTTCAGTCTGCCGAGCCTATCCTGCAGACGAAGGACGCCTAACCGCATGTTCTGTGTCGTCATCAGCGCGTCGTTATCGAACAGAGACACCTGTATGCTGCCGCCGCCGATATCCACGATAGCCGTTCCCTTCTCGATGATCCGGTTGAAATCATCGCCGATGGACGCAATAGCCTTATAGTTCAGAAAACGCTGTTCCGAATTGCTCACCACTTCTATATTGATGCCCGTCCGCTGCGCGATCTGATCCAGAACGATGACTCTGTTATCCGTCTCCCGAAACGCGCTCGTGCCGTACGCCTTGTACTGATCCACCTTGTAGCTTGCCATGATCCCGCGGTAGTCGCGCAATACCCTGCACAGCTCATCTACCCGCTCATTGCTGATCTTACCCGTGACAAAGGTATCCGTTCCCAGATCGATGCGGTGCCTGATGTGGTCGATCTCCCTGATACCGTTTTTCGCGGATATCTCAAATATTTTCATCGCCAGCTCATACGAGCCGACATCTATCGCCGCAAATGTCTTCATGCCTTGTACGCCCCGCTCTCTCAAACTAATGCTGCTTCGTGTCCTGCCCTCTCAGATAATCAATAAACTGCTGTGCCGTCCTGCCGGACAGTCCGCCGTGCGACAGCTCCCACTTAGCCGCCTCCGCAAGCAGCTCCGCCTCGTCCATCACGATGCCGTATCTTGCCGCAAGTCCTCTGACGATCTCCTGAAACTGCTTCTTGTCCGGTCCGCCGAAGTAGATCGTAACGCCGAACCGATACACCAGTGACAGCTTTTCCTGCACGGTGTCGCCCGCGTGCATGTCCTGACGGATCTCCTCCTTGTCGCCGTAATTTTCGCGGATCAGATGCCGCCTGTTGGAGGTCGCATAGATGAGCACGTTGCCCGGCCGTTTCTCCAGACCGCCCTCGATCAGCGCCTTCAGATACTTGTACTCCGTCTCAAACTCCTCAAAGCTCAGGTCGTCCATATAGATGATAAACTTATAGTTCCGGTTCTTCACCTGCGCGATCACATCATTCAGATCCTGAAACTGGTGCTTGTAGATCTCTATGATGCGCAGCCCCTTATCATAATACTCGTTGGCGATCGCTTTGATGCTGGTGGATTTGCCTGTCCCCGCATCGCCGAACAGCAGACAGTTGTTCGCCTTCCTGCCTTCGACGAAAGCGTCCGTGTTGTCCGTGAGCTTCTTCTTCGGTATCTCGTATCCGATCAGATCACTGAGCTGCACATGGGATATGTTGCGGATCGGTTCGATCCGCGCCCCCTCCTCCGTGTGTACCACGCGGAATGCTTTATGTAAACCAAATTTCCCCACGCCGTACTCCCGGTAAAATTCCGCCAGAAGCGCCTTCATCTCCCACGCGTTCTCCGTCGCCGCAAACTTCTCCGCCAGACGGCAGATGCGGTTCCTGATCCGCGTGCTGTATATCCTGCTTGCGGACACCGCTCCCTGATAGTCCAGGACCACGCCGAATTCCGGCGCTTTCAGCACATTCATCATCTCCGTAAAGTCATGGTCGAACAGCTCCTTGAAGATCGTGATATCGTGCAGGACCAGCTGATTGATGCTGCCCTCCGCCTCACCTCTGCGTTCGCACGGCACGCTATAGCTGTTCTCATTGTTCACCAACAGGTCCGTCAGATAGCAGTGCCAGAGATTCCCGGAAAAGCCGTACACGGCGGCCATCTCCAAAAGCCTGTGCATACAGTCAAAAAACAGCGGTCTCGCCTTACTGTCCCCGGAGCGGTAATGCTCCGTCAGCCAGACCATATCGTGCAGTATCTGCCCGTCCTCAAAATCTCTGTAAATGATCAGTTCTTCTTCTCTCATATGCTACCCCGCTGCCTTCCTGCCCGACTCTAATAATTTCCGAGGATCTTCATATTGCGCGCTTCCTCGCGAAGTCCGCGCAGGGCGTTCTTCACCGCCCCGTCTGCCAGATTGCCCTCGAAATCAATGAAAAAGCGGTACTCCCAGTTCCTTCCCTCGATCGGCCGGCTCTCGATCTTCGTCATGTTGAGGTTATTGTAGATAAAATGCGACAGCATGTGGTACAGCGACCCGCTCTCGTGGGGCACTTCCAGACAGATGCTCACCTTCGCCGCATCTTTGCGGAAGATCTTCTGATTCGTGACAATGATGAACCTTGTGGAGTTCGTCTCCGACTGGTTCACGCCGCGCTCCAGAATCTTTAGCCCGTATATCTTCGCCGCCTGTTCGCTGGCGATCGCGACCTGCGTAGGATCTTTGTCCTCGCTCACCTTGCGCGCGGCGAAGGCGTTGTTCTGCATACTGATCTGCCGCCAGCCGTCGTGGGCGTTCAGGTATCGGGCGCTCTGCATCAGCGACTGCGGGTGGGACAGGACCGTCTTGATCTTCTCAAAATCCGTCTCCGGAAGCCCGATCAGGCAGTGCTCGATCCGAATGATCTGCTCCGCCACGATATAGTTCTCATACTCCACGAGAAGATCGTAGATCTCACTGACGATGCCCGCCGTGGAGTTTTCGATCGGCAGGACGGCATAATCCGCGCTGCCCTCCTCGATAGCGCACATGGCGTCGCGAAACGTATCCACGTGAAAGCAGTTGACATCCTCTCCGAAATAGCGGAGCATCGCCATGTGGGAGTACGCGCCCTCCGCTCCCTGAAAGACGACCCGCGCGCCGGCCGTGTCCAGTCCGTCCACCCCGATAAAGGGCAGCTTCGCCTGAGCCCCCTGCTGTGCCAGCTTGTTATACTGCAGCTTCCGGCTCATGGACATGATCTGCTCAAACAGCTCCTGCACGCCGTGGGCGTTGAAGTCGTTGTGCGTCAGCGCGCGGACGGCGCGCAGCTTCTCTTCCTCTCTGGTCTTGTCCAATACCTTCTTGCCCGTCGCTATCTTATAATCGGCCACTTCGGAACAAATCGCCATGCGCTCCTCATACAGCCTGACGATCTGCTCGTCGATCCGATCCAGTTCTTTACGCAGTTCCGGTAAATCCATATGTTACTATCCTTTCGCGTCGCTTGTTGATTAAGAGGTGCATGAAAAACAAATGCCGCTCCGCGTCGCTTGTTTTTCTTATGTCTTCTCATGACTCACAAGCTCGCGCTGACGCGCGCCTCGTTCTGCTGCGCAGACCGCTTGTTCGTTAAGAGGTGCATGAAAAACAAATGCCGCTCCGCGTCGCTTGTTTTTCTTATGCACCTCTTATATAGTAGCGCAAATCCCCCTTGATAGCAAGCAGGTTTGCGGCTATAATAAACCTATCGGACAAGACTTTTTCATCTCTATGGGAGGAGAACATGCGCAGCACAACCAAAACGATCCTAGTGGTTTCTATCGTCAGCGTTATCCTTATCCTGTCGGTCACCGTCATCGCCCTGACCGGCAGGATCACGCTCAATGACGAGAGCACCGTCGGCAACACGGCGGGCAACCTGAACAACAACGGTTACTTCTGCGAGTATGACGGGCGCGTCTACTTCGCCAACGCCTACGACAACTACTCCGTCTACTCCATGAATCCCGACGAGACGGATATCAAGAAGCTGCACAGCGGCTCTTCCTCTTTCCTGAACGCGGGCGGCGACCACCTCTATTATGTCACCGCCGGCAACGCGGACAGCGGCGACACCGGCTCTTTTCGGGGCGCATACGGCATCTACCGCAGCAAGCTGAACGGCAAGGGCGTCACGGGAATGGACCGCTGCCATGTGGCTGCCATGCAGCTGTGCGGGAGTTATCTCTACTACGATAAGATCGATACGAAGACTTCCATTTCTCTGGAAAAGATCAGGATAGACAAGGAAGACAAACAGACGGTGAATCCGGCGGCCCTCATCAATCCGCACTGCTATGTAAACGGCGTCATCTACTATTGCGGAACGGCCGAAGACCACTATCTGTACGCGCTCAACACCGCCAACGACACCGCCGGCGTCGTGTGGGAGGGGAACCTTTGGAATCCCGTCTACGAAAACGGCTATATCTACTATATGGACGTGGGGAACGATTACAGACTGTGCCGCTACTCGCTGTACGACGATGCGGCCGAGGTGCTGACCGAAGAGCGCATCGACCTTTTCAACGTATACGGCAATTACATATACTACCAGACGAACGACGCGTCCTCACCGGCGCTGAAGAGAATGTACATCGACGGCACATCCCAGGAGACCGTGCGAAGCGGCATCTATGAGAATATCAACATCACTTCGCAGTACGTGTATTTCAACGCCTACGGCTCACCGACACCCGTCTACAAGACGAGCACCTTCGGCTCTGTCAATGTGACCGCCTTCGATGCGGGCATGCAGGCGGCTCTCAAGGAGACGGAGTGACCGCCGCCAACTCCTCACACATCTGCAGGACACTCTTTCCGGTCAAGGTATGCCGCTCGTACGGGGCGATCTGTGCGAGCGGTCTTAACACAAACTCTCTGTTATGCATATCCGCATGCGGGATCGTCAGTTCCTCCGTACACAGCACGCAGTCCTCATACAACAGGATATCCAGATCGAGCGTACGCGGCCCCCAGTGGAGCTTGCGCTCCCGCTTGTGCGTATTCTCGATCTCATGCAGCTTCACAAGCAGCTCCTGCGGCGTGTACAGCGTGTCCAGCATAAGGGCGCCGTTCAGGAAATCGTCCTGCGCAACGCCGCCGTAGGGCGCTGTCTCGATCCAGTCGGACACCCGCAGGACACGGCATTTCGCGTCGGCGCGAAGCGCTTCGACAGCGCCGTCCAAGTGTGCCTTGCGGTCTCCCATGTTAGAGCCGCAGGAGAGATATGCCCTGCGCCACCCCCTGACGATCTTCACGGACACCGATGCAAAGGGCAGCGGAATCGGCGCCTCGGGCTTGCGCACCTCCAGCGTGACGCACCTGACAAACGGGAAACGCATAAGCAGCGCCTCCGCGGTGCGCTCTGCCGCCGTCTCGATCAGCTTGTAGGTATGCTCCCGCAGGAAGCTGTCTATAAACACACATACCTCCCCATAGTTCGTGGAGAGGCTCAGATCGTCCAATATCCCCGCGCTGCGCGTATCCGTTTCCAGAATCGCATTGACGTAGAAATCCTGTCCCTTTTCATTTTCTTCCCGATATACCCCGTGGTGGGCGAATATCTTAAGCTCTTCTATGATGATCTGATCCATCTTTCCGGCCTTTCCTCTTTTCATGGCATGTATGATCTGCAGCCGTCCCGCAGCGTCTCCGCCATGCGGATCGCGCGGACATTTTCCCTGACATCATGGACGCGGACAAACATCGCTCCTTTTTGGACGGCGTACACGCTCGTCACAAGCGTCCCTTCCACGCGCTCTGCGGGCGGAAGCCCGAGCGTAAGCCCGATGACCGATTTTCTGCTTGTCCCCAGAAGGATCGGATAGCCGAGAGCATGCAGCCGTTCCAGTCTGCCGATGATCTCCAGATTGTTCTCGTAGCTCTTGCCGAAGCCGACGCCCGGATCAAGAATGATCCGCCCGTCCTCAATGCCCGCCCGCCGCGCGATCGCCACGGATCCTTCCAGATCCTGCAGCACTTCCTCCAGGAAGTTCCCATAGACCGCCTCGGCGCGGTTGTGCATCAGGCAGCACGGCACGCCCGCTGCAGCTATGACCTCTGCCATTTTATCGTCGGCCTTCAGCCCCCAGATATCGTTGATCATATCCGCGCCCGCGTCAATGCCCGCCTGCGCGACCTGCGCCTTGCAGGTATCCACCGAGACGGGTATGTCAAACGCGTCCTTGACCCGCTCGATCACCGTGAAGATCCTGTCGATCTCCTCCTCTGCCGTCACGGGCGTATACCCCGGCCTGGTGGACTCTCCGCCGATATCCAGCACGTCAGCGCCCTCCGCGATCATTTCCTCCACGCGGAACAGCGCCCGGTCCGGCGCATTGTAGCTGCCGCCGTCAGAGAAAGAGTCCGGCGTCATATTCAGGATCCCCATCACGTAAGTGTGGCCCTCGGTATTGAAATCTTTTCCGCCTATCCGCACTGCCATGCCCTCTTAACGCTATCTTCTGATCATCTCAAAGAAATACTGCTGCAGCCGCGGATCGTCATAAAAACAGCCCTTTGCGGCCATCGTCACCGTCCGGCTCCCCGGCTTGGAGACGCCCCGCATCGCCATGCACATATGCTCCGCCTCCACCATCACCATGACGCCCTGCGGCTTCAGGTGCTCCATGACCGCCTCGGCAATCTGCGTCGTCATCTGCTCCTGTATCTGAAGCCTTCTGGCATACACCTCCACCGTGCGCGCCAGCTTGCTCAGCCCCACGACCCTGCCGTTCGGCAGATATGCGATATGGGCCTTGCCGTAAAAAGGCATCAGGTGATGCTCGCAGGTGGAATAGAACGTGATATCCTTCTCCACCACGATCTCATTGCTGTCCACGGCAAAGGTCTTGGACAGATGCAGAGCCGCGTCCTCGTCCATGCCCCTGCAGATCTCTTCATACATGCGGGCCACTCTGTTCGGCGTATCCGCCAGCCCTTCCCTGCTTACGTCCTCACCGATGCCCTCCAACAGCAGCCGCACCGCTTCCTCAATTTTCTTCTGATCTACCATGCGAGTCTCTCCTGATCGTGTCTCTATGCTCCACCACATTCATCAGCTCTCCCAGATAGGAGAGCGAACCGAAGGCGATGATCACGCAATCCCTGTCCTGTCCTGCCAGCAGATAGGCGATCTCCACCGCCTCCTGCACGCTGTCCGCCACCGTCACGCTGTCATGGTACTGCCGGACAGTCTGCGCCAGCTCATAGGCATGCAGCGCCCTTCCCGGCACAGGCGGCGTCAGCGTGATAATGTGCTCCGCCAGCTCACAGGTGTTCCGGACCACCTTGTCGTACTCCTTATCCCGCAGCATTCCCATGATATAGATGATGCGCCTGTCCGGAAAATAAAACCGGAGGCTCTGCGCCAGCTTCAGGGAAGCGTCCTCATTGTGCGCCCCGTCCGCGATAAAGAGCGGTTTTTTGCCGATCACGTCAAATCTGGCCGGCCACTTAGTCTGCGCAAATCCCTGCCGCAGCTTATCCTCCGCCACGGGATAGCCCAGTCTGCCGAGCGCCATGATCACCTCCAGCGCCACAACGGCGTTTTCCGTCTGAAATTGCCCTAACAGCCCGATCTCTATGTCCTTATATCTGTCATAGGAAAAACGCTGCTTTGCCGCGCCGTACCTGACATTCTTGGCTCTTGCGGCATCCGCCGTAAAAAACTTCGCCCGGCAGGACGACGCCGTCTGCCGCAGCACCTTCATGACCTCCGGCGGCTGCTTCGCGGAGACTACACAGCACTTGTTTTTGATGATGCCGGCCTTCACCGCCGCGATCTTCTCCAAGGTATCCCCCAGAATGTCCATATGATCCATGCTGATAGACGTAAAGGCGGCCACCAGCGTATCGCTGATTACGTTGGTCGCGTCCGACGCGCCGCCCAGCCCCGTCTCCAGCACCACGATATCGCACTTTTTATCCAGAAAATACAGAAACGCTGCGGCTGTCTCCGTCTCGAAGAGCGTGGGAGGCGCCATTCCTTCTTCCGCCATGGCCTCCGCCGCCGTTTTGACCCGCTCCAGGCAGCTGCACAGAGCCGACTGCGTAATCATCCTGCCGTCCACCTGAAAACGCTCCCTGTAATCCGTCACGGCCGGCGAGACGTATCTGCCGACCTTGTATCCCGCCGTCTGCAATACGGTGGACACGTAGGCGAGCACAGACCCCTTGCCGTTCGTCCCCGCGATATGGACAAATTTCAGGCTGTTCTGCGGATCGCCCAGACGCGCACACAGCGCCCGCATCGTTTCAAGCCCCATCACAGTGCCATACTGCTTCAGTTCTTCTACATACGCCATCGCTTCTCTGTAGTTCACCGTGCGTGCCTTCCTTCCTCATCTTCATGCCGCCCTTTGTCGGCGTTTCCGCTTTCCCATGTATAGGATCTGCGTTTCGCGGTTATCCTTATCTTATGAAAAAATGGATTCACAACTATATACACTGCGGGCTGCTCGGCTGGTTTCTGGAGATGATCTTCACCGCGTTCCACGCGTTTCGCAGACGGGACCTCCGTCTCCCGTGTACGACTTCCGTCTGGATGTTCCCGATCTACGGGCTTGCCGCCCTGCTCGCGCCGCTTGGCCGTAAAATGCGCGGCCGCAGCTTCGTATTTCGGGGCCTTGTCTACACCGGTCTGATCTTTCTCTGCGAATTTGTCACCGGCACATGGCTGCGCAGACGGGAACTGTGCCCCTGGGATTACGGGCGCGCCAAATGGAATCTGGCCGGCGTCATACGCTTGGACTATGCGCCCTGCTGGTTTATCACCGGTCTTTTGTTTGAACGTCTCCTCGCGGAGAGCGAGCAGGACGCTGCAGGAACGTCCTAATCGTCCAGTTCGTCAATATCCGCCGCGTCGATATTCAGGGTGTTCAGGGTGCGGCGGCGTCTGCGCGCCTCCTCGGACGCCTTCAGTATGTAGTCCTTGATCTCCTTCGCGTTCTTGATATGCTGCAGATAGAGCTGCGGGTGCGTGTTGTCTCCCGTATAGCACGCGACCGTACCCAGCTTGAACAGGCGCTCCCACAGACTCGTCAACAGCTCCACGTCCTGCACCTTGTACATATAGCAGTCGTTCTCTTTGGTGCTCAGAAAACCGTCGTTGATCGTGATGACCTCGTCCGTCACCGTATACTTGGTGAACGTGAAAGGAAGGCCGAAGAATACCCACCTTTTCCGCTCCGTATATTTTCTCTCACCGTTGTCCTTCGCACCGTCTTCCCGTGCGTTTCCGCCGTTTCCGTTCCCCTGTCTGATCTCTTCCATATCGTATCGCTCCTTTTTGCGCGCTGCCTCTGTGTGCAGCCGTATCCGTACCGTCAAATCCACCTATCACTATAGCATACCTAAACCGTTATCACAATACAAAACTCCGCCTATAAAACTATTGAAACGCAGCGCTCTTTATGTTATGATATACAAAATGTAGTTGTAGCGCAGCGATGCGGCACAAGGTACTGTGAGACACGCACGCATGACACAGCATGAAAAGAGAGGCAGGGAATCACATGACCGCAAAAGAATGTATTTTAGAGCGCAGAAGCATCCGTAAGTTCAAGGCGGATCCCGTTTCGCATGATCTGCTGCAGCAGATCGTCGAGACAGCTTCTTTTGCACCCAGTTGGAAAAATACGCAGATCACCCGCTATATTGCCGTCGAGGGCGAACTGAAAGAGAAGATCGCCAGAGAGGGGACCTCGATCTGGCCCGGCAACGGCGCGATCATCTCCTCCGCTCCGGTACTGATCGCCGTGACCGTGATCAAAAACCGCAGCGGTTTTGAGCGCGACGGCTCATACAGCACTCCCCGCGGCGACGGCTGGCAGATGTACGACGCCGGTGTGGCCTCCCAGACGTTTTGTCTCGCTGCCTGTGAACAGGGGCTCGGCACCGTCATTCTCGGCCTGTTCGATCAGGCTGTTGTGGAGAAGCTGCTCGGTCTTCCCGAGGACAGGGAGCTGGTGGCTCTTATACCTGTCGGATACCCCGACGAAGCGCCGGCTGCACCGAAGCGCAAGACTGTGGAAGAACTATTGACTTATCAGTCCTGATATAGCACGGAAATAGAAGAGACTTGTTCTCTTCTATTTTTTTACGCGGGCAATGAGCCAAGCTAGTTTCATCTCGTTTGGAAAGGAGCTTATGTATGCGACACTTAATGAATCCACTTGATTTCACCGTGGAAGAGCTGGACAGGCTGTTCGATCTGGCGGACGACATCGCCGCCGATCCGGCCAAGTACGCCCACGCATGTGCGGGCAAAAAACTGGCCACGTGCTTCTACGAACCCAGCACCCGGACAAGGCTCAGTTTTGAAGCCGCCATGCTGAACCTCGGCGGCAGCGTGCTCGGCTTCTCGGACGCGGCCTCCTCCTCGGCATCGAAGGGCGAGAGCGTCTCCGACACGATCCGCATCATCTCCTGTTATGCGGATATCTGCGCCATGCGCCACCCCAAAGAGGGCGCGCCTATGGTGGCCGCAAGCCGTTCCGGCATACCGGTCATCAACGCAGGGGACGGCGGACACCAGCATCCCACCCAGACGCTGACCGATCTGCTGACGATCCGCGCCCTGAAGGGCCGTCTCAGCGATTTCACCATCGGTCTGTGCGGCGACCTGAAATTCGGCAGGACCGTTCACTCCCTGATCGCAGCCCTGATCCGCTATCCCGGTATCCGCTTTGTCTTCATCTCCCCGCCGGAGCTGAAGGTTCCCGACTACATCACCGATCAGCTCAGGGAAAAGGGCATTGCCTACGAGGAGGTCATCCGTCTGGAGGACAGCATAGCCGACCTCGATCTTCTGTATATGACGCGCGTCCAGCGGGAGCGCTTCTTCAACGAAGAAGACTATGTGCGCCTGAAGGACTTCTATATCCTGAACAACGAGAAAATGGCGTTGGCCAAAGAGGATATGCTCGTGCTGCATCCGCTCCCCCGCGTCAATGAGATCTCCGTGGAGGTGGACGACGATCCCCGCGCCGTGTATTTCAAACAGGCGCAGTACGGCGTGTATGTGCGCATGGCATTGATCCTGACACTCTTGGAGATCACGGTTTAGGCGTACCGCACAATGTCGGATATTGTTTGACAGATATTTTTCGTCAGGAAAGGAGCAGACAAATATGTTAAACGTAGGCAAGATCGAGGAAGGCTTTGTGCTGGACCATATCGAAGCGGGCAAGAGCCTTTCCATCTATCATCATCTGCAGTTGGATAAGCTGGACTGCACCGTGGCGATCATCAAGAATGCGCGCAGCAACAAAATGGGAAAAAAAGATATCCTGAAGGTGGAATGCGATATCGACACGCTGGATCTCGACGTCCTCGCCTTCATCGATCACAATATCACGGTCAACGTGATCAAAGACGGGGAGATCGTAGACAAGAAAGAACTGACTCTCCCGAAAGAGATCAAGAATATCATCAAATGCAAAAATCCCCGCTGCATCACTTCCATAGAGCAGGAGCTTCCGCACATCTTCGTGTTGGCGGACGAGGAAAAGGAGATCTACCGCTGCAAATACTGCGAGGAGCGGGCAAGCGAATCGACCTATTCGTGGTGACTGCCCCGCGCCTCTTTGCGTGATCCCGCATATAAAATATGACGCAGACCGAAAAGCCTGCGTCATTTTATTGCAATGTTATTTGCCGTTCACAACGGCCTCGAACTCTTCCCTCGCAAGTGCAAAGCAGTGCATCAGCTTGGGAGAGAACGTACCGCACTCGCCGTTCGTGATCATGCGGAACGCCTCCTCCGTGGAAAAGGCTTTTTTGTAGCATCTCTCGGTGACGAGCGCATCATACACATCGGCCACGGATACGATCTGTGCGGAGATAGGGATCTCCTCGCCCTTCAAGCCGTCCGGATAGCCCCGTCCGTCGTATCTCTCATGGTGGTGTCTGCATATCTCATAGCTGACCCTGCCGTATTCGCCCTGCTGAATGTCCGCGAGCATATCTATGACCTCGCAGCCCCGCGTCGTATGGGTCTTCATCGTCTCGAACTCTTCCTTTGTCAGCTTGCCCGGCTTGAGCAGGATCGCATCGGGTATCACGATCTTGCCGACATCGTGCAGCGCCGCCGCGGAAGTGATCATGTTGATCGTACTGCTGTCCAGATCATACTCCGGATACTCTTTCGCCACATGCTTTGCAAGAATATTCGTAAAAGTCTTTACGCGCTTGACATGGTTGCCGGACTCCAGATTACGGAACTCCACCACATTGCTCATGACGTCGATGATGCGGTCGTTCATGCTCTGCAGCTCTTCCGCCTGTTTGCGCAGGACCTTCGTCTGCAGATCCACCATATCCTCAAGATGTCTCTTGTTATAGTACAGCTCGATCACATTCTTGGTACGCTGTTTAACGATATAAGCGTCGAAGGGCTTCTTGATGATATCACTCGCGCCCAGACGGTACGCCTTGCGCTCGATCTCCGTCGTGGCCTCTCCGGTGATCAGCAGGACCGGTATGCTGTCGATCCAGCCCTTCATCTTCATCTCTTCCAGCACTGCGACACCGTCCATGACCGGCATCACGACATCCAAAAGCACAACGGATATAGAGTCAGGGTCGGCCGCGATAATATCGACGGCCTCCTTTCCGTTGGCTGCCTGTACCGTATCGTACTCCTGAAACATCTCGCATAGAATTTCCCTGTTGATATCTACGTCGTCAACAATCAAGATAGTTTGTTTTCTCATATCGTCCTATCCCCTTGCCCATTCTGCCGCGCTGTCCTGCCTTATACCTGAGCCACGTCCTTCATGGAGAAGCTGATCCTTCCCATTTTATCCTTGCCGAGGCATACCACCGTGACTTTATCGCCAAGCGTCAGCACGTCTTCCACATGGTTGATCCTCTCTTTCGCGATCTTGGAGATGTGTACCATGCCTTCCTTGCCCGGTGCAAACTCGATAAATGCGCCGAACTCCTTGATGCTGACCACCGTTCCCTTGAAGATCTGTCCTTCCTCAAAATCCGTGACGATGATCTTGATCATCTCAACGGCCTTATCCATCATTTCCTTATCCGTGCCGCATACAGATACCTGCCCGTCGTCCGTGATGTCGATCTTCACGCCGGTGCGCGCTATGATCTCATTGATCGTCTTGCCTCTCTGGCCGACCACATCGCCGATCTTCTCGGGATCGATCTGAATGGAGATGATCTTCGGCGCGTAAGGGCCGACTTCCTTGCGGGGCTCGGCGATAGCGGGTTTCATGCAGTTCTCCATGATAAACTCTCTCGCCTCGCGGCATCTTGCGATAGCGCCTTCCACGATAGGCCGCGTCAGGCCGTGGATCTTGATATCCATCTGGATCGCCGTAATGCCGTCATGCGTGCCTGTCACCTTGAAGTCCATATCGCCGAAGAAATCTTCCAGGCCCTGAATATCCGTCAGAAGCACGAAATCGTCGTCCGTGTCTCCCGTCACGAGACCGCAGGAGATACCCGCGACCATCTTCTTGATCGGCACGCCGGCCGCCATCAGCGACATGCACGACGCACACGTGGAAGCCATGGAAGTAGAGCCGTTGGACTCAAAAGTCTCGGACACGGTACGGATCGCATAGGGGAACTCCTCCTCGGAGGGCAGTACCGGGATCAACGCCCGCTCCGCCAGCGCCCCGTGGCCGATCTCTCTCCGTCCCGGCCCGCGGCTTACCTTCGTCTCGCCTACGGAGTAGGAAGGGAAGTTATAGTGATGCATATATCTCTTGCCTGTGATGTTCGGGTCAAGGCCGTCTACTCTCTGCATTTCCGACAGCGGCGCCAGCGTACACACGTTGCATATCTGCGTCTGTCCGCGCGTGAACATCGCCGAGCCGTGTACTCTGGGAATGATATCCACCTCGGCGGAAAGCGGTCTGATCTGATCCAGCGCGCGGCCGTCGGGACGTTTGTGGTCTTTCAGGATCATCTTGCGCACCGTCTTCTTCTGGTACTGGTATACCGCCTCGCCCAAAACGGCCAGATAGTCCTCGTTGTCGGCGAACGCTTCTTCCAGTCTCGCCGTGATATTCTTGATATTCTCCTCGCGCACCTGCTTCTCGTCGGTGAAGACAGCCGTCTCCATCTCCTCGGGCGGTACGATCTTCTTGATATCCTCAAACATCTGCGCCGGGATCGCGCAGCTCTCATAATCATGCTTCGGCTTGCCGACCTCCGCCACGATACCGTTGATAAACGTGATAAGCGTCTGGTTGATATCGTGCGCCTTGTAGATCGCCTCCAGTATCTTAGCCTCGGGCACTTCGTTCGCGCCCGCCTCGATCATGATGACCTTCTGTGCCGTGGAAGCCACCGTCATCTGGAGATCGCCGTGGTCCCACTGCTCTTGAGAAGGGTTGACGATCAGTTCGCCGTCCACCATACCCATCTGCGTCATGGCGCACGGGCCGTCAAACGGGATATCCGAGATACATGTGGCGATCGCCGTACCGATCATAGCGACCAACTCCGGGCGGCACGCAGGGTCAACGCTCATAACCATATTATTCAGCGTGACATCATTTCGATAATCCTTCGGGAACAGAGGGCGCATCGGTCTGTCGATCACGCGGCTCGTGAGAACGGCGTTCTCCGAAGCCTTGCCCTCTCTCTTATTGAAACCGCCGGGAATCTTTCCGACGGAATACAGCTTCTCCTCATATTCCACGCTGCACGGGAAGAAATCGATCCCCTCTCTCGGCTTATCCGACGCCGTTGCCGTGGACAGCACCGTCGTCTCGCCATACTGCATAAATGCGCAGCCGTTCGCCTGTTTGCCTACTCTGCCGATGTCCACGCGAAGGGTACGTCCGGCAAGTTCCATCGTGTAAGTCTTGTACATATTCCTTTTCTCTCCTTTTCCTCTCTTCCTGCCTTCTCTTCCGACAGGGCCACCTCTCGGAAGGATCTTATATACTTACAGCGCGGGCGCTTATTTCTTAAAAAAGAAAAAGGACGGATAAGGCTGATTGTCTTTCAGCCTTATCTCCGCCTTCCGCTCAGCGCTATTTTCTCAAGCCAAGACGCTCGATCAAAGTACGATATCTCTCGATATCCTTATCTTTCAGGTAAGCGAGCAATCCGCGTCTCTGACCGACCATTTTCAGAAGTCCTCTTCTCGAATGATGATCCTTCGGATTGTTCTTCAGGTGCTCTGTCAGCTCCTGGATCCTCGCCGTGAGGACCGCTATCTGCACTTCCGGCGAACCGGTGTCACCGGGCGTCCTCGCATACTCATTGATGATTGCCGTTTTCTTTTCCTTTGATATCATGATTTTCTCCTTTCAGATCCGCTCTCCCGCCGGAACAAGATCCCGCCGGAAGATCAGTGACCGCCTGACGCTAAGATAAGGTCGGAGTGTCCTCTCTCCGGGCGTCGGCTCAATTCATACTTGTGTATTATAACATGCCGTTTTCTCAATGTAAAGTGTTTTTCTCCGATCGCACAGGATACCGTTGAATCTTACAGGACGCTTACAAAAGACTATCTTTTTCTGCCTTGTGCAGCCCCAGAACCTTGACAAGTCCCGTCAGGACCGCAAACACGCTCACACACAGATTTCGATAGGTAAACCAGTAGTGAATATAGGAATGTGTTCCCAGTGCGACATACCAGCAAATGGGCGCGGCCGCTATGAGCAGAAAAGGCAGCGCTTCGATATATGATACCTTCAACGTTTCCCGCGATCTGACGAAACGCCAAATATACCATGCGAGCACAGCGATCGCCAGAAAAAGGATCGGGTACCTCAGCAGCACCTGCACATTTTTGAAGATGACCTGCATATGACTGACAGTGCCCTCATCATACTGCATATTGGAATATTCGCCGGCCCGATACAGCGCATCGGCAAAGATGTTCTGTCCGGTGATCACGCTGCCGAGCAGCCACTTTCCCGCCCACATGCCGCCATAGCCCACGATCCACGACAGACTGCCTAAAATGACGAGCTTTACCGATCTTTTCCACGAAGCTTCCCGCATCAGCATAAATATCATGGGAAAATACAGGCCGACCAGCGGGAACGTCAGGAAATCAAAATAGGCCGTGGCTATGCCGCAGCCAAAAAACATAAAAAGTCTCCCCGCCTCGCTCCACGCCTTCTTCCTGAGTACAAGGAGCGTCAAAAAAAGCGTGATATAACCGACTGCGGAGAACTGGAACGACACCGGAAACACCAGCGGATCCAGCAGCAGGACCGCCGTTGCAAACGGCAGCAGATAGCATTTCCTGTCTTTCTGCATAAGCAGAATAATGGCAAGCAGCAGACCGAACAGGATAAACAGGCTGAAGACGCGGATATCACCCACATCAAAGAGCAAAAGAAGCGGCTTGATTATGACGAGATAACCGTGCCAATAGCGCGGATATCCCACCGAATACGTCTCTCCCTCCACGTCGCTTGCATAGTCTGTCAGAGAGTCCACCGGGTTTCGGTCATAATATTCCGTCCGCGGCACGATCATGGCATCACGCATGTCGCCGGAAGGATAGATCGCGTTTAAGAGCATAGTCGCATCCGTGCAGTTGTCGAGCTGCGACATTTTATAGCCCGTTATGAGCTGCGGATACACACCCTCGTAATCATAGAGCTGCGTTGACCGCTGCACATTATTTTTCATCTCCTCCGTGGGAAACCGATATACCAGTATCAGCGCCCCCCCCAAGCAGAACACACAGACACAAGGTAAGTACCGCGGCAGCCGCGTATTGCAATATCCTTTTCATATTCTCCTCCTCTCTCGTATCACCGCAAACGATCTTCCCTATTATACAACCGATCGCCTTGGAAGACAACCGCCGCTCATATGGTCCGATACAGGCAGATGCACGATAAAAACGCTGCCCTTCTCTCTGCCGCGGCGCATAAAGAGCGCCCCGCCCTCTTCCTCCAATATCTTTCTGGACAGGTACAGGCCGACGCCCCAGCCTTCTTCTTTCCTGACGGCCTCCTCCCTGCCGCGGTAAAAACGCCGAAAGATAAGCGTCTGCTCCTCTTTCGGGACGCCGATGCCCTCGTCCTCGATCTCGATCTGCACATAGGTGTGGAGCCGCTGCACACGGATTGCGATCCGGCCCGCCGGCGGACTGTACTTGACCGCATTGTCGAGCAGATTGGCGACAGCCTCCGCCGTCCACTTTGGATCGGCCGTCACCGTATAGGATATGCCTTCCGTTCCGTCGGTATCCAGCCGGATCCCCTTCGCACACACCTTATGATACACCGTGTTGACCGCTTCCACGATGAGCGCCGTCACAAAGACCGCCTCGGGCTGCAGACGGATCATGCCCTGTTCCATGCGCGCAACCTGTATGAGCGCGCCCGTCAGCTGTTCCAGACGCTCTCCCTGCCTCCTGCACGCCGACAGGAACTCCTCCCGCTCTTCCCCTTCCGTCTCCATACACATGGCGAGGCACGACTGCAGAGCGCTGACCGGCGTCTTGAGCTGGTGAGAGATATCCGTCACGCCTGCCTTGGTCTGCTCCCGCTCCTCTTCCAGTCTGCGCGTCTGCAGGACAAGATTCTGCCCCAGCTTCACGATACCATCCGCAAGAAGCGGCTCGTACAGCGCCGACAATTCATCTTCCCTCTGCGCAAACGAGTAGTCCTCCCTCTGACACCGTTCCAGCAGATCCCTAAGCCCTGCGAGCTGCGCCTTCCTTTTTCTTTCCGTTTGTTCAAAATAGAAAACGCCTGCTCCCGCAAGCAGCACAAAAAACACGCCCAGCAGACCGAAAAACCGCCGCATCGAACGCGCGCAGGAATCCTGCAGCGCAAAGAGCCATCTCTCGCCGTAACCGTAATCGGCAAGCAGCTTCGCCCCTGCGTCGGTGTGCTCTTTCGTCACACGGTTAAGGCCGTCTACAAAATCCTGCACGGCCGGCCGCGCTTCGCCCGCATCAGCCTGTTCCGTGTCTTTTGCAGCTTCCGCAAAAAGTGCGCCCGCCAGATTGGACACGATATTCATCTGTTCTTCGTACGTCTGACGGATCATGTGATGACCGCCGATCCCCAACAGGACAAACAACAGGGCAAGCAGCATGAGATAGCCCGCGCAAATTTTTTTCATCTTCTGACACAGTTCCTTTCCCAGATATAGCCCAGGCCGCGCACGTTCCTGATATACTGAGGCTCGGAGGGATCCGCCTCGATCTTCTCCCGAAGACGTCTGATATTGACTGCCAGCGTGTTCTCGTCCACGAACGCCTCCTCCTGATCCCAGACCGCGGCGAGGATCTGGTCTTTAGACAGGATACGCATCGGATTTTGCATCAGATATTCCAGAAGCGCATACTCCCTTGCGGTCAGGCTTAAGGACTTGCCGTCTTTCTCGACCCGCTTTTCCTCCGTGTCAAGTATGATGCCGCCGCAGACGATCCTGTGCCGCCCCTCGCCCTGATCCTGCCGCGAGAGCATGGCGTTCACCTTGGAGACAAGCACCTCGGGATAGAACGGCTTGGTAATGTAGTCGTCCGCGCCCGCCGCATAGCCCTCTATCATATCCGTCTCCGTGTCCATCGCCGTCAAGAACAAAAAGAGGACATCGCTGCTTGGCCGAAGCTGTCTGCACAGCTCCAGACCGCTCCCGTCAGGCAGGTCGATATCGCACAGGATAAGGGGAACGCCGTGCGCCGCAAAGAGGCGGCGCGCCTGTCTTAAGTCTGCCGCCGTATATACCGTATAGCCGGATCTTTCCAATTTTCTGCCGACGGAGAGGCGCAGATCCGCGTCGTCCTCTACAAGCAGTATCTCTTTCTTCATAACATGATTGTATCATCGATGCGTTTTCGCCACAACCGCATATTACGGCGGCCGTGACAGAAAAAGGCGCTCTCTATCGCCACTTTCCAAGTTCATGCTCCCTTGCGAATAGTTATAATATTAATATCGCTATTCTAAATAATTTGATTCCAATTCATCTATAATTAAATCCCCTGCCTCTCGCACAAAAAAGGCGTCAGATAAACCGGCAGATATCTGAGTCCGCCAGCTCCAGTAATATCCTTCTGAGAAAGGATAATGCTCTCGCCGACATGACTCGCGTATTTCTTTCTGAATTCCGTCAGGGATTCATGTCTGCCTGTCCCTGCAGCCTTGACCTCCAGAGCCGTGATCTTCGTCCCCCGTGCCAGGAGGAAATCTATCTCATAATAGTGCGTACTACCCGCCTTTTCCCAAGTATGATAATACAGTTCCCTTCCCGATGACGCTATGAGCTGGGCGACAAGGTTTTCATACAAATACCCCAGATTGGCTGGCAGCTTATCCGACAGGAGTTTGACATAGATCTCATTTTCAGCCGCCGGTCTGTCGATAAACATCAGCGTGATAAACAATCCCGTGTCCGCAACATACAGCTTGTAGCTGTCCGTATCTTTCGTGAGCGGCAGGCTGACTCTCGGGTCCGTGACATTGTAGGATGGCAATACCGTCCCGGAATCGATCAGATCATAGACAAGCGCCTCGTCTTTCGCCGTTTTCCTGTGTCCGACCGCCTGGGTCAGCCGGTAACGCCTGACTCCTCTGGAAAGCTGCGCCGGTATGGAATGATAGATCGCCGCCAGTCTGCCCGACGGGTCCAGCCGTTTGAAGTCATCCTCATAGAGTCTGATGATCTGTCGCTTGATCTGGTCTATCATCGCAAAGTTTTCACCATTCACATAGGCTTCGACCGCCTGCGGCATACCGCCTACCGCCATATACAGTCTAAGATCGCGCATGAGTTTTCGGTTCGTCTGCTGGCCGATGCTCCTGTTCTTCTCATATATTCCACCAAGCACCTCATAGCTGTTTCCCACCGCCAGACAAAATTCCTCATAATCCATCGGATATACGTGAATCTTCATTTCCTCGGATGGGATCAGAATATTCTTGACATTCTTTTTGATTGAGATCAACGATCCCGTCTCCAGATAATGGTATCTGCCGTCCTTCACCAGATGTTTGATCGCCTGCCTGGCCTTTGGAAACAACTGCACTTCGTCAAAGATCACCAGCGATTCATGTTCATACAGATTGACGCCGCGCACCGCCTGCAGCCTTAAGAAAAACATATCAGGGTCATGAATATCGTCAAAGCAGGCAAGTTCTTTGTCCGAGGCCCGGGAAAAATCCACCAGAATATAAGATCTGTACTCATTCGCGGCGAACCGCTCTGCAATCGTGGATTTCCCAACCCGTCTCGCACCCTCCAGCAGTACGGCGTATCTGTCGGCGTATTTTGCCTTCCACTGCAGCAGTTCGTCATATACCCTTCTCCAAAAAAACATACCATCCACACTCCTTCAAATTCAGCATTTGCATTTCTTCAAAATAATAATATTGTATTTTATGCAATTCTTCAAGATTTATTTATCTCATTTCATGCATTTCTTCAAAATTATTTCCGTCTGCAATACCCTTCCACCCGCACCCTGCCCTTTCGCACGTACACCGTCACGGCGCCGCTCTCCTGCGTCCGGTAGATGCGGCAGCCGGCGTCCGCAAGCCTTTCGAGCAGTTCCTTGTGGGGATGCCCGTAGCGGTTGTTTGCTCCCGCCGAGATCAGGGCGATCTTCGGCGCGACGGCACGCAGGAACGCCTCTCCTGTGGAGTTCGCGGATCCGTGATGCGCCACCTTTAAAACGGTAGTATTATGTAAACTATTCTTTTGCATAGCCCGCACTGCCGCCGCCACCTCCTCCTCGCCCGCGCCTTCCAGATCCCCTGTAAAAAGCGCGGTAAAAGCGCCGTATGTCAGATAAAGCACCGTGGAGTAGGCATTCGGCTCGTCTTCGTTTAGACCGGGCCGCGGGTGCAAGCAAGTTAACATAACTTCTTCAAACCGCAGGACATCGCCGCAGCCCAGATACCCAAGCGCCACTTTCGCCTCTCCCGCGAGCCTCTCCAGCTCGCGGTACGCCTCATTTCTTCCCCGCTCTCCCACGTCGGGCAGATACAGCGTTCCCACGGTGATCCCGCCCGTTCCCGCCTCCTCCAGAAGCGCGCGTATCCCGCTTATATGGTCCTCGTCCGGATGGGTGACAACGACGGCGTCCAGATACGACGCTCCCTCATGCTTCAAAAAAGGCGTGATCTGATACGACAAGACATCGCTCTGATCGGAGCTGCCGCCGTCGATCAATAGATGCACACCGCTGTCCTCCGCCATGTAAATGCAGTCTCCCTGTCCCACATCGATCATCGTGATCTGCAGCCCCTGCGGCAGTCTGACCGTCAGGGCCAGCAGAGCGCACAGGACGCCCTGCCAGAACAGCAGCTTGGGCAGTCTGCGCTCTCCCGCCGCAAGCCCGATGAGGATACCCGCAAAAAGCGCCGTCTGCCAGGGCTTCGGACAGCCCGTGATCCAGCTGCTGTCCGGCAGCCGCAGACAGACGCTACAGCACTTTTCATAGAAAAGCAGCATGCAGTGTACAGGGACTGCCGCCGCCGCACCGAGAGGCAGGTACAACGCGGCCGCCGCCAGAGTGATCAGTCCGCCCAGAAGCACGAACGTCATACACGGTATCACCACAAGGTTCAACAGGATCGAATAGGGCGGGAACTCATAGTAAAAGCTCAGGTACACGGGCAATGTGAAGAGGGAGATCGCCGTTCCCGACACAAACGCCCGCTCCGCCCTGCCGTGCCCCAGCAGATTCGCCTGTGCCGCCGGCAGGAAAATGCCGATGCCGCAGACCGCCCCGAAGGAAAAGAGGAAGCCGCTGTACGCCACATATAACGGCTGCTGCACAAGGGCGGCGACCGCCGCCACCGCCACTGCCGTCAGCAGATCATAGGTCCTGCCCGCAAGCTCCGCACACAGCCGAATGCCAAACATGATATAGGCGCGCAGCATGGAAATACCCATACCTGTCATCGTGCCGTAGCAGTACATCAGTCCGACGGTCAGAGTTATGTAAACTATTTTCGGGAGCCGCATTTTTTTAAGCAGCTTATAACAGCACATACCGATCACGGCCAGGTGAAGCCCCGTCTGAATGTTCTTTTTTCATATATAATGGCAAAAATATAAGGGATAAAGAAAAATACCCCCTAATAGGTC
>CANQTF010000020.1 GCA_947626745.1 uncultured Lachnospiraceae bacterium
TCGGACGCTCAACCATAACGTCGGGAATATAAGACCGTACTTCGGATATTTGCTTTGTAATCCCTGTAAATCCAAAATCAGTTTCCGATATAGATAAAAAGAGCTTGCGTACATCAGTTGATAAAGACCGACTATCCCCTTTGACAATCCGATATGTGTCAAGCAAAGTGTCCTTTTCCTCTTGAAAGACGATACACCCGTTATCAATCATAATGAGCATATCGGCAATTTTATCAAGGTCAGAAGTGATATGCGTTGAAAAGAAAACCCCTTTGCCGCCATTCCCCATATACTCGGTTAAGGTTTTCAAAAGTTGACTTCTGATTAAAGGGTCAAGTCCACTTGTCGGCTCGTCCATAATCAAGAGTTCTGCGTTATGAGAAAGAGCCAGTGCAAGCGCATACTTCATTTTCATACCTTTAGAAAGGGTATTGATCTTTTGCCTTGGGTCAAGCGAAAACATATCCATGTACCGCTTAAAATCCTGTTCAGACCATGAAGTGTACGCAGAGGAAATGACACTTTTCATTTCAGCTAACGAAAGTTCGTCGTAAAAGCACCCGTCGTCTAAAACGATACCAATGCGGTCTTTGATTTGCCTTTCGTTCTTATCCATGTCAAGACCGAAAAACTGAATGTTGCCGGACATCTTGCTCGTCAGACCTAAAAGCGTCCGCAGCGTTGTTGTTTTACCGGCTCCATTGACGCCAATAAAACCTGTGATACACCCCTCCGGCAAAGAGAATGTCACATCTTTCAAAGAAAAATTGCCATACGACTTATTTAAGCCGTTGACCGTCAAAATATCGTTCATCTCAATCCTCCTCGTAAAGAATATCCATCATGGAGTTAAGTTCTTCTTTACTGATTTTTAGTGATTTTGCTGTCTGTATCATATCCAGCATTTTTTGTTCTACAAGACGTCGTTTGGAGTCCCGGAGTAATTCAAGATTGCTTGTAGATACAAACGTCCCTATTCCTACTTGACTTACAATAAATCCCTCTTGCTCTAATTCCTCATATACCCGTCGAATTGTCAGGACGCTAACTTTCAAATCATTGGCAAAGGCTCGGATAGAGGGAAGTGCGTCCCCCTCAACCAGTTCTTCTTTTAGAATAGCGTCCTTGATCTGTTCTTTGATCTGTTGGTATAGAGGGGCGTCGGAAGTGTTTGAAATCAATATTTTCACAAAGCCGTTTTCTCCTTTCATATAGTGTGATGTTATAATAAGCACATTATAATCAATAAACACATTATTGTCAATGGGCTTTTGAAGTTTTATCTTCCCCTCGTAACAGTTTGGAATAGCGTGGGCGGCTGTCTATATCAGTTTTGTTTGTAGTGCTTCTTTACCGTACATGAGCATTATTATAGAAGATATAGAAAAGTATATGTCTGCCGAAGGGTATCAAAAATCCGACAAGTCGAAAATGAGCTATTCTTTGGACAGTATGATCTTTATGTATCAAAACGCAGCAGGAATAAGGGATAACGTAAAGCTTGAGATAAATTATTCTATGCGTGTACACATATATCCGTTAGTTTACAGACAGATTCAGACCGGAGGCGTGTTGGAGGAGTTTGAGGTTCTTTCCGTTGCCAGAACAGAGATCTTTGGAAGTGATGAAATTACATGGTATAGAATAAAAACAGATCTGATCCCGGTGAAGCGTAAACGAGAGAAGTTTGATCTGGACGAAACAAAACAGAGAGTGAAGGATCAATTGGAGGACATGATGCGTTTGACAGATGCAGAAAGCCGTTTTTTGCAGGAATTTCGAGAGAAAAAGTATCATCCGGAGTACCTGTTTGAGGATCAGGCAATAGTCAGCAGACTGGAAAAGCATCCTATGGCGTTGTGGAAGATGCAGGATGTGGACAGATAGAAGAAATTATTTTGGCAAGTTTACATGGGGATCGATGTATGTCATGGAGAAGAGAACGGTGAAATAAGTTGGTGGAGAAAGTTAATGAAATGCGGTTGGAAAATGGGTGTGATCGTGGTATTATGTTAACGAAGCAAATTCGGTATTTATAGGAGGCGCAGAAACACTATGAGCGAAAAATACGATTTTTTTTGGACTACAATGGAGTTGTGTGATTGGACAAAAGAAGGCGATGATGACAAGGTACTCAAACCGGTCATTAAATATCTCGCGGAGCAGAGTGACCATATTATTTTTGAATTTGATGATTTAATGACAGAACTGTTATATCACTTGGATACGGAAAAGCTAGCGGAACAATGCGAAAAAGCCGACTCGCAGATGTGTGATGATACATTTTTGTATTCCAGATGTGTTGCCTTGATAAACGGACCGGCTTATTATGAAAAAGTTAAACAGGGAAAGGAAGAAAATGTGTGGAACATGGAATTTGAATCCCTTCTCTATGTTCCTCAAAAGGCATGGGCGTTAAAACATCAAAGTTCTGTTGATGAGTACCCACATATTTCTCCATTGAGTTATGAAACTGGCAGTAATAAAGACGGCTGGAGAAAATGATATGCGGGACAGGAAATATATTCCCATATTGCTTTGTTCGGGCGTACCTATGCTGATTCCACGGGAATGAGTCGGTTGGACAGCTTTGAAATTAACCTATAAGTGAAATACAGAAGGACTGCAGGATAGGATATCCTGCGGTTTTTTGTTGTTCCCTGTCTGCAAAAAAAGCGGAAATGCTCCGTGATTGTGACAAAATATTTGTCCCGGTTTGCATATAATAGAGCCGAAACACGGAGGTGGGCTGTGTATTACAAACTGTATATTGACAGTGTTTTCATTTTGCAGACGGCGGGTAATCTGTATCTGCTGTCGCTCGCGGGCCGGATTCTCGAGTGTACTGCCACGCACAAAAGGATCCTGGCGGGAGCCGTGATGGGAGCGCTGTTGAGTTGCACTGCGGTCATGATCCCCGTCGGCACGATGGGCGTGCGGATCGCCGTGAGCGCTGTCCCTGTCAGCCTGTTTATGCTGCACGCGGTCTTTCGGATCGGCCGCTGCAGAAAACTGCTGTACGCAAGCCTTGTACTGGCGGGCTGCGGCTTTTTTTTAGGCAGTGTCATGATATGGATTCTGAATCGCCTGAGAACGGTTCTGAAAGGAAATATGGGGCTGCCCGCCACACTTGCGGCAGGATATGTCTCATACCGTATCCTGACGGCAATCCTTGCGCACATGAAGCGCAGGAGGAACGACTGCCTGAGGACGGTGGAGATCCGTCTGCCAAAGACTGGCTGCAGGTTTTGCGCGCGGGCGCTTGTGGACACGGGAAATCACCTGTCGGATCCGGTCAGCGGGAAACCGGTCAGCCTGATCAGCAGAGAACTGGCAGCGCAGATATCGCCCGCATTCAGACCGGATAAGTATCACGCGATCCCTTTTCGGAGCGTCGGAAAAGACAGGGGGATACTGGAGGCCTATGAGCTTCCTGAGATCACGATAGAGACGCAGACGCAGACGATTAGGAAGGAACATGTCATCGTTGCGGTCTGTGATACGGGGATCGCTGAGGACGGCGTCTATCAGATGATACTGCACCCACGGTTATTAGAGAGCTAGGAGGAGTAGAAATGATTCTAAAAGTGGCAATTCCCGGAAAGGTTCAGTTTAAGATGGTCCATAAGGATACGCGGTTCCTTATGGCAAAGCAGGGAGACATTCATTACATAGGCGGAGCGGAGGTGCTTCCGCCGCCCCTTGAGAGTGAAAAAGAAAATGAGATCATAAACGACTTAGGCACGGAGTATGAAGACGAGGCTAAGGCGATCCTGATAGAACATAATCTGCGGCTGGTGGTTTACATCGCCAAGAAATTTGACAATACGGGAGTCGGGGTGGAAGATCTGATCTCCATAGGAACGATCGGGCTGATTAAGTCGATCAATACGTTCAATCCCGAGAAAAACATAAAGCTCGCGACCTATGCGTCGCGCTGTATCGAGAATGAGATCCTGATGTACCTGCGAAGGAACAGCAAGCATAAAATGGAGGTTTCCATAGACGAGCCGCTCAATGTGGACTGGGACGGAAATGAGCTTCTGCTGTCGGATATCCTAGGAACGGACGAGGACGTGATCTACAAAGACTTGGAGAACGAGGTGGAGCGCAAGCTGCTCGTCAAGGCGATCGCAAAGCTGTCGGAGCGGGAGCAGACGATCATCCGGCTCCGCTTCGGTCTGGGGAGCGCCGACGGCAAAGAGCTGACGCAGAAGGAGGTGGCGGAAATGCTCGGCATCTCCCAGTCATACATCTCCCGGCTGGAAAAGAAGATCATGCGGAGACTTAAAAAGGAGATGAGCAAAGATAATTGATTTTTACGTTATAGCGTGATATGATAAAGAAGTATATAAGCAGATGAAGCAACATTGCGGGCAGTATAGACAAATGTGTATGTGAGGGGCAAATGAAGAAGATAATCCTGATCGTTGACGATGACAGATTGACATTATCGACAGCGCAGAATCTGTTGGGCGACGCTTATAAGGTGGTCGCCGTAAATTCCGGAAAACAGGCGTACAAATATCTGGAGCGTCACACACCCGATCTGATCCTCCTGGATATCAATATGCCGGAGATCGGGGGTTATGAAGTGATGCGCGCGCTGCAGGCGGATCCGCGCTTGCGCAAGATAGCCGTTATCTTTCTGACCGCTGACAGGAGCGCCGAGACGGAGGTGGAATGCTTCCGCATGGGCGCATGCGACTTTATCTCCAAACCGTTTGAGCCGCAGATCATGCTGAGCCGCATCAAGAGCACGCTGGAGCTGGACGGTTACCGGAAAGATCTGCAGCGCCGGCTGGACGAGAAGACAAGGGAGATGGAGCGCATCACGATCCAGGCGATCATGACGGTCGCAAACACGGTGGATGCGAAGGACGATTACACCAAGGGACATTCCATGCGCGTGGCGGCCTATGCCGAACTCATGGCGCAGCGGCTCGGCTGGTCCGAGGAGGATGTTCAGAATACATATTATGTGGCGATGCTGCACGACGTAGGCAAGATCGGCGTGCCGGACGCCGTGCTCAACAAGCCGTTTAAACTGACGGAGCTGGAGTTCAGACTGATCCAGAACCATACGATCATGGGCTCGGAGATCCTGAAGGATTTCAAAATGTTTCCGAACGTGGCTGTGGGCGCCAAGTATCATCACGAGCGGTACGACGGCAAAGGATATCCGGAGGGACTGAAAGCGGAGTCCATTCCGCTTGTGGCAAGGATCATCGCGCTTGTGGATTCCTATGACGCCATGACGAGCAACCGCGTATACAGACGCAGACTCAGTGATGAGATCGTGATGCAGGAGCTGGAGAAGGGCAAGGGAAGCCAGTGGGATCCCGATCTGGTGGATATCTTCATCGACCTCATCAAAGAGGGCGCGCTGGAGAGACAGTGGATGCACGAGGAGGATATGGCGTCTCCGATCTTTGACAGCGAAAAGATCTTCGGGGAATCCATGGGCAGCGAGAGCATTCTGGATGCGCCCACGGACTATCTGACCGGCGTGATCAGCAAGCGCAAGGGCGAGCGCGATATTGCGGCGGGTTTGCGGGCGGCGGGCGGCTGTCTGATGATCATAGATCTGGATCATTTCAAGCGTATCAATCAGGTACACGGACATCTGGCGGGCGATTATGCCCTGAAGATGACCGCCGATGTACTGCGCGACGTGTGCGGCAAGGATATCGTGTGCCGTACGGGCGGCGATGAGTTCCTGTATTTTGCGGAAGGGATGAACAGCAGAGATGCCGCGATCGACAAGATCAACGAGATATTGGGCGCTTTCGCCAAGAAGCAGGACGAGATAGATATCCTCAAGGAAACGCAGCTCTCCGTCGGCATCAGTCTGTCAGGAGCGGACGGGCACGAGTTTGAAGAGCTGTTCCAGCGCGCCGACAAAGCGCTGTACCATGTGAAGCAAAATGAAAATATCCGATACGGTTTTTATCACAGCACCGGCATGATGCGCTCGCCGGAGCAGTCCAAGAGCGATCTGGCAGCGGTCATTGAGATGATCAGGCATCAGGAGAATCATCAGGGCGCCCTTCAGGTGGATTATGGTGAGTTCGGCCATGTCTATGAATTTATGAGCCGTTTCTCCCAGAGAAACAAGCAGGAGACGCAGATCCTGCTGTTTACTCTGTTCTCGTCGGACGGCAGCGACATCGAACTGGAGCGCATGGAGGTCGCCATGCAGTGCATGGAGCAGTCGATCTGCAAGTCACTGCGCGGTGTGGACGTGGGCACGAGATACAGCAGCTCGCAGTTTCTGGTCGTGCTCATGGGCACGGAGAAAGAAAATATCCGCGTGGTCACGGACCGCATCATACAGAATTATTTCAAGCTGTACGGCGGCAAGGATATCACGATTACATTTGACATTGCAGACTATTAGAGCGGCTTCGCTGTCTCTTTCGCGTCACGGCCCGGACGCTTCTTCGACGTATTCGTGGAACACATAGCCGGTCGTGCCGTCTTCCAGCAAAATCGCATACCACTCGCCGTCGTCCGTGCGGCCGACGCTCGTGTATGTCTCGCCTTCCTTTGCCACTTTCAGGATATTGGTGCCTGTCGTGCTCGGATTGTCGCGCACATTGACGTTGCTCACGATCCTGACGGTATCTGTCTGTGCAGGGCTTTCGTCCGCTGCGCTTTCGGCAGTCTCCTCGGCTTCGTCTCCGGTCTTCTCGGCAGTCTGCGCGTAGTCTTTGGGCATATAGAGCCGATACATGTGATAGCCGAGTATGGCGATCACTGCGAGGATCACGCAGCCGACGACCGCCGTCATGACTGTGATGACATCAACGCCATCCTCATCTTCTTCGTCCCAGTCGTCATCTTCATCCCAATCATCATCGTCCCATTCTTCTTCGCGTCTGCGAGGCTTTTTGTTGGCTTCGGCGTACTTTTTTGCGGGGCTGTGGGGCGCAGCGCTCTTTGCGGGCGCGCCTTTTCCGAAAGCGGTATGTCGTTCGCTCTCGTATGTCTCACGTTTTGTCCGCTCGGCGTCTGCAGTTCTTTTGCGCGGCGCGCTTTCCGGTCTGCGGTCGGCGCGGATCTCCGCGGCCGTCTCCGAGAGGATGCTGCGCTCGATCACGTCGATCGGGATATCCAGTGTGTCCTGCGAGGATCTGCGGCCGTTGTCGCCGCCGGCCACAAGATTTCCGCAGTTGTGGCAGAATTTTGTGCCCTCACGGAGCAGTGTGCCGCATTTCGGGCATCTCTTTTCCTTTATCACTTTCGCGCCGCACTCCGGACAAAACTGATCCGTATCCAGCAGGGGTGCGCCGCAGCTCGTACATTTCATGTTTGATCACCTCATCATATCTCTTGTCTGCACAGTCTTTTCTGTCTCCTACTACTGTACCAGAGAACTCGGTGTTTGTAAAACCATATAGGAATTTTTTTCCTTAATTGTTTATGAATAATTCATGTTGATTCGTCCAATCCTTTTAAGTGACAAAAGCTTGCGGGCAGTAATGCGGATAACAGGAAAGGATGGGGAAGAGATGATACAGGGAAAAGTGGAGATATGCGGTGTCAACACGTCTAAACTGCCGCTCCTCAAAAATGCGGAGAAGGAAGAATTGTTTAAAAGGATCTCGGACGGCGACATCGACGCGCGCAAGGAATACATCAACGGAAATCTGCGGCTTGTCCTGAGCGTTATCAAGCGCTTTCATTCCAGCAACGAAAATGTGGACGATCTGTTTCAGATCGGCTGTATCGGCCTGATCAAAGCGATCGATAACTTTGACAGCACCCTCAACGTGAAATTCTCAACCTACGCCGTGCCGATGATCGTAGGCGAGATCAGGCGTTATCTGCGGGACGCGAACAGCATCCGCGTGTCACGGTCGTTAAAAGACACCGCCTACAAGGCGATCTATGCCAAGGAGCATCTTACCCGTATCAACTCCAAAGAGCCCACCGTCACGGAGATCGCGGACGAGATCGGGATCCCGAAGGAGGATATCGTCTATGCGCTGGACGCCATACAGGCGCCTATGAGTCTCTACGAGCCGGTCTACACGGACGGCGGCGATACGCTCTATGTCATGGATCAGATCAGCGACAAGAAGAACCGCGAGGAGATATGGGTGGAGCAGATCTCGTTGAGCGAGGCCATGAAGAAGCTGAGCGAGCGGGAGCACGAGATCATTACGCTGCGCTTTTTTGAAGGCAAGACACAGATGGAGGTGGCGACCAAGATCGGGATCTCACAGGCGCAGGTATCCCGCTTGGAAAAGAATGCGCTGAAGACGATGCGCATGTATCTGACGGCATAAGGCGCCGCCGCTGCGGTAAGAGACGGCGATGCGCTGTTTTTACAGGGAACCTTTTAAGGGCTGTGACATAGAATAATAAAAAGCCCTGAGGGGTTCCTATGTTATTTTCGGAGTTTAAGAAAAAGGAGATCATCAATCTGAAAAACTGTCAGAAGCTCGGCAAGGTGTGCGACTTTGAATTTGACGAGTGTACGGGGCAGATATTCAAGCTGATCGTCCCCGGAGAGAATAAATGGTGCGGTCTGTTCGGCGGCAGCGATTCCAACTATGTGATACGCTATAAGGATATCAAGCAGATCGGCCCGGACATTATCATCGTGGATATCTGTATCTAAAAAAACGCGTCTATTGGTTTCCATAAAATAGTTGACATAATTGCAGAATTACCATATAATGATTGTGGTCGATGCAGTTCGACTGTACGATGTACGAGACCAAAATATATACCGAGGAGGATATCCCTGATGAAATGCCCTTTTTGCGGTCATGAAAATACCAGAGTAATCGACAGCAGACCTGCCGAGGATAACAATTCCATTCGCAGGAGACGTGTCTGCGATGAGTGCGATAAGCGCTTCACCACATATGAGAAGGTGGAGACGATACCGCTCATCATCATTAAAAAGGACAACAACAGGGAGGCTTATGACAGGAGCAAGATCGAGGCGGGCGTCCTGCGCGCGTGTCACAAAAGGCCGATCAGCGCTTCCCAGATCAATCAGCTGATAGACGAAGTGGAGACGGAGATCTTCAACATGGAAGAGAAAGAGATCCCGAGCCAGGTGATCGGCGAGCTTGTCATGAACAAGTTAAAAGATTTAGAGGCGGTGGCTTATGTCAGATTCGCGTCCGTGTATCGCGAATTTAAGGATATCAATACTTTCATGGACGAACTGAAAAAGGTGCTTGACAAATAGACCTCAAAAAAGCGGAGGCTGTGACGATCACGTAAATACAGAAAACCCCTTGCACACACGCAAGGGGTTTTGTTATGATAGAAAAGGATCCGCGGGCAGACGCGCGCGATTCGGAACGGAGGAGAGATGGCACTGCTTGAGCGTTTTTATCCGGACGAATATCTGGATTCCGCGTACGCGATCGACTATGAGGCGCTGTACGAACAGGGATACCGCGGCGTTATCTTTGATATCGACAACACGCTTGTGCCGCACGGCGCACCGGCGGATCCAAGGAGCATAGCGCTGTTTGCGCGGCTCAGGAGGATCGGCTTTCAGAGTCTGCTCTTGTCCAACAATAAAGAGCCGCGGGTCAAAATGTTCAATGACGAGGTAGGCTCGCGCTATATCTGCAAGGCGGGCAAGCCGGCGGTGAAGAATTATGTGCGGGCAATGGAGATGATGGGCACGGCAGCGGAGACTACGATGTTCGTGGGCGACCAGCTTTTCACGGATGTCTGGGGCGCAAAGAAGGCAGGGATACGCACATGGCTCGTGAAGCCGATCCACCCGAAGGAGGAGATCCAGATCGTTTTGAAGCGCAGACTGGAGCGGATCGTACTGTTTTTCTATGAGAGGTCAAAAAATGGAGATTAACGGCAGGACAAGGACATGCGGGCTGATCGGCGATCCGGTGGAGCACACGCTGTCCCCGATGATACATAATACGCTGGCCGGACGGCTGGGCCATGATCTGGTCTATGTGCCGTTCCCGGTGGAGCGGGGCAGAGTGGCTGAGGCGGTCGCGGGCGCACAGGCGCTGCACATACTCGGGCTGAACGTGACGGTGCCCTATAAGAGCGAGGTGATCGCGTGCCTGAAGGAGATCGACCCGCTGGCCCGGGATATCGGCGCCGTGAATACACTGGTGCAGTGTGACGGCGGCTATAAGGGATACAACACGGATATGGAAGGGCTGTACCGCGCCATGCAGAGCGAGGGTATAGAGATCGCCGGGCGGGACGTGATCCTTCTGGGCGCGGGAGGCGCCGCCAGAGCCGTCGCCTATCTGTGTGCGGTGAAGGGCGCCTCCAAGGTCTGGCTGCTCAACCGTACGTTGGAGAAGGCGCAGAAGGTTGCGGACGAGGTGAACGGCAGGGTTTCGGGGACGGTGATCCGTCCGCTGCGGACGGAGGAGCATGTCCGGATCCCGGAAGGGAAGTATCTGGCGATTCAGGGCACATCGGTGGGCCTTGCGCCCAACACGGAAGACGCGGTGATAGAGGACGAGGCGTTCTACGAAAAGATACATACCGGGTTCGACCTGATCTACAATCCGTGGAGGACGAAGTTCATGCGGCTTGTAGAGGCGCACGGAGGCAGGGCGTACAATGGATTGAAAATGCTCCTGTATCAAGGCATCATCGCCTACGAGCTCTGGAATGACACGCACGTGTGCGAGGAGGACGCGCTGGCGGTATATGATAAGCTGAAGGAACATTTCCGGCAGCGTTGATGCTGCGGGACAAGTCTATGCAAAGGAGTCGGCGACAGCCATGAGAGACATTATACTGATCGGATTTATGGGCTGCGGCAAGACGTCCGTGGGGGTAAGGCTTTCCTACCGGCTGCGGCGTCCGGTCACGGATACGGACAAGGAGATCGAGCGGGAAGAGAAGCGCTCCATATCGGATATTTTTGCCGCGGACGGCGAGGCGTACTTCAGGGATAAGGAGACGGCATATCTGCGCAGACTGCTTCGGCAAGGCGGCGGACGCATCATCTCGGTGGGCGGCGGACTGCCCCTGCGGGAGGAGAACAGGGCGCTCCTGCATGAGCTGGGACAGGTGTTCTACCTGCGGGCGGGCGCGCAGACGATCTATGAGAGACTAAAGTACGATACCACAAGGCCGCTTCTGCAGGGGGAAGACCCCCGGGGAAAGATAGGGAAAATGCTGGCCGAGCGGGAGGCTTGTTATCTGGACGCCGCGGATGTGGTGATCGATGTGGACGGCAAGGATTTTGAGACGATCTTAGGCGAGATAGAACAGTGCGCCGCGAAGTAGGGCGGCGCGGCAGAAGGAGGGCGATACGCATATGAAATTACTGGTGATCAACGGGCCGAACATCAATTTCCTCGGCATTCGGGAGAAGGACGTGTACGGCACGAAAAACTATGATGATCTGCTTGCGATGATCGCGGACAAAGGCAGACAGGAAGGCTGCACCATAGAAGTGTTCCAGAGCAATCATGAGGGCGCGATCATAGACAGGATACAGGACGCTTATTTTGACGGCACGGAGGGCATCGTGATCAATCCGGGCGCATACACGCATTACAGCTATGCGATCAGGGACGCGCTGGCGAGCATCAGCGTCCCGAAGGTGGAGATCCATATTTCCAATATCATGGAGCGCGAGGACTTCCGCAAGGTATCCGTGACGGCGCCCGCGTGCGACAGACAGATATACGGGCAGGGCCTCGAGGGATATCTGACGGCGATAGACCATATCCTCTCGAAATAAAAAGTTTTTGCCTTTTTTCGGGAAATAGGTTGAAAAAACAGAATTTATAGTATAAACTAAGTAGGAATTATATTTGTGAAAATTTAGGAGGATTATTTTATGATATCTGCAGGCGATTTCAGAAATGGTATTACCATTGAGTTTGAAGGCAACGTATATCAGATCATCGAGTTCCAGCATGTAAAGCCCGGCAAAGGCGCGGCATTTGTGAGAACGAAGCTGAAGAATATCATCAACGGCGGCGTTGTGGAGAAGACCTTCAGACCGACCGAGAAATGCCCTCAGGCACGTATTGATAGAAAAGATATGCAGTATTTATACTCAGACGGGGATCTGTACAACTTTATGGACACGGAGACTTATGACCAGATCGCACTCAACTCCGACACGGTCGGCGATGCGCTGAAGTTCGTGAAGGAGAATGAAATGGTCAAGATATGTTCCTACAACGGGAATGTGTTTGCAATCGAGCCGCCGCTGTTCGTAGAGCTTGCGGTCACCGACACGGAGCCCGGCTTCAAGGGCGATACGGCGACGGGCGCTACCAAGCCCGCGGTCGTCGAGACCGGCGCAAAGGTCAACGTGCCTCTGTTTGTAGAGCAGGGCGAGATCATCAAGATCGACACGAGGACCGGCGAGTATCTTTCCAGAGTATAGAACATACGACGCATACGGTTTTACGATAAGCCTATAAGACAATGGCAGCGCGAGCGGCCATTGTTTTTTTGTACTGTTTTCCGGAGAGAATGGGAAAGAGGGAGAATGGAATATCAAAATTTTGTAGAAGCTGTTGTAAAACTGCTGCGGGAGAAAATGGGGCCGGAATACACGGTCCGATCCGCCGAGGTCGTAAAGAACAACGGGATCAGGCTCACGGGCGTGATCATGATGCGTGATGCCGACAAGGTGTCGCCGACTATGTATCTGGAAGAGCTGTACCGGGAGTTCTGCGACGGTGCGGGGCTGGAAGAGATCGCAGACAGGATCGTGGGACTGTACCGGGAGCGCATGCGGGATATCGACTTGGATATTGCCTTTTTTGAAAAGTTCGAGCGCGTGAAGGGCAGGATATTTTATAAACTCGTCAATTATGACAAGAACAGGGAGCTGCTGCATGAGATCCCGCATTTTCAGTGGTATGATCTGGCCGTTGTCTTCTACTATGCGATGGAGGAGGAGATCCTCGGAAACGCCTCCATACTGATCCGCAACAGTCATCTCGCCATGTGGGAAAAGACGGCGGAAGAACTGCGGCAGGAAGCGGAGGGCAATATGCGGCGGGGCATGCCGGAGCTTTTGATCCCGATGTGCAGACTGGTGGAGGAAGTGACCGGCGAAAAGACGGAGGCGGCGGAGACGATCCCGATGTACGTGCTGACCAACCGGCTGAAGCTGAACGGCGCGTCCGCCATGCTGTACTCGGAGAAGCTTCGGGAACTGGCGGACGAGCTGCGGACGGATCTGCTGATCCTGCCCAGCTCCGTGCATGAGGTGCTGCTTCTGCCGGACGACGGGGAGGAGGAGTATGATTTCTATCGCCGTATGGTGGAGGAGGTCAACACGACGCAGGTAGATCCGGAGGAAGTCCTGTCCGGACAGTTGTACCGCTACAGCAGAGAAAAAGAAAAAATAGAGGAAATTTTAGGTTAAATTCTTATTTACTGGACAAATGGTGCCGGCTTATGTTATGATAATCAAGATGTAACAAAATCGTAATATTTTTTTGCCGGCACCCGTAGTCTAATGGATAAAACGTAGGCCTCCGACGCCTTTGATGCAGGTTCGAGTCCTGTCGGGTGCATTCGCAGCTCTTAGCGGCTGCCCTTTGGTATACGGATTCAGAAAGGTCGTAGTAGATGAATACATCAAATAACAGTATACAGGATTTTGTCAGAGCTAAGCTGGAAATCCTTAAGAATTGGCTTTTCCGCCATTCCAAGATCGTCATGCCGGTGGTGCTTGTGCTCTGCGTGGCGGTCACGGTCGGGATAGCGATCAACGCCAACAAGAAAGAAGAGACGGAAGAGGAAACGGTAGAGACCGCGGAAGATATCAATATCTCCAACAGTCAAGTCACGGTACCGGAAGTGCCGATGGAGAAAGATGCAGTGCCGGAGATCAACGAGCTTGTCAGCAAGTATTATCAGGCTATGGTCGAGGGAGATACCGACACGATGAGCAAGCTGATGTACAAGCTGGACGATACGGAGATACTCAGAGCAAAGGAGACGAGCAAATATCTCGAAGCCTACCCGACGCTGGAGGTGTATACGAAGGCAGGGCCGAAAGAAGATACCTACATGGTATATGTCTACACGGAAGTAAAGTTTTATGACTATGATAAGCCGATCCCGGGCTTGACGACGTACTATGTCTGCCGGAATGAAGACGGCGAGTATTACTTTAATGTGGACGTGGAAGAGGACGACGATATCTTAAACTATATCCGGGAGCTGAATCTTCAGGACGATTATATCGATCTGAACAATAAGGTCGCCGCAGCTTACAATGACATGGTTGCGGAGGACGAAGAGCTGCGGGAGTTTATCATTGATCTGAAAGCGAAGATAGACAAGAGTGTCGGCGAGACTCTGGCACGCGAGGAAGGCAGCGAGACGACGCCGCAGGACGAAGAAACGTCGGAGGACGGGGAGGCGGAAGAGCCGGCAGACGAAGAGCCGGCGACCGTTGTGACGAAGGTCAAGGCCACGGACGTGGTGAATATCCGCTCCTCGGACAGCGAGACTGCCGACAAGCTGGGAAAAGCCGCTGTGGGCGACGAATTTCCTCTTCTTGAGGAGAGGGCCAACGGCTGGAGCATGATCGATTACAACGGCACGAACGCCTTTATTAAGAGCGAATATCTGGAGGCCTCCGAGACGATGGAGGCAGATGCCGGAACACAGGATACCGAGACGGATGACGACGAGGACAAGGATACCGGAACGCAGACCGTACAGACGGGAAATGATGATTCTTCTGCAGCGGGCGGAACGGTGACGGTCAAGGAAAATGTCCGCGTCCGTGCGACGGCGAGTGAGGACGGCGAGAAGCTGGGCACGGCCTATGTGGGTGAGAAGCTGGAGCTGATCATGAAACAGGCGGACGGCTGGACGAAGATCAAATACAACGGCAGGACCGCGTACGTCAAATCGGATTATGTCGAGTAGGACGGGCGGCGTCACTCTGTAAACGGCGTTGATTAAAGGCGGAAATAATGGAAATGATAAAGAGTATGGGAGATCCCGTACTCTTTATTTTTTGGGAAGGAAAAGGAAACGGACATGAAGCATGACGATGCGAAAATACTGCAGGAAGTGCAGAGGAGCACGGAAGTGGGAATGACAACGATAGATACGCTGTTAGACATGGTCGAGCATGACGATTTCTCACAGCAGTTATCCAGACAGTCGCTGCGCTATTCACAGATCCACGACAGGGCGTTAGATCAAATACTGAGAAACGAGGGGGAGGTGTGCCGGTCGAGCCGGATCAGGGAAATGCTGTTAAAGGGGAGCATTCACGCAGGAACAGCCCTCAACATCAGCAAGGGGCATCTGGCCGAGCTGATGATCCAAAGCAGCAGCAGAGGGATCACAAATATGTGGAGAGCGATGCAGCACAACCGGCTTGCGACCAATGAAGCGGTGGAACTGGCGCAGGAGCTGGCGGACTTTGAGCAGGAAAGCATACGCCAGATGCGGAAATATTTATAGAGGAATCACTGTATACATGTATCGCTGTACAATATGTATAAAAAAACCGCCGAAATTTTTACGCGTTAATGTGATAAATCGGGCTTGTGCATTTTTTCGGCGCATACTATAATGAAACGTAGGCATTTTATATATACAAATTAAAGGAGGACATGCACAATGTCATACGTTGATGAGGTTTATGAGTTAGTAGTTGCGAAGAATCCTGCACAGCCGGAATTTCATCAGGCGGTGAAGGAAGTTCTGGAATCCCTTCGCGTGGTGATCGAGGCCGACGAAGCGGCATACAGAAAAGACGCTTTGCTGGAGAGACTGACAGTTCCCGAGAGGATCATACAGTTTCGTGTTCCGTGGGTGGATGACAAGGGACAGGTCCAGGTAAACAACGGTTTCCGCGTACAGTTCAACAGTGCGATCGGACCCTACAAGGGCGGTCTGAGATTCCATCCGTCCGTCAATCTGGGTATCATTAAGTTCTTGGGCTTCGAGCAGATCTTCAAGAATTCCCTGACCGGTCTTCCGATCGGCGGCGGCAAGGGCGGTTCCGATTTTGATCCCAAGGGCAAATCCGACAGAGAGGTCATGGCATTCTGCCAGAGCTTTATGACGGAGCTGTGTAAGCACATCGGCGCGGATACGGACGTACCTGCGGGCGATATCGGCGTGGGCGGCCGTGAGATCGGTTACCTGTTCGGCCAGTACAAGAGGATCCGCAATCTGTACGAGGGCGTGCTGACCGGCAAAGGTCTTACATACGGCGGCTCCCTTGCGAGGACCGAGGCGACAGGCTATGGTCTGTTGTATCTGACCGAAGAGATGTTGAAGTGCAACGGCAAGGATATCGCCGGCAAGACCATCGCCGTATCCGGCGCGGGCAACGTGGCGATCTATGCGATCCAGAAGGCGCAGCAGCTCGGCGCAAAGCCGGTCACCTGCTCCGATTCCACGGGTTGGATCTACGATCCCGAGGGTATCGACGTAGCGCTCCTGAAAGAAGTGAAGGAAGTGAAGCGCGCACGCCTGACGGAGTATGCGGCGGCAAGAAAGAGCGCGCAGTATCACGAGAAGAAAGCCGGCGAGCACGGCGTATGGACGATCAAGTGCGATATCGCTCTTCCCTGCGCGACACAGAACGAGCTGGATCTGGAAGATGCAAAGGCGCTTGTGGCAAACGGCTGCTTTGCGGTAGCGGAGGGCGCTAACATGCCTACTACCTTGGAGGCGACAGAGTACTTCCAGAAGAACAACGTGCTGTTCTGCCCCGGCAAGGCTTCCAACGCGGGCGGTGTGGCAACCTCCGCACTGGAGATGAGCCAGAACTCCGAGAGACTGTCTTGGACCTTCGAGGAAGTAGATGCTAAGCTGAAAGGGATCATGGTAAACATCTTCCACAATCTGGACGACGCTTCCAAGAAGTACGGCATGGAAGGCAACTATGTTGCCGGCGCGAATATCGCGGGCTTCCTTAAGGTAGCCGAGGCGATGAAGGCGCAGGGGATTGTGTAAGACGGGAGTTTAACGCCGCAACGACCCATAGAATGAAATGAAATAACAATCCCGCAGACGACAGATAAAGATGCGTCTGCGGGAATTTTTTACAATGGAGATAGCGAGACTCGAACTCGTGACCTATACGTTGCGAACGTATCGCTCTCCCAACTGAGCTATATCCCCATGGCAACCCAAGGAGAATTGCGAAGCAATTCTCGGGACGCAGATTGCTGAATCTGCGTCTATTATACCACATCTGAACGAGAATGCAAGGCTATTTTCCAAGAAGCTGCATGCTCTGGGCGAAAAGTACACCGGAGACTGGCAGCGGGAAGAGATCTGTTGTATACTGACTGTATGCGGGCGCGGTAAGGGCTTTGCCGGTCCGCGGGAACGGAGGAGAAGATGCATATCTGTTATTATGACAGCCCGATCGGCATTCTGCGCATCGGCGAGACGGACGGGAAAATCACGGAACTGTGCCTAAGCGGTGAGACGGCCGGAAATGATTTTGCACGGCGAAGCGGCGGCACAGCGGATGCGGTCCGCGGCAGCAATAAGACCGTACATGCGGAAATCCTGCTGGCAGTCTGCGCGCAGCTGGACGAGTACTTCGCCGGGACGAGAAAGCGCTTTGATGTGCCGATTGCTTACAGAGGCACGCCCTTTCAGGAGCGCGTGTGGCGGGCGCTTTTGACGATACCGTACGGCGAGACGAGAAGCTATGAGGATATCGCCATACAGATCGGCAGCCCGAAGGCCGTCCGGGCGGTCGGACAGGCGAACAACAGAAATCCGCTGATGATCCTTGTGCCGTGTCACCGCGTGATCCATAAGAACGGGGATATCAGCGGTTTTGCCTGTGGTATCGAGCCGAAGCGTTATCTGCTCGATCTGGAGGCCGGCAGAATTGACAAAATTTCTTATAAGAAACAGAGGACAAGAGAAAGAAAAAATGGTAAAATAACCATGATCGCACACGAGAGCATCGACGTGGAAAGGAAAGATACGAATGAGCGTTATCAGCAGTAAAGATGTCAATGAGATCATCAGAAAGACCTTGGGTATCATCAACCATAAGATCATGCAGCACGGAGAGATCACGGGCTATATCCTCTATAAGATGCTGGAATATGAGAATACATACAGCAGCGAGCATCACTACACGGAACAGGAGCTGGTAGATTACACGATGCTTGGGATCCTGCACGATATCGGGCTGTACAAGGAGGACAACGTCAAGAACGTATCCGATTTTGAGACGAAGAATCTCTGGCCCCACTCCATATACGGCTTCCTGTTCTTGAAATACCTCTCCCCGATGGGAGACAAGGCGGAGATCGTGCTGTATCATCATCTGGACTACAACAGACACAATCTGATCCAAAGCCGGTATATGCATATCATAGAGCTTTTAAGTCTGGCGGATCGGATGGACACTTTCATGAATTTGAAAGAAGAGAATCTGGAGGCGGACTATTTCTCGAAGTACCGCGACATCAAGTTTTCCGGCGCGGCGCTGGATCTTTTCCACAAGGCGCAGGAGCGTTACGGCATTACGGAGAATCTGATCAACGGCAAATTCCGCGAAGAGCTGGAAGTGCTGCTGGCCAAACGCGCATTTTCCGAGCAGTACAAGCGGGGCTTTCTGGAGATGCTCGTATATACCATTGATTTCAGAAGCGAGCACACGGTGATTCACACCTTGGCTACCGTGAATTTCGCGGAGCAGCTCGGAAGGCTGGCAAGGCTGTCCGGCAGGGATCTTAGGGATCTACATTACGGCGCGCTGCTGCACGACCTCGGCAAGATCGCGATCCCGCTCAACATTCTGGAATCCACGGGACGCTTAAGCGATGATGAGATGAAGATCATGAAGGCCCATGTGCGCATCACGGAAATGATCTTGGAAGGCGTTGTGGACGATGCGGTACTGCAGATCGCCGTCAGGCATCACGAGAAGCTGGACGGCACCGGATATCACAAGGGACTGACGGCGGCGGATCTGACGCTGCCGCAGCAGATCATCGCGGTGGCGGATATCCTGAGTGCGCTGTACGGCAAGAGAAGCTACAAGGAAGCGTTCAGCAAGGAAAAGATACTCGACATCATGAACGGAGACGCGGACAACGGCAAGATCAACAAGAACGTTGTGAAGAGTCTGGAGCGCAACTACGATAAGATCATCAAAGAGTTTGAGAAAGAAAAAGAGAACACGATCGGCCTGTATCTCAAGATCAAGGAACAGTATGCGATCATCAGCGAACGTTTTAAGATGTTTGAGTAGGAGAGAGGGGAGACACATGGAAAGAGCACAGGTATATTTTACCGATTTCAAGGCGACGGAGCAGGAAAATCTGCTGCAGAAGCTGCATCGCCTGATGAAGACGGCGGGGTTTGAAAATATCGATTTCACGGACAAGTATGCGGCGATCAAGATACATTTTGGCGAGTACGGTAACTTGGCGTTCCTCAGACCGAATTATGCGAGGGTCGTGGCGGACTATGTGAAGGAATTGGGCGGAAGACCTTTTCTTACGGACTGTAACACACTGTATGTCGGCAGCAGAAAGAATGCGCTGGATCATCTGGAAACGGCATATTGCAACGGTTTTTCGCCGTATCAGACGGGCTGCCACGTCATCATAGCGGACGGCCTGAAGGGAACGGACGAGACGCTCGTGCCGATCGGCGGCGAGTATGTCCGGGAAGCGAAGATCGGCCACGCGATCATGGACGCGGACGTGTTTATCTCCCTTACGCATTTCAAGGGACACGAGATGGCGGGCTTCGGCGGTACGCTGAAGAATATCGGCATGGGAAGCGGCTCGAGAGCGGGCAAGATGGAGCAGCACTGTGACGGCAAGCCGAGCGTAGACGAGTCCGCATGCGTGGGCTGCGGGTCGTGCGGCAGGATATGCGCTCACGGCGCGCCGATGATAGAGAATGGGAAAGCGAGAATTGACCATAATAAATGTGTGGGCTGCGGACGCTGTCTGGCGGTCTGCCCGAAGGATGCGATCGCGGCGGATTTCGCTGACTCTATCGCGCTTCTCAACTACAAGATGGCGGAGTATGCGCTGGCGGTGTGCAAGGGACGGCCCTGCTTCCATGTGTCGTTGATCTGCGATGTGTCGCCCAACTGCGACTGTCACGCGGAGAACGACATACCGATCATACCGAATGTGGGTATGCTGGCTTCCTTCGATCCCGTGGCGCTCGATCAGGCGTGCGCGGATCTCTGCAACCGGATGACGCCTGTGGAGAGCAGCGTACTCGGCGAGAACCTGAAAATGCACGGAAATGAGGAAGGCCACGATCATTTTCATATGACGCACCCCAATACGGAGTGGAAGAGCTGTATCGCCCATGCGGTAAAAATAGGATTGGGAACGGATCAGTACGAGCTGGTCAGAGTATGATGATGAATACTGCGGAAAAATTGAGCGCGCTGCGCGGATATATGAAGAAAAAAAATCTTGCCGCCTACATTGTTCCCACGGAAGATCATCACGGATCGGAGTATGTGGGAGATCATTTCAAGGCGAGGGAGTATATGTCGGGGTTTACCGGATCGGCCGGCACGCTGGTCGTGCTCGGCGACAGGGCCGCGCTGTGGACGGACGGCAGGTATTTCCTGCAGGCGGACGAACAGCTTAAGGGCAGCGGCATCACGCTGATGCGGGCCGGACAGCCCGGCGTTCCCAAGATAGCGGACTATCTGCGTGACAATCTCGGGGAAGAGAGCGTGATCGGTTTTGACGGGCGTACGGTCACGGAACGTTTTGTCCGCTCGATCGCCGATAAGACCGATGCGAAGCGGATCACATTTGACGGCAGCGAAGATCTGGTGGACCTCGTGTGGGAGGACAGACCGCCCGTCTCCACCAGGCCGGTCTGGGAGCTGGAGATCCGGTATGCGGGGCGGAGCCGGGAGGAGAAGCTCGCGGACGTGCGCGGAAAGATGCGGGAGGCGGGGGCCGATGTCCTGGTGCTGACGGCTCTGGACGAGATCGCATGGCTCATGAACCTGCGCGGTGACGATATCCTGTATACGCCGGTTTTTCTTGCCTATATGCTGATCGAGGAAAACGCAGCGCGGCTTTTTGTACATGAGAAGATCCTGCCAGGCGAGATCCGCCACAGACTGGAACAGGCGGGGATCACAGTGGCCGGGTACGATACGGTGCAGCGGCAGATACGAAAGATCGGGCCTGATAAGCGCGTGTGGATCGACAGCGGGCAGGTCAGTTATACGCTGATGAACAGTCTGCCGGAAGGCGCAGAGAAGATCGACGCGCCAAGCCCCGTTGCGCTGATGAAAGCGGTCAAGACGCCCGTGGAGACGGAGCATATAAGGGCCGCCCACGTGAAGGACGGCGTGGCGGTGACGAGATTCATGCGCTGGCTGAAAATGCATGTTGGCAAGGAGCGGATCACGGAGCTTAACGCGGTCAAGAAGCTGGAAGCGTTCCGCGCGCAGGAGGAGGGGTATCTGGGGCCGAGCTTCGCGCCTATCATCGCCTACGGCGCACACGGCGCGATCGTGCATTATGAACCGACCGAGGAGACGGACGTAGAGATAAAAGAAGGCGGCTTTTGTCTGGCGGACACGGGCGGACACTATCGGGAAGGCACTACGGACGTCACGAGGACCTTTGCGCTGGGATCGGTGACGGCGGAAGAGAAGAGATACTATACCTTGGTGCTGCGGGGGCATCTGGCGCTTGGCGCCGCAAGATTCCCGCAAGGCGTCTGCGGGCAGAATCTCGATGTGTTGGCGAGAGAGCCTCTGTGGGAAGCCGGGCTGGACTACAATCACGGCACAGGGCACGGTGTGGGTTTTGTCATGAGCGTACACGAAGGACCGCAGCGGATCCAGTGGCGTATCTCGGAGCAGACGCGCAGCGTTCCACTGGAGGAAGGCATGGTGGTCTCCAACGAGCCGGGCATCTATCTGGAAGGACGCTTCGGCATACGGCACGAGAATCTTGTGCTGTGCCGGAAGGGAGAAAAAAATGAATACGGACAGTTTCTGCATTTTGAGCCGCTGACGATGGTGCCCTTTGACAGAGACGCTATCCTGCCGGCATTGATGACGGAGCGGGAGCTTGCGTGGCTGAACGCTTATCACAGGAAGGTGTATGAGACGCTTGCGCCGTATTTCTCGGGCGAGGAGCTTACGTGGCTTCGGGAGGCGACGGCCGAATTATAAAATCAATTGAATGGAGGAAAAAGACATGGCAGAAAACAAAAACCCTTACGCAGGTACACAGACGGAGAAGAATCTTCAGGCGGCGATCGCCGGAGAGTCAACGGCGAGGAACAACTATACTTTTTTTGCTTCCAAGGCAAAAAAGGAAGGGTACGAGCAGATCGCGGCAATCTTTTTAGAGACTGCGGACAACGAGAAAGAGCATGCGAAGATCTGGTACAAGGAGCTGTACGGCATCGGCAGCACCGCGGAGAATCTTGCGGCGGCGGCAGCCGGCGAGAATTATGAATGGACGGATATGTATAAGGGCTTTGCGGAGACTGCGGAGAAGGAAGGCTTCCCCGAGCTTGCCGAAAAGTTCCGCATGGTCGCCGACATCGAAAAGCATCATGAGGAGCGTTACCGCGCTCTCCTTAAGAATGTGGAGATGCAGGAGGTGTTTAAGAAGAGCGAGGTCAAGGTGTGGGAGTGCCGCAACTGCGGACATATCGTCGTCGGCACACAGGCGCCGGAGGTCTGTCCCGTATGCGCGCATCCGCAGGCATACTTTGAGATCTGCGCGGAGAATTATTGATGTTTGCGCGTGTATAAAAAACGGCTAAATACACACACTGTTTCTATCTGATGACAAAAAGAGGAGGCGGCCCGGACGTGCGGTCGATCAGACGTACGACAAAGCGGGACGCTTCGGAATGGAGGCAACATGATAGAACAGGATACGATAAAGCTGCTGCGGGAATGTGATGCCGGCGTCAAGATGGGAGTCGCTTCCATAGACGACGTTTTGGAATATGTAGACGCCGGAGATCTCAAAAAGCTGCTGTCTCATTGTAAGGACGAGCATATCGAGTTGGGCGATGAGATACAGCAGCTTTTGGATGCGTATCACGACGACGGCAAGGATCCGAACCCGATGGCAAAAAGCATGTCGTGGATGAAAACAAATATGAAGCTTGTCATGCACGAATCGGACGCGACGATCGCCGATCTGATGACGGACGGCTGCAATATGGGCGTGAAGTCGCTCAACAAATATCTGAATCAGTACAAGGCTGCCGATGAGAAATCCAAGGATATCGCCAAGAAGCTGATCAAGCTGGAAGAAAAACTGACGGTGGATATACGGGATTATCTGTAAGACAAAGAGGACAGGCTGCGGTTTCCGTGTGACGGAAGCGGCAGCCTGTTTCATCTCGCCGCCGGTCACGGAGACAGCTCTTTGACATTGTATGTAAATTTGATATAATAGACGCAGATTCAGCAATCTGTGATTATATATAATAGATGCAGATCCAGCAATTCAATATCTTATGAAGGAGGCTGTTATGACATACGAAGAATTGGTCAAGAAAGTAAAGGATATTGCGGAAGAGGCGGATGCCGGCAATATACAGGGGCATGTGGCATTTCAGTTCAATATCGAGGGTGAAGCGGCAGGCGCTTTTTATCTCGAAGTAAAAGACGGCAAAGCCGATGTGCAGCCCTATGAGTACCATGACAGAGATGTGCTGATCACCTGTTCGGCGAAGACCCTGCTGGAGATCGTGGAAGGCAGACTGGATCCCGTCCTTGCCTTTACCATACAGAAGATCAAGGTAGAAGGCGATCTCGGCAAGGCGCTTTTGCTCAAGGAAGTGGTCGGACAGAAGAAGGCAAAGAAAAAGGCGTCCAAAAAGCAATAGAGTGCATAAGATAAAGGGAGATCCGGCAGTGCGTTTGTTAGAGGGGAAGGGTCAGATGGACGACAGTAAGAGACAAAAGAAAACGGCGCAGAGAGACAACAGCCTGACGGCGACGGGCATCGTGATCGTCTTGATCGTGGCGCTTCTGCTCATCGCGTATTTCAGGATCACGGCCTCTATCAGCGAACGGTCTCTGGGGCGTATGGAGGAAGGTGTCAATACCGTGATCGAGGAAGTGACCTCGAAGCTGATGCGTGACAGCCGTCTGCTCAACGCGATGGCGGACACGATCTCTCAGGCCGACAATTTCGATCCGGAGGCGACGCTCGGCGTGATGGTGGCCAATGAGCCGCTGCTCGAGACCATGCAAGTGCGCGTGCTGCTTGCGAACGATCAGGTGCTCTTACCCGACGGCAGCGTGATCGAGGCGGAAAGCGAAGGGCTCTCGTTTGCCGAAGAGGCCGCTCTGGGCGAACACATCTCCGACCGCATCTTTGTTCAGGACGGCGGCTATATACTCCGGCATTTCGTTCCGATCGTTCAGGACGGCGAGACGGCGGCGATGCTCTACGGCGTGACGGAGCTGGACAGTCTGCCGGACAGCCTGAATATCGACAATATCTACAATGCCAGCGCCAGCGTCTATATCATCGATACGCGCAGCGGGAATTTCATACTGGATACATGGCATGACACGCTGCAGAATATTGCGGACTTTTCCGCGGAGGCTGCGCCGAGAGAGGCAAGAGGGGCGCGATCCTGGGACGAGTATATAGAGGACATGAGAGATCTCGGCACGGGGTATGTGGTCTTCCGCACGCCGAACACGGACGGCTGGGAGTACATGTACTATGCGCCGGCAGGCATCAACGCCTGGGAGATCGCCGTATCCGTTCCCGAGAAGGAGGCGTTTGCCAGCGTCTACGCGGTACAGCGGATCTGTCTGACGCTGGGCGTGCTGCTGGCTGTCGTCATCGTCCTGTATTACGGCTGGGTCAGCCGCAATGCGAGTGAAATGACCAAGCGCGCGGTCGATCAGGCCGTGCTGACGGAGAAGCTGCACAAGGCCGAGGCGGCCGACCGCGCAAAGAGCGTCTTTTTGTCCAATATGTCCCATGACATACGCACGCCGATGAATGCCATCATCGGTTTCACGACGCTGGCACAGACCAATCTGGACAACAGGGAGCGTGTGCAGGATTACCTGAAAAAGATATTGTCCTCCAGCAATCATATGCTTTCGCTGATCAACGATATCCTCGACATGAGCCGTATCGAATCCGGCAAGCTGAACATTGAAGAAAAAGCATGCTCGATCTCGGATATTTTCAGGGATATGCGCGACATCATCCAGACACAGATGCACTCCAAACAGCTTGACTTTTTCATGGATGCCGTAGATGTCATCGACGAAGACATCTACTGTGACAAGCTGCACGTCAATCAGGTGCTGTTAAATCTGCTCTCCAATGCGATCAAATTCACGCCGTCCGGCGGCACGATCGCATTGACGATCCGTCAGAAGCCCCGCGCGCCCAAAGGCTACGGGTCTTACGAGATCCGTGTCAAAGACACGGGGATCGGCATGAGCAAAGAGTTTACCGAGCATATCTTTGAACCGTTCGAGCGGGAGCGCAACACGACAGTCAGCGGGATACAGGGTACGGGTCTCGGCATGGCTATCACCAAAAATATCATTGATACGATGGGCGGCACGATCGAGCTGCATTCCGAACCGGGAAAAGGAACGGAATTCGTCATCAATCTTGATTTCCGGCTGCAGAACGAGCCGAAAACGGTAGCGGCCGTCGAGGCGTTGGAAGGCATGCGCGCTCTGGTGGTGGACGACAGCTTTACGACCTGTGACAGCATCACCAAGATGCTCAGGCAGATCGGCATGCGCCCCGAGTGGGTGCTGCACGGCAAGGAAGCGGTCCTCCATGCAAAACAGGCCTATGAGCTGGGAGACGAATACTTTGCCTATATCGTGGACTTGTTACTGCCGGATCTGAACGGACTGGAGGTCGTGCGGCAGATCCGGAGCATCGTGGGAGACAGCACGCCGATCATCATTGTCACCGCTTACGACTGGACGCCCTATGAGGAAGAGGCGAGAGAGGCCGGCGTTACGGCATTCTGCAACAAACCGATCTTCCTTTCGGAACTGCGGGATATCCTGATCACAGCCGGCAGCGACCCGCTCCATGCACAGGAGATCGCAGAGGCAGCGCGGCAGGATACGTCCGAACAGATGAAGGGGACGCGTCTGCTGCTGGCGGAGGACAACGAGCTGAACCGCGAGATCGCGGTGGAACTGCTCAGTGAAAAAGGCTTTATCGTGGATACGGCGGAGGACGGTACTGTCGCCGTGGAGAAAGTGAGGAACGCCGAGCCGGGATATTACGCGCTCATTCTGATGGATATTCAAATGCCGCAGATGAACGGTTACGATGCCACGAAAGCGATACGCGCCATGGAGGATCCGAAACGCGCGGCTATCCCTATTGTGGCCATGACGGCCAACGCCTTTGACGAAGACCGGCAGAAGGCGTTGGAGAGCGGCATGAACGCGCATATTGCCAAACCGATCGATGTGGAGAAGCTGCTGGCGGTGCTTTCTGATATCCTGCAGGGCGAAGCGCGTCCGTGATACCTTATAGGCGGACAGGCAGATACCTCTTTATGACAGTGAAGTCAATTCGATCATATCATTTCCTGATAACGATATGATCGGATTGGCTTTATTTATATGGCAATGGCGGCGTTTTGCCGTGCGGTCGGTAATGCGCTGAAAGCGCAGAGAAAAGCGCTGCGGACAGCGTCCCTGTCGTTCATCTTTTCCTTCCTTGCGTTTGCGCTTATGTTGTGTTTTTTCTCCCTTTCCCAGATCAGCACGAGAGAAACCTATTTCGAGCGTTATCAGAACGTGTGGGATATCATGACTACCGTAAAAGATACCGATGTGGACGATTTTGCGGAAGCGGCGGCTGTACAGGCGCTTGACGGGGTCGAAAGCGCCATTGTGTATCAGAAGGCTTCCGCCAAAAGAGTCGTCGCCGAAGAGGAAATGAGCGAAGAGATGAAGTCCTTTGGCGGCTTTGTGGCGCTGGCGTATTATCTGGCATGGCGGAATGTGCGGAAGATCAGTCTGGCCGAGGTGCTAAAGTGGGATACGATGATATGATACGATGAGCTTTTTTATGCCCCGCCGCTGCGGTATGAACCGCTGCACGGCGGGGTATCTGTCAGAAGCCCAACAAGGTATAGTTGAATTCCCGATTGTATGTCAGAAAGGCCAGCAAGCCTTTCAGGTAAATGATCCGCCGGTCAAAGTCGAGGCCGAGTTCTGCTTTGATGCCGGTGCCGTAAACCCTCATGTCCAGCGCCGCCTTGGGATTTGTGAAATCCAGCGTGACGCTGATCAGTTCGTAGGAAAGAAACGCGATTTTGACATGGGCGCTGCTTTTGGTGATATCGCTGCGGTTTATGTCCAAAGCAATATCCCAAGCGAAGGGCCCGCTGCTTCCTTTGGAGGAGAGACCATCCGCTTCCAAAGAGGCGAGCAGCGTCTCAGCTTGTTCCTCGGACAGTTCCTGCCCTGCCGGCATTTCCAATAGTGTATCTGCGCTGTCCGCCGCTGCGGCATTCATGACCGGCGGCTGGAGAATGCCTATATAATTCAGATCGTTGTCCAGCGTTGTGCCGGAAATGGTGTACTGCGCTATGAGACTGCAGTTTGTTCTGTAGATGAAAATTTCGGAACCGACATGGTCGCGTCCCCATACGACATCTGCATACAGTCTGACCTTCATCCCGTCTTTGACGCCGTATTTGCCGGGGCTGGCAGTTCCCTGGTTCAGCAGTGTGATACCGTCAGTGCCTTCCGTGCGTTTCCATTCCAGAGATTCCTCATCGAAATACTGGAATTGCAATTTGACGACATACCCGCCGAAGTTTTTTAAGTTCATTTGGCCGATTTCCTGATATTTACTCATGATATAACGACTCCTTTCTTTGTTTTGCAGGGATGCATCCTCTGTGTGTATAGCCTAATCGATATAGTTGGAATGCCTTTGGAATAAAATTGGAAAAAAATCAGAAATTACTGTCGGAGAAGGAGACGGTAATAGCGGGCGAGTTTTTGATCGCCGCTTTTTTCATAATAATCTGCAAGATATTCTGTCATTTCCAGAAAACGTATGTCGTAGTAAGCCTCATAGGGAGTTATCCAGTCATAAGCTTCGGTTTCCAAAAGCGTTCCACGGTATAACTCCACGGCAGCTTTCCAACTGCCGGGAATATTTTTTTGACGGTACAATGCTTCAAACTGTTCAAGATCACAAGAAATCTTTTGGCGTTCCAGATATGTTTCGCCATGCAGTATAATGATCGGAAAAAATGTTTCATTTACGCAGATTTTTTTAAGACAACGGATCGTTTTGTAGAGACTGTCCATGGCATTGACGATAGGCACATCGGGCCACAGGGTCTCTGCCAGTACCGAGTTTTTGACCGGACCGCAGCCGCGGCATAAGAGATAGGCCGTCAATTCTTTTGCCTTTTTGCTTTGGAAGGAGATCTCACATTTGTCCAGACTGACGGACATATTGCCGAAGCACTTGATTTCCAATATCTTTTCGGGCGAAAGACTGTAGGCTTCCGGAGCGATCGGCGCCAATGCTTCCGGGCGGATTCGCAGTTCGTTATTTTCAAGAAAACATGTCAGTGTACTGTCGTCCTGAATACCAAGTTGTTCAATAAATTCTTCCGGCAGCGATAACTGCCAGGTCTTTCGGAGCCTTATATTCTGGGCTTTCATTTGTATCCTCCTTTTGTCCGTATTTTGCCCTGTTAATGGGAGTTACACCGCATAACACGGCATACTAAACTATAAAAATAGTAAGAAAAAACGCGGTATACGGCAAGTCTATCCGTTGAGATGAGGTGGAAGATCAGGTGGAGATAAAACAGAAGGATTGAATCCCGCCAGACAGCGGATCATGGAAAAAATCAGAAATAATCCAATATTGCGCAGCCACAGCTTATGGCTGTCGTTGAAATCGGAAAAGCTGCGATTCAGAATAGTATCGCATCAAGATGCCGGAATCAGTCAAAAACCCGGCCTTGGCCGGGCCTGTTTTCGATATTTCGGGAAAATGCGTCAGTTGACCATTCCAGCCGTTGTCGCTGCAGCGCCGACGATAGAAGCGCGAAACAGCATATTGCGGATCGCCATGTTTTTGCCGCCTTTGGCCACTTTGTATTTGGTGCTGAAGATGCTGCCTGAAACATCCCAGTCCAGACCTTGTACCGCAAGATGCTGCGGTCTTAAATCCTTCATGCGATTGAAAGTCGGGGAGACTTTTGATATACTCAAAGGAACCCGGGGGGGGGCAAATGTTGGAGCACTGAATCGTGAGGCCGGACAAGGTAAAATGTTTGGAGAATGGAATGACTATGGCAGAGTGTTAGATTAGTATATTTCTGTTTGACGAGAAGAGGGTATAGGAGATGTACGAATAATGATAGAAGAGGAACGCATTAGGGAAATACTGAATAAGCCTGTGCTGAAAGAGGGATTACAAGCATACAGATTCATAATGGAGCGGCTTTACCAGACGGACGTATCTGCAGACAGGGAGTTCCAGTCCGCATTCCGCAATTTTTATCAGATGAAGCGTTTTTATAGTGATGAGTTTGCGGGGCACTATTTTAGGCTGATGGAACAGATGAAAAGCAGCCGGCACATGAGTTTTGTCATGGCTTTGGAGAGGGTAAAGCATATCCGGAACACCTATGAAATGTCCTTTTCCAGCAAGATGACGCACACGATCAATCCGCGGCATCCTATCTGGGACAGTGTGGTTACCAAAAAACATTTTGGAATCTCAGCTCCTTATGCGAAGAAAAACCGTGAGGAAGCTTGCTGTAAAAAATATGATATATACGAGGAAAAGTTCTATGATTATATGGCATCCGAAGAAGGAATGAAAATCATCCATCTGTTTGATGAATATTTCCCGGAATCGGGAATCGCGGATGTGAAGAAAATAGATTTTGTGCTTTGGCAGGACAGGTAAGAAGATGAAAATGTTAAGTTGCATAACCTGACAAAAGTTAGAAGGCTATGTGAATGTGATTATGGTATAACATATCACAGTATTTCATGAGGGAAAAACCTATGATAAAAATACTATTCATATGTCATGGCAGGGATATGCTTGGCATGGAAAAAGTGTTGAAAATCAGGGATTTTCTGTGCTTCTTATGTAGTTTTACCAAAGATTTACCAATTTGGGGGGGGGGAGAGTCGGACTCGCGAAAGCTACGGCTAGAATAGTTATTCGTAATTTCTGATAATAAATAAGAGTTGACTTTTAAACACATTTTTATTTGATTTGTAGTGATGGAATGTTACAAAAAATAAAACTTCCCATGACGGCAAAAATGCATAGACCAAACCGAAAACAGTTGGCGTTTTTGCCGATGATGTGATATACTATATGTAGATTAATGTAGTTTATTGATTCGATTTATGGCGGAGGATAGCAGATGCGATACCTTTCAGTTATTGAAATAGCAAAAAAGT
>CANQTF010000021.1 GCA_947626745.1 uncultured Lachnospiraceae bacterium
GAAATATATAAAATACGCCAGATTTTAAAGGGCGGTGGAATTTACTTTTTCACTGGAATTTCGGATTGCAAGTCAGCGAGAGCGCATTTGCATTAGTTGTAATATATATTTTTCTCTAAATCATGACTTTTAGTATTTTATGATGCAATCGCATGGACGATATGGTAAAATAACGAGGGAAGTGCCGATGACGCTTGCGGCGATCGGCATTTGACGAGTATCTCATCGAGACGGCAGCCGAGATAACAAGTCGGACAGATGAAGGAATACGAAACATGAGTTCTTTGTTAAGATCAACCCAAAATACCCGCGCACTGCCTATAGGTACAATGCGTTATATCAGAAGTGACGCGCCCTTAAATCTGACCGATGAAGAAATGCAATGGTTGTCAGATAATGATATATGCACAAATGCTGGATCAGCAAATGGAAAAAATCATCAATACCATTATGAGTGCAAGCTCAAATGTACTGTATTTCTGCACGGCGGGTAAAGACAGGACCGGCGTCGTATCCGCCGTTCTCTTGCGGAAACTGGGTTATTCTGACGAAATTATCATTGAGGATTATATGAAATCAAAGGAGAATCTGGCCGACATGCTTACGGCGTATGCAAAAGAGCGCCCGGAGGCTGATATGGAGATCATGATTCCGCACGTTGACAATATAAGCAGATTATTGAAGCAAATATAATTTTTGCTTGGATCAAGCACAAAGATATTTATGCGAAGGGAGGCCGTGTGATGATAGGCTATGTAATATGGAGTTTGGTGTGCGTTATCCTTTTGGGCATTGGCGTTTCGGCATGGATATCCAAAAAGCCTGTCGGCTTTTTCACAGGAGTAAAGCCGCCGGAGGTCAGCGATACCGATCGATATAACCATGCCGTTGCGGCGCTTTGGTTTGTTTATGCCATACTTGTGGAGATCTGCGGGCTTCCCTTACTGTTTCTTGAACAGAATTCGGCCGGATTCATCTTTGTGATTATTGGCGTTATAGCGATCACGATTGCCGTGAGTATCGTATATTTACGGATAGAGCGGAAGTATCGAGCGTCATAGATCCATGAGAAAACTGACAGGGAAGAGAGCGGTGTGTTATGGTCAGAGAGATTCATGAAAACGAATTAAATGCGCTTTTGGAACTGTATTTGTTCCTGCACGAAGATTCCGTTCCTCGAATGACGGAGCATCTGAAAAATACATGGCAAGACATCACCGCGGATAGAAACCACCATATTATCGTGAATGTGATCGAAGGAAAAATAGTTGCTTCCTGTGTATGCGTGATCATTCCAAATTTAACGAGAAATATACGGCCGTATGCTTTGATTGAAAACGTCGTTACGCACGAGGATTTCAGGAACAAAGGATATGCTACGGAATGTCTGCACTATGCGAGGGAAATCGCTGAAAAAGAAAACTGCTATAAAATGATGCTGCTTACGGGATCAAAAAAAGAGTCAACGCTGCGGTTTTACAAACATGCGGGATATAACAATGGCGATAAAACTGCCTTTATCCAATGGCTGGAGTGATTCACTGTCTGTCTGCTCCCGTCTCTGCCATTTCTTGATTCTCACGACTGGGAAAGTCCTTATTCTGCTGTCGGTTTCTGATCTGTTCCAATTTATTCGTCATGCGCGTGAAAGAGGAAAAATACGGCATCTTATGTTTGCAATACGGCAATCTGCGTCCGCAACGGTTGTGAAAGGAAAAATATGCAGTATAATAAGCACAGATTCGGTGATCCAAGATACATAGAAAGACGGTGCAATATTGAAAGTAGAAATCATAGTCGATGACCAAGCTGCGGATCTGCATATTGCGGTTACCTGTAAGCAGTTAACGCCGGAGATCGAAAAGCTTCTGGCGACTCTGAGAATGATGAACCGCCAATTGACGGCAAAGAAAGACAAGGAAACGTTTCTGTTGGATATCGCGGATGTCATTTACATAGAAAGCATCGATCGGAAATGCTTTGTCTATACTGCGGCGGAGGTCTATGAATCGGACTTCCGGCTCTATGAACTGGAAAGGCAGCTTGAAGAGTTCGGCTTTCTGCGCGTAAGCAGATCATTTTTGATCCATTTACAGAAGGTGCGGGCCTTGACGGCTGATATCAACAGAAAAATACGCATTACCATGTCAAATGGGGAGCAGATCATAGCGTCCAGACAGTATGCGGATGAATTAAAGAAACGGTTAGGAGTGATGTGATTATGGAGGAAAAGAAAACGATCTTTGACTATCTGGCGCAGGTAATGATCATATTTGGCTTTGCCGTGCTGATACTGAATATCTTCTGTCTTGCGTTCGGCGATTCCGCCAAAGATATTTCGACGATCTTTGCATTGGGCACACAGGGCATTCCGGCGAGCGTTTGCTTTCAGTTCCTCTGCGTTTCCGTTTTGCTTACGGGGGCGCGTTACGTTTTTTTTACGGATATGGTGATAAAGAAAATGCCCGTTTGGCTGAGAACGGTTTGCATGATGACTTTTGCGATCATACTGATCGCCGTCTTTATCCTTTTGTTTCGGTGGTTCCCGGCCGATATGTGGCAGCCGTGGCTCATGTTTTTCCTCTGTTTCGGAGTCTGCTTCGTCGGAAGCTGCCTGTTTGTGACATTTAAGGAAAAGGTGGAAAACAGGCGTATGGAGGAAGCCCTGCGGCGTTTGAAGGAGGCGGAAGAAAAGAAAGAGTGAAAGGCGCTGCGAGCATAGAACGGGATACGGATGGCAGGGTTATGTGGCGGGGCGGGTACTGTAACTAAACGACGGCATGATTGAGAGGTGGAGAATAAAAAAACGGCACAGCGTCGTCGGCTGTTCTGCACCTTCCGATTCCATTTTCTTGTTTACCGTGGATATGTTGTGATATAATAACGGAGAAAACGCCGATGGCATATGCGGCGATCTGTGTTTCAAGAATTGCGATATAGTTTGGTATATAAAGACTGTAAAGGAGGATTTCTGTGCTTACGGCTGTATTATTGCTATTTATCAATATTCGTATCATCAGTGTGAAGAAAGAGTGGAAAGAACCGAGGCTCCTTACTTATATAGAATCTTGCTGTATCTGGATGCTTCTTTTATATGCGGCCACAGAATTATTATCTGTGTTTCATTTGGTTCGCTTCCTTCCGCTGGTCGCTGTATGGGGAGGGGTGGATGCCGCCTTGCTTGCAACGCTGTTTTGGCAGGTCAAAATGTCCGGCTGTCGGATTCAAGATTTATTACGGCAGATCATTGGTTTTAGGGGCCGAAGATTACATGCTTATAATGCCGTTTTGGCGGTTATCGGCTTTACGGTCTGTTTGCTTGCGTTAATTACGGTGCCGTATAACTGGGATTCCATGACCTATCATCTCCCGCGGATCATGCACTGGACGCAAAACCGTTCCGTAGCACATTATGCTACCAATTCTCTTCGACAGATTGCCAGCCCTGTATTGGGCGAATTTGTTAATCTGCATGTGTATATTTTATCCAGACACACAGACCTTTTGTTCAATATGCTGCAGGCAGTCTCTTACCTGATCTGCGCGTATATGGTCGGCGCTATTTCAGATGTCTTGGGCTGTGACAGAGTCAGCCGTTTCATGGGAGTCCTTTTGTATATGACTATGCCGATTGCGTTTGGCGAAGCGCTGACGACGCAGGTGGATAATTTTGCCACGGTATGGCTCTTATATTTTGTGTATATACTTTTGGATCTCATCAAGCAGCCGACTAAATTGAACGCGGATATTGGCACCGTCAGAAAGGTGTGTATGATGGGACTTTGCGTGGCATGGGGATATTTGGCGAAACCGTCTGTCTGCATAGCGATGGTTATTTTTGCCATATGGCTTCTGTTGCGGTGCTGTGTTCGACGAGATTCCCTGAAAGATCTGTTTTGTCTGTTTTTGAGTGCGCTTCCCTGCGTGGTATTGCCCATTTTTCCGAAAATATACAGAAATTTTAAAACCTTCCATTCTTATTCCAGTGAGATAGCGGGTGCCAGACAGCTTGTTGGAACGCTTGATCCGGCGTATCTCTTTGTGAATTTTTTGAAAAATTTTACGTTTAATCTGCCGACTGCTTTGGTTTGGCAAGGTAATCGGATGTTGGAGAGCATGGTCGCCAAGGCCGCCGATATTTTTAATGTAGACCTCAATGCGGAATCTATATCTGAGAACGGACTGCAGTTTACACTGCATGAGGCCAATACATACGGACATGATACCGCGGTGAATCCGCTTATTGTGTGGCTGTTCCTTTTTTGCCTTGTGTGGACGATCTTTACGTTTCGAAGAATAGACAGAAAAAATATATGTTTTGGATATTTTCTGACAAGCGCGGTGTCTTTCTGCGCTTTTTGCACATGCTTGCGCTGGGAACCCTTTGTCAGCCGATATATGGTATCCTACCTTGCGCTGCTTTGCCCGATGATCTGCTCGCAGATACATTTGCGGACGTTGGCGTCTCGTAAACTAGTATTTCGCTTTTCTGTCATCGGGATCGTATGCTTCCTGTGCTGTATGGAATTTTTTAATCTGACCCGTTATCATTATAATATCTGTGTGGGACAGGGACATGGCAGAAGACCGCTCGGTTACTTTACTGCCCAAGGAGAAGAACTTTATTATTGTGGTAAAATAACGGATGAGATTCGCTCCAATATGTACGATACCGTGGGTCTTATGTTTGGGGAAAGCGATTGGGAGTATCCTATTTGGAAAATGTTGTCAGGACAACGGTTGGAGCATGTCAATGTCACAAATGAGTCTGCGCGTTATAGTCTTCAGGATTACACGCCTGATTGTATCATATTGATCGGGGCACTTCCGGACACACCGATTACGGTCAATGATACTACATACTCGCACCTTCAGGATTTCGGTGGAGATCACTATCTGTTAACGCCTTAAGCATGGTGCCGCCGCAAATCCGTTCCGAAACGCAGTACATGTCTAGGGGCTAACGGCATCGCGCGTTTGTGGGAAAGCGGCACGCCCTCTCGCCCGTGGCATATAATATCGTGACACCTGATCGGGAGGATCCGATATGAGACAATGTATCACGAGATGCGAGGAGATCCCGGCGCCGTTTCCGCCGCAGCACCAAGACAGGCAGCCGGGATTCGAGTATGTCATGGTGCCGAAGCCCGTCTCGGAGTGCGGGCGGGAGAAAGGGAAGCTTGCGGGAAAGACGGCGCTGATCACCGGCGGGGACAGCGGCATCGGCAGGGCAGTGGCATATGCCTTTGCAAAAGAGGGCGCGCACATAGCGATCGTGTACCTGAACGAAAAGAGGGACGCAGAAGAGACGGCGGCAAGGGTAGAAGAGCTGGGACGGAAATGCCGTTTGCTGGAAGGCGATCTCAGAGATCCTGATTTTGTCAAGGAGTGCGTAAACGGAACGGCGGAGTGCTTCGGCGGGCTTGATATTCTGGTGAACAACCATGCGGTGCAGTATATTCAACGCAGTATCATAGATATCAGCAGGGAGCAGCTGGAGACGACCTTCTGCACGAATGTCTTTTCCTATTTCTGGCTGATCCAGAGCGCGCTGCCGCATATGAAAGAGGGTGGCAGCATTATCAATACGGCTTCTGTCACTGCCTTCGCCGGCAACAAAGACCTGATCGATTACAGCGCGACGAAGGGCGCGATCGTGGCGCTCACAAGATCGCTCTCCCTGTCGCTTGTGGGACAGGGGATTCGCGTCAATGCGGTCGCGCCCGGTCCGATCTGGACGCCGCTGATTCCGGCGTCGTACTCAGCGGAGGAAGTGCGGACTTTTGGGAGCGGAACGGCGCAGGTGCCTATGATGCGTGCGGGGCAGCCCTGCGAGATCGCACCGTGTTATGTGTTTCTGGCCTCGGACGATGCGAGTTATATGACGGGGCAGGTGCTGCACCCGAACGGCGGCACGATCGTGGGGTAAGGAAGAACCACCGGTATGCAGAAAGGGGAAACGGCGCAGAACGGCCGACGGTCTGTGCCGTTTTTCACAGCTTGCTTTTGAAAAGCGCATCTGTTAAGATATAACTATCGTCTCTGTGAATTTCTTTAGACAGAGTTTTCTGTTGTCATCGCAATTTCGCGGAAGATTCCGGCGTATTTTTACGAAAGGGACAAGCCCGTCAGAATCGTTGGCTTGACAATACGTGCTACACGTGCTAATGTGGAGGAAAGGAACTGTTGAGGGATAAAGAATTGCTGCGTCTTTTAAAGAAAAACGGTTGGAAAGAAAAGCGTATTCAGGGAAGTCATCATATTTTGGAGAAGGAGAACCGGATAGAGGTCATTCCTGTACACGGGAGAGAAGTGCCGAACGGATTGCTGCAAAAGATACTGAAACGCACCGGCTTGGAATAGGAGGGAGAATATGTTGTTTGTGTATCCGGCAATATTTCATGAAGAGAAGGAGGACTATTGGGTGGAATTTCCCGATCTGCCCGGCTGCCAGACGTATGGCGACAGCTTGAATGGTGCGATGAAGTGTGCGCAGGAAGCGCTTGCGGGATATTTGCTGACGCTGCTGTCCGAAGAAAAAAGGCTTCCTCCGGCAACGCATATTCAGGAGATAGAGCAGACAGGGAAGGGCTTTCTGACACTTGTAAGCTGCGATATCGATCAGTATAAGGATACCAAGGCCGTCAAAAAAACGCTGACGATCCCGGCCTGGCTGAATGATCTGGCGGTGGAAAGAAACTATAACTTTTCGCGGATCCTGCAGGAAGCGCTGGTGAACAGGCTGCAGCTTAAGTAAATGCTGTGATCGGTCGATATAGTTAATGATACACGGAAGTATATGCAGACACACGGAAGTGGAACGGTGAGGGAGGCTGCGCCGGCGGGCGGCTCTTTCGCGCGTAAACGCTCCGGGACGGAGGATATCATGAAGATCGGGGAAGCACAGCAGATCTACAGGGAACAGGTCAAAGCGTATCAAGAGCAGAAGCACGTGCTGTCCGAACGTTTAAAGCAGGTGCAGGAACGGCAGGAAACTGCTTTAGACGACGAGGAGAGATCCATGTTCAGCAAGGACGCCGCGGTTTTGGAGCTGTCGATCAGGGCGCTTGATGAGAAACAGGAGGAGTACCGTGACTATCTGAGCGAGCTGACAGACCAGTATGCTGCCTATTGGAATGCGGCGGTGTCCGAGCAGCAGGCGGACGCCTACAAGGAGTATGCCGAGGAGATGGGCAAGATCATGGAAGTGGCGCGTCGGCTTATGAAGGGCGCGATAGTGCCTCAGGCGGACGAAAAAAAGCTGATGGATTTTGACTATGAGCTGTATCTGGCGGCCAAGACCACCGGCGAGATGGTGCGTCGCCAAAAGGAGCAGGAAGGCAAAAAGAAAGAGGAGTACGATACGCTCTGGGGCGACGAGGAGGAGAAGACGTACGAGGATCCGCAGGAGGCGGCGGACAACGCCACGGCGGCAAATGACGGGCCGGCGCTTGTGAGTCCGGAGGATACGCTGGCCGGCGTGTTTGCGGCGGAAGAATAACTGGCGTTATTACCGGCTTTGCACAGCCGCTGTCATACGCGGGGACGGAGATGCGCGTGAAGAACATATTGATCGTGGACGACGACATCAGCATAGGAAATATGCTGGAAGAAATGTTAAGAAAGGAAAGATATGCAGTGTTTCGCGCCTATTCGGGCACAGAAGCGCTGCTTCTTTTGCGTGAAAATAAACCGGATCTGGTATTGCTGGATCTGATGCTGCCGGGCATGAGCGGGGAGGAGGTCCTGCCGCACTTTCGGGGCATTCCCGTGATCGTGATGAGCGCGCGGGCGGATGTGGACGACAAGGTAGAACTGCTTCTCGGCGGCGCGGCGGACTATGTCACCAAACCTTTTTCGGGAAAAGAGCTGTTGGCGCGGATAGCCGTACAGCTTCGTGAAAAAGAAGAGAAAGTTAAATCTGAATTAAATTATGATAAAATTCTGTTAAATACCGAAACAGGACAGTGCTTTGTGGCAGAGAAAGAGGTGCATCTCACCAGAACGGAGTATGCGATCCTCAAGATGCTTCTGGCGAATCCCACACAGATCATCTCGCGCTCCGTCATGCTGGAACGCATCGGAGAGGACACGCCGGATTGCATGGAAAACTCGCTCAAGGTGCATATCAGTCATCTGCGCACCAAGCTGCGACAGGCGGCCGGCAGGGATTATATCGAGACGGTGTGGGGCATCGGCTTTCGTCTGCGCGCGGAGGATTTAACGGAATCTTAACGGTTTCCTTAACCGTTTTCTTAACCTTTCGGTGATATTCTCATAACAGGCGCGGAGAGATGCGCCGGAAGGAGGGCGTAACAATGGAAACAATACTGACGGTCAATGGGCTGAGCAAGCGCTATCGGCACGAAAAAGCGCTTGACGGCCTGTCTCTTACCGTCCCGAAAGGGGCGATCTACGGGTTGGTCGGCCGGAACGGTTCGGGCAAGACTACCCTGATCCGCCTGTTGACGGGCTTGCAGAAGCCGACGGACGGGCAATTTACACTGTATGGCATCGGGAACAGGGAAAAGGGCATAGGGCAGATAAGGCGGCGTGTCGGGGCGCTTATCGAGATGCCGGCGCTGTACGGCAGTATGAGCGCGAAGGATAACATACGTCATCAATATCGCGTTCTGGGTCTGCCGTCCGATAAGGATATCGATCGGCTGCTTGCATTGGTGGGGCTGCAGGACGCGGGCAGTAAAGCGGTGCGGCATTTCTCGCTCGGTATGCGGCAGAGGCTGGGGATCGCGGTCGCGCTGGCGGGCGAGCCGGATTTTCTGATCTTGGACGAGCCGATCAACGGTTTGGATCCGCAGGGTATCATCGAGGTCCGTGAACTGCTGCTGCGTCTGAACAGAGAGCGGCAGACGACGCTTCTGATCTCCAGCCATATTCTGGAGGAGCTGTCCAAGCTGGCGACCCATTACGGCTTCATCGACCACGGGCATATATTGAAGGAAGTGACGGCACAGGAATTGGAAGCTGCGTGCCGCAAGTCTCTGCGGCTTACGGTGTCCGATGCGGCAAAGCTCGCGCCGCTGCTGGACGAGATGCGGGCGGAGTACCGTATCCTGTCAGGGCAGACGGCGGAAATATACAGCGAGATCCCTATTACGGGGCTGGTGTGTGCGCTGGCGGAGGCGGGCTGCGAAGTGCTGTCCGTGCAGGAGCGTGAGGAGAGCCTGGAGAGCTATTACATCAGACTGATCGGAGGTGGAAGAGATGAGCAGACTGCTTAACGCAAATTTGATGAGATTGTTGAAAAGCCGCATTTTCCTGTTGGGAGAGCTGTTCGCTGTGGGGTATGCGCTGCTTGCGTACTGCAGTGCCGTCAGCGCGCTGAAAAGCGGCAGGACGATCGAGAATTGGAATATGTATTTCTTCAATGTGCTGCTTGCCATAGGGATAGCCATAGCGCTGTTCGTCACGGTGTTTTTGAATGCGGAATACAGTCAGGGTGCGGTGCGCAACAAACTGGCGGTGGGGCATAAGCGCAGCGACGTTTATCTGGCAAATTATGCCGTGTGCGTGTTGGCGGGACTGTGCATGTATGCCACCTATCTTCTGTCAGCGGCCCTGCTTGGATTGGCACTGGCCGGCAAAGCGAGTCTTAGGCTGGAGGCGCCCGTATCGGGCTTCCTGTTCGGAACGGTCGCCGTCATAAGCTATACGGCGGTCTTCGTGCTGGTCGAGATGCTCATAGGAAACAAGACCGTTTCCGCGGCGGTCAATCTGCTGGGCGCGGGAGCGCTTCTGCTGCTTGGCATGTCGTGTTATGCAAGGCTGGTCAATCTGGGCGATCAGGCGGGTTATATGTGGCATCTGATCGAGATGCTCTGTCCGGCTTCCGCGGGGTTCTACACGGCGGCGGCGGATCGACAGCTGCCCGTTCGGGTGGTGCTTGCGCTGGCCGCGGAGGCGGTATGCCTGACCGGGATCGGCATGTGGAGATTTGATAAGAAGGATATACAGTGAGGGCGTGAACATGTGCGACGGTGTTTGGATCTGGGGTCTGTTGGGATTGTGCGTGGCTTTGCTCGCGGCGCTTGGCTGCAAGATCATGGTCATGCGCTGCACCGCGCGGGAGATCCGGGAGAAAATTTCCTACAGGCTTCAGGAGGACACCAATACGCCGATCGATATTGCAAGCCGCGACAGCGCCATGCGTGCGCTGGCGGACGGCTTGAACGAAGAGCTGCGAACGCTGCGCCGGCAGCGGCTCCAGTATGAGCAGGGCAGTTTGGCTTTACAGGAAGCCGTCACCAACATTTCCCATGATATCCGGACGCCTTTGACGGCGATCCGCGGTTATCTGGAATTGCTTGCAAGGGAAGACAACAAAGAAAATATCAAGCGTTATTTAAATATTATCACAGAGAGATGCGAGACGCTCAGCCAACTGACGGAGGAGCTGTTTCGCTACACGGTGGCGGTTTCGGCCGAGCCGCAGACTGCCCGCGGAAAAGCAGCGGCAGACAGCGGCGAAGGAGCCGGAGCGGAGCACGGCAGCGAGACGGCGGTGACGGATATCCGGCGGCTGTTGGAGGAGAGCGTGCTGGCAGCCTATGGGACATTGGCGTTAAGAGGGATCGAGCCTGTCGTACAGATGCCGGACGAAAAGGTTAAATGTAGAATTAACGAAAGGATAACACGGCGTATTTTTGAGAACATACTGAACAATGCACTGAAATACAGCGACGGCGATCTGCAGATCACGCTGGACAGGCAGGGGCGGGTCACTTTTGCCAATCATGCGGCAGCGCTGGACGAGGTACAGGTGGGACGACTGTTTGACAGGTTTTATACGGTGGAGAATGCGAAGACCGCCACCGGACTCGGACTTGCTATCGCCAAACAGCTTACGGAGCAGACGGGAGGCAGTATCAACGCGTGGTACGAGAGCGGCATGCTGTATCTGCGCTTATGCTTTCCGACAGCATAGGGCCGACTTGTCTTTTCCCGTTACGATGTATTATAATTGGTTCGTGGGAAAGAACGGTCAGAAGCGGTAAGGGTGCAGATGCGCCGCGAAACAACTGGAGGAACAGGCCATGATCCATATCGCCATTGCAATCAACAGCCGGTATGTAAGATATGCATATGTCATGCTGACATCTCTGTTTATGAACAACTGCCGGAGCAGGATCACTGTCTATGTGCTGCAGAGCGATCTGAAGGATGAGGATAAAACCTGTCTGGAAGCGCTGGCAGCGGGATACGGACAGGCGTTGACGTTTATCGATGTTGAACTCGAGCCGTATTTTGAGCGGTTTCCGACAACGCGGAATTGGACCAAAGAGATCTACTATCGTCTGCTTGTCGGCACGCTGCTGCCAAGCACCGTTGACAGGCTTTTGTATCTGGATGTGGATATGATCGTGCAGCAGCCGATCGAAGAGCTGTATGAGACGGACATGCAGGGAATGACTCTTGCGGCGGCAGATGACACGATGATCCAAGGAAATTTCAGCGATGCGCAGAACGCGCTGTTTGCACATCTGGGAAGCGAGATCCGATATTTCAATTCCGGTATGCTCCTGTATGATATGCAGAAAATACGGGCGGACGGCGATTGCTCGGATTACCTTCAAATAGCGGAAATGGTAGATTTCAGGCTGACCAATCCCGATCAGGACTTGCTGAATTACAGGTACTGCGGAAAGGTATTATTTGTAGACAACACGCGCTACAATGTCTTTTCGCAGAATATTGTGCTGCAGGAGGACACGCTGGAGCATCTGGCGATCGTACATTATGCGGGGCGCAAGCCGTGGAACAGCAACGATGCCCGCTACGAGATGGAGCGGCTGTGGTGGCTTTATGCGAAGAAAACGCCTTTTTATATAGAAATGATGGAGGAGGTATTCTGGAACGGCTTTTCGGATACTTCTTATAGGACCATTCGGGCGCTTTCGGAAGAAAATCTGGAGTTAAAGAAAAATCTGAAAAAAGCGATGGAGCTGTGCATGAAATTGTGTCCCGGACAGGAATAGAAGGCCGGATGCGGTAGTAAAACGGAAGATATGCCATAAGAAGCAAGTCCGTTCTTTTCAGAGCAGGATATTTGTGGTAAACTATAGAATATAGAAGAGACATCAGAGATGTCTGCAGAGATCAAACCGATTACCACAATGACTGACGGCGGCGGACAAGGAGGAATGGCGTATGGATAACTATGTAGTTGCGATCGGGCGCGGCTTTGGCAGCGGCGGTAAGGCGATAGGTGTGCAGCTCGCGGCAGAACTGGGGATTCCGTGTTATGAGCGGCAGTTGTTGGATATGGCTTCGGAGTACAGCGGCATCAACAAACGGCTGTTTGCGGAGGTGGACGAGAAGCTGCGGGGCAGCTACGCGATGAAGCATCTCATGAAGATCCCTTACACCTATGTGGTAGAGCCGAGAGACAAGGAATTTACGTCGGACATCAACCTGTTCAACATTCAGTCCGAGATCATCAGGGAGCTTGCCACCACAGAGTCGTTTGTGGTGATCGGCAAGTGTGCGGACTATGTCCTGCGTGACCGGCCGAACGTCATCAGCGTCTTTGTGGAAGCGCCGGAAAAGGATTGTATAGCGACCGTTATGGACAGAATGCAGGTGTCTGAGAGCAGAGCGAAAGAGTTGGTACACAAAACGGACAAATACCGCTCCGACTATTATAAATATTACACGCGGGGGAAGAATTGGAAGGATCCGTTAAATTACGATTTGATGCTGAACAGTTCCAAATTGGGCTGGGATAACTGCGTGAAGCTGATCAGAGAGTGCGTGAAGCTGAAAATAAATACGGCGGCTGAGTGACGGCCGGCCGGATCGCCGGCAATGGTAGATGCGGTACAGATATCACAGAAGGGATCCCTTGAAATGATAAATTTCAAGGGATTTGATATGAGAGAGAATTGAAATAAATTACAAAAAACGGCTGAAAATCGGGAAATCTCTCTATAAGTGACAAGTGATATTGAAAAAGAGATCACATAGAAAAGAAATGCGTGATTTCACGCGTTATGCATGATACACAATAATATAACACAAGTTGCGTAATGGGGAGAGGCGGCGGGCGAAACGGTTTGCCGCAGATCCGGAAGAAGAAAAAGTTACTCCGGCCGAGGAGGACAGCTTTTGACGAAAAAATCCGAAAAACGAAATATCAAATTTGGATTTAATAGGCGAGCAACTCTGCAGAACATGACAGAGGCAAAATAAATAACATGGGAAATAAAATATGATAGAACATATTACATAACGATATAACGAATAACAGGCACACATATGCCGCATGTGCGGCGGAACAATCAAATGATTAAGGGAAAGGAAATCTGAGCTTTATGGAAGACAACAAGAAATTTGCGATTTTGATCGACACGGACAATATTTCGGCGAAATATATCGAGGCGATCATGGACGAGATGATGAAACACGGGATCGTCACATACCGCAGGGCGTACGGGGATTGGACAAGCACGCGCGCGAAGGGCTGGCGGGCGAAGTTAGCGGAGAATTCCATTATGCCGATGCAGCAATTCAGCAATACGGTGGGGAAGAATGCGACGGATTCCACATTGATCATAGATGCGATGGACATTCTGTACACGGGAAACGTGGACGGATTCTGCATCGTGTCGAGCGACGGCGATTTTACCAGACTTGCGATCAGACTCAGGGAGTCCGGCATGGTGGTCGTCGGCATGGGCGAGGAAAAGACGCCCCGCTCTTTTCGGACGGCATGTTCGCAGTTTACCGTGCTGGAGAATCTGATAGATGAAGATGAGGAGGAGCTGGAAGACGTAGGCGGGAACGCAAAGACGGAGAGCGATCCAGTGGGCAAGAGCGCGAAAAACAGAAAGGCCGCCGCGAAGAACGACGATGACGACAAGGAAGCCACATATATCAGCAAGGAAGTGATCGAGAACGCGATCATCAACATCATTACGGAGAATGAGAACAAGGACAAGAAGACAGGGCTGGGTGAGATCGGCAGCCGGCTGCTGAACAAGTATCCCGATTTTGACGTGCGCAATTACGGCTACAGCCTGTTGTCGCGCTTTTTGGAGGAGATCCCTTCCCTGAAGCTGGTCAAAAACAATACAAGGCTCAACGTGGAACTGGCGGCAAGCATGGAGACGGCCGAGGAAGTCACCGATTATATCAAGGCGCTTGTGAAAGAGCGCGGAAGGGACGGGATCGGCGTCAACGAGTTGAGCAATACCGTACACATGAAGTATACGCGGTTTAAGCCTAAGAACTACGGTTACTCGCAGTTTACAAAATTCCTTCAGGCGATTCCGGAGCTGGAACTCTACGGCGACGCCAACGCGCGGGCAGTGCGGTTCGCGGAGCGCGGTATCCCGCTGTGGGGTTCGGACGGCGGTACGATCTGAGCGGGGCGGTTTGCAATCCGCAGATGAGTATGCTACTCTAGGTGTATGGTCGATGGGAGATTTTCGGAATGCTGTATGGTTTGCTGTGTCTGGCTGCGCTGACGGTATGTCTGGAGGCGCTGCTTCATATCGTGCGGTATCACACGGCGCGTATCTATAACTGGAACGGGAGCCGATACTGTTATCTGGGCCGTGTGGGCGTGTACCGGAACGGCGGCGGTTATCTTGTACGCATCGGGGAACGCATGGCGGATCTGTCCTATACGACACGCTACCGGATATGCCTTTCGGGATATTTTGTGCGCAAAAACCGCTATGCGGATATGGAACTGCGTGCGGGGCGTGCGAGAAGTCTGCTGCATGTGGATCGGGACATGGAGCAGTCGGTCTATTACAGATAGGAAGAAAGGGCAGGTACATGATCACAGTCAGTTTGTGCATGATCGTTAAGAATGAGGAAAAAGTTCTGGCGCGTTGTCTGGACAGTATTGCCGATCTGATGGACGAGATCATCATCGTGGATACCGGCTCTACGGATGCGACCAAGGCGATCGCCGCAAGGTATACGGACAAGATTTTTGACTTTGCATGGATCGGCGATTTCTCGGCGGCAAGAAATTTTGCGTTTTCCAAGGCGGGCATGGATTACATTTACTCTGCGGATGCGGATGAGGTTTTGGACGAGGAGAACAGAGAGGCTTTTCGGCGGCTGAAGGAGACGCTGCTTGCGGAGATCGACATCGTGCAGATGTACTATGCCAATCAGTTAGAAAACGGCACGATCTATAATTTTGACAGGGAACTCAGGCCGAAGCTGTTCCGGCGGCTGAGGACGTTTCGATGGACGGGGGCGATCCACGAGCAGGTGGGTCTGGAGCCGGTCATCTATGACAGCGATATCGAGATACTGCATATGCCCGCATGCAATCACAAGGACAGGGATCTGGCGGCCTTTGCGCGCATGACGGGCGAGGGGGTCAGACTGGACAAGAGACTGCACGGCATATACGCCAAGGAGCTTTTTATCTCCGGCGCGGAGAGCGATTTCACCGCCGCGCGGGAATTTTTCCGACAGTCATGTCAGGATACCGGACGAAGCGGGGACGAGATCAAGGAAGCGGCCTGTGTGGCGGCGCGCGCAGCGCGGTTGTGCGGCGATACGGAGGATTTTTTCAAGTATGCCATGAAGGTGATCGCCTGTGACGGCTGTTCGGAGATATGCTGCGAGCTGGGCGAGTTCTATCTGCAGAAGCGCGATATAGACGAGGCGATCGTCTGGTTTTACAACGCAGTCTATGAGACGGAGAGCATACTGGATATCCGCCGCAGCGCGGAGCTCCCGCTGGGGCGTCTGGCGGACTGTTACATGGCTGTCGGAAGCGTCGGACAGGCAAGGGAGTATGAGCGGCTTGCCGCCGAGCGGGCGAAAGAGCGGAAATGACGGAAGCGGCCGCTGGCGGATAAAGACAGCGGACGGCAGAGAGGAAAACGGCATGAAATGGGAAGAAAACGTGCGCAGGACAGTCCCCTACACGGCGGGGGAACAGCCGAGGCGCGCAGGTGTGATCAAACTGAATACGAATGAGAGCCCTTATCCGCCCGCGCCGGGTGTGGAGCGCGCGCTCGCCGCACTCGATGCAGGACAGATGCGCCTGTATCCGGCATTTCCGGAACAGACGGAGCTGGCGGAGGCGCTGGCGGCGTATTACGGGATCGGCACGGATCGGCTCTTTATCGGCGTCGGTTCGGACGACGTACTCTGTCAGGCGTTCATGACGTTTTTTAACTCCGACAGACCGATCCTTTTTCCGGATATCACCTATTCTTTCTATGACGTGTGGGCGGATCTGTACCGGATCCCGTACAGGAGGCAGCCGTTGGACGAGGCGTTTCGGATACGCCGGGAAGACTATATAGAAGCAAAAAGCGGGATCCGGTGCGGCGGCATCGTATTTCCGAATCCGAACGCTCCCACGGGCGTGCTGATGCCGCTTGACGGGGTGGAAGAGATCGTTGCCGCAAACCGGGACGTGGTGGTGATTGTGGACGAAGCGTACATTGATTTCGGCGGGACGAGCTGCCTTGAACTGATCGACAGGTACGACAATCTGCTGGTGGTGCAGACGTTCTCGAAGTCGCGGGCGATGGCGGGTATGCGGATCGGGTACGCCATGGGCGCGCCGAAGCTGATCGGGTATCTCAACGATGTGAAATACTCCGTCAATTCTTACACGATGAATTACGCGGCGCTGCAGCTCGGCGCAGCCTCCGTGAAGGACGCGGGATATTTCCGGACATGCTGTGAGCGGATCGTCAGGACGCGCGAACACGCGAAGAAGGAACTGGCCGGGCTGGGCTTTACGTTCCCGGACTCTTATGCGAACTTTCTTTTTGTCAGCCACAAGCGCGTGCCGGCGAAGGAGATCTTCGAGCGGCTGAAAGAAAATGACATATATGTCAGGCATTGGGATAAGGAGCGCATCGAAAACTATCTGCGCATAACCATAGGCACGGACGAGCAGATGCAAGCGCTGTATGCCGCCTTGGAGAAAATATGCGGATAGCGTGGGCGGCGGTCGTTTTGGCGGCAGATTCCGCAGACAGAATGCAAGGTTTTGACAAAACGGGCATATACTATACAGATATACACAAACGGAAAGGGTAACGGGCAGAAGGGTATGGAAAAATTAGCGGCGGCGTTTGCGGCCACACTGGGAAAATATGTATCGAAGGAGATCGTTGTTTTTATCATATCTATGATACCGATCTTGGAACTGCGGGGCGGACTGATTGTGTCACGGCTGATACAGGTCCCGATCACTACGGCGGTTCCGCTGTGCATCATCGGGAATATCATTCCGATCCCCTTCATTCTGCTTTTTATCAAACAGATATTCCGCTGGCTCAAGAAGGTAAAGGTCTTCCGCGGACTGATCGAGAAGCTGGAGAACCGCGCCATGAGCAAGAGCGACAGCATCAAGAAGTATGAGTTCTGGGGGCTGGTGCTTTTTGTGGGGATCCCGCTGCCGGGTACGGGCGCGTGGACCGGCTCACTGATTGCCGCCCTTCTGGAAGTGGATTTCAAGAAAGCGATCCTCGCGGAGCTGCTCGGTATCATTATAGCGACAGTCATCATGTCGATCCTGTCCTACGGGCTGCTCGGCGCACTTTTGGGGTAGGCAGGTCGGATAAGGGCGTCGGACGGCGGCGCCGCAACGGAACGGAGCATGGATAAGAAGAGAAAAAGAAACGCCATTATAATCTGCGTGTGCGTTCTCGCGGCGCTTACGGTCTCGGCGGCGGCATTCCTTGCTGTCGTGCGCCCGGAGCAGAGCGATAATCTTGCGCGCAGGAGAGGCGTCATCGCCACCTGTGACAGCACGGAGAACGGAGAGCTCACGGCGGACAAGGCGATCGACGGCAACGACGAGGACCGCGCGTCGCGCTGGTCAAGCGAGAATAACCGGGAGGACGCATCCCACTATATAGAACTGGAATTTCCGGAAGAAATTTCAGTTTCTTTTGTTATCCTGAAATGGGAACGCAGGAATGCCGTTTCCTATGCGTTGGAAGGGTCTCTCAACGGTGAGGACTGGGGAAAGCTGTGTACTTTCGAGAGCGCGCCGGAGGTGAAGGAGCAGGAGATCGTGCTGGACAAGCCGGCCGTCCTGCGATATCTGCGTCTCAGTGTCTATGCCGTCTCCACCGACGAGGAAGATTATTCCGATATCTACAGGAATGTGTCGCTCTATGAGTTCGAGGTCTATCGGGATAAGCCGGCGGCGTATCTTCTGGGTGAGCCGGCGGTGGGAACCGATCCGGACGGCGGCAGGTATCTGGTAATGCCGCAGGCGCCGGACGGCTACGAGGCCGTATATCTGGGCGCGGACTATGAGCAGGTGATAGGGGCGGACGGCACGGTCTACCCGACCATTCAGGACAAGGAAGTGACGGTGGGATTCCGGGTGACGAGCGTGCAGGACCCGGCGGATACGCGGGAGGTCGCCCGCACGCTCACCGTGCCGGCATATGACGATGCGGGAAGCGATGCGACGGAGGTGGAGCTTGCCGAAGCGCAGGAGAGGCGGTACAACGACTGCCCCGCGGTGATCCCTGCATTGGCGGAGTGGCGCGGCGGAACGGGCGAGCTTACGCTGGCGGCGGACGGCGGTCTGCGGATCGTTGCACAGACGGGAACCGGTCTGGGGCAGGTGGCAAAGCTTTTCGCAAAGGAGTGCGGCGCACTGGCGCCGGACGGCGTACGGATCGAGGAAGGCAGTCTGCAGGATGTGCGGGCGGGTGACATCTATCTTTGTTATGCGGATCAGAGCGAAGGGCTTGGCGAGGAAGGTTACACGTGCGAGATAAGTGACAGATGTGTCATAAAAGCGGAGACGGATACGGGCGCGCGCTGGGGAACGGTGACACTCTTGCAGCTACTGGCGCAGAGCCATGCAGAGTCCGGCATGTATACGCTCCCGCGGGGGCGGATACGGGACTATCCGCTCTATGCGGTGCGGGGATTCGGCATCGACGTGGCGCGCAAGGCGGTTTCGCTGGAGACGCTCTATGCCATGCTGGAGGAGATGTCCTACTATAAGATGAACGATCTGTCGATCCATTTAAACGACAACGTGATCTTAAGCACCAGCGGACTGACGGATTCCGTGGAGAGCGCCATGACCGCGGACAGTGCGTTCCGGCTGGAATCAGATATCGCGAATGAGAGCGGGGAGCGGCTGACTTCACAGGATTATGCCTATACAAAAGAGCAGTTTGCGCAGTTTATCGAAGCCGCGAAGGTATACGGGGTCAGCGTAGTGCCGGAGATCGACACGCCGGCCCACGCCCTGTCCCTTACAAAACTGTACCCGTCCTATGCGCTGTCCGGCGCGCCGGAAGCGGCGGATCAGATCGACTTGGATAATGCCGATGCCGTGGCGTTTGTCAAAGATATCTGGCGCGAGGCGCTCACCGGCGAACAGGCGGCTTTTGCGGGCGCGCAGACCGTCAATATCGGCATGGACGAATATTACGGCGGCGGCGAGCGGTACCGGGTCTATGCGAATGAGATCGCGGACATGGTACGCGCCGAGGGCAAAACGGTGCGCATGTGGGGCAGTCTGAGCAATATAGACGGCAGGACGATGCCGGACGCAGACCGTCTGCAGATGAACCTGTGGAGTACCGTGTGGGCCGATCCGCAGGAGATGTACGAGGCGGGCTATCCGCTCATCAACATGCAGAACAATCACCTGTATGTGATCCCCGGCGGCGGTTACGACCGGCTGGACAGCGAGGAGCTGTATGACCGCTGGACGCCGAACCGGTTTTATGATAACGATATGGTGGAGATCATACCGCGCTATTCCCCGCAGATGCTTGGGGCGGCGTATATGATCTGGAACGACATGGCGGGCAGACTGGACGTGGGGATCAGCGAGTACGATCTGTATGAGCGCTTTGCACAGCCGCTGGCGGTGCTGAGCGCCAAGCTGTGGGGCGAGCCGACGGCGGCGTACGGCGCGTTTGTCAGACAGGCAGATGCGGCGGCGGAGGCGCTGCGCGGCATAAGCGGGCGGGAGAACCGTCTCTGCGGCGACGACTGCGGGATCGAACCGGTCTACGAGGTGCAGATGGACGTGCGTCTAAATGAGGACGCGGCGGGCACACAGATCATCGCTGCGGGCGAGAGCGCATACGGCGAGTGGGCTTTCTATGCGGCGACGCCGGAAAACGGCAGGGTCGGTTTTGCCAGAGAGGGCAGACTGTACGAGTGGGATTACACGCTGCCCCGCGGCGGGCAGATCCGGCTTTCGGTCGTCGGGGAATCCGGATACACGACGCTCTACGTGAACGGCACGTCTGTCGGCACGCTGGGCAGCGGCGAACCCTTTGAGGAGCACGCGACTTTCGTGTTCCCGATAAGCCGGATTGGGGAACAGACGGGGCAGTTTCAGGGCGAGATCACGCTGTTTCGCTGGACGGGCCGCAGCGGTACGGCGCATGAACTGATCGGACCTTCCGGGCAGACGGTCCGATAGCGGCATCATGCGGAACGCGGCGAAAGAACAGAGAGGAACGGAAAGATGACGGAGGCATATACGGATTTTGCGGCGGTCTACGATACCTTTATGGACGATACGCCCTATGAGGCGTGGTGCGAGCATCTGACCGCACTGTTGGATAAATATAAAAGCGGTACGGCTGCAGAGCGGGACAAAAATGACGGAAGCGTCATATATGAAAACCTGCGTCAGGAGCAGAACACGATACTGGATCTGGGCTGCGGCACGGGTACGCTCACGGAGCTTCTCGCAAGGCGCGGCTATGACATGATCGGCATCGACAACGCGCAGGAAATGCTGCAGATCGCGATGGAGAAGCGGGAGCGGTCCGGGCTTGACATTCTCTATCTCATGCAGGATATGCGGTCTTTTGAACTTTACGGCGCTGTGGGCGCTGTGGTCAGCGTGTGCGACAGCATCAATTATCTGCTCACGGAGGAGGATGTGGTGCAGACCTTCCGGCTGGTCAACAACTATCTGCTGCCGGGCGGGGTTTTTGTGTTTGATTTCAACACGGTGTACAAATATGCGACGGTGATCGGCGACGCCACCATTGCGGAGGAACGCGATGCGTGCAGTTTTATCTGGGACAATTACTACCATGAGGCGGAGCAGATCAACGAGTACGATCTGACGGTCTTTGTGCGGACGGATGAAGGGGCGGACCTGTACCGGCGTTTTCAGGAGACGCATTACCAGCGCGGGTACACGCTCGCGCAGATGCGGGATTATTTGGAGCGCGCCGGGCTGCTGTTCGAGGAAGCGTCGGATGCGGATACCGGCGGCGGCGTCACAAAGAAAAGCGGGCGCATCTGTGTGGCGGCGCGCAAGGCTCTGGCGTGACGCACAAAGAACAGACTACGGGCGGAGCTGACTCCGGGAACCCGTTTGGGAAAGGAACGATGTTATGGGAGATCATATGGTGCGGGCAACCGCCGCAAACGCGCAGATACGCGCCTTTGCGATCACGGCGAGGGAAACGGTGGAATACGCAAGGCGGGTACACGATCTGAGCCCGGTGGTGACGGCTGCGCTCGGACGGCTGATGACCGGCGGCGTGATGATGGGAAGCATGCTCAAGGGAGAGAGCGATCTGCTGACGCTTCAGGTAAAAGGCGCCGGGCCTGTACACGGCCTGACGGTGACGGCGGACGCTGCGGGGAATGTAAAGGGGTATGCGGACTGTCCCCAGGCGATGATGCCTCCCAACGGTATGGGGAAGCTGGATGTGGGCGGCGTGATCGGTGCGGGCACACTCACGGTCATCAAGGACATGGGCCTCAAAGAGCCTTACTCCTCGACCATTGCACTCACCACGGGAGAGATCGGAGACGACCTGACCTACTATTTTGCGGCTTCCGAGCAGATCCCGTCGAGCGTGGCGCTCGGCGTTCTGATGGAGAAGGATAATACGGTAAAGCAGGCGGGCGGTTTCGTGATCCAGCTCATGCCTTTTACGGGGGAGGAAGTGATCAGCAGTCTGGAAGAGAAACTGACACATATGTCACCGATCACAACGCTGTTGGAAGAAGGCAATACACCCGAGCAGATACTGGAAAAAGTGCTTGGCGATCTGGACATGGAAGTCAACGACACCATGCCTGTGCGGTTTCGGTGCAGCTGCAGCAGGGAGCGGGTGGAGAAGGTGCTCATAAGCCTTGGCAAAAAGGAACTGCAGAACCTGATCGATGAGGGGCAGGGCGCGGAGCTGAACTGCCATTTCTGCAACAAGAACTATGGGTTTACGACACAGGAGCTGCGGCAGCTCTTATCCTCGCGGCAATTTTAAGTATGAAACAGGCAGAATGCAGACATGCTAAGCATAGCATGCTCTGTCTGCGATAACCCCGCGCCGAGCGCTTGTCCGGCTTATACCGAACATATGTCATTGAAGAAAGGCGGTATTGCATGAAACATGGATTTGTCAAAGTGGCGGCGATGACCCCGAAGATCAGGGTGGCCGACCCCGAATATAATGCGAAGGAGATCTGTAAGGGCATTGAGGAGGCGTGTACGAACGGTGCAAAGATCATCGTGTTTCCGGAGCTGTGCCTCACGGGCTACACCTGCGGCGACCTTTTCCTGCAGGAAGCGCTGCTTGCACAGACGAGAGAAGCCCTGCTGAAGGTCACGGAGGCGACGGAGGGCAGCGATGCCCTTGTGTTTGTGGGTCTGCCCTTGGAGAAGGACTGCAAGCTGTACAATGTGGCGGCCGCTCTGCAGAACGGGGAGCTGTTGGCTTTTATCCCGAAGAAATATGTGCCTTCTTATGCGGAGTTCTATGAGACGCGGCACTTTACGGCGGGCGGGGAGAGCGTGCAGGAGATCCCGTTTGACGGACGAAGCGTTCCCTTCGGCACGAATATTTTGTTCGCGGCGGACGCGCCCTGCGGCCTGACGGTGGGGTGCGAGCTGTGCGAGGATATCTGGGCGCCGCTGTCGCCCGCTGTCATGCACGCGCTGGCGGGCGCTACGGTGATCGTGAACCTGTCCGGTTCTGACGAGACGGTGGGCAAGGACGAATACAGAAAGCTGCTGGTGAAGTCCTCCAGCGCCAAACAGATCACGGCTTATATCTATGCTTCCGCCGGTGAGGGAGAATCCACGCAGGACCTTGTGTTCGGCGGGCATAACATCATAGCGGAGAACGGGACGATCCTGGCGGAAGCGAAGCGGTTTGCGCCGGAGAATATCTATGCCGACATCGATGTACACAGACTGCGGCATGAGCGGCGCAGGATGTCCACGTTCCCGGCGGGGGACAGCGGGGCGTATCGGATCATATCCGTTCCTATGGAGGAGGAGGATACCGTTCTGGAACGCACCTTCAGCGCGCAGCCGTTTGTGCCGGAAAACCGCGCGGAGCGTGAAAAACGGTGCGAGGAGATACTGTCGATCCAGTCCTGTGGTCTGAAGAAACGGTGCGAGCACACAGGCTGCAAGTCGGCGGTGATCGGTGTGTCGGGCGGTCTGGACTCCACGCTGGCCCTGCTTGTCACGGCCCGCGCTTTCGATATGCTGGGGCTTGCGCGCAGCCAGATCACGGCGGTGACGATGCCGTGTTTCGGCACGACGGGCAGAACGCATGACAATGCGTGTAAGCTGGCGGGCGCGCTTGGCGCGACGCTTCGCGAGATAGACATCAAAGAGGCTGTGACCGTGCATTTCAAGGATATCGGGCAGGATATGGAGCAGCATGATGTGACCTACGAGAACGGCCAGGCAAGAGAGCGCACACAGATATTGATGGACGTTGCAAACCGCACGGGCGGTCTGGTGATCGGCACAGGCGACATGTCGGAATTGGCGCTCGGCTGGGCCACCTACAACGGCGACCACATGTCCATGTACGGGGTGAACGCGGGCGTGCCGAAGACATTGGTACGGCATCTGGTGCAGTACTACGCGGACACCTGCGACAACGCCGAGCTTCGCATGGTGCTTCTGGACGTGCTCGACACGCCGGTAAGCCCCGAACTCCTGCCGCCGGTGGACGGCACGATATCGCAGCGGACGGAGGACATCGTCGGCCCGTACGAGCTGCACGACTTTTTCTTGTATTATATGCTGCGCTGCGGTTTTGAGCCGGCGAAGATATACCGCATCGCCTGTCGGTCCTTTCAGGACGTATATGACAAGAATGTCATATTGAAATGGCTCAAAACCTTTTACAGCCGATTCTTCGCGCAGCAGTTCAAGCGTTCCTGTCTGCCGGACGGCCCTAAAGTGGGAAGCGTGGCCCTGTCGCCCAGAGGCGACCTGCGTATGCCCTCCGACGCCTGTGCGGATCTCTGGCTGGCGCAGGCAGAGGCATTGTAGCAGTGTCGGCCGCCGCCGGCGCTGCTATTTGATCTCGGTGTCACCTTCATTTTCAAGCGCCTTGTTGATCGAGGCGGTGATGGCGTCCAGAAGGATCATGGACGTGTATTTGCTGTCGTCCGGATAGGTGATGCCCTCCAGACTCTGATTGACGATGATCTGATTGGCCAGATCCTCGAAGGAAGGCTGGATCAGAGGGTACATGGCAGCCACCGCATCGTCCAGATTGATGAGGCGTATGGAGTTGATGTTTTTCTCGTCAACCGTCACCTCGATCTCCACCACGTTGTCGTTCAGGATCAGAGATGTCGTATACACACCGGGTATGTATGTGTTCGCTGTCGTCTGTGTCACTGTAGACATGGTTTCTCTTTTTTCTTCTTTCGGCAGGAACATGATGATGAGCAGAACAATAAAGAGAATACCGAGCACGGCAAAAATTCCGGTATATATCAACTCTTTTACGTGAAGCACGATGATCTTGGTCTTGGAACTCATAGTCTATCCCCATGGAGAATCTTTTTTATAATGTATGACGGTTATGGGGAGATTATGTCATGCCGGCAGAAGATCAAATGCAGTTGGAGTAAAGATATTGTCAGTTGATAGAAAATAAATAAATAAAAAGAGTATTGGTTCCTTGAGGTATAATGATT
>CANQTF010000022.1 GCA_947626745.1 uncultured Lachnospiraceae bacterium
ACTGGAGACAGAAATAATTCTCTGTCTCCGGTAAAAAATTTACAAAAAAATGTGTCTACTTACTTGACTATGGTTCATGACACTCCCTGCGATCTTATTACCATTATCATATCACCTATACCTCATAAATTCAAACTTTTTTCAAAATTTGTTCACACTTTTTATCATTTTTGTGCATAATGCACAAAAAAGCGGGTCCGCCGCTATCGGCAGACCCGCTTTTACTCGTTCTCATATCGTCGCCGACTCAGCCAGCTTTTGCACTTTTGCAAGCGGCAGCCCGGAATACAGTGCAATCTTGTCGAGTGGCAGTTCTCCGTCCTGCAGCATACGCAGCGCCGTGTTCACACAGCCTTCCTCTATTCCTTTTTTTATCCCTTTTTTTATTCCCTTCTCTATCCCCTTTTCTATTCCTTTCTCTATCCCCTCTTCCACGCCTTCCTGTCTGATCGTCCTCTCATATTTCTCCGCATCAAAATCCGTCAGCAGCATGCCGATCACCTCCGCCCTGTTTTTTCTCAAAAAATCCCGCAAAATATCATGTTTTATGCAGTACGTCACCGCCTTGGCGTATGCGTCCCGCCTTTCAAGCCCCCGCGCCATATATCTGCGGCACACAGCCGTGAACTTCGCGTAAGCCATAAGCAGCGGGCATTTCTCCATCAGCGCCCTGTTGTGGCCGAGGTTGATGTTGTACACCTGCACTCGCAGCTCCGCGTCCGCCTCTCTCTGCCCGCCCGAGACGCCGCCGATCCCCCGGCCGTCTCTTTTGTTTCCGGCATCGGCCGCAGCCTCCGCCGCAAAGGCTGCCGACAACCGCATCTCCCAGTTGTCCGGCCTCTCCTCTTCTCCATTGTAGAAGACCACGCATCTGGGCGCGGGCAGTCTGATCTGCCGTCTGCCGTAGATGCTCTGCTCCATGCCTTCGATCAGCCGCTGGTACTCCTCCGCCAGATAGAGCAGGAACCGCACCGGCAGATTCGCATTCACGCTGCTCTGGTGTTCGTACAGATTCAGCGTATCCGTCAGCAGAAAAGCCAGATCGTTCTTCATCACGATGTATACGGCATTCTCGATCGTGACGATCTTAAGCCCCGAAACGTCCGTATAGTCTGTGCCGTTCAGCGCGTTGTACAGCTGCAAAAGCGCCTCCTTGTCTTCCTTGAACAGCGTGCGGAACATGCCGTCCTTTACGCTGCGCGACACCATGCCCTGTACGGCAAAAGCCGTCTCCTTGTCTTTTGTCTCCATTCCTTCGTCCTCCCTTATGAAATAAACCGTTGTACATATAAGGGATCCGCTCAGAACAGAAATACAAGACGTGCGCTCAGAACTGCCAGACTTCCCAGATATGTTCGTTATGATATATCGATGATAGCATAACGTCAAAAAGATTGCAAGAGTTTTTTATGTCAAAGCGCGGACGCCGCAAATCCATGCGGGCCTCCGCGCCTCAGATCTTTTCTATATATGCCGGAAACGCATCGCGATACCGGCGTTTCTTTCGTTCAAGGCCCTGCTCTTACAGGTTATCCAGAGCCGCGTACATGGTTACCATAGGCGCCATGACCGCACCGATCAGCAGACCGACAACGCCCGCCAATACGATGATGATCGCTGGCTCCATGGCCGCCATCAGCGACTGTACCGCCATTTCCACTTCTTCCTCATAGTAGTCCGCCAGCTTGTTCAGCATGTCTTCGGTAGAACCCGCTTCCTCACCGATACGGACCATGTGATACACCATAGGCGGGAACAGGCCGCATGACTGCAGGGGCTGCGACATCGGCACACCGATCATGATCTGATCGACCGCGTCCTTCAAAGCCTCTTTAAACCATATATTTCCCATTGTGTCCGCCACGATGTCGACCGCTTCCACCAACGGTACGCCCGCCGTCAGCAGCGTGCTCAATGTGCGCGCCATCTGGGAAGAGGCGGATTTCACGACCAGATTTTTGATCGCCGGCACCTTGAGGGCCAGCTTGCCCAGCACATGTTTGCCGGAATACGTCTTGGACCAGGCCTTGAATGCGACCACGACCGCGATCACGACCGGAATGATTATGTACCAGTAATTCTGGATAAAGTTACTCATCGCCACAACCATCTTCGTGATGCCCGGCAGCTCCGTGCCCAGCTCCTCGAACATATCCATGTAACGCGGAATGACGAACACCAGCATGACGATGACGACCGCCACCGCGACCAGCGCGACCACGATCGGGTAGATCATCGCTTTCTTGACAAGCGCCTGTGTCTTGGCGGACTTCTCGAACTGGGTCGCCATACGCTCCATCGCCGTCTCCAGACTGCCGGAAGCCTCGCCGGCTCTCGCCATTTGGATCAGCAGCTCCGGGAACACGTTGGTATGCCGCGCAAGGGAATCCGCAAAGCTCTCGCCCTTCTCCACGTCCGCGCGGACCGCCTGCAGCGCCTTCTGCAGCTTCACGTTCTCCGTCTGCTCCGCCAGCATGTTCAAGGTCTGTATGATCGTAACGCCCGCGCGCGTGATACTCGCAAACTGTCTACAGAAGACCGCCAGATCCCTCGGCGTCGGCTTCCCGCCGAAATCAATGCTGATATCCTTGGTCAGCGCGTTCTGTTCCGTGACCTCCAGCACGATCATGCCCTGATTCTTCAGTTCTCTGACCGCCTGTTCCTGACTCTCGGCATCCTTGCTGCCCTTGATCTCTTTACCGCTCTTATCAACCGCGACATAACCCCAAGTCGCCATAACCTACCTCCGTGTGCTTATCTGCCGTAACCCTTCGTCCGTATCCCATGAAATGACTTTTCTTCCGTCTCTCGATACTTTCTCTGCATGATAATGTGGATAACTTATTTTCATCATATCACCTGAACGATATAAATTCAAACTTTTTTCCAAAATCATACAAACTTTTTTTCAATCTTGTTATATATGGGCGGGCGCAGCCTGTTGCGTCAGCCGTTTTCCCATGTACCCTGAAAAGCATAAAAATAGCCGAAAACAAATGTTTTCAGCTATCACTTCCGAGTAGCGAGAGGGGGACTTGAACCCTCGACACCACGGGTATGAACCGTGTGCTCTAGCCAGCTGAGCTATCTCGCCGTATATCTGATATATATCAAGAAAATGGGGCCTATAGGGCTCGAACCTATGACCCTCTGCTTGTAAGGCAGATGCTCTCCCAGCTGAGCTAAGACCCCATCCTGCTACAGGCCGCTCGTGCAACCCGCTTTGCTAGTATACAATCTGACGGCACTGCTTGTCAAGTGTTTTTCAGAAAATTCTTTCATATTATAATAATAGAAAGCCATGCCATTCATAAGCCGGCTCCGCCGGCTTATTTCATGTCGGGCGTGCGCCCTATAGGAAAAAGAATGCTTATACAGAAAGCCATGCCATTCATAAGCCGGCTCCGCCGGCTTATTTCATGTCGGGCGTGCGCCCTATAGGAAAGCTCCTGCGGTCTGTCCTGCGTGAGCAAGCTCCCGCGGACTGCCGCAGAAGCTTTCCTGCATGGCTTTCTGCTTCGTCACATCCTATCCGGGGCGGAGAAGCCGAGAAGGTCGATGCATACCTCCAGCACGTCTCCGGTCAGTTTGAGCAGCGCGATCCACCCTGCCCGCTTTTCTTCGTCCGTCTCGGTCAATATCTTCGTCTCATGATAGAAGTGGTTGAAGGCGTTGGCAATATCGTAGATATAGGCGCAGATCCTGTGGGGCGCCGCCTCCTCGTAAGCCGTTTCTATCGTCGCGTTGAATTTTGCCAGCTCCAGCATCAGGCTTTTCTCGGAATCGCTTAGGGCATCTTGAATGACCGCATCGGTCAAATTGCCGCCCTGCTCCGCATACTTGTGCAGGATCGATTTGATGCGCACGATCGTGTAGAGGATATAAGGCCCGGTATCCCCCTCAAAGGACGTGAACCGGTCGATGTCAAAGATATAGTCCTTGGAAGCCTGATTGGACAGGTCGCCGTACTTGACCGCGGCCAGCCCCACGACTTTCGCCGTCTTCTCCGCCTCCGCCTCGTCGATCTCATAGCCTTTTGTCCCGGCATTCTCCCGGATCTTGCGCAGCATCTCCTCATCGATCTCCCGCATCAGGTGCTCGAGACGCATCACGCCGCCCTCCCTTGTCTTGAAGGGTCTGCCGTCCTTGCCGTTCATCGTGCCGTTGCCGATGTGTACGAGTTCCGTCTCTTCGTTGACCAATTTGGTCTTTCGCGCGCAGCGAAAGATCTGTTCAAAGTACAGATCCTGCCTTTTGTCCGTCACATAGATCATCTTGTCCGGGCGGTACTTCTCCATACGGTCCATGATCGTCGCCAGATCGGTCGTATTGTACAGGGACGCGCCGTCAGACTTCAGGATCATGCAGGGCGGCACTTCTTTCGTGTCCGTCTCCTCTTTGACATCTACCACAAGGGCGCCGTCGCTCTCGTAGGCGTAACCGTCTTTTTTCATCTTATCCACCATGCCGGGGATCAGATCCTGCACGTCCGACTCTCCTTTCCAGAGATCGAACGCAACGTCCAGACTGTCATAATTCTTCCGCAGATCCTCCACGGACACGCGCATGATATGCTGCCACAGGGCGCGGTAACCGCGCTCGCCGCTCTGCAGCCTGTGGGTAGCCTCCATCGCCTCCGCCTTGTAGTCCGCGTCCTCCTTGGACTTCGCGCTCGCCGTGGGGTAGATCTCCTCCAGCTCCGCTATGGTAAAAGGCGCTTCGGCCGGATATTCCCCCGTGTATGCCGCGTCAAAATAGACCAGCTCCGGCTGTCTCTTTCTCAGCTCCGTGATGACGAGTCCCATCTGCAGTCCCCAGTCCCCCATATGGATATCGCCGATCACGTCGTGTCCGGCATAGCGGCAGATCCTTTTTATACTCTCGCCGATAATGGCAGGGCGCAGATGTCCCACATGAAGAGGCTTCGCCACGTTGGCGCCGCCGTAATCGACAATGATCTTCTTCACGCGCTCCGGCGCTTCCAGTCCGAACCTGTCGCTCGTCCTCATCTGACGCAGATAGCTGCCCGCAAAGGATTCCCGCACCTTCATGTTCAGAAAGCCCGGCGCGACGGCCGACACTTCCGCAAACACGGCGCTTCCTTCCAGTCTGGCAGCCACGTCCTGCGCGATCGCAAGGGGCGCCTTATGATATCGCTTTGCGCCGGCCATCGCGCCGTTGCACTGGTATTCGCACAGATCCGGCCTGTTGGACAGGGTGACTTTGCCGAGTTCGGCATCGTACCCGGCAGCCGCAAAGGCCCGTTCCGTCTCCTCCGAAATCAAATCCAAGATCTTCTTCATATTTCCCTCCGCTCTTGTTTCTGTCTCTCCCGCTCCGCCTTGGAATAGGCGCAGCCGCAATAGTCCTGTCTGTAGAGCCCATATTCCCGCGACAGTTCGACGGAGCGCTGATAACCGCCTTTTTTCTTAAAATCCGACGGCAGATAAGCGACGCCGTACTCCGCCGCCAGCCTCTCCCCGATCTCGTTGAGCTTTGCCGCGTTTTTCAGGGGACTGACGGTCAGGGTCGTGGCAAAAAAAGCAAACTTCCCTTCTTTTGCACGCTCCGCGCTCGCCCGCAGCCGCAGCTCATAACACGCGCGGCACCGCTCGCCGCCTTCCGGGCACCGTTCTCTTCCCCGGGCGACAGCGGCAAACCGCTCCGGCTCGTAATCTCCCTCCAGGATCTCAATGGGCCAGCCGCGCCCTTCTTCTCCCGGCGCTGTCTGTCCGGCAAGCGCCGCATTGTAGGCGGCGATCAGCCTTTTCTGCTCCTCCACCCGCCTGCGGTACTCGGACTGCGGGGAGATATTCGGGTTATAGTAAAAAACCGTGAGCCGGAAGTACGGGCGCAGATACTCCAACACGTAGCTGCTGCACGGCGCGCAGCAGCTGTGCAGCAGGAGTCTGCTGCCTTGCACAGCGGGATCCTCTGTGAGCCTCTCCAATTCTCTCTGATAATTCCTGACTGCGTTCATAGCCGTTCCGACCTATCTTTTCGCGATCGTGGCGATGTCCACCAACGTCATCTCACCCTGCGAGACGGCATTTTCCAGACTTGTCACGAGGGCCGCCGCGGTGTCCATCGAAGTGATACAGTTGACGCCCGTCTCTATGGCGGTCCTCCGGATCAGGAAACCGTCCCTGTTCTTGTCGCGCCCCTGTGTGGGCGTGTCGATCACCAGATCGATCCTGTGTCCCAAGATCAGATCCATGACCGTCGGGGATTCCTGCCGGATCTTGTTGACCTTTCTCGCCTTGACGCCCGCGTCATTCAGGGCGGCCGCCGTACTTCTCGTGGCGTAGATGATGTAGCCCAGCTTCTCGAAGCGGCGCGCCACCTCGATCGCCTCGCCTTTGTCTGCGTCCTTGACGGTGATGATGATCTGCTTGTGCTTCGGCAGATCGATGCCGGCGCCGAGGAATGCCTTGTACAGCGCCTCATCGAAGGTCCGCGCGATGCCAAGGCATTCGCCCGTAGACTTCATCTCCGGCCCCAGACTGATCTCCGCGCCCCGGATCTTCTCGAAGGAGAATACCGGCATCTTGATCGCAAAATAGTCTGCGGGCGGCTGCAAGCCGGGTTCATAGCCCAGATCGCGTATCTTCTTTCCGATGATGACCTGCGTCGCCAGATCCACGATCGGTATGCCCGTCACCTTGCTGATATAGGGAACGGTGCGCGAGGAACGGGGATTGACCTCGATCACGTACACCTCATCTCCCATAGCGATAAACTGTATGTTGATCAGGCCGATGACATGCAGCGCCTTCGCCAGTCTGCCCGAGTAGTCCGCGATCGTCGCCTTTACCTTGTCGCTCACCGTGGGCGCGGGGTAGACCGAGATGCTGTCGCCGGAATGCACGCCCGTCCTCTCGATGTGCTCCATGATGCCCGGAATGAGGATATCCGTGCCGTCGCACACCGCGTCCACCTCCAGCTCCTTGCCCTGCAGGTATTTGTCCACGAGGATCGGGTGATCCTGCTCATAGCGGTTGATGACCGCCATGAACTCCTCGATCTCCTGATCGGAGATCGCGATCTGCATTCCCTGTCCGCCGAGCACATAGGAAGGGCGCACGAGTACGGGATAGCCGAGTCTGTTCGCCACTTCCTTGGCCTCCTCGGCGGTGTAGACCGTGCCGCCCGCCGCCCGCGGGATCTTGGTCTCTTCCAGTATCTTGTCAAAAAGCTCCCTGTCCTCGGCGGCGTCCACATCTTCCGCCTTCGTGCCGAGGATCGGTACGCCCATTTTCATCAGGCTCTCCGTCAGCTTGATCGCCGTCTGTCCGCCGAACTGCACGACCGCGCCGTCGGGCCGCTCCACGTCAACGACATTCGCCACGTCCTCCGGCGTCAGCGGCTCAAAGTAAAGCTTGTCCGCGATGTCAAAGTCGGTGCTGACCGTCTCCGGGTTATTGTTGATGATGATCGTCTCGTAGCTTTCTTTGGCGAACGCCCATGTGGCATGCACGGAGCAGTAATCAAACTCGATCCCCTGACCGATGCGGATCGGGCCAGAGCCGAGCACCAGCACTTTTTTCTTCGGGTGCGTCTGCTCCGCCTCCGTCTCCGATCCGAACACGGAATAGTAGTACGGGGTGCTCGCCTGAAACTCTGCGGCGCAGGTGTCCACCATTTTGAAGGCCGCGACGATGCCGTTGTCGCAGCGCAGCTTCCGGATCTCTTCCTCGCTCTTTCCCGTCAGGCGCGCGATCACGTTGTCCGGAAATTCGATCCTCTTCGCCTCTTTCAAGAGTTCCACGGTCAGCGGCCCTTTTTCCAGCGCCGCCTCCATCTCCGTCAGGATCGCTATCTTGTCGATGAACCAGCGGTCTATCATCGTGATCTCATGGATCGTGTCGTAGTCTACCCCTTTGCGCAGCGCCTCCGCGATGACATAGATGCGCTGGTCGTCCACGACATGCATACGCTCTTTCAGTTCCTCCGCCGTGAGAGCGGAGAAGTCATAGCTGCGCAGACAGTCCACATGCTGCTCCAGAGAGCGGATCGCCTTCATCAGCGCCCCCTCGAAATTATCGCAGATGCTCATGACCTCGCCGGTCGCTTTCATCTGTGTGGTCAGCGTCCGCTTGGCCGTGATGAACTTGTCAAAAGGAAGACGCGGTATCTTCACGACGCAGTAGTCCAACGTCGGCTCAAAGCTGGCGTATGTCTTGCCCGTAATGGCGTTTTTGATCTCATCCAGCGTATAGCCCAGCGCGATCTTCGCCGCCACCTTCGCGATCGGGTAGCCCGTCGCCTTACTCGCCAAGGCGGAGGACCGGCTCACACGGGGATTGACCTCGATCACGCAGTACTCGAAGCTGGTCGGGTGCAGCGCGAACTGCACGTTGCAGCCGCCCGTGATACCCAACTCGTCAATGATGTTGAGTGCGGAGCTCCTGAGCATCTGGTACTCCTTGTCGCTCAGGGTCTGAGAGGGCGCGACCACGATGCTGTCGCCCGTATGCACGCCCACAGGATCTATATTCTCCATGTTGCAGACGGTGATGCAGTTGCCCGCGCTGTCACGCATCACCTCGTACTCGATCTCTTTCCAGCCCGCGATGCAGCGCTCCACAAGCACCTGTCCCACCCGGGAGAGCCGCAGACCGTTGGCTAAGATCTCCTCAAGCTGGGCCTGATCGTGGGCGATACCGCCGCCCGAGCCGCCCAGCGTGTAAGCGGGGCGCAGCACGACGGGATAGCCGATCTTGGACGCAAAAGCGACGCCGTCCTCGATGTTCTCCACCACGAGGGACGGCGCGCAGGGCTCGCCGATCTTCTCCATCGTCTCCTTGAACTCCAGGCGGTCTTCGGCTTTCCTGATCGTCGCCGCGGTGGTGCCGAGCAGGGTGACGCCGTGCTCCTTTAAGAAGCCCGACTCGTCCAGCTCCATGCCGAGGTTCAGTCCTGCCTGTCCGCCCATGTTGGGAAGCAGACTGTCAGGTTTTTCTTTTCGGATAATGTCCTCTATCACTTTGGCGGTCAGCGGCTCGATGTACACCTTGTCCGCGATGTCGCCGTCGGTCATGATCGTCGCCGGGTTGGAGTTCACGAGAATGACCTCCATGCCCTCCTCCTTTAGGGAGCGGCACGCCTGTGTTCCCGCGTAGTCGAACTCCGCCGCCTGTCCTATCACGATCGGGCCGGAGCCGATCACAAGCACTCTCTTCACGTTCGGATTCTTAGGCATGGTGTACCTCCTTCATCATCGTGATAAACCGGTCGAACAGATCCCCCGAATCCTGCGGTCCGGGACATGCCTCGGGATGAAACTGCACCGTAAAGATATTTTTTCCGGTGTAGGACAGCCCCTCGTTCGTCCCGTCGTTGACATTGACAAAGGCCGGAACGGCCACTTTGGGATCGAGCCTCTCCGTATCCACCACATAGCCGTGGTTCTGCGAGGAGATATAGACCCTTCCCGTCCGCAGATCCTTCACAGGGTGATTGCCGCCCCTGTGGCCGTATTTCATCTTGTAGGTGTCCGCGCCCGTGGCGAGCGCCATAAGCTGGTGTCCGAGACAGATCGCAAAGATCGTGATGTCCGTTTCGTATAACTTCCTGATCTCGGCGATCACCTCCGTACACTCCTTCGGGTCGCCGGGCCCGTTGCTCAGCATGATGCCGTCGGGCTTCGCGGCGATGATCTCCTCGGCCTTCGTGCCGGCCGGATACACCGTCACATCGCAGCCTCTGGCCGCCAGCGACTTCGCGATGTTGTCCTTCGCGCCCAGATCCAAGAGCGCCACTTTAAGCCCCGCGCCGTTCAGCGCGCGGACCATGCTCGGCCTCTTCTCCCGGATCCCCTGTTCGTACGCTTCCTTCCGAAACCGGGCGCTTCCGGAGATCGGGCCGTTGTCCTTAAGGTCCCTCGTGCCGGACAGCGTGTATTTTTCTTTACAGGTGACGATATCCACCACTTTGCCGGTGGTGTACGCTTTCAGCTTCGGCAGGATCTCCTCCGTCCGGTAACCTTCGTCGGTGGTGATCATACCGTTCATCGTACCTTTTTCACGCAGAAGCTTCGTGAGCGCTCTCGTGTCGATCCCCGCGATGCCCGGGATATCATTTTCCGCCAGAAATTCCTGAATCGTCATGTCACAGCGGAAATTGCTCGGCATACGGGAGAGTTCTCTGACGATAAAGCCGTCCGGCCACGCTCTGCGCGATTCCATGTCCTCCCTGCACACACCGTAATTGCCGATCAGCGGATAGGTCATGCACACCGCCTGTCCCGCGTAGGACGGATCGGTCAGCACTTCCAGATAGCCCGCCATGGAAGTGTTGAACACGATCTCGCTGATCACATCTCTCAGCGCACCGATATGAGTTCCCTCAAACACAGTGCCGTCTTCCAAAATCAAGAACGCTTTCATTCCGTCACCTGTTCTTTCTGTCTTTCTGTTCTTTACGCTTTATTTAAAGTAGGATACGCCGGACTCGAAGATCTTCAGATCCTGCTCTCCGTATATATTGACCGCAACGCCCTCGCCTCTTCTCTCGGAATGGGCCATTTTGCCGAGTACCCGGCCGTCGGGCGACGTGATGCCCTCGACGGCGGCGTAGGAGCCGTTGATGTTCCACTCCTCGTCCATGGTGATATTGCCCTCCGGGTCGGCGTACTGCGTAGCCACCTGTCCGTTTGCAAAAAGCCTGTCGATCCACTCCTTCGGCGCGACGAACCGCCCTTCGCCGTGGGAAGCCGGATTCACATAGACGCCGCCGAGCCGCGCGCCGCTAAGCCACGGGGACTTGTCGGACACGACTTTGAGATACGCCATTTTGGAGATATGGCGGCCCACCGTGTTGAAGGTCAGCGTGGGGGAATCCTCTTTCTGGCCCGTGATCTCACCGTAAGGCACAAGCCCCAGCTTGATCAGCGCCTGAAAACCGTTGCAGATACCGAGGGCAAGGCCGTCCCGCTCATGGAGCAGCCGCGTCACCGCCTCCTTTATCTTCTCATTCTGAAAGGCGGTGGCGAAGAACTTGGCGGAGCCGTCCGGCTCGTCGCCCGCCGAGAAGCCGCCGGGGAACATGATGATCTGCGCCCGGCCGATAGCCTTCGCGAACTCGTCCACGCTGTCCCTGATGTCCGCCGCCGTCAGATTCCTGAACACCTTCGTAACCACGTCCGCGCCCGCCCGCACAAATGCCGCCTCGCTGTCGTACTCGCAGTTGGTGCCCGGAAATACGGGAATGAAGACGGTGGGTCTTGCCACCTTGTGTCTGCACACATAGACCTCTTTCGCCCGATAGACGCCGGTGTCCACGCTGCTCTTATCCCGCCCGGCCGTGTAGGGGAATACCTTCTGCAGTCTGCCCGTCCATGCGGCGAGCGCCTCCTCCATGTCGATCCTTGTCTCACCGCACACAAAGACAGGCTCTGCCGTCACCGTGCCGACAAGACTGTAATCGAGGCCGCTGTCCGCCAGCTCCCGCGCCGCCGTCTCCGGCATCTCCGCAAGGATCTCGCCGAGGCCGTTGTCAAAAAGGCTTTCGGCCGGTACGCCGTCGTCGATCCGCACGCCCAGCTTATTGCCGAACGCCATTTTGCCAAGAGCCGCCGCCACGCCTTTGGCGTCCAGCGCGTAGGCCGAAAGGATCCTGCCCTGCGCCATCAGCGAAAGGATACCGTCGTACGTGCGCATGACTTTCTCATAGACGGGCAGATCGTACCTGTCCTTAGCGATACGGAAACGGACAAGTCTGCTGCCCGCCCGCTTCAGCTCGGGACTGACGATGTCGCCCTGCTTCGCGATGTCCACCGCAAAGGATACGAGGGTGGGCGGCACGTCGATGTCATTGAACGTGCCGGACATGGAATCCTTGCCGCCGATAGACGGCAGACCGTATCCCATCTGCGCGCCGTAAGCGCCCAAAAGCGCCGCAAAGGGCTGACTCCAGCGGTGCGGATCTTCGCTCATCCTCCTGAAATACTCCTGAAACGTGAAGCGGATCTTCCGGTAATCCCCGCCGTTCGCCACGATCTTTGCCATGGATTCCGTCACCGCATAGACCGCGCCGTGGTAAGGGCTCCAGCTCGACAGATAGGGGTCGAAGCCATAACTCATCATCGTCACCGTATCCGTCCGGCCGCTCCTGACGGGAAGCTTGGCGATCATCGCCTGTGTCTCCGTGAGCTGATATTTACCGCCGTAAGGCATATATACGCTGCCCGCGCCGATAGACGCGTCGAACATCTCCACCAGACCCTTCTGGGAGCATACGTTCAGGTCGTTCAGCAGGGCGAGCCAGGCCTTCTTCACATCGCCCGCCGCAAGCGCCTCGGCCACCGCCGGCGTCGCGATCTTCCTCAGATAGTTGTCCTGCTCCTTTGGCATGTCCACCGCCACCGCCGTCTCCTGATGCGCGCCATTGGTGTCGAGGAAGGCTCTGGAGATATTGACGATCTCCCCGCCGCGCCACTTCAATATCAGTCTGGGCTCTTTCGTCACGACCGCCACTTCCACCGCCTCAAGGTTTTCCTCGGCGGCGTATCCCAAGAACTCCTGCACGTCTTTCGGGGAGACCACCACCGCCATCCTCTCCTGCGATTCGGAGATAGCCAGCTCCGTGCCGTCCAGACCCGCATACTTCTTCGGCACCTTGTCGAGATCCACCACAAGCCCGTCCGCCAGTTCACCGATCGCCACGGACACGCCGCCCGCGCCGAAATCGTTACACTTCTTGATCAGACGGCTCACTTCCGCGCGCCGGAACAGTCTCTGGATCTTGCGCTCCGTGGGCGCGTTGCCCTTCTGCACCTCCGCGCCGCAGGTCTCGATAGAGCTCTCCGTGTGTACCTTGGAGGAACCCGTCGCGCCGCCGCAGCCGTCGCGCCCGGTCCGGCCGCCCAAGAGGATAATGATATCGCCGGGATCGGAAGTCCCGCGGACCACGTTCTCTCTCGGCGCCGCGCCCATGACCGCGCCGATCTCCATCCTCTTCGCCACATAGTCCGGGTGATAGATCTCTTTGACCAGGCCGGTCGCCAGCCCGATCTGGTTGCCGTAGGACGAGTAGCCGCCGGCCGCGCCGCGCACCAGCTTCTTCTGGGGCAGCTTGCCCTTCAGGGTGTCCGAAACAGGCACGGTAGGATCGGCCGCGCCCGTGACGCGCATCGCCTGATACACATAGCCGCGCCCCGACAGCGGATCGCGGATCGCGCCGCCCAGACAGGTGGCCGCGCCGCCGAAGGGCTCTATCTCCGTCGGGTGATTGTGCGTCTCGTTCTTAAAAAATACGAGCCACTCCTCCGTCACTTTGCGGTCGCCGTAATCCATTTCCACAGGAACGACCACCGAACAGGCGTTGATCTCGTCGGACTGCTCCATGTCCTCCAGTCTGCCGTCTTTCCTTAATTTGCGCATCGCCGTCAGCGCCAGATCCATCAGGCAGACGAACTTGTCCTGTCTGCCCGCATAGAGCTCCTGCCTGACGGCGAGATAATCCTCATAGGTATCCTCGATCGGTTTCCGATAAAACCCGTCCGCAAACGTAACCTCCTTCAGCTCCGTGGAGAACGTCGTGTGTCTGCAGTGGTCCGACCAGTATGTGTCGAGCACGCGGATCTCCGTCATGGTCGGATCCCTGTGCTCCTCGCCTCTATAATAATTCTGGATATGGAGAAAATCCCGAAAGGTCATCGCCAGTCCGAGCGAGTCATACAGCTTCTTAAGCTCCGCCTCGGGCATATCCGCAAATCCGTGGAAAACCGCTACATCGACAGGTTCGTCATATTTAGTGACAAGAGTGTCGGGTTTTATCATGTCCGTCTCCCGCGAATCCACGGGGTTGATGCAGTGGGCCTTGATCTTCGCAAACGCCTCATCGGAAATGTTCCCCGTGATCAGGTAGGTGACCGCCGTCCTGATGATCGGCTCTTCGTCCTCCTTCAAGAATCTCACGCACTGCACGGCGGAGTCCGCTCTCTGGTCGAACTGCCCCGGCAGAAATTCCACGCTGAACACCCTGCCGTCCGCGGGGATCTCGATCGTCTCCTCATACAGGATATCCACAGGCGGTTCACTGAAAACGGTCCTGCACGCCTTCGCAAAGACTTCGTCCGACAGATTCTCGACATCATAGCGGATGAAGACCCGCACCTCTTTCACGCCGTCCACGCCCAGATAGCTCTCGATCTCCTCCTTCAGCTCTTTCGCCCTGACCGCAAAAGGGCCTTTCTTCTCCACATAAATGCGTTTCACATTTCCCATGCTGGCTTCTCCTTCCCAATCGGAATGGTTACAGAATGATTTCCTTTCCTATTATGCCAAAAAAGAGGTCACATTTCAACATAAATAAAGAAGATACTTCGGCGATCCCAAAGTATCTTCCCCACAGTCCCCTCTTCTAAACATCCACGATCAAGCCCTGCATGATATACAAAAGCTGCTCGTCCACCATCTTCTCCGTAATGCCGAAGGTCTTGGCGTTCACCTTCATGCCCTCCAGCACATACATGATGTTCGCCGCCGCCCCTTTCGGATCTTCACAGTAGAACTCGCCGCTGGCGATGCCCGCCTCGATCAGCTTCTCCAACACCCTGACACCGGCGTCAAATTGCTTGCGCAACATATTGTTCCTGTCGGTCGATCCGTTGGTAAAGAAATATTCATAGACCGCAACGGTCAAACTATCCTTTTTCTGCAGAAGCTCGCGCTTCTGTTCCTTGAGGAACAGCATCAGGATATCCGCCGCCGTGTCCTCCTCGGATATGTGGCCCGTGAAGAGGTCGTCCGTCTCCTGCGCCTCCATTGTCAGGATCTCCATGAAGATCTGCTCCGTGCTGTCAAAATACAGATACAGCCCGCCGCGGCTGATCTCGCACGCCTCCACGATATCCTTCATCGTCACATTCTTAAAACCCTTCTCGGCAAAGACCTTCCTTGCGGTGTCCAGTATATGCTGTTTTTTCTGTATCGATTTCTCACCCATGCCGCCGTCATTTCCTTTTCGGTTGTTCTTATTTGCTTGCTTATGCGCTTCTCCTTCGCGCCTAACACATCGGTTTATCCCAGAACTCAATGTTCTCCTTCATCTTGCGGACCACTTGCAAAAATACCCTGTTCGTCACCGCTTCCGTCCACATACGGCCCTTCGTCATGCCGCCCAGAACGTACTTTGACAGGATCCCGCTCAGAACGTTCATCTCCTTGATGTCCGCCCGCGCTATGGCGTTCAGTTCGTCCTGCACCGTCCGTATCCTGCAGCGGGAATAGACGTAGGGATAATTCCTGTCAAGCAGCGCCGTCTGCTGCACTTCCTTAATAAAACTCATCAGCGTGCCGTCATATACCGGGAACGTGATAGAGTGTTCCCTTATGCCGTTGTCCCCGAACAGCTCCGACACGCCGCCGCCCGCCGCCGCTTTCTCTTCAAGCCACGGAAGGTAACGGATCAGTCTCTCCACGTCCGGTCTGTACTTGTCTACCACCTGCCGCCTGTATTCGATATCTTCCTTTTCCATCGGTGTTGTTCCTTCCCGCCGTCTGAAGCCGTCCTCGCACAGCTTCCTGTCATCGTGCCTATTTTAGCATATTTTTATAGGAAGTGCTGTACAAAATACTGCCGGACTTCTTGTGCATTTTGTCGGAATCCGCCTGTCCGGAGCGGGGCCATGCTTTTCTTTCTTGTATTTGCGGCCTGTTCGTAGTACACTAAAAGATAACGATAACAGGAGGTATCTGTATGGCTGTAAAAGAGTATCCTGCGGGTAAGATCCTGGCACAGAGCGGCCAGGCGATCACCGCGCTTCATGTCATCGCCGGCGGCAGCGTGTGCGCCACCTATCCGGGCGGCGAGTTTCATCTTACAAAGGGAGATGTCATAGGCGTCTGCGAGCTGTGCTGTGAGTCCTATCTGATCACCTATCGGGCGCAGGATAAGGTTTCCATCGCCTCCTATGCCTACTCGCCGGCGCTGCTTCCCAAGATCCTGGGAAACGGCGATATGGCGGGGTATCTCGTCGCGTCCATGTTCCGGCAATTACAGGAGCTCTTCGACCAATATGAGTTTGCGACCTTCGACTGCGACAATTTCTACCACTATCTGATGAACAGCTATGAGGAGTACCGCACGCTCTGCGGCAAACGAGGCATCTCCGCCAGAACGCTGCCCGGTCTGGAGACATTGACCGCACTCGTTCTGGAAGAAGATATCGACGGCTGGACAAGCGGCTATTACACACAGCTGCGCTCGCTTGTATCGACCAAACAGGTCAAAACGCTGAGCGTCGATTTCCTGCGGGGCCTTCTGATGAAAACGAGTCAGGACGTATCCGAGATCCTTTCGGTGTGCCGCGTCCTGTACGACTATAAAGCCGAGATCACCAATCTGCTGATGAGCGAAAACAGACTGGATTTCTTCGATCTCTATGCCAGTCTGCTCTATAAGATCGGTGCGCACTCGGACGAGTCTACCTCCGTGATCGCCGCTATCTCCAAGATGATGATACAGCTGGAGAGCCAGCCTTCCATCGACAAGGATATGTACCGGCAGCGCGTGGCGGAGTACAAGGAACGTCTCGCCGATCTGGATAAGTTTACCGAGGGGCAGGAGGCGGAAGACAGCCGGCCGAAGGATGTGCCGGAGATCCACGATTCTCTGAACACGATCCTTTCCTACGCGCAGGTCGAGGAGGAGAAGGCCAACGAGTTCCGCACCGCCATACACGATTACCGCAGATTGAACGACAGGAACAGTGCAGACGACGCTTCCAGAAAGCTGCGTCTGCACATCACCAAGCTGTTCTATGAGATCTATGAGAAGGCTTTCCTGCGCAGTCTGAAAGACTTTGAAACGCCGAAGATCGTACAGATGTTCCTCAATTTCGGCTATGTGGACGAGCAGCTCGCCGGTATGGAAAATGCCGCCTACCTGTATTCTATCGTGGACAAGCTTCCCTCCGATCCGGAGAAGGGCGTCTACACGATCTGCGAATGGCTCCGCGCCATCTATGACGGCAAAAAATCCCCCAGCCGCAACGAGTTCGACACCGACTATCAGGCTTATGTGCATGAGTTAAAGATATCCGGCAAGATCAAGGCTTCCGAAGAGACGGCCATGCTGAAGGATACCAAGAAACAGCTCCTCTTCGAGATGCACAATATGTTCCAGTCCGGCAACAAGATCACGTTCGGCCGTATCAGCAGCTTCTGTCCTGTCTTCTCGGAGCACAATATCCTGAAAGACTTGGAGAAGTCCCTCGTATCCGCCGAAAAAGTGACGGAGACTTTCCGGCAGATCCGCGCCGTGGATTTCAGCGCGTACTACCGCGACATGATCTACACCAACCCCAAACTCGGCATTGGCAAGGAAGAGATCAGCGTGGAGATCCTGCCGGATATGATCCTGATGCCGAACGTCGGCGTCAGAGGCATCATGTGGCAGGAGATCGAGGGCCGCAAGCGCACGACGCCCGCCCGCATGCTGATGTCCGTCTTCCAAATGGAGGATATGACCAATATCATAGTCCGGCTCACGGGCGATTTCCGCTGGGAAATGTGCAAGCGCGTACAGGGCGCAAGGTGGAACGATATCTCCGAGCCGTCCCTCACGAGCCATTACTTCGACTATATCCAGTTCTACAAGAAGAACCGCGATCTCTCCGCCGACGCCAAGGACAAGATCAAGCTCAATATGCAGAAGGCCAAGAACAGCTTCAAGGAGATGTTTATCCGCGACTATACGGCATGGGTGCTCTATGAGGGTGCGGGTTCGCCCCGCCTGAACAAGATCGCCCGCTCGATCCTGTTCGAGTTCTGCCCGTTTTCCAAGGATATCCGCGTCAAGCTGAAAGCCAACCCTCTCTATAAAGAGACTATGGAGCGCTATGACATCAAACTGGCGCAGCATATCCACCACTACGACAACCTGTTCCAGAAGCTTCGCAATATCGGCGCGGAGATCCCGCCGGAGATTCAGGCGCAGCGCGATTATCTTGACATGTGACGGCCGGTCAGCTTGTACGATTAAACATATAAAATTCATTTTAAATCAAGATATTTTTAATTTGTCCGTCAATTTTAACGAAAAATCGTACTCGATAATTATTTCTTGCTAATATAGTTTTATTCTTATGCAATATAATTATAGACGGTGTCGAAAAAAGAGGATATAGTATAGTCAGACTTGATCACGGAAGTCAAGTCAGTTATAGCAATTCCGGAAGAATTCCCCTTTTACACAAGCGAAAACCTCGAAGGCAGCGCCCTTCGAGGTTTTTGCTTATTCTTCTATCCCTTATTTCCCTTATTTCCCTTATTTCAGCACCAGCACAGAATACGCCGGCATCGTCACGTCCGCGCCTTCCACGCCGACCTGTTCTTCTCCCGTCACCAGCGTGCCGCGCAGTTTGCTTGTGCCGTCCACCGCATGGCCGTTCAGCTCCACGCTTTCCAGACTGAGGCTCTGCGTCTCGGCGCCCGTATTGAACACAAGGAGCACCTCCGAAGCTTCATAGGTCTTTTTCAGCACACAGACGCTGTCATCGGAGATCTCTTCCAGATAATCGACTTTGCCGCGGGCGATCTCCGGATTCTGGTTCCTTATTTTGATCGCTTTCTTATAATAATTGTAGACAGAGGACGCATCCTGCGCCTGTTCCTCCAGACTGCCGTACTTCATCTCGAAGTCTTCCATGTCCGCCGGCCCGTCGCACATGCCGTCCGCGTTTTCGTCCTTGCTCCAGTACATCGGCGCGCGCTTGTTCTCGTCCCTGCCCGATCCTTTCATGCCAAGCTCCTCGCCATAGTAGACAAAGGCCGAGCCGCTCATAAAAAGGTTCATGGCTCCCGCCATCTTTACGCGGCTCTCGCCGGTCTCGCCCGCATAGTAGCCCGCGCTCCTTGCCATGTCGTGGTTCGTGTAAAAAGGCGCGTCGATATAATCTTCGTTGTACTGCCCGAACAGTCCGTCAAGCTCCGCCAGGGCAGTCCCGTACCTGCCCGCCGGCGAGCCGTTCAGCACTTTGGCGATGACGCCCTCCGCGCCCGCAAATTGAAAGTCGAAAAGGCTGTCGATCCCGCTCCGGTAAAATTCCGCATAGGCATTGATATTCAGCCACGCCTCGCCCACCAGATAGGCGTCCTCCTTCTGTGATTTGACCGTATCGGTCAACCATGTCAGAAATGCGATGCTGTCCGGCGCGCTGTCGCTGTAGTACTCCTTGACCGCGTCGAGCCGGAAGCCGCCCACGCCCATGTCGAGCCAGTACTGCGTGATTTGGGCGATCTCCTCCCGAAGCGCCTCACAGTCCAGATTCAGATCCGGCATGCCTTCCCAAAATCTGGCCTCATAGTACCAGTTGCAGCCCTCCACCTGACAGTACCCCGTACCCGGCTCTTTCGTGAAATGGTAGTAGTCCACATAGGGACATTCCGCCGCATCGGGTTCGGCCGTTCCCAGCTCGCGCACATAGTCGCATGCCGCCACAAACCACGGGTGCTGGGAAGACGTGTGGTTCAGCACCAGATCCATGATGACCTTGATCCCCCGCTCGTCGCACGCCGCCAGAAGCTCTTTAAAATCCTCCGTCGTGCCATATGCCGGATCGATCGCATAGTAGTCCGTCACGTCGTATTTGTGATAGGTGGGCGACGGCTGGACGGGCATCAGCCAGATACCGTTGCAGCCCAAGTCCGTGTCCGTCGTATCGTCCCCGTCGTTGATATAGTCCAGCTTGGACAGCAATCCCTGCAGATCGCCGATCCCGTCCTTGTCACTGTCACAGAAAGAGTAGACGAACACCTCATAATAGGTGCGGTAGTTGTCGTCGATCATCTGCAGCGGGATCGTGTCCGTTATGTCGGGCTGTTCTGCGGCTGCCTGTTCCGCCTCCTGCGCCGCAGAGTCCGTGTCGGGCGCGGCCTGGCTATCCGCGGCGCCGCTTTCTGACGGCGTCTGTTTGCCGCAAGCGGTCACACCCAGCATGGCCAATGCGAGAAGCGCCGCAATGCAGCGTTTTACTCTGTTATCTCGTATCATCTCTGATCCTCCTGATTCCGTACTTCCCAGATTCTGTAAGATAAGCGGTAAACCGGGCACAGCCTGTAAATACCTGCTCGGACGCGCTCGCGCTCCGCTCCGAGCGTAACGGTACTAAACTCGCGGCAAACCGCTCGTTAAGTGCCGACACTCTCCAAGGGTCCGGGCATAGTATTTACAGGCCGTACCCTCCCCGGCTTTGCGCCTACGTCTACGAACCTATATGCATACCGCCGCTATACTTGGCGCTGAATGCAGTCTCATTGTCCCTATCGCTCTGCAGCATCGCTCCGCACAGCCATGGCGCAGTCTGCAGGAGCTGTCGCCCGGACCCTTGGAGAACGCCGGCAGTTAGCGAGGTGTCTTCGAGCTTACTGCCGCTGCGTTCGGAGCGGAGCGCGAGCGCGTCCGGGCGACGCTTCCTGCAGACTGCGCCTTTCCCCGGCCTTACACTGACAGACACATACTCTGTCTGTTACGCTCGGAGCGCGAGCGCGGCGGCAAGGGATATCCTCCCGGCTGCGCCGCATCATCTCCCATTATGATACAGCAAGTGCAGACCTTGTTGCGGGTCTGCACTCGTTTTATCGCTTCTATATCTCTATCTTCATGCGCCGAGGCGCACAGCCATCATCCTTTGACCGCGCCGCCCGTCACACCTTCTACATAGTACTTCTGCAGACAGATGAACAGGATCGTGATCGGCACAGCTACGAGCATACCGCCCGCGCAGAATCTGGTAAAATATCCCTGATAGTCGTTCGTCCAGACCCATCTCTGCATCGCCACCGCAACGTTGTAGCTGTCGGAATAACCGAACGCAACGTAAGATGCGAAGATGTAATCGCACCAAGGCGCCATGAACGCGACTAACGCCGCATAGATGATGATCGGCTTCGACATCGGAATGATCATCGTCAGGAACACCCTCGCCCGGGAAGCGCCGTCGATCCGCGCCGCCTCGTCCAATGCCTTCGGGATCGTATCAAAATATCCTTTGGTGACATAGTAGCCCATACCGGAACTCGCGATCGAGATCAGGATCAAGCCCGGGATCGCACCCGCCTGTGTCAGCCCGAACTGCTTCAACAGGAAGTACAGGCAGATCATCGTCAGGAAGCCCGGGAACATGCCGAGAATCAGCCAGAAGCGCATCAGGAAAGTACGTCCCTTAAAGCGCATACGGGACAGCGCGTAGCTGACGCACAGCACAATGATCGTCTGTCCCAGCGCCACGAACGCAGCGATGACCAGCGTGTTCAGATACCAGCGCACGAACTGACTGTCCTGACTGAACAGGAATGCGTAGGAATCCAGCGAGAACTGCTTCGGCAGCAGATACTCTACCATACCGCCGCCCCCTTCATTGTAGGAGCGCAGACTCTGCAGGAACAGACATACAAACGGGAACAGCCATACGATGCTGATGATGATAAGTACGATATAGGTGATCGTGTTACCCAACGTTCTTTTTGCTTTAATACCCATTATTGGAATCCCTCCTCATCTTTTACGGACGGCAGCATGCCGTATACAACGAGTGAAATGACCGCCGTGACCACGAATACCATGATACCGAGTACAGCCGCCATTCGGTAGTTCGTGTCGTTGATCGTCATCTTGTACAGCCAGGTGACGAGCAGATCCGTGTACCCCGCGTTGTTGGAGAGCTTCATGGACTGCGGTCCGCCCTGCGTCAGCAGGAAGATGACGTTGAAGTTGTTCAGGTTTCCGGTAAACTGCGTGAGCAGGAACGGCCCTGTCACGAACAGCATATAGGGAAGCGTGATGCTCTTAAACATCTGAAAGCCCGTCGCGCCGTCGATCCTTGCGCTCTCATACAGATCCTCGGGTATGTTCATCAGAAGTCCCGTAGTGATCAGCATCGTGTAAGGAATACCGATCCACAGGTTGATCACGATGATCATCACTTTTGCGAGCGTCGGATTCTGCCAGAACGGGATCGCGCTGCTGATCCAGCCCCACTTCATCAGATAGGAGTTCACCAGACCGTCGCTGGCAAACATCTTGTATACATACAGCAGGGAAACAAACTGCGGGACCGCGATCGTCATGACCAGAATGGTCCTCCAGAGTTTCTTGAACTTAATGCCTTTTTTATTTATCATGATCGCAACGCCCATGCCGCAGAAATAGGTGAGGAAGGTTGCGAAAAATGCCCATATCAGTGTCCATCCGAGCACGGTGAAGAACGTGGAGCCGAGTCCGGCCGTGCCGAAGGAGAACAGTTCCTTGAAGTTCTCAAGCCCGACCCACGTGAAAAGGTTCGTGGGCGGCTGATGATTCGCGTCGTAATCCGTAAACGCGACAAAGATCATAAAGATGATCGGCAGCACCGTGAACACGAAGATACCGAGTACCGGCAGCGCCAGCAGCGTCTTGTCAAAATGCGAATCGAGCAGGGAGTACAGGTCGCCTTTGACAGTGCCGAGCTGTTTGCCCGCCGCGAGAAGCTTCTCCTCGTTGCGGTTCTCCCGCAGGTTCATCCGCCACACGACAAGAAATACAAAGATCACTATGATCGTCAGCAGACTGTACAGCAAGATGAGAAAGCTGTTGTCGTTGTAACTGAACGTACCGTCGTTGTTCATCACGCGCGCGACCGTTCCGAGTGTGGTGAAATCCTGCAGATATCCCCAGCCGAAGCCGACCATGTACAGGATAAACAAAACCTCCGCCGCCAGATACGCGATCCCCCTCAGGAACTGCTTGCGCATGAGAGGGCCGAAGCCCATGATCAGATAGGAGACTTTGGTCTTCCAATCCCCCTGTGTGAATGTCAGCCCGATTTCCTTAAATTCGTTTCCAACCCCGCTGAAAAATTTCCCGACCGAGCCCTTGCCGGAATTTGCGCTATTTCCCATTCTTGAAATCCCTCCTGCATTCATATTTCTTACTTTTTCCGCGATACGACAATATTCGGCAGAGAGAAGACCTCTCTGCCGATATTGCTATCCGTTTCAAACTCTATGCGCTTACTGTGCGTAGGAAATGCAAGTATCCTGGAAAGTCTGAAGGATGTTGGCCAACTCCTCATCGGAGGAAGACGCGCTGATCGTGCCGGAGATCACATCATCACCGAGTGATGTTGCAAGCGTCCAGTAATCGCCGGGGTAGTTGCCCTGCGGGATCGTGTACTGCAGCTGCTCTGCCAGTGCGGAGAGCGCTACGTCGGCCTGGATCGTCGCATCCTGCTGTGCCTCTACGTTGGACGGGCCCCAGCCTACCGCATTGTAACGGTCAAGCTGTGTATCCTTGCTTGTCAGGTACTGTGCCAGTGCATGGCAGACTGCCAGCTTGCCGGGCTCTACCTGCGGCTTGATACCGAGCAGCTTGTAGCCGCCGAAGCCGCTGAGCTGATAGGTGTTGCCGTCGGAGCCTTCAAAGGAAGGCAGCTTCGCGCATGCGTAGTTGTCGCCGAAAGCGGTCTGTGCGGAACCGGAATCCCATGTACCGTCAACGATCGCACCGATGTTCGTGCCGTTGTCCACGGAAGAGCCGTTCTGGAAAGCCGGTGAAGATGCCAGCTCGATGATCTCCTTCAAGGCAACCACACCTGCGTCGGACGCATAGTCAACATTGCACTGTGTGAAGTTGCCGGCGTCGTCCGTGTCGTAGGTCAGCGTGCAACCTGTCGCAAAGAAGAACGCGGGCTGATACCAGCCGGAATTGATCTCCATGTAGAAATTCTTGCCTGCAGCCTCGCAGTCCGCAACGATCTTCTCCAAAGAAGAAGGATCCGTTACGACACTCTTGTCATAATATAAGAAATAACCGTTATCGGAAGTCATCGGGTATGCGTAGGTCACATCGCCGACAACCGCAGCGTTCGCAGAACCCTCGTCGTTGTTGCTTGTCACAAAGTCCAGATTCTCGTTCACAACCGGGGAAAGCGCACCTGCGGACACGAGACGGGTGATCTGATCCTGTGCGAAACCGAAGATGTCCGCACCGCCCTCAACGTCCGTGAGCATGTTGCTTGCCGCATCGCCCTCGCCTACCGGCTCAACGGTAAATGTGTAACCAGCCATGTCAGGGTTGGCATCGAAGAACTCCTGCGCCTTCTGCGTCGTAAAGTCTACCGTGTTCTCGGCAACCCAGATCGTGATCGAGCCTGAGCCGTACTCGACCGGCTCCGCTGCGGTATCACCCGCGCCCGCATCCGTGCTGTCCGCCGCCGGAGCGGAATCCGTCGCCGGAGCGGAATCCGCTGCCGGAGCTTCCGCCGCGCTGTCGCCGGAATTTCCGCCGCAGCCAACGAGACAGCCGGCTACCATTGCTGTTGCCAGTAATGCTGCCAATACTTTCTTCTTCATAATTTTTCCTCTCTCTTTCCGATCCGTCCGGCCTGTATGGCCGCGGATCAATGTTCAGGTTTCAGCCTTCTATATAAAACGCGTCGCCGCGCCTTATACCGAAATCATGAGCCGGTCAGGGTTTTTATATTCTATAGCTATAGAATATAAAGAAAGGGCCGGCCCTTTCTTTCGCCAAATTTTTCGGAAAATTTCGTATCTAACATTAAATTTATCACCCGCAGTGGGCTTTGTCAATACGGAAATCGTTTTTCATGCCGATCCCAAAATTGAAATTTTAAATTCCACTCTCAAATCCTCTGGTGGAATTTATTTCTGCAAGAGTGGTGTTTACCTCTGC
>CANQTF010000023.1 GCA_947626745.1 uncultured Lachnospiraceae bacterium
TTTATTTTCGATTTCCCTTAAAATCAAGGTTTTTACTAAAATTTAGCAATAAAAAATGGGTAGTTTTTGACACTACCATAGACGAGGGGGGGGGTGAGTGATGACACACAAAGAGAAAGCGGAGCGGCTGATACGGCAGCAGTATCACTGCACACAGGCGATCATGGGCGCGTTCGCCGACAGTATCGGACTGGATCTGAAAACGGCGCTGAAGATCGGCACGTGCTTTGGCGGCGGCATGCGGCAGGGCGAGGTGTGCGGCTGTCTTACGGGCGCGGTCATGGTGCTCGGCATGGTATACGGCTATTACGACGCACAGGACAAGGAGAGGGAAGTCCGCGGGATCAAAAAGACGGAGGAGCTTGTACAGCGGTTTGCCGAGCGTATGGAAGGAAAACTGGCATGCCGGGAGATCCTCGGCCTCGATCTGTCCAAACCCGAAGAGATCGCCGTCATACATGAGAAGAATCTGATGGGCAAGATATGCCCCGGCGTGCTGAACGCGAGCATCGAGATCTTGGAGGAGCTTCTTCCGGCGGATCTGCGGAGCGCTTCCGCGACAGAGGAGGAAGAGCTGGACAATATGGCGGGCAGCAGCGAGATGCGCACCATACTGATCAGCCAGAACCGATTCAGGCGCTTTAAGCGTGATGTCGGGGAACTGCTGCTTTCCTCGAAGAGGGAGATCGCCTTTATCCAGTTCGATATCCGTCAGTTCAAGGTGGTGAACGATCTGTACGGAGAGAAGATCGGGGACGAGATCCTGCAGTTTGTCCGCGAGCAGCTCAAAGGCATCTGCGGCGACAGGCAGTATTTTATTCATCTGCGCAGCGACGTGTTCATGGTCGTGACGGAGTATGATGAGGAGGAAGAGCTGACAGAGCTGATCGAACGTTTGAATGCCAGAGTCAGCAGTTACAAGGACATCAAGCTGCAGATGACTTACGGCGTCTATACGGTGGAAGATCGGGAAATGGAGCTGCGCCAGATGGAAGACCGGGCGGCCATGGCCAGAAAGGCCGCAAAGCAGAACGCGGTGGGCAGGATCCTCTTTTACAGGGAGCAGTTCAAGGAAAATCTGTACAACAGGAAATTTATCGAGGAGAACATGCAGGCGGCGATCACGGAACGCCAATTTATGATGTATCTCCAGCCGAAATACAGTATTGCGAAGAATGAGATCATCGGCGCGGAGGCGCTTGTGAGGTGGAAGCATCCGGAGCGGGGCATGATCTATCCGGATCAGTTCATTCCCGTTCTGGAGGACAACGGATTTATCCGGAAGGTGGACTATTACATATGGGGCGAGGCATGCAGATTTATCCGAAGATGCGGACTGGAAGGCATACCGGCGTGCCCGATCTCCGTGAACGTGTCCAGAGTCCACCTGCGGGACGACGAGTGTATCAAGGTGCTCTCCGATCTGATCCAGAGCAACGCGATCCCCAAGGAGCTGCTGGAGCTGGAGATCACGGAGTCTGTGGACGATCAGGAAGTCAGCAGGAAGGCTTATCAGCTTAAGGACGAGGGATACACGCTCCTGATGGACGATTTCGGCAGCGGGTATTCGTCTCTGAATATCCTGTTGGAGACGCCTTTTGATGTGATCAAGCTGGATAAGCGGTTCATGGAGAGCATGATAGTGTCCGGCAAGGGCAAGCTGATCCTTGAACAGGTGGTCGCCATGGCAAACAAGCTGGGGCTGGGCCTTCTGGCGGAAGGCGTGGAGACCAAGGAGCAGGTGGAGCTGCTGCAGCGCATCGGCTGCGATCAGGTGCAGGGCTATTATTATGCGAAGCCCATGCCGGAGGAGGATTTCTACAAGCTGCTGTGCGAACAGGCAGGGAAGTAGTCCGCGCCGGACAGGCGGCAGCCTGAGACGGCGGCGATGCGGATCATGATAGGGAGAGAGTTCGGAAGATGGATTATCAGGCAGTGCCTTTTGAGAAAAGGATCAAAGAGAATATCAGGAATTACGCGCTGGACAATCTGTACGCGATCGATGTGCTGACGGATCACTGCAAATCCCTGTGTACGGTGGCGGACGTGGCGATCCTGATCACGGAGCGCCACGGAGAGAAGATCGTTTCGGTCGGCGGATTTGCGGGATTCACGCCTGATGTGGTCGGCGAGCCGGGCCGCAAGGTGCGGGTCTACGGCAGGACGATCGCGCATCTCTACGCGGAGACGGATAAAGTGCCCGAGGAGAAACGGGAGGCGGTGGAGCACCTTCTGGATAATTTTGCGGCCATACTTTCCCAATGGGGTGAGGAAGCGTATCTGCACAGGGAATCTTCCATTTACATGGACGAACTGGAGGAGGAAGTAGGCGTACAGCATGTGCAGACCGCCAAGGGCGAGAAAGAGGACGCGCTGACGGGCGTGTATCACAAGCTGTATTTCGAGGAGCGCATGCAGGTCATTGACCGCGCCGAGATCGCGCCGGTGGCGGTCGTCAACGTGAACATCAATGACTGGAAGTATGTCAACGACAATTACGGCGACGAGGAGAGCGACAGGCTGATCAGGACGATCGCGGACATCCTGAAGGAGAATGCGAAGCCGGACTATGTGATCGGCAGGGTGGACGGCGACGTGTTCATCGTACTGATCCCGCTGGCAGAAGAGGGGGAGGCGGAAGACTACCGCCGCAGGGTGCAGCAGGCGTGTCTGGACTATGAGGATCCGATCCTTGCGCCGTCCGCGGCGTGCGGCATCGTCTATAAGACCAACGTGGAGGAGCGCATCGAGGATAAGCTGGCGGACGCGGAGTATGAGATGTTCAACAATAAGTTCGAGATCAAGAATGCGCCGGGCTACAGAGAGCGTTTGGAAAAGGGCGGACGGTAGATTCTAAAAAAAGTATTAAATCCCATATTTCGGCACATAATAAGAAAATTAAAGAAAAAAAGAGAAAACGAGAGATAATTACGTGAATAAGAAACGCAAATGTCTCTCGTTCTGTTTGCAAAGTACCCATGTAAAAACTAATATATAGTTTGTGATTAGCACTCGACGCAAATGAGTGCTAATAATACGGAACGATCAATATATTAACATAAGGAGGCTTTTATCATGAAATTAGCACCACTTGGCGACAGAGTCGTATTGAAGCAGCTTGAGGCGGAGGAGACCACGAAATCCGGCATCGTCCTTCCGGGACAGAGCAAGGAGAAGCCGCAGCAGGCGGAAGTGATCGCGGTCGGACCCGGCGGCGTGGTAGACGGCAAGGAGGTAAAGATGGAGGTCAAAGTCGGCGATCAGGTCATCTACTCCAAATACGCCGGCACGGAAGTGAAGCTGGACGAGGATGAGTACATCATCGTGAGACAGAGCGATATTCTGGCGATCGTTAAATAACCAAAGCGGATCGCTTCGCGGGAATTGCCTCGCAATTCTCCTAAGAAGCCCATTATATTTTAATTAAGAGCATGCATGGCATGAATGTTAAGGAGGACATAAATCATGGCAAAGGAAATCAAATATGGCGCAGAAGCCAGAGCGGCTTTGGAATCAGGCGTAAATCAACTGGCGGACACGGTGAGGGTCACGCTCGGCCCCAAGGGACGCAACGTAGTGTTGGATAAATCCTACGGCGCTCCGCTTATCACAAACGACGGCGTGACGATTGCGAAGGAGATCGAGCTGGCGGACCCGTTCGAGAACATGGGCGCACAGCTTGTCAAGGAAGTGGCTACCAAGACCAACGACGTGGCGGGCGACGGCACGACGACCGCTACCGTACTGGCACAGGCGATGGTACACGAGGGCATCAAGAATCTGGCTGCCGGCGCAAATCCGATCATTCTGAGAAAAGGTATGAAGAAAGCGACGGACTGCGCGGTAGAGGCGATCGCCAAAATGAGCTCCAAGGTCAAAGGCAAGGAGCATATCGCGAGAGTCGCTGCCATTTCGGCCGGCGATGACGAGGTAGGACAGCTTGTCGCAGATGCGATGGAGAAGGTGTCCGGCGACGGCGTCATCACGATCGAGGAGAGCAAGACCATGCTGACGGAGCTGGATCTTGTGGAAGGTATGCAGTTTGACAGAGGTTATATTTCCGCATATATGGCTACGGATATGGATAAGATGGAGGCGGTTCTGGAGAATCCTTATATCCTGATCACGGATAAGAAGATCTCCAACATTCAGGAGATTCTGCCGCTTCTGGAGCAGATCGTGCAGTCCGGCGCAAAGCTGCTGATCATCGCGGAGGACGTGGAGGGCGAGGCGCTCACGACACTGATCGTCAACAAGCTGCGCGGCACGTTCAATGTGGTAGCGGTCAAGGCGCCCGGCTACGGCGACAGAAGAAAAGCGATGCTGGAAGATATCGCGATCCTGACAGGCGGTCAGGTCATCAGTTCCGAACTGGGACTGGAGCTGAAGGATGCCACGCTGGATCAGCTCGGCCGTGCGAAGTCCGTTAAGGTGCAGAAAGAAAACACCGTTATCGTGGACGGCGAGGGCGAGAAGGCTGCCATTCAGGCAAGGATCAGCCAGATCAAGAAACAGATCGAGGAGACGACCTCCGATTTCGATAAGGAGAAGCTGCAGGAGCGTCTGGCGAAGCTGGCCGGCGGCGTAGCGGTCATCCGCGTGGGCGCGGCTACGGAGACAGAGATGAAAGAGGCAAAGCTGCGTTTGGAGGATGCGCTTGCGGCGACCAGAGCAGCCGTAGAGGAAGGCATCATCTCCGGCGGCGGTTCCGCATATATCCATGCGTCTAAGGAAGTTGCCAAACTGGCTGACACATTGACCGGCGACGAGAAGACAGGCGCGCAGATCGTGCTGAAAGCGCTTGAAGCGCCCATGTATCACATTGTTGCGAACGCGGGACTGGAAGGCTCCGTCATCATCAACAAGGTAAAAGAGTCCAAGGTCGGCGTTGGCTTCGATGCCCTGAAAGAGACCTACGGCGATATGGTAAGCGCGGGTATCCTCGATCCGGCAAAGGTTACGAGAAGCGCGCTGCAGAATGCGACCAGCGTTGCGGCCACCCTGCTCACCACAGAGTCCGTCGTGGCCAATATCAAAGAACCCGAGCCTCCGATGCCCGCAGGTGCAGGCGGCATGGGCGGTATGATGTAAGGAGCGCTAAGAGGAAACAAGCGCCGCGCAGCGGCATTTGTTTCCTCAGCGCCCTTAGCGAGCAAGCGTCTGCGGCGCAGACGAGTGAACACCGGGGAAACAAATACCATGCGGCATTTGTTTCCCCCAATTTTTGCGTGAAATGCAGCTTTTCTGTGGCCGGCTAAAGAACGGAAAAAACTTGACAAATCATGCGCTTTCGTATATGATAAAAAAGTCGAACGATGATGATGGACAGTTATCATCGTTTTTTTATGGGTAATCTGATATGAAGGGGTGGAAAGATGTTTCGATACATTGTCAAGCGGGTCATTCTCGCGGTCGTAACCGTTTTTATCATTGCGGCGATCACATTTTTTACCATGAATGCCATTCCGGGCGGGCCGTTTGCCTCGGAGAAGGCGCCGAGTCCCGAAGTGCAGCGGGTGCTGGAGGAACGCTATAATCTGGACAAGCCCGTTGTGGAGCAGTTCTTTATCTATATCGGAAATTTCCTGCACGGTGATCTGGGCGTTTCGTTAAAGAACGCCAGAAGCATCTCCACGATCATCGGCGAATCGTTTCCTGTCTCTGCGAAGCTGGGCGGGCTTGCGGCGCTGACGGCGGCGGTGGCCGGCATTGTCTTGGGCAGTCTTGCGGCCCTGAAACGCAATACTTTTATCGATCGGATCATCGTCTTTTTCACTACGCTTTTTACGGCGGTGCCGAGCTTCGTTCTGGCGACGGTGCTTCTGTATGTGTTCTGCCTTGCCCTCGGGTGGGTGCCGGTTTGGAGCGTGGAGAACACCAACTATACGCTTCCGGTCATCGCGCTTTCTCTCTATCCTATGGCTTATATCACGCGTCTGACCAAGACGAGTATGCTGGACGCGCTGGGGCAGGACTATATCCGCACGGCCAATGCCAAGGGCGTGGCGGGATATAAGGTGATCTTCAAGCATGCGCTGCGCAACGCGGTCATTCCGGTCATCACTTACGTGGGGCCGATGCTCGCCTACATCATCACGGGCAGTCTGGTGGTGGAAAATATTTTTACCATCGGCGGTCTCGGCTCCAAATTCATATCCGGCATCAATAACCGCGATTATACGATGATCATGGGTACGACCATGTTCCTTGCGATCCTCATGGTGACGATGAATCTGATCACGGACATCATATACAGCATCGTCGATCCGAGGATCAAACTGGACGATTAGGGAGGAAGAACGGTGGCAGAGAAGAAAAATATTTTCAGCGCACAGATAGATGTTTCCAAATTTGAGAAGGCGACCGACGAGGAAAAGCGGCAGCAGGATGTGATGAGCGAATCCACCACCTTTTTTAAGGACGGTATGCGCAAGCTGATGAAAAACCCGCTGGCGGTCATGAGCATCGTCGTGCTCGTATTGATCTTGGGCGTGATCCTTGTGGCGCCCCATGTGGTCCCTTACAGTTATTCGGAGATCATCTCGGTCAACGGCAGGAGGGACAAGAGCGCGAAGAACCTGAAGCCCTTTGAGTATTCCGAGCGGGAGCTGGAGTACATGGCGGAGGGCGGAGAAGTGTTCCCCCATATCATGGGGACCGACGCCATGTGCCGCGATTATTTTATCCGCGTCGTATACGGCACGAGGGTCTCTCTGGCGGTGGGGCTTTTCGCCAGTGTGATCGTTCTGATCATCGGCCTTCTGTACGGCAGCATATCGGGCTATCTGGGAGGAAAGACGGACCTGATCATGATGCGGATCGTGGATATCATCTATTCGCTGCCGGATATGCTGGTGATCATCCTGCTGTCGGTGGTGCTTGACGAGACGCTCAAACCGATGCTTGAAGGAACGGTGCTTCAGAAGCTGGGCGTCAATATGATCTCTCTTTTCATCGTGTACGGGCTGCTCTACTGGGTCGGCATGGCAAGGCTGGTGCGGGGACAGATCCTGACGATCAAAAACAACGAATACATACTGGCGGCAAGGACGACGGGCGCAAAGAGCGGCCGCATCATCATGAAGCACATCATACCGAACTGTGTCAGCGTGATCTTCATATCCACAGCGCTGCAGATCCCGTCCGCCATTTTTACCGAGAGCTATCTGAGTTTTATCGGTCTGGGCGTGCAGTCGCCGATGCCGTCTCTCGGCAGTCTGGCGAACAGCGCCAGAGAGGGGCTGCAGAGTTATCCGTATAAGCTGATCATTCCGGCCGTCGTGATCTGCCTGATCGTGCTTTCTTTCAACCTGCTGGGCGACGGTCTGCGGGATGCGTTCGATCCCAAGCTGAAAAAGTAGAAGGGCGGAGGATAGAGATAATGGGCGAAGAGTATATTTTGCAGGTAAAAGACCTGCACACATCTTTTTTCACGGATTCCGGAGAGGTCAGAGCCGTAAACGGCGTGACGTTCAACCTTGCGCCGGGCAAGATACTGGGCATTGTGGGCGAATCCGGTTCCGGCAAGAGCGTCACGGCCTATTCGATCATGGGGATACTGGCTTCCACCGGGCGCATCATGAGCGGCGAGGTGCTTTATAAGGGACAGGACATCACCAAGTTCGACAAGAAACAGATGAAAAATTTCCGCGGGAAATGCTGCAGCATTATCTTTCAGGATCCTATGACCAGCTTAAATCCCGTGTTCACGATCGGAAATCAGCTGATGGAGGCGATCCTGCTCCACACGGACAAGGACAAAAAACAGGCGAAGGAGCGGGCGATCGAGATGCTGGAGTTGGTCGGCGTGAATGAGCCGGCGAAGCGTATCCGGCAGTACCCGCATGAGCTTTCCGGCGGTATGCGCCAGCGTGTCATGATCGCTATGGCGCTTGCCTGTGAGCCGGATATCCTGATCGCGGACGAGCCGACCACGGCGCTCGATGTGACGATCCAGGCGCAGATCCTTGAACTGATGCAGGAGCTGCAGAAGAAGCTGGGCATGGCGATCATTATGGTGACGCATGATCTGGGCGTCATCGCGGACATGTGCGACGAGATCATCGTGATGTACGGCGGAAGGGTCTGCGAGCGGGGCACGGCGGAGGATATCTTTTACCGCCCCGCGCACGAATATACCAAAGGGCTTCTGCGTTCCATTCCGAAGGCGGACGGCAGTAAGGAGAGGCTGGTGCCGATCGCGGGCACGCCGATCAATCTGCTCAATATGCCGAAGGGGTGCGCGTTCTGCGCCAGATGTGATGAGGCGATGAAGATCTGTCTTACGGAAGTGCCGCCGCAGGTGCAGATGCCGGATGGCCATTATGCCTCCTGCTGGCTGGCATACAGGGATCTCGCCGTGGCACAGGAGAAAGGAGCGCAGGGATGAGCAGCGGATATCTGATCGAAGTAGAAGACCTGAAACAATACTTTCCGGTGAAGACCGGATTTTTCAGAACGACCCCGCTAAAGGCGGTGGACGGCGTAACCTTTAAGATCAAGCCGGGCGAGACGCTGGGACTCGTGGGAGAGTCCGGCTGCGGCAAGACGACGGTGGGACGCTCCATCCTGCGGCTGTACGAGCCGACGGCGGGCACGGTAAAGTTCAACGGGGAAGAGATCACGGAAAAGAATATCGCGGTACACCGCAAGGACATGCAGATGGTGTTTCAGGATCCCTATTCTTCCCTGAATCCCCGCATGACGGTGGAGGATATCATCGGGGAACCGCTGGACGTACACAAGCTGTATGCGAACAAAAAAGAGCGCAGGGAGAAGATCCTGGCTCTCATGGAGCTGGTGGGTCTGAACGCGGAGCATGCGACCCGGTACGCCCATGAGTTTTCGGGCGGCCAGCGGCAGCGTATCGGTATTGCCAGAGCGCTGGCGGTGGATCCGAAGTTTATCGTATGCGACGAGGCGGTGAGCGCGCTGGACGTATCGATCCAGGCGCAGGTCATCAATATGTTCGAGGATCTGCAGCAGAAGCTGGGCGTGGCGTATCTGTTCATCGCCCACGACCTGTTGGTGGTGCGGCATATCTCCAATCGGATCGCCGTCATGTATCTGGGAAAGGTCGTGGAGATCGGGGACGCCGATGAAGTCTACGAGCATCCGATCCACCCCTACACGGAATCGCTCCTCAGCGCGGTGCCCATTCCGGATCCGATCACGGCCAGACAGAACAGGCGGATCGTGCTGTCGGGCGATGTGCCGAGCCCTATGCATATGCCGACGGGCTGTGCGTTCCGCACACGCTGCCGGTTTGCGACGGACAAGTGCGCGGAGGAATGTCCCGCGCTGGCGGATAAGGGCGGCGGACATTTTGCGGCTTGCCATAACCGCTGATCTGTATTATAGTGATTCAGGTATTATGCAGACGGTCTCCGTCTGCCGATGATACATTCCAAACGGAAAAGAAGGAGGAAAAATTATGAAAAGAAAAGCAGCTTTGTTAGTGGCTCTCGCTCTGACGATGACCACGTTGTCCGCATGCGGCGGAGGCTCTGCGGAGGCTCCTGCGGCAGACAACGGCACGCAGGAGAGCACAGAAGCGGGGGGGGGTACTGCTGACGCGGCAGATACGGCAGATGCGGAAGCTCCCGCCGAAGGAGAGGCGGATGCGGTCGATCCGCTGAATTGGGACGGCTTCAATTCTCTGATCCAGGAGATCAAGACGACCACCGACTATACGGAAAGAGAAGCGATGATGCATGAGGCGGAGGATATGCTGATGGAGACCGGCGCTCTGCTTCCCCTGTACTATTACAACGATATCTATCTGCAGAAGGCAAATGTTTCCAACATTTATTCCAATCTGTACGGCTTCAAGTATTTCCAGTTCGCGCAGACGGATGCCGACACGCTTCGCATCAATCTGGCTTCCGAGCCGGATTATCTGGATCCGGCATTAAACAGCTCCGTTGACGGCGCATGTCTTGCGGTCAACAGCTTCGCGGGGCTCTACACCTACGATGCGGACGGCAGTCTGCAGCCCGATCTGGCGGCCGACGTTTCGGTGAGCGACGACGGTCTGACCTATACCGTGACGCTGCTTCCCGACTTGAAGTGGTCCGACGGCTCCGAGTTGAATGCCAATGACTTCGTATATTCCTGGAACCGCGCGGTCGCACCGGAGACGGCGGCGGATTATTCCTATATGTTCGACGCGATCCAGGCCAACGACGACGGCACGCTGAACGTGACGGCGAGCGAGGACGGACAGTCCCTGACGATCGTTCTGAACGCTCCCTGCGCGTATTTCCTTGACCTGCTGGCTTTCCCGGCTTACTATCCGGTGAAGCAGTCCGAGGTGGAGAGCGCGGCTGACTGGGAGACCAATCCCGGCGCATGGTGCCAGGAGGCAGGTTTCGTGAGCAACGGCGCTTACACGTTGTCCGAGTGGTCTCACGACGAGTCCATGACCTATGTGAAGAATCCGTACTATCACAGGGCGGATGAAGTGAAGGTAGAGAAGCTGCAGATGATGCTGAGCGCCGACGACACGGCGATCTATGCCGCGTACAATGCGGGCGATCTGGATTTTGCGGATACCGTTCCCACGGACGAGATCCAGTCCCTTCTGGACAATCCGGAGTTCCACATCGTGGACAACCTCGGCACCTACTATGTATGCTTTAACGTTAAGAGCCCGCTGTTTGAGGGCAAGACGCCGGCACAGGCGAATGCGATGCGCCGTGCGTTTGCGCTTCTGGTAGACCGCGACTATATCGTTGAGAATATCGGACAGACAGGCCAGCAGCCGGCCAATACCTTTATTCCGGCCGGTATGGCGGACGGCAACGGCGGCGTATTCAAGGCCAACGACGACGCATACACTTATCCGAACGAAGCGACGGAAGGCTACTATGATCCGGAAGCGTTCGACGAGAATTTGGACGAGGCGATCGAACTGTTGAAGAGCGCGGGCTATGAGTTTACCGACGACGGTATGCTCTCCGAAGAGACACCGATCACCTTCGAGTATCTGACCAACGAGGGCACGGCACATGTGGCGATCGCAGAGTCCCTGCAGCAGGATTTTGCGGCGGTCGGCATCAATATGACCATCAAGACGGTTGACTGGAACGTATTTTTGGAAGAGAGGAAGGCGGGCAACTATGATATCGCCCGCAACGGCTGGCTGGCCGACTTCAACGATCCGATCAATATGCTGGAGATGTGGACTACCGACAGCGGCAATAACGATTGCCAGTTCGGCAGATAAGCTTCGGACAAGATAAGGAGCGATAAGGTATCAAGAAGGGGCTGCGCGTCCTGAACGCGCGGCCTCTTTTCCTGTGAAAAATTTCCGGATCTGCGCAGTTAAACTTGAAGATTTGGGATAATAGACGTATAATATAAAATGCGTATCATTATTTAAACGGTCGGTGAAGGCTATGGCAACAGAAGAAAAAAGAGAAGTCGTCATTGATGACGGAAGAATCGAAGCGATAGAAGAATATCAAACTCCCGAAACGCTGTACGAGGAGCTTATTACCCGTGTGCGCAGATACCATCCGTCCGACGACATCTCCCTGATTGAGAAAGCCTACCGGATCGCCTACGATGCGCATAAGGATCAGGTGCGCAAATCGGGAGAGCCCTATATCATCCATCCGCTCTGCGTGGCGATCATCCTGGCGGATCTGGAGCTGGATAAGGAGACGATCGTTGCGGGGCTTCTTCATGACGTGGTCGAGGACACGGTCATGACCGACGAGCAGATCGACGAGATGTTCGGCTCGGACGTGGCCCTTCTGGTGGACGGCGTCACCAAGCTGGAAAAACTGAATTTTCACGGGGAGAACCGCAACGACAGGGACAAGGACGCGGAGAAACTGGAGCGTCAGGCGGAGAACCTCCGCAAGATGTTCCTCGCCATGGCGAAGGATATCCGCGTCATTCTGATCAAACTCGCCGACCGGCTGCACAATATGCGGACGCTGCAGCATATGCGTCCGGACAGACAGCAGGATATTGCGCGGGAGACATTGGACATCTATTCACCGATCGCGCTGCGGCTCGGCATTTCCAAGATCAAAGTAGAGCTGGACGATCTCTCCTTAAAATATCTGGAGCCCGAGGCGTACTATGATCTGGTGGACAAGATCGCAGTCAGCAAGAATGTACGCGAGCAGTATATCCAGACGATCATCGACGAGGTGGGCGAGCATATCGAGCGCGCCGGTATCAAGGCGCAGATTGACGGGCGCATCAAGCACTTTTTCAGTATCTACAAGAAAATGAAGAACCAAAAGAAGACGCTGGATCAGATCTATGATCTGTTCGCGGTGCGCATCATCGTGGATACGGTGCAGGACTGTTATGCCGCGCTCGGCGTGATCCATGAGATGTACAAACCGATCCCGGGACGATTCAAGGACTATATCGCCATGCCGAAGGCAAATATGTACCAGTCCCTTCACACCACGCTGATCGGGTCAAACGGGCAGCCCTTTGAGATCCAGATCAGGACTTATGAAATGCACAAGGCGGCGGAGTACGGTATCGCCGCACACTGGAAATACAAGGAAGCGTCCGACGGCAAGAAGGTGGAGACACAGGAGGAGGAGAAGCTGACCTGGCTGCGCCAGATTCTGGAGTGGCAGCAGACGGCAGAGGATAACAGGGAATTTATGAATCTCTTAAAGAGTGACCTGAATCTGTTCTCCGACCATGTGTACTGCTTTACGCCCACGGGCGATGTGAAGAACCTTCCCGCCGGTTCCACGACGATTGACTTTGCCTACAGTATCCATACGGCGGTGGGCAATAGGATGATCGGCGCCAGAGTCAACGGCAGACTGGTCACGATCGACTATGTGCTGAAGAACGGCGACCAGGTGGAGATCATGACGTCGCAGAACTCCAAAGGGCCGAGCCGCGACTGGCTGAACGTCGTCAAGAGCACACAGGCAAAGAATAAGATCAACCAGTGGTTCAAGCAGGAGTTAAAGGAAGACAATATCGCCAAGGGCAAGGAGCTGATCGCGGATTACTGCAGGGCGAAGGGCATCGATCAGGCGGTTGTCCTTATCCCGAAGTACGAGGAAGCGGTCATGAAGAAATACGGCTTCCAAGACTGGGATTCCGTGCTTGCCGCCGTGGGGCACGGCGGTCTGAAAGAGGGCCAGATCCTCAACCGCATGCTGGAAATGTACGAGAACGACCACCGCAGGGAGATGACCGACGCGGAAGTGATGTCGGCTGTGGAGGAGAATGCCCAGATCAACAGGAACAAGCCGGAGAAGGGTACAAGCGGCATTGTCGTGAAGGGCATACACGATGTGGCGGTGCGGTTTTCCAAGTGCTGCAGCCCTGTGCCGGGCGATGAGATCGTCGGATTTGTCACAAGGGGCAGGGGCATTTCCATTCACAGGACGGACTGTTTGAATATCATGAATCTCGCGGAGATCGACCGCAACCGTCTGATCGACGCGGAATGGCAGCAGACGGAGGAGACGTCGGGCAAATATCAGGTGGAGATCAGTATCTATGCCAACAACAGGAACGGTCTTCTGGCGGATATCTCCAAGGCCCTCACGGAGAAGGATATCGACATTCTGGCGCTGAACACGCGGGTGAACAAGCAGGGCACGGCGACGATCATGGTCAGCTTTGAGATCGGTGGCAGGGAAGAGCTGCAGCGCATCGTCGATAAGCTCAACACCATTGAGAGCGTCATCGACATCGAGAGAACGACCGGCTGACGGAAGAAACGGTAAAGGCGGGAGCAGACTATGGCAGATCTGAAAATAGGGAGAATGGTGATCGGCAGCGTCCAGACGAACTGCTATTTCGTGTATCGCGAGGGCAGCGGCGACGCGGTCTTATTTGATCCGGCGGACAAGGGCGATCATATCTATGAGACATTAAAAGAAAAAGGCTTCAACGTCAAGGCGATCCTGTTGACGCACGCCCACTTTGACCATATCTGGGGCTGTCAACGGCTGCAGGAGCTTTCGGGCGCGCCGCTTTACGCTTACGCAGCGGAGAAGGCGCTGTGCGAGGACGCGGAAACGAACGTGTCCGCACAGGTGGGAAGACCCTGCACGGTGCGCCCTGACAGATATCTTGCGGACGGCGAGGAGATCTCCGCAGCGGATATGACCTGCAGACTGATTGCGACACCCGGACATACGGTGGGAAGCTGCTGTTATTATTTCGAGGAAGCGGGCTTTTTGATCGCGGGCGATACGCTCTTTGCGGAGTCCGTCGGGCGGACGGATCTGGCTACGGGCAGCATGAGCGCGCTGGTCAGGTCGATCAAAGAGAAGCTGTTCGTTCTGCCAGACGATACGAAGGTCTATCCGGGCCACGGCGACAGCACCACTATCGGCCACGAGAAACAGTACAATCCTTTTTGTTAGCAGATTTTCCGGGTGTTTCCCGCGAGGCTGGGAGGCGGGCAGGATAAGATGACGACCGACAAGACAGACAGGCAGACACGGATACGCGATCTCGCGGCGCAGATCATGGGGCTTGCACACGATGAGCTCCTGATCAACATGCGGTTTCTGGACGTGGCGCTGTCCAAATTGAAGACAGTGTGCAGGGAGCAGACGGGCGCGCATCTGTATGACGGCGCTGCGCTGTATTACGATCCGACGCTCTTGCTGCGGCAGTATAAAAACGCGCCGAACCACGCGGCGAGGCTGTATCTGCACACGTTGCTGCACTGTATCTTTTACCACGGCGCCGAGACGGATAAGCTGAATCCGGACTATTGGGATATGGCGACGGACATCGCGGTGGAGAGCGTCATACTCGACTTGGATCTGCACTTTGCGAAAATGCCGTCGGACGATATGCTGCGAAGCCGTCTCGACGTGCTCGGCAAGCAGACCGGCGGGCTGACGGCAGAGCGGATCTACAGGCATTTTAAGATCGAGGGGCCGTCCGAAAAGGCGAGGGACGAGTGGTATCAATTGTGTCATTATGATGAGCATATCTATTGGGGCAGACGGGAGGAGCTGGAGCTGTCCCAGGCGGAGTGGCGCAAGATCAGCGAGCGCATCAAGGCTGACTTAAAGAGCTTCAGCGCAAATAAGGACAGCACGGAAAGCATAGAACAGAACCTGCGGGAGGCGACAAGGGAGCGGTACGACTACACGGACTTCCTGCGCAGATTCATGGTGACGGGCGAGGCCATGCAGGTCAATGACGACGAGTTCGACTATATCTACTACACGTACGGGCTTGACACTTACGGCAATATGCCGTTGGTAGAGCCGCTTGAATATAAGGACAGCAATAAGATCAAGGATTTCGTCATCGCGTTGGACACCTCCGCCTCCTGCCGCGGGAAGACCGTACAGGCTTTCCTGCAGAAGACTTACGATATCATGCAGGAGAGCGAGAATTTTTTCAGCAAGATCAACGTACACATCATTCAGTGTGACAGCGAGGTCAGGCAGGACACCAAGATCACGGAGCGCAGAGAGTTCGACCTTTTTATGCAGAACGGGAAACTGACGGGGTTCGGTTCAACGGATTTTTGCCCGGTGTTCGCGTATGTGGAGACGCTCAGGGAACAGAACGAGTTTGACGATCTGAAGGGGCTGCTCTATTTTACGGACGGTTACGGCATCTATCCGGAGCATATGCCGGACTACGATGTGGCGTTCGTGTTTCTCAGGGAGGACGAGAATGCGCCGAAAGTGCCGCCGTGGGCTATCCGGATCGTTCTGGACGAGGAAGAGATAGAGGAAGAGGCATGAATATCAAGGAAGCGAAGGATTATATCAAGGATTCGGTCAGGATCTACCTGAAAAAGGACGAAGACGGGGAATACCGCATTCCGGTCGTAAGACAGCGCCCCATATTTCTCCTGGGCGCGCCCGGTATCGGCAAGACGGCCGTGATGGAGCAGATCGCGCAGGAGCTTGGCATTGCGCTCGTATCCTACTCCATGACGCACCACACGAGACAGTCGGCGCTGGGGCTTCCGTTTATCACGCACAAGGAGTATGAGGGCAGGACCTATGATGTGACGGAGTACACGATGAGCGAGATCATTGCGTCTATCTATGACGTGATGACCGAGAGCGGCATCAGGGAGGGGATCCTTTTCCTCGACGAGATCAACTGCGTATCTGAGACGCTCGCGCCCGCCATGCTGCAGTTTTTGCAGTACAAGGTCTTCGGCAGACACAGCGTCCCGGAGGGCTGGGTGATTGTGACGGCGGGCAATCCGCCGGAGTACAATAAGTCTGTGCGCGAATTTGACGTGGTCACGATGGACCGCCTGAAGATCTTGGATGTGGAGCCTGATTACGCAGTCTGGAAAGCGTATGCGAAGGATATGGGTATCCATACCGCCATACTGAACTATCTGGACATGAAGAAGGAGGACTTCTATCAGGTGGAGACGACGGTGCGCGGCAGGAGTTATATTACGGCGCGCGGCTGGGAGGATATGTCCAAGATGCTCTGCCTCTATGAGGAGGAAGGGATTGCGGTAGAGGAAGCTTTTGTGAGACAGTATCTCCGCAATGAGAGGGTCGTCAAAGAGTTTACGGCCTACTACGACCTGTACCGGAAATACCAAAATGATTACAAGGCGGAGGAGATACTGGAGGGCATTGTCAGCGAACAGGCGAAGGATAAGGCGCGCAAGGCGGATTTTGGCGAGCGGCTGTCGCTTATGGGTATGCTCATAGACAGGATACAGCAGGACATCAGATACAATGTGCTGGGAGCCGAGGTGTTGGGCGAACTGACGAAGCCGCTCCGGGCGCTGAAGGCAAAAGCGGAGGCCGGCGCAGCTGCAGCCGAGCTTGCGGCGCTTGCCGGACAACAGGCACAGGCAAGGCAGAGCACGATGGAAGCTTTGCAGAAAGCGGGCGCGCTGTCGGACCGTGAACGGCGCAAGGGCAGATATACGGTCAAGTATCTGGCCGACTGCGAGCGGCTTGCGAGACTCGGGGATGTGGCTGACGGCATGGAGGCGTTCGCGCATATCAAAGATAAGTTTGACGCGCATGTGGCAAGCTACAAGCAGGATACGGGGGCTGTGCAGGAAAGGCTGCACTGGCTGTTCCGGTTCGTGGAGGATACCTTCGGCTCGGGCAATGAGATGCTGATCCTTGTGACAGAGTGTACCGTACAGGCGGACTGCGCCAAGTTTATCGGCATGTACGGGTGCGAGGATTACCAGCGCCACAACGAGGAGCTGATGCTGACGGAGCGGAGCGCTGACCTGATCGGACAGATCGAAGCGCTGGAGATATAGAGATGCGGATCAGTGAATGGGAGACCGGGCACGGCTCGCTGCAGTATACCGCGGACGGCAAAACGGCGCAGATCGTCGGTTATCGTGGGCAGGATACGGAGCTGGCGATCCCCGCCCTGATCGGGGAATGCGCGGTAACGTGCATCGGCAGGAAAGCCTTCCTGAGCAATAAGACGCTCAGAGAGATCACGCTGCCGGGATCGGTGGCGCGGATAGACGACTGGGCGTTCGCCTACTGCTCCAAACTGCATAAGGTATGCCTTCCCTACCACCGCATGGAGATCGGCCAAGGCATTTTCAAGGAGTGCTTCGCGCTGGAACAGATCGCGGACGAAGGAGCGGACGGGCGCAGAGCCGCGGATATCGCGTATCTTCTGGCGGCGGTGAGCAGACTGGAGGCGTTTTACCTCTTTGACTTCGAGAATGCCGGAACGGATCTGTGGCTTGCGCAGTGGGACAGCCGTATGCAGTCCGTGATGGAGCGGCAGGACGACGAGGGATTCTCCAAGATGCTTCTGTGCGGCGAGGAGGATTACGGCAGCAGGGAGAACGATCCGGACTATTACAGGGAACAGCGCAGACGGGAAAAGGTCAGGCTGGCGATGCTGCGGCTGATGCACGATTACGGGCTGGACGAGGCCGTGCGCGCCAAGCTGTGGGATTATCTGCTGGCGCACGTCAAGGGCCGGGAGACGGAGGAGACGTGGAAGGTCATTCTGGAGGAGCACGGAGATGAGTTGAACTACTATCGGTTCCTGACAGAGCTGGGCGGTGTCAGCGCCGAGAATTTTCAGGCGATGCTGGAGGATATGGGGGACACCCACACGGAGATGAAGGCTTACCTGATGAAATACCACGCAGAGAGTGACGCGGGGGAAGATGCGTTTGCCGCGTTTGTGCTTTGAGGCAGGGAAATAAAAATTTTTATTGCTTTATAAGACTTTCTGTGATAAGATAAAATCTGCTTGACATTGGGAGGTGTGAACATGGGAGCACTGAGAGTTACGTTGACGGTCATATTTATTTTGGTGTGTATTGCGCTTGTGATATTGGTATTGATGCAGGAAGGTAAGACGGCCGGTCTGGGCGCGGTGAGCGGCGCGGCCGAGACATATTGGGGTAAGAACAAGGGGCGCTCTATGGAGAGCAAGCTGGTGAAGATCACCACGGGTCTTGCGGTGGCGTTCCTGCTTCTGGCGGTTATCCTCAATCTGAATATCTTCTGATGCAGCGATGTCTGATCGGTAATTTAGGTATATTGCAAAGCAAGCCGCCCGGCTTGCTTTGTTTGCTTTTCGGACGGTGGCGGTCATGGATCAGGAACAGTTTGAGAGAAGAAAAAACTTAATATGCGAGTTGGTCGAAGACGAGCGCTATACGCCGATGAAAGAGAAAGAGATGGCGGCTTTCATGCAGGTGTCCGGAGAGGAAAGGGACGCTTTCCGCAAGGTGCTCGAAGCGCTGCTTGCGGAGGGAAGGATACAGGTCAACGGGAAGGGCAGATACGTGAAGCCGGACGCCGGCCGGCTCGTCGGCACTTTTATCAGCAATGCCAAAGGGTTTGGCTTCGTGGAGATCGAGGGCAGAAAAGAGGATCTGTATATTCCCGAGGATAAGACGGGCGGCGCGTTCTATCAGGACGAGGTAGAGGTGGCGCTCCTGCCGGGGCAGAGGGCAAAGAGACAGGAGGCGCAGGTCGTCAGGATACTGGAGCGGCGCATGACGCGGATCGTCGGGACGTACGATCATGCGGGCGGATTCGGCTTTGTCATTCCTGACAACCATAAGATCGGCACGGATATCTTTGTGGCGCGGGAGCATTCCATGGGCGCGGTCACGGGGCATAAGGTGGTGGTGGAGCTTACGTCCTACGGCGCCGGCGGGCATAAGCCGGAGGGCAGGGTCGTGGAGATCCTTGGCCACGAGAACGATCCGGGTGTGGATATCCTGTCGATCGTCAGAGCCTATGGTCTGCCGGAGGAATTCAGCGAGAAGGCGCTGGATCAGGCGTGCCGGGCGCCGGAGGAAGTGTCCGAGGCCGACCGCGCGGGCCGCATGGACCTGCGGAATCTGCAGATGGTGACGATAGACGGGGAAGACGCGAAAGATTTGGACGACGCGGTGAGCCTGTACCGGGACGAGGAAGGGCTGTATCATCTGGGCGTGCATATCGCCGACGTGTCGCATTATGTACAGGAAGCTTCGGCGCTCGACCGGGAGGCGCTTGCGCGCGGCACAAGCGTATATCTGGCGGACCGTGTGATCCCGATGCTCCCTCACAGATTGTCCAACGGCATCTGCTCGCTGAATCAGGGCGTGGATCGTCTGGCCTTAAGCTGTCTGATGACGATCGACGGACGGGGTGAAGTGGCGGATTATCAGATCGCGGAGACAGTGATCCGCGTGGATCGCAGAATGTCCTACACCTCCGTGAAAAAGATCTTGGCGGATCGGGACGAAGCGGAGAGGCATGCGTACGAGGCGTTAGTCCCTATGTTCGAGATGATGGAGGAGCTGGCGGCGCTCCTGCGAAAGAGGCGTCATAAGCGCGGCTCGATCGATTTTGATTTTGCGGAGAGCAGGATCCTGCTGGATCAGAACGGCAGACCCGTTGACATCAAGCCCTATGAGCGAAATGTGGCGACAAAGATCATAGAAGATTTCATGCTGATCGCCAACGAGACGGTGGCACAGCATTTCTTTTGGCTGGAGCTGCCATTTGTTTATCGCACCCACGAGAAGCCCGATCCGGATAAGGTCATGAAGCTGTCGGCGTTCATTCAGAATTTCGGGTATCACATCAAGATGACCGGGACGGAGCTGCACCCGAAGGAACTGCAGAAGCTGCTTGACAGGATCGCCGACACCGACGAGGAGGCGCTGATCAGCCGTCTTGCGCTCCGCAGCATGAAACAGGCAAAGTACACGGTGGAATGTACGGGGCATTTCGGACTGGCATGCCGCTATTACTGTCACTTTACTTCGCCGATCAGGCGCTATCCGGATCTGCAGATACACCGCATCATCAAGGAACAGCTTCACGGAAGGCTGAAGGAAGGACGCATCGGGCATTACGAGAAGAAACTGCCGGAAGTCGCAAGCCATTCTTCCAAGACGGAACGGCGCGCCGAGGAGGCGGAGCGGGAGACGGTGAAGCTGAAAAAAGCGCAGTACATGGAGGAACACATCGGAGAGGTGTACGAGGGCGTGATCTCCGGTATCACCCAGTGGGGGATCTATGTGGAACTGCCGAACACGGTGGAAGGCTTGATCCATGTGGCGGCGCTGACAGACGATTACTATTATTACGATGAGAGCGCATACGAGATGAGAGGGCAGGACACGGGCAGGACTTTTAAACTCGGTGAGCGCGTTGCCGTGCAGGTCAAAGATGTGGACCGCTCCCTGCGCACGGTCGATTTTGTCCTGTATGAGGAAGATATGGCGGAGGGCATAACGGACGCCCGTCCCGGTGACAGATAAAAGACGGGGATCGAAGGAAGGTGAGAGTATGGCAAAGGAAGCCATGAAGCTGGTGGCGAACAACAAGAAAGCATATCACGATTTTTTCATAGAAGATAAGTACGAGGCGGGACTGGAGCTTCACGGCACGGAGGTAAAGTCGCTGCGCATGGGAAAGTGCAGCGTCAAGGAAGCGTTCGTGCGGATCGAAAACGGGGAGGCTTTTGTCTATGGCATGAATATCAGCCCCTACGAGAAGGGAAATATATTTAACAAAGATCCGCTTCGGGTGCGCAAGCTCCTGCTTCACAAGTACGAGATCGGCAAGCTCGCGGGCAAGATGGCGGAGCAGGGCTACACGATCGTTCCCCTGCAGGTCTACTTCAAGGACGGCAGGGCGAAGATCGAGATCGGACTCGCGAAAGGCAAGAAGCTGTATGACAAGCGGCAGGATATTGCCAAGAAGGATATGCGCAGAGAGCATGAGAGGGAATTTAAGATCAAGAATCTGTAGCGGCGGTTTTTGAATGGGATCATGAAAAAAACAGTGACCGAAACGGCGGGATATGCTATACTATAGATGAGCATAGCGGTCGGACTTCACAAAAGCTCTGGCGTATGCCGTTTTATCATATGGGCCAGTCAAGGTTTCGACAGGGGTCTTGCAGCTGGAGAAGCTATCCGCAGGCGATGCGTCAAATCGCAAACCTAAATATAAACGCTGAAGATAATTTAGCATACGCTGCCTAAGGGCAGCTGTCCGCCTTAATGCACCTACACATTAAGAATCGGGCATCGACTATGTAGGAAACGACGCGGGTGACGCCTCTGCCCCGCGGGCGTATCAGAGGCTACCAGGCACATCGGGGTGTCTATCTCCTGCTGTGTGAGGGAACGCGGAGCGATCCACAATGACAGACTATGATAGTAGAAGGACAGGGAATGGGCTTTTGGACACGGGTTCGACTCCCGTCTGGTCCACTACAGCACGAACGGTCGAACACCGTCCAGATCCGCAGTATTGCGGTATTGAAAAATGAGTTTGGCATCATGCTTGATACATCGGGGTATGATGCCGAGACGGTAGTTTTCAATGGTTATCCGTTTACCTATGCGGGGATCCGGCGATGGGTGAAAGATAATCATGATGTTGAAATAGGTAATTCAAGTATTACCGCAGTAAAAAACAAATGCCGCATTTCGGAAATGAACTTCCATGCGGGAAACGAGCCTGAGGCCGATACAGTCAGGACTAAGAATGAAAAACTTGTTTTAGAGGCGTTCAGGGCACTAGGAATCGTATAGCATTTATTAAGTAGCAGACAGAGTTATGTAAAAAACATGGCTCTGTTTTTTTATGCCCTTTTTTGGAGCATAAAAGGAGTTTTGACAACTGAATATGGAACCCGTCAACCCAGGAAAATCATTCAAAGAAAGGAATTATGACTATGCAGAAAAAGGACAATACCAATTATATCATGGCGAAAGGAACTATGACGTTTGAAACCTTTACGGATCTGGTGAGGGATGCGCTGGAAGAGCATTTTAAAGACTGTACGGTGGAGGTGAAGAAAACAAACAAGAACAACGGGGTGGTCCTGCACGGGATCCGCATCACGGAGCCGGGAAGCAGCGTTTCGCCCTGCATCTATCTGGAAGAGGCTTACAAAGACTATCAGGAAGGCAGAGATTTTGGCGAAATTGTGATGCGGCTCGCAGACAATTACAGGCAGAGCGGCAGGCTGCCCGGTTTTGATATCAGGGATATTCAGGAGTATGAGAGAGCAAAGGAAAAGCTCTGCCTTAAAGTCATCAATACGGACCTGAACAGAAAACTTCTTTCCGATGTGCCGCATGTGCCGTTCTGCGACTTGTCGGTTGTCTTTTATATCTTTCTTGACCAGGTGCCGGGACAGAATGCAAGCGTTCTGGTCAGCAACCGGCTGATGGATGTCTGGGGAGTGGACGCGGATACCCTCTATGAGCAGGCAGTATACAACACACCGAGGCTTTTACAGGGAACAGTCGTGCCGATACAGAGTGTTCTTAAAGAATTTTTTAATGACGGGGATCGTGAAATTGATGATCTGCGGACGGATACGGGCGTCAGCATGCTGTATGTAGCGACCAATGCAAAAAAGGCGAATGGTGCGGCGGTCTTTCTTTATGACACACTTCTTTCCGATTTCGCCGGCAGGATAGGCGGGGACTTTTATATTATCCCTTCTTCGATCCATGCGTCGGCATTTACGCCGTACTGGTGAACAACATGATAATAGCGGACAATCTGCACAGCGCGATTTTCTCCCTTGCAGCCTATACCGTTATCCTCTGTTTCTCCCTGTTCAAATCCGGCGCACTGGCGAAGTCGATTTTCTCCGCGCATTAGCGGCGTGTCAAGGGCAGGGTGGAGATTTTCAGAGCGAAGCGGCGAAAATACTACCCGACCTTGACGCGGGAGAACCCCATAGAATAGGGACGGGCAAAGGGCATAGATTGACCTTTGCCTTGATTACCCCTATGGGAACTTACAGCAGCAAAAAAACCAGAGAAAGGAGGTTTCCACTTGGCGTATGTACCCGTACCCAAAGACTTATCCAAAGTCAAGACAAAAGTAGCTTTCAACCTTACCAAACGGCAGATTGTATGTTTCGCGGTAGCCCTCATTTTGGGCTTGCCGCTTTTCTTTCTGCTCAAAGACAGCACAGGCACAAGCCTTGCGTCTATGGCTATGATTGCCGTCATGCTGCCCTGTTTCCTCTTTGCCATGAAATCATATTCCCTAAAGCAAAGAAATACCCACCTACAATATTCCGCTATCTAATCCCCCGATAACTAGCGGGCGAGAAAATCATAAATCAGTACCAAATGCAACAGCTATCACTTACCGCATCAATTTCACTCACCAATGGCAGGCAAGAGAAAGAGAGACAGAAAAGCAAAAGAAAGAACCAAAGAAAAGTAAAAGACAGAGAGATAGAGAATGATGTTAGTTATCTTATCAATCAATCCTATCAATCAATACTTATACATCTAACCATAAATGTACCACCACAGGAGGGCAAAGACCATGAATAAAAGGCAAGAACAACAGATTGTAGACTATTACAGCACCACAGACAGATATATTCGCAGTGACTGCTATTCTGACAGCAATCAGACCGTATTCACAA
>CANQTF010000024.1 GCA_947626745.1 uncultured Lachnospiraceae bacterium
CCTTTCCTGATCATGGTCGTGAACGCGACGAGAAGCACGACCGAGATCCAGCAGCATGCGATCTCCTTCTTGCCGTCAACGCACCTTCTGAGCAATTTTCAGATCCTGACGGGCAAGAGCTTTAATCCGGCGCGAGGTTTCCTGAATTCCATGATCATCTCCGTCGGCTCGACGGCGTGTGCGGTCTATTTCTCGACGATGACTGCCTATGCGCTGGTGGTCTACAGCTGGAAGCTGCGGCAGCCGTTCTTCACCTTTATCATGGCGATCATGATGATCCCTTCCCAGGTGGTGAGCATCGGTTTCTATCAGTTCATCTACCAGATCCATATGACGAACAATTTCCTGGCGCTGATCCTGCCGTCGATTGCGGCGCCCACCATGGTGTTCTTCATGAGACAGTACATGCTTGCGACGCTGCCGCTTGACATTATCAACTCGGCAAGGATAGACGGCTCCAAAGAATTTTATTCGTTCAATCATATCGTGCTGCCGATCATGAAACCGGCGATCGCGACACAGGCGATCTTTTCCTTCGTCAATTCGTGGAACAACCTGTTCCTGCCGTTGATCCTGCTGACTAAGCAGGAGAAATATACGATGCCGATCATGGTAAGCCTCTTAAAGGGCGACATCTACAAGACGGAATACGGCGCGATCTACATGGGGCTGACGCTCACCGTGCTGCCGCTGTTCATCGTATATTTCCTGTTATCCAAATATATCATTGCCGGCGTTGCGCTGGGCGGTGTGAAAGGCTGACCGCAGATATATGGCGCTTGCATTTGACGCATATCTTGGTACAATGATAGAAACGGGACAAATACCGCGGGCACGGTACACAGAGCCGCGCCCTGCGGCATGCGGCCGGAGGCGGCAGACAGACTGCATCGTGCCGGACGCAGAAAGAGAGGGAGTGGATTTTGCTGCTGAGAGAGAATAAGGATCAAATATCGGCGTATAAGAAGAGGGCGAAAGAGCTGGTGTCGCAGATGACATTGGAGGAGAAGGTATCCCAGATGCTGCACAGCGCTCCGGCCATTGAGAGACTGCATATCCCGGCGTACAACTGGTGGAACGAGGCGCTGCACGGCGTGGCCAGAGCGGGCATCGCGACGATGTTTCCTCAAGCGATCGGCATGGCCGCCGCTTTCGACGAAGATATGATGCGGGAGATCGGAGACGCGATCGCGACGGAGGCGAGGGCCAAGTTCAACGCGCAGCAGGAATTTGGAGACAGCGACATCTATAAAGGACTTACCATGTGGGCGCCTAACGTCAATATCTTCCGCGATCCGCGATGGGGCAGAGGACATGAGACTTACGGAGAGGATCCGTATCTGACGAGCCGGCTGGGCGTGCGATTCGTGGAGGGACTGCAGGGGGACAGTGAGAAGTATCTGAAGGTTGCGGCGTGCGCCAAGCATTTTGCGGTACATTCCGGGCCGGAAGAGCTGCGCCACGAGTTCAATGCCGAGGTGGGCGCGCAGGATCTGTACGAGACCTATCTGCCCGCTTTTCAGGCGCTGGTGCAGGAGGCCGGCGTGGAGACGGTGATGGGCGCCTACAACCGCGTGAACGGAGAACCGTGCTGCGGCAGCAGGACGCTGCTGCAGGATATCCTGAGAGGACAGTGGGGCTTTGACGGGCATGTGGTGTCCGACTGCTGGGCGATCAAGGATTTCCATATGGGACATCATGTGACGGCGAGCGGGATAGAATCCGTGGCACTGGCGGTGGAGAACGGCTGTGATATCAACTGCGGGAATATTTTCATCTATCTGACCCAGGCAGTGCAGGAAGGACGGATCTCGGAGGATAAGATCACACGGGCCTGTGAACGGCTTTTTACCACACGCATGAAGCTGGGACTGTTCGATAAATCGGACGAAGTTCCTTACAACAGTATATCGTATGAGGAAGTGGACAGCGCAAAGATGCGTGCGCTCAATCTGGAAGTGGCGAAGCGGACGCTGGTGCTCTTGAAGAACGAGAACGGACTCCTGCCGCTTGATAAGAAAAAACTGAAAACGGTGGGCGTGATCGGCCCCAACGCCAACAGCCGCAAGGCGCTGACGGGAAATTACGAGGGAACGGCCTCGCGCTATGTCACGGTGTTAGAAGGCATTCAGGATTATCTGGGCGACGAGGTGCGCGTGATGACCTCCGAGGGCTGTCATCTGTACAAGGACAGGGTCAGCGCGCTGGGGCTGCCGAACGACCGGATCTCCGAGGTAAAAGCGATCTGCAAGGCAAGCGATGCGGTGATCCTGTGCATGGGGCTGGACGCCGGTCTGGAAGGCGAGGAAGGCGACGAGGGCAACGAATTTGCCAGCGGAGACAAGCCGGACCTGTGTCTGCCGGGACTTCAGGAGGAACTGATCAAAACGGTCTGCGAGAGCGGGAAGCCCGTCGTTTTAGTGCTGATGTCGGGAAGTGCGCTGGCGGTCAATTACGCGCAGGAGCATGTTCCGGCGATCCTGCAGGCTTGGTATCCCGGCGGTCAGGGAGGCAGGGCCGTGGCGGAGACGCTGTTTGGCGAGTGCTCCCCGGAGGGTAAGCTGCCGGTGACTTTCTACCGCGGAACGGAGGAACTGCCGGAATTTACCGATTATTCCATGCGGGGCCGCACCTACCGCTACATGAAAGGCGAGCCGCTCTATCCTTTCGGTTACGGACTCAGCTATAGCGCATTTGCCGTTTCGGGGGAGGCGCTGTCCGGACAGGAGATCACCGCGGAGGGGCTGACGGCCGTCTGCAGGATCAGAAATACAGGCGAGATGACGGCTGCCGAGACGATACAGGTCTATGTCAAGGCCCTCAGGCCGGATACGCCGAACGCGCAGCTGAAAGCGCTGCAGAAGGTGCGCTTACAGCCGGGCGAGGAGCGGGAAGTGCGGCTTATGCTTGGCGCAGAGGCATTTTCACTCTGTGACGAACAGGGCGTGCGCAGGGTAGAACCCGGCGAATATCGGGTCTATGTGGGGACGGGACAGCCGGACAGACGCACGGAGGCTCTGACAGGAAGGAGGGCGGCGGAATTTACGGTACGTTGTACAAACGGTATGGTGTGTTGAACCGAAGATTTCGTATAATTTACCTATATTTTACTCAAATTGAATAGAAAAGATGGACAAAATTGCCAAGGCTTCATTGACAGTGCCATGTATTGTGCGTATAATAAAAATAATCATGGGGCAGTTTCCGCTTTAAACCGATGACGGGGGACATACGGTGCGGCGGCGGATGAAAGAAGGGTTGGCGTTTGGAATACATAGAAGCGATGCAGGATATGTCTATTGAGCAGTTGATCGCGGTGATCGAGGTGCTGCAGAAATCTTCGGATTCCTATTTCTATATCATGGATATGGACGCTGACACTTATATTGCGACACATCAGATGCTCAAACGGTTTCCTCTGGAGAATACCGTGACGAGTGACGCGAGGAGCGTTCTGCAGAACAAGATCGTATATCCCAACGACTACCCGAAGCTCAAAGAAGACATCCGTCAGTGCATGACGGGGGAGAAGAATATACACAGTCTGGAATACCGCTGGTTCGACAGGCAGGGAAGGATCGTCTGGATCGAGTGTAAGGGCACGATGATCAGCGGCCAGAACGGACATAAGCTGCTGTTCGGCAGAGTGACGGAGATGGGGAAGGAAGCGAAAGCGGACAATATCACGGGTCTCCGCCGGGAAGTCAGGTTTCAGTACGACGCGGAAGAGCTTCTGCGGGACAAGCCGCAGACGATCAACTATATGATGCGGATCGGCATCGACAATTTCAAGGAGATCAACGAGAAGGAAGGCGTCGAGGCGGGCGACAATGTGCTGCGCGAGCTGGCCGACTGTATCCTTGCCACGGTGGATCCGAAGGTTGACGTATACCGCCTGATGTCCGATGAATTTATGCTCATGGACGCCATGCCGACGTGCGGCAAAGAGCCGCAGACGGTCTACGATGAGATCAGGAACAGGGTCGCGGAGTCGGTGCGCGAGAAGGAGTACAGCTGTTTTTACACGATATCCGCGGGCGTGATGAGGGACGGCTTTGCGGGCAAGAATGCCGATACGGTGCAGAGCCTGACGGAGTTCGCCCTGAACGAAGCGAAGCGGAACGGCAAGAACCAGATTGCGTTTTTTGACAGGGACGCCTATGACGAATATCTGAAAAGGCTGAATATCCGGAAACTGATGCGCAGGAACATCAATGACGACTTTAACGGTTTTGAGGTGTTTTACCAGCCTATCGTGTCGGTGCCGGATTACAGAGTGATCGGCGCGGAAGCGCTTTTGCGCTGGCATTGCGAGGAATTTGGCAGCGTGTCGCCGGGTGTGTTCATTCCCATACTGGAGGAGAGCGGGCTGATCATTCCCGTGGGGCGTTTTGTGCTTTGGCAGGCGGCCGAGACCTGCAAGAGGTGGCGGAAGATCATTCCCAATTTCCATATCAATGTGAATCTGTCCTATGTGCAGATCTATAAGAGCGATCTTTTACAGGATGTGGACAGATGCATTGAGGAGGTGGGGATCCCGCCGGAGAGCCTGATGCTGGAGCTGACGGAGAGCGGTTATATCGAGACGGACGACAGGATCAAGGAGCTGTTTCAGGAGCTGAAGACGAAGAACTTCGACGTGGCGCTGGACGATTTCGGAACGGGTTATTCCAATATGCGTTATCTGCAGGAGATCAAGGCGACTACGGTGAAGATCGACAGAAGCTTTGTGGTACAGGCGCTGAATAACGAGAACGATTACAATATCATCACGCACATCATCGACATGGTGCATAGCCTCGGGTCCTCCGTGTGCATGGAGGGGATCGAGAAAGAGGAAGAGCTGCGCAAAATGATGCAGGCCAAGCCGGATATGATACAGGGCTATTATTTTGGCAAGCCTTCGCCGGCCGCGCAGTTTGAGAAAGAATTTCTGCAGAGCGCAAGTCTGCGCTGACGCCGAGCCGGTGTACGGAGTGATCAAAAGAGGGCTGTTGGCAGACAGTGGCTGCGATCGGCCCTCTTTTACTAACAGGAAGCTTTGAGAGAAAGAAGGAGGAATATCGTGTTATATATAGGAGTGGATCTGGGGACGAGCGCCGTTAAGCTGCTTTTAATGGAGGGAAACGGCAGGATCGTCAATATCGTATCGAAGGAGTATCCGATCAGTTTCCCGCATCCGGGCTGGTCGGAGCAGAATCCCGAGGACTGGTATGAGAAGAGCATAGAGGGTATCCGCGAACTGACCGCGGAGGCGGATAAGAGTCAGATCGCGGGCATCAGCTTCGGCGGACAGATGCACGGTCTGGTCATTCTGGACGAGAACGACGAGGTGATCCGTCCGGCCATTCTGTGGAATGACGGCAGGACGGCGAAGGAGTGCGATTATCTGAACGATGTGATCGGCAAGGATAAGCTCTCGGCGTACACGGCCAACATCTCTTTTACAGGCTTCACCGCGCCGAAGATCCTCTGGGTCAGGGATAACGAGCCGGAGAATTTTGCAAGGATCAAAAAGATCATGCTGCCGAAGGACTATATCGCATACAGGCTGACGGGCGTACACTGCACGGATGTGTCGGACGCTTCCGGTATGCTGCTCTTCGATGTGAAGAACCGCTGCTGGTCCAAGGAAATGTGCGGGATCTGCGGCGTGAAAGAGGAGCAGCTCGCGAGGGTGTACGAGAGCTATGAGACCGTGGGAACGGTGCTGCCGCAGATCGCGGCGCAGCTTGGGATCCCGGAGACGGTCAAAGTGGCGGCGGGCGGCGGAGACAATGCGGCCGCGGCCGTAGGAACAGGTACGGTTGGGGACGGCATGTGCAATATATCGCTGGGCACGAGCGGCACGATCTTCATTTCTTCCGATAAGTTCGGCGTGGATAAGCACAATGCGCTGCACGCATTCGCCCATGCGGACGGACATTACCACCTGATGGGCTGTATGCTGAGCGCGGCCTCCTGCAACAAGTGGTGGATGGACGAGATCATCGGCACGAAAGATTACGCGGCACAGCAGAGAGAAGTTACCGACGATAAGCTGGGTGAAAATCATGTGTATTTCCTGCCTTATCTGATGGGGGAGCGTTCTCCGCACAATGATCCGGACGCCAGAGGAACTTTTATCGGCATGACAATGGACACGACACGGGCCGACATGACACAGGCGGTTCTGGAAGGCGTGGCTTTTGCGCTGCGGGATTCTCTGGAGGTCGCGAAGTCGCTCGGCATCAGGATAGAGCGGACCAAGATATGCGGCGGCGGCGCGAAGAGCCCACTGTGGAAGAAGATGATCGCGAACATCATGAACCTGAAAGTGGACGTGATCGAGAGCGAAGAAGGGCCGGCGATGGGCGGCGCGATGCTGGCTGCGGTAGCCTGCGGAGAGTATGGGAGCGTGAAAGAAGCGGCGGACAGGATCGTCAGGGTCGTGGATACCGTGGAGCCGGAGGCAGCGCTTGTGGAGAAATACGAGGCGCGCTATCAGCAGTTCAGACAGATCTATCCGGCGTGTAAGGAGTTGTTTGGCAGGATTCGCTAAAAGACGATAAAGAAGGAGAGATAAAGCGTGGAGATTAAGAAGATTACCGATCCTGCGTTCCGCAGATACGGCAGGGTGGTGCAGTGCATTGATTTCAGCGATCTGGTGGAAGCGATCAAACGGGAGACGCCGCTGCCGGAAGGTGTGGCTTACGAGCCGTCGATTGCGGCGCTGGAGGCGACCAAAGCAGCGAAGGAACTGCAGAGACAGACCTACGGAGAGCTTCCCATCGAAGTAGGCTACTGCAACGGACATAACTACAAGCTGAACGCCATAGAGTATCACAGAAGCTCGGAGATCAATGTGGCGGCGACGGACGCGGTGCTGATCGTTGGTCTGCAGCAGGATATCACGGACGATTTTACATACGATACGGCGAAGATGGAGGCTTTTCTGGTGCCGGCGGGTACGGCGGTGGAGCTCTATGCCACGACCCTGCACTATGCGCCCTGCAGTGCGGACGACGGCGGTTTCAAGGTGGGGATCGTGCTGCCGGCGGGCACCAACTACCCGCTTCGGGAGAAGCATACGGGCTGGGAAGACGCCCTGATCACCGCACAGAACAAGTGGCTGATCGGCCACGCCGAGGGCGGCTTGGACGCCGGTGCGCATATCGGGCTGACCGGCAAGAACTTAGATATCAGAGAGTGACGTAAAAAATACCGGCATGCCGGTTAAGATAAGGAGGATATAAAGCTATGAACAATTTACCGAAGGTAAAGATCGGTATCGTTGCTGTAAGCCGTGACTGTTTCCCGGCATCGCTTGCAGTCAACAGAAGAAAAGCCTTGGTGGAAGCGTATCGGGCAAAATATGATGCAGCGGATATCTATGAATGTCCGGTCTGCATCATCGAGAGCGAGATCGATATGGTCAACGCCCTCAAGGACGTCAAGGACAACGGCTGTAATGCGCTCTGCATATACCTCGGCAATTTCGGGCCGGAGATATCCGAGACGCTCTTGGCAAGACATTTTGAAGGCCCTAAGATGTTCGTCGCGGCGGCGGAGGAATCACAGAACGACCTTGTGCAGGGCCGCGGTGACGCATACTGCGGTATGCTGAATGCCAGCTATAATCTGAAGCTGCGCAATGTGAAGGCGTACATTCCCGAGTATCCGGTGGGAGACGCCGAGGACTGTGCGGACATGATCCACGAATTTATCCCGATCGCGCGGGCCGTTGCGGCGCTGTCTGACTTGAAGATCATCTCCTTCGGGCCGAGGCCGCTCAACTTCCTCGCCTGTAATGCGCCGATCAAGCAGCTCTATAACCTTGGGATCGAGATCGAGGAGAATTCCGAGCTGGATCTGTTTGAGGCATTCAATAAGCACGAGGGCGATCCCCGTATCCCCGACGTGGTGAAGGATATGGAGTCTGAGCTTGGCGCGGGCAATAACAAGCCCACGATCCTGCCGAAGCTGGCGCAGTACGAGCTGACGCTGCTCGACTGGATCGAAGAGCATAAAGGATATCGCAAATATGTGGCTATCGCGGGCAAGTGCTGGCCGGCATTCCAGACGCAGTTCGGCTTCGTGCCCTGCTATGTCAACAGCCGTCTGACGGGAAGAGGGATTCCCGTATCCTGCGAAGTGGATATCTACGGCTGCCTGAGCGAGTTCATCGGCGAGGCTGTCAGCGACGACATTGTGACTCTGCTTGACATCAACAATTCCGTGCCGAAGGATATGTATAAGGAATCTATCGAGGGCAAGTTTGATTATAAGTTCACGGACACTTTCATGGGCTTCCACTGCGGCAATACATGTTCCAAGAAGCTCTCCAAGTGCAGTATGGAGTATCAGATGATCATGGCGAGAACGCTGCCTGAGGAAGTGACGCAGGGAACATTGGAAGGCGACATCGTTCCGGGCGACATCACATTCTACCGTCTGCAGAGCACGGCGGACAATATCCTGCGCGCATATGTGGCGGAGGGGGAGGTCCTTCCCGTTGCGACCAGATCTTTTGGCGGCATCGGCGTATTTGCCATTCATGAGATGGGAAGATTCTACCGTCATGTGCTGATCGAGAAAAACTATCCGCACCACGGCGCGGTTGCGTTCGGACATCACGGCAAGGCGCTTTATGAAGTGTTTAAGTATATCGGGGTCGATGTGAGCGAGATCGGTTACAATCAGCCGAAGAGCGTGCCTTACCCGACCGAGAATCCGTTCGCGTAAGTTTCGGACAGAGGCGTCATACAGATCACATAAAAGAAAGCACCGATGTTACTCGGTGCTTTCTTTGAGATCAAAGAGTTTTGTCCAGATCGGACCGTCACAGAGTCGTATCGATCACAGAGCCTGTGCCGCTCGCGTTGTAGCTGCCCTGGCTTGTGTATGTCTGATTCTCCAAGGATTCGCCCTGCGTAGCGTACTTGTAGATCTGGTTTACCCGATCGGTCATCTTCTCGGCGAAGGAATATGCGCCGCTGAACAGATCCTTCACATTGTTCATGTCGGCAGCTTTAAACTTGTCTTCGTCGATGGATAAGGTATTGTCGCCGCCTATCGTCACACCCATTCTGTCGAGGGCGCTCTTGTTACTGTTCACAAGATTCCTCAGATAATCCGCCTGATGGATCACATTGGAATTAACGCTCTCTAAAGCGTTCTTCATCAGGTCGTTGTAATCTTTGATGAAAGTGTTGAACGCGTCGAAAATGTTGTCCTTGTTGTCGTTCGTGAGCGACAGAGAACCAAGCTTCTCGATGGACTTGTAGAGCGCGCTCGCAGCGGTAGCCGATGCAGTGTCCTTCGCCGTCTTGGAAGAGCCCGGCGCCGCTTTCTCGTCATCGTCGCTGTCGGTCTTATCGACTGCGGAATAACTTCCTGCGCTCCCGGCATATTTCGCCTTGGCGGACGTGACTGATTCGCCCTCGCCGGCGGTGCGGTACAGCTTGCTCATCTTATCGGTGATCTTATCGGCATAAGAGCCGTACCCCTGAAACAATGTCTTCAGAGTGGGAACATTTGTTGCGCCGGTCTTTTCGTTGACCTTCTTGAAAGTCTCCTCGTCGATGGACAGCGTGCGGTCGGAATTCATGGTGATACCGACTCTTGCAAGCAGCTTGTAGTTGGAGTAGGTCATATCGTTGATAGCGTCGGCCTGTTCCTTGACATCGGCCAGCTTGCTGTTGGAAGCGTTCTTGATCATCGTGTTGTAATCTTTGATAAATGCGGATACGCTGTCGTACAGGCCGTCGATGTTTTCCTCGCTGAAGTCCAGCGAATTCATGCCCGATGCCGTCTCGTACAGCTTTCTTGCCGCGCTGGCGGCCGCGCCGTCCGTCTCTTTCTTATCCGACTTACTCTTGGAAGCGGTTTCCTCTTCCTCCTCGTTGATCTTGGCATAGTATGACTTCATCATCTTGCCGTAGCTTCCGTTCTTGATGGAAGCATAGTCCGAGAGCAGCGTGGACGCGCCGTCACCGGATCCGCCGAGCAGGGAAGAATACATATCCTGCATTCCGGAATTCAAACCGTTTAGACTAATACCCATTTGCTTTCCCTCCATGTTCTGTATTGACGACTTCCGTGTCTTGCAGATGTTGTTTATATGTTATCTTGTGCCCGCCGTAAAGGACACGGCGAGACATAGTTACCCTACATATATTATTTCGGATTTTACCCATGTTTGTAAAGGGGTAAAAGGAAAAAATTTTCATTTTTCATGTCAATTTTTCGGCTTCTCGTAACATTTTTCCCAATGCGTCCGCACGGGATTTACAGAAATGGCGGAATGGGGTATACTTTTGCATAGAAACGGTGATACGGGAGGGCGCGATGAAGAAGTCGGGAAACGAACTGTTACAATTTCTGGCGGGACTGGCGATGCTGATAGCGGGTCTGTTTATCCTGTCTCAAAAAGTCATGGTATATTCAGGCTTTTGGGGATATGGGTTCACGGTCGGCGGCATGCATCTGAGCAACGGGCTGATCATGATCCCGTTTATCATCGGCATCGTTTGGCTGTTTGCTTCCGACGGCAGCCTTGGGGCGAAGCTCTGTACGGCGGCAGGTGTACTCATCATTATTCTGGCGATCATCATGACGACGAATATCAGACTCGTGCATGTCACGCTGTTTGAGTGGATCGTGATCCTTGTATTGATATTCGGCGGCGCCGGACTGCTTGCGAAGCTCCTCTTTGCGGGCAGAGGCGGGACGCATGCGCCGACGACGCGGGATTCGGAGATCGGGCGGACAAGCGATCGGGTCGATGCCATAGAGGAGGAGTTAAAACGTATCAAGAAAGAGGAGCAAAAATAAAAATAAGCGTAAATCAAGGAAACCCCTGCATATACTTTTAATAACAAAAATATGCAGGGTATTATTATGCGCACAGACGGAACACGTTGGAACGATAAGATCAAACTGGCACTGCATGAGCTGGAACGGAAAATGCAGCGGGATACAGAGGCCGAGACAGACGAAAGCTGGCCGCGGCCGGAACAGATAGAGGCGTGGACGGTTGAAAGACAGAGACAGCGGAACAGCGGACAGTACTGCGGCGAAAGCGTTCGGCCGAATATTCGGACGAAGGAGGAGTATAGGAGAAAGAATTTCATACAGACAGTGCTCGTGCAGGCGGCTAAGTCGGCGGCTTTCGCGCTTGCCACGATCGCGCTCCTGCAGGGCGTCGGCAGGATGCTGCCTGACTCTGTCACGGTCAGCAATACGGTAAACGGCAGGGAACTGCCGATCTACTGTGTGCAGACGGATGAAAATAAAGTGGCGCTCAGCTTTGATGCGGCATGGGAAAATAGTAGATTGCGGAATGGTATTTCGATTGTGCATATAGAATATTATGTTTGCCTGTTGGCTGACGAATTAACATCAGCCAACCACTTTTTTATCTGAATATACTGTTGCAAACAATGATTCTAAGTCATTAGAAAAATTATAGATAATTTTGATTTTGCGGTTTTCAAATATTATAATTTCATGAATCATTTCTACCACAATATCTCTGTCGAGTTTTTCGACAGTTCCTAACTCTAATAAGCGTTTAATCCACGGACTGCTAAAAATATCTGTAGTATTATCTGCATTTTTCTGATTGGCTAAACTGTCCAGTTGTTTGGTCAACAGTTCTTCTTTTTTCAGATAGTCTTGCCGATACTCTATATACTCATCTTTTGAGATAAGTTCATTTTTGTAATCTTCATATACTGACTTCTTTAAACGGCGGACTTTGTTTAATTCCTCTGTCAAGCTGTCGGCTTGGCGGTTCGTTATGTCTTGGCTCTTGATTTTCTTGGCACTTACTTGATTGATGATACTATGCAAATCACCCACATTTTGTATAATCGTCCTCAAATCATTTAATATAACACTTTCCAACACAGAATAAGAGATAGTATGGGGAGTGCAATATTGAGTTCCAGAGCGGACATATGTACCGCAATAGTAGCTGATGCGTGAACCCGAATTTTTTCCGCTTGCTTTCTTTACTAATGCTCTGCCACAGTCACCGCATTTTAGAAATCCCGCGAAAATACTCACATTGGAATTTAAATCGAGATTGCGGGTTCGCCGTTTTAATAGGTTTTGCGCTTTATTCCATGTTTCCAGATCAATAATAGCCTCGTGTGTACCTTCGACAATTATCCAGTCCTCCCGATCTTGCTGTCTCGCTTTGCCACGCATTTTTTGATAAGTCCGACCTTGCACCATATTACCGAGATATATTTCATTCTGTAGTATGTGGTGAATTGTGGAGTATGTCCAATAAAAAGTGGTGTCCAAGCGGTTGCAATTTCTGTAATTTTCGCCATTGATTTTCTTGTATTCAGAAGGACAAAGTATATTTTCGCTGTTCAATATATGTGCGATACGGATTTTCCCATTACCCGCAATATACATTTCAAAGATTCTACGGACAATGCCTGCGGCGTAATCGTCAATTACCAGCTTGTTTTTATTATATTCTGCCTTCTTGTAACCATAAGAAGAAAACGCACCGATAAATTCACCCGCTTTTTGCTTTGTCTGCATAGCCGAATGTACTTTGTTTGATATGTCTCTGGCATATTGCTCGTTGAATATGTTTTTAATGGGGAGCAAAATATCGTAAGACTGTTTCATGCTGTCGATATTATCCATAATGGAAATGAATCGTATTTTGCGGTCTGGAAAATAACGTTCAAGATATTTTCCAGTGTCAATGTAATCGCGCCCAAATCTGGATAAATCTTTGACAATAACACAGTTTACAAGTCCCGATTCAATATCAGCAATCATTTTCTGAAATGCGGGACGATTGAAGTTTGTCCCAGTGAAACCGTCATCGACATATTCATCATATAGAATAAAATCGCTCTTATTTCGTAAATAATCAGAAATCAATTTTCTCTGATTGCCTACGCTGTCACTTTCTGCCTTATCACCGTCCTCTCTGGATAGTCTTAAATACGCCGCTACGTTGAATAATGATTCCTTTGTCATATATCATCACCTTCAACCGTCGTCCTCGTAACTATTATATATTACGGCAGAATTTTCATCAAGATGTTGTTGTATTATATGTTGAACTAAATTTATAGCGGTGTATTGGTTTAAAAATTCACGTTCTATGTAATAGCAATTCATAATTTTTCACTTCCTAAACAGCTTGTTTTTACAATTATATTTACTATAGCTTGTACAGTTGACCGATTTATTTATTTTATTGAAAGTAATTACTGTCTTAGTCTGCCCCAATATATATAACCGTACCAGTCCGAACCACATAAGCGGGCACAGTACGCCCGCCAAGTGGTTTGCGGACAGCCTAGACGCTAGGCGGTCATTGACAAGGAAACAGGGGGCAGCTATGCAAAAGGCGTTTCTGTTTCGTCCGTAACAGCTACGAAATCATCAACGGCTGTTATTCTCTCGGCTTTTGTTTTCAAATCTTCATACGATACAAATTCGGAGGCAGCTATTTCGTGGGTGTGGTATTGTCCTTCTTTGTCACGCCAGTGATAGGCGTAATATGAAATTCGTCTTTCAAGCTGCCCGAATGTATCTACATTTTCATTATGGATTCCCATTTCGTCATATAATTCTTTTGGTGTATATACAGAGGTGATATGTACCTCATTCCACACGCTGTATGTGTTGCTGTAGCGTGAGTGGATAGGGGCACGGTAACCTTGCAGCAGTATAAGCATAAAACCAAGTTTGATGCTGTCGGGTTTGACTTCGTCAATGAAAACTATTTCCTCTGCTTGGTAGTTATCAAACAGGGCAGAACAGTTATTGGTATAGTCAGCGGCGAAAAAAACACTGTCTATTCCGTGTGCGTCACATAACTGCACATAGCTGTATGATTTTCCAGAGCCGCTTGCGCCCAAGTGCCAGACAACTTTTACATTTCTTTTCGGGGGAGTTTCCCTAAAACGTTTTTCAATATACGCTTTTCTAATGATTGATTCATACTGCCTAAATGCCAGTGACAGCGAAAAAATCTGGTCTGGCTTATAGCCGTCAGCGATAAGCTGTTCAGCTTGTTGCAACATTTCCGCTCGGTTGTTCGAGATATAGCACTGGGGAATATCACCTTCCTCATAAAATGTATCTGGAAAATTGGTTTCCGCTTTGTTGCGGTACTTTGCGCCTTCTTTACGGATATAAGCGCGGCAGTCTGAAGGCGTTCCCTTGGTGTTTGTTTCAAGGTGCGCATGAGGAAACGCTTTCTGGACAGCCGACCAACGTTTCTTTGCGGATAAAAGTATATATATATGATAGTGGTAGCAACTGCCTTGTTCTGCACTCATGCAGAAATATACCATATGACGGAATTTTTCGTGTATAATATCACGGATTTTTTCTTGCGAATAACCATAATTTTCGGGGTTATTGATTGTGATAAAAAACGCTTTCTGCTGTTTGTCATAGCTATGGTCTGCTTTGCTCGGGCTTTCTTTTTCCATGTGCTTTTGCCTCCTTTATGACCATAGTGTCAAGGGAGCGTCAATTTTATGGCGGCCCGATAGGCGTTGCAACTGCAATAATCACCGATGAATAGTTGTCTTTTATTCCTGTGATAGAAATACCGTTCATGATAAACGGAAAGAGTGTATAAGCACATGGAATAGTAGCATACAGTTTCCACCTCGTGCGTGCAATATCGTATTTCATTCTTTTCATTATTTGACAAGCTGCAACAGATACAAGTATATCCTCGCTGTCTTTGTCCAGTTCAAACATATAAATATAAGAACCATTAGTTGCTTTTTTCAAGCCGTGAAAGCGTATGTCACAGACAGAGTTTATGGTATAAAGGCGGGGGTATCTCTTTCCGCGAAAAACTGTACACAAATCGTTTGCTAACTGTTCGGTATAAGCATATAAATTGTCTTGAACAATCTGCTGCTGTATCTGCTGCTGTATTATCTGCCGATCTGCTGCTTTTTGCTTGATTATCGAGTCCAAGAGATCAAGCAGTTTAGTACATAATAGTCTGCCTATCTCCCCAGCACTGTTTGAAATGCTGGGGTACTGTTTGTTTTTATTACCCATGATATTACCTCCTTTAAATTTCAATGTACGGTTTCGCCGGTTGAAAATCGTCCGCGGCGTCTGTTATTAGGAAATCATTTGTATAAAGACATAAGGCTTTATTTAGTGCATATGAAGTTATAAACAGCGTAGGGAAAGATATAAATACGCTCTCCATATTTCGTATTCTGGTTTTCAGAATACGGTATTTTTCATAAAACAGTGTGCTGTTTGATGATATAAAAACATTGACGCCTTGTGTTTTATCCTCTGTGATCGAGGCTATGACGCGGATTCTATAGCGTCCAGAACGGTCAAGTTCTGCCTCAACAGCGCGGAATATATTGTCGTTACGGGGTGATAAAATTTGAGGGGGTATTTCCAGTTCATCAAAAGATAAGTGCGGTTCACCTATCGCATGATATTCTGGGAGGGACAGCATGATTTCGTCCTGTAGGCTGCTGTCCATATCTTGCAGATAATTACCAGTTAATTCCTCTAATATATCTGAAAAAAATGTTTTGTTAAACATAGTAAATCCTCCCTATTTTTTTTGCTGGGCGGTCTGCTTTCATACAAACCGCCCGATTTTATATTATTAGAGCTCGTCTGTTCCGAAATCTATATCCTCGTCCTCGTCTTCGATTTTGACGATATGGAGTTCAGACGCGGTACAGGAAACGCCAGATAGTAGCCGTCCGTCAGAGAGCATGGCATATGGTCTGCCTTTGAGCGTTGAGGGAGTTCCAAAGTCAACGTAGACAGTTTTGCCGTTAGTGACGGCGTCTGAAATCTGCTCTATCACTTTCGCCTCCAACGTGCATTGCAGCTTTACGGTCTGTGCCATTCCTCTTGCAGCTACTATGTCAACGTTATAACCTTCGATAATATCTGTACGGTTTCTGTTTTCGTCCATTGCGTAGCGCGGGCGCATGTCCGTCAGAACCACGTCTTGTTTGCGCTTTCCCGTAATGGAAGTCTGGTTCAGATGAATATCTTTTAAACTGATTGTCGCCATTCTATTTCACCTCCTTGTCTTAATGTTAGAAATCCATGCTTTGAATCCGATTCACCTCCCGATTGCCGATTTGGATTTCTTTTTTCTATCATCATCGTATCATGGTGGGGGTGACACATTTCTGTCAAAAAATAAAAAAGGGCGAGAAATTTCACCCTTTTTTAAATAAATATTTTATTTACCTTTTTCTATTTTTTCATCTTTTTCTGCACCTACACTTTTTTTCGCCCAATAGCACTGATTTAACGCTTTCTCTACATTTCGGGTGAAGTTGCTGATATAATATAGATCTGATCTTCCCTCTATGTAAAACCGCTGAATATCTTCTTTTAACAAGACATCAATGTTGGCGGTCTTCAACCAGTTGTTGACCTCTGATAAAATCCTATTATATTCGCCCTCTAATTCGTCGAGCTGCATTTTTATATCTTTGATTTTGTCATTGTCTGGGCGCACAGATGTACTTGTGCGATTTTTTTCTTTTTCTAACCGATCTTTTTCCTCCTGTAAATTTTTTAAGTATCTTAGCTTTGAATAAAGCATAATATTTTATTTGGTGCGTACGTCTTACCATTGACCGTCCTCCTTTTCTTAAATTTTTGTTCTGCAACGTTGCTAATTCTATTATACAATCTTGAATTTTCCGCCTAAATTTCGAGGCGTGTCAGAAAGTAGGCCATGACCTACCAAAAATTTAGCTATGCGTTTCTGTCGAGCCCCTTGGTGTTGCGAACCAAATAAAATTTTTATTAAAAAATATAAAAATTTTATAAACGACTACAAACACTTTATAATCAATATTGATTGTAAGATGAGTATAATCGAGAGCGTATGACAGATTTTTGTCATTTTTTAAATTCTGATAGGATTTGGGAAATGGGATTTTGAAGAATCCCAAAAGAAAGGCTCAAAACGCCAGTAAAATCAAGCGATTTTTTGTAATGGGAAAAAGGGAAAGGCTAGGGGTAATAGTAAACCCTAGCCTTTGCGGGATATTGCCCATGGCGCAAGCCGTAACGGCGTCCGCTTGCGGATTCGCTGCCGCTCATTCCGCCGCGCCTAGACGCCTACGGCTGTTCGCGCGTGGGGCAAAAATGATTCAGATTTTAAAGTAGAGTGAGTACAACGTACTAAAGACCCTCTCTTATTTTCATTTAATAGCTTCACCTTTCAAGCTATCCGGAATCGGACTACTACCATCGTAGTTAGAAGGAGGAAGCTCACCATTATCTGGTGTAACATAACCTTCAGGTAAGGGATTACCCTCGATATGATCCGGTACTGATTCGCTGCTTCCACTAAAAATTTCATCCGGATTAAACCCATTATCTTCTCTGTACTTTTTCTTCATTTCATCTAATATAGCTTGCCGCTCTTCCTCTGACACTTGACTCAAATCAACATCTTCCCAGTCAGTGGTATCTTCAGAGGAGGTAGTGTCGTCACCGTTGAGTTCTTCGTCGTATGCTCCAGCTGCTATATCTTCTTCAGAAATGACTCCATCTACACCAGACGTTGCGCTCTGGGCATTTTCAACTGTTTGCGCAATTTCAATATTTGCCTTGGCGATTTTCAACGATTCAATAGTTGTCTCAAGTTCGGTGATTTTGTCCTGCAATTCGTTAATCTGATTTTGAGTATTCTCTAATTCTGATTGCAGATTAGCATTTTCAGATTTAAGAGAAGAATTGGCAGTATATAAATAAATTACACCAATTATTGAAATAACACATACTACAGCTAATATTATTGTTACGATTTTGTTTTTATCCTTCATAGATTGTTTCCTCACTTTCGTATACTACAAGGCGTTTTGACACGTTGCATCTGGTCACAAGAATTATACAATATCTCAAAAAATGTTACAAGCGTTATGCTACGGCAAACATGATATTTGTGAGGAATGACGGTTGCCTTCCATGTTTGTATTTTTTAGAATTTACCGCTATTTGCTACTAACATGGGGAAACGAGGACACGCAGAAGATTCTTGATATCCTGAAAAAGCATAATGTGAAAGTGACATTCTTCATGACGGGCGGCTGGGTGGAAAGCTATCCGGACGATGTGAAAAGGATCCTCGCGGACGGCCACGATCTGGGGAATCACAGCGAGAATCATAAAAATATGAGCCAGATCTCTGACGAGGAGAAGAAAAAGGAGATCATGGACGTACATACCAAGGTGCAGGAGTTGACGGGATACGATATGTTTCTGTTCCGGCCGCCCTACGGGGATTATGACAATAGCGTCATAAAGGTGGCGAAGGAGTGCGGGTATTATCCGATTCAATGGGACGTGGACTCTCTCGACTGGAAGGATTACGGCGTGGATTCCATCATTAAGACGGTCACGGAACACAAGCACCTCGGCAACGGCAGCATCATCTTGTGTCATAACGGCGCGAAGTACACGGCGGACGCCTTGGATACGCTGATCACAACGCTGGAGAAAAAAGGGTATCAGATCGTACCGATCTCGGAGCTGATCTATCGGGATAATTATCATCTGGATCATGAGGGGCGGCAGATCGGGAATTAAGGCGATAATATGCGCTATGAGAGAGCGACAAAATCGAGGTGGATTTGTATCTGAACAAAAGGAACACCGCTAAATGCACATGGAGTATTCCACTCCGGCTAGTTTCAGTGATGAACGCAAGAAAATGGTCTGCATTACGATGATCGAGCGCATTGACATGGTGGAAAACGAGGATGTGGAGATAAAGTGGAGGCTATGAGATGTGTATGGAGTTACCCAAGTTTTTACTTGGGTAATTTTATTTGGGTATAACTATCGTTGGAGTAAAGATATTGTCAGTTGATAGAAAATAAATAAATAAAAAGAGTATTGGTTCCTTGAGGTATAATGATTTTGACCCAAAAAACAAAAACCGAAAGGAGTACCAATACTCATGGACATTATAACACTGATCAAGGAACTTGTCACCGGATTGCTGGATGCAGAAGAGGAACCAAAATTGAAATTTTAAATTCCACTCTCAAATCCTCTGGTGGAATTTATTTCTGCAAGAGTGGTGTTTACCTCTGC
>CANQTF010000025.1 GCA_947626745.1 uncultured Lachnospiraceae bacterium
GTGCTCGAAGGGATTCGAACCCCCGACCCACGGCTTAGAAGGCCGTTGCTCTATCCAGCTGAGCTACGAACACATATGATTCCCGACAAACAGGCAACGCAACATACGGCAAGCAAACCTCTGACAGTAATCACAAACCATATGGTAGCACAGCGATCTGCGATCTGTCAAGGCATATTTGCCGTAAATTTCACCGAAAAGAGCAAGGAACTATATATATTTTGATTGACGCCTCGTATCATATTTAGTATAAGGACAGCAATCATATGTGACTTGTTTCACATAAAACTGTGCCTATAGGGCATTATAAAAGACTGTAGTTATTATCAGGAAAGCCTCGCTTTATGCTGGGCTTTCTCCGTTACCTCCAAATCCGCCCGACAGTCATAACTAATACTAATCGGAAATCACCTATCTCACGGCAAGTTCCTCGTCTATCTTTTCCAACAAAGGCTGCCTTTCCTCCTCAGGTATCGCCAATGCGCTGATTGCTTCCTCCGCGCTTAAGTTTAACGATTTCATCAGATTCAAAACCGCTTGCAGCCACGTTTTCTGCTGTGTCTCCTGCACTGCCTGTTCTCTGATCCCTTCACCCAAGTTACACATAATATTCGCCTCCTCACGCATCGCCGATGTCATCGGAATATCGAAATCTCTCTCCAGTATCGCCTTCTTCGCATCAGGCTTCGTCTTAGCCGATAACAAAACGTCCAACAGCCGCAGGATCGGTCTGTCAGCCTCCTGTGCTTTTCCGAGTCCGATCATGATGACAGTCATCAGATCGTAGTTATTTTCCCTCTCTTTGACCGTGCCCACGATATTCTTTTCCGAAATGCTGTATTCGGTAATAGTATTTGCTTTTTCTTTCCCTGCATTCATCTGTATCCAGATAGAATAGACCTTGCGTATCTTCTCATAGTGGCTGTTCACAAAAACCGTATTCTTCTGTGCCGAGATCATGCGGCTGCCGTAGTAGATCGCCCGCTTGATGAGCGGATAGGAGGTTTTGTCGCTTTTCTGTGCCTCCACATTGATGATGAGCTGTACCGGTTCTTTCGTATCCGGCACAACAGCCGTGAAGCGGATGTCATAATACACCCTGCCTTCCCTTGCTGAATTGTCTTCCGTATTTGTGCCTTCGATCCTTCCCTCGGCCGTTTCATCGGCATATCCGCCGTTCTCTGTACGATCCGGTTCGTCCCGATCCACGGCAATGACGGATATCTTCGGCTCGCCGACGATACAGTCTTTCATGATCTTTTTCACGGGATACGGTGCAAACTCAGCCACGCACTCTTTTAAGATCCATGCGAGAATGCTCTTCTCGGACAGGAGCCGTTTCACACAGGCGTCGTACTGCGCCTCCTGCCCTGTGGCGTCGATGGTCTGTGCGACCACGCTCTGTAGTGCCATACACCTTCCTTTCCCATTCTCTCCACTAACATCATACCGCAAAAGGCGCCGCCTTACAATGTTGTTTTTGAAAAGTCCCTTTTCGGAATTGTGGGTCTGGTCAAAACACTGCCCGATATGGTAAGCATTCCGATAGGCATGGTTGAATTTAAGTAATACCATTTTCAAGATACCTCCTATTTTTGTGTAGAAGAATTTAACTATAAGGTTAATACCAATTTCAAAGCATTACAATTATTGAAAATAAAAAAATTTTGGAGGTAGTGTAAAATGGATTCAGTATTTGATAATGATACCACAGTCAAAAGGCTGTTGTATTTTTATGTCATTTATGCTATTATGAGTTTACATAAGTTACAGATGGAGGGGTAACTAATATGAGTTCAGTAACAGGTCGTATCGGCGAGATTAAACAGCCAAGGGGTGGATATATAAAGCCATCTCAGTTTGAAGAAATAACATTCAATGATGGTATTGAATTAAATGAAGAAAATGTACATGCTTCCATTATGGGTATGGTTATAGACTATATGACCAGATTTATGTCAGGTGCTAGTGTTGAAGAGGCATTCAAAATTAGTGTCATGGGATACCAAGCAAAGGTAATGCTCATGGGTAAAGGTATTGTGCTGAAGGATAAGTTCAAGAAGTTAGATATTGACTCACTATTGAAACAGATTATGGGCTTGGATGATAAGTCAATAATCGCTGCTTGTAAGGCTTGCACCTATGATGTTTGGTTTAGAAATCCTATGGGTGCTGTTATGGCAAAGGGCGCTGATGAAATAACCCCAGACAAGGCAACTATTGAAAATATAAAGACAATGGTAAATCGTAGCCTTGCTTTCTGGGAAAAGTATGGACCAGTAACGGTAGATGGATTTACTTTTGAAAAGAACGGATATACAGAGACTGTTAATTCTGGTGACGGTGACTATTTAACAGCAGACACAATGTGGGATTTTAAGGTCTCAAAGTCAAAGCCTACCAACAAGCATACTCTTCAGCTACTCATGTATTGGATAATGGGTCAGCATTCTGGTAAGAGTGAGTTTAAGGGTATTAAAAGACTTGGTATCTTCAATCCAAGATTAAATACAGCTTATTTACTTGATATGAGCGTTGTACCAGCAGAAGTTATTAAGGAAGTTGAGACAGAAGTCATCTGCTACTAGTGAAAACATTGGTATTGATATGATTACAGCCTAGTCGGTAATCGGCTAGGCTTTTCTAATATCTTCAGTCCAATTTGAATTTTGAAAATTGGTATCTCATTATGAGTTTCAAAAGTATTCATATTGAAATTGAATAAAATGTATAAAAAATGTATGGGTATTCATAGGCTTTTCGGATTCCTATGCATTAGGGACACTTTTCCGAAAAGGGAGTTTGAAAATACCGCAAAAGCCGGTTTCCTCGAAGCCGTCCGCATCAGACAAAGAAGTCAGGCTTATATCACATCAGTCGAGTTCCCAACAACATAGCCAGACTCGCAACAACGCAGAGATCACCCTGCGCTATAAAAAGCGGACACAATACCCCCCTTCCGCATCGTTGGCAGAGGGAGCATCCACAGGACACACCACGCCAGACCACAGACATCACCCACAAACGCACGCTACCGCCCACAGACGCGCAGAACGACCCATGTGCGCCCTGCAGGACACCGTGGGCAAAGTAAATGCAACGTGCGAAGCGGCACACGGCGGCGGCACAAAGCCGCACAACAGCGTATCCGAAAGCATCGGAGTGCCTGACACAGCACAGCCGCAAACTGTTAAAAGCTGTTAAAGCCTCTGCGGCGAAACAAAAACAGCGGGAAACCCGATAAACTCAGGGTTTCCCACTAAAATGAACAAAGCATGGGGTGCGATCACCATACAAAATTTTATTTTTGATAATTGTTAAATCACCTGTCTTATGTTACGATACTTTTTAGGAACAACCGTGTTGCAGGGTGGGCTGACCTTTCATTCTCTTAGAATGGAGGTGATGCCTATGGGAAATCGCTTTGATTTCAAGGATATGCTGACCTTTGGCATATTCCTTCTGGCATTACTTACTTTCGTTTTTACGTTTGCTAAGTAAAGCTACATAGAAAAACCACCCCTAAACTTTGGCAGGTGGCAGGGTGGCATTTCTACTTTGTCAATCGGTCAACCCACCCTTGTGGGCGGTTGTTTCCTTTAATTTCAGTATAGCCGTTCCGACGGAAATGTCAAGTTTTTTATATTCGGAAACGGCAGCTATCTACAGCCGCCCCGCCGCAAACGGTTAAAAGCGGTTAAAGCCTCTGCGCCGAAACAAAAACAGCGGGTGATGGGAATCGAACCCACGTATCCAGCTTGGAAGGCTGGTGTTCTACCATTGAACTACACCCGCATATCAACTCAATATAAGCGTCGGGGTGACAGGATTCGAACCTGCGGCCTCCTGGTCCCAAACCAGGCGCTCTAGCCAAGCTGAGCCACACCCCGCTGTAAGCGTCCGTGCGCGATCCTATCCGCAACGCAAGTTACATTATATAATATCCCCATTTTGCTGTCAACTCATTTTTACACATAATTGATCGTGTAATGCGCCTCTCCGTCCCTGTCGATCTCCATGAGAATATAGCTGGGTCTGCGGTTCTCCTGACGCGGATAACTGATGCTGCCCGGATTGATGAGCGTCAGATCGCTCCCGATATCCACCATAGGCTTGTGGGTATGCCCGCACATGACGATATCGGCCTCCCGATCACGCGCCTCCTGCTTGATCATCTCCGTGTTCATGGATATGTAGTAATTGTGCCCGTGGGTCAGCCACACCTTGTACTGCCCGATCATGAACTCCTTTTCCTTCGGCAGTTCGGAGAAAAAGTCATTGTTGCCCTGCACCATTTCCACGGGACAGTCCACGGCCTTGCTGATGACAAGCTCGCTTCCCTCCACATCCCCGCAGTGGACCAGCATGTCGATAGCCCCTATCTTTTCGACCAGCTTTAAAAAATTGGTATTATTGCGATGTGTATCGCTCACGATCAGTATCTTCATAATATTAAGGTATCCTCTTTCTCAATTCCTCTTTCATCGCTTCCAAGGCCTTGCCGCGATGACTGATCCTGTTCTTCTCTTCTTCCGTGAGCTGCGCTGCCGTGCAGCCGCACTCCGGCACATAGAAAATGGGGTCGTAACCGAACCCGTTATCCCCTTTCTCCTCGCAGCCGATCCTGCCCTCGATCACGCCCTGCGTCGTGACCGTCTCGCCTGTCGCAAAGACGGCGGCGATGGCACATACAAATCTCGCCGTCCGCTTTTCGTCCGGCACTCCCGTCAGCCTTTTGACGAGATCGGCGCTCTTTGCGCTGTAGGGCGTATCCCCACCCATATAGCGGGCGGAGTAGATGCCCGGCTCGCCGTTCAGCGCGTCGATCACCAGACCGGAATCGTCCGCCAGCACGATCGCGCCCTCGTACGCCACATCGCCCTTCGCCGCGAGGAGGCGCGCCACCGTCTCGGCTTTGATCACGGCGTTCTCCGCAAAAGTCGCGCCGTCTTCTGCAATATCGGCATTCACACCGGCTTCTTTCATGGAGAGTATCTCCATATCCATGTCCTTTAATATTTCTCTGATCTCCCGCATTTTGCCCGCATTTCCCGTGGCAAAAACGATCTTCGCCGCCATTTTCTCCTCCGATCCGCCGTATCTCGTCCGTCCTCTCCGTGTCCGCCGTCCGGCTACTGTTCATAAGCCTTCAGTATCGTTTGGTATATCCCCTCTGCGATGCGCTGGATATAGTCCTCGCGCTGCAGCAGGATCGCTTCCTGTCCGTTCGTCAGATAGCCCACCTTGACCGCCGCCGCCGGAACGGTGGCATTACAGATGACCTCGTCGTCCTCATCCGCTTCCACAAGGCCGTTTGCCTTGCCCCGGATCGCAGTCACAACTTCCCGCTCCAACAGATCCGCAAGCTCTATGCTGCCGAAGCCCGGTATGAAAAATCTGCTGTTGTAGACCGCCTCCGTACCGTACTGCTTGCTGTCCTCCGCGCCGTTCACCTCAATGCGGATCAGCATATCCGCTTTCGTTGCCGCCGCAAGCTGCACGCGGCTCTCCGCGTCCGGATCGCTGTCGTCCATTCTTGTATAATACACTTTGATGTCCGTCTCGTCCAGCTTCGCCTTAAGCGCTTTGGCGACCTCCAGCGTTATCTCCTTGGCGCTGATGTCCTGCGTGGCGACGCCCGTATCTTCCAGTCCGTACGCGGGATCGATCACAATGATCTTATCGTACGCCTCCTTGGGCGTCATGAACTCCACATACAGCGTATTGTCCTCAAAAATACTGTGATACTCGTACACGTCCGTCAGCTTGAAGCGCAGACAGACCCTGTGCTTTTCCACATCGTAATGCCCCGTCTGCACGCTCTCGCAGTTGCCATAGACGCTGCTTCCCTCGTAGAAGCGGGCGATGCCGTCCATATCCTTCGGTGCGATGCTGATCCACAGCTCCCGGTCCATATAGTGGTTTTCCACCGTCACTTCCTCCGCGCGCACGGAGGCCGGCAGCGGAATACAGAAATAGCTTGTATTTTGACTCGATCGGTCAATCTCAATGCGGTTCTTGTCTTCCACAACAGGCGGCTTCAAAGCTCCCTGCCCGGCGGGCTGCGTCACCTCGTCCTGCGCCACGTCCGCCACCACGATGATCTTGTTGGCGCTGTAATACAGCATCGCTCCCATCGCCGTCGCCACAAAGACAAAACAGTATATCGCCATTCTCACCAAAAACTTGTTTTGCTGCGTCATCTACCTCTTGCTCCCGACCGGTTTCGGCCCGATAAATTGATAAAAATATGTTTTCATCATGCCGTTATAGATCTTCCTGTTCCTGTCGGCCTTCCTGCCGACCGCCTGTTCCGCCTGTTCATAGGCGGTGATCAGATACATCGACCAACTGTCGAGCTGCCTGTACCGCTCGCCGAGTGTCCCGTAGAGGCCCGCCAGATTCTTTTTTCCCTCGATCCGCTCCCCGTAGGGCGGGTTGGTGATGATAAAGCCGTACTTCTTCGGGTGGCTCAGGGCAGCCACGTCACGCCTCTGGAAATGGATCATGTGATCGACCCCTGCCAGCCTTGCGTTCGCTCTGGCGGCCGCCACCATAGCCTCGTCTATGTCGTAGCCCTGAATGTCCGTTTCCGCATTCCTGTCGATCAGAGACGCCGCCTCGTCTGCCGCGCGGTACCAGCATTTTTTGTCGGCGATATGTCTCCAGTTCTCCGCCGTAAAATTACGGTTCATGCCCGGCGCGATATGCGCCGCCATCATCGCCGCCTCGATCGGGATCGTTCCGCAGCCGCAGAACGGATCTACCAGTATGCGGTCGCCTTTCCACGGCGTCAGCATGATGAGCGCCGCGGCCAGATTCTCCGCAATAGGCGCTTTCGCCGTCATCTTGCGGTATCCGCGCTTGTGGAGCGACTCGCCTGTGGTGTCTAGCCCCACCGTCACCTCATCTTTCATCAGAAAGACGCGGACGGGGTAAGCGTCCCCGCTCTCCGAAAACCAGTCCGCCGGGTAGGTGGCCTTCATGCCTTCCACCATCGCCCGCTTCATGACAGACTGAATGTCGGACGGGCTGAACAGCTTACTCTTCACGCTCGCAGCCTTTGCCACCCAGAATTTGGCGTCTTTGGGGAGATATTCTCCCCAAGGCAGCGCCTTCGTACCCTGAAAAAGCTCTTCGAAGGTCTCCGCGTGAAAGCTGCCTACTTTTAACAGCACGCGCTCCGCGGTGCGCAGGAACACATTGGCGCGGCAGAGCGCCTGTCCGTCGCCGGCGAAAGTGACCCTGCCGTCCTCCACCGACACGATCTCATACCCGAGATCGGCGATCTCTCTTTTTAAAACCGCCTCCAGGCCGAAATGACATGGGGCAATATACTCAAATCTTTCCATCCGGCTCTCCGCTATTTCTTCCTCGTCATAGAATACATGGCAAAAGTAGAGGCGTTGATCATCTGATAGGTGCCGTCGGGCTGCTGCTCCAGCGAAATGGCATAGTCATACTTGGCGTTCGCGGTCCTGCCTTCCTTTCCGTCCGCGTAGAGCACCTCCGGGAAAAGCACCAGATACACGCCCTCGCCTTCCGTAAACCCGAATGTCTCGTTGGCCACATCGCCGCTGTATGTGCCTTTGTGCATGTTTTTCTCGTCCTTGCTGCCGTCCTGATACCACTCGTAGGTGAAATCATCATGCAGGACCAGCCAGCCGGATTCCCCAAGATCCCACTCGCCCACAAGAAATTCGGCGGCTTTTTGCTCGTTCTCCGCGTTGTCCGGCACACTCATCACCGCGGAATTCATCACCTTAAGCGCCTCGTTCCTGTTCGCCTCATAATTTTTCTCCTCCACGATATAGGACATCGTATAGGCATAATAATTTTTGCTGTAAAAGCGCTGCAGCGCGATCGTGGAAACGCCGTCCTCCTCATATCGGTAGATCCACTCGTACCATTCCTCACCCTGCACCGTAACGGGCGTGGGCGCTTCAAGCTCCGTAAAACCCTCGTAAGCCGCGTTGAGCTGTGAGGAGATATTGATCATGTCTAACGGGTGTTGGTAAAGAGTCTCCTTGGAACAGGATATCCCCAGCAGCGAACCGTCCTTCGCCGTAAACGCCATGCCGGAATCGCCGCCCTGCGACTCGTCATAAGTCCAGACGGAATCGTCATACAGGATAGCCAGCGCTCCCAGGCCCGCCTGTTTCAGACTGTCGCCCTCCGCATACCGCTCCTCGGCGCTCTGCACATTTTCTGCGTTCTCTTCTTTCTGTGTGCCGCAGCCTGCAGCCAGCGCTGCGATCATGCACACAACCCCTATCAATCGTATCTTCTTCATGATATTCTCCGTTTTTACTTATATAGTAAGCGTTCCGTTTTCCGCCGGACACCGCCTCTGCGCGATCTGTTCCGCACATTAGACATTTTATACTAAACTCCCTGAAATAACAATATACAAAAAGCACTCTTCACCGCATTTTCACAATATGCAAAAAGCGGCACCGCCTTACGGCAGTACCGCTTCCTGACATCACCGCTCCACAGGGATCCGGAGACAGCTTAGTAATTGCAGTTCTTCTGGTTGTCCTGTGCGTTGCTGCCGGAACTGTTCTTGGAGCTGGAGTTGCTCTTCTGGCTGTTCTGGCTCTGGCTGTTTGCCTTATCCTGCTGCTTGTCGTTCTGTGAATTCTGGTTATAATCATTCTTAGACATCTCAAATACCTCCTAATGATTTTTTGTTACAGAAATAGTATGACATGATTTCCGACAAAGTATTCAGATGTCATCTAGTGCTTTAGTACCAGATTTTTATATAAAACTACCAAAATATGGCATGGGACTTTAGTACTATTTTTGGTTGCATTTTCGACACAAATGTATATAATAATATTTGTAAATAGAAAAACCCTTCACTTTCTATTTACGGACCCTTATATAATATTTATATACTCCCCTCAAACGGACGCTGTAAAGCGTCCGTTTTTGTCTGTCCCACAGACCGCGCGGCGGTCTTCAATGTCGTTGAAATATCTTGACGATCAGGATCACCGCCAGCACCGCTATGATCACAGGCGCGAAGACACTGAAAAGCGCGGTGGCCAGACCGATGATCACGACGACGATGACCGTGAGGATCAGCATGATAAGCCAGCCCGGCAGCATGAACACTCTGCCGTCCGGCATTGCAGCCTCATCTTCGACCGGCTCCGCCTCCTCGGACACCTCTTCATCGTACTCCCGGTTGGAGCCATAGCTTGCGCCCGCGCGTTTGTTCGCCTCGATGATACTCTTGGCCAGCAGCCGCGGATCGCCAAGCGATGCCAGCACTTCCGCCTCCCGCTTTCCTATTCTGACCTCGGAGTCGATATATTCCTGATAATACCGCACATTCTCCGCAACCTGTCCGCTGCTTAAGCCTCCCGCAAGAGCGCGCTGTAATTTTTCGATAAATTCCGCTCTGTTCATGTCCTTATCCTGCCCGTCGTCCTATCCTTCACTGTATCTGATCCTTGCCGAAGCCGTCCTGCCATTTGCGCGTCGTCCTCTCCGGCTCTTTGCGCATGCCGGCCATCGTTTCAAACGCCTCCAGCACCATTTCTTCCTTATTACATGCGGCGGTATTCTTGCCGGAATCCCGGCTGATATTAAAGCGGTCCAGCTGCTGCACATACAGATCCGTCAGAGAATACCCCGCGGTCTTCATGTTATCCAGAAAAGCATGGTGCCGCAGATAATAGGAAAATTCTTCCATCAGCTCTTTGTCCTCGAGCAGATGACCCCACAGGCCGTCGCACCATGACCTCTCTTTGCCGGCATATTCGCACAGACGGCACAGACCGTCATAGACCGCCACCCGATTTCCGTCGTAGATCACCCAAGGTTCCATAGCACTCTCCTTTGCCAACATCTTACCATAGAATTTATTTTTTTGCCACCGGAAGTCGCAATGACACGCCTGTCAGTTTTGCTCGCTGCCCGCGTAAAAAAAGGGAGACATGCGGTCAGACCGCCGTCTCCCTTAAGATCCTTATTTTCGCTTACTCCTTCACACCGCCCAAAGCTACACCGGCAATGATGTACTTGGAGAGAATGAAGTATACGATGAAGATAGGCATGATCGTTACCGCCAGACCCGCATAGATCATACCGTGGTCGGAACGGAAACGCTCACCGCGCATCTGCTGTACGAACATCGGCAGCGTGAACTTCACCTGAGACGTCAGCAACATGGAAGGCGTATAGAAGTTGTTCCATGAACCGATGAATGCGAAGATGCACTGTGTCGCAACCGCGGGCTTCATTAACGGCATCGCGATCGTATTGAACGTTCTGAACTCGCCCGAGCCGTCGATCCTGGCGGAATCCAAAATCTCCAGCGGCAGCGCGCTGATCATGTACTGTCTCATGAAGAACACCGTCGCCGGCGACGCGATCGCCGGAATGATCAGCGGCAGATAGTTGTTGCCCCAGCCGATCTGATACATGAAACGGAAGAAACCGATAGAGGAAACCTGTACCGGGATCATCATGATCGCCATGATAAAAGCCCATGCAAAGTTTGCGCCCTTAAACTTGTATGCGGTGACGCCGTAAGCCGTCATCGTGGAGAAATACACCGACAGAGCCGTAGACCCTACCGCAATGATCAGGCTGTTACCCATATATCTCCAGAGGGAAGCCTGTGTAGCCGCCTGTTTCAGCAGGTTGTTCCAGTTCTCCATAAAGTGCGTGGACGGGAGCATCGAGAAACTCGACTGGATCGCCACACTGGTTCTCGTCGCATTGACGATCATGATCCAGAAAGGGATCAGGCTCAACAGACAGAGGAAGATACAGATCGCGTTGCGGATGATCTGCTGGATCATAATACTTGCGTGCAGTCCGCCTTCTTTTTCTTTATTCATATCAGTTAGCCCCCTTTCTTGCCTTCTGTGCCGCCTTGATCGCCTTCTTCTCCTTGATCGCGTCCTTATCCCGCATGATATAGAACAGGACGAGCGAGAAGAACAGGGTCACAACAAACAATACGAGGGAAGCCGCGCCGGCCTTGCCCATCTGTCTTGCTCCCGTAAACGCCAGCTCTCGGATATACATGGTGATCGTCCGCGTCGTAAAGTCCGGGTCACCGCGTCCGCTCGTGGTGAGCAGTTTCGGGATATCGTACATCTGCAGACCGCCGATCGCGGAGTTTACCAGCGTAAACAAGAGGATCGGGCGAAGCAGAGGAAGCGTTACGCTCTTAAAGATCTGCCAGCTTGTGGCGCCGTCCACTCTGGCCGCCTCGAACAGGGACGGGCTGATACCCAGCACACCCGCCGTCAGGACGATCATCGTGTTGCCGTACCACATCCAGAAGTTGATAAAGGAAATGATACTTCTCGTCGCCCACTTGGTTGCAAGGAACTGATAAGGCTGTTCCCAGATACCGGCATTGACAAAGAGCTGGTTGATCGGGCCGTTCGGGTAGTCGAACAATTTATAGAACAGGACGGAGATCGTCGCCGCCGTGATGATATTCGGCATGAATACCAGAACCTTGTACGCGCCCTGCGCCTTGATCTTCACTCTCGTGTCGGTGAACCATACCGCCAAAAGCAGCGCCAGCAGGATCTGCGGTGCGAAGTTCATGAACCACATGATCAACGTGTTGCCCAATGCACGGAACGTGTAGGTATCGAAGTATGTACCTTCGGTGCTCTTGAAAATCGTCGCAAAGTTCGCAAGACCGTTAAAATACGGCCCGACTTCCGCGTTCCACATGGTGTCGTAGTAATTTTCGCAGAATGCCAGACCGATCGTATAGATCAGCGGCCATAACTGGAAAATCGCAAAGACAATAAAAAACGGCGCTATAAAGTAGTAACCGTAGCGGCCGTATTCGACTGTCTTGTGCTTGGTAGTCTTACTTTTTGCCATCTCTCCACATCCTTCTCTTTTATTTTTGTGCCGGGGTGTCCGGTCTCTGCCTCAGGCCGCGCCACAGGCATTTGAGAATGCTCCATGGAACACTCTCAAACGACCGCGCCGCGGAGTTAATTGCGAAGCAATTTACTCCGACTCCAGAATCCGTCTACTGATATGATAATCTGTACCGGCTGTAACCAGCCGGTACAGAATCATCATTTCTTATTGATCGTTTCTCAGCGTCGATTACTCGATCGTCAGGCTCGGATAAGCCTCTGCTACAGCAGCCTTGAAGTCTGCGATAGCCGTCTCCTTGTCCTTGTTGCCAAGGGAGTACTCGGTGATCTGAGTACCAAGCAGATCGTTGATCGTCTGGTCGTAAGCGCTCATGAAGGATACATCTACGTCCTCAGCAAGAGGAGCGAATACTGCGATGAAGTCCTGACCGCCCAAGAAGTCATATGCGCCCTCGCCCGCATCGGAGAGAGTCTTCATAGCCGTCTTGTTGTTGACATAGTCAAGTGTCTGACGGGATACCTCTGTCAATACATCCGTATCGCAGCAAAGGATCTTCATGATCTCACCTGCTGCTGCAGGATCGGAACAGCCGGCCGTTGCGCCAAGCCATGTACCGCCCCAGTAGTAAGGCATCGGGCCCTGGCACATATTCCACAGACCGTAAGTACCTTCACCCGGCTTCTCGCCGCCGCAGTTAGCCTTGATCGTCCAGTGCAGGAACCATGTACATCCGAAGTAGCCGAATACAGCGTCCGTAGAAGGACCTGCGTTCCACTCATCAGACCATGTGGTCGTATGGCAGCTTAAGTCTTCCTGCTCGAAAGTCTTAACCATATCCATGTACTGCTCCATGATAGGATCCATACGGAATACGCCGTTGTCATCTACCCAAGGATTGGACATGTTGGAACGGAATACCTCAGCAAGGTCGCCGTTGGAAGAAAGCATCTTGGTTGCGCCGCCGGATTTCTCCTTGATCTCCCTAGCGGTAGCTACAAAATCATCCCATGTGCTGATCTTCGCCTGCATCTCCTCAGGGCTTGTTACGCCCAGAAGGCTCTCTGCAAGGTCTGTTCTGTACATGAATGCACCGGGAGCAGCCTGCCAGGAAAGGCCCTTGATAGAACCGTTTCTCTTATCTGTCGGAATGGTCAGGGTGTAAGGATACATCTCTGCAAGGTCTGCATCCGTGATGCCCAGATCCGTGATCGGCAGGGTCTGATCGGAGTTGGTATACTTCATGATGTAAGCCGCCTCGAAAGCGATGATGTCAGGATAGTCCTCTGCATCGGGCGCCTGAAGTAACTGGTCGATTCTCTCCTGATAGATACCGGAGTCACCAACGTTTACATACTCGATCCTGTCCCAAAGATCCTGTCTGTTTGCCAGACCAAGCGCAAGCTCAAGTCTCTCGCCCAGCTCTGTGTTCCAAGAGTAAACGTAGAGTTTGTCGCCTGATGCCGCCGCATCGTCTGCCGGAGCCTCTGCCTCCGTGCTTGTGTCAGCGGGCGCCTCTGTCTCCGTGCTTGTGTCAGCGGGCGCCTCCGTGCTTGTGTCAGCGGGCGTCTCTGCTTTGTTGCCGCAGCCTGCAAGTACGCCTGCAAGCATCGCCGTGGAGAGCAGTACGCTAAGTAACTTTTTTTTCATTACTCAATTCCTCCCTTTAAATAATAATGTAATGAGTTACATGCATTTATTTTCACACCGGTCGCCCGGTATAAATGCCGATATAATTCCTCCCTTTAATAATCGGGAGGCTAAGCTTAGATCTTCCTGACCGAATTACCTATGTACACTTCGCCTTCCACCACGATCTGTTCGATCAGGGTCGTCTTAGGCTGTTCGATCAGGCTGATGACCTTCTCCGCCGCCTTTCTGCCGAGCAGGTTCGTATCCTGTTTGAGCGTCGTCAGCTTCGGCTCGATGTGTCTCGCGATGCGGATACCGTCGAACCCTGCCACCGAGATGTCGTCCGGCACCCGGAGTCCCCGCTCACTGATCGCATTGATCCCGCCGTAGCACGCGAAATCGTCCGGATACAGGATACAGGTGGGCCGCTTTCTCAGATCGAGCAGCTTTTCCGTCGCGGCATACGCCGCTTTCGTATCGCGGTAGGCCGCCGGCAGGATATACGCATCGGGGATATCCAGCCCCAGCTCCGCGGCCGTCTTGTAAAAAGATGCCAGTCTGCGCTGGGCGACCGAGGATTCCGTACCGTGAATGTAGGCGATCCTGCGATGTCCCATATCATATATATAATGCAGCAGGTCGCGCATACCTTTCACATTGTCCGACATGATCGCGCAGGTGTTGTTGAACAGATGATCGATCGTAACCGTCGGGATATCGCTGTTGACCAGTTCAAGCACTTCCGGATCCAGAAAGTTGACGCACACGATGATCACGCCGTCAAAGCCCCGATATCTGCAATGCTCCAGAAAAGACATCCTGTTCGGTCTGGTGCGGCAGCTGTTGATGAAGGTGATATCGTATCCCTTCTCCTCCGCAGCGCTCTTCAGGCTGTCCAGCACGCACGCAAAATAGTCATGTGTCAGGCCGCTGTGGTCGTCTTCCTCAAAAAGCACTCCCAGATTCTGCGTGCGGTTCGTTTTCAGCGCCTTCGCCGCCGAGTTGGGAAAGTACCCCATCTGCTTGGCGGTCTCGCGGATGCGCCTCTTCGTCTCCGCGCCGATGTCTTCGTGGTCATTCAGTGCTTTGCTTACAGTTGCAACGGAAACGCCACAGGCCGACGAAATATCCTTCATCGATACCATATTGTACTGTAAGCTCCCTTATCCTAGCATTTACATCTGTACCGCAGCGCTCGTTACACGCAGATCGGTCATGCACTTCTTAATCGTTTTCGTGTTTTCAGTTTACATCAAAATTTCTATTTTTGCAAGACAAATTTCTTTTTCTTTGTTCAAAATATCTATTTTTGTCTAATTTTCACAGAAGTCGATGCCGTGTTTTCACTGTTTCTTACAAATTTATTCACAGTTTATTCATATTTTGGCCGCTGCCGGTTTAATCGTTTTCGTATCCCGCCGCCGCAGACTGCGTCATTCTCCGCGCTTCTGCGAATTTTTTTGGATTTTGCCGCATTTTTGATTGCATTTGCGCCTTTTATTCTGTATAATTGCATTATCATTATACGTGAATCCGCAGCGTATGGTTTTGCACTTCACTTAATCGTTTTCGGTTTTACCTGTCGTTTTTGTTTTTCAATCATAATATGAGAAAAGGAGAATATGACTATGAAATTCGGTTACTTCGATGACGCCAACCGGGAATATGTCATCACCACACCCAAGACGCCGCTGCCGTGGATCAACTATCTGGGCTGCAACGAGTTCTTCACGCTGATCTCGAACACCTGCGGCGGCTACACCTTCTACAAGGACGCCAAGCTGTTACGCATGACTCGTTACCGCTACAACGATGTCCCCAACGACATCAACGGCAAATATTTCTATATTAAGGAAGGAAACACGGTATGGAATCCCGGCTGGAAACCCACGCAGACGGAGCTTGACTCCTACGAATGCCGCCACGGCATCGGCTACAGCCGCTTCACGGGTATGAAGAACGAGCTGGAAGCCTCCGTGCTCACCTTCGTTCCCATGAACGACAACTGCGAGATCAGTCAGGTGAAGCTGACGAACAAGAGCGGCGCGTCCAAGACGGTATCCCTTTTCTCCTATGTGGAGTGGTGTCTCTGGAACGCGGACGACGATTCCCGCAACTTCCAGCGCAACCTGAGCACCGGCGAGGTGGAAGTGATCGACTCCACCATCTACCACAAGACCGAGTACCGTGAGCGCCGCAACCACTATGCGATCTACTCCGTCAACACGCCCGTGGATGGTTTTGATACAAGCCGCGACGCTTTTCTCGGCGCATACCGCTATGCGGCCAATCCCGAAGTCGTGGAGAAGGGACAGGCGACGAACTCTATCGCCAGCGGCTGGTCTCCCATCGCTTCCCACCAGATCAATATGACGCTTGCTCCGGGCGAGACGAGATCCTTTGTCTTCGTGCTGGGCTATATCGAGAATCCCGAGGACGACAAGTGGGAGGCTCCCGGCATCATCAACAAGAAGCCGGCGAACGCGATGCTCGCGAAATATCAGTCCGATGCCGATGTGGAGAAGGCATTTGCAGAGCTGAATACATACTGGAACGAGCTGCTGTCCAAGTACACGGTAAGATCCTCCAACGAGAAAGTGGACCGCATGGTCAATATCTGGAATCAGTATCAGTGCATGGTAACGTTCAACATGTCCCGTTCCGCCTCCTACTACGAATCGGGCATCGGACGCGGCATGGGCTTCCGCGATTCCTGTCAGGATCTGCTCGGCTTCGTACACCTGATCCCCGACCGCGCGAGACAGCGTATCATCGACATCGCTTCCACGCAGTTCGAGGACGGCAGCGCATACCACCAGTACCAGCCTCTGACCAAAAAGGGCAACTCCGATATCGGCAGCGGCTTCAACGACGACCCGCTCTGGCTGATCGCCGGCACCTCCGCTTATGTGCGTGAGAGCGGCGACACCTCTATCCTGACGGAGGCGGTCCCTTTTGACAACGATATGAGCAAGGCCGCGCCTCTGATGAACCACCTGAAACGCTCCTTCGACTACATCGTAAACCACAAAGGCCCCCACGGCTTACCGCTGATCGGGCGCGCAGACTGGAACGACTGTCTGAACTTAAACTGCTTCTCCGAGCACCCCGGCGAGTCCTTCCAGACCTTCGGCCCTTCTGAAGGCCCTGTGGCGGAGTCCGTATTCATCGCCGGTATGTTCGTCAAGTACGGCGAAGAGTACGCGCAGCTCTGTGAGCTGATGAGCGATCAGGCAGAAGCCGACCGCGCCCGCGCGGAAGTGCAGAAGATGTACGACGCCGTATTAAAGGACGGCTGGGACGGCGAGTGGTTCGTCCGCGCATACGACGCTTACGGCAACAAGATTGGCTCCAAGGAATGCGAGGAAGGCCAGATCTATATCGAATCCAACGGCTTCTGTCCTCTCGCCGGTATCGGTGTGAAGGAAGGGCTTGCCGAGAAGGCGCTCGACTCTGTCAAAGAGCGACTGGATACCAAGTACGGCGTCATGATCCTGCAGCCCGCTTACACCAGATATCATCTGGAGCTGGGCGAGATCTCTTCCTATCCGCCCGGATACAAAGAGAACGCAGGTATCTTCTGCCACAACAACCCTTGGGTCTCCATCGCCGAGACTGTCATCGGACGCGGCGACAGGGCTTTCGAGATCTACCAGAAGACTTGTCCCGCTTATGTGGAAGAGTTCAGCGAGATCCACAGGACAGAGCCTTATGTATATTCTCAAATGGTAGCCGGACGGGACGCGAAGTTCCACGGCGAGGCGAAGAACAGCTGGCTGACCGGCACGGCGGCATGGACGTTCGTCAATGTGTCACAGCATATCCTCGGCGTGTACCCGACGCACAAGGGCTTAAGCATCGATCCCTGCGTGCCGAAGGGCTTCGGCGATTTCGAGCTGACGAGAAAATTCCGCGAAGGCACATACAACATCAAAGTCGTCAACCCAGACAACGTGGAGAAAGGCGTGAAGTCCGTCACCGTTGACGGCAAGACGCTCTCCGGCTGTGTCGTTCCTTACGAGAAGGGCAAGACGCATTACGACGTGGTGGTAACAATGGGCTGACGCGGGACAAAGCGTACCGCAAACGTACTTTTTCACATCCTTTCTTTTTTGTATAATATTGCAAAAAAGAAAGGATGTGTTTTTATGCCCGTATACAAGAGCAAAACACGAAACAGCTGGTACTGCAGCTTCTATTACACGGACTGGACAGGCCAAAGAAAGCGAAAGAAAAAGGAAGGCTTCGCGTCAAAAAAAGACGCCCAGACCTACGAAACTACATTTCTCATGCAGCATGAAGGCCGATGCGACATGACCTTTAAGACTCTGGCAAAGCTGTATCTGGACGATTGCCGAGGCCGCTGCAAGCCCACTTCTTTCTACGAGAAAAGTTTTCTGATCGAAACTAAGATCCTCCCCTATTTCAACAGCACACCCGTCAATGAGATCAAAGCCTCCGCCGTAAGGTTCTGGCAGAACGAGCTTCTTTCCCACCGCGACAAAAAGGGACGTCCCTATTCCGACACTTACATGAAATCCATTCATGTGCAGCTGTCGGCTATTTTCAATTACGGTATGCGCTACTATGACCTGCCCTCCAACCCGGCCGCGCTCTGCGGCAGCATCGGGCAGAAAAAAGCCGCCGCCATTGATTTCTGGACGATCGACGAGTTTCGCAGATTTCTCGCCTGTGTGAAAGAGGATTTCTTCCGCATCGCCTTTCAGCTCCTGTTCTGGACAGGCATCCGCTCCGGTGAGCTGCTGGCCCTGTCGGCGGAGCATTTCGACTTCGACAGAGGGCTTATGCATATCTCACAAAACTACTGCCGTCTCCGCGGAGAGGATCTGCTTCTTGCGCCCAAGACCGTCAAAAGCGTCAGGACCGTTACGCTCCCGCATTTTCTGTGCCGCGATGTCAAAGATTATGTGGACGCCCTTGCCGGACAGAAGGCGAACGGCGAAAGACTGTTTGACACGAGCAGATATCATCTTGCCAAAGCGTTAAAGACAGGATGCGCGGCCGCCGGCGTCAAAGAGATCCGCCTTCATGATCTCAGGCATTCCCACGCCAGCCTCCTCATCGAGCTGGGCTATTCGCCGCTTCTGATCGCGGAACGGCTCGGCCATGAGAAGATCGAGACCACCCTGCAGACCTATTCCCATCTCTATCCCAACAAACAGAAGGATCTGGCTCTCCATTTGGAAAACCTCCACAACAGTACGTTTTAGGTACGCGCCGTATCCCGCCATGTGCTTTCCGGCATGTTTCGCGCCGCTTTTTCTTAAAGGGAGGAATTAAGTAATGAAGAAGAAATTACTTAGCGTACTGCTCTCCTCGGCAATGCTTGCAGGCGTACTTGCGGGCTGCGGCGGCGGAGCGGCAGAGACACCCGCGGCGGACGACACGGCAACGGAAGCGCCCGCGGCAGATGACACGACAACGGAAGCGCCTGCAGCAGATGCAGACGAGGCAGCGTCTTCCGGAGGCGGCTCACA
>CANQTF010000026.1 GCA_947626745.1 uncultured Lachnospiraceae bacterium
GCAAACTCTATCTTAACACAAAGCTGGTGCTTTCTTCTTTTGCCTATTTGATTTTCCTACAAAAACTTTACCCTAGCTTGCTTAATACTAATTTTAGTAAACTGTAACTTGTAACTTATTGGTATACGCTATTTTTCTCCTAAATTTCGGTGCGAATACTATGTGATACTTACAATTCCACTTCGTATGTGATAAACTATTTACATCCATTTTGGATACCTCCTTTGCTTTAACTCGGTTGGCGAACCTAAGTTATTATAGCACTGGAGGTTTTTTCTGTAAGCTAAAGCGGCTGTTATCACACCTGCATAGCAGGTGGTTTATTAAAAGACTGCCATACAAAAATATCCCCGCGCCTTGTTGGACACGGGGCATTGTTTGATATGCCGTTCTGCTATTCGACCGCTCCATATTCAACCGCCACAGAATTCAGGCGGAGTGTGTGGGCGATAGATACATTGACCTGTGAATTCGTATCACCGGTGATCCCCTGCGAATAAGTCACGCGCGAGGACGGCAGTTCCGGCATCTGCAAATAGACATCCGTTCCTTCTTCCGCCGCCTCCAGCGCTTCCAATACTTCTTTGCGCAGACCGAAAATCTCCTGCACCGTTCCGTTTGAGATATCCCGTATCAGTTCAAAGGAATAACCTGACAGAAGCTCGTCCGGACGATCATGCAGAAGCACGAACCCTTCCAGACATACAAGGAAGCCGCATACGATTCCTGCCGCGCAGATCGACAGGCGGCGGTCCTGTCTCTCACGGGATACTTGAAGAATATACTGCGCCAGATATATCACGGCAAACAGAATCGAAAAACGGATCTCCAGATACGCCACATATTTAGTTCTGCAGTTTACCAAGCCTTCGCCGTGATATCCCAGCACAACGGGAAAGATACACAGAAAATGGCTCACCGTCACACCGCCTATGACAAGGAGCACGCCTATCGGTGTGCGGAAACGTCCTGCTCTGGCCACCCGCACTTCACAACAAAGGCAGACGACAAATACAATGAGCGTCAGTGCAATAAAGAGCGGGTCGCGCCATATCTCCCGCAGTCCTTCTTTCTGATATCCGATCGTATCCCTGATCGCATCGAGTACGCCATAGACGGCATTTTCTTCCATAGTCGCACGGCTTCTCTGGATCGTACCCGGCGCACAGACATTGATCAGCGCGCCGGCAAATGCCGAGACAAATGGGACGATATCCCACAAACCGAGACGTTTTTCTCCTTCTTTCTCCGCTCCTGCGGCCAAAAACAGCGCCAGCAACACAAGCAGAAGCCATGAGCAGACAAAAGAAGCCACCTCCGGGCTGGCTCCGGATGCAAGAAATGCAAAAAGTATGGAACAGATATAATAACCTTTCCTTCTTTTTCCGCAGTTCGCCATCAACAGACCGCCGATAGCGACAAACAGACTGCTGATGCCGGACAGGTATCCCGCCGTCGCCGTATACCAGTAAAACAATTCAGTGCCGATATATGTCTCCGGCAGTCCCAGCGCGGCAAACAACAGCACGGCAAAGAGGAAGAGTTTTCTGTTCTGCCGGCTGTGCCTGCCTCCCCCCCCCGATTGAATGTGCCGGCATATTCCACAACGGCATGCACCATAAAGTAAAGGGAACACACAAAGAAAAGAGAGATCAAAACCATGCAGAAACGGAAACCGTTCAATCCGAACCTTGTATAAGGCATGGGGATAAAAAGCAGGATATTTGACGTATATGCGCCCTGCCATTCCATAAAATAATTCCACGTAGCGTAAAGCGGGCCTCTGAAAGAATCGAACTCTCTGCTCAGGGAAATCGATCCGCCTTCCACGATGAAATCATCCGCGGACGGATAAGTATATCCAGCGCCTATCACCAGAGGCGCCGCCAACATCAGAATCGCGGCCGTCAGCACCGCCGTGATCATCCATGCACCGATTTTCCTCTTCTTTTCTCCCGGCTTCGTATGAAAAGTGACCATATCTGCCTGTATCCTTCCTGCCATATTTCGCGTATCGTATCAGATGTTCTCTCCGCTTCTTTTACTACTGATAATATAGCAAAAAAAGCGCTTGCTTTCAACCAAAATCAAAAATTGCAAAAGGGGGTTACATTTTCTATCATATGTAGTATAATGAACTACGTATTGAAATGTCTGCACTGTGTGGTGTCAGATTTATAGAATGCCCATATGCCGAACATTTCTCTGCCATTATCGATCCTACGGAGGTATCTACATGTACCAGATCATCAGCGACGGTTCCTGCGATCTGCCGCCGGAGCTTGCCAAAGAGAAAAAAATCGAAGTAGTCCCGTTTTACGTGTCGTTCGACGATCAGACATTTTATAAGGAGATCGCGGAAATGCCGATACGGGAGTTCTATGACAAAATGGTGGAACACGAAAATGTGATCTTCCCCAAGTCTTCCCTGCCGTCGATCGAAGATTATCAGAATATCTTTGAGAAGTATGTGAAGCAGGATATCCCGATCATCTGCATCTGCATCACCACCAAATTCAGCGGTTCTTATCAGGCGGCCATGAATGCCAGGGATATCCTTTTGGAGACGTATCCGGAGGCGCAGATCACGGTCATCGACTCCATGGTGGACACCGTCCTGCAAGGACTCTATACATTGGAAGCGGCCAAGCTGCGGGAACAGGGCGTTCCCTACGATCAGGCCGTCAGCCGTCTTCTTGACATAAGGGAGAGCGGAAGGATCTTCTTTACGGTCGGGAATGTGGACTATCTGAAACACGGCGGCCGGATCGGCAAGCTCTCCTCACTCGCCGCCTCCCTGCTCGGCATCCGTCCTTTGATCACGCTGAAGGAGGGGGAGATCTTTCCCTCCGGCATCTCGAGAAGCCGCAGGAAATCACTGGAAGCAGTCATGAACCTTCTGGACAATCACATAAAAGCCCTGCAGCAGCAGGGCGAAAATATGCAGGACTATGTGATAGCCGTCGGCTACGGATATGATATCCCCGAGGCGGAGCGTTTCCTCACCGAGGCCAAGCAGCGCTTTCGGGATGTCCTTGATACGGACAGTATCCGGATGTATCAGATCGGTGCAACCATTTCCGTACACACCGGCCCTTATCCTTTGGGATTCGGTTTTTTGAAGAAAGCCTGAAGCCGGCTTCACTTGATAATGATCTTCCGCGCGATGTTGATTCCGGCCTTGTAGGGGAGCGGTCTGAGGGCGCGGTCGGCTTCTTTCAGCTTCTCGCGGATAGGAATGTGCTGCGGACAATGCTGCTCGCACTTGCCGCAGCCGACGCACTGCGATGCGAAGCCCGGTTCTTTGCGCATTCCCATATTTTGGGCGAACTCAAAGCGGGCGGAATTTTTCTTCTCCATATACATCAGATTATAATAGTAAAAATTGCCGGGAATATCCACGCCTTTCGGACAGGGCATACAGTACCGGCAGCCGGTGCAGCCCACCTTTTCTTTTTCCCTGATGATCGTCTTGATCTTCTCGACGATCTTTCGGTCTTCCGCCGTCAGGCAGCCCGGCCCGGCCTCGGACGCGATACGGATATTCTCCTCCACCATCTCCTCGGAATTCATGCCCGAAAGCACGCAGGTCACCTCCGGCTGATCCCACAGCCAGCGGAGTCCCAACTCGGCCGGCGTATACCCGTTGCTGTCAGAGGCGAGCGTCTGCTTTGCTTTATCCGGCAGATCGACCAGTTTACCGCCCCGCAGAGGCTCCATGATGATGACGGGGATCCCTTTTTCGGCTGCCGCCTGAAGGCCCCGCTTTCCGGCCTGTGTATTCTCATCTAAGTAGTTGTACTGGATCTGACAGAAATCCCAGTCATAGGCATTAAGAATCTTCAGAAACATCTCCGTCTCTCCGTGATAGGAAAAACCGATGTTGCGGATGCGCCCCTCCGCCTTCCGGTCTGCGATCCAGCTTTCGATCCCCAGACTCTGCAAATGTTCCCACTCCGCCTGATCCGTAAACATATGCATCAGGTAGTAATCGATATGATCCGTCCGAAGACGGGAAAGTTCCTCGCTGAACGTCTTGTCGATCGCCGCGGACGAACGTATGACATACTGCGGCAGCTTGGTGGCAATATACACCTTGTCGCGGCACTTATTTTCGTCAAGTATCCTGCCGAGGCATTCCTCACTGCCGGGATACACATAGGCGGTATCAAAATAATTGACGCCCTGCTCGATCGCAAGGAGCACTTCCCGCTCCGCTTTCTCGTAGTCGATGACGCTGCCTTTCCTGCTGAACCGCATGCAGCCGTAACCGAGCTGCGAGAGCTGCGTGCCGTATCGGTCAGGTCTGTATTTCATATGCATCCTCCTGTCTGCCGTCAATAGCGCTTTCCGTTTTCTTTTCTCACAGCTGCCTCTCTTCACCCGGCTGCATCACCAGCGCGCCGTCCGTGACAAAGCTCTTCGCCATGTGTGCGTCAAACAACTCGCCGGGCTTCATATGAACGGGGACCGTATGCTTTGCCCCGATCAGTTCGGCGCACCTGACAGCCTCCGGCACCTTCATCGTGTAGATGCCGTCGATCGGCAGAAATGCGTAGTCGATCCGCCTGTCCGCGAGCGTCTCCATCTGTTTCGTCCGCGCCGTGTCGCCCGCAAAATAGAGCAGGAGGCCGTCCACGGAAACGAGATAACCGACGCACGCATCTTTCGGATGATTTTCGTTGTACGCTTCCGTCGCCTCTATCTGCATATCCTTGACCGTAAATTTCCCGTACACGCCGCCCTTCAACGCATCCATGTTCTGAATGACCTCGCAGCCGTCCGCGCGGGCGGGCAGATCGAGCTGGTTGTGATCGTAGTGTTGGTGCGTCACAAGGATCAGATCCGCCGGCTTATCGTAGCCACTTCCGGCAAACGGATCAAGATAGACGACCGTTCCGCCGTCCGATGTGAGCCTCATGCTCCCATGTCCCTGATACAATAATCTTGCCATGTCCGTTCTCCTTATACTGTCTACCGGTTTCTAAAGGATTAAGAAAATCAGAAAATCTAAACTGATAATCCCTGTCAAATTTATACATCGACTGTTTCCAAAATGCAAGGTTTTTATTTCTTGTTTGATTCTTTATTTTACCCTCGATGTCAGTCTCTCTTGAAATCTCTGTTTCGCCAGCATAATATTCCTTTTGATGCAGACAGAGAAATTCCCGGCGGCTAAGACTCCATGCCCATGCTGTATTCCTTATCCAGTTCTTCTTTGATTCGTCTGCCCGCTGTATGGCGGTAGACGATCGATGCGATAATCAATGCAGTCGAAACTGCAATCAGGGCGATCCCTGCGCCCACTGTAACCGTACCGTTCATATGTACACCTTCCCTGATATGCGGCGGGCATCTAAGCCGCCGCGCAAAACTGTAAGATTTTTCTCTGTTTTCCGCAGGATGTTCATCTCCGTAATACTTCGCAATATCCTGAAGCATCCGACTCTTCCCTCGGCAGGACCCGCAGATCGGATCATCTGCCGCGCAAAACCGCAATAGAAACATCCGGCGGCGTTATAAAATCGCTATGATATGAAGTTCTTCATTTTACGCTTCCATACCCAATGGTACCTACTAACCCATCTGCACCAATCCATGAGCCTACAACCTGACCACTTGGACTCACATCGAAAGCATAAAACTTAGCGCCTTCTTCCAAGAAATCTGTCTGATAGCCGAGATCCTCATATTCCTCCGTCACATCTTCCTGCGGCGCACCGTGGACCGCCGTAAAGGAAAGATCATATGTATAACCGTCCCAAGACAACTTCACATCCACAGGACCATCCCACAGGCCGTCTATAAGGTTGCCGCTGGATATTTTCCCTTGAAATCCTTCTCCGGTATCAGTAAACGTTCCACCCTTTTGTTCCAGAGTGCCTTCGCCGTTTGGTGCATCATTCTTCCAAAGTCCGGTAAATATCTCATCCACTTCTTCCGTATGATTACAGCAGAAAGAACAGCCTTCTCCTTCTCTGCTTCCATCTGCGAAATCGCCATAATAGAAGTAATAGCCGCCTTCACCGAACTGATATACCCCTGCTCCTTTCCCGGTCTGAGCCGCATCGTTCTCCGGTACATAGACCAGAAAATCCTGCTCCATCCTCTCCACGAAAGCATTCGCTTCCTCGGAACCGTCCACCTCATGCATCGCCTCATAGTCCTGCGCCGCCATCAGGTCGAAGACTTTCTGGAGAAATTCCTTATTCTCTGCCTCGATGCGCTCTTTCTCCTCGATCTCATTCAGATACGCCTGAAAATCCACGCCGGATACCTTATCTATGTACTTTTCGATCAGGGCTCTTGCCTCGTCATAATTTCTTTCATCAATTAGTTTTCTGAAATAGCTGTTAAGAAGATTACTCAGATCTCTCTGCACCTCTTCATTTTCTCCGTCCAGATCAAGCAGCTTGTCATAAACTGCCAACGCACTCTCATAATCCCCGGCCGTCGCAGAACCCGACGCCTGTTCCAGATAGACATCTACAAGCCGTTTCTTGATCTGGCTGTCCCCGGTCTGTTCGTAGCCGGTCTGTAGAACAGCGAGCTGCTGCTCCATATCGCCCATACCTTCATACGCCTGTGCTTTACCAAGGTATGCCTCCACGCTCATCGGATCGATGGCGATAACTTTGTCAAACTCCACGAGCGCCTGTTCGTAGTTCTGCTCCTCCAAGTACCGGGTGCCTAAATCCAGTGCCCGGCTCATGCGGTTAGCCGGTGCATTGTAGATGCTGATACCAATCACCGCTGCGATCAGGACCGCTGCGGCTGCGAGAATCCCAATCAGCTTCCCCCGCTTTTTAACGTTGCTGACGTTTGTATCGTTCTTGTCATTTGTGCTGTCAGGTGATCCGGCGGCTTCGGCCGACGCCCGTGTCTGGGCCGTGCCCTCCGGGATTTTCTGCGCTGTGTTTTCCGATGTTATCGGTGCCGTGCTCTCCGGCATTGTCTGCACCTGATCAATCCCCCCCCCTGATTTTTTCTCTGTTGTCACTGCTCATTCTTCTGTTCTCCTTTCCTCTTTTTCCTTTTTACTTCTATAAAAACAGCAAATGCTTTCATCATCCTGCACAATACCATATATTGTGTCGATGTAGATCGCCGCATCTGCTCTTTCTATATCTTGTGTTTTATTCGTGTTCGCGTCCGCACTTTTCTCCATTTATTTCTACATGGCCCAACGTATAAGATGATTGCCATGGTCTGTTCATATATGTTATAAAAGATACATACACATCCATTCAGGATGTCTGCACGCTGCACAACTTCTGCACATCTCTGTCCGCAGCGATCCTGCAAGCTGATGCTTGTCTTTACGAAAGGTATCTTTTATGTCTGTAAATTCTACGATCGTTCCGTCTGTCCCGCCGTCCGCATTGGATTCCTCTGAAACCGCCATACCCGATACTGCAGCAAAACCAACCCGAAAGCATTTCAGGCTTCCCCGCGTCAACTGGCATGAAGCTGCCGTCTGCGCTCTGCAGATCGACCTGCGCGACTATGGCGATCTTCTGGAATACATGACCGAGTATGTCCTTGGAAAAAACAGTCTCCGCATCGACCTCCTTATCATTAAGAAACTGTCCGATGCCGCCATCCCAAAAGATATCGCCCGCATCTTCCGCACTTTTAATCTCTTTGAGATCAAGGGGCTCGGCTCCTCTGTCACCACCGACGCCTACTACAAGACTATCGGCTACGCCGGGCTGCTCATTGACCAGAGCGGTTCCCGGAACGAATATTCCGCCCTCAACGTCAGCCTGACTTTCTTAAGTCTTCGCCGTCCCCGGAAGCTGATACGCCATCTGACAAAGGAACGGAAAATAACCGTTGCAAAAGTTTCACCGGGCGTGTATCATATCATTAAAGAGACTTTTCCTGCACAGATTATCGTTACCACAGAACTCTCGCCAGAAGAGTTCTTGTATCTGCGCTGTCTCACCGACAGACTGGCGGAAACCGGCCTTGCCGACCGTCTTGCAGACGATTACAAGATGCACCATGAACAGGAAGTTTACATCCGCTACCTGCATCAGCTGACCCATGCCAACGCGAAAACGAAAGGAGGACCACTCATGGTTTGTGAAGGTTTATTAAACCTCTTCGGTACCAGTTCCGAGGAAATCATCGAACGCACCAGACAGGAAGACAGTGAATACTATCTGCCACAAATCGAGGCACTGACCGTACAGAATGACACTCTGCTGTCACAGAATGATAACCTGATGTCACAGAATGACACTCTGTCCGCCCGAATCGCTTACCTGAAATCCCTGCTGCGCGAGAACAACATCCCCTTTGATGCAGAAGCGGAAAATACCACAGACTGCGCGCCTAGCCATATTTTGAACACCTAGACATATTCTGAGCATTTGCCATACTGCATCGGGATATCATCTGTACTCCTTATCCAGTTCTTCTTTGATTCGTCTACCTGCTGTATGGCGGTAGACGATCGAGGCAATAAACAACATAGCTGAAACTGCAATCAGGGCGATCCCCGCGCCCGCTATGAATGTACCGGTCATACGCACTCCTTTCCTGCCGGCGGCATCTTTGCCGCCATACAAAATCATATAAAATCTCTCCGCCTCTCACCGGCTGCTAATATTTCAGATCCTCCACAAAAGATACCGGTGAATAATCGCTGATTGGATTGTCCCTAAGACCCAAATATTCCAGATTCGTCAACCCTGACAAGGCACTGATATCGCTGATCTGATTGTAATCTAGACCCAAATCATGCAGTTTCGTCAGCCCTGACAAGGCACTGATATCGCTGATCTGATTGCCCCTTAGATACAAATACCACAGATTCGTCAACCCTGACAAGGCACTGATATCGCTGATCTGATTGCCCTCTAGATACAAAGACCCCAGTTTCGTCAGCCCCGACAGTACACTGATATCGCTGATCTGATTGTCCTCTAGATCCAAATCCTCCAGATTCGTCAACCCTGACAGTGCGCTGATGTCGCTGATCTGATTGCCCCTTAGACCCAAAGACTCCAGATTCATCAACCCTGACAGTGCGCTGATGTCGCTGATCTGATTGTCCCAAAGGTCCAAAATATACAGATTCGTCAGCCCCGACAGTACACTGATGTCGCTGATCTGATTGTAATTAAGCCACAACGTCACCAGATTCGTCAACCCTGACAAGGCACTGATGTCGCTGATCTGATTGTTCTCTAGCCACAAACTCTCCAGATTCGTCAGCCCTGACAGTGCACTGATATCGCTGATCTGATTTTCCCCTAGCTCCAAAGTCTCCAGATTCGTCAACCCTGACAAGGCACTGATATCGCTGATCTGATTGCCCCCTAGACCCAACTGCTTCAGATTCGTCAACCCTGACAGTGCGCTGATGTCGCTGATCTGATTGACAGCAAGATACAACTGTTTCAGATTCGTCAACCCTGACAGTGCGCTGATGTCGCTGATCTGATTATCAACTATATGTAAGATACGCAGGGATTTAAAATGTTTCAAATCCTCCAGTGACCGGATCTGTCCATCTAAAGATCCGGAATCATATGGTTCATTCGGCGTTGCTATACTTGTGCCTGTGATTTGAATTTCTTCAATATCGCATACATCCCCTTCCGTGATCGTCCCTTCCGGTTTCCCGAGATATTCACGTATCAGGCTCTCAAATGCCGCATCCTGCCATTCGATTGGTTGTAACTTCTCCAGTTCCTCCAGCAGTCTGTCATCCCCGGTCTTCTCATAGCCTGTCTGCAGAGTCTCGATCGCCTTATCCGTATCGCCCATGCCTTCATAGGCTTCCGCCTTACCAAGGTATGCCTCCACGCTCATCGGATCGATGGCGATGACCTTATCGAACTCTACTAGCGCCTGTTGGTAGTTCTGCTCTTCCAGATAGCGTGCGCCCAGATCCATGTGTCTGTTCATGCGGTTAGTGGGTGTATTGTAAATACCAATGCCAATCAGGACTGCGGCCAGTACCACCGCGGCAATGATCCCGAGCAGCATCATGCGCTTCTTTCCATTCCTGCTGCCGTTGCCGTCAGACGCCACATCTGCGGACCGATCTGCGGGCACCGTGTCATTTTCGGGTATTGCCTCCGGCGCTGTATTTTCAGTTTCTTTTACCTGTTTTTCTCTTTCCGTTTCGCTCATACTCCTGCTCTCTCCTTCCGCTCTCTCTCATCTTCCTGGCAGACAAGCGGCGGCATCTTAGCCGCCATGCAAAATCACATAAAATCTCTCCGCCTCTCACCGGCTGCTAATATAGCAGATCCTCCACAAAAGATACCGGTGAATAATCGCTGATTGGATTCATCTGAAGATCCAACCACTTCAGATTCATCAGCCCTGACAGCGCACTGATGTCGCTGATCGGATTGCCCCCAAGTTCCAAAATCTCCAGATTCGTCAACCCTGACAGTGCGCTGATGTCGCTGATCTGATTGCTACCAAGACTCAAATCCTTCAGATTCGTCAACTCTGACAGTGCGCTGATGTCGCTGATCTGATTGTAATTAAGCCACAACGTCACCAGATTCGTCAACCCTGACAAGGCACTGATATCGCTGATCTGATTGCCCTCAAGTTCCAAAATCTCCAGATTCGTCAACCCTGACAGTGCACTGATGTCGCTGATCGGATTGTTACTTAGATCCAAATACTCCAGATTCGTCAACCCTGACAGTGCGCTGATGTCGCTGATCGGATTGTAATCAAGTTCCAAAATCTCCAGATTCGTCAACCCTGACAAGGCACTGATATCGCTGATCTGATTATTCTCAATCCACAAATCCTCCAGTTTCGTCAGCCCCGACAGTACACTGATGTCGCTGATCTGATTGTCATCTAGACTCAAGTCCTCCAGATTCGTCAGTCCCGACAGCACACTGATATCGCTGATCTGATTATAATCAAGTCTCAAATCCACCAGTTCCGTCAGACTTGACAGCGCACTGATATCGCTGATCTGATTATTATATATACGTAAGATACGCAGGGATTTAAAATGTTTCAAATCCTCCAGTGACCGGATCTGTCCATCTGAAGATCCGAAATCACATGGTTCATTCGGCGTTGCTATACTTGTGCCTGTGATTTGAATTTCTTCAATATCGCATACATCCCCTTCCGTGATCGTCCCTTCCGGTTTCCCGAGATATTCACGTATCAGGCTCTCAAATGCCGCATCCTGCCATTCGATTGGTTGTAACTTCTCCAGTTCCTCCAGCAGTCTGTCATCCCCGGTCTTCTCATAGCCTGTCTGCAGAGTCTCGATCGCCTTATCCGTATCGCCCATGCCTTCATAGGCTTCCGCCTTACCAAGGTATGCCTCCACGCTCATCGGATCGATGGCGATGACCTTATCGAACTCTACTAGCGCCTGTTGGTAGTTCTGCTCTTCCAGATAGCGTGCGCCCAGATCCATGTGTCTGTTCATGCGGTTAGTGGGTGTATTGTAAATACCAATGCCAATCAGGACTGCGGCCAGTACCACCGCGGCAATGATCCCGAGCAGCATCATGCGCTTCTTTCCATTCCTGCTGCCGTTGCCGTCAGACGCCACATCTGCGGACCGATCTGCGGGCACCGTGTCATTTTCGGGTATTGCCTCCGGCGCTGTATTTTCAGTTTCTTTTACCTGTTTTTCTCTTTCCGTTTCGCTCATACTCCTGCTCTCTCCTTCCGCTCTCCCTCTCATCTTACTGTCTGATATGCGGCGGCATCTTAGCCGCCGCTTGTCTGTGCTTCACATTATTGGGGTTTATTATTCCCACCCTCCGTCTTGAAGTTCCCGTATCATGTTGTCGAGCATCTGCATCTCCATATCCTGCGCTTTATCGTCATACAATTCTTTTGCCTGTTCATAATAGGTAAAAGTCTTTGTATAATCCCTGTCCGCATTCTCTTTGGTCTGCTGTCTGTCCGCATCCAGAAAAGCAAGCCGCTTATAGGACTCATAGCGTTCCGGATAATCCTGCGCCATGCCAAGAAGCGTCTGTTCCGCCTCATCGAATCGTCCCAGATCCTCATACAGGATCGCAATATTCTGCTGCAGTTGATAAGTCACATAGCCGCCGTCACGAACCTGAAGGAACAGCTCCAGCGCCTTCTCATAGCAGACATCGGCATCCGCCGCACCGCTCTGCGCTTTTCTGGTATAAGCATCCGCCAGATATTCCGTCATGACCAGAGCGTCAACCTGATCGAACTGTCCTGCATACTGTTCCAGCAGAGCAATCTCTTCATCCACGGTACTGTCGCCCATATCGCGGTATACATCCACCAGAAGCAATATCGCACGTTTTTTCATGCCCCGGTCATCTGTCAGGCTGACCGTGCGGTTCAGATAATCGATTGCGTCCGCATACTGACCCTGCACATGGGCGATCTCTCCCTGTGCCATGAAGACGGAATCTTCCGTGATCTCCAGCGCAATACCTTTTTCAAGCTGCTTCTCTGCCTCATCGATCCGCCCGAGCTTCGCCAGTGCGATAGCGTGATCACGGTAGTACAGGCCGTTCCCATCGTATATCTGCAGCGCCTGTGCCATATATTTTTCGGCATTGCCGTAATCTTCCGTCTCATAATACGCATTTCCCACAAGATAATACAGATTGGCGAACCGCTCCCGTTCACTTTCCGTATCCTGTTCAAAAGGAATGGTATTGATATAGAATTCACCCTGTCTGATACACTCTTCGTATTCGTTTTTCAGATAGAGCATATGAACCTCTTCCTCATATGCCTCTGTTCTTAAACCATCCATCTCTTTTGCCTGCGCCAGACACGATACCACTTCGTCATAGTCAGCGTCATCCATAGCTGTCTGCGCCTGACTGATCAGCGCATAGTACGCGCTGTCTTTTTCGATGCGCATTCTGTAGAATCCAAAGAAGACTAACAGAATACCACACGCTAAGGCTGCGATCCCGGCACCCTGTATCGCTGTCTGTTTTCTGCGCATGGCGATATAACGCCGGTCAAGCTTATGGCAGCTTCGCAGCGCCTTTAAATATGCCGTACCGTCAGCGTATCGCTTCTCCGGCGGAAACGCCATCATCTTATCCAATATGAGCGCAAATCCCTCACTCACCTGCGCATTTGTCTGATCGATCGGTATTCTCTGTCCGAAATCCGCCGAAGGCTCTATTCCGGTCAGCAGATAATAAAGGGTCATACCCAGACTGTAGATATCGGAACGAGCGTTGATGCCTTTGCCGAAGGACTGCTCGTACTCGGTGGTCGGACGCTCCTTTCCCTCTGCATGTACTATGTCTGACTGCAGAAGCACTGTTTTGTCTTCGTCCGCTCCGTCTGACAAAAGTACCGTCTTATCTTCATCCGTCCCGTCTGACAGCAGCACCGTCTTATCTTCGTCCTGCGCTTTACTCTGCTGCGCCTCAGCCTTACCGCGGGCGGAGCGCTTTATAGTGTAGTTCTTCGTGACACGTGCGTACACCGCCATATCCCGGTACTGCTCCGGCGGTGAAAATCCCGCGCTGATTCCCACAGCGGACTCCATATCCTCACCCAGCGCCAGAGAGATGTTGAAATCGATTAGGCATATATCGCCGTCCTGTGTCAGCATGATATTGGCCGGTTTGATATCACTATGTATGACAGGCGGATTCTGTCCGTGCAGATAGGCGAGCGCCTCCCCCAGCTGCTCCGCCCATTTGCGTACTTGTTTCTGGGAAAATCTGCCATGTTTTTTAACAGCATCCTCCATATTTTCACCTGATATGTAGTCCATGACGGTATATACGCCGTCCTGTGTTTCGATAAAGTCATAGACGCGCGGAAGATACGGATGCTTGAGGTTTTTCAGGATATCGGCCTCTTTGCGCAGTTCCAGTCTGTCCGCCACCTCGTCCTTGATCTTCTTGACAACCACATCGGTCTGCAGACGCAGATGTCTGGCGCGGTAAACGATGCCGCCGCCGCCCATACCGATCTGCTCAATGATCTCATAGGTATCTCCCAGTATTGTTCCTTGTGCCAGTTCTTTCATCTTATCTTAATCCTCGTTCCGAAGTATTTACACTGTATCCGCCTTCACACGGCTTCCTACAGCCGACACGCCGCACTGCCTACAGATACAGCCGTATTTCTTAATAGCTGATATTGCACATCGGCAGAGCTCTCTGCAGTTCCTTTATGATCTTCGCATCCTCACCCGGCTGACTGTTCCCACGGTTATATAAATATAAATTCTGCAGATTAACCAGCTTTTTCAGACTATCTGTATTTGACAGATCTTCCAGCCCGGATATACTCAGATAAGTGAGAGAGGTCAGGTTTTCCAAATAAGATATATCCGTGATATAAGAACGTTCATTATAATCATCTCCCCAATAATCATATTGTATGGTCAGCGATTCCAGACCGCTCAGTTCTCCGATCAGCGAAAGATCGTCTTTCCCATTGCACTCAACCGACAGATATCGCAGTTCGTTCAGTTCAGCCAATATACCGATATCTTCTATCTGCTCTGTATCAAAGCTCAGGTCATCCAAATCTTCCAGTTCCGTGATGACTGAGATATCATCGACCGGATTGCCTGCCAATCGGAGCGTTGTAATTTTTTTGCACGCAGAAACCGGACTGATATCGGTTATCTGATCATCTTCTATATACAGATAATGCAACATGGGCAGTTCTCTGATAAACCCAATATCAGACACATTTGCGTTATAAATACCCAGACTGTCTAGACATGAGCATACCGCTATCGGAGAATAATCTTCTATTTCTGTCTGCTGCTGCAACATTAATGACGTAAGGTTCGGAAAAAACTGCAGATCACTGAGCGTGTGTATCTGCATGGCAGAATACTCCTCATAGGAGATCGAATCCGTATACAGATCATAACTGCTTAGATTCGTTACCTGCTCACAATCCACATCCGTGATATCCCCCTCCGGCTTTTCGATGATGTTTCTGACCAGTTGTTCCATGATCTCATCCTGAAACTGCACTGCCGTCGGCTGATACTCACATATATATGTCTCTTCTGCCACTTCGCTTGGGATTCCGTCTTTTACGCAATATGCCGATATATGTGTCTCACCGCTTGTCACGACCCACGGTTTCGTGTAAAGCAGCCCACTGTACCGGGAACCGCCCTCCTTATCGACAGTGATATAGATCTCTGTCTGCTCCGGCTCCGAGACGGAAACGGACACTTCAAGTCTGCTGTCGTAATGTCCGCCCGCATACGAAAAGACCGGTTCCTGCGGCATCTTTTCTATAATTTCGTTTACATCATAGCGCTTTGCTAAGTCTACAGCCGTCCGCGCCACATTGATATCCTCGGTCAATTGACTGATCTCAAAATAGAGATCATATAATTCTGTGTTGCGTGGCGCTATTTCTATTGCTGTACTCAAGTCGCTAAGCGCAATATCATAATTTTCCAACGCGATCTGACACTTAATCACTCCGATACGCGCCTGTATATCCTTCGGCTCTTCCTGCATGGCGTCCAAAAAGATCTCAAGACTTTCCTCATATTCCTGTTCGTCATACAGCTGCTGCGCTTCTTGGTTTTTTTCGGAAACATCTACAGATCCATACTGATAATTTATCTCATGATCACCACATGCACAGAGCAAAAACAATACGGCTGTCATGTATCCAAGCGTTACCTTTTTCATCGCGTATCCTCCCGACCGATCTCATCCAGCACTTCCGTCTTTTCCTCTTCTGCCAAGATTTCCGTTTGATCATCTTCCGGCAATTTTTCCGTTTCTGCCAAAATCTTTGTCTGATCGTCCCCCGGCAATATTTCTGTCCTGTCAGCTTCCACTGCTTTCATTTCCTGCGTCCCGGCCGGTATATTTCCCGTAACCGTCTCCGTATCCAAAGAACTGCCGCCGACCCATGCTGTAATACTTTCCTTGTCAGAATATCCGGCGTTGGGCAATATTTCCTCTTTTTCCTCTATACTCTTAAACCATGAGAAAAAATTACCTAGAATGCTAAACGCAACAACAGTGATGCCTGCCAAAAAAATATACCGGTAATTCTGCAGTATATAATAACTCGGCATCCCAAATACAGTGAATTTCCCGCTCATATCCTGCGTATGGCAATAAAAACACAGAAAGCCTATACCTACCACGATCAAAAAAGTGGAAATAACCCTGTAAACTTTATACATATCTCAATACTCCTCCTTGGATCCGCCTGTCTGCTTAAAATAATCTGCGGATTGAATATCCATATAAAGCCAACCGTCATTCTCCTGCCCATCCTGACTGTCTTCCTGCGAATAGATTTTCTGAGCCTGTACAAACGAATCATTGCAGCGTATTTTAAAGAAACGGTCATCCTTTTCCGCATCCGTATTCTCATAAGTGATAATATACGATTTGATCAAAGACTGCTGTATTACCTGATAAATACTGCCCAACTCGCCCGTATCTTTCACCGAAATAAACCGGCCGCCGGTCTCAACGGCAATGCGGTTCAAATACGCATCATCGCAGCCTTCTAAACCGATTGCATAGATCTCGATCCCCGAAGCCTTTAACTGCGCCAGGGTATTGGTCAGTCTCTTCTCATCAGAATTACCGTCATATCCGTCTGACAAAAGGATCACAACCTTCCTTCCGCCTACATTCTGCAGTGCATCATAAGCTTGCTCCAATCCGGCTACGATATTGGTGCCTCCTTCTGTTTCAATATTTAACAGTTTGTTGGACAGAACGGCTCTGGCATTTGTCACGTCGCATTCCAAAACCGCATCGCTCTCAAATGAAACCAGACCGACCTTCACAAAATCATCCAGTACGCTGATGCATTGCTGTATCGCATCCTTCGCATCTGCTATTGATACTCCGGACATACTGCCGCTTCTGTCCAGAACAAAGCAGATCGTCAGATCGCTGACTTCTTTTTCCGTGATCTCAAAATTTTCTATCGTCTGCCCGGTATCGATCAGGGTAACCGAGTCCTTATCGATCTTTATGTTTTCATCAACGGCAGAAACACTCACCGACATTTTCGGATAATCCCCGGCATCGATCTCATTAATGACAATACCGCCGACAAGCGAACGCAGATATTCCGATACAAAATCAACAAAGCTGTCGTAACTGTCATCTTCAAACAGACCCTGATAAAGATGGTTTATCATAGTGACAAGAAGATCCCTGTACTCCATTCGGCTCGCTTCGGACAAATACAATATGTAATTCTCTCTCAGCAGATGCGCATCCGTTCCGAGCCACTGCGTTTGATCGATCTTTTCAACCGCAAAAATCCTATCCAGACATTCTTTCGCCTCATCTTCCTGCTTGCTCATAAAATACAGCCGACAAAGCTGAAATTGATAGGCAATATTTTCTTCCCAGTCTTTTGGTCTGGAATATTCCATGTAATTTATGGCTCTGCGCACCGCTTCGTTTGTGATCTCCTGTTGAGCCAAAGAATACTCTGCCCATACCTCTTCGTACTCTTTTTCCAGATCCGATACCACTTCAATCTCACTGTTATCCTGTTTTTCGGTGTTTCTCTGTTCTTCTTTCCACAGAGCGCCCGTTCTGTTCAACTGCACCTGCGCTTCGGTTGCGTCGCGCCACAGCCTGTCGTACTCTGAATCGTCTTCCTCCATCGTGCGGAGATCATAGCTTTTAACGTACATATTGGATAATATGATATCCTCCCGCACGCCGCCTTTTTCCGCAGCCTGCAGCATCATCTGATACGCATCATGGTACCTCATGTCCTGTACCGCTATCCTGGCACGATCCACTGCGCTCATCTTCTCTTCCGCAGCAGGGTCCTCCGCCGTCAGGTCAAAATACAACAGCTTGAGTTTGGTCTCCCATGCCTGTGCTTCATCATCGCTGACCTCCAGCAACTCCTTGACGGTATTGGATCTATACTAAATAAGTAGACACGATCATGCACTACCTGTTACAATAAATCAGACACTAAAAAGGAGGCACT
>CANQTF010000027.1 GCA_947626745.1 uncultured Lachnospiraceae bacterium
CCTTTCCTGATCATGGTCGTGAACGCGACGAGAAGCACGACCGAGATCCAGCAGCATGCGATCTCCTTCTTGCCGTCGACGCACCTTCTGAGCAATTTTCAGATCCTGACGGGCAAGAGCTTTAATCCGGCGAGAGGTTTCCTGAATTCCATGATCATCTCCGTCGGCTCGACGGCGTGTGCAGTCTATTTCTCGACGATGACTGCCTATGCGCTGGTGGTCTACAGCTGGAAGCTGCGGCAGCCGTTCTTCACCTTCATCATGGCGATCATGATGATCCCTTCTCAGGTGGTGAGCATCGGTTTCTATCAGTTCATCTACCAGATCCATATGACGAACAATTTCCTTGCGCTGATCCTGCCGTCGATCGCGGCGCCCACCATGGTGTTCTTCATGAGACAGTACATGCTTGCGACACTGCCGCTTGACATTATCAACTCGGCAAGGATAGACGGCTCCAAAGAATTTTATTCGTTCAATCATATCGTGCTGCCGATCATGAAACCGGCGATCGCGACACAGGCGATCTTTTCCTTCGTCAATTCGTGGAACAACCTGTTCCTGCCGTTGATCCTGCTGACTAAGCAGGAGAAATATACGATGCCGATCATGGTAAGCCTCTTAAAGGGCGACATCTACAAGACGGAATACGGCGCGATCTACATGGGGCTGACGCTCACCGTGCTGCCGCTTTTCATCGTATATTTCCTGTTATCCAAATATATCATTGCCGGCGTTGCGCTGGGCGGTGTGAAAGGGTAAGACAGGAATTAATAAAGCGAGAGGAAGAATAGCAGAATGAGCAAAGAACAGAAAAAACCAGCGCAAACGGTCAAGAATCCCGGGAAATTGGTCGGAATCATTACAACGGTGGCGGTACTGATCACAGCAGTCAGTATCAGCATCTATAATACACCCGCCAACCGCATGAGCAGACACATGGACCGTGGCGTCCGTTATCTGGAAGAGCAGGATTACGAACAAGCAGTTATAGAGTTTGACAAGGTCATCTCCACCGATCCGATGAACACGAATGCATACACGGGCAAGGCACAGGCTTATGATGGTCTGGGTGATACAGAGAAAGCAATCGAGACTTTGCAGACAGGTTATGAAGCAACCGGTGATGAGCAAATACAAGCAACATGGTTGTCATCACAATTAGATTTGGCGCAAAAATATATGGAGGAAATGAATTATGAACAGGCAGACATCGAATTTGATAAGGCTATTGTCATTGATCCTATGAATACGGATCCCTACTTAGGCAAAGCGCAGGTCTATGAAGCTATGGGTGATTTGGATAAGGCATATGAGGCTTTGCAGACAGGTTATGAAAAGACCGCGTCTGAAAGCATATTAAATAGGTTGCAGGAGTTACAGCCGATAGTATGGACGGATACCGCCTTTGAAGGCTTGATACGCGAATATCTTAAAAGGCCGGAAGGGGATATTCGAAAAGTAGATGTATGTGATATTGAAGTGATTCAAATCATAGGTTCGTATATAATGATACAGAGCCATGGCAACCAATATGAAAGTGAGACGCAGTCTGCCCAGATTCAATCTTTGGAGGATCTGAAATATTTTACGTCTTTAAAAGAATTGGATATAGAGTTTGTTCAAATTAATGATATCAGTGCGTTAGCTGATCTAATCAATCTTGAATCTTTAAGTGTTCATGGAAATCAACTTAATGATATCAGTGTATTGTCAAATATGCCGAATTTGGAGTACCTAGATTTAACTGGCAGTCAGATTAGCGATATCAGTGCATTGGCAGGTTTGACAAATTTGAGATATTTACAGTTGGAGACAAATCCGCTTAGTGATATCAGTGCGTTGTCAGGTTTGGTAAATCTCGAGTATTTAAATCTGGATCATTGGTATTATTATGAGGAAACAAAATATCAGATCAGTGATATCAGTGCGTTGGCGGGTTTGACGAATTTAAAGCATTTGAGGCTTGATTGGAATCAGATCAGCGATATCAGTGCGTTGGCGGGTTTGACGAATCTGGAGATTTTGTGGCTTAGTGACAATCAGATCAGCGATATCAGCGCGCTGTCCGGTTTGACAAATCTAAAAGAGTTATCTCTGACTGATAATCAGATCAGAGACGTCAGTGCATTATCCAACTTAACGAATTTAAAGTCTCTAAGTTTGGGAAACAATCCGATCAGTGACTATTCGCCGGTATCGTTTGTGGAAGAACTGTCTTATTAGCGACGGCGGAAAGCGGCGTGATCTTTTTGCGATTTTGCACGGCATCACAAAGAGCTTCATCCGGCAGAATCCTCACTATCGTTCTCAAAAGGAATGTTGTGCTGCCGCAGCAGAGATTTGAGGTAATCGACCTGCGAGGATAAAATGCCGTTCTGTGAAGTCAAGGCATTGATCTGCGGCTGATAATAAGCCTCAGCTTCATCTTGTGTGCGTGCGATCAGATAGTCTGAAATCATCTCACATATCTTCAAGGTTCCTTCACTGACCATAGGTAAATCTCCTTTCCTTTGTTTGAGATTGGCGGTGTTGATCTGATACATATAGCGGACGTAAGTCTCGTTTTTCTGGTGGATGCTGAAATCATCCACCAGACGTTTTGCAAGACTGTCGTCCTGCAGATTGTCAGTAAGGCAGCGCAGATAAAGATAGTCTGTGCCGGACAGTTCACTTGTAACGATAATCTGTGTAATAAAAGTCTCTTTATTGATATAATACACGCCCGGAGAGACTTTTGCAACATCTAATTTTCGATCTCTGCACAGATGTGTGATCAGTCTGCGGGGATAGCGGAGACTTAAGAAGGACAAGCTGATATCCAGCGCGGAATATTGGTTACGGCTGCCGGTCTGATCGATGAAAAGTCCGGCATAGCCAATGGTCTTGTAGTAGGTATCGGTGGTAACAGAGGAACCGTGCCCCTTGATCTCAAAGAGATTGAAGGAGCGAAAAATGCGGGCGATATCTTTTGGTATGATGATATCGGATAGTTTTTTGACGATGAGCAGATCGATACGGTAATTGTTTTTGCCAAGGATATACTCAGCAGCATACTCAAGATGCTGCGCATAGTCCTTTAACTCGATCTGCAGGGCGCAGGAAGCGGCTTCATGCCAGTCGACGCGGGGAAGCTTGAAACATTTCTTAGATGGTTTTGCTGCGGCTCCGGATAGAGCTTCAGATAGAGTTGCTGCTTGATGCACAGACATGAAAAGACACCTTTCGTAAAGACAAGTATTGACTTGCAGAATCGCTGCGGACAGAATGCCGCAGAAGCCATACAGTGTGTTGACACTGACGTATGTATCTTTTATATCACAAACAAGCAGCGCGCGGCAACAACATTGTGCGTTATGCCATGTAGAAATAAATGGAGAGAAGTGCAGGTATACACATGAATGAAGCACAAGATATAGCAAAAATAAATGAGGACGATTTGCATTGACACAATATATGGTATTGTGCAGGGTGAACTACGAACAGCCGGCGTAAACTTGAGCATGGTCACATCACTATTGACCCGTTGCGCGTGACGGCTTATCCGGACAAGGCACAAGCAATTCATACAGCATCTTGTATGCGGATTTTTTGTCGCCACTAGTTTTCCAAAAGACCTTGTTTTTGATCGGGAATTGTGACAAAATATGAGTTGTCGAACTCTAACCATAGGTGATAGTTTTCATCGAGCCTATTGCTTTTACAGGTACAAGATATTGTGTTATAGATCTTACACAACCACCAGAAACAGCCAAGGAGCCCTCCCATGAGCCAGTATATGTCCATCGGAAAAGTGGCAAAACTGAAAAACGTCAGTATCAAGTCCCTGCGTTACTACGACCAGATCGGGATCCTGAAGCCCGCTTTTGTCAATACGGAGACAAACTATCGGTACTATACGAAGGATCAGCTCTATCTGCTGGACGCTATCACCGTATGCATCAAGCTGGGGATCCCTCTGAAAGAGCTGCACAGCTACGTGGAGAATGACTCCATCAATCTGCAGAAGCTGCTCTACGACGGCAAGATCCTCGCGGAACAGAAGATCCTTGAGATCCACAACTGTCTGGAGACGCTGCAGGAGACGCTGCAGAACATCGGCAGCGCCGCAACCGGTCTCGCCAAGATCCCGAAGAGCAAGAGCGGCATCCTGCTGCCGGACGGCTTCTATCACAGCGTGATCGGCGTCCGCCGTCTGCTCACCGTACCGCTTGACGAGATGGACACGCCGAAATATTACGGACAGCATATCCTGAAACTGTTCGTCACCGCGCAGCAGCAAGGGCTCACAGCCTCCTATCCTTCCGGGATACTGCACGAGTATCAAAGCGGCGTCTACACCCGCCGCATGTTCCTGACGATCACGGGCGATACCGCACCGCAGACTGCACAGGCCGCAGAAGATCCCGAGCTGTTTTGTTTGCTTCCGGAGGGCGACTATGCCTGCCGCAGAATCTCTACCCATGTGTCAGACTTCGATACCGTCCGCGAAGAAATGAAAGAAGTGCTGAAAGAAGCGGATTTTCTCGTTGTGGAGACGGATACGCTGTCCGAACAGAACAAGAAAGACGGCTATCCGTTTGAACTGGAGTGTACCATCATACGATAAAGCCTGACCGTTTTCGCAGTCAGGCTTTGTTTGTGCGTTTTCATCTTTATTCCCGAGCGTTCCCGCGGCACTATGCGCTCTGTTCGTCACCTTCTGTTGTCTCCGATCTGTCTTCCGTCTCCTCTACGGCTTCGGCATCTTCCGCCGTCTCCACCGGCTCATTTTTCATATCATCAAGCTCGCGCATGGCGTCGCGCGCCTGTTTCACCTCCGTGATCTTGCGGAGGATCGCATTGATATCTTCCGGCGAAAACAGATCCAGACATTTCATCAGCCCTGTCGTATCGTTCAGGTCAAAAATCACTACCCCTACGGAAGTGTTTACGGAGATCAGATCGCCGTTTGGATTGCACGCGCCGATCTTGATCGTGTTGCCGCGCACGGCATCTTTGGAGACCGAAACGAGGACGCCGTTGTGAAATACGTCCTTTGTCACGACACCTCCCGCCTCCGGCTCAGCCATGCCCTGCAGAATGATACCGATAGAGTCCGTCGGCCCGTCGTACGGCTTCCCTGCCTTGACAAATTCGTCCGCCTTCCGCAGCTTCGCCGCAAAGCTCTCGGAATCCACCCCGTCTGTAGACAGACCCATGCGCTCCCTGCGCGCCACCGTCTCACTGTACCGTTTCAGCTGCTGCGCAGCGCCGTTCTGTGCCATGCCCGCGCCGCAGAACTGTCTGAACATATCGTTCCCCAGCATTTACCCTTCCTCCTTTTGTCACCCGTTCACGCTCTCCGCCGTCTCCAGCGCAAACCGCTCGATCCTGTGTACCGTCTTTTCCTGTATCTTGGCGGTATCCACAAGATACGCTTCCAGTCTGCCGTCCTCGTACTTTGCTTCCACATAGACCTGCGCGCCGTCCAGCTTACCCTTCAGCGTGTAGCCCTGTGTCACTGCGATCTCTATGTTGTCGCTCTCCTCATAGCTCATATGCCTTACCTCCACAGGCCGCACCGCCTCCCGCGGTGTCACCGCATTCACCCTGACACCCGTCCGGGCGCCCAGTATGCCGGCATCGGCCTCCCTGTCATTTCGGCGCAGATGCCCTTCCGTCCGCACGGCGTCGGCCTGTCTCTTTTTGGACTCCAGATTCTGCAGCAGACTCTCCTGAAACCCTTCCGTCTGCCCCGCGCGCTTCCTGTTCCGGTATTCCGGTATCCCCTCTTTTCCCTTGATCTCCTGTATGCCCATAACTCTACGGCCTCCTTTCCGTAAGAATCTTCTTCACTTCTTCCCTGCCGCGTCTCAGCCTTGTCTTGATGGTTCCTTCCTTCTCGTTCAAGGCTCCTGCGATCTCCTGAATAGAATAATCCTCATAGTAGAACAGATAGATCGGATTGCGATAATGTATCGGCAGCTGCAGCACCGCCTCCAGCGTCTCATCGTCTTTCACCTGATAGGGCCGCCAGATCCCTTCTGCGCCGGCCGTCACGGATTCATCTAAAGCGACCGTCTTTCTGTGCCAACTGCTCTTTAACATATCCGTACAGATATGAAGGATCGTGCGTATCAGCCAAGCCTTCTCATGCTCCCTGTCCGCTATGGACTTCTCGGCCCTGATGTAGCGCAGAAACGTTTCCTGTACTGCATCCTCGGCGTCCGCACGGTTCCTCAGATTGGAAAAAGCGATCCGATACAGCATCGCCTGATATTCTTCCGTCAGGCAGTTCCACCTTTCATTCTTCTCAAACTTCTGCTCCATCTCCACCGTATTCCCTTGTTTTGTCGTGTATAGACCCGCCTCTGACAATAATACGAATGAAAGGCGGAAAAAGTTTCATTTTCTGAAAGATTTTCCGCCTTTTTTTCAACGCAACTCAGTAATCCCGCCGCCGCATCACATAGGTACACAGGCAAACGGCCACGCAGACCAGTATGGCGGCTATCGCCAAGCCGCACCCCGCGGCCCGCTGCAGGATCCCGACGGCCTCTTTGGAGAGTAAGAGCGCGCCGTCCGTCCCTCTCGGCAGCTCCTCCGTCAGTTCCATACCTCCAAAGAAAAAGCCCATGGCCGGCGCGATCTTGATCAAATTGAGTATATATGGCCCCCGCACCTCACCGAGCAAATAAAGGAGCGTGTATTCCAGCACTACGAGGACCACCGCGGTCTCCAGCACCAACAGACAGATCACCCCTTCCGCCGCGGTCAGGCCGATCCCCAGAAGACTCTGACACACCGCCGCGAGCACAACCCCAAACACAAGCGATATGCCGAGCAGCGAGAGCCCGTACAGAAAGCGCCCGGCAACCCTGCTCACCGCATTCGCGGGCAGCGTCATCAGGAAACGGACGTCTATACTGCGGCCGGCCCCGAACGGCGTCGTGGAGATCGTGACAGCGGCAAACATCATATAGAGCAGTCCCACCATGACGACCGCGCCGCTTCTCTCTTCCCTTCTGTTCCCTATCAGCAGCACCGCAAACAGCAGCGCCATAAACGGGAATATCTTCATCTGCACTTTGGTGCTGAGATAGTCGATCTTGGTAAAATATAACGCCTTCATACCGCTCTCTCCTTTCCGTTCTGCGTCTTATCCTGAATATAGTGGAGCACGATCGCGTCTATGGTGGGCTTCTCGCACAAAAAATCCCTCGCCAGAAGCGCCGCGCGGCCGCTCTCCATCAGCGCCTCGAAGCCGTATGCCTGATCGATGATGCCGATCATCTCCTCCGCCAGAGCGGGCGTCACGTCCCGCCGCTCGCCCTTCACCAGCACGTAATTCTCTAACAGTTCGTCCTTGGCGCCAAAAAGCACCTTTTTCCCCTCGTCGATAAAAAAGATATAGTCCGCGATCTGCTCCAGATCGCTTAAGATGTGCGTGGAGAAGAGTACGCTGTGCTCCCCGTCCGCAATATAGTCCTGCAGCAGCCGAAGCACCTCCGCCCGCACCACCGGATCAAGCCCGTTGGTGGCCTCGTCCAGTATGAGCAGCTTCGTCTCCCTGGCAAGCACCGACGCAAACATCAGCTTGACCCGCATGCCCCGCGAGAAATCCTTGAATTTCGTCTTCTCCGGCAGCTGCCACTGCGCGATCAGCTCATCAAATCTGTCCCTGTCGAAGGTCGGATAAAAATTCTGCAGGATCTCCCTGATGTTCTTCACCGTAAAGTACAGCGAATAGTAAAATTCGTCCCCAATGTAGCCGATCTGTTCCTTGTAGCGCGCCTCGTCCTCCTCGCAGGAGAAGCCGTCCACCCGAATACTTCCCGCCGTACATTTGCACAGGTTCATGATCAGGTTCAGCGTGGTACTCTTGCCCGCGCCGTTGCGCCCCACATATCCCATGATATAGCCCTTCGGCAGCACGAAATCTATATCTTCCAGTTGAAAATCCCGATAGCGTTTTGATACGCCGTGTACCTCCAAAAGCTCCATAGACCGTCATTCCTTTCTTGATAATTGCCGCCGCGCACCGCTCCGTCAGTTCAGGTCGGAGGTGCGCAGCAGATTGCCAAAGATCTCCGTCAATTCCTCTCCGGAGATCCCGATGGCCCGCGCCGTCTCGATAGCGGTCGTCAGGCCCTCTTCAATACGCATCAGGTATTGTTCCCGCACCACGCCGTTGTCCTTCGGCAGCACTACGCTGCCTTTGCCCTGCATGGTGGCGATGAACCCTTCCGCCTCCAGATCGCTGTACGCTCTGGTCGTCGTGATCACGCTGACGCCTATCTCCTTCGCGAGCTGCCTGATAGACGGCAGCGCAGTGCCCTCCGCGATCTGCCCGCTCAGGATCTGTTCTTTGAGCTGCTCCTTGATCTGCGCATAGATCGGCAGCTCTGATCGATTGGATATGATGATTCTCATCGGTTAACCTCCTCGCGGCAGCCTGTCGTCACAGTCCGCCCCGATCCATAAGTATATACTGTTTATATATCATTATATACAGTATGAGCAGTTTGTCAATAGGAAAAATAAAAAAGCAGAAACATTGATCTCTCAACATTTCTGCTCCTTATGCGGCAGCGTGCGTTAGAGGATTCGAACCCCCGACCTTTTGGTCCGTAGCCAAACGCTCTATCCAGCTGAGCTAAACGCACATGTTGTCTTATCGGCAACAATGGTAATTATATAGAGTTTCCGTGCAAATGTCAAGCATCTGCGGTAATTTTTCGTGTCAGCCTAAAAACGCCTGCACGAGCATCATGATCCCGAAACCGACGATGCACAGAATCATGCCCGGATTGCCGAAAACGATCCTGTTCCGCTCTTTTTTCTCCAGAATGATCTCTCCCGCATCTGCCTTCAGTTTGGAGCGGTTAATCAAGAGCAGAACGAAGCCGGCGATCAGGATCGCGTAGACCAACAGCACATAGAGCATCAACAGGATCATGGCCGGGCCTGTCAGCGTCTCCAGCGACAGATTCTCCAAGTCGATATTTTTCAGGATCAGCCCGCCCGGCACGCTCCCCATGAAATTGATCATCATGTGGAGACCGATCGTGTACTTGACATTTCCCGTCTTCACATAGATAAAAGCCAGAAAACCGCCGATCAGACACGCATAGAAAAACTGGTTGAAATTGCCGTGGAACAGCCCGAACAACAGACCCGACAGCAGAATCGCCGTCCCCTGTCCGTACTTGATGACCCGGTCGCAGAGCATCTTGCGCAGGAGCAGTTCCTCAAAGATCGGCCCGATCAGGACCATATAGATGATAATGATCCAAATATTCGTATCGCTTACGACCATATTCAGATCGTTGCTTACCGGCGCACCTTTCAGCACACCGATGCCAAAAGTGACTGCCAGCCCGATCAGATTCCCTACCCAGATGAACACATAGCTGATCAGGAACGCCACGAAAAAGTGCAGCGGTTTCATGCGCTTTTTCTCGATAACGCGCTTGTCGCCGCCGTTTTTCATGATGAGAAAAGCAAGCGGGAAGCCTATCACATACATCGGCATGACGACGCCGACCACCACCAGTATGTTCATATCGTTCCGCCACGCGACGGTATCCGGCAAAAGCATCAGCAGACACTGCACCGCCAGCTGCACGCCGTAGATCGCCGCCCCGCTGAGCAGCACGCGCAGCCCAATGCCCGAAAATTCCTTTTTATATGCTCTTTCGTTCTCTGCCCCGGCCATGCTACTTGTATGATCCTCCATATCCTTCCGCTCCTCTTTCGCGATGTCCGTGCGGCGCAAAATGCAGACCCATATCCGCCGCGCAGACCTTACCTTTTCCTTCTGTGTACGCTGCCTTACTCCGTCTGCTGCACCCACTCCAACTCTCTGGCCGGCACGGAGATATAGTTGTCCGCGCCCTCGCCGACCCGCAGATAGACATTTCTGATGCCCGCCTGAATGATCGTCCGCGCGCAGAGAGGACAGGGCTTCGCACTGTGGATCGAATTGTCCTCCGGATTGATGCCCGTCAGATACAGATCCGCGTCGATCGTCTGCTGTCTGGAACAGTTCAGCAGCGCGTTCGCCTCGGCGTGGATCGCGCGGCAGATCCCGTAGCCCTCGCCCTGATGCATACCGAGCGCCATGCGCGTGCATCTTCCCAGATCACAGCAGTTCTCAAAGCCTCTGGGCGAGCCGTTATAGCCTGTGGAGATCACAACGTCGTCTTTCACGATGACCGCTCCGTACTTCCGCTTGATGCATGTGCTCCTGTAGGCAAAGACCTCCGCACAGTTTAAATATGTGTCTGTCTTGGATATCCTCTTTCCGTTCTCCGGCTTTACCATGATATGCCTCCCACTACCGTATCGTCGTGCCGTCCGTCACGACCGCTACCGATCCCAGATCATAGAACCTCGCCACGCCGCGATTCTGCCAATCCTCCGGATCCGGCGTAATATCGGAAAAATACAACAGTTCAGGCTTCGCCGGCAGGGCGGCAACCTGCACGTCCTCGCCCGCGCTTTCCCTGTACTTCTCTTCTCTCGTATGCAGAGCGTCCGCATATGCGCCCGCACTGCCGTTTACAAGATCTGCAGCCGCCGAAACGGAATTGAACGCGCGGGGTTCGGGGATCACGGTCATCAGTATGCCGAACGCCATAAATGCCAGAGCGCCCGTCAGGCACAGGCATGTTTCTTTGCCGTACGCCTCTCTTTTCTCTGCCGGCAGAGCCGCCTTATCGGCGATGCGCTCATATTTTTTCCGAAGCCAGCCCGTGAGATATCCCGTACACAAAACGAGCGCCAGCACAAACATCAGATAAGCCGTACCCTGTATCCTTCCGGCTTCCACGTTGCCCACCGCAAACAGCGGCGGCGTGAACATGGCCGAGACGACGCCGTAGCCAAACAGGAGTGCCCAAAAAGGATACGGGAACGAAAATCTCGTCGATGCAAAAATATGCCAAAACAACGGGATCATCACGATAACGGCAACGATCAGGGGCCATGTCAGCCAATCGTTCACGGCCATATCCAGACCGTTGTACAGCGACACCAGCACGGCCTTCAGCGGACGCATACCCCCCCCCGCTTGCTCGGCGCGCACATAATTTCCCGGCGCGACGATACTCAACAGCGCCGCCGCGTAGAATATCCCGACCGGGATCCCCAGCGTCCGCAGCACCGCGCGCTTTTTCAGGCAGAGCAGCAGACATACGGCTGCGGTCAGGCAAATGGCCGCATTCAGCATTGTCATCTGATTCGCTCCGCCCACCAAAAAGCCCAGAACGGAAGCGGCGACGATCGCCGTCCTTCTTCGCCGCCCCTGATTGACGACGGCGGACAGCAGCGCCCCATAGAACAGCAGCGAGACGCCGTACATAAACGTATAGTTGATCGCACCGCTGTACCAGTAGAAAAGCTCTACCCCGCCCGGCGCACACTGGACGGAAAGCAAAAGCGTCAGCATACCGATACTGCACACCGTCCACACATCGGCGCGAAACAGCCTTACAAACAGCATATACATAAAATAGAGCACGGATGCGGTCAACAGCCCCAAGACGAGCCATGTCGTGACCCGATATCCTCCCGCCCCGAAAATATGAGGCGGAACGGCCGACAGGAATGCGGAGGTAAAACAGCCGCGCCATGTATGCCACTCATAGACCGCCTTCTGAAATGCCGCCCCGAGCACTGCCACGACGGAATGCCCCGCACTCCATACATGATAGCCTCCGCTTCCGTTTGTATAATCATCGGCGCTGGCATGATTGAACCAGGCCAGCACACACAGCGGGATCAGACTGCATACATAACACACGGTCAGTACCGCCGCAACCGTTTTCGGCTGCGCGACCCGCTGTAGCAAACCGCTTATCCTGCCCGCCATACCGGACAACTTCCTATCGCTTTGCTTTTCCAATATCGCATCTCCTCATTCTTCTTTTACAATAGCTTCTTCCATTATAATGTAAGCGCCCGCAAAATACCAGTACTCCGCCGCAGAATATTGTTCCGCCCAAGCGGCAAAAGAAAAGGAAACGCTGTCTCTATCAGCATTTCCTTTCTTCTCAATCAATGCCGGCGACCGGGATCGAACCGGTACGGGAGGTTAGTCCCGCAGGATTTTAAGTCCTGTGCGTCTGCCAGTTCCGCCACGCCGGCAGATAACAGCGCAAAACAGACGTCTAACTATGGTTCTCTGCAGCAGCTTCGCACAGACGACCCGAATGGGACTCGAACCCACGGCCTCCGCCGTGACAGGGCGGCGCTCTAACCAACTGAGCCATCGGGCCAAAATACATCAAATCAAACTTGCCTCGCTGCGGCAGCTAAAATGGACCTTCGGGGACTCGAACCCGGGACCGACCGGTTATGAGCCGGTTGCTCTAACCAACTGAGCTAAAGGTCCGTAAACTTTATAGAGTAAAGGTCTGACGACCTAAGCCGATAAACGGACTCGAACCGTTAACCTGCTGATTACAAATCAGCTGCTCTGCCAATTGAGCCATATCGGCGTTTCAAAACGCTTGGGATCCTCCGGAGGCAACTGTTTTGCAGCTTACCCTATACAATGACTCCAACGGGAATCGAACCCGTGTTACCGCCGTGAAAGGGCGATGTCTTAACCGCTTGACCATGGAGCCTTCTCTTTTTCTTTCTTTTTACTCCCAAACCGCGGTTAAACCGCTAACCCCAGCGTGTATTATCATAACACACCTTGCACTGTCTGACAAGTAGAAAAATCCTTTTTGTCCTTCCCGCAAAGGTGGGGATTTGAATTGAAATTGTACGGCGCCGTATGTTATACTCATATATGGTTTGTTTCGGAAACAACCGAGACAGAACGACATCACACGAAGAAGAGGAACGCCACTATGTTTGGTCTGGGAACGTTGATCAATACCGCCGGCGTCATCGCCGGCAGCGCTATCGGGATCCTGCTGCGCAAAGGAATGAAACAGCATCTGCAGGACGCGCTTATGGCGGGCTGCGGCGTCGCGACGATCTTTATCGGCACGGCCGGGGTGCTGCAGGGCATGATCACGGTCGTAGACGGGAATATCCAGACGAAGGGCAGCATGCTCCTGATCTTTTCTCTCGTACTCGGCGGGCTGTTCGGGGAATTTGTGGATATCGAAAAACACATGAACGCGGTGGGAGAAAAGCTGAAGCGTATGTTCCATGCAGAAAAAGACGGCCGCTTCGTGGAAGGCTTCGTGAACACGTCTCTGATCATCTGCATCGGGGCAATGGCGATCGTCGGCTCGATCCAAGACGGCTTAAGCGGCGACGCGACCATGCTCACGGCCAAGGCCGTGCTCGACTTTGCAATCGTGATCGTGCTTGCGTCCACTTACGGCATCGGCGTGATGTGTTCGGCGCTCGCGATCCTGCTCTACGAGGGCGCGCTGACGCTGATCGCCCACTTTGTCGGCAGCTTCATCAGTGACGCGCTGATCGCCAACCTTTCTTTCATAGGCTCCGCGCTGATCTTCTGCGTCGGCGTAAACGTCGCTTTCGGGAAAAAATTCCGGGTCGGCAACATGCTGCCGGCGCTGCTGGGGCCGGTCGTGTACGCGCTGCTTTGGTAGTTGATGTCTCATCTATTTGATCGGCAGCCGGATGACTGCCCTTCTTACTCATCTTTATCGCCCTTTCAACCGCTTTACTCTGTCAGACACCGTCTGCATAAATTCCTCCTCCGACAGGCTCGGATCCCTTGTTCCCATGATTGACTCGCAGGGCAGCTTGCCGCACTCACCGCAGGAAGCAAAGCCATTTTGTATCCTGCAGCAGACATAAATAGGACATTCCTTTTCCTCCGGCGCATGAAACACCTTCCCGTACACGGCGTTGCAGCCCTGACACATTTTCCCATAACAATAGCAGACAGCGCAATCCGCGCCGCAGCAGCTGATCGGATCGTCCTTTTTTGCCGTCTCAAGAAGCTCCCTCTGCTTTTTCTTGCTCAGGCTTCCGCGTACGAGCCGATAGGATTTATCCAACAGATCTTGCAGGAGCTCGTCCGGCACATTTCCCTCCGCTTTCACCGAGTTCCAGTGCGTTTTGTTCATATAGTAGCCGGGAATGATGTCCTCATACTGCTTTCGCAGAAAATCGCCCTCCAGCGGCTCCAATTTCAGCGTAATATATTTCGGACAGTCGTTTTTATCCCTGCATACCGCGGCAAACATTTTTCCGCCGATCTGGTACCGCAGCCAATTCCAATCCTTTTGCAGATCCTTAGTCACTCCTGCTTTTTTCATCAGATACTCGTCCAGCCATTCATACTTCATAGGACCGCCTCCTCCATAGGCTCTGTTCATTGGTTTTTCCCTTGATTCTTTTCATAGATTCCCGTAGATCCTTCTCATAGTCTCCGCTATATGGCAGAGCCTCTCCCGCGCTTCCGCCGGTTCCAGCACCTCCGCTTTTTCCCCGAAAGTCAGGATCCATGCGATAAGATTTTCCATGTCCGTATAATCTGCGTGAAACAGCAGCCGCCCGTCGTCCGTCTTGGTAAAACAGTGCGGGCCGAACTCTTCCACCAGACGCCACTTCACCTCCGGATCAAAAAGCGCTTTGACTCGAATGCCTCCCGGAAATATCCTTTCATCGGACAGATCCGGCATCGGCGCCTTCCGACACACAAAGGTTTGATCGGAAACAGCAAGCTGCTCCATACGATTCAGTTTAAACAGACGAAAATCCCGGCGCGTCATGCACCACGCCCACACATACCAGCTTGTCCATTTAAACACGACGTAATATGGCTCGACCGTTCTGCTGCTCTCCCCAGACGGGGCATAATACCTGAAAGTAAGCAGCCGCCTGTTCTCGATCGCCTCCTGTATCATCTCTATTTTCGGCGCAAGCGACCCTTTATACCATGAAGACAGATCGATCAGCATGGAATCCCTGCCGCTTACAAATTCCGAAGAACCGGTCTGCAGCTTTTCCATAAGTCTGCTGTAATATCTGCTCCCGCTTACGCTGTCAAGGCTTCTGAGACCCGTGAGGATCATCTGCATATCCTTTGATGTCAGGAGCGTCCTGTCCATTCGGTATCCGTCCATGATGCGGATACCGCCGCCGCTCCCCTGTATCGTTCTGATTGGGATTCCCGCTTTGCCAAGATCCTCGATATCCCGATTTATCGTTCTTCTGGAAACCTCAAATCTCTCCGCCAGTTCGGGCGCGGTCGTCTGCTCTTCCTGCAGCAAGACCGACAATATCCCGATCAACCTGTCTATCTTCATCTCTCTTCCCGCTCCATTCTTAGTATAGCAAGCCTAACACGACATCTGTATGTCATGTTTATGATACCAGTTTTCTTTTTTTCTGTAAATGCGAAAGAGCGTCCATTGGTTTTCTCCCAACAAACGCTCTCCTGTCTGAAATACCTATTTCACTATTTCAGCCGTACTGCACTCTTGCCTCATTTCTTCGCTGCACAAATCTTTTACTACTTCGCCCGCAATGATCAATCCGGCCACAGACGGCACAAACGCTACGCTGCCCGGAATATCCCTTCGCTCTGTACACTTATGTTTTGCGCCGGGCGGACAAATACAGTTTGTCCTGCAGCTGACAGACATATCATCAAGCGGTCTTATCGGTTTTTCTTCGGAATATACAACCTTTAACTTTTTTACCCCTCGTTTTTTCAATTCCCTCCGCATGACTTTTGCCAATGGGCACATTTTTGTCTTATAGATGTCAGAAACCCTGAACTGGCTGCCATCCAATTTGTTTCCGGCACCCATGCAGCTGATAACAGGCACATTTTTCTCCTGTGCCTTTATCACAAGTTCAATTTTAGCGGTAACCGTGTCTACTGCATCGACAATATAATCATACTCATGAAAAGGGAATTCATCTGCGTTTTCGGGCAGGAAGAAACACTTATGTACGATTACATGGGCATCCGGATTGATTTCAAGTATCCGCTCTTTCATCACGTCCACCTTGTATTTTCCTACTGTTTTTCGTGTAGCAATAATCTGCCGATTCAGATTTGTCAGGCAGACCTTATCATCATCAATCAAATCAAATGCCCCGACGCCGCTTCGTACAAGCGCTTCACAGACATATCCTCCTACACCGCCAATACCAAAAATTGCAACTTTTGAACCGGATAATTTATTCATCGCCTCTTTTCCAAGCAATAATTCCGTTCTTGAAAACTGTGTGAGCATCTATGTGTCTCCTTATTAAAAATCAATCTTATTATTGTACTATAGAAAAACGGCGGCTGCTATGCATCCGCGAATCTTTCATTTCCCTAGTGAACTCATAGGTTTTATTATAATATGGAATAGATTCTTGTCAATTAGTTTTTCCTTCTACTATTATAAGGGAATCTCTATAACAAATCAAAACATCACTTGCTAATCAGTGGTTTTTTAAATGGAACAGCTCACGAATCAAATTTTTATTTCTTTCAAAATATTTGTTGGTACGAAAAAGCCCGTAAACCTTAATGTTTACGGGCTTTTTCGAGAAGAATCGCGGTGCGCTTCTTCAGAAGATGCGGCTGCCTCTGCAAGCCGAGGTAAATCACTTTGCAGTCTACGGCTCACGAAGAATCGCTCTGCGATTCTTCAGAAGATGCGGCTGCCTCTGCAGCCGCTTCTTCGCCTCCCCGAGTAGGACTCGAACCTACAACCCCGCGGTTAACAGCCGCGTGCTCTACCATTGAGCTATCGAGGAATGAAGTAAATTTCTCCGGAGCTTCGCTCCTGCAAAATTAACTTCCAGAGAATCGCTCTGCGATTCTCCGCATCTGCTTCTCGCAGACTAACAAATCCTATCTTTTGTGTCAAGGATTTACTCCGAGGGACGTGCCCTCAAAACCGAAACCGAAAGATACTAGAACAATCTATACTCCTCGGAAAGATTGCTCTGCGGTTTACTCTAGTTAATTCCACAGCAATCTATACTCCGTCGGAAGATCGCTTGCGATCTTCTGGAGTTAACCGCTCTGCGGTTTACTCCGTGGTTAAGCCCTCGACCGATTAGTACCCATCTGCTCAGTACATCGCTGCACTTACACCTTGGGCCTAT
>CANQTF010000028.1 GCA_947626745.1 uncultured Lachnospiraceae bacterium
AATCATTATACCTCAAGGAACCAATACTCTTTTTATTTATTTATTTTCTATCAACTGACAATATCTTTACTCCAACTCGCCTGATCCGCCCTGCTTAGCATGCTAATTCTTAAAGCTGTGGATCGGCGCGGGGATCCTTCCCCCGCGTGCGATAAAGCCGTCACAGGAGAAACCGTTGACAGGCATGATCGGCGCATGCCCCAGAAGTCCGCCAAATTCGACCGTCTCGCCCACGTCCTTGCCGATCACGGGAATGAGGCGCACCGCCGTCGTCTTTTGGTTCACCATGCCGATGGCCATTTCGTCCGCGATAATGCCGGAGACAGTGGCGGCCTTCGTATTTCCCGGGATGGCTATCATATCAAGCCCGACGGAGCACACACATGTCATGGCTTCCAGCTTTTCCAGTGTCAACGCCCCCGCAGTGACGGCGTCGATCATGCCCTGATCCTCGCTGACGGGAATGAACGCGCCGCTCAGGCCGCCCACATAGGAAGATGCCATGACGCCGCCCTTCTTCACCTGATCGTTGAGCAGCGCCAGCGCCGCCGTCGTGCCGGGCGCGCCCGCATGCTCCAGACCGATCTCGCACAATATCTCGGCCACGGAATCTCCCACTGCCGGCGTAGGCGCCAGTGACAGATCGACGATGCCAAAGGGCACGCCCATGATCTTGGACGCCTCTTTCGCGACAAGCTGTCCCACTCTGGTCACTTTGAACGCCGTCTTCTTGATCGTCTCGCACAGCACTTCAAAATTCTCACCGCGCACCTTTTCCAGAGCCGTCTTGACCACACCCGGGCCGCTGACGCCCACGTTGATGACCTTGTCCGCTTCCGTCACGCCGTGGAACGCGCCCGCCATGAACGGATTGTCGTCCGGCGCGTTGCAGAACACCACCAGCTTGGCGCAGCCCAGTGAATCCTGATCCACGGTGGCCTGTGCCGTCTGTAAGATCACCTCGCCCATCAGCTTCACCGCGTCCATATTGATGCCTGTCTTGGTAGAGCCCACGTTGACGGAACTGCACACCCGCTCCGTGACGGACAGCGCCCTCGGTATCGAACGGATCAGCATCTCGTCCGCAGCCGTCATGCCTTTGGATACCAGTGCGGAATAGCCGCCGATGAAATTGACGCCGACCTCGTGCGCCGCCTTGTCCAGTATCTGCGCGATCGAGACGAAATCCTCCGGAGATTTGCACGCGGCGCCGCCCACAAGCGCGATAGGCGTCACGGAGATCCTCTTGTTGACGACCGGAATGCCGAACTCTGCGGAGATATACTCTCCCGTCCTCACCAGATCCTTTGCCGCCTCATAGATCTTGTGATAGATCTTCTCATTGAGCCGCCCAAGATCCGCGTCGATGCAGTCCAACAGGCTGATGCCGAGGGTGATCGTCCGCACATCGAGATTTTCCTTCTCTATCATTTCATTTGTCTCTGCCACTTCAAATATGTTGATCATGGATCTTCTTTCCTTTCGCTTCGCTTGCTCTGCCTTTTCTCAGACTCGCAGACCCCTGCTCCGCCCCTTCTACAATCTGTGCATCTGATTGAATATCTCTTCTTTCTGGCACTTGATGATGACGCCGATACGCTCGCCCAGCTCGTCCAGCTCCCGCACCATATCCCCGAAATCCTTGCTTGTCTGATTGGTATCCACGATCATCATCATATTGAAGTAATCCTGCACGATCGTCTGGGATATATCCAAAATGTTGATGCCGTTATCCGCCAGATAGGTGCATACCTTGGCGATAATGCCGACCGTATCTTTTCCCACTACCGTAATAATCGTTTTTTTCATCGTCTCTCTCCTTATCTGTGTTGTTGCGCCCGCGCCCTGCCCTGTTCCGGGTCTATGCCTCTCTTCCTAGATCTCTATCATCTGCGACACTTCGCTGCGCTTTGCCACGTACAGCGGGAAATCGTCGCCTTTATAGGGCGTGTCCGACATTGTCACCTCGACCCTGACCGACTCGTAGGCAAGCTCCGGCAGATTGTTCTCCTGACTCAGGTGCCCGAGCACCACGGCCCGCATCCCGTCGTGCAGCAGACTGCTCAGCATCTTCCCGGCCGCCTCGTTGGACAGGTGGCCCTTACTTCCCAGAATGCGCTGTTTCAGGTAGTAGGGGTAAGGCCCGGCCTGCAGCATATGGATATCGTGGTTTGCCTCCAGATAGAGGATATCCAGTCCTCTCAGGCATTCCAGCGTATAATCGTTGTAGCAGCCCAGATCGGTAATGACCGCCGCCTTCTGCCCGTCATGGCTGATCCGGTATGCCACCGGGTCGGCCGCGTCGTGGGAAGTGCGTATGGGATAAAGCGTCATATCCTTCACCACACACTTCTCGTCCTCCCTGACATAGTGAAAAAGCTCTTCGTCGATCTGCCCCAGCGTCTGTGTCTGCCGGATCGCGTTGATCGTCCCCCTGGTGCCGTAGATCGGCAGCGCGTATTTTCTGGCGATGACCCCGAGGCCGCTTATGTGGTCGGCATGTTCGTGCGTGATAAAAATGCCGTCTATCTCCGATAGTTTGATACCCAGCTTGGCCGCTCCCTCCTCGATCCTCTTACCGCTGATCCCGACATCGATCAGAAGATGCGTGGCGTCGGAACCCACATAGACACAGTTCCCGCTGCTCCCGCTGGCTATACTGCATAATCTCATAGTTTCCCGTTATTTCCTTCTGTGTACTCTGTTTTCTTGTCCGTCAGTGTTTCCAGTATATCTCGATCACCGCGCCGTCGTAGATATTCTCCATATACTGCGCGTCCCTGCCGTTTAGCTTGGTGACGATCCCGCTGCCCTGCGGCTTCGAGAGGTCGAAATCAATGTACGCAAACACGTCCACAAACACGTACTCCTGCTTGCCTGACAGACGGATCTGCTGCCCGTTCACCGTCACCCGGATACCATTGTCCGTCCGGGGCATTGCAGCGTCTGCAGACGGTTCGTCCGGCGCCTTTTCGGACACCGCGCCGCTCTGATCCTGTTGGCCCGCATCGACGCCCGCCGGCGTCTCCGTTTCCGCCTCTTCTTCCGGCGCGCCGTGCTCTTCTGCCGCCTCCGGTTGCACATCCGCAGGGGCGTCCGCAGGGTGTACTGTTTCCCCGTCCGCGTCCGCAGTCTTTTGCTCACTCTTCACATAGCTGCCGTCGTCCTCCGGCAGGTCGTCGAAGGAATCCGCAATGCCGTTCTCGTACTTATCGCGGTCGGACAGCTGCAGCGTCTCCATCGTCCAGATGACCGAAAAGTTCTCATACACCTTCGTGTCCATATCCGCCAGCTTGTTGTTCACATAGATATTCATCTCCTGATCGATGATCACGTCCATAAATTCCGCGATCTGGCGCACCGTGTAGTAGCCGAGGATCTCAATGACGTCATTTTCCTTGATGCTGTAATACCCCGACTGCAGTTCGCCGTTCACACTGGCGAATTTCGGCAGATCCACCTTCTTGTCGTTGACCTCCACGCGCATGGTCGCACCGTATTCCGGAAGCTGATTGATGTCGAGCTGCGCCGCCTCCCCCGCCGTCGATTCCTTCACGCGGATCTGGTCGTTGGCATGGACGGGCGTATAGATATCCGCCTCGCTGCCGTTGACGGTGATCACCGCCGCCTCCCCCAGAGAGCCTCTGGTGATGCGCGCCTTGCCGTTCACCGTGTAGTTGAGCTCCCTGCCTCTCTTCGGAAACAGACCGTCATTCGGGAACTCCGCCTGCATCGCCGCGTCCACTACCGCCACTTTATTGTTGTCATAGATCTTGATCCTCTGCTCATTGAAGTACACGAAGATAAAGTTGTTGCTCTGCTCATAAAAACTCAGACAGATCCCGATAGGCGTCACCATCAGCGAATCCCTCTTGGCATCCGCCTCCAGAAACTCTATGTTCTGCATCACTTCCTCGCCCCGGACTGCCACTCTCTCCTTCTGGATCCCCAGCTTGCCCGCCAGCGCTTCGGTGTAACCCGGCAGCATACCGCCGCCGCCGACTACGAACACCGCGCTGACCGACTTGCCGCCGTTCAGCTCCTTGATCTTGTCCGCTACCTGCCCTGTCATATCGGAGATCACGTCCTTCGTCACTTCCCGGATCTCATCCGCGGTGATCGTCTGGGACAGGCCCATGATATCCTTGTACTCTATCCTCTCCTTGACGCCCGTCTCGCGTTTGATATGCTCCGCCGTCGCAAAATCCACCAGACAATGTTTGGCGATCACTTCCGTCAGGCTGTCTCCCGCGATAGGGATCATGCCGTAGGCAACGATACTGCCGTCCTTCGTCACGGAGATATCGGAGGTGCCCGCCCCCACATCGACCAGCGCAATATTCAGCATCCGGTACATCTGGGGTATCGCCACTTGGATCGCGGCAATAGGCTCCAGCGTCAGGTTCACGACCTCCAAGCCGGCCACTCCCACCGCCTTGTACAGACCGTCCACGACATCCTCCGGCAAAAAGGTGGCGATCAGATCCTCTCCGATCGTCTTCGCCTTGTGTCCCTCCAGATTCCCCATAGGATAGCCGTTCATGTAATAGCGGACTACGGAATACCCGACACAGTAAAACTTAAGCTCCGTATCGTTATTTTCCAAGAACTCCTCGTAAGCCTTCTCCACTCCCATGGAATCCAGCGCATAGATATCCTCGCCGTTGACCTCTCTGTCGCCTTCCAGCTCATTGTCGATCCTGACCGTCACGGTCCGCAGGACACGCCCCGCGGCCGCGATACACACGTCCTTAAGCGGTCTGCCGATCCGTTCCTCCAGCTCGCTCTTGACTTCCGTTATCGTCTCGCCGACCTTGTAGATATCATGGATCTGTCCGTCCAGCATGGATCTGGTCGTATGCTCCCTGATGCTCTGGGTGACCACGTAGAACCTCTCCCCGACACGATACCCCACTGTGCCGACGATACTTCTCGTTCCGATATCCAGACCAAACACCAACTGTCCCGGAAATTTCATTGTTTCTGACACGATTCTTCCCCCAATTTCTCATCGATCTGCCTGTAAGCATCCGCAAGCCGACCGCTGTTCTCTATCACGACGCGGCAGTGTTCGTAAAATGTCTCCTCGGGGAGCTGTCTGCGCAGGATACTGTCGATCTTCTCGTCCGAGTATCCTCTGGACGCTTTCAGTCTCTTTCTCCGCGTGGACTCGTCGGCGTGAATGTACCACATCTCGTCCACGACTTGTCCGTATCCTTCCTCTATGAGCAGCGCCGCCTCCAGAAACAGGTAATCGTATCGCTCCGTCTGCCTTTCATGGGCGATTTCCTTCATCAGCTGCGCTTTCACCGCGGGATGCACGATATCGTTGACCCGCTCCAGCAATTTCTGATCCGCAAAGATCGCCGCGGCCATTTTCTTCCTGTCGATCGCACCGTCCTGCGCCAGAACGTCCCTCCCAAGGAGTTCCGTCAGCGGGCCGTAACATGCGCCGCCCGGCTCCTCCAGCTCATGCGCCAGTTGATCGGCTATGATGACGCGGCAGTTCGTGTGCTTTTGCAGGTAAGCCAGTATCTCCGACTTACCGCTGCCGATGCCGCCCGTGATTCCTATGACCTTCATCTGCCACTCCTACTTCGCCTCATACCAGTCGCTGCCGGTATGCAGATCGATCTCCAGCTTCACTGCGAGATCGGCCGCATTCTGCATTTCTTCCGTCAGGATCCGGCGCACCCGCTCCTCCTCGTCCGCAAACGTCTCTATCAGCAGCTCGTCATGCACCTGCAGAATGAGTCTGGACTGCAGCCTTTCCGTGTGCAGTCTCTCCCAGACGCGTATCATGGCGATCTTCATGATATCGGCCGCCGTTCCCTGGATCGGAGAATTCATCGCCACACGTTCCCCGAAGGAGCGCTGCATAAAATTCGTGGACGACAGTTCCGGTATCGGGCGTCTGCGCCCGAACATCGTCGTCACATACCCGTCCTTCTTCGCGTTCTCCACGGCCGTATCCAGAAATCTTTTGACATCGGGATAGGTCTGAAAATACTGCTCGATATACTCGGCCGCCTCCTTCTTGGAGATGCTCAGATCCTGACTCAGGCCGAAGGAGCTGATGCCGTACACGATGCCGAAATTGACCGCCTTGGCATTCCGCCGCTGCAGGTCCGTCACTTCCGCAAAGGGCGTATGGAACACCTTGGAAGCCGTGATACGATGGATATCCTCGTCCATCTTATAGGCTTCGATGAGCTGTCTGTCGCCGGACATATGGGCCAACACCCGCAGCTCGATCTGTGAGTAGTCCGCGTCCATGAACAGACAGCCCTCCATCGGCACAAACACCTTGCGGATCCTTCTGCCAAGCTCCATCCGCATGGGAATGTTCTGCAGATTCGGCTCCGTGGAGCTGATCCTTCCGGTGGCGGTGATCGTTTGGTTGAACGTGGAGTGGATCCTTCCGCTCTCATCAATATATGCCGCCAGGCCGTCCGCATATGTGGATTTCAGCTTCGTCAGCCCGCGGTATTCCAGAATGTCCGATACGATCGGATAGTCGGGCGCGAGTTTTTCCAGCACGTCCGCCGCCGTGGAGTATCCGGTCTTCGTCTTCTTGCCGCCCCGGATCCCCATCTTATCAAAAAGCACTTCCCCGAGTTGCTTCGGGGAATTGATATTGAACTCGCATGCCGCCTGTCTGTAGATCGACTGCTCCAGCTCGGCGATCCTGCCGACCAGCGCCTCCCCGTATGCCTTCAGTTCGTCCGGTTTCACCAAAACGCCGTACTGCTCCATGTCGTAGAGCACCCTCGTCAGCGGCATCTCTATCTCATACATCAGTTCGTACATGCCCTGCTCCCGCAGCCTGTCGCGCAGGAGCGGCGCTGCCGCCAGACAGACATAGGCGTTATAGCACGCGAAATTCACGATCTCTTCCGGTTTTGCCGCATAGACCTGTGCGTAAGACGCCTTGCCGCACACCTGATCCCGGTTCGGTATCGTGAGCCCCAGATATTCATTCGCGATATCCTCCGCCTCGTAATCGTTCTTCAAGGGATTCAGCAGATACGCCGCGATAAGGATATCAAAATAGCGCTTCTCCCGATACGGCGTCATCACATCGCCGCACCTTCCCGCTTCGCTCTGCCCTGCCTCTATGTTCCCGTATATCTTCTTTATATCAAAAACGCTATAGCTGCACAGCCCCTCTTCGCACAGTCTCTCCAGCTTACCCGCCAGATAACGGGGCGTCACCAAGCCCTGACACGGGATAAAACGGACTTTTTCCTCACTCACGGCAACGGCTATGCCCACAAGATCGTCCGCGTCCTTTAGAACGGCCAGTCCGATCTCCCTTTTCTCCCCGCTCTGCGGCGCGGCCGCCCCGCATTCCGCAAAAAGCCCTTCCACCTCGGCAAACTCCGTAAGCTCCGCAAAATGCTCCGTCTGCGCATTGGCGGTGGTGACATCCTTCTCAAAACGGGACAGCATATTTTTGAATTCCAATTTCTTGCACAGGATATAAGCCTCCTCCGTGTAGAAATTGCCTACCCTTGCATCCTCAAAGCGGTATGCGATCTCGCTGTCCGTCCTGATAGTGGCGAGTGTCCTGCTCAGCTCGGCCAGATCCCTGTTTTGGATCAGGGACTCCCTGACCGCCTTTTTGCCGATCTCATCAACATGCGCATAGATATTCTCCAGCGAGCCGAAACGCACCATCAGCTCCGTGGCAGTCTTTTCCCCGATCTTGGGAACGCCCGGGATATTGTCCGCCGTGTCGCCCATAAGCGCCTTAAGATCGATAAATTGGCGCGGATCGACCTGATACCTGTCCTCTACGTCCTTCGCGTAGTAGTCCTCAACCTCTGTCCTGCTCCCCTTCGTCTTGGGGATCCGGATCTTGATGTGATCCGTCGCGATCTGCAAAAGATCCCTGTCGCCCGACACGAGCGCCACTTCCATGCCTTCCCGCTCGCCCCGCTTCGCGATCGTCCCCAGAATGTCGTCGGCTTCAAGGCCGGCCTTCTCCACGGTGCAGATGCCCATCGCCCGGAGCATCTGTTTCATGAGCGGGACCTGTTCGCGCAGCTCCTCCGGCATCGGCTTTCTCGTTCCCTTATAATCGCTGTATATCTCGTGCCGGAACGTGGGCGCATGTACGTCAAAGGCCACCGTCAGATAATCCGGCTGCTCCTCCTCCAATATCTTGAACATGATATTCAGGAAACCGTACACGGCATTGGTGTGCAGCCCCTGTCCGTTCGTCAGATCCGGCAGCCCGTAAAAAGCCCTGTTCAGTATACTGTGTCCGTCTATCAATACCAGCTTTGTACACATGCTATCCTATACCTTTCCCGATCCGTGTTACAGCCAGAAGACAACATACAGCGCAATAATGATCGCCAGAGCCACGGCCGCTTCCAGACCGATCAGGACATACCGCAGGACATGGTGCAGTCTGATCCGATGCTGCGCGTCGGCCAGCTTCGCAAGGAGCGCCTCCTGCAGATTAAAATTGTTTCCCCGTTCAAGGCGGTCCAGACCTTCCGAGACCAAAAACTGTATCGACAGTTCCTCCTTGCACTCCGGACAGCTCTCCACATGCGCTATGAACTCCTCCAGCTTGCCGCCGTCCAATTCGTCCTGCAAAAAGTATGGTATTGTTTTCTCTGCGTCTTTACAGTTCATGCCGCCGCCACTTCTTTCTGTGATCCATAAGCCGCTATGTGCCCATACGGATTTTATTATATACCATAACGGTGTCTTTTGAAAAGTCCGCGGGCAAAAAAATCATGCCGAAAGTTTCCGAACGGAAACGCTCCGGCATGCTCTTCCCTTTTGTTTTTCTGATATCGCCTTACTTCTCTTTCGTCTCTCCGTCGGCCTTCTGATCCGGCATCGCATCGGAAACGCTGCCCGGCTGACGGTCCAATGCCGCCGTCATCGTGCATCTGCCGTCGAAGTTCGCGCCCTCGTCGATCACGATAGAGGCCGCCGTGATATTCCCTGCGATCTTGCCCGTCGCCAGAAGCTCCAGCTTCCCGCTGACGACGATATCGCCATCCACCTTGCCCGAGATAATGACGCTCTGCGCCGTGATATTGCCCTTGATCCGCCCCTCGGCGCTGAGGATCAGCTTCTTCTCACAGCTGCAGTTCCCGTTGATGATGCCGTCTATCCTGACCGCCTCCGGAGAAGTCAGATCACCGTCAAAGACCGTGCCCGCTCCGATCATCGTTCCGATCTTCGTCCGCGCATCTTCCGTGTACGTATCGTTCTTATTTTTTCCCAACATGATTTGTCCGCCCCTTTATCCTTTTGCTTCAAACACGATCAGCGGATCTATCGGCTTTCCCTCGCGGATCACCTGATAATCCATACGCAGATTGTCCCCGCCGATCCTGACCAATGCATCTCCGGCCTGAACCTGTTCTCCTTCTTCGCACAGCGCCTCGGCCGTCTGCGGCAGCATGTACCGCGTCCGGTAGCCGTTGCCGTGCTCGATCTCCACGACAAGCGGATAGTCCTCCTCCGATCCGACAAACGTTACCGTGCCGTCTCCCGCCGCAATAACGCTGCCGCGTTCCCGGGTATTGATAGAGACATAGGGATAACTCTCGGAATATTTCTGGAGCACTTCCCCCGTCTCCGAATACGGATATCGGCTCGGGATCGCCGGATCGGACTCCGCGGCTTCTTCGGCCGCCGCACGATCCTCCGTTCCGCCGCTCTGGCTCGCCTTAGCCGCTGCAAGCAGCGCTTTGTTTTCCAGCGTCAGTTCGTCGATCCGGCGGTTCAGGGACTCCTTCTCCGTCTCCATCTGCCGTATCGTCTTCTCCTGCTCCACGACCTGATCGAGCAGCTCCGATTCCCTCGTGACCCCGCTTGCATTCACGTGCTCCACACCGGCCGCCGATGCCGACAGATAATGATAGGCAAGCCACCCGAAAGCGGCGAACGCACATAATATAAATACCGTGAGCAGCCGAAAAAAGGAAGCGCCGACATGAAAATGTCTGGCATTCTGCCCCGTATTGGAGATCAGAAGGATCGAGAACGATTCCTTATGCCTGTGTTTACGCTGTCTCATAGGCATCTCCATTTCCTACAAAAAACTGATCTACTGTGCCGCGGGTGTCTCCGGCGCTGCCGGTTCAGCGGGCACAGCCGTTGCCACACCGTTTTTGTTGACTTCGTACACCACGTTGTCAACCGTTACCGTTACGTTTTTCTGCAGTGCTCCGGAAGCGTCATAATAGTATGTATTGCCGTCCGGCCTTACCACCAGTCCGGTCTGCATCACCGCATTCTCATCAAACCAGTACTCCACGCCTTGGATCGTCACATCCTCTCGCAGCGCGTGGCCGTCCTTGGTCGCAAGAAAGTATCTTCCGGTCTCGTCCTCAAACCAACAGCCCTTCTGCACGAAACCGTTCTCGTCCAAATGGTATTTCCTGTCCTCCCAGCTTACCCAGCAGTTCCGCTGCATCCTGTAATTCGCATAGAAAACTTTTTGGTCGCCTCTGTCCGCGAATCCGTCCGCGATGATAATGGAAGAATAGTCCTTGAACTGGTAATCCATGTCCACTCTGGTCGGGATACCCGCAACGCTGCCGTGAGACGTGCTCTGCCAGAAGGAAGCGCCGTTGTACTCCAAAGTATCCGCATACTGCGCGACCCACTTATCGTATCCGATATCACCGATTTTGTTCCGGAACATGTTTCTGCTGGAGTAGACCACCGGATAATAGCCGTTCGCCTCGATCGTGGAACAGAACGTGTTGATGAGTTCCTGAAGCTGCGCCTGTGACATATTCTTGTGACAGGCGTCCTCCACATCGTACACGACAGGATAATTCACCGTATAATTGCTCATCCATTGTACCAGCAGATCCGCCTCGTTCTTCGCCTGTTCCGCGTTGGTGGCGTAAGAGTACAGGTACACGCCCGTCTTGAGCCCCGCAGCATTTGCCCCTCGCATGTTCGCGTCGAAGTAAGGATCCACACCGGAATTGGTGCTTCCCGCTTTGACAAAGACAAAGGATATCCCCGAAGACGGCACCTGTCCCCAGTCAATGGCAAGGTTGTGCTTGGATACATCGATCCCTTTTGCGACAGCGCTGCCGGCCCCTACCGCATGCGCGTACTGCGACGGCATGAGCATCATCACGCCCGCAAGGCAGACTGCTGCCGCCCGCTTTGCCCAACTGTTTGACTTCTGTTTTCTGAAATTCATTTGCATCGTACGTCTGCCGCTTTCGTTCGGAAGACGTTTCTCCTCTCTGTTTTTCGCCCTGGCCGACAAATCTTGCCAAATTGTTACAACATATTACAAAACGCCGCTTTTCTTAAGAATCCATTACAATATATCATATTTCGGCGGCATTGTACAGACCGAAAAAGCATGTTTGGCCGCATATTTCATGAAATATCTTGCCAAACCGAAAGGGTTATGTTATGATGTTATGCGGTTGTTAAAAGCCGGCGTGTCGGAATGGCAGACGAGGCAGACTCAAAATCTGTTGTGGGCAACCACGTGCGGGTTCAAGTCCCGCCGCCGGCAGGTTATGTAAATATGCTGACATACGGGACTTGAACCCGGTTCAACCGTCCCGCCGCCGGCAGAATCGAGTAGGGCGGATTTTCTCCGCCCTCTCACACCACCGTACATGCCGTTCGGCATACGGCGGTTCAACA
>CANQTF010000029.1 GCA_947626745.1 uncultured Lachnospiraceae bacterium
AAATTACAGGACGATGCACCTCAAGTTAAAGGCGTGGTCAAATATGACCCAACCTTTGGAATTGATTGATAACTTCCCGTTTGTTTCAATAGCTATTACCACAATCACAACTGAATAGGTAACACAGCGTCAGAGCGTATAGAAATAAAGTCTATGCGCTCTATTTTTTTGAAAAGGAGCAGAGAATATGGCAGAAACCAAAAACGAGCAACAGCCCCACAGCTTCAAAAGGAAGTTGGGGAACACCACTTACACCGTCAAGGTACATTTCAGTAAGGACACTGACAAAACATTTAAGGACAGAGTGCAAAAGCTGATTATCAATGAGTGCCTTGAAAAAAATCAGAAATAATCCACGTCAACACTTGACAACTCTTATCAGATGAGAAAAACTTCGGCGGCATGGTATATTTGTATGGCGGAAACGACTGGCCGAACTTCCTGCAGTATTATGAGGTACGGATCGCGCTTGACGATTTGCAGGGCTTTCTTCTTGCAGAACCGTGATGAGGATCATATCAAAAACGGCAATGCCGCAAAAGCCGAGTAACCTACTAAAGCACCTACGCTGCTTTTCGGCTCCGACTTCCTGTCAATGCGAATACTAAAATAAATCGCTGTGCGTTCCCGTCCTTATCAATTCAAGCTTGTAATCCCGTTTGAACTGCCCCGAAAACTCCGGCTTAAGCATTAAGAGCCTCCATCAGTTCGGCAACGCTATCAAACGGACCATACATATCCTCTTCCTTTTCGGCCGCTTCCATCGCTTCGTAGGTAACAGCATTTGGCTCGTTAAGCTTGACCTCAAAGGGAAGTCCGTGACACTGAAGTGCCTGTCGATAAAAAATGCCCGTTGCCGTACTCAAATCCATTCCGAGGGACTTAAAAAGAGCTGCTGCCTGCGCTTTCAGCTCCGGCTCTATTCTGATCGTCATATTTCCTTTAGCCATAATAGCACGCCTCCTCGCTTTTTAGCTTGCACTATTATTATATTCAATATTCGTGGCACTTGCAAATGCATTGCAAATATTATTTTTTGATTTTTCTGTAAGCAGCAAATATTCACAAATATTCGTGCAAAACATTGCTTTTTTCGTGCAAATGGCATATACTATGAGCATCAGCAGGAAAGGAGTGATTGTATGGCTGGCACTACAACGAATATCAGTATCCGTATGGATACCGATCTCAAAGCACAGGCGGATGCCCTTTTTGCGGAGCTGGGCATGAATCTGTCCACTGCGTTTAACATTTTTGTCCGTCAGTCGCTTCGTGAGGGCCGGATTCCGTTTGATATCTCCCTGAACACGCCCAACAAGGAAACGATTGCCGCCATGTTAGAAGCGGAAAGAATTGCAAAAGATCCGTCCGTGAAAGGTTACACCGATCTCGACGAGTTGTTTGCTGACCTGAAAAAATGAGAAAAACGAGGACGATGTGCTGGTGCTGACCTTGGCTCGCACCGGGACGCACAGTGATTTGTTTGGGAAATAATGGTGCCGCCGTATGGGAATGGAATCCTGTGCGGCGGTTCTCCTATGCCCGAAGAAGTATCATTAATATGATTTCAAAGAACTTGGATTCTGCCCGACAACTGTGCTATAATATCCACGAGGACGATTTCTTTTTTGAAGTGTCATATAAAGTCATAAATTTCTCGGATATGCCGGAGAATAAAAATAGCTGAAAGCCGCTAAATTAAGGGCTTTCAGCAATCTTTTAACAAGCGGAGTTGGAGGGATTCGAACCCTCGTGCCCCGGAGGGCAAACGCATTTCGAGTGCGCCCCGTTATGACCACTTCGATACAACTCCGTACTCATAGATTATAATTTGTATTGACGAGAATGTCCACTGTTTTTCTTAAAACTTCTGCAATTTGGGAGAGAGTACATTCATGACGCAAGACGAAAAGTATATGAGGGAAGCGCTGAAACAGGCGAAAAAAGCATATGACTTGGGGGAAGTGCCGATCGGCTGTGTGATCGTGTATGAGGATAAGATCATCGGCAGGGGATATAATCGGCGCAATACCGACCGGAATACGCTGGCCCACGCAGAGATCACGGCGATCAACAAGGCGAGCAAAAAACTTCACGACTGGCGGCTGGAGGGCTGTACGCTGTACGTCACGTTGGAGCCGTGCCAGATGTGCGCGGGAGCGATCGTGCAGGCGCGCGTCACGGAGGTCGTCATGGGGAGCATGAACGCGAAGGCGGGCTGCGGCGGCTCGATCCTGAATATTCTGGAGATGCCGGAATTTAATCATCAGGTCCGGGTGCGCAGAGGGGTGCTTGCCGAGGAGTGTACCGAGATGCTGATGACTTTTTTTAAGGAGCTCCGTATCCGCAATAAGCGGGAAAAAGAACTGAAAAAGGCAAATAAGATGCAGTTGTGATACGGCTCCAAATAAGGTATAATAACTCCAGAATCCGTCTGCTGCGCAGCCGTCGTGCTGACGCACTAAAAGATTCTGTCGTTACCATATCAGGTGAAATCAAATGCTCGCCTTGCTCGCGCTTGATTTCCTGCTGATATGGTATAATGTTCGCGGAGGCAATGAGCCGTGCGAAGACGGCGAACGGAGAAACGGCTGCTTGCAGACGGATTCTCCGGACGACGGATTCATAGGGCGAATGCCCGCGACCGAGTGAATCAGGGATTCACGAGGGCAGCACGGCGGATCGAGAACTAATATATATAATATAAAAAATAAAGTATAGGAGGAATGGCAATGAGGAGAATAGGTATGTTGACCAGCGGCGGGGACTGTCAGGCGCTCAACGCGGCGATGCGCGGCGTTGTGAAATGTCTGTCCTGCAGCGGAGAGGACACCGAGATCTACGGTTTTCTGGACGGTTACAAGGGATTGATCTACGGGGATTTCCGTATGCTGACGGGGCATGATTTTGCGGGTATCCTGACGAAGGGCGGCACGATCCTCGGCAGTTCCAGAACGCCTTTTAAGCTGATGCGCGAGCCGGACGAGAACGGACTCGATAAGGTAGAGGCGATGAAACAGAATTATTACAAGCTGAAGCTCGACTGCATGGTCATTCTGGGCGGCAACGGCACGCACAAGACGGCGAACCTGCTGCGCGAGGAAGGGCTGAATGTGATCACGCTTCCCAAGACGATCGACAATGACCTGTGGGGTACGGACATGACGTTCGGTTTCCAGAGCGCGGTCAATATCGCAACGGACTGCATTGACTGCATCCACACGACGGCTTCCTCGCACGGCCGCATTTTTATTGTGGAAGTCATGGGCCACAAGGTGGGCTGGCTCACGCTTAACGCCGGTATGGCGGGCGGCGCGGACATCATTCTGATCCCCGAGATCCCGTACGATATCGACAAAGTCATAGAGGCGATCGAGGGTCGTGAAAAAAGAGGCTCCAGATTCACGATCATGGCGGTTGCGGAGGGCGCGATCTCCAAGGAGGACGCGAAACTCTCCAAGAAAGAATACAAAGAAAAGATGAAGAACTATCCGTATCCTTCCGTTTCCTATGAGATCGCGGATCAGATACAGAAGAGGAGCGGCAAGGAAGTGCGCGTGACCGTGCCGGGACATACCCAGCGAGGCGGAAGCCCCTGCCCTTACGACCGCGTGTTCGCCACGAGGCTCGGCGCGGAGGCGGGCAAGCTGATCCTGCAGGGCGAATATGGATTTATGGTCGGCTACAAGAACAGAGAGATTGTCAAAGTTCCGCTCGAGGAAGTGGCCGGCAAGCTGAAGATGGTATCGCCCGACGCGACGATCGTGCAGGAGGCGAAGCTGGTGGGTATCAGTTTCGGAGATTAAAGAATTAGAAACCGAGGGAGACCATGTCATATACAGCTCTTTATCGAAAGTTCCGACCGGACTGCTTTGAAGATGTTAAGGGACAGGAACACATTGTCACTACGCTGCGCAACCAGATCAAGGCCGAGCGTATTGGTCATGCCTATCTCTTCTGCGGTACGCGGGGAACGGGAAAGACGACGGTTGCGAAGATATTTGCCAAGGCGGTGAACTGTGAACATCCCGTGGACGGAAGTCCGTGCGGCGAGTGTGCGTCCTGCAGGGCGATCGCGGCGGGCGCGAGCATGAATGTGATCGAGATCGATGCGGCCTCAAACAACGGCGTGGACAATATCAGGGAGATCGTTGACGAGGTGGCATACTCGCCGGCGGAAGGAAAATATAAGGTCTATATCATTGACGAGGTCCATATGCTGTCCATAGGCGCGTTCAATGCGCTTTTAAAGACACTGGAAGAACCGCCGTCCTACGTGATCTTTATCTTGGCGACCACGGAGGTCCACAAGATACCGATCACGATCCTGTCCCGCTGTCAGCGGTATGATTTCAGGCGGATCACCATAGATACGATCGCTGCGAGGCTGCGGGAGTTGATGGAGACGGAGCAGATCCGGGTCGAGGAGAAGGCGCTGCGGTATGTGGCGAAGACGGCGGACGGCTCGATGCGCGATGCTTTGAGTCTGTTGGATCAGTGTATCGCTTTTCACTTCGGACAGGAGCTGACTTATGACAAGGTGCTGGATGTGCTGGGCGCGGTGGACACGGAGGTGTTCGGCAGACTGTTGCGGTATGTACTGGCGCGAGATGTGTCGGGCTGTATCGGACTGTTGGAAGAGATCGTGATGCAGGGCAGGGAGCTGGGGCAGTTTGTGACGGATTTCACGTGGTATCTGCGCAATCTCCTTCTGCTGCAATCCTCCGATCATGTGGAAGATGTGATCGATGTTTCCTCGGACAATCTTGTCAGACTGCGGGAGGAGGCGGACATGATCGAGACCGACGCCGTCATGCGCTATATCCGTATCTTCTCGGAATTGTCCGGGCAGATACGATACGCATCGCAGAAGCGGATACTGATCGAGATCGCGTTGGTCAAGCTGTGCCGTCCGGATATGGAAAAGGATTATGAATCCGTCGTGGAACGTGTCAGGGCGGTGGAAGAAAAGATAGAGAACGGCGTCGCAGTCGTGTCCGCGGGTGCGGGGTACGCCGTGCCGAATGAGGACAGTGCGGCCCATGCCGCCGCAAAAGAGCGGCCGCCGCTCCCGAAAGCGATACCCGAGGACGTGCAGGCGGTGGTGGACAGGTGGCAGACGATCGTCGGCCGCGCTTCTATGCCGATGAAACAGTATATCAGAGATGCGGGTCTGAGTTTGGGCAGAGACAATAAGCTGATGCTTGTGGTCGAGGACGGGCTTGCCTCGGATTACTTTCTGCGGCAGGAAGGACATAAGGAGCTGTTGGAGCAGCTGCTGTCGGAAACCGCGGGCAGGGAGATCGAGGTGACGATACAGAGCGTTCCGGACAAGGATACGTTTGAGAAGGATTATGTAGATTTGAGCCAGATGATCCGTATGGACATAGAGATAGAAGATGAATAGAGAAAGGGCAGGAAACCGATATGGCAAAACGTGGCGGATTTCCGGGCGGCGGTATGCCCGGCAACATGAACAATCTGATGAAACAGGCGCAGAGGATGCAGCGTCAGATGGAGGAAAATCAGAAAGAATTAGAGGCCAAGGAGTTTGTGGCGAAAGCCGGTGGCGGCGCTGTGGAAGTGACAGTGACAGGCAAAAAAGAGATCACAAAGGTGAAGCTGTCTGCGGAAGTGGTGGATCCTGACGATATCGAGATGTTGGAGGATCTCGTCATGGCGGCGGCCAATGAAGCTCTCCGCATGGCGGATGAGGCGAGCGCCGAGGCGATGAGTAAGATGACCGGCGGTCTGGGCGGAGGCTTTCCGTTCTGATGGAGCTGTACAGCGGACATATCAACAAGTTAATAGAGGAGCTGGCGGGGCTGCCGGGTATCGGCTCCAAGTCCGCACAGCGGCTTGCGTTTTACCTGATCAATATGCCGCAGACGCGCGTGGAGCGGCTTGCCAAAGCCATTGTGGACGCAAAAGCAAACGTGCGTTACTGCAAAGAATGTTATACGCTGACGGATCAGGACATGTGTCCGGTCTGTTCCAATGTCAATCGGGATCACAGGACGATCATGGTCGTGGAAAATGCAAGAGACTTGGCGGCCTATGAGAAAACAGGCAAGTACGAAGGCGTCTATCATGTGCTTCACGGCGCGATCTCTCCCATGCTGGGGATCGGGCCGAACGACATACGGCTCAAAGAGCTGATGCAGCGGCTGGAGGGTGATGTGAACGAGGTGATCATTGCGACCAATTCCAGTCTGGAGGGCGAGACGACGGCCATGTATATCAGCAAGCTGATCAAGCCCACGGGCATTAGGGTAACGCGGATCGCCAGCGGCGTACCGGTCGGCGGCGATCTGGAATATATAGATGAAGTTACGCTGCTGCGGGCATTGGAGGGCAGGGTGGAGCTGTAAAAGATAACGGTGCGCTCCGCGGACGGACGCATCTGTGAGAACGGAGGTAACGATGAGTATCGTAAAAGAAAGATTCGGAACGACAAAATGCGGGAAAGCTGTGTACGCATACACGATATCCAACACAAAAGGCATGGCGGCAAAGATCATCAATTACGGCGCAAATCTGGTGAGCCTGTTCGTGCCGGACGCAAGCGGCCATGTGGAAGATGTGGTGCTGGGATTTGACAGGCTGGAAGACTACTATGGCAACGAGAGCTTTTTCGGCGCGACGATCGGACCGAGTGCAAACCGTATTGCGGGCGCTGCTTTTGAGATCGACGGGAAGCCGTATCACATTGATGTCAACGATGGCCCGAACAATCTGCACAGTCATATGGAGGAGGGGTATCACAAACGCGTCTGGAACGTTGCGGAGGGAACGGACAGCCTGACGCTCTCGCTCGAAGGCGGGGACGGAGAGATGGGCTTTCCGGGCAACAAGAAGATCACGGTAGTGTTCAGCCTTTCCGAAGAAAATGAGTTGAAGCTGCATTATCATGTTACTGCCGATGCGGATACGATCGTGAACATGACGAACCATACTTATTTTAATCTCTCGGGACACAAGGCGGATATCATAGAGGATCATATGTTAAAGCTGAACGCGTCGCGCTATACGCCGGTGGCTGCGGGGGCGATCCCCACAGGTGAGATCGCGCCGGTGGCCGGCACACCGATGGATTTCACGACCATGAAACCGATCGGACAGGATATCAACGTCGATTTTGAGCAGTTGAAATTGTGCAAGGGCTACGATCACAACTATGTGATCGATAACGCTGACGGTACGCTGCGCGAGGCGGCCGAGGCATATGACCCGAAGAGCGGCAGGAGGATGAAGATGTTTACCGATCTGCCGGGTGTGCAGTTCTACGCGGGCAACTGTATCGGCGAGGAGACGGGCAAGGAAAACACGCCTTATGGGCCGCGCAAGGGCTTCTGTCTGGAGACGCAGTATTTTCCCGACAATATCCACCACGCCAACTTCCCACAGGCCGTATTTGGGCCGGGCAGGGACTACGATGCGGTGACTGTCTATCAGTTTTTATAGAGCGGCATTGCGAGACATGGCCTCACAGCCATGTCTCTTTTTGCGTCACCGCGGATTACGCCATTTTTCTTGCCGCACAGGTGCTAAGATAAGAACAAGCATATGCTGTGGCCTGTGCGGCCGATTTTGGCATAAACGCTTCGGAATGGAGTGAATGAAATGAGAGAGTCGTCGATCGTCATTCACAAAGGAGGAAAAGAAGAAAAGTACAAACTCTACATAGAAGATTATGTGATGTCTTTTTTGCGGGAAGAGACGGGAACGCTGGAACTGTCGGAAATCTATTTTTACGGAGTGCGGGAAAATACCGGCAGACGATACAGGATTTACGGGGCGGGGAAGAAGAAGGATCTGCCGTTTTTTGACAAATACAGTCTGCTCGAGGAGGTCGGCTGCCGTCTGACACAGGCAGGGCCGGTCTTTCTGGTGCGGGAGCAGAACGAAACGTATGAGATCAAAGGCTACGACATTTTTTATCAGGATAACAGGGAGATGCAGAATTATCTGATCGACTGCCAGAAAGAAGTACACGGCAAGGTCGGGGCCGCCCCGCAAAACGATGCGCCGCCGGCTGCGGGGTCGAGGAAAGAGCACGGACGGACGATACCGCAGACAAAGCCGCAGTACAGTGCGATCTCCGTGCAGCTCGGTGTCATTCTTGTCGTGCTTGTCGCCATTGTCGTCAATTCCGCCAACAGCTACGATAAGATGAACGAACTGAATCAGTCCGCCACGGAGGTGCTTTTTGCCATAGAAAATCAGGATGCGGGCGAGGATGCTTACGCGGGCGGCCATACGGCGGACGAAGAAAGCGGGAAAACGGTTCAGACGTCGGAAGGGCTTGCCGAAGAGGAAACGCCCGGCGCGGCGGATGAAGGGGAGCTGACGGCGGTTTCGGTGACAAGAACGGAAGAGGAGAAAAACGAACCGGCGCAGGACGATGAACCGGAAGGAGATCCGGCGCCGACACAGGACGAACAGGAGACGCCGGAAGACGGGGGAGCTGACGGCGGAGAAACGCAGATGCGGCAAAGCGACGGGGAGGACGCTGCCCAAGACGGGCAGGAAGGGGTCGAAGCGCTTTCCAGAAATGTGTCGCGGTACTATGAGGTGGAACAGGGCGACACGCTGTACACTATCAGCCGGAAGATATACGGAGATGCCACCTATGTGCAGAAGATCTGCGATTTAAACCAGATCACAGATCCCGACCATATCCGCTGCGGACAAAAAATAGTATTACCCTGATCATAATTATGCTATAATGGATGAAGATTCAGCAATCCGCGTCCGGGGACTGCGGTTTGAGAGCATGCTCTTATAAGCGCGGCGACAAGGCAGAACAGAGGAACAACGTATGGCAAACGTTAGGGATTACCTAAAAAGAAAAAAGGAAAGATCGGCCGACGGGGCAAGGATCAGTTATCGGGAAAAGATCAAGAGCCATAAATTCACCATCTTTTACCGGACGGTCTTGGTGCTTATCCTGATCGCGGCGATCATAGCGGCCCTGTATATCCAATGGCAGAATAAAGTATACACACAGATGACGGTGGTGTCCTCTACGGAGATCCATATCACGCAGGATATGAGTCTGCTCCCGTTCGCGGGATATCTGCTGACCTACAGCAAGGACGGCGCAAGCTGTATGGATATCAAAGGCAATGCTGTGTGGAACCAGACTTTTGAGATGCAGAATCCGATGGTGGACATATGCGGGAACGTGGTCGCTGTCGGCGACTATAACGGCAGGAACATATATATCATGGATACAACCGGATCTCTGGGAAGCATTACGACCAACAAACCCGTGCGGGATTTCTGTGTATCCGCGAACGGTGTCGTAGCTGTGGTGCTGGATGATGCGAGCACTACGTGGATCTATCTGTATGACGAACAGGGCAAGGAACTTGCCTATTTCAGGACAACCATGAAAGAGAGCGGCTATCCGGTCAGCGTGTCCATCTCACCCAATGCGCAGCTGGTGTGCATATCATATCTCTATGTTGACAGCGGGCAGATGAAGTCGAGCGTGGCGTTTTATAATTTCGGAGATGTCGGACAGAACAGCACCAACAATTATGTCAGCGGTTACGATTATCTGGACGTGGTCGTGCCGATCACGGGATTTTTGGATAACAAATCGGTATTCGCGGTCTCGGACGACAGGATCATGTTTTACAGCGGAGCGCAGAAGCCGGTCAGCGTGGCGGAAAACCTTATCAATGACAGTGTGCAGAGCGTCTTTTTCGGAGACGAGTATATCGGACTGGTGTTTGCCGGCACGGACGGCAGTAACCGATACCGATTGGATGTATATCATAAATCAGGGACGCTGGTGCAGTCGCTCGGTTTTGACATCGAATACAGCGATATCCTGTTCCGCGAGGATCAGATCATCATCTACAATGAATCTGAGTGCCGGATCTACAACAGCGGCGGGGCGGAGAAGTACAGCGGACAGTTTGGCAAGACGGCGCTGGTGCTGATACCGCAGAGTAATGCCCGCAGATATATGATCGTGACACCTGATTCCATTGATACGGTTGAATTGCAGTGATCCTGCGTACGGAGAGTTGTGGCTCGGATGGCGAAGCTGGTTTTTGTATTTATTATATTTCTACTATTTATATGGAGGATCCGGGCGGGATATCACAACGGGATCCTGCGGGAGATCGTCACCATATTGTCGGGAGTCATCTCGTTGGCGAGTGTCGCGCTTCTCTTTTTGGCGATCTCCAGTTACAGGGAAAAAGCGCTGAGTATGTTTGCGGTGTGTGTGATCGGATTGACGGCGTTAGGCATTGTCTTTAAAGTGTGCCGACTGATATTCAGACCGATCCTCGCGCTGGGGGATATCTCGGTGATAGGCGGCCTGAACAAATTGTTCGGCGCCGCTATGGGATTCGCCGAGGCTGTGGCGTTCTCCTGTTTGTTCTATTATATATATGAATATATACTTGATCACCTCGGCTGGGGTGTGCTGTGACCGGCCTGTCTCGGCGAATCTGTGTCCCCAAGATCTTCCGAAAAGTATGCTCGGAAAATTTCCTTAAAAAATTTACAAAACCCGTTGACATTTAATTTGGCATCTGATATTATATGAAAGTCGCACGTCGATAGTTTTATGGTGTGCGGCGGAGGCTGCGGAGCAGCCGAGAGCAGAGCGGAGAACCTTCGGTTCTCCGGAAGTTAACTCCGCAGGAGTTTACTTCGAAGTACCTTGACAAATAAACAGTAATGCGACCCTGAAAATTCAAGAGAAAAAAGAATTTCAGAACGTAAAGACGGAAGAACAAGAAAGCCAAAGGTTGTCTTGTGACCGGATTAAACGAAGTAAAAGAAGATATGACGAGAGTTTGATCCTGGCTCAGGATGAACGCTGGCGGCGTGCTTAACACATGCAA
>CANQTF010000030.1 GCA_947626745.1 uncultured Lachnospiraceae bacterium
AAGTTATGTTGAACCGCCGTATGCCGAACGGCATGTACGGTGGTGTGAGAGGGCGGAGAAAATCCGCCCTACTCGATCGTGCGTATGTAAAAAAGAACGCTTGACAAATACCCCTATGGGGTATATTATTGAGACGATGCAAAATACGCGGGGAGGGTATATGGATGGAAGATCGGATCGCAACGGATAATACGGCGGATATGTGTGCATGCTGTCATCATAAGAACACGCCGCGCAGCGGAAAAGAGCAGAGGCAGCTGCAGAGCCGTATCAATCGGATCATCGGGCAGTTGAACGGTATCAAGAATATGCTGGACGACAACAGGTACTGCGGCGATATCCTGATCCAGATCGGCGCGGTCGAGAGCGCGCTGCAGAGCCTTGGCTACGTTATCCTGCAGGAGCATCTCCAAACCTGCGTCGTGGAAGAGGTCAGAAAAGGCAACGAGGATATCATGGCGGAAGCCGTCGAACTGATCAAAAAATTAAAATAGAGGTTGGTGTCGTATGAAAACGCAAAAATTTCAGGTGACGGGCATGACCTGCGCCGCGTGCAGCGCTCATGTGGAGAAGGCCGTGGCGGGTGTGCCGGGTGTGGCCGGTGTGGTCGTGAGTCTTCTGATGAACAATATGACGGTGGATTATGAGGAACCGGCAACGCCGCAGACGATCTGCGGGGCCGTGGAGGCTGCAGGCTACGGCGCGGCTCCCTTGACGGACGGCGCAGGGGCGCAGCCGGCGGGAGCGGGAGACGCCTTTGAGGACAGAGAGACGCCCAAGCTGCGGCGCAGACTGATCGTATCCCTGTGTCTGCTGCTTCCGCTCATGTATGTGTCTATGGGGCATCTGATGTGGGGGTGGTACGTGCCCGAGGCGTTTGCGGCGGACCCGTGGGCGATCGCGCTGTACCAGCTTCTGCTGACGGGCATGATCATGGTGATCAACCAGAAGTTTTTTGTAAACGGCTTTCAGGGGCTGCTGCACAAAGCCCCCAATATGGATACGCTGGTGGCGCTTGGGAGCGGCGCGGCGTTTGTGTACAGCACGGCGGTCATGTTCCGCATGGGCGCGTACTATAACGCGGGCGATACGGCGATGGCGGGGCACTGTCTGCACGATATGTATTTTGAGTCCGCGGCGACGATACTGACGCTCATCACGGTCGGCAAGATGCTGGAGGCGTACAGCAAGGGCAAGACGACCAACGCTATCAAGAGCCTGATGGATCTCGCGCCGAAGACGGCGCATGTGCTGCGCGACGGCAGGGAAGTGACCGTCCCGGCGGAGGAAGTCGCAGAGGGAGATACTTTTGTCGTCAGGCCGGGCGAGAGCATTCCCGTGGACGGGGAAGTCTTGGAGGGGGAGAGCGCGGTGGACGAGTCGGCGCTGACCGGCGAGAGCCTTCCTGTAGACAAAGGCGCGGGCAGCCCCGTGAGCGCCGCGACGATCAATCAAAACGGCGCCCTGCTGTGCCGTGCCGTGCGCGTGGGCAGGGACACCACGCTGCAGCAGATCATAGATATGGTGGAAAATGCGGTGGCTACCAAAGCGCCTATCGCGCAGATCGCGGACAGAGTATCGGCCGTGTTCGTGCCCACGGTCATTACACTCGCGGCGGTCACGGGCCTTGTATGGCTTGCGGCCGGCGTCGGTGTAGGCAAGGCGCTGTCCTACGCGATCAGCGTGCTGGTGATAAGCTGCCCCTGCTCGCTCGGGCTGGCGACGCCGGTGGCGATCATGGTGGGAAACGGCATGGGCGCAAAACAGGGGATCCTGTTCAAGAATGCGGCGGCGCTGGAGCATGCCGGCAAGACGGATTTTGTGGTGTTGGATAAGACCGGAACGGTCACGGAGGGCAGACCGAAGGTGACGGAGCTTTGCCCGGTCTCCGGCGTGTCCGAGGAGGAATTGCTCCGGGTCGCGGCGGCGCTGGAAGGAAAAAGCGAACATCCGCTGGCGAGAGCGGTCTGTCTGTATGCCGAAGAAAAGGGGATTCAGGCGGAAGAAGCCGGCAATTTCCGGGCGCTGCCGGGTTCGGGCGTGGAAGGCGTCCTGCAGGGCAGGGCAGCGCTTGGCGGCAACGGCGCGCTCTTTGCCCAAAAGGAACTGCTCACGGCACAGATGCGGGACCGGGGAGACAGAATGGCCGAGGAGGGCAAGACGCCGCTCTATTTTGCGCTTGGCGGTGAGCCGGTCGGCATGATCGCGGTGGCCGATGTGGTAAAACCGGACAGCAGACAGGCGATCGGGGAGCTGCAGGATATGGGGATCCGGGTGGTCATGCTGACCGGCGACAACAGGCGGACGGCACAGGCTATCGGCAGACAGGTGGGGATCGCGCAGATCGTGTCGGACGTCCTGCCGAACGACAAGGAGACGGTGATCCGCAGACTGTCCGAGTACGGCCGCGTTGCGATGGTGGGCGACGGCATCAACGATGCGCCGGCGCTGACCCGCGCAGATGTGGGGATCGCTATCGGGGCCGGCGCGGACGTGGCGTTAGATGCCGCCGATATCGTGCTGATGAAGTCCGAGCTGCGCGACGTGCCCGCGGCGATCAGGCTTTCCAGACAGACGCTCCGCAATATCAGGGAGAATCTGTTCTGGGCGTTTTTCTACAACTGTATCGGCATTCCGCTGGCGGCCGGCGTTCTCGTGCCTGTGACGGGCATTTCCCTAAGCCCGATGTTCGCGGCGGCGGCGATGAGCCTGTCCAGCTTCTGCGTGGTGACCAACGCCCTGCGGCTGAATCTTTTCCGCGTCGGCTCTGCGAAGCGGGACAGAAAGAAACATGCGAAACCGATGCCGGACTTTATGGACGGCTTTGGCAATACAGAACCTGACGGTTCTGCGATCATCAAAAATAAGGAGGAACGACAAATGATCAAGACACTGGATATCGAGGGAATGATGTGTGCGCACTGTCAGGCCCATGTGCAGAAAGCGCTGGAGGGCGTGGCAGGTGTGACGCAGGTGGCGGTCAGTCTGGAGGAAAAGAAGGCGACCGTGACGGCCGATACCGCCGTTGAGGATCAGAAGCTGATCGATGCGGTGACACAGAGCGGCTATCAGGTAACTGCGTGCCGTGAAGGGGCGTAAACAGGCATCTGTTTACCGGGTCTGCGGCATACTGTGAAGGACGGGATCGGGCTTTGGTGAATTTGTATAGGATTGCCGGTCATTCTTCGTCAACTTGTCTATCGGGATCGAAATGCAGACTGAAAATAAGCAATTTTTACAATGGAATCGGAAATCTTTGTGGAATAATGGCATAGCAAAGACGGAAAAAGTCCGCTATACTGATTGCATAACCAAGTTTCGGCGGATACCGCCGAGAAAAAAACAGATTAGGAGGCAATCATGGCAAGTTTATCTTTGAAAAATGTCTGCAAAGTTTACCCGAACGGCTTTGAGGCAGTAAAGGATTTCAACCTTGAAATCGCAGATCAGGAGTTTATCATTTTCGTAGGACCTTCCGGATGCGGTAAGTCCACCACACTGCGTATGATCGCAGGTCTGGAAGACATTTCTTCCGGTGAGCTGAAGATCGGCGACAGAGTTGTCAACGACGTAGAGCCGAAGAACAGAGATATCGCGATGGTATTCCAGAACTACGCTCTGTATCCGCATATGTCGGTATATGACAACATGGCATTCGGACTTAAGCTGAGAAAGGTTCCGAAGGACGAGATCGACAAGATGGTGAAAGAGGCAGCTAAGATCCTTGATCTGACGGCTCTGCTCGATCGTAAGCCGAAGGCTTTGTCCGGTGGTCAGAGACAGCGTGTTGCCATGGGCCGTGCTATCGTTCGTAACCCTAAGGTATTCCTTATGGACGAGCCGCTTTCTAACTTGGACGCAAAGCTTCGTGTACAGATGCGTGTTGAGATCTCCAAGCTTCACCAGAGACTGGGCACCACGATCATCTATGTAACACATGACCAGACAGAGGCTATGACGCTTGGTACAAGGATCGTCGTTATGAAGGACGGCGTTATCCAGCAGGTAGATACGCCTCAGAACCTGTATCAGAAACCGCAGAACCTGTTCGTAGCAGGATTCATGGGATCACCGCAGATGAACTTCCTTGACGCAGTCGTAGAGGTGAGCGGCAACAGCGCAAGCCTTAAGGTTGCAGGACAGTCCATTCCGCTTCCCGATGCCAAGGCTAAGAAGCTGATCGATGGCGGTTACGCAGGTAAGACCGTAACATTCGGTATCCGTCCTGAAGATGTACATGACGCTGCACAGTTCAGCGATGCGAAGTGCGTATTCGAGTCCACCATTAAGGTATACGAGCTGCTCGGTGCAGAGGTTTATCTGTACTTTGATCTTGCAGAGTTCCCGATCACCGCAAGAGTCGGCTCTCACACAACGGCAAGACCGGGCGACACGGTTAAGTTTGCTTTCGATGTTGAGAAGATCCACGTATTCGACAAAGAGACAGAGCAGGTCATCACAAACTAGTCAGAAATTTTTTGGAGGGAGATGCTCAGGCATCTCCCTTATCTTTTGTAGTACTCCTATTCTATAGAAGCGAGGTTACTGTATGATTTCAAGTCAGGTGATCAGAAGCAGTATCGAAGAACTGAAGGCGATCTCCAAGATCGACCTGTGTGTATGGGATCCGGAAGGCAAGGCGATAGCGGCCACTTTTGAACTTGGGGAGATCGCGCCGTCGCTGATTCAGGATTTTGCCGCTTCTCCGGCGGATAGTCAGGTGATGGGCGGACATCATCTGATGAAGGTGCTGGACGACGATGAGGTGCTTTTTATCCTTGACGCGGTCGGCGGGACCGACGAGGCATACATGATAGGCAGGATCGCGGTCAGTCAGCTGCAGCATCTGATCGTCGCATATAAGGAGCGATACGATCGCAACAACTTTTTTCAGAATCTTCTTTTGGACAATATGCTTCTCGTGGATATATACAATAAGGCGAAGAAGCTGCATATAGAGGCATCGGCCCGCAGGGCGGTATTCCTGATCGAGGCGGATAAGGAGAAGGACTCTCTGACGACGGAGCTGCTCAACGGCATGTTCTCCGCGCAGGTGGGCGATTACGTCACGGCGGTGGACGAGAGCAGCGTCATACTGATCAAGGAGCTTGACGAGGGAGAGGATTACGCGAAGCTGGAACAGGTCGCGAACACCATTGTGGACATGATGAGTATGGAGGCCATGATGAATGTGCGCGTGGCCTACGGCACGATCGTCAAGGAACTGAAGGAGGTTTCCAAGTCCTATAAGGAAGCGAAGATGGCGCTGGACGTAGGCAAGATCTTCTATGCGGAGAAAAAAGTGACCGCCTACAATACGCTTGGGATCGGCCGGCTGATCTATCAGCTTCCGGTCAATCTGTGCCGCATCTTCATCGAGGAGATATTCGGCTCCAACGTTCCCAGTGAACTGGACGAGGAGACGTTGACAACGATCAACAAGTTCTTCGAGAACAATCTCAACGTGTCGGAGACAGCCAGACAGCTCTATGTACACCGCAATACACTGGTCTATCGTATCGAGAAGCTGGAGGCGAGTACGGGACTGGATATCCGTACCTTTGAGGACGCGCTGACCTTCAAGATCGCACTGATGGTCGTCAGCTATATGAAATATCTGGATTCTCTGGATTATTAGAGAGGAAGGACGAAACAGCGGATCAGACAGAGCCGGTTTTCAGCCGGCTCTTTTCTTTTGCCCGCAGATCGTGCATGACACATTTTTGGCGCCGGACGTGCATATATATAGGTAGTGTACCGACATGTACGGCAAAGTGATGCGGGGAAAGGAGAACTATGTACCGGAGAGAGATCATATACATCGGATTGTACAGAAATGAGGACAGGGTCGGCAGCGCCGGTTTTCTGAAAGCGGAGAGCGGCGAACAGGAATGCCGCCTGTATTTAAAGGCGCAGAACATACCGCTTGGCATAAACGGACGCTTTCCTGTGCGCATCTACAACGGCAGCGACTGGAAGGAGCTGAGCAGCATTACCGTGCAGGATGGCGGCGGGTGCTGGGAAGAAAGCGTAGCGGGAACGATCGAAAGGCCGATCGTGCAGATCAGGCTGTCGGGAGGGTATGCGCTGGAAGGAAGGAGCAGGACCGCGCCGGAGACGACTGTCGGACAGGGGGCGGAAACGGCGCAGGATACCGCGCCGCAGAGCGGGCAGGACACACAGGAACGGAAGATAGAGGAGAGCGCTGCGGATAAAGACCGGGCGGATACAAGGGCGCTGCAGCCGAGTGCGGAGAAAAGGGCCGTGGAACAGGAACAGAGAGAGCCAGAGGCGGTCGTCGTCACGGAGGAGCTTCCGCGCCGGCCGATGCGGGAGAGTGCGGAAAGCAGACCCGGCGCGTCTGATTTCGGTCTGAAAGAGGACAAGTGGGAGCAGCTTCTTACTCTCTATGAGAAGATACACCCGTATGGGGACGAGCGTGTCTGTGTAAAACTCGAGCCGAAAGATTTTGTGATTCTGCGGGCAAAATACCAGCATCTGGTCAACAACAGCTTCCTGCTGCACGGGTTCTATAACTATCGGTATGTCATTCTCGGAAAAGAGCATGAGCGCTATTATCTGGGTGTGCCGGGCGTGTTCTATGAGCGTGAAAAAATGGTGGCGCAGATGTTCGGCTTTGAAGCCTTCGAGTGTCCGGACGGTGAAGTGAAGACAGGAGGATTCGGCTATTATCTCCGCGAGGTGGAACTGTAACAGAGCCGTGATACAAAAACCGTGCGTCCGCTGTCGAACTTGACCCATATACGTTACCTTTACAGTTAACTCCGCCAGGCACCCTCACGGCACATGGAAGATTCCGCTTAGTGCTGCTGTGTTCCCACCCTGACACGGTTCACAGATTTCCATTGCGTAAGACCCAAACTTCAACGCCACTTATAAAGGGCAGCTACATAAGCGTACGTCCTCGAGCGGACATCACCCCCACTAGAGCGGATTGTGGGTACAGGACACCGCTAACGCCCCGGCTGCACGGTTTTATTAGTATACTGTTTTTTTGTCTGTTTGTCAATGGGAGGGCATCGCGCAGAGGCGGGAAAGAATTTAATATATTTCCCTCTATTTGTCAAGCTTTTGGGAGTTCCCTTTTTCTGCCTGTAAAGCCGGAAAAGATGCAACTTTGATACAATTTTGATGCAACTATGATACAGGCGCATGGTAGTATCAAAATACGGATCATCACGGACGGCCGGAGATTCGGTATTTGAGGCGGCAGAGGTGGAATATGAGAAAAGTGATATTATGGACAGGCATAGCGGCAGCGGCTATGGCCTTGACGGCGGCGGGACTGTTAGGCCCGGCGAATGGGCAGAAGAATAACTTTTTTACCAATGCAAATCAGTGGTATCTGAACATGGATCTGGAAATGGCGGCAGCGGAGGTGATCCGCGACTATGTGCCGGAGGACCCGGAGGGGACATGGACGCTGTGCCGGATGCATGCCAGATATGACGAGGAGAATTGTCTTATTGCGAGTATTTATGCCCGTTCCGAGGAGGACCGCGAACTGTATCTTCTGTTGGACGAAAGCCGCAGCGGCAGCAGACAATATCTGGTGATGGCGGAGGTTGGGCCGGATATGGAGCTGCGGCAGGAGTATGGCGAGGAAACTTTGACGATTTTGGATACGGAATTGCAGTGGACGTCTTATAGGGACCTTGAGGACATGTACTGGCAGCCGTACAGGATCCTTGTATCCGAAGATGATATTTACGAGTATGATAAGTATCATGGCGATGCAGCCGTCATACGGGCGATGTGCAGTTATCTGACAACCGCGGGGATACAGGCGCAGAAGAAGACCTGGCGGCTTCTGGATCGCATGACCTATATCGGCGCAGACGGCCGGCTGGCAAGCGTCTGTTTCGCAGACGGAACGCAGCGGGTACACCTGCTGGTGGATACGGTGAATCAGATGTACGGCGTTGTGGAGGTCTATCACGAGCAGGATGCGGTGGATACGGTGGCAGGGGACTATGCGCTTGCACCTGCGCTGTCTGCGGCTGAGAGCTGGCAGGAGACGGATGCTGCGCTTTCGGGCGACGGGTTCTTTATCAATGCAGAGCAGATGTACTATGACGAGTATGCGGAGCAGGACGCAGCGCGTGCGGTACAGACTTATGCGAAGGAACAGGGCATAGAGGAGGAACAGTGGGAGCTGGTATACCTGTACAGCGTAAACCGCAGTCCCCGTGACCCGAAGGGCGGCATCCTTCATGTGTTCGTGCGTTCGGTATCCTCCGGACGGCAACTGTATCTGCTGCTGCGCGAGCCGGAATACCAAAAGAACGAATGGCTGGTCATAGCCGATATATTGAATGGAGATGCGGGAGAGCATGAGATCCCGGACGGTTCCTATCACACTTCTGCACGATGGGATTCCTATGATGCGTGGCGGGCGCATGAAAGAGAGCTTACTTACCATATTCGCAGCGACCAGACCTACAATCAGTATGATCCTGTCTACAGCTTTCCGTTGGTGTGCGCGCTGGAAGCGTATCTGACCAATACGGAAGCCGACAGGACGGCAGTCTGGAAGATCGATTATGAGAAGTTCATCGGTCAGGGGAGTCTGGCGGATGTATGGTATACAAGCACCGACAGGCAGGTACACCTTGTGGTGGATATCGCTAACAGGATGTATGCGGAGATAGAGACATACCGGCAGTTCCGGACCAAAGAGAGCGATCTGTCTGAAGCGCCGGAGGAGATCACGGTGGATATGGATCACGGGGAAAGCTATGAGATCACAAAAGAGACGTTTGTGATCGACCATGACCACTTCCTGCCGGAGTATTCTAGTGTAAAATATCCGAACATAAAATTTTCCGATGAAGTCATAAACGATAGGCTGGGCGAAAAAATCAATCGGATATTTTATGAAACGGCAATGCTTCATTACGATGCGAAATTAGGACAGGAAATCAATGCGGCATATTCTTGCTATTACGATATAGCGAATGCGGATGAAAATTATATCAGTATTTTTTATCATGGCACGACCGGCGCCGGCGGAGGTGTCGACAATCAAGAGTATGCTGTTACCGTATCGCTTGCTGACGGGAGTGTGGTGTCCCTTGCGGATCTTGGGCTTGCGGATGGCATGCTGCGCGGACTGGAGAATTACAGCGGAACGATCTATTATAATGACTGTGAGCCGGACATATGGACGGAAAATAAGGAGGAATTTGTTACAGAATGGCAGAAAGACGATCGTTCACTTTTACATGGCTGGTATCTGCATGACGGAAGGCTCGGATTCATTTTTTGGTATCCCCGGGGCAGTTGGTGCAATACCGCGTTTGAATTTGAACTGTTATGAAAGCATACGGAAACTTTGACAGTGGGAGGTAAAAACGAAATATCGTTTACATTTCTCTAAAAATCCTGTTGCAATCCTATCGCATTTATGCTATCATAACCACAAACATATCTGGGAAGTCTGGCAGTTCTGACGGCATGTCTTACATTTCTGTTCTGAGAGGATCCCTTATATGTACACGCAGCTTCATAAGGGAGGAAAGAAGAATGGGAACGAAAGACGTATGCCAGAGCAATTATCTGGACGATCCGGTCAGGTTTGCCGACCAGGTGAACGGCGCGTTGTTTGGCGGACGACAGGTTGTGATGGCACAGGCGCTGGAAGAGACTGATCCGGTGGCAGGGTATCAGAGAAAAGAAGGCGGCAGACGGAAAAACTACCGTGCCATGGCGGATAAGACATACTTCTGGAAGGACAAGCTGATCCGTATCATTACAGTGGAAAACCAGAACTATGTAGACTATCGTATGGTGCTTCGCAACATGCTCTCGGAGAGCATCGGCTACCATAAACAGTGGCGCAGACTGCGGGCGCGGCATGAACAGAGGGGCGATCTGACAGATCATGCGGACGAATACCTGTCCGGCATGAAGAAAGATGAGAAGTTTTTCCCGATCATTACGCTGGTGGTATATTTCGGTACAGAACATGCATGGGACGGAGCGAAGAGTCTATATGAACTTTTGCACATTGACGATGAAATGAAGCCTTATGTTTCGGACTATAAGCTGAATTTGTATGACTGCATGGCGCATGAAAGTTTTGCGGAATACCGTACAGGACTTAGACAGGTATTTGAGATGGTGCGCTTTGGGAAGGATAAGGAAAAACTAAAAAAGATTATGGAAGAGAGTGCAGAGGCTTACAGCAGTATAGACAGCGAGACAAGAGAGATGATCGAAGTGATGGCGAACGTAAAGATAAGGGAAGAATACGGACATACAGTGCATGAAAACGGTGTGGAGGAAAGGAGATACGATATGTGTCAGGCGATATTGGAAATGATAGAGGATGGCAGAATGGAAGGAAAAATTCAGGGCATGATCGATGCCATAACGGAACTGTTGGAGGTGGATCTATACTAAATAAGTAGACACGATCATGCACTACCTGTTACAATAAATCAGACACTAAAAAGGAGGCACTC
>CANQTF010000031.1 GCA_947626745.1 uncultured Lachnospiraceae bacterium
TGCCACAAGGTAGGGCTGACCTATGTATCCTGTTCACCGTACCGCGTGCCGATCGCAAGGCTGGCGGCAGCACAGGCGGCGATCAAGGAGAAATGAGTTTCAGGGGCTTCACCGGGTGACTGGTAAGCCCCTTTTTCACACTATTTTAAGATACTTATGAGAAGGCTGTGAAGTTATGAAACGATTAAAAGGCAAATGGTTCTATGCATTATTTATTTTTTTTATCATAATCGTATTGTTTATAGCGATATATGTATATTCGATTGTGACAGGAAATATCCTCGAAGATACGGCAGTCGACAACATCAGGGAAGTTGCCGTGCATGACCGCAATACGATAACTATGTTTATTGAATATAGTTGGAAAAACCAGCAGCGCATAGGCGAACGACTGAAACGAAACAGTCAGGAGCTTAAAACTGTAAGCCAAATAAACGAATATCTGGGACTTGAAGCGTATGAATCAACATTTGATAAAGTCTATCTGCTTATGGAAGACGGTTCCTATTATACCGATATTACATACAGAAAAGGCAGCGAAGATCCGGATTATTACCCGTATATGGAGCTGTTCGCAAATACTGACAGTTACAAAGTCATCGGTTATGATTCGCTTCCTGTCATGGGTTCCGATAAAGTTGTGATTTACGGTTATAAATTGCAGGACAATCCAAAAGATAAAGTATTATCCGGTATCAAAATAGGCGAAGATCAAAAAGAGGTCTATGCCGTGATCGGAGTCTGCAAGAGGTCTTCTATTGTGGACGGTCTTGTAATTGAAAATTATGTTGATGAATCAGGCAATACACAGGGCTACAGTTCGGTAGTCGATGCACAAGGCGAATATGTTGTGGACAGAAAAGATGCGGCAAGTTCTGTTTCCGATAATTTGTTTGATATCGTGACACGCTGTGACAGATCTAACCTCACGTCCTTAGAGGTACAGGAAAAAATGCTGGCGGGCGAAGAATTTTGGTTCTCTATGGAAAAAAACGGCGTTCGTGAACTGAACTACTGCGCTCCGTTAAACAGCAGCAGCGTTGACTGGTATTTTATCATGTCGGTAAACGATAAGGTAGTGAAAGACCAGACAAAATTATTTGTTTTGCTTATCATTGCGGCAATGAGCGCTGCGCTCCTTGTCATCATCATTGCGTTCGTATTGACCGTTATTATGCAGAGAAAAACGCAGATAGCCCACGCGCAGGAAAAGGCCCAAAGCGAATTTTTGTCCAATATGAGCCATGAGATCCGCACGCCGCTAAACGGTATCGTCGGATTAAATTACCTGATGATGAATGCGATCGATACGCCGGAGAAGCATCTTCAGATAAAAGAGTGGCTAAAGAAATCGCAGAATACAGCAGAATATCTGCTTGCGCTCATAAACGATGTGCTGGATATATCCAAGCTTCAGGCGGGCAAAGTGGAAATTACCCGTGCCCCGATGTTGGTCGAAGCAATGGCGGAATCTGTTTATTCCATGCAGTACGATAATATTACAGGGCGTGGAGTTGCATTTATAAAGGATATCCATATAACAGTTCCATGTATACAGTGCGACGAGGTACATATCAAGCAAGTGATTATGAACATTGCCGGCAACGCGGCAAAATTTACTCCCGCAGGAGGCACCATAAGATTTTCGGTAGATCAAAGCATGATTGACGAAAATCACGTTATGACTACATTTGTCTGTGAAGATACAGGCTGCGGAATGAGTAAGGAATTTTTGAATGAAATATTTAATCAATTTACCCAAGATCGCAGCAGCATCTCCAACTCCACCAAAGGTACAGGCTTGGGAATGGCTATAAGCAAGCTGCTTGTAAATGCAATGGGAGGAGAAATAAGCGTAGAGAGCGAATTAAACAAAGGCAGTACGTTTACGGTTGAAATTCCTGCTGAAATTTGTGAAATTCCCGACTATCTGAAGATAAATCCGAATGAAGCCGAAAAGCCGGGCGATCATTCCGGTAACGGTGTCAAGGCAACGAAGATTCTTGTGGCCGAAGACAACGAACTGAATGCGGAAATACTGATGGAGATACTGAGCCAGTTCGGGTTTGTTCCTGTACACGCGCAGAACGGTCAGGAGGCTGTGGAGATCTTTGAGGGATCAAAGATAAACGAGTTCAAAATAATCCTTATGGATATGCGTATGCCTGTCCTGGACGGCTGTGAGGCGTCGTCAAGGATCAGAGCACTTGACCGTGAAGATGCCAAGACTGTTGCCATATTCGCCTGTACCGCAAACAGCTTTCAGGAGGACAGGGACAAGGCTTTAGGCAGCGGCATGAACGACTTTTTAACAAAGCCGATAGATATCAATACCCTGTTGCGTAAAATGGAGGAGATCGATCGTGAAAAACGTAACAGTCAATAAGGAGAAAAAGATGAGAAAAAGGATTACCGCATTTTTCTTGCAGATCATCATAGCAGTGTCATTCTGCCTTTCCGGTTGTGCCGGACAAAAAGAACCGGAAAAAGAAATCATTATAAAAGTGCCTCATACCAGTACTATGAATTGCATTTCCAATGAAAATATAAAAAATGTCCGTACCCTTCTGGAACTCGCAAGCGAGGATTTTGCAGCGCAGTATGACAAAAAGGTTAAAATAAGAGTCATAGAATTTGAAGGCGGCGAGGAAACGAAGGCAATCACAAATTCTTTCGGTGAAAGCGATGCAGCCGATATATTATATGACGGATTTTTCAATATGAGCTCGTTTATCCATACAGGGAAGGTCGTTCCGATAGACGATGTCCTTACGCCGGAAATGAAAGAGGATATAGCGCCCGCTTACTTGGAACAGGGACGCTTTGATCATAAGCTCTATATGCTGCCCTATATGAGCTCTGAGAACATTCTTATATATAACAGGGAAATGCTTGAAAAATACGGTTTGAGCGAATATATTGACGAGGGTGCAGTGATTTCAAACTGGAGCATTGAGGACTGGACAAAAATACTGAATACGCTTGCGGACGGATTTGCAAAAGAGGGCAAAGGGAAAGTCCCTATGATGATGTACGCAAAAGATAATCAGGGCGATACGCATATCATGACGATGCTTCGCGCTTTCGGCGGTGATCTGTTTGACAGCAGCAATCATTTTGATCTTGCTGATGATCCCAATGTTATTTCTGCTCTCAGGTGGCTGCAGAACGGTGTGGATTCAGGCTGGTATCTGCCTGTTCCGTATTACAAAACAATGTCCGATAACAGCAGTAAATTCAAAATGGACGAGCTTGCCTTTTATAACTTTAATCTGGGAAGTTCAACGTACAGCAGAGTAAAAGAAGATTACAATGCAAAGACAAATACTTTTACAAAATACGGCTTTGTTAATTACCCCGGTAATCACTGCACGATCTTCAACGAGGGATTTGAGATTTTCGACAACGGCGACAGCGAAAAAATAGAAATAGCCAAAGATTTCATAAGATATTTCTATGAAACCGATAAATGGCTTGAATGTTCCGCCGGAAGCATCCCTGTAAGCAAAAAAGTCATGGAAAAATATAAAGATGATATTCTGCTTCTGGAGGCGTTCTCAAAGAATGCCGTAAATTCAGTTGATTATACACATAATCTCCCGAACTGGCAGGGAAGTGAAAATTCTGTCAGGAGTGTATTTTACAAAGAAATAGCGTTGCTTATGATCAAAGATGCAGACGGTAATTTTGCCGTCACTCCCGAAGAATGCGCAGGTAATTTACAGGAAAAGTTAAATGCAGCGATATCGGAAGGGCGCAAAAACAGTACGCTTCACGAGTGAGAGCCTGTTCGGTATGTGGAAATTGGCAGTGTTCCGCGGGAAAAGAACCGTTTAAAGAGGAAATAAGTATGAAAAAGGTATATATTTTTTTAATGTTTTTATTTCTTTTTTGCTTGACAGGATGCCAGAAAATAAATAGTGAAAATGAGGGCGTGAAGCAGGAACAAGATATAGTTGAAAAGATTACAGAGGCAGAGGATCTAGCTGTCATTGAAGAGACAGAGTCAAGTGCCGCTAATGTTAATGAGGCAGAGGGAACGGAAAGTACAGAAGAGGACGAAACAGAGATAAACGTTACATGGCAGGACGCCTATAAAAATATTATCAGCAATATACCGAGTAATCTTGCTGATCCGTATAATTTTCTTTCGGAATTTGGCTTTAATGGAGATGCTTATGTGGGGATACATGATTTTGACAATAATAATATTCCTGAATTGATTATAGGAGAGGCCACATCTGTTGCTGTATTTACCTATGAAGAAGGAAAAGCGGAAAAAGTTGCAGATCTGTACGAAACGGAAGATTGGGGAGGAATCAATTGGTTATGTTATCAGGATAATCATCTTGTTCTTATGAGCTGCGGAAATGGCGAAAACGCCGGCGATGGCTGGGTCTGTTTTACTTATGAACAGGGGGAATATATCACGGGGTTTTACGATGATTACCAACCGAATAAGGCGACAATTAACGGAGAACCTGTTAGCAAAGAAGAGTTCCTGCAGCAGTTTGATATTTTCAAATTAAAGGAAAACAATCACCTTGCATTTAATAATTGGCAAAACAGTACTATTCAATATTGTGAAGTAAATGATGAAGATGAAATCAGGTTAGCGGGCAATGATGAATGGATCGCAATAGACGATTTGGATTTCAGCTTAATAGAATGGTAGTATGATAAGCGAAAACTTCTTAGCGGTAGGATAATAGGTAAAAGGGGCTGCTGCAAAAAAAATTGCATGATTATTATTGGGGCAGCAGTTCTGTTTTTACGCTATCGGGTGTGTACCAGTTGATTGTAGAATTATGATATAATATCAGAGAAATAAATGAGAATTTGTACAGAAGAAAAGGTGATAATATGCCGGATATCAAAACATTAGTATCCACAACAATTCTCATGCTCTATTCTTCTTTCTGGTAGATTTGATGATGTCATCAACATCGTTTTCTGTGTAACCAACAGATGCCGCCCATTTCTGGGCTTCCTCTAAAGAAGCCTCAAATTCCTCTGCAGAAGGAAGTTTTAGAGTTTTCAGCATAATCACATCTCCAGAGGTATAAGCCACTAATTTGTCGCCGGAATCAATCGACAAAAGTTTTCGTATATTAACGGGCAGAGAAATCTGTCCTTTGGAAGAGACGGTTACTATCTGAGTATTCATTTATTGAATCCCCCTTGAGTAAGATTTTCTTACTTATATTATGCCATAATTAAAAAAATATGCAAGGGAGCCTGTGCAGTTATTTTGAAAAGTCGAAATTATCTCGAAAATAGGAATTGGTGATCTTTCCCTCAATTACCGGTTGTAATTTCCGGCCGCGGGGATTATAATGAAAAAGCAGTAGGAAAAGTGCAAAAGCAAATGAAAAAGGAAAGCATATGTTCTGGAAGATGACAAATCTCCAACTGAAAAAAGGTTTCACATATCTCGCCCAAGGGGATAGTGCGCCTTTTTTCGGGAAGTTCTTCTGATTTTCAGACAGATTTCTCTTTCCCATACGGTGCAGTATCTCCTTAACGATCGTCAAAATACAGTTAAGGAGATTTTTTTATGTTTCAGATTAAAAAACAGATCAAAAGATTATATCTATCCTCAGTATTGGGGAATTTATCCCTTACGGGCGCGTGGGTGGCGCTGCTCGCCGTCCGCGGTTACAGTCTGCCGGAGATTGGAATTGCCGAAACCGTGTTCCACATCACAAGTCTGATGTTTGAGCTTCCCTCAGGCGTGTTTGCCGATGTGTTTGGCAGAAAGAAAATGCTGATCGCAAGCAGTGTGATGCGTATGATCGGCAATGTGATCATGATCGCCTCATGGAATCTGCCGACGGTGTGCGCCTCTATCGCATTTCAGGCGCTGAGCTATAATTTCGCATCAGGGTCAGGCGATGCACTGGCATATGATTCGCTGAAGCTGGCCGGCGAGGAACAATATTTTGAAAAGTACGCTTCCAACCAGTTGATCCTTTACAGACTTTGCGGCGGGGCATCGACACTTTGTGCGGGATTGGCTTTATTCATGGGACACAGGCTGGCATATAGTGCAGATGTTTTGCTGTCCGTGTTTCAAATCCGGGCGCTTGCAGCCCTTTATGAAGCGGACGGGCAGACGGATGGACGCGGCACGGCAGGGGTTCTGCGCGATCTTGCGGATTGCTTCTGCAGGAGTCTCGCTTTTTTGAAAGAGGCACGTCGTGCTGTCGGCCTGATGTTCTGCAATTCGCTTGTGGGTGCGGCGGATACTTTGCTGTTGTTTTTCCTGCAGGCGAAGCTTCTCATGGCGTCGATGCCGGAATGGGCGCTGGGAATGGCCTTGCTGTTCATGGAGCTGGGCGGCATTTTGGGTTCCGGACTGATCTTGAAATGCGGAAAAGTTCGTTACCGCCGGGTACTTCTTTGCATGATATTTCTGGTATCTGCGGGAGTGTGCATGGAACACAGCGGATCGTATCTGGTCATGACGGCCGGCGGTTTCCTTGCAGCCCTTGGAGATGATGCGCTTCAGGTGCGCACAAACACGGTCCTGCAGGATATGTTTCCGTCCGAACAGCGGGCGACCTTGCTATCGGTGGAGTCGTTCACATTTTCCGTGATCATGGTTGTGTTGTCTCCGCTTGCGGGCGCGTTGTTTTCATGGTGGTGAGCAATACATTTTTTAGGAAAGGGGTTTATAGAAATGAAAAAGATAGAAGATTTATCGACGCTCGTTTCTTTGTATGAGGGCTGGGAAGAAAGCATGATCCGGTCGTGCTTTCAAGGGGTCATGGGAGAGGCATACGCAGATGACCCGGAAGATCCGCGCTCTGCTATTGTATATGTGAACTGTTTTGCTTTTGCAGCCGGACAACCGAACGAAGCGCTTGTGGCGGCTTGGTATGGTGAGAAAGTAGATTCTTTTGCCATTATCACTGCGAGAGACGCTTCTTGGCATGAGATATTTGAGAAGGTCGGAAAAGAGAAGAGCCGGTGCGTAGAGCGTTATGCGATCAAGAAGGAAAAAGACATATTCGATATCAAGAAGTTGACATAGTGTCAGAATAGTGGTATATTTCATATTGACACGATGTCAGAATAAAAAGGGAGGAAGCGAGATGCCAAAGGGGTCTCCGGAGCTTACAAACGCCCGGAAAGAAGAGATCATCAACGCCTGTGAGAAGCTGTATCAGACAAAGAGCTTTAAGGAAATCACCTTGAAGGATATCGGAAACGCAACCAGCTTTACCAGAACTTCCATTTATAATTACTTTCAGACAAAGGAAGAAATATTCCTTGCGTTACTGCAGAGGGAAAACGAGCTTTGGATCGCCGATCTGAACCGGATCATGGAAGAGAACGCTGTGCTTACCAGAGACGGATTTGCCGACAAATTGGCGCATTCTCTGGAAAAGCGGGAGCAGCTCCTCAAGATCATGTCGATGAACCATTATGATCTGGAAAGCAGCAGCCGGTTGGAGCGGCTCACGGAGTTTAAGGTGGCATACGGAGGTTCCCTGCGGGCGGTCATGCGCTGTCTGGAGCAGTATTTCCCCAAGATGCCGATAGCAGAGAAACAGCGCTTTTTATACACCTTTTTCCCGTTCATGTTCGGCATCTATCCCTATACGGTGGTCAATGAGAAGCAGCGGACGGCTATGGAGCGGGCGGGCGTGAACTATGTGTTTATGACGATTTATGAGATCACATACAACTGTGTGAGAGGTCTGTTGAAGGATTAAAAAGAAGGAGGGCTTACAATGAAGTACACAAATTTAGGGAGATCAGAGTTAAGGGTTTCGCGCATCTGTATGGGGTGCATGGGCTTCGGCAACGCCGCCGCCGGACAGCATAGCTGGACGCTGGACGAGGCGCAGACCCGCGAGATCATCAAACACGGTCTTGATCTGGGCATCAATTTCTATGACACCGCTATCGCCTATCAGAATGGCACCAGTGAGCAGTACGTCGGGCGTGCGCTCAAAGACTTTGCCAAACGGGACGATGTGGTAGTTGCCACCAAATTCACGCCCCGGACGCAGGAGGAGATCGACGCGGGCATAAGCGGACAGAAACATATCGAGACTTACCTGAATCAGAGTCTTACCAATCTCGGCATGGACTATGTGGATCTCTATATCTATCATATGTGGGACTACCATACGCCCATGGAGGAGATCATGGAGGGACTACACAACGCAGTCAAGGCGGGAAAAGCCCGGTACATCGGCATTTCCAACTGCTTTGCTTGGCAGCTTGCCAAGGCAAACTTTTATGCAAGGGAACATGGCCTGACGGAGTTCGTGTCCGTGCAGGGACACTACAATCTGATCGCCCGCGAAGAAGAACGGGAAATGGCGCCCTTCTGCGCCGATCAGAATATTGCCATGACGCCCTACAGCGCCCTTGCCGGAGGGCGGCTCTCCAAGCGCCCCGGCGAGACGTCCAAGCGTTTGGAGCAGGACGCCTATGCCAAAGGGAAATATGACGCCACGGCGGAGGCGGACGGAAAAATCATCGCCCGTGTCGCGGAGCTGGCCGACAAGCGGGGTGTTTCTATGACGGAGATCTCCCTCGCGTGGCTCTTGACGAAGGTGACCGCTCCGGTGGTGGGCGCGACAAAGTTCTCCCATGCGGACGGCGCGGCAAAGGCGGTCGATCTGGAGCTGACGCAGGACGAGATCGGCTATCTGGAAGAATTATATGTGCCGCATGCACTGGTAGGCGTGATGGCGCAGAACGGGAAGCAGAAGGCGGGAAATGTAGTTTAAGATGTTTTTAGCTTGGGAGATCATACAGGAACAGGCTGTCGGAACATTCGACAGAAAATAGATAACAGAAATAGATGCAATCACAGGAGGCAAACAAAATGGAAAAAATCACACAGACTGCGGGCAGAGATCAGCTTGGCGGCTTCGCGCCGGATTTTGCCCACTTTAACGACGACATTCTCTTTGGAGAGAACTGGAACAATCAGGACATTGATGTAAAGACGCGGTGCATCATTACCGTGGTGGCGTTGATGAGTTCGGGGATCACGGACTCCTCGCTGACCTATCATCTGGAAAACGCCAAGACCCACGGCGTAACCCGCGCGGAGATCGCAGCCATTGTCACTCACGTTGGCTTTTATGTGGGCTGGCCCAAAGCGTGGGCGGTGTTCCGTCTGGCGAAGGATGTGTGGAACGAGGCGTGACCCTTGCGCCGGACAGCCGGTTTTCCCATTTGGCGATTGAAGTGCCGGGTGAAAACGGCTCAAATGAATGGCTGGAGCCGGTGGATGAAAAGCAATATGGGAGATTAGTGTGAGAATGAAAATAAAAATGAAAAAGATCACAGCAATTTTACTCGCAAGCCTAATGGTACTGTCCCTTGCCGCCTGTGCCGGAGGCGGGGAATCGGTCGGAAATAGTGGGGATACCGAACCGCAGCAGAGCGGCACGGAAAATGTGCAGATGCCGGAAGAATCTCAGACGCAGGAGCAGACCTCAGAATCAGATATAACGCAGGAATCCAATACGAACAGTTCTGCTTCTGAACCAGCCAGCGAGCCGGAGGGAAGCAAGATCCTGGTAGCTTATTTCTCCGCCACCAACAACACTGAGGGCGTGGCACAGAAGCTCGCTGACGAACTTGGCGCTGATCTCTATGAGATCGTACCGGAACAGCCTTATACGGACGAGGATCTGGACTACGGCAATTCCGAAAGCCGTTCGTCTGTGGAGATGAACGATCCAAGTGCTCGGCCCGCAATTTCCGGTTCCGTGGAAAATATGGAGCAGTACGATGTTGTCCTCATCGGTTATCCTATATGGTGGGGCGAAGCACCGCGGATCATGAGTACCTTTATGGAAAGCTACGATTTCTCCGGCAAGACGC
>CANQTF010000032.1 GCA_947626745.1 uncultured Lachnospiraceae bacterium
TGACACTCCTTTTCTCTTTTTTATTGATTATATCTCTTTGAGTCGGATGTGTCAAGTTTTATTATACACCATCATCCGAGCCGTCCGAAACACAGGAACAGGACGCACCCAAATCCTTGCCTACCACATGATTCAGAGCTTTGCCCCCGGTGAGGTCACTCCCGAACAGGCTATGCAGATCGGAGAGGAGTTGTGCGACCGTTATCTGAAAGGCGATTATCAGTATGTGATAGCCGTCCACAATGATAAAGACCACTTGCACTGTCATGTGATTTTCAATAACACCAATCTGTATAACGGACTGAGCTTCACCACCGAGCATAATCAGGGTAGGAAGTCGGAAAGAGCATGGTCAGAGCTGCGTGAAATATCGGACGAGATATGCGCCGAACACGGGCTATCCCTTATCGACCCGAAGGGCAAGGGCATTTCTTATCTTGAACGGTTGAAGCAACAGGAGGGCAAGTCGTGGAAAGAAAAGCTCCGTGTCAGGATCGCAGAGGTTATGCTTTACAGCCGTGACTTTGCGGACTTCCTCAAAAACTGTACTACCGCAGGAATTGAGTATGTTTATACTCCGAAGAACAAGTACAAGTTGAAATTCAAGCTGTCTGGTGACGGTCAGCAACGCTTTACAAGAGCCGAAACACTGGGCGAGGGATTCACCGTCGAAAGCATCACCGAGCAGATAGCGGAGATACAGGAAAAACTGTCAGCGGAGAATGTCACTCCCGATATGCTTATCGAACCGCCGAAGCCTGTTGTTCCAAAGACCGAGCAGAAGCAGACACAAACAGTCACCGCACCGACAAAGCCGAAACAATCTGCCGAGCCTGAAACTATCACGGAAACGAGTGAAACCGCAAAGAGAAAAGCTGCTGCGGAACAGGTTGAGAAGTTCTTTGCAGCCCGGCGAGCAAGACGGCAGGCACAGCTTGATATGCTTAACGCATCTGCTTCCAAGCCCACCGAGCCGAAGCCTGAGCCGTCTGCCCCGACACCACAGCCCACACCTACCGAGAGTAAAGCACCTGAAAAGAAAATAGATGAATGGGCAACTATCCGAGGTATGCGTGACAGCGACAAGATCATTGCAGAGCTTGAAGCCGTTGGCATCATGTCTTTAAGCGAGTTTGGCGGATTCATGCACAATATCCATTCGCCCGAAGATCACACCGATGAAGTTGCCGAGCTGAAAGCACAGTACACGGCGATTGACAAGCTCCTTGCGATGATGAAACAGCGCTCCGACAATTCTACTACATACAATGAGTATCAGGAACGGTCAGCGTTTACGCAAAAGCATTTCCGCAAGAAGAACGCTGCTGCTATCGACGCTTATGAAGAAGCCGACAAGTACATCACCGAGCATATCAAGGCTTTTTATGTTGACGGCAAAGCACCCAAGCGGAGCGAGCTTGCAGCGCTGTCAAAGCAGTTGAAAGATAAGCGTAAAGCCATTATGCCTGAACACAAGGCATATCTTCTCAAACATGACACGGCATTTCGGTACACCCGACAGGTGCGCCAGTACCTTAACGAGCAGTACATGAAGCGTGAGCGTGAGAAAAGCCGTCAGCGTACACAGGCGAAACACAGAAATAAAAATGCACTTGAATAAAGAAAGGACGATACTATGAGCAAAATCGGATACATCAGAGTTTCCACCGAACACCAAGAAACCGCCCGTCAGCAGGAGATCATGTGCAACTATCAGGTTGACCGCATTTTCTCCGAGAAGCTGTCAGGAGCAAACACAGACCGTCCACAGCTACACGTAATGCTCGACTATGTGCGTGAGGGCGATACCCTCTACATCGAGAGTATCAGCCGTTTAGGACGGTCAACGAGGGATTTGCTGAATATCATCGACACCCTCACCAACAAGGGAGTAACGCTAATCAGCCACAAGGAGAATATCGACACCGACACTCCAACGGGGAAATTTATGCTCACCGTGTTCGCCGCCCTCTCTCAGTTGGAGCGTGAGCAGCTCAAACAGCGACAGCGTGAGGGCATCGAGATCGCTAAGGCTCAGGGCAAGTACACCGGGCGAAAGCCTATCCCCACCGACTGGACGAGGTTCGGGCAGCTCTATGGGGAATGGAGAGCGAAGCACATCACTGGGCGTGATTTTATGCGAAGAATGGATATGTCGGCAAATACTTTCTACCGCCGTGTGCGTGAGTATGAACTCCGTCACGGCATTACCGAGCAGACCTCAGCTTGACCGTCTGGCGAACGGAAATGCCCCACAGCACCGTCCGAGCCTGCGGAGCGAAAACTTAACCGCTGAAAAGAAAAAGCCCTCGCAAAACGCTTACAGAGCGTTTCCAAGAGCTTGCGGTTATTTGTTTCAATAGGGTTTTTGCCTGTTGTGGTATGCGCCACAATGCTTAATCGGACTTGTGTGGAACGGAAATCAAGTGCGCCAATAGGCTATGGTATAAATTTAGTTCATTCATCAACAAGATACACTTTTCCGTGCGCTCTTGTGAGTGCAACGTATAACTTGTTCCTTGTATTAGTTTTCAAGTTACATAGTTTTTCAGATAGATACAATTTAGCGGTTGTTTTATTGAGTAATACACACACATCATTATAATGATCTTCGCCTTTAGTGTCACCCCAATTTTTGTGCCCTGTACCGTATTTATCACTTTCTCTAAAGTGAAGTTTTATTATTCGTTCGTCATTGAGAATTGAGTTAATAGTTACTTGATCTGTAATATAGATAATATCAAAACCATCAGATTTGCTATCACTTGGTAAGTTTGATGAAATGGGAATCTCAAGTTTTTCAGTAATAAATTTGCATATTCCTTCACTACAACGCCAACTTTTGATTAAAGTAGTCGTATCGCATATGAATCCTTTATCAGTAAATCGCTTTATATATTTTGATTTATCATCAAAAAGATTTTTATTAGTATTACCATCAGTACTGGTATTGTATGTGTGTTGATAGAAATCTCCAACAAAAAGCATACTAATATTGGCAGTCATTAACTCTTCAAGAAAATTAAAATCTCGTCCAGCTATATCCTGTACTTCGTCAATAATAAATCTATCAAAATACTTTTCTAATCGTTGCTTAATCTCAGGAATACATCCATGTTTTTCAATGAGAAGTGATAATCTATTACTATAAATATATCTTTCTTTTGATAGATAATATTGCTCCTTGTCTTGACTGGTATAATTTTGGGTATTTCTTTCGTAAGTAATCCCTTTTGCTTTAATTTTATCAGACAAAAAAGGTTTATAGCAGAAACGGTACAGAAAAGTAAAATATGTCATCACTTTAATGTTAGCAGGAAGTTCTCCATTAAACATATTAGCTATTTTGTTTAGGAGATTATTATAATTTCCAAGTGTATATGTGACAATAAGCACTCTTTCATCTTTTTTTAGGGAATTTATAATATAGGTTGTCTTTCCAGAGCCTGCAACTGCAAAAATCACTTTCTTATCCATTCAATCGCTCTTCTCATATAATCAGGTATGATAACACTACTTTGTGATAGCAAAGTATACGCTGCTTCAGTCTTATTGCGTAACATAAATCCTTGCGCATCGTTACCGAACAAGCTATTACACAAAGAAGTATTATCACTATAAATTACGATTTCAAATGTTCGCTTATTATTATCAGGTTCATAGAAAATCTCAATATTTGAATCAGATGAAAATTCCATATACTTTTGTTTACAATTAATATCAGCATCACTATCATTATCAGTTAACACAGCAACTTTAGCACCGGTTAGACGAGCGATTTCAAGGTATCTTTTAAAGCTCAATCCCCTAATGTCAATAATATGCACACCATCTTTCTCAGGCGAATTACCACTATAAATTCTATAAAATTTATCAAGTAACATATACTCGGAGGGACCTTCAACTAATAAAGTCTTAGTCGAAAGTACAAATTCTACTATGCTTGCAGGTGGGGTTTTCATGAAGTATTTAGCGGTTTCTTCACTGATGATTTTTAACATTACAGGTTCGTTTGCGTTTTCTTTATGCATGATTAAAAGATTTTGAAGTTCGAGCCGAGTACTAATCATACTGTTATGTGTAGTAATAAATAATTGACCGTTTTTAGTATTAACCACACGCTGTATCAATTTGCGTAAATTAACAAAACTTAGATGGTTTTCAGGTTCTTCAATTAAAATAATATCAATATTATCACCTGAACGCTCTAATGCAAAGTCTGTTTTTACAAACACTTGACGACCTGTTCCCATATTATCTATGCCAATTCCTTTTTCATAAATCATAAGATCTGATTCAAGTTCCACAGCTGATCCACTTTTAAGTCCGAAGGAATATTGCTTATCTTTTGGAACACATGAATTTAAACCTTTTAATCCTTCAAATTGATAGTTTAGTCGCATTTGTCGATAACAACTCTTATGATTAGCTCTTTCCTTTGCATCGTTCTCAGTATAATGCCTATACATTCTTCTAATAAAATCATCTGTTGCATATTCTGAACTCATCGTTGTACTATCAATAATGATACAGCGTAATTTCTTTCTATATCCAGTATATCCCTCATCAGCAAATGTTGAAAAGCGGATAGAGTAATAATCATACGGAAAATAGTCTTTATTTGATTTAAGAATTGAATTTATTTCTGAATAGTAATCAGGATTAGGTTCACAAATAAGTCGTATACCATCACAAACGGTATTATCGCTATTATTTTTTCCGTTCATGGAACAGTCAAAATCTCCAGACAAATACAATTCTATTTTTAATACAGGTAATTTTTCAAAAGTCCTTTCTCCTGAATTAAAAGCTCTAACAGAGTCGATGTTTAATAGATTATCAATACCTATTGACTCAACTCGTCTAACATTTCCGCTGGCAACCAAATCAATTGCATTAAGTACACTACTCTTTCCAACTTCATTGTCGCCAATAAGAATGTTAATTCTTTCATTTGGCTTGATAGTATAATCAAGAAACCTTTTGTAATTGATTAGTCGAATTTTTATAATTTTTGTCGACATACAAAACTCCTTATTACAGTTTAGGAATCATAGTTGACATCTCAGGTGATGAGGTACTTAAATTCCAAACAGCTACCTTCATTTTCTTTATCTTTTTACCATCACCAAAATCAAGTAAATCTTCTCGCTTAAATGTATTTAACAGCTTGTTAAGGCTACCAAGATCAGCTGAGGTAAGTAAGAACGCTTCATCTGGGTCAATTAGTCTGCAATATGCCCATAATTGCCCTAAATCTCTAAGGGTAAGGCTTGTCTTTTTAGCTTCAATAAAGAAAAGTTTAACAGAATTATTTGTTTTGTTTTTTACTATTCCAAGTACATCTATCTGAATATCAACACCAGTTGCAGTATCATTAACAATACCATATTTATTGAGTACTTTGTCAAGCCTTTCATTATGGGCATCTACCGTTATTACTTCCGAAATTTTATATTTGCTCATAAGATATTCGTACAGCCATAATCTCATAGGCTCATATAATTCATCTTCTCTTTTTACATTATGATTATTTACCATATCCTAAATCCTTTGCAATATCCTTCCATGAATCATAGTGCGTTCCTCTGATTTCAGCAGGAATAAACAAATCATCTTCGCTGGGATGAGGTGGTTTGACCTTTTTCTTGCCATCAAAATCCCAATAAAAACGATGTGTAATTTCCGCAGCTTCAACACCATTCTGCTTAAAGCCGTCTATCAATTCTTTAGCAAAATCAATGAGTGCTTTGTTTTTATGAATTACTCCGAAACCGATGGGAAGAAACTCATTGGCAAAAATTTTAATCTGATGTTCTTTCTTCCAAAATAGTGGTTTACCCTCATTATATTTTTTGAGGTTTCCATCTCTCATGTTTGGGTGTCCCCAGTCAATATTCTGAACAGGTATATCAATAGACTTTAACAGATTGCATACATCGACAACCATAAACCAATTCTGAGGAATTTCGATATATACTCTATGCTTGTAATTATCTATGAAGTAATTGCTACGGCGGATATATCCTGTAACATCACAAAAACCTCTTAGAAACTGCTTTTTATCACTTGCTGAAAAAGAAAACACATCTTCATGTATTCTCATATTCTCATGAGATACCGCCGAACCAGTAAATCGCAGGATTTCACGGATAAGGTAATCTGAGTTAGGTTTGGAGAAAGATAGTATGGTCACGGTTTTGTTCTGAATAAAGGAGATACCTGAACCGATAAGCGGCTCTAAAACTCCTCTTATATCAGTCAAACTTGCTTTTACATATATTGTAACATCGTTCATATCCTCGGTTTGTAACTTCTTATGGGGAATTTCAATAGAAATAGTTGTCTCACTTGTACCTCTTTGAATCTGTCCGTTGCCACAAATCATCCCGAGCATATATGCCATTTCACTATTCATAAAACACCTCAATTATAGCCTATACGATAGCCTTGACTGAAAAGAAAATCTACAATATCATTGTCATTCAAGCGATACGAAAAACCGGGACGATATGCATTGTTTCTTGTGAAGCCATATCGTGCCTTTATATCCGAAGGACAGTTGTTGACATATAATCTCAATTCCAATCCCCATTTATTTGCATCTTCCTGAAGTACAATAAGCCCTTCATCATCAAGGCGTAATGCTTCATCATAACGAGCATTATAGTCTCGCAAAAAGTTATTCATTCTACGAGGTATAGCCTCGGCTTCGATAAAACATTCTTCCGTAGAGAGAAAATCCAACAAATCGTTATACATAGAAATACTCCTTTCATACGCCATACCATTTGGCAGCACTAATTTTCTTCATTTCGTTCTCAATATAGCTGATACTATGCGAATCCAAGCTATAAATCCTATATACAAGCACATTAAGCTGTTCGTTTAGAGAAAACCATGCGCTTGACATATAAGGAGTGTTTTCAATCTTGATTACCAAGTCTATAAGTTGATTATACATACCAGAATGATCTATAACGATAGGAATCTTGTTAAGGTATTTCGCATCAGTATGTATTGTCAACCTTGAATTATTAAAACCAAACCTAATCAAAAAATAGTTACATAGGCGTGAATGCAACAGACCAAGCACATACTTACACAGCTTTTCATCATTGAGCTTGACAACAGTAATTGTTTCCGAAGGTTTGAGATTGCCAGCGTAACTTGCTGTAATACCTGCTTCTGCACTAAATATATTCTGGATAAAGATTTGAGTACCTACATTTGGTAAGGCTCTATCCTTAAATCCAAATTTTCTGATTTGCTTTCCTCTAAGTGCATCACTTGAAGTGTCATGCCCTCGTCTTATTGTATCCGAGCATACAGACTGTAATGTTCCATACTGCTTACGCAACATATCGTAAATTGGTACTTCGTCATTTCCTGTAAACACTATGATTTCGTCCTTGTAATAGCTCTGTGAAACCTCACTGAGAAAACCAATTTCGCCTTTGTTATAGGTATAAAATTTGATTTTATTACCTTTTTTGTAGCTGTTCTGTAAGGTGAGGATTACTTGTTCTCCTCTTACTGTTTTGAAATGAATGCCTAATTCAACAATAGAAACGATACGCTTTTCTCTCAAAAGGGTTTTCCGTATCTCCTTATAAGAGGATATATGCAACAAATTCTTAGGAATAATGAAAGAAATATATCCATTATCCTTACAAAGCTCAAATGAACGATACAAAGCTGCTATGAACAGATTACTTCCCGAAGCATTTACTTTGCTTAAAAAAGCAGTATCTCCATTAAAAGCTACATTCTTACCAATTGGAGCATACGGAGGATTTCCTATTACATAATCAAAAGGCTCTGAGCCAATTGTTCTTAGTACCTCATGACCAGTCTTGCCGAGAGTATCTACCTGATAGATCTCATTTACTCCCGTAATCCGTTTGCAAGTTTGGACAGTATCATAATCAAAATCGCATCCAACAACATTGTTACAGCCATTTTGTGAAAGAGTATGTATAAAACTGCCAGTACCACAACACGGATCTATAAGACGAGATTTTTTTGGTATCCTTAAAAATTTCACCATAGAATCCGCTAATTCCAAGTCTGTATAAAAAATGCCATGATCTTTTTTGAAACCATCATCAAGAGAAGATTCGTAACTATTGCTTGACTCGGAAAAAGCAATATCAAACAAATTGTTATTCATTATAAGACTCCCAAATTGCATTAGCAATAGCTTCTGCCATCAAAGGCGGAACAGCATTGCCGATCTGATTACGAATATAAAACTTACTACCATAGAAAATAAAGCAGTCATCAAAGCTCTGTAATCTTGCAGCTTCACGAGGTGTTATGGCTCTATGTAACACAGGGTGAGAATTAGTGCCGTTAGAGGGCGTATCAAACCTCGTATCTATTGTTGGAGATACAGCATCCCATGTCAATCTACCCCAAGTGGTACTGAATTTTTGCTTGCCAAGCATATCGTCAGGAAGATATTCCTTGCCCTTTTCAGGCGGTATCATTTTCAACTTGCTAATAGCAACTTCCGAATGATTTGAAGCCTTATGGTTATAAAGCTTAGAACTACCCTTACGCATTTCACGTTGATAATCAGTTTCGGCTTCAGTAGTGTACTCCAATTCAAAAGCCCCTTCTCCAGAATTAAGGTACGCCAAGTCAGAAATAGCATCTCTTACAGTTACAATATTGTCATTGCCAACAGGCAAACCAACACCTTTCTTCTTAGAACATATAAAAATAGTTCGCTCTCTGCCTTGAGGGACACCAAAGTTTTTAGCATTTAATATACCATAATCAACTTCATATCCAAGTTTTTTAACATATGATAGGATTTCATCTTTGAACCAACCATCAGCAGTGGAAAGAAGACTTTTTACATTTTCAATAATGAACACTTCAGGCGAAATAGCTTCTACGATATGTAGATATTCCATGAATAGGTAATTACGAGGATCATTTAATCCTAATTTCTTTCCTTTCATTGAAAAACCTTGACACGGAGGACCGCCAATAATCATATTAACTTTTTTATCTATAGACTTCTGGATAATAATATCCTTAACATAAGTATCTGTAATATCACCAGTAACTACATCAGTTTCAGGCATATTCATTTTGAATGTGTTTGTAGCCTTATCATTAAAATCTAAAGCTACTACTGTCTTAAAATGAGGGTTTCGATGCATACCATAAGAAAAGCCACCTGCACCGCAAAATAGGTCGAGAATCAGGAATTCTTTAATATTTGACATGAATGCACCTCATTCTTCAGAAGAATTTGTGAACTCGACAACATCACCGATTTCGCAATTAAGTGCGGCACATATTTTTGAGAGTGTCTCCAGAGATACAGACTCATTTCTTCCTAATTTTGCAACAGCATTTGTACTTACTTTTGCAGTTTCATGAAGCTGAGTCTTATTGATATTCTTATCAACTAAAAGTTTCCATAGCTTATTATAACTTACTTGCATCTATATTCTCCTTTCACATTCAAATATATCCACTATCATTATACACCATAGTATCGCTTTTGTCAAGTATTTCTTGAAATATATCAAGACAACAAATTTTATTTTACACTTGTAACAAATTTACAGTAAGATATAAATGAAATTTATACATAAGTAACAATATTAGAATAAATTTTTTAATGATAAAAGATAAAGAAAAGAACATTTTTGATAATTCTTTATTTAGCTTGCTGCACCTATCTTATAATGTTTGCTTAAAAACTTCTCTATGCCTACTGTCCTAAAAGTCAAGGCATGAAACAGTTAATGGCTGGACTTGGGCTTATTTTGCTTGCTATCATTCTCGTTCCCGTCCTCCA
>CANQTF010000033.1 GCA_947626745.1 uncultured Lachnospiraceae bacterium
TTGCATGTGTTAAGCACGCCGCCAGCGTTCATCCTGAGCCAGGATCAAACTCTCGTCATATCTTCTTTTACTTCGTTCAATCCGGTCACAAGACAACCTTTGGCTTTCTTGTTCTTCCGTCTTTACGTTCTGAAATTCTTCTTTTCTTCTCTTGAATTTTCAGGGTCGCATTACTGTTTATTTGTCAAGGTACTTTGAAGTAAACTCCTGCGGAGTTAACTTCTGGAGAACCTTCGGTCCTCCGCTCTGCTCTCGGCTGCTTGGCAACCGCTCAGCAACGTATCTGAGTATAGCATTCCAAAATCTGAATGTCAACAGATTTTTTGATATTTTTTACGTATTTTTTCTAAGAATATGATTCCCGCCGGATCTTCCCTCTCTTGTGTCTGCGAAAAAACAGAGACAGCCTGAAATCCGGCTGTCTCTGTTCTTCTGTATCATGATCATTACTGCAATTTCATAATAGCATTTTCGCCACTTCCGCGGAGCGTGAGATCGATCGTCTCGACAGATGTTGACTGCGGCACTTCCACGATACTGACAAGTTCTGCGCTCCCGCCTGCGGGAACCACATCATTGTAGGTCTGCATATCGTCGAGCAGCATCGTCGTCAGCGCGCTCTCTCCCGGCTCGCCGTTTACGGAGATCCGGAACTTCGCCCCATAGCCCAGCATGTCTAATGTCTGATCCGCCGAAGAGATATTCGTCGCGGTGAAATGCAGGACAAGAAGCTGAGTGCCGGGTGTTGCGTCCATCGAGAAAAACAGCGTCTCACCCTCCGCGGGGGCCGGATAACTCTGTGTCAGGTCATAGCCCGTATACTGAAATGTAAAGCCCGGAATGCCATAGTACTCTTCTATCGTTGCCGGAGCCGCTTCGGCTTCCTCTGGCCCTGTCTCCGTCTCGGCGGTCTGTACGTCTTCTTCCGGCATCTCCGGTTCCTCTTCGGGGAGAGTCTCCTCCGCCGTCTCTTCCTCTGCCGCCGTCTCATAGGCGGATGTATCGACCAGACGGCCGCTGTGATACTTATCGTACTTTAACAGTATGCCCACCGCATACTCCGATATGATATCCGTCTCTTCCTGCGTCAGATCCGGCATCGCGGAGCCGCAGCCTGTCAACAGGCCCGCGGTCAGAATGCCGCACAGAAACACACATGCTTTTTTCACCTTTATTTCCCCCGTAAATGCCGCTGCCGCGGCGCTTGTTTCTCTTACGCGCCTACTTCCCGTTTCTCTTGCTCGCAAGTCCGCGCTTCCCGCGCTCTCTCAGCCTGTTTCACAGGCTGCTGTCGCGGCGCTTGTTTCCCTTACGCGCCTACTTCCCATTTCTCTTGCTCGCAAGCCCGCGCTTCCCGCGCTCTCCCAGCCTGTTTCACAGGCTGCTTGCTCGCGAATGGCGCGAGACAAACAAATGCCGCTGCCGCGGCGCTTGTTTGTCTTACGCGCCTATTCTATCACAGATTTTTCACAGTGTCCAGTGTGAACCAGAACGCAACGCCGTTGTCATAATTAATCACGCCGTACTTCTGATGCATGGATTCCATGATCGCCTTGACAATCGACAGCCCGATGCCGCTTCCTCCATATTCCCGCGTGCGTGCCTTATCGACCTTGTAGAACTTTTCCCAGATATGCGCAACGCTCTCCTCCGGGATCGGCTTCCCCGTATTGAACACGGTGACCCGCGTGTGCGCATCGTTCTTTTCTATTTTGATATCTATGACCTTCTCGCCTTCCGCATGGTTCACGGCATTGGTAAAATAGTTCATAAACACTTCTTCTATGCCAAACTCATCGCCCCAGACATAGATCTCGCCGTATTCTTCCATGCGCACCGATACTTCCTTCTGCTTGATCAGTATGTCCGCCGAAGCGATATAGTTCCGTATCAGCGCCGCTATGTCAAAGCGCTCCATGCTGACCGTCTCATTGCCAAATTCCAACTGGTTCAGCGTAAGGAGCCGTTTGACCATGGTATTCATCTTGGACGCTTCGTCCATAATGACGTCACAGTAGAAATTTCTGCTCTCCGCGTCGTCATTGACGCTTTCCCGCAAACCCTCCGCATATCCTTGGATCAGGGCGATCGGTGTTTTCAGCTCGTGAGAGACATTGGACAGGAAGTCCTTGCGCATCTCGTCGATCCGCTCTTTTTTTTCGATATCCTTCTGAAGCTCGTTGTTGGCGGTCTTCAGCTCCGAGATCGTCTCCTCCAATGTCTCCGACAGCTCATTGATATTTCTGCCGAGCACGGCGATCTCCGACTTGTCTTTTCCCGTGTACTTCGCATTGAAATCCAGATGCTTCATGCGCTCGGAGATATCGGCCAGCTCCAAGATCGGTTTCGTGATGCGGTTCGAGAGCCATACCACCAGAAAAGCGCTCACGATGATCGCCAATATCCCTACATAGGTGAGAAAACTGTTCGAGATAGCGACGCTCTCCCGGATCCCTTCCAGCGCGCTTCTTATCATAAAAAGATAGCCGGTGTCCAAAACGCCCCACATCTCGATATACTCTGTCTGGGTCCGCCTGTCCGTGACGATCTGCATCTTGTAATCGTCCGTTTCCCGCAGCACGTCATCCTGCCCGACGCCCATAATGATATTGTCAAGAAGCCGTTTGAGCACATAATTGGGATCGTTCATCGTGGTCTTGACCGTCTCGGAGTCGCTGTCCGCCACCAGCACGTTGATGTTATATTTCCCGCATATCTTCTGCAGTTCGATATCGAAGGTGTCGGACGTGATATCGCCGGCGTTGGAGGCTTCATTTATGCTGTCATACGCGCCGACGAGCGCATTCACCTTTTTGTCAATGTAATATTTTTCGAGCAGCGTGCTGTTCAGCAGAAGGCACATGAGGATCGTGCCCGCCACAAGCGATATCAAGATGGTCACAAAATGTCTCTTCAACGAATATTTCATAGCATGCTTTTATTCCTTATGCCGGCGCCCGGCCTCTTTCTTCTGCCTACGCGCCTCCCGCTTTTCCTGCCTGAGCCCCTTGCGGGTCCTCTTGTCAATGATCAGATAGAAAGTCGGCAGAAGCATCAGGATCAGGACGGTGGACGCTATGAGCCCGCCTATGATGATGAGCGCCATGCCCTGCATCATGACCGAGCCTTCGCCGATACCGAGCGCCATCGGAACCATAGACAGGATCGTCGTCAGCGTCGTCATCAGGATCGGGCGCAGACGCATCTGTCCGCTCTGTACCAAGGCGTCGTTCAGCGGCATCTCCTCCCGCAGCCTGTTGACGGTGTCCACATACAGTATTCCGTTATTCACCACGATGCCGACCAGCATCAGCACACCCATCAGGGATACCATGCTCAGCGTAGATCCCGTGATGAACAGCAGCCCGAAAGAACCGATCAGCGCAAAGGGTATGCTCAGCATGACCATCGCCGAGAACCGCGGAGACTCGAACTGCATCGCCATGACAAGGAAGATCAGGAATACCGCCACAAAGATCGCTTTGATGATCGCGGTAAACTCGTCGATCATCATGTCGTCCATCATGCTGGTAGCCCTCGTCACGCCTCTCGGCAGCACCATCTGCTCCATGGCCTCGTCGGCGGCCTCCTGCGCCGTGAAACGCGCGTCCTCCGTCGTGGCGGCGGTGACCGCGACCTGATAGATGCCGTCCACTCTCGTCAGGGTCACAGGGGCATCCTTGTACGCCACCGTTGCGAGCTCCGACAGCGGCACCTGTGTACCGTAGGCCGTGCTCAAAGTCAGATTGAGCAGATCGTTCATATCGTCGTACTCGCCCTCCGGATACTCCAGACGCACCGTGTACTCCTCGCCGTTTCTTGTCAGCGTGGCCGCCTCCACGCCGCTCAGCGCATTGCGCATCTCACTTGCGACCTGCACGGGCGCAAGCCCGACGGCCATACTTTTCAGCGGATCCACCACAACCTCCACCTGTGTGGACACGTCCTCCATATCGGAAGACACCTGCAGCACACCGGGTATCTTCTGCAGCATCTGCTGCACCTGTCTGGCGGCATCTTTCAGGTCGTCACGGTCACGCCCCACCAGATCGATCTCGATCCCGCCGCCCATCATGGCAGTCATGCTCGCACCGCTGGACGCGATGCTGATGTCCATATCCGTCACGTTCTGCAGCTTCTTCGTATAGTTCTCGATCGCTTCGTTCGTGGAGATCTCCGCATCGTCCGCGAGGTAAGCCGTCAGTGTCGCAGAGCTGCCGGAGACGCGGTATGAGTAGTGATCTATATTTGCATCATTCTCCGCCATCTCCTCCAGAAAAGCAGTCTTCTCCTCCACGACGGACAGCTTCGTGCCCGAACGGAAATCTGCAGTAACGGAGAACGCGCCCTCATCCATTGCCGGCATCAGCTCCGTCGGAATGCTGCTCACAAGCATGAACGCCCCCACGAGAAGCGCGATCGAGATGAAAAATACCAATATTTTCTTATTTAATATCCTGTGCAGGAACTTGTCGTACGCGCCGTTCACCTTGCGCAGGATCTTATTGATCAAAAGCTCCTTCTTCTCCTGCGGCTTAAATTTGGCGAAAAGAAGCGGGATCAGCGTCATCGCTACGATCAGCGATGTCAGCATGGCCATGATGATCGTCATGCCCAGCTCCGAGAACAACTGCCCCGACAGGCCGTGCATCGTCGCAAGCGGCAGATACACTACCACGGTAGTGACCGTTGACGCGATGATAGAAGCCGTCACAAAGCCTGTTCCCTTCAGAGCCGCTTCCCGGTAATCTTCCGTGCTGTCCTTGAAACGGAAACAACTCTCCAGCACGACGATAGAGCTGTCCACCATCATGCCGATCGCTATGACGAGCGCGCCCATCGTGACCACGTTGAACGTAAAGCCCATCATATTCATGCCGATCATGGTCGCAAACAGGGAGATCGGCATAGAACTTCCCACGATCAGGCTCGCCCGCAGATCCCCGAAAAACAGGAAGAGCACGAGCATGGATAGGAGCACGCCCAGCACGAGCGTCTTGCCCACGGACGACAGCGACGAGATGATAGAGTCGCTGGCATTGTAGATCACGCTGATAGATACGGTATCGTTGCCTTCCTGCAGCCGGTCGAGCATGGCCGTCACATCGCGCGTCATGTCCACCGTACCGTAGCTTTTCTTCTTGGTGATCGCTATGCTGATATCGTCCTGCCCGTTGCTGCGGCTTATGCTGTCCGCATCCATCTTGCTCTCGCTCACCTTGGCAAGCTCGGAAAGCGGAATGACCTGACCGCGCGCCGTAGTGATCGGTATATTCTGGATCTGCACCACGCCCGAGAGATCCGTGTTGCTCGCAATGGCGATATCCTGTGATCCCTGACTGACATTTCCCGCAGGCACCGTAAAATCCATCGACGCGACCGTCTGCGCGATACCGCTCATCGTCACGCCGTACTGCCGCATCGCGCGGGAGTCCAGCTCCACCTTGATATAGTTCTCCCTGCCGCCGGAAACGCTGACATCGGCCACGCCGGATATAGTCTCCAGCTCCGGGACCATCGTGTCATTGACATAGCTCAGCACGTCGCTGTCGCCCACGGCCGTCACCGAGATATCCATCGTCTCCATTTGGTCGATCGCCATCTCGATGATGATCGGCTCGTTCGCCTCGTCCGGCATGAGGATCCGCGCCGTGTCAAGCGCCGACCGAAGATCCATGTAGGCATCGTCCAGATCCGTGCCGTACTCATACTGGAACATGACCATGGACATATTTTCCGCCGACTGGGACGTGTAGGAGGTCACGCCGCTCTGTTCCGCGCCGGCGGTCTCCACCTCTTTTGTGACAAGCTCCTCCACGCTCTCCGGATCGGCCCCCGGATATATCGTGTAGACCAAGAGCATCGGCAGTTCCATATCCGGTGTGAGCTCCAGCTGAAAACTCATCACCGAAGTCAGACCGAATACCACCAGTGCCAGCACCACGAGCGCCGTTGATACGGGACGGCGCATAGCCAATTTTGTCAAACCCATGCCTTTAGCTGCCTCCTACTCTGCGTCCGCCGCAGTATCCTGCGTCTGCTGAACGGATATCTGCGCGCCTTCCCGCAGATTGGCAGACCAGCTTGTGATCAACCGATCTTCCGCCGTCAGTCCCGACAGGACGGTGATCGTCTGCTCGTCAAAGATACCCGTCTCGATGTCCCTGCGCTCCACGGTATCGCCCACCGCCACATAGACATAAGACTGGCTGTCATCGTAATAGACCGCATCGTAAGGGATCAGGAGCGCGTTGTCCTGACTGTATGTATCCACGGTGATCTTGACGCTGCAGCCCGTGAGAAGACTCTCATCTGCTCCGCTGACGGACGCCTTGACCGCAAAAAGTCCCGTATTCTGATCTATCATGCTGCCGATCTCCGTGATCACGGCGTCGTACAGCTTGCCGTTGCGGTCCACGCCGGCCTTCTGTCCCGTCGTGAGCGTATTGCGGATCCCCTCGCTGACATAGAACGTGACCGTCATCGTATCCTTGTTGGAGATCACATAGGCCGGCGCACTCGGCGTCGCGAAATCATGCTCATTAAGGTTCACCGCCTCGATCACGCCGTCTATGGGCGCTTTCAGCGTATACATATCCAGCTGGTACTCCGCGCTTTCGACCGCCACCTGCGCGCCCTCGACGCCCGCCTTGGCGGAATTCACGCCGGCCGCCGCCGAATCGACGCCGAGCGCCGCGGACTTCTTGTTAGCGTCGATGACCTTCTGCGTGTCCTGATACACCTGTTCTCCCGTGATGTTCATGACGGCCTCTGCCTGTTCCAGCTGCTTCTTGGTAGTCTCCAGAGAACTGTCCAGCTGCGCCTCGCTGCTCTCGATCGTCCCCACTCCCGCGGATGCCTGTGAGTAAGCGGACGCGATCGGCTCATACTGCTCCAGGCGTACTTTTGCTATGTCCAGCTGCCCCTTGGCTGCTTTCGTTGCGTCATCAGTACTCGAAAAGCTCGATTCTCCTGTAGCCGCCTGAAGCATTGTTTTTGCTTCTTCCTGCTGTGCAGACGTGCCCGCTTCCAGCATCGTCACGATCTGCAGATAGAGCTGATACTCTTTCTCGGCATTCCGATACGCCTCCATTTGAGCTTCCATGCCGTCCATCTGCTTTTCGGCGGCTTCCTTCTGCTCCGCCAGCGCCGCCTTCTGTTCATTGATGTCGTCTACCGCGTTCTCCAGCGTATCCACGTTCATCTGCAGCTGATACATCTGCAGATTCTTCTGTCCGCCCATCTGCGCGTCAAGCTGCGCCTCCGTGCTGTCGTACTGCGCCTGTGCCATTTCATAGCCCACCTGTGCGGAATTCACACCGGCCTCCGCGCTCTCATACTGCACCTGTGCGCTGGCGAGCTGCAGCCTCGCCGCCTCGTCGTCAAGCTGGCACAGCACGTCTCCCGCTTTCACCTCGTCCCCGACGGAGACATTCGTGCTCAGCACCTCCGCGGAGACCATAGGGATCACATATACGGACTCCTGCGGACTGACCGTTCCCACAAATTCATTTTTCAGCGTCAGAGAACCCGCTTCAGGCTGCTGCACCTGCACCGGGATCACCTCGCTCATCGTCTCCTCCGCCTCTTCTGTCTGACCGCAGCCCGCTATCAGGGCGCAAACGCCCGCTGCCGCGGCCAAAAGGGAAACGCCCCTTCTCCACAGTCTGCCATATCGTCCTCTCATTGTGCTCTCCTTCCTTACGACATCATGCCAGAACCAAAAATACAACTTTTCACAGACAAATGCAAGTGTCTGCTTACTTATTTAAGAATATTTTTATCATTTAGGCTTCCTCTTCAAACTTGTAGCCAAGCCCCCAGATCGTTTTGATCCTGTCGCCGCTCCTGCCAAGCTTGCTGCGCAGCTTCTTGACATGCGTGTCTATCGTTCTGGCATCGCCGAAATAGTCGTAGTTCCACACGCTGTTCAGTATCTTCTCTCTGGACAGGGCGATACCCTTGTTCTCGACAAAATAAGCGAGCAGTTCAAATTCCTTGAAGCTGAGTTCCACCGGCTCCCCGTTCACGGACACGCTGTGCGCCGCCTTGTCAATGGTGATACCGCCCGCCTCTATCACGCCTTCCGTATTGACCTGATTGGTCCTGCGCAGGATCGCTTCCACCCGTGCCACAAGGATCTTCGGGCTGAACGGTTTGGAGATGTATTCGTCCACGCCCAGCTCAAAGCCGAGCAGCTCGTCCCGTTCGTCCGACTTAGCCGTCAGCATGATGATCGGGACCTTGGAATACTCCCGTATCTCCCTGCACACCTGCCAGCCGTCCATCTTAGGCATCATCACGTCCAGTATGATCAGCGCGATATCATTCTGTGCAAAAAATGTATCCACGGCCTCCGCACCGTCCGCGGCTTCCACGACCTCATAGCCGCTCTTTGTCAGGAAATCCCTTACCAGCTTGCGCATACGGCTCTCATCGTCCACTACCATGATCTTTAACTTATCCATAATGATCTCCATTCCGGAGCGCCTGTCATCAGAACTATTTGGAATGCTCCGATTTCAGCATACAGTAAAAATATGTACAAATTGTGTTTTCCTGTTGCTGCTTGTCAAGTACATATTCATCATTTTTCATCACTTTTTGAAAAATGTACCTCGACTAAATACCTTGTCTTGTCAATCTTTTGTTGTAAACAGGGCGTTGTCTGCCCTGTGGTAGTGGTTTGAATGTTGTCGCCCATTGTTCCTCCTTAATGGCAAAAAAAATAGAGCATATAGATTCGCAATTTCTATATGCTCTAACGCTGTTACTATATTTGATTTTGATTGATATGATT
>CANQTF010000034.1 GCA_947626745.1 uncultured Lachnospiraceae bacterium
TCGCTTTGGGGTTCGTCGGCAACTACGCCCCTAGTGGACTTTCACCACAGACTGACGGCATGCCCGTCATACCGCAAGAAATCCGAACTTCTTTAAGAAGTCCGGATTTTTTCATAGATATCAAAACAGTCGAATGTCGCAAAATAATCCATCGGCGTCTCTGCTCTCCTGATCAACTGCACGCTGCCGTCCTCTCGCAGAAGAAGCTCCGCCGATTTCAGCTTGCCGTTGTAATTGTAACCCATCGCATAGCCGTGCGCGCCGGTGTCATGGATCACCAGATAGTCCCCTATATCGATCTTTGGCAGCGGCCGGTCGATCGCGAACTTGTCGTTGTTCTCGCACAGCGAGCCGGTCACGTCGTACTTGTGATCGCACGCTTCATGCTCCTTCCCCAGCACCGTGATGTGATGATATGCGCCGTACATGGCGGGACGCATCAGGTTCACCGCACAGGCATCTACGCCGATGTACTCCTTGTGCGTGTGCTTCTCGTGGATCGCCTGCGTCACCAGTGCGCCGTAAGGCCCTGTCATAAAACGCCCCATCTCCGTGTAGATCGCCACGTTGCCCATGCCCGCAGGCGTCAGCACCTCCTCGTAGACCTGACGGACGCCCTCGCCGATCGCGCGGATATCATTGGCGGTCTGCTCCGGCTTGTAGGCGATCCCCACACCGCCGGAAAGGTTGATGAACTCCAATTCCACGCCGACCCTTTCCCTGATCTGCACCGCGATCTCAAAGAGCTGTTTCGCAAGCTGCGGATAATACTCGTTGGTCACGGTATTGCTCGCCAGAAACGCATGCAGCCCGAAATGTTTCACGCCTTTGTCCTTTAGGAGCTTATAACCTTCAAAAAGCTGTTCCGTCGTAAAGCCGTACTTCGCATCGCCCGGGTTGTCCATGATGCCGTTGCTCATCCGGAATACGCCGCCGGGATTATATCTGCAGCTCATGGTCTCAGGCAGTCTGCCGAGGATCTTCTCCACAAACTCTATATGTGTGATGTCGTCCAGATTGATGATGCCGCCGACCTTCGCACAGTATGCATAGTCCTCCGCGGGGGTATCGTTGGACGAAAACATGATGTCATGTCCGTTGATCCCTATCGCGTTGCTTAACATCAGCTCTGTCAGGGAAGAACAGTCACAGCCGATCCCGTACTCATGCATGATCCGGATCAGGAACGGATTCGGACACGCCTTCACCGCAAAATACTCCTTGAAGCCCTTGTTCCATGCAAAGGCTTCCTTTACCGCCTTCGCATTTTCCCTGATCCCTTTCTCGTCATAAATGTGAAACGGCGTCGGATAAGTCTTCACGATCTCTTCCACTTTTTCCTTCGTCACAAACGGCATTTTATTCATCTTTCGCTTACTGCTCCTCTCCACTATATATTCTCGATCTGCCAGTCGATCGGCCGGACGCCGTTCGCCTGCAGGAATTCGTTGCACCGGCTGAAATGCTTGCACCCAAAGAACCCCCTGTACGCCGACAGCGGACTCGGATGCGGCGCGCAAAGGATCAGATGCTTCGGGTTTGTCAGCATCGGGATCTTGCTCTGCGCCGGACGCCCCCACAACAGATAGACGATCGGCCTGTCCTGCGCATTCACGGCCTGGATCACGGCGTCCGTGAATTGTTCCCAGCCCTTGCCCTGGTGCGAATTGGCCTGATGCGCCCGCACGGTCAGGACAGTGTTCAGAAGAAGCACGCCCTGATCCGCCCATTTTTTCAGGTATCCGTTGTTGGGGATATAGCAGCCCAGATCATCGTGAAGCTCCTGATAGATATTCTGTAAGGAAGGCGGGATATCCTTCTGATCCTGCGGCACGGAAAAGCTCATGCCGTGCGCCTGATGCTCGTTGTGATAGGGATCCTGCCCCAGCAAAAGCACCTTTACTTCATGTAAAGGCGTAAAATGAAAAGCGCTGAAGATCTCGTCGGAGGGAGGATAGATCACTCTCTTACTGTACTCATCTTTTACAAAAGTATACAATTCGCGGTAGTACGCCTTGTGAAACTCTCCGTCCAGCGCAGCCGCCCAGTCGTTGCTCAGCATTGCCATCGTTTTTTCTCTCCCGTAGCTTATAGTCTGACGGAAATACCTTTCTTGCGCAGATACTGCTTCAGTTCCCGGATCTCCAGCTCCTTGAAGTGGAACAGCGACGCCGCCAGCGCCGCGTCCGCCTTGCCGGCCGTGAATGCCTCGTAGAAATGCTCAGGCGTGCCCGCGCCTCCCGAGGCGATGACCGGGATCGAGACATTCTCCGCGACGGCTCTTGTCAACTCCAGATCATACCCCGCCTTCGTACCGTCGCCGTCCATGCTCGTCAGCAAGATCTCGCCAGCGCCGAGCCTGTCCGCCTGTATGGCCCATTCCACTGCGTCCATTCCCATATCGACACGGCCGCCGTTCTTGTATATATTCCAGCCGCTGCCGTCGGCACGGCGCTTCGCGTCTATCGCCACGACGACGCACTGGCTGCCGAACTTGTCCGCCGCGTCGCTGATCAGCCGCGGATTCATGATCGCCGCAGAATTGACCGAAACCTTGTCGGCGCCTTCCCGCAGGATTGCCCGGAAATCCTCCACCGTCCGGATACCGCCGCCCACCGTAAACGGAATGAACACTTTTTCCGCGACTCTGCGCACCATATCCACCGCCGTCTTCCTGGCATCGGACGATGCCGTGATATCCAAAAAGACGAGTTCGTCCGCTCCGGATCTGTCATAGGCCGCCCCGACCTCCGCAGGGTCGCCGGCATCTTTGAAATTGATAAAATTAACTCCCTTGACTACACGCCCGTTTTTCACGTCCAGACAGGGAATGATCCTTTTTGTATACATCGCTGTCCAAGCTCCTGCGGCTGCGCTCAGCCGCTGATATCAAGAAAATTACGCAGGATCCGCATTCCCACGCCGGAACTCTTCTCCGGGTGAAACTGGCACGCGAAGACGTTGCCTTTCTCCACAGACGCGTGGATCGACGCCGCATACTCCGTCGATGCCGTGACGATCTCCTGCTCCGAAGCCTGCAGATAATAGGAATGCACAAAATACACATAGGCGTGCTCCGGGATCCCTGCAAAAAGTCTGCCGCTGTGCGGATAGGTGAGGGAATTCCACCCGATATGCGGGATCTTGAGACCCTTGTCGTCCGGCAGCCGCACGATCCGCCCCGGCAGGATACCTAATCCCTGTACGCCCACGCTCTCCTCGCTGCTCTCAAACAAGAGCTGCAGACCCAGACAAATCCCCAGAAAAGGCGTCCCTGCGTCCGTCACTTCCCTGATGACGGGCGCAAGCTCATACCTATGCAGCTTCTCCATCGCGTCGCCGAAAGCGCCGACGCCCGGAAGGATAACATGGTCGGCCGAGAGGATCTCCTCTCTCTTTCTCGTCACCGTGACGTCCTCGCCAAGGGCCGTCATGGCCTTCTCGACACTCCTGATATTGCCGGCATCATAGTCAATAACCGCAACCATACCGCTATCTACTCCGTTTCCGTTCCTTCCAGTCTGTCTATGATCTCCTCTTCCTCCGGAAGCACATCCTGTCTGCCTTCCGGCTGTTCCCCCTCTTCCCTGAAGGCTTCGCCGGAGAGGACTGCCTGGAGATACTGGGAGTATGTCACATTATCGCCGGCTGCCAGGATATCCATGGCCTCCGCCTCGGACAACCCGTAATCGTCTGCCAAAGCGTCAAGGATCTGCCCGTAGATGTCAGCGACCTCGCCGCCCACATTGTTGGCATCCGCCGCCTCCCGCAGCTCCTGATAACGGCTGATGCCTTCCATCAGCGCATCCAGCGCCTCCAACGGCATATCCATCTTGCTGTAATTCTCATAGGAATCGAGTTTTCTCTGCATCTGCAGGACGATACTGCTCTTGGTCAGGAGCGCTTCGTCCTCCTCGCTCAGCTTCTTTCCGTAGAGCAGCTCGTATACCTGCTCATACTGCGCGTGATCGAATGCCACCCGCGCCTCCTGTTTTTCAAACTGTCCCGGCAGAAGCGTCGTGAACACGATGATACAAGCCGCTATCGTTGCGCAGAACAGGAACACGGAGACCACCTTCTTTTTGGAGATCTTCTTCTCCGGCGTCTTCGGCTCTTCCTCGACGTTTTCCTCTTTCTTCTTTTTCTTCTCTTTCTTGGGCTTCTTGGCCTTCGCGGACTTGCCTTCCTCTTCCTCACCGTCTTCCGATGCGGCAGCGTCCGCTTTCTTTTTGCCCTTCGCCCCTTTCTTTTTCTTCTCTTTTTTGTCCTTCTTGGACTTCTTCTGATCTTCCGCCTTCAGTTCCGCCAGAAGCTCCTTGTTTTCATCGGAGAGATTCCCGATGACCACGCCGAGATCGTCCGTGCCGCTCTCCGCCGCCGCATCGGCTTCCTCGTCTTCGTCCTCCTCCAAAAGGAACTCCAACAGCTTGGCAAAGAATCCCTGCTTCTTGGGACTGCTCTCCCCGTGCTCCGCATCCATACTCTCCAAAAGACCGCTCAGATCGTCCCCTGCCGCGGCCTCCTCCTGAGAGCCTGTTGTTTTTTTGGCTTTCTTTGCCAGCTTCTCCCGTTTCTTTTTCTCTTTTTCTTCCTTCTTCTTATCTTTCTTGGACTTCGGATTCTCACGCTCGTCCAGCTCTTCCTGCGTGATCTCGCGGATATCCTCAGGTTCTCCTTCCTCCGCCGGCATCTCCTCTTCCTCGCCCGCGAAGAAGTCAAACTCGCCGCCGTCCTCCTGCTCCGGCATGTCACCCAGCATCGCCATCATATCGTCGTCTACGTTAACGCCCTGTTCCGACTTTTCCAACAGATCGTTTATCGCAGACAGATCCTCGCTGCCGCCCATGCTCTCCAGAAGCGCGGACAGCTCCGCGTCCTCTTCTCCCGATTCCTCCAACGCAAAGTGCTCCTCCGCGTCTGCGTCCTCTTCCAGTGCAAAGTGTTCTTCCGCGTCCGCACTCTCTTCCAGTGCGAAATCCGCTTCCGCCTCCGCGCCCTCTTCCAGTGCGAAATCCGCTTCCGCGTCCGCACTCTCTTCCAGTGCGAAATCCGCTTCCGTATCCGCGCCCTCTTCCAGTGCGAAATCCGCTTCCGCCTCCGCGCCCTCTTCCGGCGCAAGATCAGACAAGCCAAGGTCGTCCAGATGCAGATCATCTAACCCTGTGGGAGCAGACGCCTCCTCTTCTTCCGAAGCAGCGTTTTCCGCCAGCCCCAGATCCTCTAAGCCCAAATCATCTAACCCGAGATCATCCAGACTCAATGCGTCCAAATTCAGTTCGTCCTCCGGCATATCCGGCTCCGCCATGCCTACATCGTCAGACGCAGCGTTTTCCGCCGCCTCCGTAAGTCCCAGATCGTCCAATCCGAGATCGTCAAACGCCGGCCCGCCGAAATCCGTTTCAGCCGCATTCAGGCCCTCGTCTTCCGTCATGCCAAGATCGTCAAGCGCCAACTCGTCCATGGCCGCAGCCTCTGCCAAATCCGCCTCGTCCGGCTCTGCTTCCTGCAGACCCATGGTATCCGGACCCGGTTCGGCGTCCGCCGTTGCAGACGCTTCCTGCAGCGTTTCCGCAGCGTCAGACGTCATCCCCTCCGAAGACTCCTGCTCTTTGGGCGCAGAGGACTCCTCCATCGACGCAAACAGCGCCTCTATATCATCCTCGCTCATCATCTTGCCGGGATCCTCAGGCACAGGCGCCGTCTGTGTCTCTGCCGTATCCTGCGCTGCCGACGAATGGTCGTCGAAGGGATCATTCTGTCCCTCTGTCAGCGATCTTAACAGACTATCCAAATATTCTTCACTTGAACTCATGCTCTCTCTCCAATATAAACTTTTTGTCTCATTTTAGCACATACTGCTCTTTTTCACAAACATATATCTTTGCCGTGCAAAACGCCGTTCATAGGGCGGCGCTCATTTGCTCTAAGAAATCGGCCGGGTCTTCCCTGACGGAACAGCCCCTGTCGCTGATCTCTCCGCCGATCTGCCATAAGGCCGAGTGTACGCGGTACAGCCGCGCTTTCTGATTGTATAACACGATCTTTTCAAAGGGAAAGCGTATCACCGTCGGATATTCCATGCCAACCCCCAGCTCCAGCACGCAGACCTTTCTGTTGACGGTCCTTTGCAGCCATTTCGTGTACGCATGCCATCGATCCAGATATCCCTCCTCGGCGTACCGCTCCACACCCAGCCGGTTAAACCTGAGCTTCCGCCCGCATTTTCCGCAGACCGGCTCGCGCAGCGCGCTTAACGGGATCTCTTTTCGGTAATACCGCAGCACCGCCTCATAACTTTCCTGCGGCATATCCGTCAGTTCATGGGAGCAGTTGCCGTCGCACTGCATCATACGAAAGCCGCCGCATGGCGTCACGATCCTTTCCGCCTCAAATCCCGCATCATATATGCGATCGTCCATGCACAGCGAAACGATAAAGTAATCTTTCCCTGCAATCAGCCGCTTCAGATTCCGGTAGGCGCGCGTCCACTTATCCTCCCGCTCCTGCCGCAATATCATCTTCTGTAAAAACGGAACGATCCAAATATACTCCTGCGCATCGCCCGTCTCCGCTTCTATCTCACGATACCGCGCGTCTTCGGTCAGCGCGCCCCAGTCATATGCCATCTCTTCGCCGAGTCCGACCAGAACAAAATCCGCTTCCCGCACACACGCCTGTATCTCCTGCCATCTGCCGTCATCCATCGCCCATCCTCGCAGCAAACCTTCCTGTACTGCAGTCCGCCTCACAACAGCGCCCTGCTTTTTATCGCAAAAATGAAGGCCGGGGATGTCCCGACCCACATTATTTTGGTAATATCTTACTTTAGATTTAAAACCAACGAATCTACCGTACGCACCAGATTACCGATCTCAGGCTTGGAAAGCTGTGCATTTGCGCCGAGAGCCTCTCCCTTTCTCTTCATTTCGTCATTCACCAGTGAGGAAAAGATAACGATCGGAATATCCTTTGTCTCATCGTCTGACTTGACGAGCTTCGTCAATCTGTGGCCGTCCATGATCGGCATCTCGATATCGGTGATGATGCACTGCACGTGATCCTTCAACGTACCTTCTCTCTTGCATTCCTGAATAACATCGTACGCCTGTTGTCCGTTTTCCGTATGGATCAGGTTCGCATATCCGGCTTTATGCAGGGAGTCTACGATCAATTTGTTTAATAACGGTGAGTCTTCTGCAATCAAAATAGGAACATCGTTTCTCTTTCTTTCGCCAAGCTCTTCGATATCCGTCAGCTTTAAGCCCGTCTCAGGATTGATGTCCGTCACGATCTTCTCGAAATCAAGTATGATGATCAGTCGGTCTTCAAACTTGATGATGCCGGTCGAAACTCCCTCTTCGGTACTGGACACGGTCGAGCCCGGTTTAATGATATCTCTCCACGATACGCGGTGGATACCGACAACAGAATCTACATGGAACGCAATATCCAGCTTGTTGAAATTGGTAACGATAAACAGGCCGCCCGGCTGTGTAGTGCCGCGCTGAAGACAGTTCTTCAGATCGATCGCCGTGATCATCGTGTCACGCGGCATAAATATTCCTTCAATACTCGGATGCGCATTCGGTACAGGCGTAACCGGCTGATAGACAATAATCTCTTTGATCTTCGCTACATTGATACCGTATGCATTGCCGTCCAGTTTAAATTCGAGTACCTCCAACTCATTGGTTCCGTTCTCAAGCAGAATCTTTGTATCCATGTAAACCACCTCACGTTATATAATTAGTGCCCTATACAATTTTAGATCGCATATACATTTTGCCATATTTGACTAAAAAAATCTACTACAATCTCAAATTTTAATTCATTATAACATAAAAAAAATAAAAAAAAAACACTATTTGCATTTTTTTGCAAATAGTGTACAAAAGCTGCTGACAAAATGATCTGCTCCGTCGGAGAATCGCTGTGCGATCCGCGAAGAATTGCTTGCAATTCTTCAGAAGCTAATCACGCAAGTGATTTGCCGGAGTTAACCGCTTGCGGTTTACTCCGAGGGACATGCCCTCAAAACCGAAACCGAAAGATACCGGAACAACATATGAAATCTACTCCGTCGGAGGATTGCTCTGCAATCCTCTGGAGTTAATCCCGAAGGGATTTACTCCGGTTAACTGCACAGCAGTTTATACTTCTCGGAAGAATCGCAAAGCGATTCTTCTGGACAAAGCAGCTGTCCTTAGGCGGCGTTCTCTGCCGCTTTCAGGATCTCTCTTCATCCGTCTGAGGATCGCTTGCGATCCGCGAAGAATTGCAAGCAATTCTTCTGGAGTTAACCGCTCTGCGGTTTATACTCCTCGGAAGAATCGCAAAGCGATTCTTCTGGACAAAGTAGCTGTCCT
>CANQTF010000035.1 GCA_947626745.1 uncultured Lachnospiraceae bacterium
CCTGAAACCCCTAATTTTACGGGATTTTTTCTGTCGGAAATTTTCCGAAACAGGAAAAATCAAACTGGACAAGAACGGACTTTTACTACCCCAAAACGGACTCAAAATTTTTAAGCAAAAAATCAAGCTATGCCTGAAAAGCACAGACAGTTTGATTATAACAGACAGTTTGATTATTTTGGTTTTTTCCGTTTTGAAATTTTATAATTTTTCTACTTGGATTTAAGTAAAAACATTTTTATAAAATTTAAATTTCGTTGATACAAAACAGACACAAAGGTCGGAAGTAGTGTTCAAATGCATTGTTTTCAGAGGTAAAGTGTTTGTGCTATGAACAATGAATATATAAATATAAAAGATATAGCAAAAGCAAAAGGGTTAAAGAGTACAAGAGCCTTAAGGATTGAGATAAATAAACCCGAAAGTAAATATATTGCGAAAGAGATTAAGGTTAAAGGCGGTACTTCTTATGAAATTTTGTATTCAAGTTTAGAGCCTGAAATACAGAGATTATTGAGAGAAAATGAAACACAAACTACTGCTTTAGTTCCTGTAAATAACAGAGCAGTAACTTTTATATCAGAGAGTGCCAAGCTGACAGCTTTGGCGAGAGTAGATATAGTAAAAGCTTTATTAACTTTGAGAGAAAAATATCCTACTAAAAAAGAGGCAGATTTAACATTTTTAGATTTATATAATTCAGGAATGTATATGCCTAAAGTATTTAACTTTATAGGAAGTATCTCTATCGGCACATTGCACAGATGGGTAAAGGCATATGAAAAACATCAAAATCCCGAATGTTTAACTCCTCAGTATAAAACAACAAAACAGGGAGAATATAATTCAATATTAAATGATGAAATGAAAAATATATTATTAAGGTTTTTACTTCATCAGAACAAGTTCAATTACGGAAAAGCGATAAAGCTGACAAAAGAGATATTAAGGAAACGAGGATATGAAAATCTTCCATGTGATTTATCATTTAAAAGATATGCTGAAAATTACAGAAAAAATAATTATGCCGAATGGGTATTAAGGCGAGAGGGAATAAAGGCATACCATGATAAAGTTGAACCGTATATTGAAAGAGATATATCAAAAATTGATGTTGGGGATGTATTAATAGCAGACGGACACGTGCTTAATTTTCAAGTAATAAATCCGTTTACCGGGAAACCGACAAGAGCTACTTTAGTCGGATTTTTGGATTGGAAATCAACGGCACTTGTAGGTTATGAAATTATGATGAGCGAAAACACGCAATGCATTGCATCGGCATTAAGGAATTCAATATTAAATCTTGGTTTAATTCCAAAAGTAGTGTACCAAGATAATGGAAAAGCATTTAAGTCAAAATATTTTCAATCTTGTGATTTTGAGGAGGAGGGATTTAACGGAGTGTATGTTAATTTAAACATCCACTCCGTTTTTGCTAAACCATATAATGCGAGAGCAAAAGTAATAGAAAGATTTTTCTTAGAATTTCAAGAAGAATTTGAAAAAATGATGATTTCATATATAGGAACAAGCATTGAAGATAAGCCTGCGTGGTTAAAGAGAGGGGAAAAACTTCATTTAAAAATGCACATGGCAGAAACGAAAGGACATATTCCGACAGTTCAAGAGACGATAAAATATATAGATTGCTGGCTTGATTTTTATAATTCAAAACCCTGTCCTAATGCACCGCAAATATCGATTAAAGAGTGTTTAAACAGAGTTCAAAAACAAAATATAAATCCTGATATTTTGAATGATTTAATGATGAAAACCGAGACAAGAACAATAAATAAACATGGGATTACGTTTTTAGGGATGCACTATCGAAGTGAAGTAATTCTTGGAATAAGAGATATGGTAAATATCAGATATAGTTTATTTGATTTAACTAAAATTTATGTTTATTCAAAAAAAGGCGAATTTTTGTGTGTAGCTAAGAGAGTTGAAAAGGTACACCCGATGGCACGAGTTCTCGGAAGTGTAAAAGATATGGAAGAGTATAAGCAACAATATGTTAAACAACAACAGATAAAGAACAGGTTAATAAAAAAAGTTAAAGCAACATTTCCTAAAGAGGAACTTCGTATTTTAGAAATTGAACCTGAAGAAACAAATACCGTACCAACAGAACCTGAAAAGAAAAGGAGAGAAAAGAAATTAACACCGAGAGAAAGACAAATTAACAGACCATTTTTTAATTCTGATTATGAGAAATATGAATGGTTAATGTCTAACGGTTGCACAAATGCTGAGGATAGAAACTGGCTTGCTAAATATATTAGAAGTGATGAATACAATAATTTATACGGAGAATAAAATATGAACAAAACATTTATTAAAACAAAAAACGTCAAAAAATTTATAGGATTAATGGAGGAATTACAAAGGCTTCCATATAATATTCCTAAATTAGCATTAGTATATGGCGATTACGGATTAGGGAAATCACAAGCAATAATGTGGTGGGCTGATAAAAATGATGCCGTTTATGTAAGAGCAACTCGTTCAATGTCTGCGAGGTGGTTAATGAATGAAATTGCTACTGAATTAAACTTAAAACCGTATTGGCATATTCAAGATACATTTAATCTTGTAGAGGCTGAACTTAAAAGAAATACTAAAGTAATTATTATTGACGAAATAGATTATTTAGTAGAAAAAAATACGATAGAAATTTTACGAGATTTACACGATTTAACATTATGTCCAATATTGCTTGTAGGGATGGGAAATGCCGATAAACATATATCAAGATTCCCACATTTAGTAGATAGAATTTATAAAACACTAAAATTTGAACCTTTTAATTCGGAAGATATAAATGAAATTTTAAATAAAATAACTAATATTAAATTTACTCAAGATGCAATTGAATATATTACAAGACAGACAAACCAATTCAGGCAATTAGTTAAATTAATTAATAAAATTGAAAATTTATCAAAAACAAACGAGTTTGAAGAAGTGGATGAATACATATTGAAAGGAATATTAAATGAAAGAACGAATATTACGACTTTGCAAACGGCTAAACAAATTTTCGCTTGATGATATTACTTCAATAGTTGATGATATGGAAGAAACAACAATACAACTAATATTATTAATGTTAGCAAGTGAAGGAAAAATTGTACGAAAAGATGATTTATTTTTATATATTAATCAAGTTCCTATCTCAGAATCGAGTTTACCGACCTTTTTCCAATTTCATACAAAAGAAAAAATTGATTTAATAATAAAGTGTTTTTGTGCCGATATATCGGCTGAAAAAACTGGATTATTAGTTGAATTAAGTCGAAATACAATAAATAATTTTTATTCATACTTCAGAAGCATTTTATATGAAAATCAATTAAAAGAATTGGAAGTCTTATATAAGGAGCATCCTAAAACTCAATCAGAAAGGAATATATTTAATAATAAATTTTATTTATTTAATTATGGAAATAAGATTTATGTAAGTAAGAAAATGTTTGAACCCACATCAAAGGCTACTAACCATACAAAAGAGGAAATGAGATTAATAAAAAATACATATTGTAAAATAAGAAGTGTATTTCATAGTCATAAATTTACAAAATCTATGGTTGAATATTCCTATGGAAAGCTATGGTTACAAGAATATTCACAGCAAGAAAAAGAGAATTATATAAATTATTTACTTAATAAATTGTAATAAAATTTTTGCCAATTTTATTAAGATATTGAAAACAAATAATATTAAAGAAAAAAAATTTAATTTTAAAAGTTCATTTTTTAATATCCAAACATAGTAACAAATAAAAATTTGAGTTTGTCAAAAATTTGTCAGAGCTTGTAATTGAGGGTATTTATAAATTCCAAGTCATAAATATAATTATTTTATATATAAAAGTATAAATTTTTAAAGCTCTAAATAGTGTGGTCTATGTTTCTATAAAATAAATAGCCACAGGGGGAATTAATTTTCCGAAAATTAAAATTTTAAAAATTATACCTATGTTTACTAACTTGGGGAATGCACAAAATGTCAAACTGTGTATGTCAAAAAAAATCAATAATATTAAAAATGATAATGGCATTGCTCGATTTAAAAGCCGGAGACATTGCAAAAGAAACACACACTTCCTTTAGTTTAGTAAGCAGACATATATCAGGTGAGAGACAGAATATAAATATTGATATTTATTTAATTGAAAAGTGTTTTCATATAAAAATTAAGGAATGTTCTTATGAAAAATAATAATGGGAATATTCCTATATGGCTTTCAGTTTCAAAGGCATCAGAATTGCTTGAGATAAAAGAAAAGACATTAAAAGAGTTATGCCGAACAGGGAAATACAATTATAAAGTTGTACAAAACGGTCGTAAATATAATTATTTCATACAAACACAATCCCTTCCATCATATGCAAAGAGAAAATTAGAAAATAAATCTGATCTCTCTTTGCATAATTATTCTGATGTACCGTCTTGGGCAAAAGCACAAGCCGAAAAATATATAAATATATTACAATCAAGTGAAGGATTAAAAGGGAAAAAATTAAAAGAATTTATTGAAGAATGGAATTCTATTAATAATGAACACAAAGTTTCATATTCCAACTTAATTAAGATGAGGAGACGATATAAAGAGGGAGGCTTTAATGCTCTTCTTGCAAGATATGGGCATTTAGGAAAAAGAAGTGAAATAGACGATTCAATATTTGATTATTTCAAAATACTTTATTTAGTAGAAGGAGCTCCCTCGTTACAAAGTTGTTGGGAATCAACATTAGGTTATGCAATAAAAACAGAAGGAATAAAAAAATCTGAATTTCCGAGTTATATGTCATTTAAACGAAGGCTTGACAGGGAAGTTCCGAAACAAAGTATATTCTTAGCGAGATATGGGGAATCTGCTTGGAACAGGAAATACGGCGGCTATATTGACAGAGATTATGCAAATATAGACTGCGGAAAAGTGTGGGTATCCGACCACGCTCAGATAGACGTTGCTTGTTTGACTTCAGACGGCAACGTTGTATTTCCTTGGGTTACGGCTTGGCGTGATTATAAATCAGGCAAATGGTTAGGGTGGTTATTACAATTTAATCATCCTAATTCGGATCATATATTTCAATCTTTTTACTATGCCGCAGAAAAATTTGGTTTGCCAAAAGATGTAATTATTGATAACGGAAAAGATTACCGTTCGAAAGATTTTGCCGGAGGAAGAAAAGTTATTAAAGTTGATACAGACAAAGCAAAAACGACTTCAATGCTGGCAGAGTTAAATGTAAATGTACACTTTGCACTTCCATACAATGCACAAACCAAGCCGATTGAAAGGGATTTTTTAAAGATAAAAGAGTTACTTTCAAAACATTGTATCGGTTATCGTGGAGGCAATGTAATTGAAAGACCTGAAAAACTTGCTCTTGAAATCAAAAAAGGTAAAATAATGCCATTTGATAAATTTAAGACATTATTCGATGATTTTATAATTAATGTTTTAAATAAAAGACCATCACAGGGTAAGAACCATAACGGTATATCGGCTGATGAGCTTTTTAATCAGGAATTTAAAGAAAAAGTTACAACATCAAAAGATGCACTTAAATTATTCTGTATGAGAACATCTAAGAACTTCACTATCGGCAGAAACGGTATAAAAGATTCGGAATGCGGAGTTACATACTGGTCTGATTGGATGATTTCCAAAACAGGGATAAAAGTGTATCTGAGAAGAGACATAGGAAATTATAAAGAGGCTTGGGCATTTAATGCCGATAATGATGAGTTTATTGGTAAAGTATCTGCCGTTCAAGCTGTTGCGGCTCTATATGCCGATAAAGTATCAAAAGAAGAATTTAAATCGGCAATAGCGATTAAAAAACGGAATCTTAAAATTGCAAAGGCTTATATAAAGCAAAACAGAGAAATTTCTATTGAAGAACAATGTGAGAATTATAAGGTGGCATTTGCTTCCGTAGAGAAACAAAAGAAACCTCATATTTCTAAAATTGCTGATACCAATATGGATAGAGCAATTCGTAAAGCAAAAGAAATGGACAGATATGGCAGACAGGATTTATCTGCTTTAGTAGAACAGATAGAAGAAAAAGAACCTATATATCTGTTTGAGACAGATAAGATTTTGGATCAAGAGATAAAGGGGGTTGCTTATGGACATTAGAGCCGATTTAAGGGATATGATTGAATCTAAAGGATACAGTCTTACTTATATATCAAAAGCAACAACTTTATCAAAAACGGTTATAAGTTTATGGTTAAACGAAACATATAAAGGTAAAAATGAGAGAATAACCGATATAATATCAAATTTTATTCAACGAGAGAAAGAACGAACAAATTCCGATGATATTCCGTTCGTAGAAACCTCCATTGTAAAGTACATATATGAAATAGGAAGATTATGCCATACCAAAGGTAAAATCGGAGTTTGTGCCGGACAAGCAGGATTGGGAAAAACTGTAGCTGTAAAGTCATATATTAATAGTTTTCTTGACTCTATATTAATAGAAAGTGATTCAGGTTATAGTGCAAAATCCCTCCTGCTTGAAATACATAAAAGGCTTGGACTTTCTCAAGACGGATCTGTCTATAAATTAATGGATGAGGTTATAACCAAATTAAACAATTCAGGAAGACTTCTTATCATTGACGAAGCTGAAAATCTTCCTTATAGAGCATTGGAAATAACACGCAGAATTCACGATAAAACAGGAATCGGAGTCCTTTTAGTAGGCAGAGCTAAGTTATTTGAAAATTTAAGAGGTTATAACAATCAATATGAACAACTATATTCTCGTGTTAAATATCATAAGTTTTTAGATAAATTAACTCAACAAGATGTATCAAAAATTTTAAATGAAATAAATTTGCCTCAAGAACTTTGCGAAACGTTCTTTAAATATTCAAACGGGAATACAAGAAGGCTTGAACATCTTATAAGTCACAGTTTAAGTGTGGCAAAAATTAATCAAAAAGATGTTGATAAAAATATTATTAGACTCAC
>CANQTF010000036.1 GCA_947626745.1 uncultured Lachnospiraceae bacterium
ACAAGGAATAAAAGATATATCCAAAAAATATGGGTATGAAAATATAGTTGATTTATTTTTAAAATAAAAAATAAATTACAATTTGTTCTAAAAAAAGAGAACAGATGGCTCTGCTCTCTTTTTTAGCATTGTTCAACAATACCGTCGACCATCGAGCCGTTCAGAGTCGCACCCCTGCGTTGCTCCTTATCCTCTCTTTGGTATTTTTATTATATAACATAGATAACCTCTTGTCAAATACATTTCATTTTCACGAGGTTCGTTTTTAAGCTATTTTTTTCTTTGTTTTGATAAATTACCTTTAAAAATAAAAAAAGATTACAAAATTTATTGACTTTGTTTTTAAGTAAGTATATAATGACATCAGAAAAATGAGATAAAAAAATAAAGCCTCAGCTATTCGCAGTAGCTTCGGCATATCTGAAAGGCATAACCAATCAAATTGCCTTTCGCTAACTCAATTATAGCGAAAAATTACAGATGTGTCAATATTTTAAAATAAAAAATTTACGATTTGTAAAAAAAATTCTTTTAAAATGCTACCTGCAGAGGGTAGTATTTTTTGTATCTCCTACAAAAGGAGGAATAAAAACACCAATGAATGAAGAACTAAAAAACTCATACAAATCTTTACCAGAAGAAGAAAAAGAACAATTACAAAAATATCAAAAAAAAGGAATAACTAAAATAACTCAATCAGTAGATCAAGAATCTGGAGAAATTTTATCTACTGAAACTACTTATAGTTCTGAAAAGAAAAGAGTTAAAGGAACTTTCTATGTTGGAAGTCCTGAAGAACTAACTAGAGTGCTTTCTTTTAATAAAAATAGAGCAATTAGTAAAATGCTTACATATATCATAAATACAGTTAATTGGAATAATGAATTTACTTTTGATAAAAGTTTTATATCAACTTATGGAGAACAAAATAAAACGAGATTTTTTGCAGATAGAAGGTATTTATTAGAAAATAAATTTATATTTCCAAAACAAGATAAGAAAAATGTTTATACATTAAATGTAGAACTATTTTCAAGAGGAAATGCTTATGTAACAAGTCAACTATATGAAGAACAATTTGGAGAAGAATTAAGTCAAGATAGCAAATTAGAATTGGCAAAGATAAAGAAAAAAGTAACAAAATTAAGTAAAGAAGATATAAAAAAATTGATAGAAGATTTACAAAAGATGTTATAAAAAATAGTGTCAACTACCTGACCACAAAAGTGGTCAACTACCTGACCACTCACAAAAACCCACAAATACTATTCAAATCAACAAAAACTAACATTTTTAAGTTTTGTTATTCTATATCTAAATTATAATATCTACTAAAGGGGCTTTGCCCCTCTTTTTTTATTCTACCCTTTCTTATTCGGAAAACACCCCAGGGGTTTATTACGATTCACTCTGGTATTGTATATTAGTTTTCTGTTTTCGTAATATGCCTAATATAAAAGAATGCTCCTATTTCTGCTATTATAAGTATTATTTGCATTATTATTATTTGTGTTTCTGCAGGTAGTTGATTAAATTTTATTGCAATTTGTAATGCTATATCCGAGTACATTTTTTTCACCTCGTGATATATTTTATCACTTATGACCTTAAAAATCAATGTCATATTTTAATGGTGTGATTGTACGGCTAAAAGTGGTTATATTATATAAGGGTGAATAAAAATGAATTTTGAAAAGTTTAAACCAGAAAATTATAAAAATGTAGATATAAAATTTACTTTAAGATTACCAGAAGAACTACATCAAGAAATTGCAACATATTCAAACAAACATAATATTTCAATGAATACCCTTATACTTAATTGTATTGAATATGCAATGTCTAATAGAGAAGATAAGTAAGGTAGCTATATATAGACAATTTGTCTATTTTATTATATAATTACACCAACCCTACTTTGTAGGGTAAACCCTTGAAGAAAGGGGGTGTCATAGATGTCAAGTTTTGACTTAATATTTTTTCTTATTGTTTTACTTTTGGGTAAAGACAATGGAAAAGATAGTAATGACCGAGATTAAGAGCTGAAACTTAATCGAGAGTGAGTAGTTAGTGGCTACTCCTCTTTTTTTTGCATAAAAAAAAGAAAGATATGAGTTAGTGGCTCACATCTTTCGATGTCATATATGTCTTATTTGACTTAATTTTTTGACCTTTAGCTTAAGCTAATGTTATTATAACATCATTTTTATTATATGTCAAATTTTATTTTATTATTCTTATTTGTTAAATAGTCTAGCGAAGAATCCTCTGTTTTTTAATCTATCTAATTCTTCCTGTAGCTTATATTTTTCTCCTTCAAGTTTATGATTTTCTTCAATATATTCCTTATTAGTAGATAATAAAGTTTTGTTTTCTGTTTCAAGTTCGGAAATTTTTTTATTATCTTCAGATAATAGAAAGATTTGTTGTTGTAATTGTTGTTTTTCTCCTTTTTCGGTAACCAGTAATTTTTGTGTAAAGTCTAGTTGTTTTCGAAGATCATCTATAGTTTTTTCTTTATCTTCTATCTTCTGTAGATATTTTGATACTTCTTTTTCTTTTACAACCTTATTCTTTTCCTTAAGTAAAGAATATTCTTCTATCTTCTTATATGCTAATTCATTATAGTATTTTTTAGGGGAATTAAACTCATTTATTTCGGTTTTACAATATTCTTCTGTATTTATATTTAATCTTTTTGCTATGCTAGGAAAAGTATTTGGGTTTATATTAAAAATATTACATAAGTCCCTTACACTATATTTGTTTTCTTCCATAAAAACACCACCATTTATAATTATTTTTTATCACTATATCATAAAACAAGTGAATTTGTCAACAAAAAGCCTTGTGATACAAGCCTAAAAATACAAGCCTAATATAATGGTAATACCAGAGTGAATCGTAATAAACCCATTTCTTCGTAGGCATTGCTAATAGTAAATCAAACGAAATTGATAATTTTTAATTATCAATGTAGTGCGATAGGACTAGGGTAGAAAGGCGAGAGTCTTTCGTAGGGGCGAGTTAGCCCCTGCAATACCTATTTTTTAAATAGGTATTGTTAAGCATATTTATTTTATAAATATGCGATAGGGGTTTGGGGTGTACCCCAACGAAAAATCCATAGTGCATTTGCGTAGCAAATGTTCTATGGGTGATTTTTCGCTACTTTACAAAAGTAGCAAAGTATGTTATAATAATTTTAGTATAATTTTTTAAAGGAAAGGAAGTGAAAAAAATGAGTGGATATTTGAGTAGTAGAAAATTAGGAAATGTAAAAGGTAGAATGAGATATATTACAGATGAAAAGAAACAAGAGAATATTGTAGATTATTATAATACTACAGATAAAGAGTTTTGGACTATATTAGCAAAAGAAAGTAGAGAAAGGCATAAAGAAACAAAAGCTGGAGGAAAATGTTGCGAGGCAAGAGAACTTATAATAGGAATACCACAAGATTCAAATGTATCAGCTAAAGATATATGCGATACTTTTAAAAAAAGATATGGTGTAGAATGTACTTGTGCAATACATTACAATAAAAAGAACAAAGCAGAAAATAAACATTGTCATTTGATATTTAGTGAAAGAAAAAAATTAAGTGTTCCAGAAACAAGAGAAGAAAAGATAGCAATGAGAACATATTATTACGATAGCAAAGGTCATAAGTGTAAAAAATCGGAAGCAGTAAAGGTAGTAAAAAAAGGTACTATATTACAAAAAGGTACTACAAGATATTTTTCTGATAAAAATGAACATTTTAAATCTCAAAAGTTTGTGTATGAATGTAAAGAAATGATTTTAAGAGAATTATTAAAAATAGATTGGTCTTTAAGATCAGAAAAACAAAATAAGGAATTATCAGAAAAACATATAGGAAAAAATAACCCTAAAGAAAAATATATAAAGCAGAACAATAAATTAAAACAGAAACTTAAAAATGTTTGCAATGCTAATGATTTTATAATAAATGAAGAAAAAGGAACTTCGTTGAGAGAATTTAAGAAAGATTACAATATAAGTAATTTTTCAGCAACAAATTATGAGGATAATGAATATAAAGTTAATTATTTTATAAAGGAAGTACAATCGACTTATAAAGACAGAGTGAAAAATGAAGTTAAAGAATATAATTACATAAACGGAGATGTTAATACTTTAGATATAAATGTTAATTATGACAATAATCTAAATTCAATAAAAGAAAGTATAATATCTTATTATGAGCCAGAAACTAAAACTAGAAGTAAACCTCGCATAATTGAGATATTAAAAGAAAAATTAACAAAAATGTTAGATAGAATTGTTAAGTTAATTTATATACAAGATTCTATATACATTGAAGATAAAAATAAAATAGAGCTTTACCAAGATAAAGTAAATAACAATTTACACATTGAAGATAGTTCTTACGAGAAAGAACAAAAAGCGAAAGATGAAAGAGGATTAGAATTGTGATATAATATATATGTGTCAATTTGTGTAGAAAAGAAAGCACAAATAGTAATTTGTAGTGGAGGTTATTATGCACATAGAACAAGATTATATAATGAAAATGATACATCAACTAATAGAAGTATTATTAGGAGATATTTTCAAGGGAAAAGAAAAAGTTTTAGAAGAAAATATAAATAAATCAGAGGAACAAGCAGAACAATACAAAAAATTAAAAGATTTAGTTAATAAGTATAATATAAATGAAGCAGAGAATTTGTTGTTTGAAAAAATAAATTTAACCAATATTGAAGATTTTAAATTAGCATTATTATTTTATCAATATGTTAATGAAAAAGATAATGAATTTTTAGAAAAATCTAACTATTCAAGAGAAGAAATAGAACAAGGAATAAAAGATATATCCAAAAAATATGGGTATGAAAATATAGTTGATTTATTTTTAAAATAAAAAATAAATTACAATTTGTTCTAAAAAAAGAGAACAGATGGCTCTGCTCTCTTTTTTAGCATTGTTCAACAATACCGTCGACCATCGAGCCGTTCAGAGTCGCACCCCTGCGTTGCTCCTTATCCTCTCTTTGGTATTTTTATTATATAACATAGATAACCTCTTGTCAAATACATTTCATTTTCACGAGGTTCGTTTTTAAGCTATTTTTTTCTTTGTTTTGATAAATTACCTTTAAAAATAAAAAAAGATTACAAAATTTATTGACTTTGTTTTTAAGTAAGTATATAATGACATCAGAAAAATGAGATAAAAAAATAAAGCCTCAGCTATTCGCAGTAGCTTCGGCATATCTGAAAGGCATAACCAATCAAATTGCCTTTCGCTAACTCAATTATAGCGAAAAATTACAGATGTGTCAATATTTTAAAATAAAAAATTTACGATTTGTAAAAAAAATTCTTTTAAAATGCTACCTGCAGAGGGTAGTATTTTTTGTATCTCCTACAAAAGGAGGAATAAAAACACCAATGAATGAAGAACTAAAAAACTCATACAAATCTTTACCAGAAGAAGAAAAAGAACAATTACAAAAATATCAAAAAAAAGGAATAACTAAAATAACTCAATCAGTAGATCAAGAATCTGGAGAAATTTTATCTACTGAAACTACTTATAGTTCTGAAAAGAAAAGAGTTAAAGGAACTTTCTAT
>CANQTF010000037.1 GCA_947626745.1 uncultured Lachnospiraceae bacterium
TTATATTATGTACGCGTTAGCTTTAAAACATTTTATTTTTTTGTTTTTTTTAATATTATTGCTTTTTATTTTTTTATACATGTTTAACCTGTAAATTATGTATAAATTTTTTTGCTTTTTATCAAATTATCAATTTTTATCTTTTTGTTTTTTTATGTTTTAGACTATTTAAATTAAGGAATTAAATATTTTTTTATAACTCTAATTATAATTAATTTTATAATTTAATTTTATTTTTATATTTATAAATTTATTTAATTATTTATTGAATTAAAATTTTTCTATATAATTATTAAAGTTTTATTTTTTTCTTTTTTTGTCCTTTTTTCTTTAAAGAGTCATTATCTAAAACTTTTATTTATACAACTTTTTTTTAATTTTATTTTGACCTTTTTTCTTGTTTATGTATACTTTTTTTGTTATAATATCTGTTTATTCTCATTAAGACTTATTTATCTATAAATCTTCTTTTTCTTTTTATGCGTAATCTTTTCACACTTTCGATTTTTATAATTCTATATTGTTTTTTACTTTTTTATTTTTTATAGTTCCTTTTTTATATCTTTTATAATTTTTTAAACTTTTTAAATCTTTAATTTCTTTAATTTCTCTAAAAATATTTTTTATAATATTTATATCAATTTCTTTTTTGTTTATTATAATAATTAAGAATATTTTGTTTATATTTTTATTTTTTATTATTTCTCTTGTTTTAATAATCCCTGAAATATTATTTTCCATTAATATAATTATTTTATTAGAAATTTTAAATATTCTTTCTTTTTCTATATTACTCATTTTTTTGTTTATTATTATTCCTATATTTCCTTCTTTATTTTCTAATTTTTTTATATCTTTAAATCCTATGTTATTATTAAACTTACTATTTTTGTAGTATTTATTTTCTTTTATCAAAAAATAATTATCTTTTAATTTTAAATTATTTGTAATTATATTTATTTCTTCTTCTTTAAATTTTTTTGTATTAACTATCGTTGATATATTACTTTCTGTTTTTTCTTTTAATATTATTTCTTTTAATTTATTTATTTTTATTTTTTTTGTTTGATATATTATAATGTTTTTATTTTTTTTTATTTTATTTTTATTTTCTGTTATAATTATAATTTTAATTTTTTTATTTTTTTCAGTAATTTTTTTCAACAAAGTATTAGTTTTTATTTCTCCTTCAATTTTATCATCTATCAAAATATAGTCTATTCTATTATTGTTTTTAAGTATATCAATAATACCTTCTTTATATGGAATATCTTTACCTATTATCTGAATACTTTTTATTTTTTTAATTTTATTTAAAATTTTAGGATTATCTATTGCTGATATTATTTTTTTCATTTTTTTCTCCTTCTATAATTTTTTTCTCATTTTCTGAGCACTCTATTTTAACTAAGATATGATCATTTCCTACAAAAGTTAAAGCTTCTCCTCTTTTTAATGATTTTATTTCAACTTTTTCTTTTTCAGACAAATTTGTAAATTCACTTAAAATTTTAATATTTTCTTCTTCAAGAGAAAAAAATGTTTTTATGCTAGAATTATTTAAAATACTTTTTCCATATGTTCCATTTTCTAAACTAAAAATATCTGATATATCTTGTGTAATTGCAATACTACTTCCTCCATATTTTCTTATAGTTTTAAATATTTTATATATAAAACTTGCTACTTCTTTATTTGATGTTACTCCTATAAGTCTCCATATTTCATCTAAATAAATAGCTTTTTTAACCTCTCTATTTTCTTTTATTTTATCCCAAAAAATATCAGTAAATAAATACATCCCATATTTTAAATTATCTTCTCCTAGATCATAAACATCTGCAACAATTAGTTCATTATCAATTTTAATATTTGAATAATTATTAAAAAACTTTAATGATCCTTTTACAAAAGGTATTAGTTTAATTTGAAATTTTTTAGTTTTTTTATCTTTTCCAAATTCATTATATAAATCTTCAAGTATAGGCATTTCTTCCTCTTTTTTAAATTTTCCTTTATAAAAAAGACTATTATCATCAAAAGTTATACCTTTTTCTTTATATGTTTTTATTAGTTTTTCTTCAATTATTGCTTTTTCTTCTTCATTTAAATTACCAAAAATTAAATTAAAAAAACCTATTAGTCTTCCTATTTTTGTAGCTAAATATCCATTTTCCCCTTCTTCAATGCTCTCTTTTCTTATCTCCAGCACGTTTATATAAGTTTTAGATGTAGGTCCTATTTTTATTTCTGTTCCACCTAGCTTTTTACAAATATTATTATATTCTCTATCCGGATCAATTATATATTGTTTTATTCCTATCAACTTATATCTTAATATTAACAACTTACTATAAAATGATTTTCCTGCCCCACTCGTACCAAAAATACAAATATTTGCATTTTTGTATTTATTTTTATATCTATCTATAAAAACTAAAGAATTATTGTAAATATTAGTTCCAATAAAAATTCCCTCTTTATCAAATAAACTTGAAGATAAAAAAGGATATGTAGATAAAAGTCCTGATGTTAAAACATTTCTTCTTGCTATATTTTTTATTTCTTTTTTATTTTCCATAAATGGCATTGTTGAAATAAAAAGTTCTTCTTCTCTAAATGTTGCTCTTCTTGTTTGCATCCCTTTACTTTGTGTAATTCCTTCTATTTTATTTAAATAATATTCTAAATTTTTTTCACTTTCAGAAAAAATATTTATATAAATATATAAATTATAAATATCTTCATTGTTTATTTGAAGTTCTCTTCTTATATACTTTGCATCATTATATGTAAAAGCTGCAATATCAATGTCTTCTCTGTTTTGATTACCTTCTTTTAATTCTACTCCAACATTTCCAATATGATATGTTAACTCTTTTATTGTTTTATATGAATCTTTTTTTTCATAAAAAATAGAAATATTCATGTTTATATCTGTTTCTATCAGACTTTTTAATAATAAATCTGTCTGTTCTCTATAATAATTTACAATTACTAATCCTCCATAATATAAATTATCTATCTCTAAATATTTTGGATTTTTTAAATTTATATATGCTGGTGTGATTCTATCTATCTCACTAAAAAAACCTTCTTTAATTTTTAATTTATTTTTTTCTTTTTTTATATTTTTCCTCCTTTAACTTCTTAAATATTTTCTTGCATTATAAAAAGAATTATATATATCAATAATTTCTTTTTTATTATTTATTTCAATTACTGTATTTCCACATCTTGATAAACATTCTTTTATTTTAAAATATTTTTCCTTTAAATCTGCAGTTGTTATTTCTTTATTATAACTATCAACATTTTTTAATTTATTGGATATTATTAGATAAAAATTTTTAGAAGAACTTTTTTTTGAAGAATTTAAATTTTTTATATAATCGATATAATTTTTTCCTAGTTCCTTAATTTTTTCATTTTCTTTTTTATGGATATTTTTTTCTATTTGTTTTATGTGTGAACTTAAATCTTGCTTGTTACTTTGAATTAAAATTTGAATATTAAAATTACATGTTTTTAAAAAAATTTTATAAGAATTTAAAATTGATTTTTTTTCTAATTCTGATTTTAAGTTATAGTTAATTGGTTCAACTTTAATTATTTTAATTATTTTTCCATTTTTTAACTTAATATAACCTTCTTTATCAAAACTTTCAATTGGTATCCATTGCTGTGCAGTTTTGTTTATTTTTATTCCTCCTTTCTGAAACATTCTATATTATGCTATAATATTTGTCAATTATTTTTCATCTTCATTTTTCGACATATTTTATTTTTTAATTTATGAATATTTTTTTTAATATTGTCTATAATAAGTTTATAAGGTTAATAATAGTTAATCAAAGAGTATAAATAGGTTTAGTTAAGCTTATTTATATTTGAGCAAATATATTTTATAGTATTTTATCATATTATAAAATGTAGGCGATAAGAATTTATGTGGTGTATGTAAGCTGTATAAAACAATATATGGTTAAATTATATGATATAAATTCGAGATAAGATTGTTTTTATATCTAAATGTTAAGTGGTTATTACTAGTCCCTTTGGGATGAATATAGTTGCTTTTGGTGTATTGATGGTCGAATGACTGATGAATATATTTGGTATAGGGCTTACTTATACAGCAATGTATATTAGGTTCGAACATTAGGTATATTTGTCTGAGTTATGATTATTA
>CANQTF010000038.1 GCA_947626745.1 uncultured Lachnospiraceae bacterium
TATAAGCAACGCGTCAAGTGCAATAGTGACTTGAACGGAGAGAAAGTCAGGGGCGCCTTGAGACGCTGTCCGGTGTCAAGGGGTTATACCCAGCGAGTCGAGCCACCCGTTTTACGGGTGGCGGCGACTAATGAGGACAGACGAATGGAGAAAACAGGATTTTATATTATCAAAGATAAGTCCTATTATGCATGATGAAATACTGGGCGTCTTTCTGGAATTTGTACAGGAAGAAAATCATTCCGTTTTGTTATCTTCCTATATCACAAGTGATTTAGAAAAACCAGCGGATTACATTACCTTTATTCATAAGCGGATCGCGACTTCCCGCTTGCAGTTTTCGTACAGTCGGCTATACTATATAATATATGTGATATGTGCGGAGCCGACAGGGGAGCGACGCGCATTTTTCGGAAAAATGACGGCAGAGGTGGACACATGAAGAAACTGAAACGACTGACGGAAATGATAACCGCGCCCTGCGCTTTGTATCTGCTGGCGCTCATGCCGCGTATGACGAAGCGGCCGGACGTGAGTCTGCTCAAGAAAAAATATTTTGCGCACAGAGGGCTGCATGACAATGAGAGTGAAGCGCCGGAAAATTCCATGCCGGCTTTTGCGAGAGCTGTGGAGGCTGGTTACGGGATCGAGCTGGATGTGCATGTGACAAAGGACGGCATTCCCGTCGTTTTTCACGATGCGAAGCTGGCGCGGATGTGCGGTGTGCAGGCAGACGATGAGATAGAGGATTACACTTATGAGGAACTGCAGCGGTTCACGCTGGGCGCATCTGCGGAGCGCATTCCGAAGCTGGAAGATGTGCTTCTCATGGTTCGCGGGCGCGTGCCGTTGATCGTGGAGATCAAGTGTGAGACGACGGACGTTTCCTGCTGCGCGGCGATCGACGATATCCTGCGCGCCTACGGCGGAGCGTACTGTATCGAATCGTTCAATCCGATCGTGCTTCTGTGGTTCAGACGTTATCACAGCGAGATTGTCAGGGGGCAGCTTGCCACCAATTTCCGCAAGGACGGGGAGTTTCGCAATGTTTTTTCCTTCTTTATGACACATTTGCTCTTCAACTTTTTGGCGAAGCCGGATTTTATCGCTTACAATCACGAATTTCAGAAAGAGCCGGGGCGCAGGATATGCAGGAAGCTGTACCGGAGACCCGCGGCGGCGTGGACGGTCAGGAGCCGCGAGGAGCTGGAAAAACTGCGGTCGGAGTTCGATATTTTTATTTTTGAAAGTTTTACGCCGAAATTGCAAAAAAACAAGTGCTAAATTCCCAATTATATGGTAAAATATTCAGGTAAGCAGTGAGCTGCGCGAAGACGGTGGCCGAAGAAACGGATGCTTGCAGCCGGTTTCTTAGGACAGCGGATTCATAGGGCGAACGCCCGTGACCCGGAGATACTGTGTATCTCCAAAAACGCGCAGCATTTACGAGGTTGCATAGTTCACGGGGTATGCGAGCACTGCACACCACTAGTTTAAGGGAAAAGAGAGGGCAGAAACTATGGCGAAATGGGTGTATTTATTTGAGGAAGGCAATGCCGACATGAGAAATCTCCTCGGCGGTAAAGGTGCAAACCTTGCCGAGATGACGAATCTGGGCCTGCCTATCCCGCAGGGGTTTACGGTTACCACTGAGGCCTGTACGGACTATTATAACAATGGCAGACAGATCTCCGACGAGATCCAAGGGCAGATCTTCGATGCGCTTGCGGGTCTGGAGAAGAAACAGGGCAAGAAGTTCGGCGACACGGAGAACCCGCTCCTCGTATCGGTGCGTTCCGGTGCGCGGGCTTCCATGCCGGGCATGATGGATACGATATTGAATCTCGGACTGAATGACGTGGCCGTGGAAGGGTTCGCGAAGAAGACAGGCAATCCGAGGTTCGCTTACGATTCCTACAGAAGATTTATCCAGATGTTCTCCGATGTGGTCATGGAGATCCCGAAGTCTTATTTTGAGAGGATCTTGGACGAGATCAAGGAGGCCAAGGGCATCAAGTATGATACGGAGCTGACGGCGGACGATCTGAAGGAGATCATCGTCAGATTCAAGAAGATCTATAAAGACAATAAAGGCGAGGAGTTCCCGCAGGAGCCGAAGGTGCAGCTGATGGAAGCCGTCAAAGCGGTGTTCCGTTCATGGGACAACGAGCGGGCTATCGTATACAGAAGAATGAACGACATTCCGGGCGACTGGGGCACGGCTGTCAATGTACAGGCGATGGTATTCGGTAACATGGGCGATACCTCCGGCACGGGCGTTGCTTTCACGAGAAATCCTTCCACGGGGGCGAAGGGCATTTACGGCGAGTACCTGATCAATGCGCAGGGCGAGGACGTGGTGGCGGGTATCCGCACGCCGCAGCCGATCACGAAGCTGGAGCAGGATCTGCCGGAGTGCTACAGACAGTTTATGGAGATCGCCAACAAGCTGGAAGATCATTACCGGGATATGCAGGATATGGAGTTCACCATTGAGGAGGGCAAGCTGTTCTTCTTACAGACGCGTAACGGCAAGAGGACCGCACCCGCCGCGATCCAGATCGCGTGCGATCTCGTAGATGAGGGCAAGATCACGCCCGAGGAGGCGGTGCTCCGCATCGAGGCGAAATCTTTGGATCAGCTGCTTCATCCGACCTTTGATCCCGAAGCGCTGAAGGCGGGACAGGTGATCGGACAGGCGCTCCCCGCATCGCCGGGCGCTGCGGCGGGCAAAGTATACTTTACCGCAGAGGAGGCCAAGGCGGCTCACGAGAAAGGTGAGAGAGTCGTTCTGGTTCGGCTGGAGACGTCGCCGGAAGACATTGAAGGTATGCATGCGGCGGAAGGTATCCTGACTGTCCGCGGCGGTATGACATCTCATGCGGCGGTCGTTGCGCGCGGTATGGGTACGGCGTGCGTGTCCGGCTGCGGCGAGATCGCGATCAATGAGTTGGATAAGGTGTTTGAGCTTGGCGGAGAAGAGTTCCACGAGGGAGATTATATCTCTCTGGACGGTTCTACGGGTAAGATCTATAAAGGCGACATCAAGACAGTGGAGGCGTCCGTGAGCGGCAATTTCGGCCGTATCATGGACTGGGCGGATCAGTACCGTAAGCTGCAGGTTCGCACCAATGCGGATACACCCGCCGATGCGGCTAATGCGGTGAAGTACGGCGCGGAGGGCATCGGCCTGTGCCGTACCGAGCACATGTTCTTCGAGCCTGACAGGATCCCGAAGATCCGGCAGATGATCCTCTCTCGAACCGTGGAGCAGAGAGAGAAAGCGCTGAGCGCGCTGATCCCGTTCCAGAAGGGTGACTTCAAGGCGCTCTACGAGGTGATGGAGGGAAGACCGGTCACGATCCGTTTCCTCGATCCGCCGTTACATGAGTTTGTGCCTACGGATAAGAATGATATCGACGATCTGGCCGTCGAGATGATGATGACCGCCGAGGAAGTGCAGGAGATCTGCGATTCCCTGCACGAGTTCAACCCGATGATGGGACACAGAGGCTGCCGTCTGGCGGTCACCTATCCCGAAATCGCAAGAATGCAGACGAGAGCGGTGATGGAAGCAGCCATAGAAGTGAAGGCGGAGAAGGGCTTCGACATCGTACCCGAGATCATGATCCCGTTGGTCGGCGAGAGGAAAGAGTTGAAGTTCGTCAAGGACGTTGTCGTTGAGACGGCGGAGCAGGTAAAGAAAGAGAAAAATTCCGATATCCAGTATCACATCGGCACGATGATCGAGATCCCCAGAGCGGCCCTTCTCGCAAACGAGATCGCCGAGGAAGCCGAGTTCTTCTCTTTCGGTACGAACGACCTGACGCAGATGACGTTCGGCTTCTCCCGTGACGATGCGGGCAAGTTCTTGGGCGATTACTATAAGAACAAGATCTATGAGTCGGATCCTTTTGCAAGGCTCGACCAGAACGGTGTGGGGCAGCTCGTACAGATGGCGGCTGAGAAAGGCCGTTCGGTGAGACCGGATATCAAGCTGGGTATCTGCGGCGAGCACGGCGGCGACCCGTCCTCCGTAGAGTTCTGCCACAAGGTAGGGCTGACCTATGTATCCTGTTCACCGTACCGCGTGCCGATCGCAAGGCTGGCGGCAGCACAGGC
>CANQTF010000039.1 GCA_947626745.1 uncultured Lachnospiraceae bacterium
TGCAGCCTTTTGAAAAAAGGCTGGCGAAAATTTTACCTTGTGTTTGTTTTGTTTAGATTTTTTCTTTTGTGCCTTAACTTTGCCTTGCATTTTTCCTGCATTTATATTATAATATATACATACCCGCAATGACCATTTTTACGATTGAGGAATTACTATGAGACTTGATAAATTTATTTCCGATCAGGTGGGCGTTTCCCGCTCCCGTGCAAAGGAGCTTATCCGTAACGGCAGCGTTTCTGTCGGAGGAATAAATCGGATTTCTGACGATACAAAGATAGATCCCGAAAAAGATGAAATTTTTGTTAATTCTATACAAATTTTATACCGACAGTATTTATACATAATGCTTAACAAACCTGCGGGAACGATCTGCGCCGTAAAGGACAGACTCTCCCCCACCGTGCTGGAGCTTCTCCCTCCCCCGCTCAGGCGCAAGGGTCTGTTCCCTGCGGGGCGTCTTGACAAGGACACCGAAGGCTTTGTTTTTATTACCGATGACGGAGCGTTGGCGCACCGTATGCTTTCCCCCAAAAGCCATGTGGAAAAGGAGTATGAGGTCACTCTTGAAAAGCCTGCGCAGTCCTGCTACAAAGGGCTTTTCGCCGCAGGACTTACCATTGACGGCGGTGAAAAGTGCCTGCCTGCCGATATTACTTTTACAGATGATCCTCATGTGGTAAGACTTGTTATCTGTGAGGGAAAATATCATCAGGTAAAGCGCATGGCTCAGGCTGTGGGAAACAGTGTCATTCATCTGAAGCGCGTCCGCATCGGGGGTATACATCTTGATCCGTCTCTTGCGCCCGGTGAGTGCCGTGAAATTATGCACAAAGAAGTTGAGGAAATTTGTGCAAAAAAGAGATAAAAAAATCCAATTTTTTTTAATTTTAAAGTTTTTCGTCATTCTTAATAAATAAATTTTTGTAAATTTGGGTAATAAGTGACTTGAAATTACTATGCGTAATTTGGTATTATATAAATATAGCCGAAATATGTGTTGCAAAATTTCCGTCATATCTATTCGGCAGCAATTTTTGAATTAGGAGGTCCGCTAAAAAATGGCAAGTTTATCATTAAGAGGAATCTATAAGAAATATCCCGGTGGCGTTGTTGCCGTATCAGATGTCAATCTCGAGATCAAGGACAAGGAGTTCATTATCCTTGTAGGTCCTTCCGGCTGCGGAAAGTCCACTACACTGAGAATGGTTGCAGGTCTGGAGGAAATTTCCGAAGGTGAGCTTTATATCGGCGATCGTCTTGTAAATGACGTTGCTCCTAAGGACAGAGATATTGCGATGGTATTCCAGAACTACGCTCTGTATCCTCATATGACAGTATTTGAGAACATGGCTTTCGGTCTGAAGCTCAGAAAGGTACCCAAGGACGAGATCGCCCGCAAGGTTGAAGAAGCCGCAAGAATACTTGATATTTCGCATCTGCTTTCCAGAAAGCCGAAGGCTCTCTCCGGCGGTCAGAGACAGCGTGTTGCTCTGGGTCGTGCAATCGTCCGTGAGCCTCAGGTATTCCTCCTTGACGAGCCTCTTTCCAACTTGGACGCAAAGCTCCGTGCTCAGATGAGAACTGAGATCTCCAAGCTCCACCAGAAGCTGGGTACTACATTCATCTACGTAACACATGACCAGACAGAGGCTATGACAATGGGTGACCGTATCGTGGTTATGAAGGACGGTTTTGTACAGCAGGTGGATTCTCCTCAGAATCTTTATGCAAATCCTTGTAACCTTTTCGTTGCGGGCTTTATGGGTTCTCCTCAGATGAACTTCATTGACGCAACACTCAGAAAGATCGACGGCAAATACACCGTTGAATTCGGCTCTGAGGATACAAAGACCACAAGAGGAAAGAAATACTATGTTGAAGTACCCGAGGCTAAGGTTGACGATGCCGCACTCAGCGAGCTGGTTGACAAGGAGATAATCATGGGTATCCGTCCTGAGAATATTCATGATGAGGAAATGTTCCTCTCAGCTGCTAAGACCGGTATTATTGAAGCAGAGGTAGAGATCACCGAAATGATGGGTGCTGAGACATATCTGTATCTTAACTGTGAGGGTATTCCCATGACCGCACGTGTTGATCCTCGTTCCACAGCACGTCCTCAGGATACTATCAAGGTAGCTATTGATCCCAACAAGATCCATATCTTTGACAAGGAAACAGAAAAGACCGTTATCAACTGATCCTTGCAGCACATATCATAAAACGGCAGATCTTTTTTAAAGTATACCGATGTCGGCTTTCCTTTTGCGGAGAGCCGACATTTTTTACGGGGCGGGCGGGTGGAACCCGCAGCCACCTCGGCGGGTGGAACCCGCAGCCACCTCGGCGGGTGGAACCCGCAGCCACCTCGTTAGTGAGTTTTGCAATAATATTTCAGATAGTAACTCGGTAACTTTTGTTTAGTGTGATGTTAATTGGAAGTTAAACCCTTATTCACTCCACTCTTAACTCTCCACTCTCCACACTCATAAATAAAAGTTACCGAGCCGCTGTGTAAAGGGTTTTCCGAAAATCATACCAACGACCCGCCTGCGGGATCACCCCGGCGGGTGGAACCCGCAGCCACCTCGTTGGTAAATTTTGAGTGAAAATTTCAATAGTAACTCGGTAACTCTCATTTGCACCGATGTTAAATTTGGAGATAAATCTTTAATATCTTATCACTCCACTCTTAACTCTCCACTCTCCACACTCATAAATAAAAGTTACCGAGCCACTGTGTAAAGGGTTTCCGCATATCATACCAACGAGGTGCAGGCGGGGTCACCCCGCTAAACAGGAATTTAGGGGGCGGAGTTTCCCACGCTTGCACTCCGCTCTCAGCTTTTAACTCTTTATCATGATACAGCCAAAAAAATGCGTGCAGATCTAAAAAATCTGCACGCTTTTCTTATCCACAAACAAACCCGACAGGGATATTTCTTCCGAATTTTTCCTTTATAACACCGTCAGCCTCAAGCTCCGAAGCTGCCCCGTTCACGCAGCTGCCGATCATATCCGCCGCTTTCGGGTCATCTGAGGAAAGCCCCTTGAAACGCAGCCAGATATCCACAGAGCCGCTTACATTGTCATTGCCGTCAAGATGACCGCCCTCCCGCAGCTCCTTTGCGGTATACCCGAAAAACAGATCGGAACCGCACAGCCGCACCGTGCAGGACTCAACTCCGCTCTGAGTTATTGAAAATATCTCATCGGATATCCATTTTTTAAGGGCAAAGATCAACGCCTGGTCATATTCATCAAAAAAAGGTGTGCCGCTTTCGTTCATATTTTTCTTGTATGATATAGTTAGCCCTAAATCATACTCTCCTTTCATTAAATGTGATATAATAGAAATAGGTGCTGTGGACTTTTAATTGTTTTCTGTAGCTCGACTACTTCAAGGAGTGTAAAGCCACAATTCTATTCCAAATGTTAATAGCTGGATAAGTCATAGAATTTTCATCTCATGCAAGTTTACGAGGATAGAACAATGTGGCACGTCAGACAGTACCAAATTTTTTCAGGGAAGTGATACCATGATCTATGTGGGAATTGATATTGCAAAGGAAACCCACGTTGCGGCAGCGGTGAATACCGATGGCGTTATACTGCTCGAACCTTTTGCATTTCAAAACAACCACGATGGTTTTCAGTTATTGAAAACAAACCTCGAAATTCTTAACAAGAATGATCTCATCATCGGTCTTGAATCCACCGCTCACTATGCGGAAAATGTGATCTTTTTCCTTCATTCACTGGGATACAGGCTTGCTGTTATCAATCCTGTTCAGACCGCCGCTGTGCGCAAAACAGGCATTCGCAAGACCAAGACCGACAAAATTGATTCTCTGCTTATCTGCAAAACCATGGCGTTGAACGCTTTTCGTCTTTACACCGAAAATGATGTAAAAACGCTTGAACTCAAATCTCTTTGCCGATTCCGTCAGAATCTCAAAAAATCCAAAGCACGCTTGAAAATTCAACTCACTTCGTATGTTGATATGATATTTCCGGAACTCCA
>CANQTF010000040.1 GCA_947626745.1 uncultured Lachnospiraceae bacterium
CTTTTAAATTTATTATGTCAATATAAATATCGACACCATAATAGTATGCTCTGTGCCATAATATCACAAGTCAATTTATGCAATGTACAACTTTTCGTTCCCATGTAGAAAGGAAGAAACGAACGCATCCCTGGAGACAGGTTATTTAAGCTGCAGATTCTGCGGCTTTTTATTTTGAACAGAGATGTAGCAAGAATCCTAAAAATGCCGGTGGACAAAGTAAAAGAGCCGGAAAGTCTTGTGACGGTGAATGCTTAGTCAGCATGCTTGATGTTTTAATAAAAGAGTACAGGACCATTATGGAGTCAAAAAACTTCATAATGGTCTTTTTTACTCTATGAATAGGGTAACTGTATCCGGCAATATAATTTTACGTCTTGACTATAAGCAAATGGGTGTTATAATGTACTTGTACATTAAGCACAATTAAAAAATAAGGGCGGTGAGTTATGGAAATCATTATCAGTAATAACGCGAACAAGCCGATCTACGAGCAGATCACATCACAGATCAAGGCTATGATAATGAGCGGGGAACTGCAAGCCGGAGACGCAATTCCTTCAATGCGGGCATTGGCAAGATCGATCCATGTAAGCGTTATCACTGTTCAGAAAGCCTACGAAGATCTGCAAAGGGACGGCTTCATAGAAACAACCGTTGGCAGAGGAAGTTTTGTGTCTGCACAAAACAAAGAATTCTATCAAGAAGAACAGCAACGCATTGCAGAGGAACATTTACAAGCCGCCGCAGAGATTGGACGGATCAGTAATATTTCCTTGGAAAAATTAACGGAGCTGTTGGCTTTATTCTATCAGGAGGACGAATAGCATGGAAAATATTTTAGAATTGCAGAAAGTTTTCAAGACATTTCCCAAGTCAAATTTTACATTGGAAAATGTGACATTTTCCCTGCCGTATGGGGCTGTTTTAGGATTTGTCGGGGAAAACGGAGCAGAAAAAACTACGACCATTGGCTGCATTTTGAATACCATGATAAAAGACAGCGGAACGATAAAACTTTTTGGAAAAATTGATTTTGGACGAAGCGACCAGCGGATTAGACCCCATTATGCGTGATGAAATGCTGGACGTCTTTCTGGAATTTGTACAGGAAGAAGATCATTCCATTTTGTTATCTTCCCATATCACAAGCGATTTGGAAAAAGTGGCGGATTACATTACCTTTATTCATAACGGCAGACTCATTATGACCGTATCAAAAAACGATTTGGTATATAACTATGCTGTTATGCGCTGCAAGGAGAGCCAATTTCTTGCGCTAGATCCCAAGGATATTATCGCTTACCGAAAGCGGGATTTTCAGATCGATGTATTAGTACCGAATGGAAAAGAAGCGCAGAGAAAATACAAGGGCGTTGTGATAGACCATGTTTCAGTTGATGAAATCATGCTGCTTTTGATAAAGGGGGAACAAGTATGAAAGGACTTCTGAAAAATAACTTGTATGCGACACTTTCAAATGCAAAAGTATTTTCCGGATTTATGATCTTGTTGGGGATTTTCGTTGTGGCTGTTATCAGCCAGCCCTTGCAAATAGGTTATGTCATGATAGGTATCATCGGATTCTCCGCAAATGCGCTTGCTGTTACAAAAAACGAATGTATCTCAAAATGGGGAAAATATAAATTGACGTTGCCGGTAAAACGGATAGATATTGTAAAAAGCTTGTTTTTGAATCAGATAATCTGGCTTCTTGTTGGAACATTTTTTGTAGGAATTGAAATAAGCTTGTCGTGGCTTTTCCATGGGTGCCCTTTTGACCAGGCGATTGATGTCCTCACAATGTTTGCGTTAGGAATTAGTATAAGTCTGTTTACGGGGGCAGTATTCTTTCCGTTATTCTATATAGGTGGAGAAGAAAAAAGCGAAGTATTGTTAATAATTTCCGTACTTTGTGCGACTGGCGTTGATTTTGCCATTGTCAGTGTGGTCAATGATTTACTGAAGCCGGGAATCGCTTCTATTGTGTGTGGAGCGCTTATTTTGATCCTATGTTCCTTATTGGCTTTCGCATTATCCTATCCTTTAACTGCTAAGATTTTTAAGAAAAAGGAATATTAAGTGTCGGCTCGTTGACAGAGGATAAACTTGCAGAATCAAGCGGGGCGTGTACCGGTCGATTGTAGGATCGCATGTGGTATGATATGATATCAGAGAAATAATTCGGGATTTGTGAGGGACTTTTGAGAAATGAAAGCATGGCTATATAAAGTAAGGACACCAAACAGAGAAAAACTATCCGCACAAATCGCATATAGCATTTTAATTTTGCTGTTAGGAATTACATTGGGTATATTTTCTAAATGGCTGGATAACACGGGAATCAATGATGCGATTTGGTGGCAGCGTATATTAGGGACAATTGATTTAGGGAATGTTTTTTCTGAATTTGCAATTTGGCTTTTCATCGCCCTTGCGATTTCTGTATATTGCAGTTCACCTTTAAGAGCAGGATTAAATGTGTTTCTGTTTTTTGCGGGAATGTGTACCAGCTATCATTTGTACACCATTATGTTTGCCGGCTTTAATCCTGATTCCTATATGATGATATGGTATGGAATTACTCTGTTGTCACCGGTATTAGCGTTTATTTGCTGGTTTGGTAAGGGAAAAACAAAAACATCGCTGATTATTGATATATTGATATTGGCAGTCATGATGTCTGTGTGCTTTTCTATTGGTTTCTGGTATTTTTATATTACCCGTATCATAAATGTAATAATATTTATTGGTTCAGTCGTGATTATGTATAGCGGACCCAAGCAAACCGTTATCAGTCTCTTAGGGGCAGTTGTGCTGTCATACGCTTTCAGAATGTTTATTTAGTAAATCCGCATTTGAAAAAAAGAGTTTGTGTGAAAAATCACATTGATGTGCTGATTTTTCACACGGGAATTTGTGCCGGAGCGTTACAAATTCCCCTGATGGCAGACGCGAATTTGAGATTCGCGTCGCCCTGTCGCGAGAACGCTCCAGAATGGAGAGTAATATGTGCAAAGATTTGGTTCCATTTTGGGAGAAAGCATATCAAGAATATGATACCATTGCATTTTCCGATGAACCTAATGTAACTGTATTACGATTGCATTTTTCTATTCTACTTCCCTGTGGTAGATTGCAGCATGCTGATTGCTTGTGTAGTCTGCAATGCTTTCTGTGGCAGGGGTGTATGTAAGAGCGCCAGCCAGTTTTTTAGCAACACTCACAGTGTTGATAGCAGAAAGAAGATAAATGCGATTATGAAAAACAGGTGACTAGAAATAGGAATTGACACCATATGCGACACCACATATAATATAGGCAGGAGGTATTGCTCATGTCAAAATGGGATAAACTTATAGCAAGAATATGCACTTTACCAAAAGATGTTCGTTTTGACGAGTTGAGAAAAGTGTTGGAAAGTTATGGTTATATAATGAATGCTCCCAAAGGAGGAAGCAGTCATTATACATTTAGGAAGCCAGGCGCTCAGCCGATCACGATACCTAAACACGAACCGATTAAAAAAGTGTATGTTGCGATGGTAAAGCAAGTTGTGGAAAGTGAGGCAATCAATGATGAGAACGTTGAATGATTATATGGCAATGAATTATCGTATGGAAATTGTAGAAGATACGGACGAAGGGGGATTCGTGGTTTCATTTCCAGAACTTCCGGGATGTATTACTTGCGGTGAAAATATAGAATCAGCAATCGCCAATGCTATGGATGCTAAGCAGGCATGGCTGGAGACGGCAGTTGAAAGCGGAATAGAAATACATGAACCGGATGATTTGGAAGAGTATTCCGGTCAATTCAAGCTTAGGATACCTCGAAGCTTGCACCGCTCTTTAGCAGAGCATTCAAAAAGAGAGGGAATCAGTATGAATCAGTATTGTGTATATCTCTTGTCTAAAAATGATGCAATGTTTTCAAAATAATGATTGTGGGATGTGT
>CANQTF010000041.1 GCA_947626745.1 uncultured Lachnospiraceae bacterium
TTATCCTATATGGTGGGGCGAAGCACCGCGGATCATGAGTACCTTTATGGAAAGCTACGATTTCTCCGGCAAGACGCTGGCGGCGTTCTGCACTTCCGCAAGCAGCGGGTTTGGCAGCAGCGATTCGGCGCTTCGGGAGGCTGCGGGCAATGCTGTATGGCTTGACGGACAGCGCTTTTCTGCCGGTGCATCTGCCGAAGATGTTATGGAATGGGCAGACGGGCTTGGGATCAAATAAGTGTAGGAGATAAGCCTGACAGGCGGCATGCTTTTGCGGGATATTATGGATTGGCTGGAAATTAAACCAAATACCCACAGCAGAATAGGAAGAAAGACATTTTGTGTGTATTGGAGCGTCTGATGAAACGAGGGAGATTGTTATGGAAAAATTAAACTATGGAACAGTAGACTTCCATGCGCACCCGGTAGACGAAGTGTTCCGCCGGGAAACGGAATTTTTAGGGCTTGATCCTATGGCTGAGGACGGTTTTCCTCTGCCGGATTGGAGCGCCTCCGCGCAGCTGCAATTTATGGAGGAAGCGGGGATCGACTTTACGGTTTTGTCCGTTCCGACGCCGCATATCCACAATGGGGATGATGAAAAATCATGTGCTGCCGCTCGCCGGATCAATGAATCCACTGCAAAGCTGTGTGCGGAGTATCCGGAAAAATTTGCGTTTGCCGCTGTCCTCCCGCTTCCCTGTGTGGACGGCGCCATAGAGGAAACAGCCTATGCAATCGACACGCTCGGCGCTGTCGGCGTCAAGGTGGTGACAAACAGTAATGGGGTATATTTAGGCGATCCTTCCTTTGATCCGCTGATGGAAGAACTGAACCGCAGAAACGCGCTGGTCATCATTCACCCCTGCCGCGCGAGGAAGCGTCCGGAAAATGTGATCACAGGCAAGGTGGCGGCTCTCTATGAATATCCGGCTGATACCACAAGAGCAGTCTTAAATATGATCGCACACCGCATTATGACAAGGTTCCCAAACATTCGGTTTGTGGTGCCGCATACCGGCTCGTTCCTGCCCTATATGCTTCAGCGGTTTACGGGCGTTTCAGGTATCCTTGCATCTATGGGCATGATGGAAACGGTGGATGCGAAGGAAGAATTTACGCATCTTTATTTCGATATCGCAGGAGATCCCGAACCGGTGGCGCTCGATATGCTGCGTATGGCAGCGGACGACAGTCACATCGTTTACGGGAGTGATTTTCCCCACTCGCCCGCGAAAGTGATCATAGCCAAGAAAAAACATTTTGAAAGTAATGAAAAGTATGCCGGATTGGTCGAGCGGATTTATGGGGAAAATGCTTTACAGCTTTTATGAGAAATGAAAAATCATGAAATGAAAACAGGAGGAAACAGACATAAGTAAAACATTGGTAGCTTATTTTTCGGCAAGCGGGACGACCGCAAAGGCAGCAAAGAATCTTGCGGATGCGGCAGGTGCGGATCTGTATGAGATTAAGCCCGCCGTGCCCTACACGCAGGAGGACTTAAATTGGATGGATAAGAAGTCCCGCAGCTCTGTGGAGATGAATGACAAGTCAAGCCGTCCGGCGCTGGCGGACAAGGACGCCAACATCGGGGCCTATGATACGATTCTGCTGGGCTTTCCCATTTGGTGGTATGTGGCACCGACGATCATCAACAGCTTTCTGGAAAGCTATGATTTTTCCGGAAAGAAGATCGTTTTGTTTGCCACCTCCGGCGGCAGCGGGTTTGGAAAAGCCGTGGACGGATTAAAAGGCTCGGTAGCGGCTGATACGGTGATCACAGAGGGCAAGCTGCTAAACGGCAGTTTTTCCGCAGACGAACTGAAAGCGTGGGTGGATACGTTATGAAAATCGTGACGCCGCTTTACTATTACGGCATGAGCGCCCAGCTTAAGACGCTGATCGACCGCTTCTGTGCTTTTAACGGCAGCATCCAGAGAAAGCATATGAAGTCGGCGCTTTTAGCTGTGGCATGGAACAGCGACACATGGACGTTTGAAGCGCTGGAATCGCATTATGACACGCGCTGGTGCGGTATCTGAACCTGAAAGATCAGGGAAGGGTACTCGGCAAAGGCTGCGGCACGCCGGAAATGACAAGACGCTCTGTCTATTTACAGGCGGCATACGATTTGGGCAAAAATTTGAAGTATTGATTTCATTTTACGCTGTTTCCGATATGCTATGATTGACATTGACAATGTTTTATTCTACGGTTATGAGATGTTTTTTCGCCTCGTCTAAAAATCTGTCCGCAATCGGCGTAAACACCTGATATTTTTTCCAGATCAGATAAATTTTCGCTTTCAGCGAAGGCGCTAATGGACGAAATGTGAGACCGCTTGTGGGACTTGTGTCTATGAGGTGGGCGAAGGTCAAGAGAAATCCGAGTCCCTCATGTACAAAAAGAGAGCCATTATAGGAGAGGCGGAACGAACCTTCAAGGTGTAATTCATTGATCCGTTCCCCACACCAATGGGAAATGTCCTTATTCCAACCCTGCTCGGAACAAAACAAGGGTAATCCCACAAGGTCATCGACGCATATATATTCTTTCTTTGCAAGCGGATGATCATTCGGCATCACAAGCCCCCACACGTCTGCATCGGGGAAACAGAGATAATGATATTTTGCGGTATCCGGTTCCTCCGCAAGTACGGCAAAGTCAAGAATACCCTTGTCCAGCTTTTCCGTGACCTGTTCCGTATCCCCGCTGCTGATGTGGTAACGCAGTCCGGGGTAGATCTCCTTGAATCGCTTGATCTCCTGCGCAAAGTAACGAATCTGATAGGACTCAGCCAGACCAAAATAAATATCTCCGCCGGTGATATCGTCCAATGACATAAATTCACCAATGATCTTATCTGCCATCGAAACCAGATCTTCCGCCCGCTTTCTGAGAAGGATACCTTCCTCGGTCAGTGAAATGCTGAAGCTGTGCCGTGTAAACAGCTTTTTCCCCAGCTCGTCCTCTAATGCCCGCAGCGTCTTGGACAGGGTGGGCTGCGTAACGTGCAGGATCTCTGCGGCTTTGGTCATGTTTTCTTCTCTTGCAATGGCAAGGAAGTATCTTAAAGTGCGAATTTCCATATGATGTCCTCCGATCCATATCATGATATTCATTAAAAGAATATCACGATATGCATTATAACTATTAGCAAAGAACATGTCAATGTGCTATCCTGTAGATGTCAAAAAAGTCGATTCCTCAAACAATGCCGCTGTACACTGATGGAGCAAATGCACGAAAGCCAAAAGCGGGTTGATCGTATGGACTATCTAATAAGGCAGACCGAAAAATTTTCAATGAAATAAGGAAAGGCTGGTAAGAGTATCATGAAAAAAGAAGAACTGAAACTGACAGCGGAATGGGATAAAACCTTCCCAAAGAGCGAGAAGGTCGATCACAGCAAGGTGACCTTCGTGAACCGTTACGGCATCACGCTGGCGGCAGATCTGTATGCGCCGAAAAATGCGGTAGGCAGGCTCCCGGCGATTGCCGTCTGCGGCCCCTTCGGAGCGGTGAAGGAGCAAGCGGCGGGACTGTACGCCCAGACCATGGCGGAAAGAGGATTTCTGACGGTTGCCTTTGACCCCTCCTTTACCGGCGAGAGCGGAGGAAATGTCCGTTACATGGCGTCGCCCGACATCAATACCGAAGATTTTATGGCGGCGGTGGATTTCCTGTCGCTGCACGAGAATGTTGATCCTGACCGAATCGGCATCATCGGCATCTGCGGCTGGGGCGGCATGGCGCTGAATACGGCGGCATTGGATACGAG
>CANQTF010000042.1 GCA_947626745.1 uncultured Lachnospiraceae bacterium
CCGTCCGGCAGTCAGCCGGACAGGGAACGGCAAAATTTTTTACACTTCTTTTACTTCTTTATCTCACATGAGCAAATGCGCATGGCTTGTAGCTTATGCGTAAGCTGCTGCTTATGCGCGTAGCTTGCGCTTGCAGTTTATGCGCATGGCTTGCAGTTTATGCGCGTAGCTGCGCTTGCAGCTTATGTGCAAGCTGCAGTTTATGCGCGTAGCCACGCGCAGATGCGGCTTCTGCTTATGCGCAAGCTGCGCGCAGATGTGGCTTCCGCTTATCTGCGCGCGGCTGTTTTATGCGCGCAAGCTACAGACTCGCGCCAAAATCCGTCACCAGAATCTGCCCCGTCATGGCGCGGGACTCATCACTGGCCAAAAACAGAAGAATATTCGCCACATCTTCTGCCGTACACGGCTGCGTGCGCAGATTGGAGTGCGTTGACATCGCGCCAAACATATCCTGATCGAGCGCGTCAGCCTTCATGGAAGAGGTCATAGGCGTGACGATCGTTCCGGGGCATACTGCATTACAGCGGATCCCCTGTGCCTGAAACCGCAGCGCCGTGTGTTTGGTAACGCCGATAATGGCCGCTTTGGAAGAAACATAAGCCGCGCCGCCGCAGCCTTCATATCCCGCCACGGAAGCCACGTTGACGATGCTTGCGCCCGTCTGCATCCTGCTGCTTGCGGCACGCATGCAGCGCATAGTGCCCTTTTGGTTTGTCTCCACGATCCGGTCGAGATCTTCGTCCGTGTAACGGTCTATGGGCTTCAGCCCTTCCTCAAGGATCCCCGCATTGTTGACCAAAATGTCGATCCTGCCGAACCGGTCCATGACGGTCTGCATCAGACGTTCGGGATCCTCCGGCTTGGAGATATCGGTGGAAACGGCAAGCACAGTTCCGCCCGCCTGTTTGATCTCATCTGCGACCTGCGCAAGCGCCGCCTCCCTGCGGGCAGTAATGACAACGGCCGCGCCCTCCGCGGCGAACAGCTTGGCGGTCGCGGCGCCGACGCCGGAATTGCCGCCTGTGATAACGGCTACCTTGTCCTGTAAACGATTCATGATATTCCTCCTTCCAATAAAGTTATTGTAACGTTTCTTTTCATGAAATATACAATATCATTATACCGATGCGGACGCTAAATGACAAGATGAGAAACGACAGGACTTATTTTGCATTTTATTTGTCGTCCACATAATATAAGATAAAAAACGACAGGACTTGAACCGGAGAAGTCTGCTCCGCAGTCATCTCCGCAGCCTGCTTGCGCAGTCTGCAGCATGTTCTGCATTTTATTTGTCGTCCGCATAATAAGCTGAGGGGACTTGAAAAGTCCCCTCAGCTTATTATGCGGACGACAGGACTTGAACCTGCACGGTCGCCCACTGGAACCTAAATCCAGCGCGTCTGCCAATTCCGCCACGTCCGCAGAAAAAGGATCCGGATCCCACATTGAAATCCGAATCCGTTATGTATCATATCATTCAGACATATCTCTGTCAATCCTGCACCGCCGGCACTTCGCCGATACGGCTGATGACTTTTTTCCCCATGCGGATACGGAAAACGATCGTCATGGAGAGAGACATCATCTCCGCGATCGGGAATGCCCACCACACATAATCCACGTTGCCAAGCCGCGACAACAGGTAGGCGACCGGAATCAGCACTACGAGCTGTCTGGCCACCGACACGAGCATACTGTACACGCCGTTGCCGAGAGCCTGAAATACCGAACCCTCTATGATGCAGAACCCCGCCAGCAGGAAGCTGATACTGATCGTGCGCAGCGCGGGAACCCCGATAGCGAGCATCGTCTCCGACGCGTCAAACAGGGCAAAAAGCTGTACCGGAAAGATCTGGAAAACCAAAAAGCCGACAAACATGATGCCGACCGCATAGATCACGCTCAGCTTGACCGTCTTCAGCAGACGGTCTTTCTTGGCTGCCCCGTAATTGTAAGCGACGATCGGCACCATACCGTTGTTCAGCCCGAAGATCGGCATGAACACGAAACTCTGCAGCTTGAAGTACACGCCGAACACAGCCGCCGCCGTGGAAGAAAACACGATCAGGATCCGGTTCATGCAGTATGTCATCACAGAGCCGATGGCTTGCATGATGATAGAGGGGATACCCACCACATAAATCTGCCCGATCATACCCATATCCGGACGAAAACCGTGAAAATCCAGCTTGATGTCCGTGTTTTTCTTCAGATTGATGATGAGGGCTATGATACCCGCCACGATCTGCCCGAACACAGTGGCCGCCGCCGCGCCCGCAACCCCCATTTTCGGGAAACCGAAATAGCCGAAGATCAGAATCGGATCCATAATGATGTTGATGATCGCGCCCGTTCCCTGCGTATACATGGTATAGATCGTCCGGCCCGTGGACTGCAGCAGCCGCTCGAAAATGAACTGCGTATAGATGCCGAAGCCGAAGCAGCACACGATCGTCAGATACTGACAGCCGTACTCGATGATCTGCGCATCGTCCGTCTGGCTCATATAGAACGGTCTGACCGCAAACAAGCCTACCAACAGAAATATCACAAAATTGACGCCCGCGAGGAATACGCCGTTGACCGCCGCCTTATTTGCCCTGTCAAACTCCTTCTCCCCCAGCGCCTTGGACAGAACCGCGTTGACGCCTACGCCCATGCCGCCGCCCAGCGCGATCATCAGCGTCTGCAGCGGGAACGCGAGCGAGACCGCCGTCAGGGCATTCTCGTTGATCCTTGACACAAAAATACTGTCCACCACGTTGTAGAGCGCCTGCACCAGCATGGACACCATCATCGGAAAGGACATGCTGAGCAGCAGTTTGTTTACGGGCATAACGCCCATCTTGTTTTCTTCTCTGATCTCTTCCATAAGTTACTCCTCTCTGTGTTTCCAAGCAGACGAGACGAAACGCGCTTGCGGGATCCACCCGTTATCGCGGCGGCATGGCGCCGCATTGCCAGAAACACCTGTCAGCTTGGCACATCTGCCGCGTAAAAAAGGAGTCCGGAATAAACCGAACTCACAATTGCATCAGAATCCCCGCATACCCTCTTGATAATTCTCTCAATGAACTGAGGTTCACTACCGTGAACCTCGAGGATTATCGAACCGGGGTTCGAATCCCCATGTATCATCTTGATAACTCTCTCAATGAACTGAGGTTCACTACCGTGAACCTCGGGGATTATCGAACCGGGGTTCGAATCCCCATGTATCATCTTGATAACTCTTTCAATGAACCACTGGGGATTCGAACCCCAGACAACTTGATTAAAAGTCAAGTGCTCTACCACCTGAGCTAGTGGTCCAAATAGCTGGGCTAGCCGGATTCGAACCGGCGAATGCAGGAGTCAAAGTCCTGTGCCTTACCGCTTGGCGATAGCCCACTGTC
>CANQTF010000043.1 GCA_947626745.1 uncultured Lachnospiraceae bacterium
CAAAAAAGTGCCCCGGCCTAAGCCTAGGGCACTTCTGCTCCGTACTTTTCATATAGCTCCTGCAGCTTGCGGATATCTTCTTCGGACACATTGTCCTGCAGATAATCTACAGCCTGTGAGACCGACTCGCTGTTTATGCCGCTCTCCACCATGTCCTTGAGCGCGGATACGGTCTCTTCGTTGGCATATTTCTCCACGATAGCCTCCGCCTCTTTCTTGTCGGCCTCGTCCATATTGCTGACGATCTCCTTCGCCTTGGCGGCCGCCTCGGGGTCGCCGGAGCTTTCCAGCGCTTTCTGAATCGCCTGTTCCATGACTGTCTCCGTCACCTTGCCCGCCACCGCGGACTTGATGCCGTCGGCCAGCGAGCCGCGCACCAGTGTGAACAGACATATGACGCATACAATAATCAGAAGAGAGAGCAGGACGACCGTCCCGACGCCTCTCTTTCTTTTCTTTCTCTTTTTACTCATCTTAAACCAGACGCACCGTCTCTCTCGCGATCGCCAGCTCCTCGTTGGTGGGAACGACCATCACGGTAACCTTGTCGCCCGCGCCGGAGATGATCGCCTCTTCGCCGTGGACATCGTTCTTCGCCGGATCGATGCTTGCGCCGAGGAAGCCGATATACTGTCCGACTGCCTCTCTCACCTTGGCGTCGTTCTCGCCCACGCCCGCAGTGAATGCAATCACGTCCACACCGTTCATGGCCGCAGCGTATGCGCCGATATACTTGGCTACGCGGTAAGCGTAAGTCTCAAGCGCCGTCTCAGCCGCCTTGTTGCCTTCGGCAGAGGCCGCCGCCAGATCGCGGAAGTCGCTGGAAACGCCGCCGGACAGGCCGAGCACGCCGGATTTCTTATTGCACACGTTGATCACTTCGTCCGCGCTGATACCTTCCTTGCCCGCGATAAAAGTGATGATCGCCGGATCCAAGTCGCCCGACCGCGTACCCATGATAAGTCCCTCTAACGGTGTCAGGCCCATAGATGTATCAACAGACTCACCGTTCTTCACCGCGGAGATAGACGCGCCGTTCCCCAGGTGGCATACGATGATCTTCAAGTCTTTTCTGTCCTTGCCGAGGATCTCCGCCGCGCGCTTGGAGACGAAGTCATGGCTGGTGCCGTGGAAGCCGTAACGGCGGACCTTGTATTTCTCATAGTAGGACAGCGGCAGCCCGTACAGATATGCCTTCTTCGGCATCGTCTGATGAAAAGCCGTGTCGAACACGCCCACCATCGGCACGTTCGGCATGATCTCCCGACAGGCGTTGATGCCGATCAGGTTGGCCGGATTGTGCAGGGGCGCCAGATCGTTGCAGTCCTCGATCGCCTTAAGCACTTCGTCATTGAGGACGACCGATGTGGCGAACTTCTCGCCGCCGTGTACGATACGGTGGCCGACCGCGTCGATCTCGTCGAGAGATTTGATCACACCCACCTGCGGGTCGGTCAGCTTCTCGATCACCAGCTTTACCGCCGCCGTATGGTTCGGCATAGCCACCTCCGTCCTTACCTTGTCGCCGCCCTTGGGCTGGTGGACGATAGCGCCGTCGATGCCGATCCTCTCACACAGTCCTTTGGCGAGCACTTCCTCCGAATCGCTGTTGATGAGCTGATACTTCAGAGAAGAAGAGCCGCAGTTGATTACCAATACATTCATTCTATTACCCTCTCTTTCTATTTATAATGATCGTCTGTTATTGTTTCGGATCAGGGTTTTAATAGGCCCTGCCCCAGTATACCATTTTTTTGGCGGGTTTTCCACAGCACACGCACACATCGCTTAAGTTTTCCTGCTCAAAGGGCATACAGCGGCTTGTGACGCTGAGCTCTTCCTTGATTTTGTCCTCGCATTCCCGCTCGCCGCACCACATAGCCTTGACGAAACCGGACTTCTCCGTGAACAGTCTGCGGAACTCGTCCATATCCTTGGCCACATAGGTGTGGCTGTCTCTGTGTACGCGCGCCCTCTCCAGCATCTCGACCTGCATCTTGTCCAGTATCTCGGCCGCCTTCGTCTCCAAGTCATCGAGCGATGTCTCGAGCTTCTCTCCCGTGTCGCGGCGGCAGATCACACACTTACCCGCCTCGATGTCTTTCGGGCCGATCTCCACACGGATCGGTATGCCGCGCATCTCCTGCTCGGAGAACTTCCACCCGGGACTCTTGTCCGTATCGTCCACCTTCACGCGGAAATCACTCAGCCTGTCTCTCAGCTCATACGCCTTGGCAAGCACGCCCTCTTTCTTCTGCTGGATCGGAATGATCATGATCTGCGTGGGCGCAATCTTAGGCGGCAGGACCAGACCCGAATCGTCGCCGTGTACCATAATGATCGCGCCGATCAGACGGGTCGATGCTCCCCATGAAGTCTGATGCACATATTTTAATGTATTGTCCTTGTCCGTATACTGAATGCCGAACGCCTTCGCAAAGCCGTCCCCGAAATTGTGGCTCGTGCCGGACTGCAGCGCCTTGCCGTCGTGCATCAGCGCCTCGATCGTGTAGGTCGCCTCCGCGCCCGCAAATTTCTCCTTGTCGGTCTTGCGGCCCTTGATCACGGGGATCGCCAGCACGTTCTCGCAGAAATCAGCATACACGTTGAGCATCTGGATCGTCCGCGCCTCGGCCTCCTCGGCGGTCGCATGGGCGGTGTGCCCTTCCTGCCACAGGAACTCTCTGCTCCTTAAAAAGGGCCTCGTCTCCTTCTCCCAGCGCACCACGGAGCACCACTGGTTGCACAGCTGCGGCAGATCGCGGTAGGACTGTACCACATTTTTATAGTAATCACAGAAAAGAGTCTCGGAAGTGGGTCTGACACAGAGCCTCTCCTGAAGAGGCTGCATACCGCCGTGCGTCACCCATGCCACCTCGGGCGCGAATCCTTCCACGTGGTCTTTCTCCTTATTTAAAAGGCTCTCGCTGATAAACATCGGCAGGTATACATTCTGCACGCCGGTCTTTTTGAACATCGCGTCCATCTGGCTCTGGATCAGCTCCCAGATAGCGTAACCCGCCGGCCTGAATGCCATACACCCCTTAATACTCGTGTAGTCGATCAGTTCAGCCTTCTTCACCACATCGGTGTACCACTGCGCGAAATCTTCCTCCATAGAAGTGATCGCTTCCACTAACTTCTTGTCTGCCATTTTTCTGTTTCCTTTCCACAATGCTTTATCGTCTCAAAAAATTTACCATTTTAATTCATGCTAGACTTTTGGCTCTGTTTTGTCAACCGTCTTCTCCCACTTGATGAAGTAAACGAATTGTCAGTTGACATGAAAAAGATTGTTCCTAAAGAAAAATGATCTTAGACCTGTTTTCTT
>CANQTF010000044.1 GCA_947626745.1 uncultured Lachnospiraceae bacterium
CCCTCGGCAACCGTTCCTGTCCCCAGCCCGAAGCCGTGGGAAAGGCCCTCATAGGCGTGAAACTCTGTGGGGATCCCTGCGGCGGACATGGCATCTATCCGACCTTGCATCGTGCGCCAGTTCGCAATGCCGTCGTTTGTTCCGACGCAGACGTAGGTGGGCGGGTCGGTTTTCTGCCATTCGCTGTGTCCCGTATACTGCATGACGACGCAGCCCGCCCGGGGCAGATCGTCTCCGCCGAAATAGGCCGTACCGTAAGAGCCGATGTCGGCTGCCATCCGCGCGCCCGCCGAACCGCCCCACAGGGAATAACAGTCAGTGTCCACTTCCAGTTCTTCCGCGTGGGCAAAGATAAAGCTGATTGCCCGCGAAAGATCCTCCATTGCCGTATCCCAGCCCGGACGGTAGATCAGCGCAAAGGCGTTGTAGCCCATTTTGGAAAGCTCCAGCGCGTGCGGGAAACTGTCGTGCATCGCGCCCACATAGGCAAAACCGCCTCCCGCATTACACACGGCAAACTTTTCACCGGGATCGCCTTTGAAAAAAAACAGTCCCGTATCCGCCTTGCCGGGGTCGGCCGCCTTTTCCTCATCGGTATAAATATCATAAAAGATCGTCTCGCCCGCTTGCGCATGAGATTTCATGTAATTTGCAATCTCCACCGTCTTGTCCGGGTCGATATTGGAATACCACGTCAGACGAAGGCCGCCCAACGTCTTGCCGCTGTAATATCCGGTATTCACAGGGAAGATCAACCGTCCATAGTCTCCGAAAGCCGGATCATTTATCACGTCTGAAATGGCAGTGCCTGTGGTGTAGGGCTGACCATTCGTCAGCCTGTTTGCAGCGGTATCGTTTTGCTCCCGGAAGAACAGCGGGAGCGCATTGTAGAGATATTCCTGCACAGCGTTAAAATCATGGTAGCCGCCGTCCTTTTGATAGAATACGTAATGATCCGGCGTGAAAATCTCCCGCGACAGCATTTCCTCCGCCATATTGATCGACTGGCTCTTGACTGCGTCCTCGGTACCAACTGCATGATAGATGAAGTATCCGCGCTCGTCGAGATCTTTGTCCTCCACGAGCTGTTCGATGAAGTCCACATTGTCCTCAAAGCGGAAGTCACCATAAGTCCCATAATACCAGCAGGAACCGCTCATCGGAAGAAACCAGTGGATATAATCGTAGTCATAACAGAACTGGAGCCATGTGGTGACCGAGCCGAGGGAGAAGCCGCCGAACGCCCGATGGTCGCGGGAAGCTTTCAAGTCCTCTGGGGAAGTGGACGCGGCATAGGTATGGAATTTCCCCTCAACCGCGGGCATCAGGTGTTCTTCAAAATCCTGATGAAACGCCCGAAATTCCTCGATAGAACTCGAAAAATCCGTGCTGCTGTTTTCGTTGTAGAACGTCGCTGACACGATGATGATCGGCGGGATGTCACCCTTTGCGATCAGGTTGTCAAACATGTTTTTGGTGGCCGTAAAATCAAAATATTCTCCGGCATGACCGCCCCAGCCGTGCATGAGGTAGAGAATGTTGTACTGCGTTTCGGCATCGTTCTCATCATAGTCATAAGGAGTATATACATAAGCTGTTTTTGTGATAGCGGAGCCGTCTCGGACATAATCCTCTGATTCATAGTCAAGGCGGACAACACTGCCCTGTTCATCGGACGCCTGTGTATATTCTGTCGGTACTGCTTCGGTCCAACCTGTCTGGGGAATCTCCATGTCAACCACTCCTGTTTCTTCATTTGCGGCAGATTTGCCACAGGCACAAACTAACATCATAAGAAACAAGGTCACCAGACCTGTTTCAAAAAGCCGTTTCATTGACATCACCTCTGTATTTCATCATAAAAAAAACGAGACTTCCGGAGAAGTCTCGATTCGTTAATCCGTTATAACCAGAGGCTGCAACTCCGGCGTGTTTCCTACTGCCTAAGGGAAGCCAACACCTTTTCCAGTGCGGACAGGAAACGGCTGACAACCTTCGTCGGCTGCGGAGAGTACAGAATCCCCACCGGCATGACATGATCCCACTCCACCGGAATCACGCGCATCAGCGGATGCACCATGCTCCAGCTTTTAATGACTACCAGAATATCCTGATTCTGTTCACACTGATTGAAAACGCCCACATCGTACAGATCAAAATTCACCAGATTGATCTGCGGATGGTGTTCCGTCAGATCGTCCCGCAGATCGTCCATATGGCGGCACCAGCCCCGGTGGATCATCATCAGATCCTGCCCGTACAGATCCTGCACAGAAAGCTTCTCCTTCCCCGCAAGCGGATGGGAAAGCGGCACCGCACAGCAGAGCGGTTCATTTTCGATCAACAGACCGCTGCAGTTCCTCTGCTTCATCAGAAGCTCATCCACAAAACCGGTCACCACATCAATATTCTGCCCCAGATTCTTCAGGATTTCCCTTGCATTGTCCGATGTATTTTCAAAAGGGACCAGTTTAAAGCTCACATCCGAACAATATTCATGAATCTTCGGCCACAGATCCATCAGCATCTGCGCCGGCATAATGGGAGAGGTGCCGATCCGGACCACCTGCTCCTGCGCCCGCTCCGCGCTTCCGGCGCGGGCAACCGCTTCCCTGCAGTATTCCGTGATGTACTTCGCATCTTTATAAAGCGACTCGCCGGCCTTTGTCAGCGTGATCCCCCTGTGGGTCCGGTCAAAAAGCCGTATTTCCAGATCGCTCTCCAGCAGATTGATCTGCTTGATCAGCGCGGTGGAGGTGATGTGCAGATCCTCTGCCGCCTTGTTAAAGCTGCCGGCCTCCGCCACACGGATAAAAGAGTTAAAATTGATGTTATTGATGTTCATAGGCAGCCTCCGTTCCCTACGCACTTTATCTTATCACCGCTCCAGGCATAATGCAATAAGTACACCGGTCTGCTTTTGGCTCTTCCGCCTTATATCGCTCTTTTCTACCGCTTGCCTATTTACTTCTTTACATTACAAGAGAACCGATACTTTTATACCGGTTCTCTATTTGTTATGCGGTATTTCTGTTGTTTTTCAGACTGCTTCACAGCCTTTGCAGCCTACTCCGAAGCAGTCGCTGCTGTGGCTTCAACTTCTAAGTCTCTGCCATCTATGCTCGTACTCGTGCCGCAGCCGCTAAATGCACAATTATAACCATAATTGCCCTCCTCCGTCTCGTTCGGTATCGCCACGCTCGTTAAGTTGCTACAATCCATAAATGGATCTATACTAAATAAGTAGACACGATCATGCACTACCTGTTACAATAAATCAGACACTAAAAAGGAGGCACTC
>CANQTF010000045.1 GCA_947626745.1 uncultured Lachnospiraceae bacterium
GGGATCCCCACAGAGTTTCACGCCTATGAGGGCCTTTCCCACGGCTTCGGGCTGGGGACAGGAACGGTTGCCGAGGGTTGGATAAACGACGCTGTGGCGTTTTGGGAACAGCAGATGTAAAGCGGTTATAACCATAGGTATGAACTGGTGAACGGATAGAGACTTCTGCACCGGTTTTGATTGCGTTAGAATGAATATAGAAAAAATTGCTTGAAAGGGGCATACGACATGAAGAAAATAGTTGCGTTGCTGTTAAGTTTTATCATGCCGCTTTCTCTCGCGGCCTGTGGAAACGGCAGCTTTGGCACGGACGGCAATGCCGAAACAGACCGGACGAGCCACAATGTCGCGGAATCTTCCTCTGATTCTGGGCAGAGCGAGAGCGCAGACGGTGAGAGTGAAAGCGATGAGAGTTCTCAAACATCGGACGACAGCGCAGAAACCAATGTTTCCGCTGGCGGCACAGACGACGTTCCTGTGGTTTACATGACGACGGACATTTCCCCGGAGGGGCTGATGAAGGTCTATGAGGCACTGGGCGTAGAGCTGACCGGTGACAATATCGCGGTGAAACTCTCCACCGGCGAACCGCCAGCCAGCAATTACTTAGACCCCGATCTGATCCGGGATCTGGTGGAACGGGTGGACGGCACTATCGTGGAGTGCAATACGGCCTACGGCGGCTCCCGCTCCGAGACGGCCATGCACTATCAGGTGGCGGAGGATCACGGTTTTACCGATCTAGGCAAGGGCTTTGTCATCATGGACGAGGACGGAGAATCCATGATCCTTCCCGTAGAGGGAGGACAGCAGCTTTCTGAGAATTATGTGGGCGCACACTTTGGCGATTTTGACGGCTTTCTGGTGCTGTCTCATTTCAAAGGCCACGCCATGGCGGGTTTTGGCGGAGCGATCAAAAATATTTCGATTGGCATCGGCTCTCAGGAGGGAAAATGCCTGATCCACACCGCCGGAAACAGTCACACCAGTCCTTGGGGCGGTGATCAGGACGCTTTTCTGGAATCCATGGCTGACGCCGGGAAATCGGTGGTGGACGCGCTGGACGGCAATATCCTCTTTATCAACGTGATGAACCGTCTCTCGATTGACTGTGACTGCGACGGCAATCCGGCTGAACCGGATATCCACGATATCGGTATTCTGGCCTCCACCGATCCGGTAGCGCTGGATCAGGCCTGTGTCGATCTGATCTATCAGGCGGAGGGCAACGAGAGTTTTATCCGCCGGATGGAAGGGCAGCACGCGGAACACGTTCTGGAGGCCGGCGAAGCCATCGGTCTTGGCAGCCGAACCTACCGGCTGGAAAGCGTGGACGAATAAAGAAAGGAAGGGGGTGATCGGCTTTGGGACAGATCGGGGAAGTGCTGCGGCGTGAATTTGTCTATGTAGGGTATTACTTTACCGTGCAGCTTCGACAGATCGCTCTCTACTACGCCCTTGGAATTGTTTTAGGATCGGTCATCTCTGTGTTTGTCAAAGATCGTATTCACGGGCTGTTCCGCAGTCTGGGAGATAAAAAGCTGGGGGTTCTTGGCGTGATCCCCGCAAGTATTCTGGGCATAGCGTCGCCCCTGTGTATGTACGGAACGATTCCGCTGTCGGCGTCCTTTTCTAAAAGCGGTATCCGGGACGACTGGCTGGCGGCATTTATGATGAGTTCGATCCTCTTAAATCCGCAGCTTATTATTTACAGCACGGCGCTGGGAAGCATCGCCTTAACGGTGCGGATCGTTTCTTGCTTTATCTGTGGCTGCATGGCGGGTATCCTCATTCGGGTGTTTTATAAGAACAAACCGTTTTTCAACTTTATCGGTTTTGACGGACCCCACAATCATGACACCGACCCAAACCTTTTTCTGCGGCTTGTCAAAAACATTGGCAGAAACATCAAGGCCACCGGCCCATGGTTCCTTGTGGGTGTGCTGCTGTCGGCGCTGTTTCAGCGGTATGTTCCGGCAGACAGATTTGCGGCTCTCTTTGGAGAGGCAAATGAGGGCTTCGGCGTATTGATGGCCGCCACCATCGGGGTTCCGCTCTACGCTTGCGGCGGCGGGACAATCCCGCTGATCCGGGAATGGCTCTATTCCGGCATGAGCATGGGAAGCGCGGCGGCGTTTATGCTCACCGGGCCGTCAACCAAGATTACCAATCTGGGCGCACTGAAAATCGTGCTGGGTGTGAAGCGTTTTTTCATGTATCTTGCGTTTGTCATGCTGTTTTCGTTCGCCACGGGAATGGTCGTCAACCTCATACTGTAAGCACGGCAAGACCCATTGCCATACTCATTCTAACAGCTTAAGCGACAAGATGGGTATTTCCTTGCTGGCCGTAAGGGGTATTAACAAAAATACATTGTAGTAAAAATGAAAGAAAGGAATGGTTTTCATGAAAAAGATTTTTGCAATTCTGTTATGTGTGACTATGGTGATTTCTCTTGCGGCCTGTTCCGGTCAGAATAGGGAAAGCAGCAGTTCGGGCAGCTCTGCTGAGGAAAGTACGCAGCCGGACAACAGCTCCAAACCGGCAGAACAGCCCAGCGAACCGTCGGATACGGCATCTTCCGAGACGCTTTCCGAAACATCCGGCGCGGAATCAGTGCAGCCGACCGGAACGTCCGGCGGAAAGACACTTGTTGTTTACTACTCGGCCACAAACAATACCGAGGCGGTTGCCGGATATATTGCGGACGCCACGGGCGCGGACCTGTTTGAACTTGTCCCCGTAGAGCCTTATACTTCTGACGATTTGGATTGGACAAACCGGGACAGCCGCGTATCACGTGAGCATGACGATGAATCTCTGCGTGTTGTGGAGCTCACAAATGCAGTCCCCGACAACTGGGATGAATATGATACGGTGTTCATCGGTTATCCTAAAATGGAGTATGGTTTGAATATGTGTATATAGTATATTGTGTTAAATTTCATAAGAAAGAGT
>CANQTF010000046.1 GCA_947626745.1 uncultured Lachnospiraceae bacterium
GGAAAATCCGTTCAGCTACTGATGAAGTGCCGTTATCTTGATGAAATAACCGGTGGCAAGGGGATCTGTTTTGCCTCAGGCACGCCCAACGCCACACCCTACCAACGATTTTCGATTACCACGATAAGGCGGCAAACCGCCAATTATCGGGGATTTTAATTAAATACTGAATTGAATATCAACGCCCGTTTCATCGGAAACGCGAATAACTTCAATCATTGTAACCGCGACATCGTGTTTTTCATGAACGGTCAATTCGTCCCATTTGGCAAGCGGCTCGGAAAGCGGAGAAGTATCTACCGCTTTTATTTTGCGTTCACGGGCGGCAAGACGGTTTTCCATATCGGATTTCTTTTCGTGCAATTCTTTAATTCGCTTTTGAATATATTCAAAAAGCACCTCGTCCGCCTCAGAAAGTTTATCCATAAGCTTGCGTATTTCTTCCTCCGAACGGATTATTTCCGCTCTTAAATACTCGGCTTCCGTATCGCTTTTTTCCCTTTCCTGTTTTGCAATCGTCAAGCTGTTTAAACGTTCGCACATTGCATTAAAAACGATTTGCTCTAAATTATCGGGACGAAGCTTCAGTGTATATTTTTTGCACCCCGCCGCATTATACGCGCCCATATCGCGGTAATATCTCCATTGCTTTGTGTGACTTACATTCCAGCCATAAAATACGTGAACCGCATATCCGCAATGAGCGCATTTTACAAGTCCCGAAAGCCATGAATTTGTTCCGCTGCCGTTTTGCGGAACTTTGTGATTATGCGCTTTTTTATCCTGCACAGCAAGCCATGTTTCAGCGTCCACCAAACCCTCGTGATAACCCAGCTTAATAAATTCCGAGCCGTCCGCATTTTTATGTAAAAATAAGCCGTGTACGCCATCGTAGTCCTTTACATCGTCAAGCATTTCCACGCCTTTTGAAGCGTAGAATTGGTATACTTCCTTGTCGGCACGGACATACAAGGGACTTTTCAGAATTTTTGACAGGTGTGTTCTGTCCATAACAACGGTTTCGCGGTACGTTCTGTAAGCCTTAGACGAGGTTTCAATTTGATTTTCACGAAAATAATCAATTATTTTTTTTAGTGAAACAGACGGCTCTTTGTACATTTCGTATGCGATTTTAACCACGTTTGCCCTGTCCGACGGAACAAGCACCGAACCCGTTTTGCCGTTAATTGTGCGGCGTTCGGAATTAAATCCGTAATACATTTTCCCGCCCTGATAAAAACCTGTTTCACGGGCTTTTGTATTAAATGCGTCCGCAACTCTCGCGGCAATTGTTTCACGTTCAAATTCAGCAAAATTAAGCAAATTATTTCTCATCATTCGCCCCTCTTTTGTTTCCGTGTTGAACGGTTCCGAGAGCGAAACAACGCCTACTCCGTACTTGTCAAGCTGGTCTGTAACGTTTAAATATTCCCGCATATTTCTGCTGAAACGGTCATATTTTTTCACAATTATTTTATCAATAAGACCGTCGCGCGCATCGGACATCATCTGCTGAAAAGCAGGTCTGTGAGCAATATCCTTGCCCGATTTTCCGTCATCACAATAAATGCGGTAGCTGTTTTTTGAAACTTTTCCTCCTCTCTCCAAAAACTTTATGCACTCCTCTTTCTGCGCTTCTATTGACAAAGAATTATTACCCTTGTCCTTGTCGCTTACAGAACGGCGTACATAAATCGCTGTGATTTTGCCTGTATTTTTAATTTGCTTTTTCATATTATCAGCCTCCGTAAAATAAGTCAGCCGATAATGCGTTATTCCATATATATTATAGCACTATCGGCAGACATTTTCAAGTAGTAAATCAAAAAAAATTTAAGCGACGGATTTATTTTTATCCTCGTTCTTTGGTTTTAATATATCGTACAGCCGATTTATTTTCTGCTGCTTGACGCTTTCCGAAATCTTGTCGGGAGTATGTATAGTTACTTTAACTTCCGTTTGTGTATTTTTATTCATAAAAAATCTCCTTTCATTATCTGCGAATTTTTTTAATAATAGTCGGTACGACAATTTTCAAAACCGTAAAAGCAGCAAGAAAAATAAAATATGTCAATACAAGATTTATTTCTATTTTCGCTTTAATCAAATCTCCGCAAAACGTTATAATACCTAAATCCGCAAGCATTGCGGCAAGATACGTTTTATTAAATATTTCGGATAATTTGTCCTTAAAGGCATAATAAAAGATGTATACAAAAAATGAAATAAGAAACAGCAAAAACAAAATTATTGCAATAATAATTAAAATCATCAGAATTAAAATAACCCACCATAATATTTTTTGTACGGTTGGATTTTCTATATAAACAGAAAGTCCCGCCGCCTTTAGCACAAGCCATTTTATGCCGCCGAACATTATCGCAAAAATCTTGCCTACCGCTTTTCCCGCAATAATAAAATCATTACGGACAATTTTATTCCTGCAAATTGCAAGAATTGTAATCCCAACAGCATACAAAAAAGGCACAAAGAAAACCGCTGAATTTATTGCTGATATAAGATTACTAAACCAATCAGCAAACCTTTGAAAAGCCGTTTTCCGCTTAACGATTTTATCAACGCGCTTATCAATTTCGGAATTATACCTATTTACAAGCCGATAAAAATAATCGCGGTTTTCTTTAGCAGCTTTTTTATCGTCCTCCATTTCCCGCGCGGTTTTTTCGTATTCCTCGCGGCTGCACCGATAACAATTTTTTTCGTAACGTATAATTGTCTGCGGAGGACGATTTTTCAGCTTTTGATTTTCGGACTTTAATTCCATATTTTCATTATTAACGCGAGTAACGGTTTCTCCTAATTCTTTCCCAACGTTCTCGCTCTCGTTCAGCTTCGATCTCAGCAATTCTATTTCTTTCCGCAAGCTCTCGCTGTTCTCGTTCTGACTGTGCAGACGGT
>CANQTF010000047.1 GCA_947626745.1 uncultured Lachnospiraceae bacterium
TAATCTAGTTTACAGGAGGCTGTGCCTCCTGTAAATATTAGATTTTTACATAAACTACATATAGTCAATGTAATTTAGATTTTATTATATATTAATTGTCGCAATGTGTTTAATTCGTTCTTTAACTCTCTATTTTCTTTTTCGAGTTTGGCTATTTTTTTATCCTTTGTTAATATAATCACATCTTTTGATTTTGATGTTTTATCAAATTTTGCTCTTTGATTTATTTCTTTGTTTACTTGTGCATTTCTTAACCTTTCGATTTTTTCTCTTATCTCATTGTTATCATACAAGAATGTTTTTGCTACACCACTTTCATTTGCTACTGTATTAAAATTTATTTTATATCCGTTCTTTCTGTAATTTTTGTATAGCTTCATTTACTTTTTTTATTGCTATTTCTGTTTTTCTTTTATAGTATTTCTCTAATCCTTTTGTGTTTTTCGCCATTTAATATTCCTCCCTTGATTTTTCATTTTTATGAATTACTTTTTCAATTTTTATTCGTTCTAAAAAATCTTCTAACAGTTCTAAACGTTCTGTATTTTTCTCTTTCCAATCCATTCTGCCATTTTTTTCTGCAATTTCTATCTGTTTCTTTACTCTTGTAATTTCTATTTCATATTCCTCAATTTTTTCTATTGATGTACAAAAATTTGCACATTCCAAACACTGATTTAATTGAGTTTTGCATTGCATCTTTTTAGATTTAAAACATACTCCAAATGGTACTTTTACAGCATCTAAATTGTCTCTTACATATTCATATCTAACAATGTTATCATTTTGTTTGTCCTTTATATTTATATTTTCCAACTGATTTGTGTCAGAATTTAGTTTGAATAATTGCAATTCTTCTGTATTTTTCCATTTTTCATATAATATATTTTCACTCACTGTAGCATAATGTACTGTCATTTGCAGACTTCTATGACCTAGCATTTGCTGTACAATTTCAATTCCTAGTCCTTGCTCAATGTATTCTTTTGCTCTAGTATGCCTCAGTGAATGTAACTTAAAATGATATATTTCTCCATTTACATCTACAATGTTTTTTTCTTTTATTAATTTTTGTATATTTGTAATAACTTTTAACGTTCTTATTGGTCTACCTTTACTTTTTCCATTATATGTGTTAAACAAATATTTTTTTGGATTGTTATCTTCTGTACTTTTATTCTTTGCGATTTCTATATAACTTTTTATCATATTTGCTATTCCTGTATGTATTGGAACTTTAAGTTCTGCTATTCCTGTTTTTGTAACTTCTCCACATAGATAATAGTTATATTTATTCTCTTTCGTATTCCATATTTGTTCTAAACAATTATTATATCTTAGATTTAATATATCTGTACCTCTCCAACCTGTTTCTCTCGCTAATTTATATACAATAACTATTTCTTTGTCTTGAATACATTCTATATTGTTATCTATTTGCTCAAGTATTGGAGTTGGAATATATTTTACTCTTTTTATTATATCGGAATTAACCTCTCTTTTTGGTACATCATCATAATGAAATAACTTATATACCTCTTTTTTTGGTGCAATAGAGTATTCAGATATTTGTATATATTCTATGAAGTTTTTTATATATGTTACACATTTTGATTTATATGTTCTATCTTTTTTTGTATTTTCACTACTTAACCAATAAATATATTTTTCTACATCATCTCTAGTTAAATTTTCTAAAAATCCATCTTCATATCCATGTTGATAAAATATTCTAAAAAAGAACTTTATTATACTCAATTGTTCAGCACATACTCTATAACTCTTTCGTATAATCATCGCCCTAAAATATTTCTTTATTCCTTCTTTGTAGTATTCTGGAATAATTGTAAAATCTAATCTTCCAGTTCTAACACTTGCTGATAGTCTTGCTCCTTTTATATTTCTTGCATACCATACATCTTTTTCTATTTCATTTATTTTATCATAATAGTCGTGTAAAAAGTCATAGATAATCTTTAATGCAATTTTATAACCATTAACTTTTTTCTTAAACAAAAAATCATTCCATTTTATTATCATCTCTGTTTTATTATCTATATCTTTTAAACTCGTTATTTCTTTATATTTTTCGTTTAAAAACATACTAATATATTTAAAATGTCCTCCAATCTTCTTTATTACAGATCCTTTATACAAATTTTCTTTAAAACTTTTTAAAATGAAATATTTAAATTCATTTTTTATTATTTCACTTTGAAATACATTAAATCTTATATATCTTGAGGCCTCTATTAATTTGCCATAAAAACAGCTTTCTGTAAAATCCCATATATCATTATCTAACCAATATCCATCATCTTGCTTTAAATATTCTATTATTTGATTATATTTATCTTTTGTTTCTTTATTATTTTCATTTAGTTGTTGTAGTCTAAACATCTATATATCCTCCCTTCTCCATACTAGTAAATATCTCCTTTGTTTTATTAAACTCTTTTGATATTTCTTCTTCAGAAGGATTGATATATGTATTCATTGTTGTGTATATATTTTTATGACCTGCTCGTACTCTTAAAAATTCTGGTTTCCAACCTGCTAATCTTAATGTTGTTATTGATGTATGCCTATACATATGAGG
>CANQTF010000048.1 GCA_947626745.1 uncultured Lachnospiraceae bacterium
CCCGCGGCAGATGACACGACAACGGAAGCGCCTGCAGCAGATGCAGACGAGGCAGCGTCTTCCGGAGGCGGCTCACAGGTCATCAATGTATATGCATTTACGGACGAAGTGCCGAACATGCTCCAGAAATACATCGATATGCACCCCGAGTTCGGTTACGAGCTGAACACGACGATCATCGCCACGACGGACGGCGCATATCAGCCGGCACTGGATCAGGCGCTGGCGTCGGGCGGCGCGGACGCACCGGATCTGTACTGCGCAGAGGCGGCCTTCGTTTTGAAATATACGCAGGGTGACGCGGCGGGCTATGCAGCTCCGTACGCGGATCTGGGTATCGACGTAGACGCGAAGCTGAAAGAAGCGGACATCGCACAGTACAGCGTGGATATCGGCACGAACCCTGACGGACAGGTGGTGGCGCTCGGTTATCAGGCGACAGGCGGTGCGTTCATTTACCGCCGTTCTATCGCAAAGGACGTGTTCGGCACGGATGATCCGGCGGAGATCAGCAAGGCGATCGGCGGCGGCACGGGCAGCTGGGATACGTTCTTCGAGGCAGCGGAGCAGCTGAAGGCTAAGGGCTACGGCATCATCTCCGGCGACGGCGATCTGTGGCATGCGGTAGAGAACAGCTCCGATACGGCATGGATCGTGGACGGCAAGCTGAACATCGACCCGAAGAGAGAAGAGTTCTTAGATCTGTCCAAGAAGTTAAAAGACAACGGTTATCACAACGATACGCAGGACTGGCAGGATGCATGGTTCGCTGATATGCAGGGCGTAGGCGAGAAGCCGATCTTCGGATTCTTCGGCCCCGCATGGCTGATCAACTACACGATGGCTCCCAACTGCGGCGGTTCCGCAGTAGGCGAAGGCACTTACGGCGACTGGGCCGTATGTGAGCCTCCGATCGGTTTCTTCTGGGGCGGCACATGGCTGCTTGCCAACAAGGATTCCGAGAAGAAGGATGCCGTAAAGCAGCTGATCGAGTGGGTGACGCTTGACAGCTCCGAGACAGGACTGCAGTACTACTGGGCAAACGGCACGATGGTAGAGGGCGAAGTAGGCACGAAGGACTGCGTAGCGTCCGGTACGGTCATGAGCAAGTCCGACGGCGCGGTAGACTTCCTTGGCGGCCAGAACATGTTTGATGTATTCGTTCCGGCCAACAGCTATGCAAACGGTAAGAACCTGACACAGTACGACGAGACGATCAACCAGTACTGGAGAGATGCGGTGCGTGAGTACACGGCGGGCAACCTGAGCAGGGAAGATGCGATCGCCGCATTCAAACAGAACGTTGCCGACAACCTTGACGTTGAGGTCGATCTGGGCGCGCAGTAAGTTCTGATATGACTGACTAAGGGGGATGGCGAGCTATCCCCCTTTTCAACTCTACCGGAGTCTATTGGAGATAGGAGGTTACATGAAAAAGAAGCATAAGCTGTCGTATGCCAAGTACGGCTATATCTTCAGCATTCCTTTTGTGTTGGCGTTTTGTATCTTTACTTTATATCCGGTCATCTACACGATCATCATCGGCTTTACGGACCTTAAGGGTATCGGGATGACCAAGTTCCATTTTCTGGAGAATCCGTTCCAGAATTTCCAGCAGATCATTTCTGCGCCCACCTTCCAGACGGCGCTTGGCAATACGTTCCTGATGTGGGGCATGAATTTCCTGCCGCAGATCCTGCTGGCGCTCGTCTTGGCGGCGTGGTTTTCGGGGACGCTGTTCAAGGTCAGGGGACAGGGCTTTTTCAAGGTGGTATTCTACATGCCGAACATCATCACGGCGGCCACCGTGGCGATCCTGTTCGGCGCGCTGTTCGGCTATCCTATGGGGCCGATGAACGATCTGGTGACGAGGTTCGGGATCTGCGATGCGCCCTATGAGTTTATGCGGAACAAGTGGTGGGCCAGAGGCGTTGTGGCTTTCATACAGTTCTGGATGTGGTACGGCTACACGATGATCGTGCTGATCTCCGGCATTCTTGGCATGAGCCCCGAGTGGTTCGAGGCGGCGGAGATCGACGGCGCCAGCGGCTGGCAGAAATTTATCTATATCACACTGCCGAACCTGCGCACGATCCTGATCTACACGCTGGTGACCAGCCTGATCGGCGGTCTGCAGATGTTCGATATCCCGAAGCTTCTGGTCAATAAGAGCGGCCCGAACAATGCGACGCTGACGACCAGCGTATTCATCTACAATCAGGCGTTTGAGGGGAGCTACATGTACAACCGTGCTTCTGCGGCGAGCATGATCATGTTCGTCATCATCGCTGTCCTGTCCGCGATCGTGTTCTTCCTGATGCGGGATAAATCAGAGGCGGCCGAGCGCAGACAGATGAAGCGAGTGGCGAAAGAGATGCGGAAGGCCGGCAGGACGGAAGGGAGGAAGAGCTGATGAAAAAATTGAATGTATCACGAGGATTTCTGGTGTTTGTCTACGCTGTCTGTATCCTTCTGACAGTGCTCAGCATCATGCCTTTCCTGATCATGGTCGTGAACGCGACGAGAAGCACGACCGAGATCCAGCAGCATGCGATCTCCTTCTTGCCGTC
>CANQTF010000049.1 GCA_947626745.1 uncultured Lachnospiraceae bacterium
TCCTGCCGCAGAAGATCATTTACTCTTCAAAGGCGGATATTTGGACACTTTCTTCCCTGCGGAACGATATCCCTGTCTGAACGATTCCTTGTTCGATTCGTTCTTGAACGGGATCTCCTTCCTCTCGTACGCTGCGCGATATCCCATGCCGGAATAGTACGCTTTCTTCTGACCTGCGGTGTACTTCCGCCTGCCTCTCTTGTTTGCCATAGACCTACACACTCCTTGTTATTTATTCCGCAGCGGTTTCCCGCTTACGTTCCTTGCAAGGCACAATTCCCTTTGATCCCTCAGATACATTGGTCCCAGATGAGCGAAACGATCTTTTCCTTCAGCTTCGGCCTCAGCTCCGCAGGTACCTCGTCAAAGGCCCGACGGATCGAGAGCACGGAAATGTATTTCACTCCCTTGTCCTCCTCCGCGATCTTCACCTTCAGAATGTCGATGAGCGATTCGATGACGATCACGGGCGTTTCCGAACTGTTGAGTTTCTCCAAGAGCTCCTTGAAACACATGTCCGCAAGATCCCCGGGAGAAAAACCGTCATCGTGCAGCTCATTCATATCGATCCCGTAAAAACAGCCGTACGTCTGATACACCCGCCTGTGATACAGAGCCTTATACAGAACTTTGAAACAGTCGTAATCGTTCAGGATCGAGCCGTTGGAGAAGCTCCCCTTCGTCGCATACTTAAAGACTTCGTGGTACTTCCCCTTTGCGGGCTCCGCAAAACAGGAGAACCCATCGGGGTAGCTTCTCTTCCCCTCGATCTGCGGAAGAGCTTCGAGGTTCTTCTTTGTCACTTTGATCCCGTTCAAAAGAAGATACCAGATCCTCTGCAGGAATACTTCGAAGTCCGAAAACAGCCTGTCCTCCCGGCGGTGCGAACGGTCTGCCGAGAACATATTCCTGTGCTTCGGCGTCGTATCGATCCCCTTTTTCATCACCCACATACAGTGGAAGTGAGGGTGAAAATAACTGTCCTTATCGTTCTGCGACACTTCCAGCGCACGGACACAGCCCTCAAAGCCGTACATGCCCTTCAGATCGAGGCCCTTGATCTTCTTCTTTCCCGACATGAACCCCACAAGACGCGAGAAACTCTTGTACATGAGATCCAGCGTTTGGTCAAGAATGAACCCGGGGACATTCGGCTGCGAAAATACTACATGATAGATCTCGTACTTCTCCGCAAATCTGTCGATCACGGGCGCGTACTCGTGAAACCGTTGCAGGGAATCCATGCTCTGACAGTTGTAACAGAACCGATCCTTGCAGCGGTTCACTCCCTTCAAGATCTTCACGCCGTGCATGCGGTAGTAATCCGACGTCCACCCGTCGCGCATACAGAACTCAATGCTGTGAGCGCGGTTGCTGTAGGTGCACATTTTACGGTACTCGGGATTCATGTGGACACGCCACGATTCCTCCCGCTGGGTCAGAGGGTACAGAAAATCAAACTGCTCATCCGCCATCTGTCGGTACCATTCCGCCATCCGTTCATTGTATCTGCACTTTTGAGAGATCTCGAGGAAATATTCATGATTTAAATCGAATTTTTCCATTGAAATCTCCACTCCCAAATTTCAAGTCGCGGGACAACTTATTTCTATACTATCAAGACCCCACTTCAGGCGCGGCTCGCGCCGCGCCTGAAGTGGGCTATTCAGCTCACGAAATAAGTTCCAGAAGGTCAATGGAGCTCGCCTCGATCAGCTCCGTTGACTCGGGCTCGCCCGTATTGAAGCGCTCATTGAGCACCATTTTGACATTGATAATGTCGCCGAAATTGCAATTACGGGCGATCTCGAAGCGAGAAGGATCCGTAATGAAAAACGTCTGTGCACCGCCGCCGACAAGCTCACCGCTTTCGTCATTCTTCAACTCGGGGAGCTTGTACACTTCGAGGATCACCATGGGCCGACCGCTCTTCTTGCTCTTTTCCACATACTGCCTTTTGAGAAACATTGCTTTCATTTTTCTTTTTCTCCTTTGCCCGCAAATGAAAAAACGGGTCTTAAAAATTTTTCAATGATCCCCACTGGGGATTGGGGCGGGACTTGTGATAATACGGCGCCCGCTATACCGCTTTTATGGAGGATAGTATGAAAGAATCAGATCTCTTTCCCGTGCTCCGTCAGCCAATCCACAACTTGGTTCACCGACCGTGCACGGCACATATCGAACTTTGGACACTTGCTGTCCGTAATGAAATACTTGCTCGTCGTGTCCTCTCTCCCCGGCTCCGTTGACCACACCTCCCAATAGGTGACGCCATTGAACCGATAGAGCTTGGCGCCGTTTGCAAAGACATAGCGGTAGATCTTCAGATCCAACTCGGAGATCGTCCAATATGGGCTTGCGCCCTCAAAGACACCCTCCACCCACTTCTTCCGCTCTTCCCTGTTCTTCAGCTCGAGCTTCTTCCTCAGCTCGACCTTCCCCTCGGGCGGATCGGAAGCGGCCTCGGCCAACTCTTCCGCGGGCACGTCTGCGGCCTCCGTCTGCGGCGAC